>NZ_JBFPJQ010000006.1:0-442647 GCF_041021335.1 Amycolatopsis sp. SB7-3
GGGTCTTCGCTGCCCCCAGGTTTCGAACAGGGCGTTCGCGCGGGCCCCGAATTCCGGATCCAGTAAGCCGTTGAGCCGCCACCACCCGTCGTCACGCTTCCGTAAATACACTTCGCGTGAGGGTGGTTTGAGGTCTTCGTCTTTGGGTTCGTTGCCGTCGGGGTCGAGATGGGCCAAGAGGTCGGCGCCGACGTTGGCGATCTCTTGCGGTCCGGCGTGGCGGGCCAGGGTGACCAGGATCTGCTCCGCGCCGGTCCGGTCATCGGCTGAGACCTCGTCCGGGATTTTCTTCAGCACCGCGAGGATCGGATCCAGCTGCTGATGCCCCAGGTCGCCTTCCGCCGCGGCGGCCCCGGCGATCGGCGCGAACGCCGGGGCGGGAGTGCCGTCCAGGTTCCGGCTCTCGTTCACAGCCAGCGCGCGGGCCACCGTGTCACCGGCTTCTTTCGGGCTGATCCGCGCGGTCTCGGAAAACCAGCCGGCGGTCGAGCCGTGCCCGAACAACTCCATCGGGCCGCGGGATTCGATCTCGACCAGAAACTGCCCGACCTCCGCCAACGCCTGCCGCGCCACCGACAACCGCTCCACCACACCATGCGCCAGCTCCCGCGCACCGGCACGCCACAACTCCCGCGGCGGTTCGAGGATACGTTGTCCGGACACCCCACGAGAATACCAAGGAATCGAACAAGTATTCGAATCGAAAGTTAGAAATCGTGTGGAAATTGGTTCACATTCCCTGGGAACCGAAGCGCGCTTCGCTGGCTATAACGCACGAAGCACGTCAAGTCGAATAGAGTCGCGGAGAACGCCGGAATGGCTACCGTCCGTTCGTTCATCACCGCGCAAACCGCCGTTGGCCCACCGGCCGTGGCCGCGGGATAGAACCGCGCCATGACCGCAACCCACCACAACCGCCGCACGCTGCTCAAAGCCGGTCTCACCGGCGCCGGAGCGGTCGCGGGCGGCCTGCTCGTCCCGGGAACCGCGACGGCGAACCCGGTTCCGCTGCTCCGCCGTGACCGCCCGGTGCTCACGCACGGTGTCCAGTCCGGCGACGTCACCACCGGCTCCGGCATCGTCTGGTCGCGCGCCGACCGGCCGTCGCGGCTGATCGTGGAGGTCTCCCGGGATCCGTCGTTCCGGCACGCGCGCCGCGTGCGTGGTCCGGTCATGAACCCGGAGACCGGCGGTACGGGCAAGGTCCGTGTCGCGGGGCTCATGCCGGGGACCGAAATCCACTACCGCGTGACCGCGGAAGACCTCGACGGCCGCACTCGCAGCGAGGCCCTCACCGGTCGCTTCACCACCGCCCCCGTCGGCCGCTCCGACGTCCGGCTGCTGTGGTCCGGTGACGTCGCCGGGCAGAACTGGGGCATCAACCCCGAACTCGGCGGTATGACGATCTACCGCGCGATGGCCGAGCGCCGCCCGGACCTGTTCCTCCATTGTGGAGACACGGTCTACGCCGACGCGCCGCTCACCGAGACCGTAGCGCTGCCCGGCGGGCGGGTGTGGCGCAACATCGTCACCCCGGAGAAATCGAAGGTCGCCGAGACGCTCGACGAGTACCGCGGCCAGTTCGCCTACAACATGCTCGACGAGAACCTCAAGCGCTTCACGGCGAGCGTGCCCGCCTATGTCCAGTGGGACGACCACGAAGTCGTGAACAACTGGTACCCGGGGGAAATCCTCAACGACCGCCCCGAATACACCGAGAAGCGCGTCGACGTGCTCGCCGCGCGGGCGTTCCAGGCGTTCCACGAATGGCACCCGATCGACCGCCGCCAGGCCGTCGACGGCCGTGTGTACCGCAACTTCCGGCACGGCTCGCGCGCCGAGGTCTTCGTGCTGGACATGCGGACCTACAAGGACGCCAACACCGCGGACCAGACCAAGCCGGGCCGCATCCTCGGCGACCGTCAGGCCCGCTGGCTCGTCGACGCGCTCGACCGCAGCACCGCGACCTGGAAGATCATCCAGGCCGACCTCCCGATCGGCCTCACCGTCCCGGACGGCAAGGCCATCGAGGGCGTCGCCAACGGCCTTCCCGGCGCTCCCGGCGGTCGCGAGACCGAGCTCGCCTGGGTGCTGCGGGAGATCTCGCGGCGCCGGGTGCGCAACGTCGTCTGGCTGACCGCCGACGTGCACTACACCGCGGCGCACCACTACTCGCCGGATCGCGCTTCCTTCACCGAGTTCGACCCGTTCTGGGAGTTCGTCTCCGGCCCGCTCAACGCCGGCGCGTTCGGCCCGAACAAACTCGACCCGACCTTCGGGCCGGAAGCGGTGTTCGTGCACGCCCCGCCCGCCGCGAACACCTCGCCCGCCGACGGTTTCCAGCACTTCGGCGAGGTGAACATCGACGGACGGAGCGGCGCGCTCACGGTCGACCTGAGGGACGCTACGGGCGCTTCTCTGTGGTCGAAGACCCTGCAGCCCCAACGCTGAGCACTTCCGTCAGCACCGCGATGCTGAGATCGCCGTGCCCGGCCTCGGCGGCCCGCCGCACGAGGTCGTGCATCGGCCGCTGCCAGCCGACGTCGACGCCTTCCTCGGCCAGTCCGAGGTCGGCGGCGGCGCCGGCGTGGAAGATGTTCACCGAGGCCGCCGGATCCGAGTAGTCGCCGCTGTCGATTTCCTTGGCGTACATCGGAAGCACCGAGATGATCATCTCGAACCACTTGGTGGCGTACGGCAGGAGCGTCTCCGCTTCGAGGCCACGCGACCGCAACGCGGCGGCACCCTGGAAGAACCCGACCAGCGCGGGCAACAGGGTGCCGCCGACGGCCGTTTCGTACAGTGCCGCCAGATCGGTCTCCTCGCCGAGGTGGACGGTGTCGCCGCCCAGCACCCGCAACGTTTCCCGGTGCTCGTCGAAGACGGTCTTGTCGCCGCCGTAATACAACAGGGTGTCCGGCGCTCCCACAGCGGACGGCACGTTCTTGATCGCGCCGTCGAGGTAGCGCGCGCCGCGACCCGTCGCCCATTCGGCCATCCGGCGCGCTTCCACCGGCGAGCCGCTGTTCAGGGTGACCAAAGCACGTCCGGTCAACGAGGCCGCTTCCAAAGCCGCGCGAGTGTCTTCGTAAGTCGTCAGGCAGGCGATGGTCAACGGGCTCGCCCGCACCGCGTCGTCGGCCGTCGCGGCCAGGATCGCTCCCCGCGCGACGAGAAGATCGGCCTTCGAGGCCGTCCTGTTCCACACGGTGGTCGGATGCCCGGCCGCGAGGAAGGCGCCCGCGAGGGCCGAGCCCATCGAGCCGAGGCCCACGACGGTCACCGGTGTCTTCGGCATTTTTCGCTCCAGTCAAAGGAAATCTTCGAGATGACTCCATGCTGGGTGGTCGCGTACATTCGATCAAGTACCTACTATTTTGCCGGGTACCGACAAAAAGGTAAGTGACACGATGACCAAGAACCGCACGTTCACCTGCGGCCTCGACGCCGCGATCGCCGTCATGGGCGGCAAATGGAAAGGGCTCATCCTGTTCGCGCTCCAGGACGGCCCGCTGCGCTTCGGGGAGCTGCGGCGCGCGGTGCCCGGCATCAGTGAACGGGTGCTGATCCTGCAGTTGCGCGAGATGGAGACCACCGGACTGCTGCATCGCGAGGTGTACCACCAGGTTCCGCCCAAGGTGGAGTATTCGCTGACGGAGTTCGGGGATTCCCTCAACACCGCGATGGCCGCGCTCGGGGAGTGGGGCGAGGAGCACCTCGAGCGCATCGAGGCCATTCCCTGGTCCGACGTGAAGTGAGCGGAGAAGCACCCAGTAGGCTCCGGGCGAATAGCACGAATCCCACCCAAGGAGAAATACCGCCGTGACTGAACGCACGCTGGTCCTCGTCAAGCCCGATGGCGTCGCGCGCGGCCTCGTCGGCGAGGTCATCGCTCGCATCGAGCGCAAGGGCCTGAAGCTCGCCGCCCTCGAACTGCGCACCGTCGAGCGCTCGGTCGCCGAGGAGCACTACGCCGAGCACAAGGAGCGCCCGTTCTTCGGCGACCTCCTCGAGTTCATCACCTCGGGCCCGCTGGTCGCGATCGCCGTCGAGGGCCCGCGCGCCATCGCCGCCTTCCGTCAGCTCGCCGGCGGCACCGACCCGGTCGAGAAGGCCACCCCCGGCACCCTGCGCGGCGACTTCGCGCTGGAGACCCAGTACAACCTGGTGCACGGTTCGGACTCCCCGGAGTCGGCCGAGCGCGAGCTCAAGCTCTGGTTCCCCGAGGTCTGACACACTCGTGGGTGGCGCGGGAAGACCGCGTCACCCACGGACCTGGGGGTTGTCGATGACACCGGACGAGTACCTGGCACGACTGCGGGAACTCACCACCGGTTTCGCGCAAGTGGCGCGCACCGGGGACCACGCCGCGCCCGTGCCGTGCTGCGGCGACTGGCGCCTGCGTGACCTGGTCGTCCACCTCGGCAACGTCCACCGCTGGGCGGCCGGGATCGTGCGCACCGGCGAACTCGCCCCGCAGAGCTTCGAGGACGAACCCGGCACGGACCTCGCCGCCTGGTACCGCGAAAGCGCCGAAGAGCTCATCGAGGCACTGCGCGAGGCATCTCCCGAAGACGGCGCCTGGAACTTCACCGCCGCCGCCAAGACCAAGGCCTTCTGGTTCCGCCGCCAGGTCCACGAGACCGCGGTGCACCTGCTCGACGCCCACCGCGCGGCAGGGACCGAATACACCCTCGACCCGGCCATCGCCGCCGACGGCGCGGACGAGGTCCTCCTCGGCATGCTGCCGAAGGTGAAGCGCTGGCACACCCCGCCCGTGGTCACCGTTCCGTTGCTGCTGAAGACATCCGACACCGGACACGCCTGGTTGATCACACCGCCGGGTGAAACCGACGTCCCCGGCTCGCGGCGGGCGGATCCCGCCGAAGCGGCCGGCGCCGTCGTCGAAAGCACCGCGGAAGCGCTGGACCTGCTGCTGTGGCAACGGATCGAGATCGACGGGGCGGATATCGAAATCACCGGTGACGCCGCGGCGGCGAAGACCTTCCTCGCCGGGCCTTTCACGCCCTGACCTTCGCGCCCTACGCCGTTCGGTTCACGTTCACCTCGGGGTCTTCTCCTGGCGGTCCGCGTCCGCTGTGCTGAGCGATGCTGCCTGTCACTCGATCGTGGGGTAATCCGTGAGAAATTCACGCCTGTTGTTGCTCGCTGCCCTGCTGCCCGGATCGTTCGTCGCCACACCGGCGCACGCCGATCCCTTGGCCGCTCCACTCGGTCCGGTGCCCGTCGAAGCCGCCCCAGCGGCCTCTTCGGCGAAGGAGGGCCCGTCCGCGTACGCCGTGGCCGCGCCCGACGACGGTCTCGTCACCACCAGCGCGACTTCGCGCGTGGCGCCGGGCCTGAGTCTCACCGAGTTCGACCGGTACGACCCGGCGGGCTGGATCCGCGGCGACACCCTCGCCGTCGATCTCACCAGTAAGACCCTCAAGCCGACGTACCTCAGCCCCGGCACGGTTTCCGCGCGGACGCCGCTTTCGCAGCAGGTCGCCAGGGCCGGTGCGGTCGCCGGGGTCAACGGGGACTTCTTCGACATCAACGCCAGCGGGGCGCCGATCGGCGTCGGCGTCGACGCCGGGAAACTCCAGACGGCGCCCGCGCGCGGCCACAACCTGACCGCGTCGATCACCGAAGAAGGCAAGGCGCGGCTCGCGGAGGTGTTCCTCGAAGCGTCGGTGACCCTGCCCGACGGCAAGGTCGTGCCCGCCTCGAACTTCAACAGCCCGGTGCTGAGCGGCGACGCGATCGGCGTCTACACGCCGTTGTGGGGCGCGTCCTCGCGGCGGACCTCGGTCGCGGGCGCCCGGAGTGTCGTCGAGATCGAGGTGTCCGGCGGCGTGGTCACCCAGGTGCGGCCGCAGCCCGCCGACGGTCCGATCGCCGCGGGGGCGACGATCCTGCTCGCCCGTGACGGCGGCGTCGACGCGTTGTCCGGCTTGAAGACCGGCGACAAGGTGGGCGTCGCGTACGCGCCGAAGAGTGACGCGGGCAAGCTGTCCGTCTCGGTCGGCGGGAACAAGGTCCTGCTGCGTGACGGCGCGGTCCAGCCGGTCGACAACGTCGCCATGCACCCCCGGACCGCGGTCGGGTTCTCCGCAGACGGCACGAAGATGTGGCTGGCCACGGTCGACGGCCGCCAGGCGGACAGCCGCGGCATGACCGAACTCGAACTCGCCCGGCACATGAAATCGCTCGGCGCGGACGACGCCCTCAACCTCGACGGCGGCGGCTCCTCGACGATGCTCGCCCGTGAGGAGGGCGAGAAGTCGCCGCTGGTGCGCAATGCGCCGTCGGACGGCGGGGAACGCCTGGTGCCCAACGGGATCGGCGTCGCCACCGTGCCGGGAAGCGGGCGGCTGACCGGATTCGCGCCCGCTCCCGCGCAGGACACCACGGACGCGTCACGTGTGCTTTCCGGGCTGACGCGAAAGCTCGTCGCGGGGGGCCACGACGAGACCGGCGCCGCCGTCGATGGCAAGGTCCAATGGCTCAGCACCAATCCCTTCCGCGGCACCGTGACCGGTGGTGTGTTCACCGCGCACGCCGACCGGCTCCGGCCCGACGCTCCCGCGAACGTCGATGTCTACGCGAAACGCGGCGGCGTCCTGGGCAAGACCACGCTGAACGTTCTCGGCTCACCCGTCCGGCTGGGCACGAGCACCGAGCAGGTCGCGCTGTCCGGCGAAGGCGCGAAGAGCACGTTCAAGGTCTTCGGCTACGACGCCGACGGTTATGGCACGTGGATCGAGCCCGACGACGTCAAACTCGACTACGACCCCGCCGTGGTGAAGATCGAACCGTCCGGTGACGGGTTCTCGGTGACGGCGCTGAAGGCGTCCGGCGCTTCGGCGATCACCGCCACCGCCGGCGGGAAGGTGACGCATCTGGCGGCTTCGGTCGGCACGGAATCCCGGGTCGCCGCACCGTTGGACGGCCCCGCGGGCTGGACCGCCAGCGTCTTCCCGTCCGTCGTCGGCGCCGCGCTTTCCGAGGCGCCCGGCCGTGACGGTGGACGCGGTCTCGCGCTGGACTACCGGCTGAACGGGACCAACGCCACGCGCGCGGCCTACGTCAATTCGGCGTCGCCGCTCGCGGTGCCGCCCGGCACCCAGCGTGTCGGCCTGTGGGTCAACGGCGATGCGAAGGGTGCTTGGCTGCGCGCGGAACTCCGTGACGCCGCCAACGTCCCGTCCGTCGTGGACCTGTCGCTGAGCGTCGACTGGACGGGCTGGCGCTACGTCCGCGCGGCGATCCCGGCCGGGCTCCCCGGCGGGCAGCGGCTGACGAAGTTCTACGCCGTCGAGAACGTCCCGGACCAGCAGTACGAAGGACGGCTGGTCTTCGACGACCTTACCTTCGAGGTCGCGCCCGCGGCGGCCGTCCCCGCCGACCCGGCACCGCGTGACCCGGCGCTGATCACCGACGGCGTCGCGACCGGAGGCCTGCGGATCGCCGTGGTCAGCGACGCGCAGTTCACCGCCGACCAGCCGGACGGTCCGCTGGTCGCCCAGGCGCGGCGCGCCCTGCGCGAGGCGGTGGCGGCGAAACCGGATCTCGTGCTGATCAACGGCGACTTCGTCGACCGGGGCACGGCCGCCGATTTCGTGCTGGCCCGCTCGATCATCGATGAGGAACTGGTCGGCAAGGCGCCCTGGTACTACGTTCCGGGCAACCACGAGGCCGACGGCGGGCACGGGCTCGCGGAGTTCCAGGCGGCGTTCGGGGAGACCCATCGCGTCGCCGACGTCGCCGGGATCCGGCTGGTGCTGATGGATTCCTCGCGCGGGTCGCTGCGCGCGGGCGGATTCGATCAGATCCGGATGCTGCGCGAGGCACTGGACGGGGCGAAGGCGGACCGGCGGATCCGCGGCGTGGTCGTCGCGATGCACCATCCGGTGAAGGACCCCAGCGCGAGCGGGAATTCGCAGCTGGCCGACCGCAAGGAAGCCGCCATGCTGACCGGCTGGCTGACCGCGTTCGAACGCGAGTCGGGCAAGCAGACGGCCGCGATCGCCTCGCACGCGGGCGTTTTCAACCTGTCGAGGGTCGACGGCGTGCCGTACCTGGTGAACGGCAACTCCGGGAAGTCGCCCGCGGCGGCGCCGGGTGACGGCGGGTTCGTCGGCTGGACGATGGTCCGCTTCGAGCCGGGCGACAAAGCGCAGCCCGTGCGGTTCGAGACGCGGCCGAACGTCGACGCGCTGACGCTGTCCGGGCCCTCGTCGCTGGCGCGCGGGGAGAAGGCGGACGTCCGGGCCGTGGTGACGCAGGGAGCGCGTCAGGTTCCGGTCTCGTACCCGGTGAGCGCGAACTGGAAGGGCGGCTGGGGCACGCATGTGGCCGGCGGATTCCTGCCCGCGATGCCGTGGGACGTCGTGTCGTTCGATCCGGCGAGCGGGGTGCTGACCGCGCTGCGGCCGGGGACGGCGAACCTCTCAGTGACCGTCAACGGGGTCACGAAGAGCCTCTCGGTCACCGTCCGCTGATGCTAGGAACGGTCCTTTCCTTGCAAATTTCGCAAGGAAAGGACCGTTCCTAGCACGCGTCAGGCGGCTTCGTGCGCCTCTTCGACCGTCCCCGGCAGCGCCGGCCCCCTCGGCGGGATCGCGTCGGCGGCGGCCGGGTCCACGCTCCGCACCGAACCGTCGGCCGCGGCCCGCGCGATCGCGAGCATCGAGGCCCGCGCGTCCTGGATCTGCTGCTGTTCCCGCTCCGGGATGAGGCTCAGCTCGATCAGCACGCTGCCGTTGCCGAGCAGCCCGTAGCCGTTGCGCGCGATGCCCTGGTAGTCGCCGCCGGGATACTGCGAGACGTAGCCGCCGTTACCGTCGATCGACCGCTGCACCACCACCGCGATCTGCTTCGCGAAGTCCACATCGGACGGTTTCACGCCCGGATTCGTCGGCCACAGCGTGGAAGCCGTGATTTCCCTGCCGTTCGCGTCACGGTAGCGGCCTTGCATGTGGTAGTCGACCATGATGTCCGGCTTGAACTCCGCGTTCCTCCGCTGGATCAGGCCCGCTTCGGTGGCCGGGTTGTCCTTCGGCGCGACGGCCGGGTCGTGGTAGCGGTTGATGTCGTACCCCTTGCCCTTCTCGCCGTATTCGGGAGTGGCGTCCGGGTCGTAGTTGTAGCGCCAGTCGCGCTCGTGCCCGTCGGGGTTGGCGCGCACGACGATGTCGACGGTCACCTTCGCGAGCAGTTTCCGCGCCCACGCGCTGTTCCCGACGCCGACCTCGCGCAGGAACTCGAGCGCGGCGGGCGTGCCGAGCGGCTCGTCGCCGTGCTGCTGGGTGACGTACTGGATCCGGGTCTTGCCGTGGCCGACCCTGGCCGCCCACACGGGACGGCCCTCGTTGCTGCGGCCGATCTTGTCGACGCGGATCTTGCCGTGGCTGAGCGCCGCCAGCTTGTGCAGTTCGAAGGCCAGCTTCGCGGTGGACGGCCGCGGGTCCACAGTGGCCGCACGGGTCTCGGCCGCCTGCGCGGCGGGCGCCACCAGGAGCCCGGCACTGACAAAAACGGACAACAGGGCGATTTTGGGCTTGAGACTCATGGTCGGTGAGTATCGACGAGCGGGCAACGGCCGACAAGGGCCCGGATAAACCGGTCGAATTTTGTCGGTGGCAGGTCCTAGGGTGCCTACCGTGGGTGACTCGGAGCACGAACCGGCGATGGTGCAGGCGAAGGCGTTGGTCAAGCGTTTCGGCGATTTCGAGGCCGTACGCGGGATCGACGTCGAGGTCCGCCCGGGGGAGGCCTTCGGCTTCCTCGGGCCCAACGGCGCGGGCAAGTCCTCCACCATGCGCATGATCGCGAGCGTCTCCCCGCGCACCGACGGCGACCTGCGGGTCCTCGGGATGGATCCGGACGTCGAGGGGCCGAAGATCCGTGCCCGGCTCGGCGTGGTGCCGCAGCAGGACAACCTCGACACCGAGCTCACCGTCCGGCAGAACCTGCAGATCTACGGCCGCTACTTCGGCCTTTCCCGCGCGCACGTACGGAGCAAGGCCGAGGAGCTGATGGAGTTCGCCCAGCTCACCGACCGGGCGAACGCGGAGGTCGATTCGCTCTCCGGCGGGATGAAGCGGCGGCTGACCATCGCGCGGTCCCTGGTCAACGACCCGGAGCTGCTCCTGCTCGACGAGCCGACCACGGGCCTCGACCCGCAGGCCCGGCACCTGTTGTGGGACAGGCTGTTCCGGCTCAAGGCGGGCGGGACCACGTTGATCATCACCACGCATTACATGGACGAAGCGGAACAGCTCTGCGACAGGCTGGTCGTGATGGACAACGGCCGGATCGCCGCCGAGGGCTCGCCCGCGGATCTGATCAGCCGGTATTCCACCCGCGAGGTCGTGGAGCTGCGCTTCCCGAACGGCGAACAGGAGGCGGCCGCGAAGCGGATCGAGGGCCTCGCCGAACGCGTCGAGGTGCTGCCGGACCGCGTCCTGCTCTACACGATGACCGGTGAGGCCACCCTCGAACAGGCGCACGCGCGCGGGCTGCGTCCGCTGTCGAGCCTGGTCCGCCGCAGTTCGCTGGAGGACGTCTTCCTCCGCCTCACCGGCCGGACGCTGGTGGACTGATGACCGCAGCGCAGACGAAGGCGTCGACGGGCCGCGTGGTCTCGCGCTGGGCGGGAGCCTGGCTGCGGGTCGAGGGCCATTGGATGTGGTACCGCCGGTACTGGGTGTCCACTTTGTACTCGACGGGCCTGCAGCCGGTGCTGTTCCTGGCCGCGATGGGGCTCGGTTTCGGCTCGCAGGTCCAGGCCGGTGCGGCGACGGGCGGCTTCTCGTACCTGGAGTACGTCGCCCCGGCGCTGCTCGTGGCGGGCGCCGCGCAGCTGGCGGTGGGGGAGTCGAGCTACCCGGTGCTGTCGGGGTTCAAATGGCAGCAGGACTACATCGCCGTCACCGCCACCCCGATCACGCCGGGGCAGGTGCTCGGCAGTCAGATCATGTGGGTGAGCCTGCGGCTGACCCTGGCGGGCACGATCTACGCCGTCATCGCGGCGCTCTTCGGTTCGTGGACGGGTTTCGGCGTGCTCGCCGTCATCCTGATCGGCACGCTCACCGGTATCGCGTGCGGCACCCCGGTGATGGCGCTGGCCGCGACCACCTACGACGAGGGCACCCGGTTCGGCCTGGTGTTCCGGTTCATCCTGATCCCGATGACGTTGTTCTCCGGCACGTTCTTCCCCATCTCCGAACTGCCGGCCCCGCTGATGTGGATCGCGTGGATCTCCCCGCTGTGGCACGGCAACGAGGCCGCCAGGGCGGTCAGCCTCGGCACCGTCGGCCCGCTCGCCACGCTGGGCCACCTCGCCTTCCTGGTCGTCCTGGCCGGGGTGGGCTGGGCGCTGGCGCACAAGTACTTCTACCGACGGCTGGTGGTCTGAAATGGCGGTGCTCACCGAAGCCCCGCGTCGCGGGGTGCTGCTGCGGATCCTGCCGTCCGCGCTGTACAGCGGCCGGTCGACGGCGGTGCTGGAGCGGACCTTCCTGACGTACTCGCACGCCTGGATGCTGTTCGTGTCCGGCGTTTTCGAGCCGCTGTTCTACCTGATGGCCTTCCAGCTCGGCTTCGGCAAGCTCGTCGGCGAGGTCGTCGGGCCCGGCGGCCAGGCGATGAGTTACGTCGCGTTCGTCGCGCCCGGCCTGCTCGCGGCGTCCGCGATGAACGGCGCGATCCTCGACTCGACGTACAACCTGTTCTTCAAGCTGAAGTACGCCAAGCTGTACGACGCCATGCTCGCCACCCCGATCGGGCCGCTGGACATCGCGCTCGGCGAGGTCGGCTGGTCGGTGCTGCGCGGCGGGATCTACTCGGCGACGTTCCTCGGCGTGATGACCGTGATGGGACTGCCCGGGTCGTGGTGGGCCCTGCTGATGATCCCGGCGGCGCTGCTGATCGCGATGGCGTTTTCGGCCATCGGCATCGTGCTGGTGACCTTCCTGCGGTCGGTGTCGCAGTTCGACTACATCAACCTCGTGCTGATGCCGCTGTTCCTGTTCTCCACGACGTTCTACCCGCTTTCGGTGTACCCGGCGGGGATCCAGTGGATCGTGCAGATCTTCCCGCTGTACCACGGCATCGAGCTGATGCGCGGGCTCTCGGCGGGCGTTCTGTCGTGGGGCATGGTCGGGAACGTGGCGTACCTGGTGGCGCTGGCCGCGGTCGGGATCTACGCGTCCTCGAAGCGGTTCGGCAAGCTCCTGCTGCGCTGACCCGTCACCGGGCCGGGTTCGAGCCCGTTCGCCGGGGCGCCACCGCGGCCAGCGCGTCGACCATGCCGTGCCCGTAGAAGCCGTTGAACCCCGCGTACCCGGTGCAGTACGCGTCCTGCGAGCCGTCGCCGGTCAGGTCGTAGTCGGCGGGACACGCGATCGGGGTGGCGTGGGCGTCCAGCGTCCGCCGCAGCTGGCGGGCGCTGTAGCCGGGATGCTTCGAAGCGAGCAACGCCGCGACACCGGCGACGTGCGGCGCCGCCATCGACGTCCCGCACAGCGGTGCGTACCCGCCGGGAACGGTCGAAAGCACGCACCGCCCGGCCTCGCCGCCCGGAGCGGTCACGTCGATCACGCCGAGCCCGTACGAGCTGTACCCGGCCTTGACCCGCTCTTCGCTCACGGACGACACCGCGACGACGTCCCGCAGACCGGCGGGCAGCGCCTGACAGCCTTCGGCCGGGCGCCGGGCACCCGAACGCGGGGACGGCACCAGCTCGGCGGCTTCGTTGGTCGCCGCCGCGACGTTGAGGGTGCCGGCCGAGGTCGCGTACTCGACGGCGCGGGCCATGACCTCGTTCACGACGCCCCGTTTGTCGTCGTGGGCGCACGAGAGCGACCACGGATCGACGAAGTAGCTGCTGTTCGTCACCGCCATGCCCTGTGAAACGGCCCACATCAGCCCGCAGACGGCGGCTTCGGGGTCGGCGTACCCGCGATCGTCGATCACCTTCACCGAGGCGATCCGCACGCCGGGCGCCACCCCGGTGACCCCTTTGCCGTCGTCGGCGGCGGCGATGATCCCCGCGACGTGGGTGCCGTGCACCGACGTGGTCGCGGCCCAGTTCCGGTCGGGCGCGCCGGTCAGGCAGCCCGCGGACTTGCCGGGGTCGAGGGTGTTCGCCAGGTCGGGGTGGGTGGGGTCGACGCCGGAGTCGAGGACGCCGACGACGACGTCCGGGCTGCCCGGTTCGATCGCGTGGGCCTTGTCGGCGCCGATCGCGCGCATGTCCCACTGCTCGCCGGTGCGGTCGGCGGAGGGCACCTTCGCCGGATCCGTCGGTTCGAGTTCGGCGCGGGCGGGCGCGGATCTGGCCGGTGACGTGCCGTTGGCCCGTTGCACGGCCAGCCGTTCGGCCTGCGCGCTGAAGGCGGCGGCCGGCCGGACCAGCTCGGCGAAGTCCCGGTCGGCCGAGGTCGCCACGGCCACGGCGATCTGCGGGTAGTAGACGGTCGTGCTGCCACAGCCCTCGGCGACGGCCGCCCTGGCCTCGGCTTCGGGAGTGCCCTTGTCGAAGGCGACGACGTAACGCAGGGCCCGTCCCTGGGGATGACACGAGGACTCGGCCTCGGCCGTCGCGACAGCGGCGACCGAACCGCAGAGCACCACGAAGGCGCACACGGCCGCTCGCAGGGACCGCCCCAGCAGGGACACCGGACCTCCCACCGGAGAACATCGGACGACGGGGGCACCGCTGCCTACGCGTCAGTACCCCCGAGCGGCACGCTAGCCACCCTCGGCCGGGTCGACAAGCTCTCCCGCGAAGTTCGCTCGGCCGGTGGCCGCGGCGCGCCCGGGAGCCAGGTGTGTGGCACCGAGTACACCGGAGTGGGGCCGGGGTGTGGGATACTCGCGGTGGCCGCTGGCCGACGGGCACACGTGAGAGGTGGCGCTCGCGGTCTCGTGGCCCGGTGGTGTGCTGCACATCCTCCACACGCGTCGCCGCTGTATGCGGCTCGACGACGTGGCGGGCGGCCCGATGTCGCGAACGTGGCCAGCGCTCCGCCGAGCAGACCTTCAGCCGTACGCGGCGCCCGGACAACCCCGGCGCCGTCGCGGTCCGGGCAAGGATTCCCGCTGCTGGTGACCACCACGGCGGAACGAACAGAAAGGGGCCCCTGCGCGGCCGCGTCGAGCCGGTGAGAGCCAGCCGACGCGCCCGGGGGCGGAGGAGATATATGTCGAACGCGGACACACCCGCCGTCACCGGCGGGAATACCGCCACACCCAGCGCAGGCCAGCTGGGCGAACTGCCGCCCCGGATCCGGGTGCACGCGCTGGCGAAGCTGCTGGGATCCAACAGCCGTGAACTGATGGCCAAGCTCGGTGAGCTCGGCGAGACCGTGCGCAGCGCGCAGTCCAGCGTCACCCGCGAGGTCGCCTTCAAGCTCGCCGAAGCCCTCACCGGGGGAGACGAGCCCGAAACGACTCCCGTCGCCGAGACCCCGGCGGCTCCCGAGCCCGAGGTCAAGGCCGAGCCGGAGCCCGAGCCGGAGCCCGCTCCGCAGGTGGAGGCCCCCTCGCGGCGCGTTCCGCCCGCGCTGGCCGCCCCCGTGACCCCGGAGCCGCCGGAGCGGACGACCAGGCCGTCGAAGGTGGCCGCACACCTCCCGGTGTTCGCCGCGCCGTCGCCGGTGTTCCTGCCGCCGGAGCCCGTCGCGGCGAAGCCCGCCCGCAAGCCGGAGCCCGCCTTCGCGCCGACCGAGGAAACCGCTTCCGACGAGGACGAGACGCAGGCGGAGCAGGCCGAAGGCCAGGGCACCGACGAGGACGGTGACGACGCCAACGGCCGTCGCCGCCGTCGTCGCGGACGCCGTGGCCGTGGCCGGGGCAAGGGCGGCGACGAGGGCTCGGCCGAGTCCGAGAACGAGGACGAGCAGTCCGAAGAGGCGCGAGCCCCGCGCGGCCGTCAGCAGCGCGCGAAGGACAAGGACGCCGAGACCGAAGAGGCCGGCGCCGAGAGCACCGAAGAGGCCGCTGCGGAGCCCGATTCGGACAACGAGGGCGATTCGGACAGCGGTAGCAAGCGTCGCCGTCGTCGCCGTCGTCGCAAGGGCGGGGATGACGACACCGCCGAGGCCACCAGCGACGACCCGCCCAACACGGTCGTCCACGTGCGCCAGGCCAAGGCCGCCGAGACCGAGCGCCCCGCGCGGGACGAGGTCCGCAGCGTGCGCGGCTCGACCCGGCTCGAAGCCAAGCGCCAGCGCCGCCGGGACGGCCGCGAGGCCGGCCGTCGTCGTGCGCCGATCCTGTCCGAGGCCGAGTTCCTCGCCCGCCGCGAGTCGGTCGAGCGCACCATGGTCGTCGCCGAGAAGGGCGAGTCCACGCAGATCGGCGTGCTCGAGGACGGCGTCCTGTGCGAGCACTTCGTGACGTCGTCGGGCACCGGCTCGATCGTCGGCAACGTGTACCTCGGCCGCGTGCAGAACGTGCTGCCGTCGATGGAGGCCGCCTTCATCGACATCGGCCGCGGCCGCAACGCCGTGCTCTACGCCGGCGAGGTCGACTGGGACGCCGCCGGTCTCGAGGGCAAGGCCCGCAAGATCGAGCAGGCGCTCTCCACCGGCGATTCCGTGCTGGTCCAGGTCACCAAGGACCCGGTCGGGCACAAGGGCGCCCGGCTGACCACGCAGATCTCGCTGCCGGGCCGCTTCCTGGTCTACGTGCCCGCGGGTGGCGCCACCGGTATCTCCCGGAAGCTCCCGGAGAACGAGCGCCGCCGCCTGAAGGACATCCTCAAGCGCATCGTCCCCGAGGACGCCGGTGTGATCATCCGCACCGCTTCCGAGGGCATCAGCGAGGAGGAGCTGGACCGGGACGTCCGCCGCCTCAAGGCGCAGTGGGACGTCATCAAGGAGAAGGCCGAAGCCGGCAACGGCGGCAAGAAGAACAGCGCCCCGGTCATGCTCTACGAAGAGCCGGACCTGCTGGTCAAGGTCGTCCGGGACCTGTTCACCGAGGACTTCGCCAAGCTGGAGATCCAGGGCGACAAGGCCTGGGACACCATCTACAACTACGTGCAGCACGTGGCGCCGGACCTGGCGGATCGCGTCAAGCGGTACACGGGCACCGGTTCGGCCTTCGCCGACCACCGCATCGACGAGCAGATCACCAAGGCGCTGGACCGCAAGGTCTGGCTGCCCTCGGGTGGCTACCTGGTCATCGACCGCACCGAAGCGATGACGGTCATCGACGTCAACACCGGCAAGTTCACCGGATCGGGTGGCAACCTCGAGGAGACGGTGACCAGGAACAACCTGGAGTCGGCGGAGGAGATCGTCCGTCAGCTCCGGCTCCGGGACATCGGCGGCATCATCGTCATCGACTTCATCGACATGGTGCTCGAATCCAACCGCGAGCTCGTGCTGCGGCGGCTGACCGAATGCCTCGGCCGCGACCGCACGCGTCACCAGGTCGCCGAGGTCACCTCGCTCGGCCTGGTGCAGATGACCCGCAAGAAGATCGGCACCGGGCTGCTCGAGGCGTTCTCGACGCCGTGCGAGCACTGCAAGGGCCGCGGCGTGGTCGTCTCGACCGAGCCGCAGCGCACCGGTGGCGGCGGCAACGGTCACAACCACGGCAACGGCGGCGGTGGCGGCAAGGAGCAGGGCTCCCGCCGGTCCCGCGGCCGGGGCAAGGGTGAGGACCAGGGGCAGGGCCAGAACGAGCCCGCCGCGGCCAAGGTTGAAACGCCTCCGCCCGCCCAGCGCGAGTCGGTGGTTTCGGCGGTCCAGGCCGTGGCCAACGCCACGAAGGCGGCCAAGGGCGAGCACGCGCACGAGGTCACCGAGAACGTCGAGGGCGCCGCGCTGAACGGGCACGCCCCGCAGGCTTCGGAGCCCGTGGCCGAAGCGACCGTCGAGCAGGCGGCCGAGGCGGCCGCTGAGCCGGTCTCCGAGCCGGTCGCCGAGGCGCCCGCGACGGAACTCGCCGGTGAGCCGGTGACGACTCCGGACGACGAGGCTCCGGCCGTGCGCGAGGAAGAGATCGCCGTCGTCGCGGAATCGGGCCCGGAGCCCGAAGCGCCCGAGGTGCCGGTGACTCCTGAGGCTGTTGTGACAGAAGAGGTTTCCGAGCCCGAGACTCCTCCCGCTCAGGAGGAGACCGAGCCCGAGGTGGACGTTCCGGCCCCGGCCGTGCGCTCCACCACCCGCCGTCGTCCGCGACGGGCGGCCTCACGGCCGGCCGGTCCGCCGGTCAAGGCGTCGGAAAAGAGCTAGTGAACACCTAGGGGCACCCCGGTGTGATCGCACCGGGGAGCCCCACGTAACCTGTAGAACGGCCCGCCACCTAGAGCGGGCACCTTGCGCAGCATCTGGACCACCCACAGAGAACTTCTGGGTGGGCCGATCACGCAAGCCCCCACCCGTTGTCGAGTAAGCAGGAGACTTCCGTGTCGGCGTACGCGATCGTCAAGACTGGCGGCAAGCAGTACAAGGTGGCCGTCGGCGACGTCGTCGAGGTCGAGAAGCTCGAAGGCGAGCCGGGTACAGAGCACACCTTCCCCGCAGTCCTTTTCGTGGACGGTGGCGACGTCACCACGGACGCCGACGCGCTGGCGAAGGTCTCGGTCACCGGCAAGGTCGTCGAGCAGACCAAGGGTCCGAAGATCCGGATCCACAAGTTCAAGAACAAGACCGGCTACCACAAGCGCCAGGGTCACCGGCAGAAGCTGACCCGCGTCGAGGTCACCGGCATCTCCAAGTAGGACTTTCTCCGGATCTTCGTCAGAAAGAGGATTGAGCCATGGCTCACAAGAAGGGTGCGTCCAGCTCCCGCAACGGTCGCGATTCGAACGCGCAGCGGCTGGGCGTCAAGCGCTACGGCGGCCAGGAAGTCAACGCGGGCGAGATCCTGATCCGCCAGCGTGGCACCAAGTTCCACCCCGGCGTGAACGTCGGCCGTGGCGGCGACGACACGCTGTTCGCGCTGGCCGCCGGTGCGGTCCAGTTCGGCGAGAAGCGTGGCCGCAAGACGGTCAACATCGTGCCGACCGAAGCCTGAGTTCCGGCTTCGAGTTAGAACCTCTGACGAGGGGTGGGGCCGGAATATCCGGGCCCACCCCTCGTTTGTTTTGTGTATCCCCCTTTCTTTTCGCGAGTGAATAGAGGCAAGTCATGGCGTCCCGGTTCGTGGACCGAGCGGTGATCCATCTGGCCGCCGGCGACGGTGGGAACGGCTGCGCCTCGGTGCACCGCGAGAAGTTCAAGCCCCTCGGCGGCCCGGACGGCGGCAACGGCGGCAACGGCGGCGACGTGCTGCTGGTCGTCGATCCGAACGTCCACACGCTGCTCGACTTCCACTTCCGCCCGCACGCCCGCGCCGGCAACGGCAAGCTGGGCCAGGGCGGCAACCGCGCCGGTGCGGCGGGGGAGACGCTGGAGATGCGCGTCCCGTCCGGCACCGTCGTGATGACCGAGGACGGCGAGATCCTGGCCGACCTCGTCGGACCGGGAACCACCTTCGTCGCCGCCCAGGGTGGCCGTGGCGGCCTCGGCAACGCGGCGCTGGCCTCCAAGGCCCGCCGGGCGCCCGGGTTCGCGCTGCTGGGCGAGCCGGGGGAGACCCGCGACCTCGTCCTGGAGCTGCGTTCGGTCGCCGACGTCGGGCTGCTGGGCTTCCCGTCCGCGGGCAAATCGTCGCTGATCTCGGTGCTGTCCGCGGCCAAGCCGAAGATCGCCGACTACCCGTTCACCACCCTGGTGCCGAACCTGGGCGTGATCACCGCCGGATCGACCGTGTTCACCATGGCCGACGTGCCGGGGCTGATCCCGGGCGCGAGCGAGGGCAAGGGGCTCGGCCTCGACTTCCTGCGTCACATCGAACGCTGCGCCGTGCTGGTGCACGTCGTCGACTGCGCCACCTTCGAGCCCGGTCGCGACCCGCTGTCCGACATCGACGCCCTCGAAGAAGAGCTGGCCCGCTACACCCCGAGCCTCGGCGGCGACCTCGCCGACCGGCCGCGGGTGGTGGTGCTGAACAAGATCGACATCCCGGACGCCGCCGAACTCGCCGAGTTCGTGCGCCCGGAACTGGAAGCCCGCGGCCTCAGCGTGTTCGAGATCTCGACCGCGTCGCGGCAGGGACTGAAGGAACTGACCTACGCGCTCGCCGCCGTCGTCGAGAAGTACCGCGCCGACCAGCCCGCCCCCGAGCCGGCGAAGGTGGTGCTCCGGCCGATGGCCGTCGACGACGCGGGCTTCACCGTCGAACTCGACCCGGAGGAGGAAGGCGCGTTCATCATCCGCGGCTCCCGTCCGGAGCGGTGGATCCGGCAGACCAACTTCGGCAACGACGAAGCCGTGGGTTACCTCGCGGACCGGCTCAACCGGCTGGGTGTCGAGGAAGTACTGGCACGCAAGGGCGCCGTACCGGGCAGCCCCGTCACCATCGGCGACGTCCAGTTCGAATGGGAGCCGTCGACCCCGGCCGGGGTCGCGGTGCACCTGTCGGGCCGGGGCACGGACGTGCGGCTGGAGAACACCAGCCGCGTCGGTGCCGCCGAGCGCAAGGAAGCCCGCCGGATCCGTCGTGACGGTCCGGACGGCGTCGAAGACGAAGACGAGATGGACGACGAGTGAGCTCAACCCGGGTGGCGATCGCCGACGCGAAGCGTGTGGTCGTCAAGGTCGGTTCCTCCGCACTGACCACCGCCGGCGACGGTCTCGACGTGGCCAGGCTGGACGCCTTGGTGGACGCGATCGCCGACCGGGTCTCCCGTGGCACGCAGATCGTGCTGGTGTCCTCGGGCGCGATCGGCGCGGGACTCGCGCCGCTCTCGCTCGGCAAACGACCGCGTGACCTCGCCACCCAGCAGGCCGCGGCCAGCGTCGGGCAGCTCGCGCTGGCCCACGCCTACGCCGAGTCGTTCGGCCGGTTTTCGTTGACGGTGGGCCAGGTTCTGCTGACTTCGGACGACGTCGTGCGCCGTGCGCACTACCGCAACGCGCAGAACACGTTCACCCGGCTGCTGGCCCTCGGCGCCGTTCCCGTGGTCAACGAGAACGACACCGTGGCCACCGAAGAGATCCGCTTCGGCGACAACGACCGACTTGCCGCGCTGGTGGCGCATCTGATCGGCGCCGACGCTCTCGTTCTTTTGTCCGATGTGGACGGTCTGTACGACGGGGACCCCCGTGACGGCGCGACCCGCAAGATCGCCGAAGTCGCCGGGGAGTCCGATGTGGACGGCATCACCGTCGGCATGTCGAGTTCCGGGCTCGGCACCGGCGGCATGGTGTCGAAGCTCGCCGCCGCCCGCACCGCCGCCGGCGCCGGGATCCCGGTCCTGCTCGCCGCCGCTTCCGAAGCCGCCCACGCTCTGACCACCGCCGAGGTCGGCACGGCGTTCGCCGCCGCGGACTCCCGGCTGTCGGCCCGCCGGTTCTGGCTGGGTTACGCCGCGGGCGCGTCCGGGAAACTGCATCTCGACGACGGCGCGGTCGCGGCCGTCGTCCGCCGCCGTCGCTCGCTGCTGGCCGCCGGGATCACCGGAGTCGACGGCGACTTCCAGGCGGGCGACGTCGTCGATCTGGTCGATCTCCGGCAGCGGACCGTGGCGCGTGGCGTCGTGGCCTTCGACGCGGGCGAACTGCCCGACCTCATCGGCCGCTCCAGTCACGACCTGCCCGCGGAGCAGCGTCGCGAGGTCGTCCACGCGGACGATCTCGTTCCCCTCCGGCGCTAGGGCCCAGGCCCGGCGTCAGGGCGAATCGGCGAGGTGGCCGACCACGCGCGCCAGCTGTTCGCCGTAAGCCTCGGCGAACTCGGCCGACTGGGGGTCCTGGCCCGAAACGGCCCGGACGACGCGGGGCAGCGCCAGCGCGGCACTGGACGCGGCCATGAAGATCACCAGCAGGAACGCCGGGTCGAGATCGGCGGGGAAATCGCCCGCGGCCTGACGCGCTCGTACGTACTCCACCTGCCGCTGGAGGAATTCGCGCTGCCCCTCGACGCCGATCGCGTCGGGGGCGCCGTCGGTCAGGTTCTCCCAGAGGAACAGCTTGGCGAGGTCGTGGTCCCGGACTCCCGACCGGGCGAAGAACCGGACGACTTCTGCGAACGGTTTCTCGTGGTCGGCGACCGCGGCGTAGTCGCCGTACATCGTCGCGGTCAGCGCGTTGTACAGCCCTTCCTTGCCGCCGAAGTAGTACGAGATCAGCTGCTTGTTCACGCCCGCTCTCGCGGCGATCTCGCTGACCCGTGCCGCGGCGTAGCCCTTCGCGCCGAACTCGGCCTTCGCCGCCTCCAAGAGCTGGGCCTTCGTGCGCTCGGGATCGCGCTGGCGTTCGACGGGGGCGCGGCGAGGGCTGCGCGCGGCGGCTTCGGACATGCGGTTCAGCTTAGCCGCTGACTCTTTCAAACGTACGGTTGACACTATCATCCGTATGGTTGATAGTTGTCGGCGGAGAGAGGAGAAATCCCATGACCACGAGAATCGCGATCATCGGCGGCGGAACGGGCGGTCTCTGCTTGGCGCAAGGGCTGCGCAAGGCGGGAATCGACGTGTCCGTTCACGAACGCAGCCGCACCCGGACCGAACGTCTGCAGGGCTATCGCGTGCACATCAACCCGCACGGCGCCGCGGCCCTGCACGAATGCCTGCCGCCCGAGCTCTGGCAGCGGTTCCTGGACACCACCGGCACCACGAGCGGCCCGTTCTCCTTCGTGACGGAGCGGCTGCGCGACCTGATGGTGATCGACGCCGAGCTCACGTCGAGCCCCGATCCCGCGTCGAACCATCATTCGGTCAGCCGGATCAGCCTGCATCAGGTGCTGTCCGACGGGCTCGAAGGAGTTCTGCACCACGGCAAGGAGTTCGTCGGCTATCGCCGTGAAGGCGAGGTGGTCGTCTGCGAGTTCGCCGACGGCAGCACCGTCGAAGCCGACTTGGTCATCGGCGCCGACGGGGCCAATTCCCGTGTGCGCAAACAGTTCCTTCCGGATGCCGAGCGAGTGGACACGGGAATCATCGCGATCGCGGGAAAGCATCCGCTGACCGAAGAGACGCGCAGGCGTTTACCCGCCCGGCTCACCGACGGTCCGAGCATGGTGATGCCGCGTACCGGGGCTGGCTTGTTCACCGCGCCGCACGAGCTGTCCGGCGCCTCGTCGGTGAACGACGAAACGGCGGACTACGACCCAGTTCTGTTCGACAACACCTCGAGTTACATCATGTGGGCGTACGCGGCGGACGACCGGCGCTACCCGAGCGACCTGTCCTCATTGGACGGTGCCGCGCTGCGGACCCTGGTGCTGGACCTGATCGACGGCTGGGATCCCGCGTTCAAGGAACTGGTCGCCGGTTCGCCCGAGCAGGCGGTCTCCCGGCTGCCGATCTTCACCTCGAAGCCCGTCGAGCCGTGGCCGACGAGCAACGTCACCTTGCTCGGCGACGCGATCCACAGCATGACCCCGTTCCGCGGGATCGGCGCGAACACCGCGCTCCGGGACGCGCAACTGTTGTGCCGCAACCTCGTCGAAGCCCGCAAGACCGGCGCGGTGCGCTCCGCGGTCGCCGACTACGAGCAGAAGATGCGTGACTACGGCTTCGCGGCGGTGCGCGACTCGGAACGCAGCGCTCGCCAGTTCGTGTCGGAGAACCGGGCGGGCCGCACGATGGCGCGAGGGATGTTCCGCTTCTTCCAGGCGGTCCCTCCGCTGAAGCGCAAGGTCTTCAGCGACCACGGCGACTCATAGCCGGGCGGGGGTGGAGATGCCCAGCAGGGACAGGCCCAACGTCAGCGTCTTCGACGTGAGTTCGGCCAGCAGCAGTCGTGAGTCACGGACGCCGTCGCCTTCGGCGTCCAGCACCGGGCACTGTTCGTAGAACCGCGAGAAGACGACCGCGGTCTCGTACAGATAGGTGCACAGTTTGTGGGGGAGATGTCCGGCGGTCGCCGCGCCGACCGCTTCGGGGAAGCGGGTCAGCGCGAGTGCCAAGGCACGCTCCGCGGGATGGCCGATCAGGACCCGCGCGCCGGCGAGGTCCTGATCCGCTTTCGCCAGCACGGAACGGATCCGCGCGTTGGCGTACTGCAGATAGACCGACGTGTTCCCGCTCTTGGCGAGCATCCGGTCCCAGGAGAAGACGTAGTCACGTTCGCGATCGCCGGAAAGGTCGGCGTACTTGATCGCGCCGATCCCGATCGCCTCGGCGACCTCTTCCCTGATTTCGGGGGAGAGGTCGGCCCGGTCGTCGATGACCTCGGCGGCGTGGGAGATCGCTTCGGTGAGCAGGTCGGAAAGCCGGACCGACTCGCCCGCCCGGGTCTTCATGGCGCGGCCGTCCTCACCGAGTACCGAGCCGAACCCGACGTGCTCGGCTCGGTGCTCCTCGCGGAGCCAGCCGGCGGCCCGGCATACGGCGAACACCATCGCGAAATGCTGTGCTTGCGGCGCGCCGACGACGTAGAGCAGATCGGTGACCTCGCGTTGTTCCGTCCAGTACCGCAGGGTCGCGAGATCGGTGGCCGCGTAGCCGTAACCGCCGTCCCGCTTCCGCACGATGAGCGGCAGCGGATCGCCTTCCCGGTTGCGGAAACCGTTGGGAAAGACGCACACCGCGCCGTCGCTGATCTCGGTCAGCCCGGCGGCGTCCAGATCGTCCACGACCGCGGCGAGCAACGGGTTGTAGAAGCTCTCGCCGTAGACGTCCTCACTCGCCAGGCCGATCCCGAGAAGTTCGTAGACCTGGGTGAAATGCCGTGTCGATTCGTCGACCAGACGTTGCCACAGCGACAGCGTCTCTTCGTCACCGCTTTGCAGGAGCACCACCCGCTCACGCGAGCGGGTCGCGAAGCCGTCGTCGGTGTCGAACTTCGCCCGGGCGGCCCGATAGAAGCCGTTGAGGTCTCCGATCGCGTACGCGCCGGACGGGCGTTCGTCGAGCAGATGCTCGATCAGCATGCCGAACGGAGTGCCCCAATCGCCGAGATGGTTGTGCGGGACGACCTCGTGTCCGGCGAACCGTGACAGCCGGACGATCGCGTCGCCGATGACGGTCGACCGGAGGTGCCCGACGTGCATTTCCTTCGCCACGTTCGGGCTGCTGTAGTCGACGGCGATCCGGCGGGGCCGCGGCGTCGCCGGGACACCCAGCCGTGGGTCGCCGTTGAGCGCGGTCGTCCGCTCGGCCAGCCACGACGAGCGCAGGGTGACGTTGAGGAAGCCCGGCCCCGCGACCTCCGGTGGTTCGGCGAGATCGGCGACGTCGAGCCGCGCCGCGATGTCGGCGGCGATCTCCCTCGGTGGTTTGCCGAGCCGTTTGCCCAGGCTCATCGCGAGATCGCATTGATAGTCGACGCCGCTTTGCGCGGAGACCCGCACCAGGGCGGACGGCGGTTCGAAGTCGGTGACGTGGCGAAGAGCTTTCACCACGCGTCGCGCCAATTCCTCGCTTACATCGCCGAACAACACGGTGTCCCTCCTTCGCGCTCGTCGTAGGAGCGCGAGGGTAGCCACTACCCGCGTCGTCGGCGACGGAGTTTCAGCGAAGGTCGCTGCCCTTGGTCTCCGGCAGGGTCCGGATGACGAAGAACGCGATCACCGCTCCGGCGGCCACGTACCAGAAGAACAGTGTCGACAGCCCGGCGTCGGACAGTGCCGTGAGCACAAGGGGAGCGGTCCCGCCGAACAACGCGACGGTCAGGTTGTACCAGGCGCCGATGCCGAGGCCGCGCAGTTCGGTGGGGAACAGCTCGCTCATGATCGCGGGCGCGATCGACGTCATCGCCGTGTACAGGCAGAGCCCCACGCAGAACACGACCAGCAGACCCGGCAGGCCCGGCCGGACCAAAGTGGACAGCGGGACGATGAGGATCGCGGTCGCCGCCGCCCAGACGAGCAGCTGTGGCTTGCGGCCGAAGCGATCCGACAGGGCGCCCATCGGGTACTGGAGCGCGACGAACAACGCCGTCGCGATCGACAACGCGAGGAACACGTCGACGTCGTCGGCCTTGCGGGTCTTGACCGCGAACGAGGTCAGCGCGCTGAAGAACGTGTAGTAGCAAAGGGTCGACAGCATCGAGAAACCCACGAGCTGCACGACGGCCCGCGGGTGCTCGCGGAGGGTGGTGCGCAGCGGCCGCTCGACCCGGCGCGCCGTCGACTTCTTCTCCTCGAAGATCTCGGTCTCGGCGAGACTGCGGCGCAGCCACAGGCCGATGATGCCGAGAACGCCGCCGAGCAGGAACGGGATCCGCCAGCCGTACGCCGTCAGATCCGCCTTGGACATCGTCCTGGCGAGCACGAAGCCGAGGATCGAGGCGATCAGGACGGCGGAGCCGGTCGAGATGTAGAAGAACGCGGAGTACCGCCCGCGGCGGGCGGGTGGCGCGATCTCGCCGAGGTACGCCGACGCGTTGGAGACCTCGCCGCCGAGCGACAGGCCCTGCGCCACCCTCGCGAGCAGCAACAGGATCGGGGCCAGCCAGCCGACCTGGTCGAACGTCGGCAGGAGACCGATGGCCACCGAACCGCCCGCCATCAGCACGATCGTCAGGATCATCGCGGGCTTCCGGCCCTTGATGTCGGCGAAGCGGCCGAGCAACATCCCGCCGAGCGGCCGGAAGAAGAACGCCAGCGCGTACGTGGCGAAGGTGTTGATCAACGCCAGCGCTTCATTGCCCTTCGGGAAGAACTCGCTGGCGAAGTAGATGCTGAAGGTCGCGTAGATGGTCCAGTCGAACCATTCCAGCGCGTTCCCGACGCTGGCGGCGAACAACTTCTTCACCGGGAGCCGATGCCTCAGCCGCTCCGTCGTTGCGTCCGCCATCGGCACCTCCGTACTCGCGCGTGGACGGAACCTTGCCAGAAAGTCCCCGCGCGGGAAAGAACCTGTCGAATGTCGGGATCGGGATCCTCGGTTACGAAGTGCTCGCGAGCGCGAACGGCAGAACGGCGCGAGCCCCGGCCTGGCGAAGCAAGCGGGCGGACAGGGTCATCGTCCATCCGGTGTCGATCAGATCGTCGACCAGCAGGATCGGCCCCTCGGCCGAGGCGACCTCGGCGGCGAGCCCTTCGGAAAGGCCGAGGCGATTCCACAGGTCGGCCAGCCGCTGCGCGCTGTTCGCCTGACGCGGGGGCGGCCCCGTCGAAGTCATGGCGCCCAGGTAGTTCAGCCGCCCGATGGACGCCAGCTTCGTCGCCAGACTGTGGACCAGCTGGGGCCGGGTGGCGGACGGCACCTCCACGACCGCGACCGGACGCTCGGACCACTGCCAGCCCTTGAGTACCTCGATGCAGGCTTGGAAGACCGGGTCGGGGAGTTCGGTGTCCACTGCGGACGGTCCGACGAGCTCGCGCAGCCGCGTGCCCCAGCCGACGTCGGTCACCCGCCCGACGACCTGGCCGGTTTCGGCCTGCTCGCCCGCCGGCAGCCGTCCGGAGAGCGGGACCTCCAGCCCCGCCATCCCGGTCGGCCACATCTTCCGCGGCGCGACCTCGACCCCCGGCCGACGCAACCGCTGCCGGGTGGCGTCGACGACGTCGTCGGAAATCGTGGTGTCCCAATACTTACCGGTGCAGTTGTCGCACCGTCCGCAGGGCGTCGCCTCCGGATCGTCCAGCTGTTTCCGCAGGTACTCCATCCGGCAGCCGTCGGTTTCGAGGTAGGCCAGCATGGCGTTCTGCTCGTTGGTCCGCGCCGCGCTCACCCGCGCATAGCGTTCCTTGTCGTACCGCCACTCCTCGCCGGTGCCTTCCCAGCCGCCCTTCACCCGGCGGACGGCGCCGTCGACGTCCAGCACCTTGAGGACCATCTCCAGCCGGGACCGGGACAGCTCGACGAACGGTTCGAGCGCGGGTGTCGAGAGTGGACGGTCCGCGTACGCCAGCGCGTTGAGCACCTGGGTCACCCGCAGTTCGTCCGGGAACGCGAGCGAGCCGAAGTACGCCCAGATGTCCTTGTCCTCGTGGCCCGGCAACAGGATCACCTCGGCGCGATCGACGCCACGTCCGGCACGGCCGACCTGCTGGTAGTACGCGATGGGGGAGGACGGAGCTCCGAGGTGGACGACGAAGCCCAGATCCGGCTTGTCGAACCCCATGCCCAGCGCCGAAGTGGCCACCAGCGCCTTGACGTTGTTGTTCAACAGATCGTCTTCGGCCGCCTGACGGTCCGCGGGGTCGGTCTTCCCGGTGTAGGCGGCGACCGGATAGCCGCGTTCGGTCAGCAGGCCCGCCACGTCGTGGGCGGCGGCGACGGTGAGCGTGTAGATGATGCCGGAGCCCGGCAGTTCCTCCAGATGCTCGGCCAGCCAGGCGAGCCGGGCCTGCGACGTCGGAAGCTTGGCCACCGAGAGGTGCAGGCTTTCGCGGTCCAGGCTGCCCCGCAGGACGAGGGTGTCGCCCCCGTTGCCGATGCCGAGCTGTTCGGCGACGTCGGTCGCCACGCGGTCGTTCGCGGTCGCGGTGGTGGCGAGCACCGGGACGCCGTCGGGCAGGTCCTTCAGCAGCGTCCGCAACCGCCGGTAGTCCGGCCGGAAGTCGTGCCCCCAGTCCGAGATGCAGTGCGCCTCGTCGACCACGAGCAGGCCGGCGCTCGCGGTCAGCTTCGGCAGGACGGTGTCCCGGAAGTCCGGGTTGTTGAGCCGTTCCGGGCTGACCAGCAGGACGTCGACCTCGCCCGCCGCGATCGCGGCCTGGACCTGATCCCACTCCTGCGGGTTCGCGGAGTTCATCGTCGCCGCGTGGATGCCCGCCCTCGCCGCCGCGGAGATCTGGTTGCGCATCAGCGCGAGCAGCGGCGAGATGATCACGGTCGGGCCGTTGCCCCGCTCCCGCAGCAACGCGGTGGCCAGGAAGTACACCGCGGACTTGCCCCAGCCGGTGCGCTGCACGACGAGCGCGCGACGGCGGTGCGCGACCAGCGCCTCGATGGCCGTCCACTGGTCGTCACGCAGCCGGGCGCCCTCGCCCGCCAACGACTGGAGGAGGGTCTCGGCGCGATCCCGGAGAGTCGATGTGTCCACGTCCCCACCTCTACCCCATGCCACCGACGAAGTCGCGACCGGGAAGTCGTGAACGGGCCGTTCATCCATGGAACCGACTGTAATGTGATCTAGATCACGCCTGGTCGGCGGGTCCGGCGACCCGAGCGTGAAGCCTCGCGCGCTGTATAGGCTCACGACCCATGTCACCACGCAGGATCGGGGTCATGGGCGGCACGTTCGACCCCATTCACCACGGGCACCTCGTCGCGGCCAGTGAGGTCCAGTCGCGGTTCGCGCTCGACGAGGTCATCTTCGTGCCCACCGGTCAGCCGTGGCAGAAGTCCGACAGGGTGGTCACCCGTGCCGAGGACCGCTATCTGATGACGGTGATCGCGACGGCGTCCAACCCCGTCTTCTCGGTCAGCCGTGTCGACATCGACCGCGTCGGGCAGACCTACACTGTCGACACCCTGCGCGACCTGCGCGCGGAATACCCGGAAGACCAGCTGTTCTTCATCACCGGCGCGGACGCGCTCGAACAGATCCTCACCTGGCGCAACGCCGACGAGCTGTTCGACCTCGCGCATTTCATCGGCGTCACCAGGCCGGGTTACCGCCTCAACTCGCAGCATCTGCCGAGCGGGAAGGTGAGCCTGGTCGAGGTGACCGCGATGGCGATCTCGTCCACCGCGTGCCGTGAACGGGTCGAAGGCGGGGAGCCCGTCTGGTACCTCGTCCCCGACGGCGTGGTGCGCTACATCGCCAAAAAGGACCTCTATCGCAAAGACCGTGGTTCCCCACCGGGTACCCTCGTCGGGCGCACCCGCGAGTAAAGCCATCTGTTTGAGGAGAACTGTGACAGCCACGTCCGAGGCACGAGAGCTGGCCGTAGCGGCCGCCCATGCGGCGGCGGACAAGAAGGCGAGCGACGTGGTCGTGCTGGACGTGTCCGACCAGCTTGTCATCACCGACGCCTTCGTCATCGCGTCCGCGCCCAACGAACGCCAGGTCGGCGCCATCGTCGACAACGTCGAGGAGCAGCTGCGGCTCAACGGGCACAAGCCCGTCCGCCGCGAAGGCGCCCGCGAAGGCCGCTGGGTTCTGCTGGACTACGTCGACGTCGTCATCCACGTCCAGCACCAGGAGGAGCGCTCCTTCTACGGTCTCGAGCGGCTCTGGAAGGACTGCCCGCGGATCGAGGTCGAAGGTTTGGAGACACCCGCCGAGGAGGACCCCGCCGACGCGCAAGGCGCCTCGTGAGCCCGCGGCGGCTGGTGCTCTGGCGCCACGGCGAGACCGATTACAACGCGGCGGGCCGGATGCAGGGGCATCTGGACTCCGCGCTGACCCAGGTCGGCTGGAACCAGGCCAGGTTCGCCGTTCCCGCGCTCGCCCGGTTCTCCCCGGATCTGGTGATCGCGTCGGATCTGCGCCGGGCCACCGACACGGCCACGGTGCTCACCGAGGCCATCGGCGTCCCGCTGCGCATCGACAAGCGCCTGCGGGAAACCCATCTGGGTGAATGGCAGGGCTTCACCGGCCAGCAGGTCGACGAGGCGTATCCCGGCGAACGTGCCCGCTGGCGCGTCGACGCGACCTGGGCGCCGCCCGGCGGCGAGTCACGGGTCGACGTCGCCGAGCGCGCGCTCGAGGTCGTCGCGGACCTGGATCAGGCCAATTCCGACGCGGGCGACGCGGTACTGCTGGCCACGCACGGCGGCCTGATCATCGCGCTGACCGCGAAACTGCTCGGCCTGCCGGTCGAGTCGTGGCCGTCGCTGGGCGGGATCGCGAACTGCCACTGGGTCGAGCTGACCAGGCGCGACGGCAACTGGCGCCTGGCCGCCTACAACGCGGGAATCACCGGCTGATCCATGGCCCCGCGCCTGCTCGTGTTCGGCGATTCCCTCAGTTTCCACGGTCCGGACGGCCCGCACGCCGCCGACGACGCGCGCCTGTGGCCCAACGTCGCCGCCGAAGCACTCGGTGGTGGTGGCGTGGACCTCGTCGCCGGGTTCGGCTGGACCGCCCGTGACGCCTGGTGGTCGCTGATCGGCGACCCGCGGGTCTGGGCGGATCTCCATCACGTCGACGCCGTCGTCCTGGCCGTCGGGAGTATGGACACGCTGCCCTCGCCGCTGCCCACGTACCTGCGCACCGGACTGCGGTACCTGCGGCCCGACCCGCTGCGGCGAGTGGCGCGCAAGGCGTATCTCGCCGCCCAGCCGCGGCTCGCGATCGCATTTCGAGGACGTCCGGCGGTCCTGCCGTCGAAGCTCACCGTCCAGTACCTCGACACCGCCGTCGGGGCCTTACGGGCGCTGCGACCGGACCTGCCGGTCTTCGGCATCCTGCCGTCGGTCCACCGGTCCGACGCCTACGGTCGCGTGCACACCGCCCGCGCCGGTGCCGCGGCCGCGATCGCCGCATGGGGTCGTCGCGCGGACGTCCCGCTGCTGGATCTCGGAGCCGTCGTCGGCGACCACGTGCTGAGCGGACGGGGCAATCCGGACGGGATGCACTGGGGGTGGGAAGGACATGCCGCCGTCGGCGCGGAAATGGCCCGCCTGATGGCCCCGGTGCTCCGCCCCTCGGCAACGTAGGCTGGCTGCCGTGTCGGTCGCCGTAGTCACGGATTCCACCGCCCACCTGCCGGAAGGCTTCGCCGAACGGAACGGGATCCGGGTGGTCCCGCTGCATGTCCTCGTGGACGGCGTCGTCTTCCTCGACGGCGTCGAGATGGGGCCCGCGGCCCTGGCAGAGGCGCTCGGCAAACGCAGCCTGGTGACGACCTCCCGGCCGACCCCCGCCGAGTTCGTCAAGGAGTTCCGGGCAGCGCTGGCCGAGGGCGCGGACGCCGTCGTGTCGGTCCACCTGTCCCGGGAGCTGTCGGGGACCTGGGAGGCGGCGGTGCTCGCGGCCCAGGAGGTCGGACCGGACAAGGTGCGCGTGGTCGATTCGCGCAGCACCGCGATGGGACTCGGGTTCGCCGCCTTGCGCGCGGCGGGCGCCGCCGCGGAGGGAGCGGATCCGGCCGAGGTGGAGGCGGCCGCGGTCGACGCGGTGAGCCGCTCGGAGACGCTGTTCGCCGTCGAGACCCTCGAATACCTGCGCCGCGGCGGGCGGATCGGCCCCGCGGCCGCCCTGCTCGGCACGGCGCTCGCGGTGAAACCGGTGCTCCACATGTCCGATGGCCGGATCCAGCCCCTGGAAAAGGTGAGGACGATGAATCGCGCGGTGGCGCGGCTGGTCGAACTCGCCGTGAAGGCGGCCGAAGGCGGGCTCGCCGATATCGCCGTCCACCATCTGGCTTCGCCCGAGCGCGCCGTCGAGCTGGCCAACCGGCTCGAGGAGTCCATCGACTGCCCGGAAGGGTGCGTGGTCTCGGAAATCGGCGCCGTCATCGGGGCCCACACCGGACCCGGTGTGCTCGGTGTGGTGATCCAGCGCGCGGGTTAGGGAACCCGCCAGCGTCCCATACGGTCCCGACGGAAAACGGTGATCCGGCCTCGGCCGCGGCCGAGTTGTCCACAACACCCCACTTGTCCACAGCCTCGGGATTCTCCACTGCCGCCCGCCGTCCCCGCTCCGTAGCGTCGTTCACGTGTTCGACCAAACCGCCCGGTCACCGGGTCCCTCCGTCAACGCCAGGCTGGCGTGGCTGGCCGCACAGCTGTCGTCGCCCACCCAGGGCCCGCCCGCGGGCAGGCTCGCACGCCGCTGGGTGCCCGCCCGGTTCACGGCGGACGGGATTCCGGTGAACCGGCGGTGGTTCGCCGTGGTGGCCGTGCTGATCGCGGTGGCCGTGATCGTGGCCGGAGCGATCGCCTTGTTCGGACACCGGCCAGGGGCGGAGACCGTGCCGCCCCTGCCGTCGGCGAAGGCCGCCGGAGACGTCCCCGCCGCGGCGGGCAAGGCGCCTCTGGTGGTCAGCGTCGTCGGCCGGGTACTCAGACCCGGCCTGGTCACGATCCCTCCGGGCGCACGGGTCGCCGATGCCCTCACGGCGGCCGGTGGGGCACAGCCCGGAACGGATCTGACCGGAGTGAATCTGGCCCGGCGGCTCACCGACGGTGAGCAGGTGGCCGTCGGTGTCCCCGTCCCGGCCGCGGCCGGAACGGCGGCACCGGCGGGGAAGCTCGACCTGAACACGGCCACGGCCGAGCAACTCGACACGCTGCCCGGGGTCGGCGAGGTGATGGCGAAACGCATCATCGACTGGCGGTCCGGGCACGGCGGGTTCACCACCGTCGAGCAACTCCGTGACGTAGAAGGGATCGGCGAAAGCAAGTATAGAAAATTCCGGGAATTGGTGTCCGTCGGATGAACCCGTCCGCCGATCCGTCCGAAGTGGACACCGCGTCGTGGCGAGGTCAGGACCTGCGGCTGTTACCGGCCGCGGCGACGGCCTGGCTCGGCACTCTTTCCGGACTTCTCGCCGGCTGGTGGATCACGATGCTCTGCGGTGCGGCCGCCGTGGTGCTCGCGATCCTCGCCGGTGTCCGTGCCCGCCGGACGGCGTCCCGGTGGGTGGCGGGCCTGGGTGCCCTGGCGGTCCTCGGCGTGCTCGCCGCCGGCCCGGTGGCGCTGCGGATCCGGGCCGCCGAGCACGACGACCTCCGTGCCGCCGCCGCACGGGGGAGCGACGCCACCACGAGGGTGGTGGTCACCGAGCGGCCACGTCCGGTCCGCGGTGCCGGATACGCCGATCGCCGGGCGGGCACCCGCCTGGTGGTCATCGCCGCGACGGTGGACGCCGCGGTGACGGGTGAGCGGGCGGTGGATTCGGCCGGCCGGATCCTCCTGCTCGCTCCCGCCGAGGGGTGGAAGGACCTGCTGCCCGGGCAGCAGGTCACCGCCTCCGGGCGGCTCGCACCGGCGAAGGGGGCCGAACTGACGGTCGCGGTCCTCTCGGTGCGAGGCCCGCCGTCGGACGCCGGACCGGCGCCCTGGTGGCAGCGAGCCGCGGAATCGCTGCGCACCGGGCTCCGGGACCTGTGCGCCGTCCTCCCGGAGGAAGAGGCCGGTCTCGTGCCCGGACTGGTCGTGGGGGACACGAGCACGCTCTCCCCGAGGGTGGAACACGAGTTCACCGACTCCGGCATGTCCCACCTGATGGCCGTGAGCGGTGGGAACGTGGCGATCGTCTGTGGCTCGATCCTGCTCCTGCTGAGAGTGCTCCGGGTCGGGCCGCGGACTTCCGCCACCGCGGCCGCCGTGGGGCTGGCCGGGTTCGTGGTCCTCGCCGGGCCCGCGCCCAGCGTGCTCCGCGCCGGGGTGATGGGGGCGGTCGGGCTGCTGGCGCTGGCATTGGGGCGCCGGGGTTCGGCGCTGCCCGCGCTGGCGTTCGCGGTGGCCGGGCTCGTGGTGGCCGATCCGGCGATGGCCGCCGACTTCGGGTTCGCGCTGTCGGTGCTCGCCACGGCCGGGCTCGTACTGCTGGCGCCGAAATGGGCGGAGTGGCTGGTCGGACGCGGTGTTCCGGCCGGTTACGCCGAGGGGCTGGCCATCCCGCTGGCCGCGTTCGTGATGACGGCGCCGGTCATCGCGGGCATGGCGGGATCGGTCAGTCTCGTCTCGGTGCTGACCAACGTGCTCGCCGCGCCGGTGGTCGCCCCGGCCACCGTGTTCGGCGTGCTCGCCACCGCCGTCGGACCGTGGTGGCCGTCGGCGGGCCGGCTGCTGGTCCGCTTGACCGAACCCGAGGCGAGCTGGCTCATCACCGTGGCCCGTCACGGTGCCCGGGCGCCGGGAGCCGTCGTGGACTGGCCGGATGGCTGGTGGGGCGGGCTTTTGGCGGCCGGACTGCTCGCCGTGCTGCTCGTCGTCATCCGGTTGCGGCACGGGCGGATCCTGCTGGCGATCGCGTTGGCCACCGGGTTGGTCGTCTTCGTACCGGTGCGGGTGCTGGCACCGGCGTGGCCACCGCCGGCGTGGAACGCCGTCGCCTGTGACGTCGGACAGGGCGATGCCGTCGTCCTCGCCACAGGTGAGCAGGGGAGGGCGGTCCTGGTCGACACCGGGCCAGAACTGGGACCGGTGGACGAATGCCTGAGCAGGCTCGGCGTGGACCGCGTGCCGCTGATCGTGCTGAGTCATCTGCACGCCGACCACATCGGCGGTCTCGGATCCGTTTTCGAGGGCCGGTCGGTCGGAGCGGTCGCCGTCGGCCCGGGACGGGCTCCGGCCTGGGCGTGGCAGCAGGTCGCGGACGAGACGGCGTGGCGCGGGATTCCCTTGCTGGAGCTGGAGATCGGACAACGGCTGGAATGGCAGGCGTTGTCACTCGACGTACTGGGGCCGCGTTATGTCACCCGGCGCTCGGTCCGTGAACAGGACGGCACGGTGATCAACAACGGTTCGGTCGTCCTGCGCGCCGGGACCCCGGCGGGCCGGTTGCTGCTGACAGGCGACATCGAGCTCGCCGCACAGTCCGACCTGATGGCCGAGGGTGCCGATCTGCGTGCCGAGATCCTGAAGGTCCCGCATCACGGAAGTCGTTACACAGCACCGGACTTCCTCAACGCCGTCGCACCGCGGGCCGCGTTGGTGAGCGTCGGTGCCGGAAACACCTACGGTCATCCGAACAAGTCCACTTTGGACAGCCTGGTGGCCGTCGGCGCGTCGGTCGCCAGGACGGACACGGACGGCGACACCGCGGTGGTCGCGGACGGGCGAGGCCTCGCCCTGGTACGCCGGGGTGAGCCCCGCGGCCCGCCTCGTTCCTGAGGTGGGCCGCGGGAACTGAGATGGCCGAGCTTAGATACCCAGAGCTTCGCGGACTGCGTCGGCCGAGGCGCTGACGGTGGCCTTCGGGCCGATCTTGTCCTCGACGGCGTCGAGGGTCTTGAGGCCGTCACCGGTGATCAGCAGGACGATCTCCTCGTCCGGGTTGAGCTTGCCGGTCTCGATGAGCTTCTTGGCCGTCGCGACGGTCACGCCACCCGCGGTCTCGGTGAAGATGCCCTCGGTGCGGGCGAGCAGCCGGATGCCCTCGACTACCTCTTCGTCGGTGACGTCTTCGATCGCGCCACCGGTGCGGTTGACCACGTCGAGGACGTAGGGGCCGTCGGCCGGGTTCCCGATCGCCAGCGACCGGGCGATCGTGTCCGGCTTGACCGGCTGGACGACGTCGTGACCGGCGCGGAAGGCCGCCGAGACGGGGGAGCAGCCGGTGGCCTGCGCGCCGAACACCTTGTACGGCGTCTCGTCGACGAGGCCGAGCTGACCGAACTCGCGGAAACCCTTGTCCACCTTGGTGAGCTGGGAACCGGAGGCGATCGGCACCACGATCTGGGAGGGAAGCCGCCAGCCGAGCTGTTCGGCGACCTCGAAGGCCAGCGTCTTGGAGCCTTCCGAGTAGTAGGGCCGGACGTTCACGTTGACGAACGCCCAGCTCTCCTGCTCGGCGGCGAGCTGGGTGGCGAGCCGGTTCACGTCGTCGTAGTTGCCGTCGACCGCGATCAGGTCGCCGTCGTACACGGCGGTGGTGAGGATCTTGGCGCGTTCGAGGGTCTTCGGGATCAGCACGACCGACCGCCAGCCCGCGCGGGCCGCCGCGGCGGCGACGGCGTTGGCCAGGTTGCCGGTCGACGGACAGGCCAGCACGTCGAATCCGAATTCGCGGGCGGCGGCCAGCGCGACGGCGACCACGCGGTCCTTGAACGAGTGGGTGGGGTTCCCGGTGTCGTCCTTGACCCAGACCTTCTTGACACCCAAGGCTTTCGCGAGCCTGTCGGCCTGGATGAGCCGGGTGGCGCCGGGTTCGGTGTTGGGGATTTCTTCGACATTCGACGGAACGGGAAGGAGCTTCTTGTAGCGCCAGATGTTCTTCGGTCCGGCTTCGATGTCCTCGCGGCGCACGCGGCCGAAGTCGTAGGCGACCTCGAGCGGCGAGAAGTCCTCGGCGGAAACGAATTCGGGGGCGAGCGGCTGCCGGTGTCCCTCTTCCTTCGACACCAGTTCGACTGCCGGTCCGAGATCCGGGGTCTTGGTGGTGGAGGTCGTGCCGAGGGTTGCGGTCATCACGAGGTTCCTTTCCTCATCTGCCCCGCCGGTGGCGGGCCGGAATTGGCACCGTGTTCGTCAGCTACCCCGCGATCGCGGGATGACAGGCTGACGCCGGTTGCCGGGGCTTCATCGGGCCGTTCCCTCTGCCCCTCTGGATGAGCGGTATTCGATTGTCGGCACGCGCGTCAGCGCGTCGCCTCGCCAACACCGTACGACATGAGCCTCAGGTGGGGCCACCGTGCCCGGAACACATCACCGGACAAAGCACACGAGAGGACGAGTGGCAGGATCGTCACCGTGACGACGCAAGCTTCCGCCCCATCGCCGCTGGTCCTGGTTCTCGGTGAGGAAGAGCTGCTGATCGAACGTGCGGTCCGCAGTGCTTCGGACGCGGCCAAAGCGGCCGATCCGACGGCGGATCTCACCCGGATCCGGGTGTCGGACCTCACAGTCCCGGCGCTCGCGGAAATGGTCAGCCCTTCGCTGTTCGCCGAGGGCAGGGTGATCGTCCTCGAATCCGCGCACGACATCTCGCAGGAGCTCGCCGACGGGGTGATGGCCTACGTCAAGGCGCCCGCCGACGGCATCGTGCTCGTCGTCGTGCACAGCGGAGGCGGCCGGAGCAAGGCCGCGAAAGGGCTTCCAGCCGCCTTGAAGAAGGCGGGCGCGGAGGTCGTCGAATGCCCGAAGCTGACCAAGGCCGCCGAGCGGGAATCCTTTGTCCGCAACGAGGTCCGCCGGGTCGGCGGGAAGATCGACGGTGCGGCCGTGCTCGCGTTGATCGACGCCGTCGGCTCGGATCTGCGCGAGCTGTCGTCGGCGGCGACCCAGCTCGTCGCGGACGCCGGCGGGGCGGTCGACGAGCAGGCCGTCCGGCGCTACCACCGTGGCCGCGCGGACGTGAACGGTTTCGCCGTCGCCGAGAAGGCCGTCGCCGGTGACAAGGCGGCGGCGCTGGAGTCGCTGCGCTGGGCGATGCAGCTGGGCGTACCGCACGTGCTGGTCGCGGACGCGCTCGCCGACGCCGTCCGCACGATCGCGCGAGTGTCCGGCGCCGGTCGCGGCAACCCGAATCAGATGGCGGGCGAGCTGGGGATGCCGCCCTGGAAGGTGCGCAAGGCGCAGGGGCAGGCCCGCGGCTGGGGGCAGGACGGTCTGGCCACCGCGATGCGCGTGGTCGCCCGGCTCAACGCCGAGGTCAAGGGCGTGGCGGCCAACCCGGAGTACGCCTTGGAGCGCGCTGTCCTGGAGGTCGTCGACGCCCACGGCACAAGCCGCTGAGAACGGCGAAGGGCCCCGGCGACGCGAGTCGCCGGGGCCCTTCGAAAGCCGATCAGAGAGAGTTCGCGCGCTTCGCGAGCGCGGACTTCTTGTTGGCGGCCTGGTTGGCGTGGATGACGCCCTTGGTCACGGCCTTGTCCAGCTTCTTGGCAGCGTCCTTCTGCAGCTCCAGGGCCTTGGCCTTGTCGCCGGCGTCGGCGGCCTCGCGGAACTTGCGGATCGCGGTCTTCACCGAGGACCGGATCGCCTGGTTGCGCTGACGCGCCTTCTCGTTGGTGGTGATGCGCTTGATCTGCGACTTGATGTTGGCCACGGGGGCGCTCCTCTTGAATCTCTCGGTGGTTTCACCGCCGCGCTGTGACCGGCCCTGCGTGCTCGTAGGAGCGGCGCGGGTTTCCTCCATGACGGAATGCCACACGACGGTGAAAGGCAAGCTTAACAGCCGTCCCGGCACGGCTCGCGCCAGCCTCGGGAGGGCTGCTTGCGGTACGGTGAAGATCGTAGTGCCTAGGGTTCCGCCGCCTGCCCGTTCAGCGAAAACACACAATCAGGGCAGACGGGACCGGTCCGAGCGGCACCATCGGCGGAGCCGGAAGCGCCGCCGTTCATCTGACGGGACAAAAGCCTGGAGGACCGGGTTTTCCGCATGCGCGGAAAACGTGAAAGGTCCGCTGTGAACGCCACCGCTCTGTCCTTCGTCGTCATCGCCGCCGTCATCCACGCGGGCTGGAACCTCGCCGCCAAGCGGATCCGCCGCGGCGGAGCCAGGTTCGTCTGGGCGTACTACAGCCTTTCCGCGATCCTGCTCGTCCCCGTCATGGCGGTCTCGCTGGCCGTGGAACCACAACGTCCACAGTGGACCTGGCTGTTCGCCGCCGTGGTCACCGCCGTGTTCCATGTCACGTACGGCATCGTCCTCCAACGGGGATACGCCGTCGGCGATCTGTCCGTCGTCTATCCCGTCGCCCGCGGTACCGGGCCGCTGATCTCGGTGCTCGCCGCCGTCGTGCTGCTCGGCGAGCGGCCGGGGATCCTCGGCCTGGTGGGCGCGTTCCTCGTGGTCGCCGGGGTACTGGTGATCGGGACCGGGCGGGCACCGGCCCACGCCGACGCCGCCGACCGTGTCGCTCGCCGCAAGGGCCTGTTCTACGGCCTGCTGACCGGTCTCACGATCGCCGCCTACACGCTGTGGGACGCGCATTCGGTCACCGGTCTCGGGGTCCCGCCGATCGTGTACTTCGGAACCGGCGCGATCGTGCAGAGCCTGCTCATGGCGCCGTACGCGCTGAAGGACCGAGAGGAGATCTCGTGGCTCTGGCGCGAGCACAAGCGTGAGGTCGTCATCGTCGGCGTGTTCTCGCCCGTGGCCTACCTGCTGGTGCTCTATGCCCTCCAGATCGCCCCGGTGAGCCTCGTCGCGCCCGCGAGGGAGCTGAGCATCGTCTTGGGCGGTATCGCCGCCTGGCTGGTCCTGGGGGAGGCGAACGCCGTCCGCCGGCTGGCCGGGTCGGTGGTGGTGCTGGCGGGTATCGCCGCGATTGCGATGGCCTGAACCCATCCGGTAGGGATTGAGCCATGGACGTGCTGAGCAGCAGGGTGCTGATCCACCCGAAGGACCTCGACGTGTCGACGGCGTTCTACCGGGACACCCTGGGCCTGGCCGTCGACAAGGAGTTCCCCGGCGGGACGGTGTTCTTCGCCGGCAACGGGTCGATCGAGATCGTCGGCACCGGAGAGACCGGCCCGACCCCTGACGTCGCCTTATGGCTTCAGGTCCGGGACCTGCCCGCGGCGCTCGGAGAACTCGCGGAGAAGGGCTTGGAACCGGTTCGCGGCGCGCGGCGCGAGCCCTGGGGGCTGGACGAGGCGTGGATCGCCGACCCGGACGGCACCAGGATCGTGCTGGTCGAGGTGCCGCGCGAGCACCCGTTGCGCACTGACCCGCGCTAGGCGAGGGGCTTGATCGCGCGTAGCTGAGCGGCGAGGGAGGCGCCGAAGCCCGGCGGGTCCCAGGTCCAGGTCTGCAGATCGACGAAACCGGCGGCGGCCGCCTCGTCGGCCAGCTCGTGCCGGGACACCGGCAACCACTTCTCGTGCGACGAAAGCAGCAGCCTGCCGCCGGGGCGCAGCACCCGGAACAGTTCGGCGAACCCGGCCGACCGGTCGTCCCACAGCTGCACGTTGTTGACGCTCAGGACCACGTCGACGCTGTCGTCGGGCTCACCTGTGGCGTCCGCGGTGCCCTGCCGCAGCTCCACTTCGTCGCCGCAGCGGCGACGGGATCGCGCGAGCATCTCCTGCGAGGGGTCGACACCGATCGTCCGGGCCGCGCGTTCGGCCGTGGCCTGCAGGCCGATTCCGGGGCCGGGGCCGACGACGAGGGCGGTCTCGGTGGACTCGATCGACGCCAGCTCGACGACGCGAAGCTCGGTGGCCGCGTTGCCGTGCGCCATCGCCCGCCCGCCGAACCGGCCGAGCAGTCCCCGGGGACGACCGAACGTCCGGTCGAGCATTTGGGACAGTGAAGTACTCATACTTCGAGGGCACCACAGCTCATCACGGGCCGCATCGGGGATGACCCCCACTCGCACCCGGAGCGGCATGGGACCATAGAGGTGGCACACCCCGACCTTCGCGAGGAAACCCGTTGACGACGTTCGCCGACACGACCTTCACGCCCCCGGAGCTCATCCGGAACTTCTGCATCATCGCGCACATCGACCACGGCAAGTCGACCCTGGCCGACCGCATGCTGCAGCTCACCGGCGTGGTCGAGGAGCGGGCCATGCGCGCTCAGTACCTCGACCGCATGGACATCGAACGGGAACGCGGGATCACCATCAAGGCGCAGAACGTGCGCCTGCCCTGGAAGGTCGACGGCCAGGACCACGTCCTGCACCTGATCGACACCCCGGGCCACGTGGACTTCACCTACGAGGTCTCCCGGGCCTTGGAGGCCTGTGAAGGGGCGATTCTGCTGGTCGACGCCGCGCAGGGGATCGAGGCGCAGACGCTGGCGAACCTCTACCTGGCGCTCGAGAAGAACCTGCACATCATCCCGGTGCTGAACAAGATCGACCTGCCGTCGGCCGACCCGGACAAGTATGCGGCCGAGCTGGCGCACATCATCGGCTGCGAACCGTCGGACGTGCTCCGCGTGTCGGCCAAGACCGGCATGGGCGTGACCGAACTGCTGGACGAGTGCGTGCGGCAGGTGCCGGCGCCGGTCGGCGACGCGGACGCGCCCGCCCGCGCGATGATCTTCGACTCGGTCTACGACACCTACCGGGGCGTCGTGACCTACATCAGGGTCGTCGACGGCAAGATCACGCCGCGCGAGCGGATCAAGATGATGTCCACCGGCGCCACCCACGAACTCCTCGAGGTCGGGATCATCTCGCCGGAGCCCAAGGCGAGCAAGGGACTCGGGGTCGGCGAGGTGGGGTACCTCATCACCGGGGTGAAGGACGTCCGTCAGTCGAAGGTCGGCGACACTGTCACCTCCGAGCGCAAGGGCGCCGAGCAGCCGCTCGCGGGCTACCGCGAGCCGAAGCCCATGGTCTACTCCGGCCTCTACCCGGTCGACGGTTCGGACTATCCCGAACTGCGTGAGGCACTGGACAAGCTCCAGCTCAATGACGCCGCGCTCGCCTACGAGCCGGAGACCTCCGTGGCGCTCGGGTTCGGGTTCCGCTGCGGCTTCCTCGGCCTGCTCCATCTGGAGATCACGCGGGACCGGCTCGAACGCGAATTCGGCCTCGACCTGATCTCGACCGCTCCGAACGTCATCTACAACGTCGTGCTCGAGGACAAGAGCGAGGTCGTGGTGACGAACCCCTCGGACTGGCCGTCCGGGATGAAGATCTCCGAGGTCCACGAGCCGGTTTCCAAGGTGAGCATCCTGGCGCCGTCGGAGTTCGTCGGCACGATCATGGAGCTGTGCCAGGCCAAGCGCGGGACGCTGCTGGGGATGGACTACCTCTCCGAGGACCGCGTCGAGCTGCGGTACAACATCCCGCTCGCGGAGATCATCTTCGACTTCTTCGACACGCTGAAGTCGCGTACGCGCGGCTACGCGTCGCTCGATTACGAAGAGGGCGGCGACCAGATCGCGGATCTGGTCAAGGTCGACATCCTGCTGCAGGGGGAGACCGTCGACGCCTTCTCGGCGATCGTGCACAAGGACGCCGCGTACGGCTACGGAAACCGGATGGCGACGCGGCTGCGCGAGCTGATCCCGCGGCAGCAGTTCGAGGTGCCGATCCAGGCGGCCGTCGGGTCGCGGATCATCGCCCGCGAGACCATCCGCGCGATCCGCAAGGACGTGCTCGCGAAGTGTTACGGCGGTGACATCTCGCGTAAGCGCAAGCTGCTGGAGAAGCAGAAGGAAGGCAAGAAGCGGATGAAGACCGTCGGCCGGGTCGAGGTCCCGCAGGAGGCGTTCGTCGCCGCTCTGTCCACTGAGGACGCCGGCAGCAAGAAGAAGTAACCGATACTCGCGAAGGCCGCCCGGATCACCGTCCGGGCGGCCTTTTTCGTATCAGCGGTTTCCGGAGATCCGGTTCGCGGTGACGAAGACGGCGACACGGCGTTCGGCGGCCATCACACGGTCGTACTCGTCCCAATCGTCGTGGGTGCCGGTCGCCGCGATGAAGACCTCGCGCAGCAGCTTGGGGAGACCAGCGGGGTCGAAGGCCGGATCCGGGTCGTCCGGGCCGATGAGGTGGGTGCTTCCCTGGACCGCCGCCCACTCCCAGCCGCGCCGGAAGGTGATCGTGGCGTGGCCGGCCCGGCGGAACAGGTCGAGTTTCTTCACTCCGCCCATTGCCACGAAGGCGACTCCGGGTGCCTTGGTGACCGGGTCTTCGAAGACCCCTGCGTTCACCACCGAGGAATGGACGGTGCCGTCCGAGCGAACCGTCGAGACGGTCGCGAGTCCGTTTTCACGCAAGGAAAGAGTGCGGACGAGTTCGAGGTCTGCGGCCATGGGACCACCGTAGTCCCGCTCGGCCCGGTGCAGGGGCCGAGCGGGACCACGGGGCGGGTCAGCAGGTGCCGTTGTCGCGCCAGACGCCCCATTGGCCGGTCGTTCCGGGTTCTTCGCCCTGTGTCCACCACTGGGCCGTCCACTTGTGCCCGTTATGGGACACGGTCGCTCCGCCGGTATAGACCGACGCACGGTCCCACGCAGGCAGCGTGCAGGTGCCCGGGTTACCTGATCCGGTTTCCCAGGGCACCTGGCTCGACTTGTAGTAGTCGAGGCCCTGCGCCTGCCAGCGCGGCGCCTGCGCGCCGAGGCGCACCCGGAAGGTGTTCCAGTCGTGCGTCGACCACGGCGACCAGCCGAGTTCGGCGTGCGCCGGGAGCCGGGGGAAGGCGAGGTAGTCGATGTTCGCCGGTGTCACCACGGTTTCGGTCCACAGCGGGGATTCGACGCCGCGGACGGCGGATTCGGGTACACCGGAGAGGTAGGCGCCCGGGTTCCAGTTGTAGGCGTCCTGGACCTCGATGTAGCCGGCCCACGAGAGCCCGATCGGCGTGCTGGAGTTGTACTTCATGTCCAGGTACGCCTTGTTCGCCGGCGACAGGATCACCTTGCTGCCGCGGGCGACGGCGTTGGAGACCTCCGTGCTGGACGTCGTCGTGCCCCAGAACTGCGGGGTCGCGGTGGCGGGCAGGGTGGCCTTGCCGATCTCGTGCCAGCCGACGACCTGCTTGCCCGCGGCGGCCACCATCGGCAGCACCCGGTTCATGAACGTGCGGTAGTCCGTGTCGCTGGTGGCCTGGGCCTCGTCGCCGCCGAGATGGAAGTACGGTCCGGGCGTCAGCGCGGCGACCTCACGGATGACGTCGTTGACGAAGGTGTAGGTGATGTCCTTCGAGATGCAGAGCGAGCTGTAGCCGACGGCGGTGTCGGTGCGCAGGGGAGGGGCGGTGTTGTTGCAGTTCAGCTCGGCGTACGACGCCAAGGCGGCGTTGGTGTGGCCCGGCATGTCGATCTCCGGGATGACCGTGATGAACCGCGAGGCCGCGTAGTTCACGATCTCCGTGTACTGCGCCTTGGTGTAGTAGCCGCCGGCGCCGCCACCGACCTGGGTGCTGCCGCCGTGGGTGGTCAGCCGCGGCCAGCTGTCGATCTGGATGCGCCAGCCCTGGTCGTCGGCGAGGTGCAGGTGCAGGTTGTTGATCTTGTACTGGGCCAGCTGGTCGATGTACCGCTTGACCGTGGCGACCGGGTGGAAGTGCCGGGCGACGTCGAGCATCGCGCCTCGGTAGCCGAAGCGCGGATAGTCCAGGATGTTCGCGCCGGGGATCGTCCAAGGACCTTGCTGCACCGTGGGGCTTTCGATCTTGCCGGGCAGCAGCTGGCGCAGCGTCTGGACGCCGCCGAAGAGACCTTGTGCCGTCGTCGCGCGAAGGATGACCGACGCGGACGTGGAGTTCAGCTGGTAGCCCTGGTCGCCGACGCGGGTGTCCGCACCGGACAGGAGGAGCGAGATGCCGTCGGCCGGTGTGCCGGACGGCGCGTCGGCGACGGGCAGGGGGAAGCCGGTGGACGTGCGGAAGATCCCGGCGAGGTACTCGCCGACGGCTTTGGCTTGTGCCGACCCGGCCTGGGTGTAGATCTTGGTGTTCGCGGTCAAGGTGTGGTCGGAGCCGGTGACCGCTTGGGCCGAGACCGGGACCGGGACGATCGCCTGCAGCGGCGGGGTGGCCGCGTCGGCGACCGGGGCGGCAGCGGTGGTGGCGCCGGCGAGCAGCGCCACCCCGACGAAGGCGCGACCCAGCCGCGCTCTCAAGGTCTTCACCGGGGCCTCCAAGGGGGACGAGGGCGTGACGTGCGTCACGACCGTCCGATCGTCGCATTTTCGCCGTTAAAGGTCTAGACCACCACGAGCGAACCTTGGAGTGACTCGAACGTCACAATGCGTGTCACCGCGAGGGGACTATCGTCGGAAACGTGTTCGAAGACCTGCGTTTCCCCCTGATCGCGGCCCCGATGGCGGGCGGGCCGACCACTCCCGAGCTCGTGGCCGCGGTGACCGCGGCGGGTGGATTCGGCTTCCTGGCCGGGGGCTATCTGAGCGCCGACGCCCTCTCGGACCGGATCGCCAAGACGGCCGAGCTGACCGCTGAACCGTTCGGCGTGAACCTCTTCGTATCGGGTGGCTCCGCCACCGACGCGGATCTCGGTGCGCACATCGAGCGCTGGCGTGCGGAGGCCGAGGGCCTCGGCGTCGAACCCGGCGAGCCGCGCTGGGACGACGACGCCTATGCCGCGAAGCTCGAGGTCGTCTTGGCGCGGAAGGTGCCGGTCGTTTCCTTCACGTTCGGCACGCCTTCGGCCGAGGACGTCGAACGCTTGCACGCCAACGGGAGCAAGGTGGCCGCCACGGTCACCAGCCCGGCGGAAGCCGATCGGGCCGTAGCCGTCGGCGCGGACGCGCTCGTGGTCCAGGGGTTCGAAGCCGGAGCGCATCGAGGGCTTTTCGCCGACGAGCCCGGAGCCGAAGGCGGGGGTGCGCAGTATGGCGTCCTGAGCCTGCTCCGGCTGGTCGCGGCGCGGACGGATCTGCCGCTCGTCGCGACCGGTGGGCTCGTGCACGGCGCCGACATCGCGGCGGTACTGGCGGCGGGGGCCGTCGCGGCGCAGCTGGGTACCGCGTTCCTGCGGGCGGACGAGGCCGGGACCCAGCCCGCGCATCGGCAGGCACTGGCGGACGGGGGAAGGCCGACGGCGTTCACCCGGGCGTTCAGCGGACGTCCCGCCCGGTCACTGGTCAATCGCGCGGTCGCGGATTTCTCGGCCACCGCGCCGTCGGCGTATCCGGAGGTCAACAACCTGACCAAGCCGATCCGCGCGGCGGCGGGCAAGGCGGGTGACCCCGAGATCATGTCCCTCTACGCGGGGCAGACCTACGAACTCGCGGGCTCCGGTCCGGCGGCGTCGATCGTCGAACGCCTCCAGGTCGAAGCCCGCGAAGCCGCTACGCGTTTGAGTCGTCTCCGCTGACCTGCTTCGCGTCGCCGTTGTTCGTGTTCATCACCGAGTGACGGCGGCTGTAGGCGAAGTAGATGATCAGGCCGATGCCGAACCAGACCGCGAACCGCAGCCAGGTCTCCGGGTTCAGGAAGGTGATCAGCCAGATCGAGAAGACGATCCCGATGATCGGCACGATCGGCATGCCCGGCGTCTTGAACGAGCGCGGCAGGTCCGGCTGCTTGTAGCGCAGCACGATCACCGCGACGCAGACGACGACGAACGCGAGCAGGATGCCGATGTTCGTCAGTTCCGCGGCCTCACCGATGGGCAGCAGACCGGCGATGACCGCCGACGCGATACCGAGCACCCAGGTCATCCGGCTCGGCACCTTGCGCACCGGGTGGGTCTTGCCGAACCACTTGGGCAGCAGGCCGTCGCGGCTCATCGAGTAGCCGACGCGGCTCGCGCCCATGAGGAAGGTGAACAGCACCGTGGTGATACCGATGATCGCGCCCACGGCGATGATCAGGCCGAGCCACTTCATCCCGAGGCCGGCGAAGGCGCTGGAGAAAGCGGCCTCGCTGTCGATGTCCTTGTAGTTGACCATGCCGGTCAGGACCAGGCAGGCCAGCACGTAGAGCACCATCGAGATGGCGAGCGAGTAGATGATCGCCTTCGGCATGTGCTTCTGGGAGTCGGTCGATTCTTCGGCCGCGGTGGACATGGCGTCGTATCCGAAGACCGCGAAGAACACCGTCGCCGCTCCGGTGAACGCGCCGCTGAGGCCGAACGGGAAGAAGTTCGAGTAGTTGTCGCTGTTGATGTGGAAGACACCGACGACGATCACGAGCAGGACCAGGCCGACCTTCAGGTAGACCAGCAGCGTTTCGAACCGGGCCGCGTTCTTCATCCCCTGGTTGAGGATGAAGGCGATCAGCAGGCACAGCAGCACGGCGAACAAGTTGATCTTGTAGGAACCCGGCTCGACACCGGCCTTTTCGGTGCCCGGAGCGCCCAGCATCCAGGTCGGCAGCTCGATGTTCAGGTAGCCCAGCAACTCGTTGAAGTAGCCGGAGATGCCGATCGCGACCACCGCCACGATCGCGGTGTACTCCAGCAGCAGGTCCCAGCCGATGAACCAGCCGACGATCTCGCCCAGCACGGTGTAGCCGTAGGTGTAGGCCGACCCGGCACGGGGGATCAGCCCGGCGAACTCGGCGTAGGAGAACGCGGCGGCGGCGCTGGCGATACCCGCGATGAGGAACGAGATGAGCACGGCGGGTCCGGCCGTCTTGTTCGCGACCGCGCCGGCCAGGGAGAAGATCCCCGCGCCGATGATGCCGCCGACGCCGATCGCGGTCAGCTGCCGCAGGCCCAGCGTGCGTTGGAGCCCTCCGCCCCCACTGAGTTCTTGGATCTGATCGATCGGTTTACGGCGGAAAATCCCGGATCCCGAGCCCAGGCTGCGCGGTGCGGACATCGTCGTCTCCCAACAGGTTGTGCCCTTCGGACTGGGTCACAGTCCGAAGGGCACCGTACTGGCAGACGGCCGATCGCACCTATCCGGCGACGGTGTCCTCGCTCACTTCGGCCGCCACGCGAGCGGCGATCTTCGACGGCCTGGAGGCGCCGGCGGAGAAGTAGGTGAGCAGCTCCGAGATCTCGACGGGGTCGTCCAGCTGCGGGCAGTGGCCCCAGTCCTCACGCACCATCAGCCTGCTGTGCGGGACCAGCGCGTGCAGCTGCCGTCCGGAGGCGGCGCTGACCAGCTTGTCCTTGCCGCAGACGACCACCAGGAGCGGGACACGGACCTCTTCGAGCCGGTACGCGTTCGCCAGCTCCTCGACGAGCTGCCTCGCCTGTTCGAGCCTGGTGGTGGTGGAGCGGTAGTCCGGGAACAAGGAGGTGAACCGGCGCACCTGGGCGGCGTCGGCGGCGGCCGAGTCGGCGTACAGGAGCCGGGGGACGACCTGCTCGGCGACGGCGCGCACGAGGAAGCCGGGGATCGGCAGCGGCAGGGCCGAGTACATCCGCAGCGGCAGCGGGTACCGGGCCACGGTGCGGATGAGCCAGCTGTCCACGAAACCGGGCGCGGCGATCGACACCACGCCGGCGACCGGCAGCCGGTGGTTCTCCGCGGCCCGCAGGCTCATCGTGCCGCCGAGCGAGTTGCCGGCGAGCACCACCGTGCCGAGTACGGCCTGCTCCTTGACCACGGCCGCGGTGAACGCGTCCAGCTGCGGCAGCATCGGGCCCGGCCGCAGTGGCTGAGCGTCACCGAATCCGGGCAGATCGACCGCGACCGCCGGAACACCGGCTGCCGCGAGCAGCTCCAGAACTGGGCGCCAGGTGTCGGCGCTGTCGCAGTAGCCGTGCAGCAGCACCAGCCTCGGCGCGGTCGGCTTGACCTGCCCGCGCGCCGTGGCCCGTTTGCCGAGCATCCGCCGAGGGGCGCGGTCGGTGGATTCCACCGGCTGCGGCCCGACTTCGAGCACTCTGGTGCGGACACCGGCGTAGCGCCGGAACGAGACGCGGATCGGGTCGGTGTCGGTGGTGGTCCGGCCCCCGGGGTCCGCCGGTTCGGGCCGCTGCGATGCGGTCATGGTTCCAGGCTAACCGCGAGAGGTCGGATTTTGGTCGAACTTTGGTCGTAAGAAGCTCGCCAAGTCATAACGTTCTTGACACTTGACAAGACCGCGAAATAGCTGTTTGACCTGCGTGGAACGCGCGGACGTGCGCTTATGTGCGCGCTTGATCACGGCGAGGGGGCGGACTCACCCCTCCGATCAATGCGTGAAGACGACCTTTCCTGAAGTTTCCCCGTCGAGCATGTTCTTAAACCCGGTTTCGGCTTCCGCGAACGGCAGTTCGGCACCGATCTGCGGGCGGACCCCGGTGAGCTCCAGGTAGGCGAGGAGATCGTTCAGCTCGTCCCTGGTCCCCATGGTCGAACCCGCGATGCGCAGTTGCAGAAAGAACACGCGCTGCAACTCCGCGTGAGCGTCCGGACCGCTGGTCGAGCCCGAGACGACAATGATGCCGCCAGGCTTCAGCGACTTCACCGAATGGGACCAGGTCGCCTTGCCGACGGTTTCGAAGACCGCGTCGACCCGCTCCGGCAACCGCGCGCCGGACTCAAAGGTCTGATGTGCGCCCAGATTCTCGGCCAGCGCACGCTTCTCTTCGCTACGCCCGGTGACCCAGACCCGGAAACCGGCCGCACGCCCGAGCTGGATCAGCGCGGTCGAGACGCCGCCGGAGGCGCCCTGGACGAGCATCGTCTGCCCAGGCCGCAGCCCGGACTTCACGAACAGCATCCGGTACGCGGTCAGCCACGCCGTGCCCATGGTCGCGGCCTCCGCGAAGCTCAGGCCCGACGGCTTCGGAACGACATTGCGCGCCGGCACCACGACCTGCTCGGCGAAGGTGCCCTGGTGCTTCTCGGTGAGCAGGGTGCGCTTCGGGTCGAGGGTGTCGTCGCCCTGCCAGCCCGGGGCGTTGATCACCGAATGGACGACGACCTCGGTGCCGTCGTCGAGGGTGCCCGCGCCGTCACAGCCCAGGATCATCGGGAACTGCTCGGGTTTGATGCCGACGCCGCGCAACGTCCACAGGTCGTGCATGTTGAGGCTGGCGGCCTTGACGTTGACCCGCACCCAGCCTTCGGGGACCTCGGGTTCGGGCCGCTCGCCGATCACCAGCGAGTCCAGCGGCTTTTCGGCGTTGGGTTCGGAAGCGTAAACGGCGAACATGGCAGCAACTTACATGGCCTGACGGGTGACGGCACTGGATGCGAGCGTAGGCTCACACTGTGTTCAACGGGCTTGCGGACTGGTGGGACGGCGTCGAACTGTGGCTCGCGCAGGCCCCGTTCCCCGTGCAGTTCGTGCTGGTCATGGCGGTCGTGGTGCCGCTGTGCCTGGTCGCGGCCTGGGTGCTCGACACGATCTTCGGAAAGGTCGCCCGGCGCTTCGGCACTGCCCGCGATGCGAACGACTCCGACCGGCCGTCCTAAGCTGGCACACCATGTTCAACCGTAGGCGGATCACCGCCGCCCTGATCGGCCTGATCGTGCTGGTGCTCGCAGGCTGGTTCGTCAAGGACGGCATCAGCGGTGACGACACGAAGAGCGCTCCGGCGAGTTCGTCCGCTTCGGCCGCGCCGTCGGGCGACGCCGCGGCGAGCGGGGCGAAGGGCAAGGTCGCGGGCGAGGATTCCGGTCTCCCGGTCAAGCCGCTGACGAAGCTTCCTTCGCAGGCGTCCGACACCTGGAAGCTCATCCAAGCGGGCGGGCCGTACCCGTATCCGCGCAACGACGACGTCACCTTCCAGAACCGGGAGAAGGTCTTGCCCGCCAAGGGGTCCGGCTACTACCGGGAGTACACGGTGAAGACGCCGGGCAGCCCGGATCGCGGGGCGAGGCGGCTCGTGACCGGCAGCGGCAAGGAGCTGTACTACACCGAGGACCACTACAAGTCCTTCGTCGTAGTGGATCCGAGCCGATGAGCGGGGGCAAGGACGCGGCGGACAAGGCGTTCGCCCGCGGCGCGTATCCGCACCTGATCGACGGCACACGCACGGTCGACAAGGACTCGACCCTCGACGCGATCGCGGAGGCGCTGTCGTTCCCGGAGTACTTCGGGAAGAACCTCGACGCGCTCTACGACTGCCTCACCGACCTGTCCTGGCTCCCGCCCGGCGAGCACGTCCTGATCTGGGCTGGTTCCTCGGGGCTGCGGGAGCGTGATCCCAAGGCGTACCTGGCCGTCCGCAGCGTGCTTTCCGACGCGCAGCGGGCGCTGGGGCCGTCCGGCGATCGGACGGACTCCCGGCGCCTCACCGTCGTCCTGCCGGACTAGGCCGTGTCCTGTGAGTCTGTTCGATGGGCTTCGTGATCCAGGTGGTTCCTGACGGTGCGGGCGGGTCGGCCTCGTACCGGGTCGTACTCGGCCGAGCCCGCCCGTGCCGTCAGGGACCGCTTGGGCGCGAAGACCGCGAACAAGACTCGCAGGACACGGCCTATGCCTCCGGCACCCAGTTCGGCTTGCGTTTCTGCGCGAAGGCCGTGATGCCCTCCTGGCCTTCTTCGCTCGCGAAGAATCCGGCGGACAGCTTGTTCATGGCTTCGAAGCCTTCGGCGGGTGTCGCCGGGCGCGGCTTGCTGAGCAGTTCCTTCGTCGCCGCGAGCGCCTTCGGGCCGCCGAGCGCGAGCGCCTTGACGTAGCGGGCGACCTCGTCGTCGAGTTCGTCGGCGGGGACGGCCGAGTTCAGCAGGCCGATCTCGACGGCGCGCTTCGCGTCGAAGGTGTCACCGGTCAGGAACAGCTCGTGCGCGGCGCGGGCGTTGAGCCGCGGCAGCACGGTGAGCGAGATGACGGCGGGGACGACGCCGATCCGCACCTCGGAGAAGGCGAAGGTCGCTTCGGGGACGGCGACGGCGATGTCGGTCGCGGCCACCATGCCGATCCCGCCTGCCCGGGCGGGGCCCGCGAGCCTCGCCACGACGGGCTTGGGGCTGGTCCACAGCTGCTCGAGGATCTTCGGGAACTCGTTCACGCCCTGGGCGCCCGCACCGGCGCCGCGGGCCTCCTTGAGATCCATACCCGCGCAGAACACCGGACCGGTGTGGGTGAGCACGATGACCCGCACCGCGTCGTCCGCCTGTGCCTTGTCCAGCGATTCGCTCAGTTCACGCCGCAGCTGGGCGGAGAGCGCGTTGCGGTTGTGCGGGGAGTCCAAGGTGATCGTGGCGGTGCCGCCCACCACGTCGTAGTGCACCAGTTCGTCAGCCATGCCCCACCTTCGCACGGGCGAAGTCGGGCCGGGCAGTGGCCTGCGCCACCCTCGTCACGACGGTGGCGCAGGCACGGGTCAGCCGATCGTCGTCGTGGTGAACGTCGGGCTCGGGTTCGGGAAACAGGCCGTCGGGGCGGAGACGTCGAAACCGGCGCTGACCACGGCGGTGAACGTCAGACCCGGGTCGCTGTAGCTGGAACCGCCCAGTTTCGTCTCGATGGTGCCGGACGAACCCGCGGTGAGATGCGCGGTCACGGTCGGCAGCTCGAACGTCGAGCCGCCCGCGATCGGGCCGGGGAAGCTCAGCGTCGCGACGCTGCCGGAGACGGTGATCTTCGGCGGGGTCGAGCCGATACCGGAGCCGCCGGCGAGGTCGGCGCCCACCCAGGTCGAGTTCGCCGGGATCGGGATCTTCAGGGAGAAGTCCTTGATGTTCTTGACCTGGTAGCCGCTGACCTCGGCCGGGACGGTGTTCGCCGCCGGGTCGATGACGATGTCGAGCGCGGCACCGGGGGCGACCGTGGCCGGGGCGGTGACGTCCGCGTCCTGGTTCAACTTGAGGTACTTGTTGCCGACGAGCGGCGGCTTCGCCTCGCAGTCGAAGACGACGGTGGTCGCCGCGGAAGCCGGCGCGGCCAGACCGGCGATCGGGACGAGTACGGCCGAAGCGCAGACGAGGGCACGGATGGCAGCCTTCATGTTCCACCTACCTGGGGGTTCGATGGGGAGAGAGGGAGCTGCGCAGCGATTAGAGAGTTACCGGCAAGTTAAGTAACTCGTCAAGAAATCTCCGTTCCCATACGCGGGGTGTCACGGAACTGGGAACGGAACCCACCGAAAATCGGTATCAAGCGCCCGTACGGGACGGGTCGTGCTACTCAGGCGGCGAGCCGGGCGGCGGCGACGTCGTAGCGGTCCAGGACGAGCCCGGCGATCCGCGGATCCGGCCCCAACGGCCCGGCGACGATCACGGACGGGTCGGCCTCGCGGGCAAGGCGCGCGATCCGGTCCGGCAGCAGTCCGGGTGCGAGGAACCAGCCCGCGACCGCGAGCCGTCGCGCGCCATTGAGCCGCAACCGCGCGATGGCGGCCGGCACGTCCGGCTGCGCGGCACTGGCGAAGGCGGGGGTCGCGAGCAGTCCGCGCCGCAGATGCCAGCGAGTGGTGATCCCGGCGACGGCGTCGTTCGCCGCCACGTTCGACGAGCCGACACCGGCCAGCAGGACACCGAGGCCCGGGTCGTCCAGATCGGCGCCCGCTTCGGTGAGCCTGTCCAGCGCGACCGTCTCGATGAGCGGGTCGATGCCCAGCACTCCGGAAACCCGCACGTCGAGGCCCGGGCAGTCCGCGGTCACCTCGGCGACGAGCGCGGGCAGGTCGACCCGGGCGTGGTACGCCACGCCGAGCAGCAGGGGCACCACGACGACTTCGCGGTGTCCCTCGGCGTACAGGCCACGAAGGGCATCGGTGAGCAGCGGCTCCGAAAGATCCAAAAAGGACTCGCGGATGTCGAGACCCGGTGCCAGCCCGCGGGAGACGTCGAGCAGGGCGCGGATGGTCGCGGCGGACCGCGGATCGCGGCTGCCGTGGGCGACGGCGACCAGGGGCGGAGTGCGGGGTGGGGTCATGCGAACCTTTCGCCGACGAGTCCGGCGGCGAGGGTGTCGCCGTCCTTCGGGTCGATGACCAGGAACGCGCCCGTCCGGGGGCTGACGCCGTAGTCGTCCACGCCGATCTCTTCGGCCAGCCGCAGGGTCACCCGGCCGATGTCGTTGAGCTCCAAGGTGGCCGGATCGTCCACACTGGACAGAGTCTGCTCGTCGAAGCGGGCGTGGAGTTCGCCGACCAGGGCCTGCACCGTCCGCGTTCCGTGCTTCACCAGCACCCGAGCGCCCGGTTTGAGCGCCTTGGCCGAGAGCCAGCACAGGGTCGCGGTGATCTCGTCGGTCACCGTCGGCTGCCGGTCGGCGGCGGCGATCAGGTCACCGCGCGAGATGTCGACGTCGTCGGCGAGCAACAGGGTCACCGAGGTACCCGCGCCGGCTTCGGCGAGCGGCCCGTCGGCGGTGTCGATGGCCTCGACCCGGCTGCGGATCCCTTGCGGGAGCACGACGATCTCGTCACCCGGCCGCACGGTGCCCGCCGCGATCTGCCCGGCGTACCCGCGGTAGTCGGGATGGTCGGCCGTGCGCGGCCGGATCACGTACTGCACCGGGAAACGGAACGCCGAATCGTGCGGATCCGGCGCCACCGGCACGGTTTCCAGATGCTCCAGCAGGGTCGGGCCCGAGTACCACGGGGTCTTGTCCGACTTCTCGGCCACGTTGTCGCCCACCAGCGCCGAAACCGGCACCGCGAGCACGGAACCCCGTTCGTAGCCCAGGGACGCGGCGTGCTCGGCGAACTCCTCGGCGATCACGGTGAACGTCGCTTCGTCGTAGCCGACGAGGTCGATCTTGTTCACCGCCAGCACCAGGTTCGGCACACCCAGCAGCGCGAGCACCGCGGCGTGGCGGCGGGTCTGCTCGATGACGCCCTTGCGCGCGTCGACCAGCAGCACAGCGAGCTGTGCGGTGGACGCCCCGGTCACCGTGTTCCGCGTGTACTGCACGTGACCCGGCGTGTCCGCGAGCACGAAACTGCGCTTCGGCGTCGCGAAGTACCGGTACGCCACGTCGATCGTGATGCCCTGCTCGCGTTCCGAGCGCAGGCCGTCCACGAGCAGCGAGAGGTCCGGAGTGGACAGTCCTTTGTCGACACTGGCGCGGGTGACCGCGTCCAGCTGGTCGGCGAGGACGGATTTGGTGTCGTACAGGAGCCGTCCGACCAGGGTCGACTTCCCGTCGTCCACACTGCCCGCGGTCGCGAGCCTGAGGAGGCTGGACATCAGAAGTACCCTTCCCGCTTGCGGTCTTCCATCGCCGCCTCCGACATCCGGTCGTCGGCACGGGTGGCGCCGCGTTCGGTGAGCCGGGAGGCCGAGACCTCGGCGATGACCTCGTCCACCGTGGCGGCGGTCGATTCGATGGCGCCCGTGCACGAACCGTCGCCGACGGTCCGGTAGCGCACGGTCAGTTCCCGGACGACCTCGTCCGGCCGCGGGCCGCCCCACGGCCCTTCGGCCAGCCACATGCCGTCGCGCTGGTAGACCTCGCGCCGGTGCGCGTAGTAGATCGACGGCAGTTCGACCTTCTCCCGCGCGATGTAGTTCCAGACGTCCGCCTCGGTCCAGTTGGACAGCGGGAACACGCGGACCTGCTCGCCGGGGCGGTGACGGCCGTTGTAGAGGTTCCACAGTTCCGGACGCTGCCGTCGCGGCTCCCATTGGCCGAAAGCGTTGCGCAGACTGAAGATCCGCTCCTTGGCGCGGGCGCGTTCCTCGTCGCGGCGCCCGCCGCCGAAGACCGCGTCGAACTTGTTCTCGGCGATCGTGTCGAGCAGCGGCGTGGTCTGCAGCGGGTTGCGCATCCCGTCGGCGCGCTCTTCGAGCCTGCCGTCGTCGATCCAGTCCTGGACCTTCGCCACGACCAGCCGGAGCCCGTGCTGCTCGACCACGCGGTCGCGGAAGTCGATGACCTCGTCGAAGTTGTGCCCGGTGTCCACGTGCAGCAACGGGAACGGCACCGGCGCCGGCCAGAACGCCTTGATCGCCAGGTGCAGCAGGAGCGTGGAGTCCTTGCCGCCGGAGAAGAGGATCACCGGCCGGTCGAACTCACCCGCCACCTCGCGGAAGATGTGGATGGCCTCGGATTCCAGCGCCGCCAGGTTGTCCTGGGCGGCGTCAGCGGCCGGTTCGAGCGTGGTCATTTCGTCCCTTCTCACCCGTGCAGGCCGCATTCGGTCTTGCCCTGCCCGGCCCAGCGGCCGCTGCGCGGGTCCTGACCCGGAGCGACCTTCGCGGTGCACGGCGCGCAGCCGATCGACAGATAACCGATGGACACCAACGGGTTCTCGAGGATCCCGTGTTCGCTGATGTAGCCGTTGAACTCGTCGTCGGACCACGGCGCGATCGGGTTGATCTTCACCAGCCCGTTGCGGTCGTCCCAGGTGACGATGGGGGTGTTCGCGCGGGTCGGCGCGTCGACGCGGCGGACGCCGGTCACCCACGCCGAGTACTTCGCGAGCGTCTTCCGCAGCGGTACCACCTTGCGCAGGTGGCAGCACTGGTTCGGGTCGCGTTCGTGCAGTTTCGGTCCGTACTCCGCGTCCTGTTCGGCGACGCTCTGTTCGGCTTCGGCGTTGACGATCCGCACGCCCGGGTACACCGCCTGCACCGCGTCACGGGTGCCGATGGTCTCCGGGAAGTGGTAGCCGGTCTGCAGGAACAGCACGTCGACGTCGGGTTTGACCTGGGTGGCCAGATCGATCAGGACGGCGTCCTGCATGTTCGACGCGACGATGAAGTCGTCGCCGAAGGTCTCCGCGGTCCAGCGCAGGGCTTCGGTCGCGGTGGCCTCCGCGAGTTCCTTCGAGGCTCGTTCGGCGAGTGTCTTGTAGTCGGCAGTGGCGGTCATCCTTGCGACACCTCCGGAAAGGACAGTCCGAGGAACTTCACGGTGAAGACCCGGCGGCAGCCCGAGCACAGCCACGAGCCGCCTTCCTCCGGCCGGAGGTCTTCATCGCCACAGAAAGGGCAGTAGTACGGGGTCGCGCGTTCGGTCATTGCAAGACGCCTTCGTCGGCCCGCAGGACCCACTGGGCGAACCGCTCGCCGGGTTCGCGGCCGGCGAGGTACGCCCGCACGACCCGCTCGACGTACGCGGTCAGCTCCGCCGCGGTCACCTTGTGCCCGCGCAGTTTCCGGCCGAATCCGGCGTCCAGGCCGAGCCCGCCGCCGAGGTGCACCTGGAAGCCTTCGACCTGCTTGCCGTCCTCGTCGGTGACGATCTGGCCCTTGAGCCCGATGTCGGCGGTCTGGATCCGGGCGCAGGAGTTGGGGCAGCCGTTGAGGTGCACGGTCACCGGGTTCTCGATCTCGGCCTGGATGTCGGCGAGACGCTTCTCCAGGTCGGTGACCAGTTCGATCGCGCGGGCCTTCGTCTCGACGATCGCGAGTTTGCAGAATTCCAGGCCCGTGCAGGCCATGATCCCGCGCCGCCACGGCGAGGGCTCGGTCTGCAGGCCGAGATCGGCCAGTTCGGACTTCAGCCCGTTCACCTCGGCCTCGGGGACGTCGAGGACCACGAGTTTCTGGTGCGGGGTGAGGCGGACGCGGTTCGACCCGGCCCGCTCGGCGGCCTTGGCGACCGCCAGCAGGGTGGAGCCGGAGACGCGGCCCGCGACCGGCGCGGCGCCGACGTAGAACCGGCCGTCGATCTGCGGGTGCACGCCGACGTGGTCGATCTGGGTGGCGGGCACCTCGGGCGCCGGGCCGTCGGTCAGCTTGCGCTTGAGGTACTCGTCTTCCAGCACCTGGCGGAACTTCGCGACGCCCCAGTCCTTCACCAGGAACTTGATCCGCGCACGGGCGCGCAGCCGCCGGTAGCCGTAGTCGCGGAAGACACTGATCACGCCTTCCCAGACGTCCGGGACCTCGTCGAGCGGGACCCAGGCGCCGAGACGCTGCCCGATCATCGGGTTGGTGGACAGGCCGCCGCCGACCCAGACGTCGAAGCCGGGGCCGTGCTCGGGGTGGTTCACACCGACGAAGGCGACGTCGTTGATCTCGTGCGCGACGTCCTGCTGCCCGGAGACCGCGGTCTTGAACTTGCGCGGCAGGTTCGAGTAGCGCGGGTCGCCGATGTAGCGGCGTTTGATCTCGTCGATCGCGGGGGTGCCGTCGATGATCTCGTCGGCCGCGATACCGGCGACGGGGGAGCCCAGGATGACGCGCGGGCTGTCGCCGCACGCCTCCATCGTGGTCATCCCGGCGTTCTCGAGCTTCGACCAGATCGTGGGGACGTCCTCGATCTGGATCCAGTGGTACTGGATGTTCTGCCGGTCGGTGATGTCGGCGGTGTCGCGGGCGTGGGTCTGCGAGATCTCCGCGAGCACGGCCAGCTGCTCGGTGGTCAGCGCGCCGCCGTCGAGCCGCACCCGCAGCATGAAGTAGCGGTCGTCGAGCTCTTCGGGCTCCAGCGTCGCGGTACGGCCGCCGTCGATCCCCGGCTTGCGCTGGGTGTAGAGACCGAACCAGCGGAACCGGCCGCGGAGGTCACCCGGGTCGATCGAATCGAAACCGCCGCGGGCGTAGATGTTCTCGATCCGCGCCCGGACGTTGAGCGGGTTGTCGTCCTTCTTGGACCGCTCGTTGGGGTTCAACGGCTCGCGATACCCCAGTGCCCACTGTCCCTCGCCCCGTTTCTGTTTGACCCGGGGCGTGCGGGCAGGGGTCTCGCGCGTGGGCGACGACATGGGAATCCTCCGGCTGATCGTGGTGGTGGCGGGGAGTCAGCGGTTCGTCGCACAGAGCGCGCTCGCCACACGACGGAGGTCCACGTGGCGGCGTGCCACGAGGCTGATTCCGGCGCGGGTCATTCATTCAGCGTGCCACGCGCCCACTATGTGGTCTAGGCCGGTCCGAATACTGGGAACAGTGTCCGAAGGCGACTGTTTTGCCTGGTCAAGGGCGTGCTTCGCCGGTCAAGCCCGGCTTCGCGGCCCAGCATTGTGACGCAGAACGCGCACGACTCAAGAGGGCAGGACGCGGTCCACGATGATCCGGATGACCTCCTCGTCGGTGACGTCCGCGAGCACCTCCGGCAGCGTGAGCCGCTCGACGGTGAGTCCGGTCAGCGCGAGGTACATCAGCAGTACTTCGGCGCGCCCGCCCGGCATGCCCGCCGCGACGTGCCAGTCGACGCTCATGTCGATGCCTTCGCGGACGGTCTTGGTCAGCTCGGCCGAAAGATCCGGGCGCCGGGTGGCTTCGAGCCGGAGTTCGAGCAAGGCGAGATAAGGCTCCCGGTGACCGGTCAGCCGTCCCATGAGTTCGCCGAGCAGGACGCCGACCCGGTCATGGGAGGGCGACTCGGCCTGCGGGTTCGCCATCACCTCGGCCGGTGCCGACAGCCGCTCCTGCACCCGGACGCCGACCTCGCCGAGCAACTGGTCCCGATTGCGGAAGTAGTTGGACGTCGTCCCCGGCGGCACGTCCGCCTCGACGTCCACGGCGCGATAGGTGAGCCCGCGTGCGCCCTCGCGGGCGAGGACGGTGATGGCGGCGTCGGTGAGCGCGGTCCGGCGCTCCGGGTTCTGTCGCATCGGGACATTCTCCTTGCCTAAGTCAAACCACTATGTCTATAGTACTACGCATCAAGTGGTTAGAACTGGGAGGAACACCGGATGCAACTCAACGGTTTCGGCGCCTGCGTGGTCGTCGAGGACATCGCCGAGACCACCGCCTGGTGGAAGCGGCACCTGGGGTTGACGGTGACGATCGAGCTGGACTGGTTCTCCAGCCTCAACGTCGGCGCGCCGGGTTATGAGATGAGCTTCGTGAAGCGGGGGCACAAGTCCACCCCGGAGCCCTGGCGGGCGCAGGAAGCGGCCGGATCGATGGTCGGGCTCATGGTCGAAGACGCCGCGGGCGAGTACGAGCGCCTGCGCGGGGAGGGGGTCAAGATCGTGACGGAACTCGTCGACGAGGAGTTCGGCCAGCGGCACTTCTACATCGAGGACCTGAACGGCTTCCTGATCGACATCATCGAGGCCATCCCGCCGTCCGCGGAGTGGCTGGCCGCTAACGGGCTGGCTTAGTACCGCTTCGGGTGAGTGGGGCCGCGCGGGGACGCCGTCGGCGCTAGCTTCGGTCTCCGATCCACAGAGGACGGAGGAGTTGCGCATGCGCCGATGGGTGGTCGCCGCGATGGTGCTGGCGTCCCTGCTGATCCCGGGTACCGCTTCCGGGGCTCAGCAGGGCTGCAGGCTGGTCTCGCCCGAGGAAGGGGCGGTGCTGCACAAGGGCGACTCGTACCGGTTCGAGGCGGTCGGCTGTTCGCCGGGTGCCCGGGGACACGTCTCCCATACGGTGCTGGTCGAGGTCGCCATGACCCGCGACGCCGTCACGGACGAGCACGGCGACTGGTCGGTCGACCACGTGGTCAACGACTACTCGCTGAACATGGAGACCCTCGTCTGGGTGCGGTTCGACGACGGCACCCGGTCGACCTCGGCCAAGGTGCGCATCGCCGACCGATGACGCGTTCCGTGAAGGCCTCTTTCCCCCGGGAAGGAGGCCTTCACGGCGTGGGGGACACTGGGGTGTGCCCGCGTTGCTGCCCGAAACCACCACGCCCGTCGAATCCGCGCTCCCCGAGAGCGCGCTGGAAGGGCTCGGCACGCGACCGTTCGGCGTCTACGTGCACGTCCCGTTCTGCGCGACCCGGTGCGGCTACTGCGACTTCAACACCTACACCGCCGGAGAGCTGGACAGCGATTCGTCGCCGCAGTCGTGGCTCGAAGGCCTCAAGCGCGAGTTCGACCTGGCCGCGCGTGTGCTGAAGGCGCCGCCCGCGGTCGACACCGTCTTCGTCGGCGGCGGCACTCCGTCCCTTCTCGGAGCCGACGGGCTGCGAAGCGTCCTCGACGCCGTTCGCGACGTCTTCGGGCTCGCGCCGGACGCGGAGGTGACGACCGAGTCCAATCCGGAGTCCACGTCGCCCGAGTTCTTCGCGGGCATCCGTGACGCCGGATACAACCGGATCTCCCTCGGGATGCAATCGGCCGCGCAGCACGTGCTGAAGATCCTCGACCGCGTACACACCGCCGGCCGTCCGGTCGCGGCCGCGGAGGAAGCGCGTGCCGCCGGATTCGACCACGTCAACCTCGACGTCATCTACGGCACGCCGGGGGAGCGGATCGAGGATCTCCAGGCTTCGCTCGACGCGGTGCTGGCCGCCGGTGTCGACCACGTCTCGGCGTACGCGCTGATCGTCGAGGAGGGCACCGCGCTCGCCCGCCGCATCCGCCGCGGCGAACTGCCCGCGCCGGACGACGACGTGCTGGCCGCCGACTACGAGATGATCGACCGCGTCCTCGCCTCGGCGGGGTTGCGCTGGTACGAGGTGTCCAACTGGGCGACCTCGGAGGAAGCCCGCTGCCGGCACAACATCGGCTACTGGCGCGGCGGCGACTGGTGGGGCGCCGGGCCGGGCGCGCACAGCCACGTCGGCGGCGTCCGCTGGTGGAACGTCAAGCATCCGGCCCGCTACGCCGCGTCCCTCGCGGCCGGTGAATCACCTGCCGCGGGCCGTGAACTGCTGACCGGCGAAGACCGGCATCTCGAACGCGTGATGCTGGAACTCCGGCTGTCCGAAGGGCTCCCGCTCGACGCGCTCGACGACGACGGCCGGGCCGAAGCCCGCGCCGCCGCCGCCGAGGGATTGCTGGAACAGTCCGCTTTGGACGGTCAGGGCCGTGCGGTGCTGACCGACCGCGGCCGGTTGCTGGCCGACGGGCTGGTGCGCCGGCTCACCTGAGCCCCAGGGCCCGGTCGACCTGGAGAGTGCGTTGCGAAAGCCACTTTCGCAACGTTGAAGGTTGCGAAAGCGGCTTTCGCAGCACCATTTCTCCTCGCAACACCGTTTTCGCTGCGTAAGTCCTGGCGAGGACGTGGCTTGTTGGCAGGCGTGTCGCGAAAGCCACTTTCGAGACATTCAACGTCCTGAAAGTGGCTTTCGCGACACGTGCCGGCGAGACTTATGCCTCGCGCGAGGTGGAAGCGAGCCCCAGGGCCCGGTCGACCCATCGGCCCACCGGCAGCGCCACCACGATCGCCGCCAGCACCAGGTGCACCAGCATGAACAGCACCGCGACCGGGACACTCGGCGGTCCGCCGAGGAACACGATCATATGCGAGGCCCATTTGAGCTCGGTCGGTTTCGTCCCGGCGGACCAGACGTCGTTGAGCGCCCAGAAGGTCAGGTCGTTCGCGCCCGAGATCACCACGAGGATCGACGCGACACCGGCCTTGAGCACGTTCGCCGTCCGGCCGCCGCCCAGCCGGTACGCCATCAGCCCGAACAGGACGATGAACGTCACGATGAACAGCTCGAACTGGTACACCGGCTGGAAGGCGTCCTCGTCGGTGGCGGCGTTCCTGGCGAACGCCTGGATCCGCATGATCAGCTCGGTGTCCAAATAGGACATGTAGACGAACACCGCGAGCACGATCAGCGCCGGGCCCCATTTGGTGCGGGGGAAGAGCGCCACCGTAACGACCGCGAAGACGAACGGGCACAGTTTGAACGCCCAGTCCGCGACGTTGTCCAGTGTCTGGTCCGGCGGCAGGATCACCATGATCAGCAGTGCGGTCACCACGGCCGGGACGGCGGCCACCAGCCACAGCCATTTGCGCCGCCGGTAGAGCGCGGGGATCCAGCCGTCGGTTTCGGGCAGGGTGGCGGTCACAGGTCGTCCTTCTCTGCCCAGAACGGCCCGAGGGCGAGGGCGTCGACGTCGGTCTTCAGGTAGCAGGCCACCGCGTCGGCCGGGCTGGCGACGATCGGTTCGTTGTTGTCGTTGAACGAGGTGTTGACCACCATCGGCACGCCGGTGAGCTTCTCGAACTCGCTGATCATCCGGTAGTACAACGGGTTGTCCGATTCGGTCACCGTCTGCACGCGGGCCGTCCCGTCGACGTGGGTGATGGCCGGAACCTCGTCGCGTTTGTCCGGCAGGACGTCGAACACCAGCAGCATGACCGGCGACGGGTAGTCGCTGACGAACCAGTCGCCCGCGCGTTCGGCGAGGCACGAGGGCGCGAACGGCCGGAACGCCTCGCGGTGCTTGACCTTCTCGTTCATCCGCGTCTTCGAGTCGGGGTCGCGCGGGTCGGCCACCAGCGAACGGTTGCCGAGCGCGCGCGGCCCGCATTCCATCCTGCCCTGCACCCAGCCGACGATCTTGCCCTCGGAGATCTTCTTCGCCGTGTGCGCGGCGATGTCGTCGACCTTGGTGTAGCGGACCCCGGCGTCCTGCAGCGCGAGTTCCATCTCCGCCTCGGTGTAGTCCGGGCCGGTGTAGGTGAAGCCGTCGCGAGGACGGGGCTTGCCGTACTTGCCGACCGAAACCTCCAGCGCCGAACCGAGCGCGCAGCCGTCGTCGGCCGCCGCGGGCTGGGCGAAGAAGTCCTCGAACGGCGTTTCCAGCAGGATCCGTCCGTTCATCACGCTGTTCAGCGCGACGCCGCCCGCGACGGACAGCCGCCGCGACCCAGTCTCCCGTTGCAGCCAGCGCGCGATGTGCAGCCCGGCCTCCTCCAGGGTGACCTGCAGCGCGTAGGCGATGTCGCAGTAGTGCTGCGGCACCGGGTTCTCCGCGGTGACCCGGGTCTTGGGCCTCGCCGGGCCGAACAGGTCGGTGAACTTCTTCGCCATCACGTGCTTGCCGGTGCGGTGGTGCCCGAAGAAGCTCAGGTCAAGCTCGTACCCGCCGTCGTCGTCGAGGTGGATCAGCTGCTTGAACGCGTCGACGTAGGTGTCGTTCCCGAGCGGGGCCAGCCCCATGATCTTGCCTTCGTCACGGGTGGGGTAGAAGCCCAGATAGCCGGTGACACCCGCGTACATCGCGCCGAGCGAGTGCGGGAACTTGATCCGCCGGATGTCGATGATCCGGTTTCCCTTGCCGTGGCCCAGATAGGTCGCGGTGCCGTCGCTGCCGATGCCGTCGAAGGTGAGCACCGCCGACTCTTCCCACGGCGAGATGAAGTAGCCGCTGGCGGCGTGCGCCTTGTGGTGGTCGACCAGATGCGTCTTGAACTTCGTCGGGCCGGTCCAGCCCACGGCCTCCTTCACGTCGCGTTCGAGGGTGAAGGACCGCTTGATGTGCGCGAGCACCGCGCCGCCGACGTGGTAGTCGTCGACCCCTTTGCCGCCACCGGTTTTGAACGTCTCCACCATGCCAGCCGACGAGCCGCCCTCGTCGCCGTTCTGGTTGCGGAACACCTCCAGCGTGGCCGGGAAGTACTTCGCGAACACCTTCGCCGCGTGGATGCCTTCACGCCAGCGCTGCCAGTAGTAGGCGACGTGGTCGACGTCGGCGAGGGTGATCCCGCCGCGCTCCAGGCAGAACTTGATCGCCTCGGCGGGGAAGTCCCCGTCGTGCTTCTTGCGGGTGAAGCGTTCCTCTTCGGCGAAAGCGATGATCTCGCCGTCGCGCACGAGCGCGGCCGCCGAGTCGTGGACCCTGCTGATTCCCAGTACGTACATGTTCCTTCTCCAGTGCGACGTTCAGAGTTCGGGGTGGTGGCGGCGCAGCAGCCGACGGAGGACGGTCGCCCGGACACCGATGGCGAAGACGAGGGCGGCGAATCCGCCGACCGGTCCCATCGCCGGGACGAGCGCGGCGGCGGCCAGCGGGGTGGCGATCAGCCCGGCGATCGAGGCCGACGCCGTGAGCGTGAGGACCTTGCTGTTGGTGTTTTCGATCAGGAAGCCCGCGTAGAGCCGGACGGCGAACAGCACCGTTTCGACCAGGACGAAGACGCCGAGGACCACGTATGCGCCGACGGTGTCTTCGGCGGTCAGCACCGCGCGGGCCGCCGGGATCGCGAGGGCGATCCCCGCCAGGACGAGGAACGCGAGCGCACCCCGTTCGACCAGTTTCAGCAGGTCGACCGCGCGGGATCGGCCCGCCGCCGCCCCACTGCCGCGCAGCCGCGCCGAAATCGCCGGCTGGTGCACGCGAAGCTGATAGAACAGCAGCGAACAGAACGCGCTGCTGGCCAGCAGGGCGACGTAGAACGGTCCACTGTCGACGGTCCGCCCGGCCAGCGCCAGCACGCCGAACACCGTCGACGTCGCGAGGACGTCCAGCACTTCGGTCAGCCCGAGCAGCACGGTGGTCCGGCCGAAGGCGGGCAGGAGCCGGTGTCCGTCGATCCTTTCCACCCGCAGCCATTTCTTCGGCAGCATCGCCGCGGAGAAGCCGAGGATGACCAGGATCCCGCCGAGCAACAGGCCGAGATGCGTCAACGGTGACCAGCGGACGAACCACGTGCCCACTGTCACGGCGCCGACCACCAGCGCGCCCGCGGTGAACGCCAGAGCGTCCAAAGTGGACTTTCCGGTGAAGCGGTGCAGGCCCGAGACGGTCATCAGCAGACCGCCGGAGATCGACCAGCCCGCGGCCGTCAGGTACAGCGCGGCGTCCGAATCCGGTGCGACGATCAGCGCGACCGCCATCGCCGCCAGCACCACCAGCACCGGGACGACGGCGACGCGGACGGCCAGCGCGGCGACCGCGTCCCGCGTCATCCGCAGGCGCGGCAGGCATTTCAACGCCGACTTCTCCGCCGCCGACGGCACGAAGTTGAGCCACGTCATCAGCCCGAGCGCGGTGGCGAACCGGCCGTAGTCGTGCGCGCCCCAGGCGGTGACCAGCACCAGGCCCATCGCCTGGATCGCCAGCCGGAACACGCCACGACCGGCGAGCAGCCGGAGCACCATGGACGGCTTCGGCGCCGCGATGGACGCGGTGCCGGCGCCGGTGAGCGAAGTGCCGGTCAAGGGAGCGGTACCGCCGCACCCTGCTCGTCGAGCAGGAACTTCAGCGTGCCGCGCAGTTCGTCCTCCGCCGCGAGCACGTCGGGCACGGTCGGCGCCGAAAGCACGGCGTACCCCATCTTGTAACCGGCCTGCTCGTACGGTTTGACGTAGGTGTCCTCTTCCGCGAACAGCTCCAGGTTGTGCACCGCGGGCATGGCGCGGACCTCGTCGACGCCCTCGATGCGCACGATCCGGCCGCCGCGGTCGGAGGCGAGGATGTGGATGAGCGTCGGGCGCGGGTCGCGCGGGGAGAGCACGACCTCGCCGCCGGTCGCGGCGGCGATCCCCGCGGCGATCAGGTCGACGCCGGTGCTGTGCTCGATCGCCTCGGCCAGGCCGTTCCCGCCCATCCGGGCGCCCATCTCGATGAGATAGAACTTCCCGTCACGGCCCAGGACGGCGTCGAGGGTGAGCGGCCCGGTGCGGTAACCGAGTTCGGCGCACAACGCGGCCAGCATCACCGGGAGCGCGCGGTCGACCACCGGCGGCAGTCCGGCGGGCAGCAGATGCGACGCCGTCACGAAGAACGGCGGCGGTGTCAGCGTGCGCCGGGTGACCGCGTGGAACACGATCCGGCCGTCGACCGCGAGTGCTTCGATCGTGTAGTGCGAGCCGTCGAGGTGCTCCTCGACGACCAGCTTGCCCGACGGCGAGAACGCGAGGGAGTCGGAGAACGCGGTGGTGAGGCCGCCGGGGCTCGCGCAGGAGACGACACCGCGGCTGCCGGAGGAGTCGACCGGCTTCACCAGCGTCGGGAACCGCAGCTGCTGCGCGGCGAGCGCGAGGTCCGGGCCGGGCTTCCCGCCGACGCTGCGATAGGTCGGCAGACGCAGCCGGTCACAGAGTTCGCGGAAGACGGACTTGTCGACGGACGCGGCGACGGCGGCTTCGGGCAACGGGTCGGGCAGGTTCCAGTGCCGGGTGAGCCAGGCGAGCGCGGGCAGCCCGACGTCGCTGGCCGGGCAGAGCACCCCGGCGATGTCGTCCCGTCCCTCGAGTGCCGCCGCGATCTGTTCCGGCGCGCGGACGCTGACCTGGACGAACTCGTCGGCCAGTGCCACCGCGGGCGCGCTCGCGCGGACGTCGACGCAGATGGTGCGGAAACCGAGTTCCCGCGCCCGGTGGTACGTGCTGACCGAACCGTCGGCGCCGCCCAGGATCACCAGGCTCCGTACCGCCGCCGTGTCTTCGGTGTTCTTCACTCCCGCTTGCCTTTCCCCAGGATGGATCTCGGCCGTGGCCGAGGAGTAGAGCCGGTCGTCCTCGTCGACCGGGAAGCTGGCTTCCCTGATGTAGAACTGCCGTGGCCGCGCCTGCCCCGCGCCGACCACGACCAGGTAGCGGACGGACAACGCGAGCACGGTCAGCAGTACGGAGAACATGACGAACGTCAGCGCCGAAGCGGCGGTCAGCCCGAGCAGCCCGGTGGCGGCCGCGATCCCGGCGAGCACCGAGATCCCGGCGGCCAGCACCGCCGCGGTCGAGGCCATCGTCGTCAGCCGCCGGGTGAAGCCGACGAACAACTCGATGGCGTGCGAGGAAAGGAAACCGAAGCCCACTTTGGACTCACCGCGTTCGCGGGCCCGGTGTGCCACCTGGACGGTGGTGTAGCGGCTGGTCAGCCTCGGCACGGTGGCGAGGAAGTACGGGGTGCCCAGCCGGAGATCGACGATCTTGCGCGCGAGCTCCGTGCGCACCAGGCGGAACGCCGTCGCGCCGGGCGGGATCTCGATGCGCAGGACGCGGCGGCCGACGAAATGGAACGCGGCGGTTCCCCAGCGTCTTAGTAAGGGATCTTGCCTATTGGTGCGAACACCGAAAACGGCGTCGTTGCCCGCTTCGGCGGCCATGATCAATTTCCCCACCTCGGAGGCCGGGAACTGTTGATCGGCGTCCATGTGCAGGAGCCACGGTTTCCCGGCGTACCGGTAACCGGCGGAAAAGGCCGCTTCGAAGCCGAAGTTCCTGGTGAAGGACAGATAGCGCACCCGGGGGTCGGTATGCGCGAGCGCCCGGATGACGTCCAGGGTCCCGTCCGTGCTCCCATCGTCCACATAGAGCAGTTCGAGGGGGAGATTTCCCAACTCGGCGACGATCTCCCGATAGGAGGGCTCGACGTTGTCGACTTCGTTGAAGCACGGGACGACTACGGTGAGTCCACTTTCCGCCGGGCCGGGGGTCGACCAGCTCATCTGTCGAATCCCTGCGATGAGTGCGCTATTGTGTTCGTAGCGTCACGCGTTGTGTTTTCACGGTTCATGAGTCCCCTTGGCCCCAGGCGTCCGGCAGGTCGTGCCGGATCGAAAGTTCCCGTGTTATAGGCAGACTCGCTTTGCTGCCGCTAGGGGAATCCGCAAGTTCGTCCTTTCAGCTCAGTCGAAAAGGTGGGAAGTCGGGCGAAAACCGGATGAATCCGACGCGGGGTATTCCCAAACCGCCGGTGATGACGCAGGCTTGCGCGCCATGTGGACTGTGGGGGTGAATGCTGCCTGGCGGGCCGCCTACCGGCGGTCGGTGCGGTCGGCCTTCGCGACGGTGCCGTTCTACCGGGAACGCTGGGCTCTGGACGGCAGAACGGATCCCGTGCTGGTGCCCGGTCGCACCGGGACGGATTCGGGCGCGGCGCCACTGGCCGAAGCGGTGCACAAGATCGTCGATCTGGTTCCGCTCGCCGGTGGCACGCAACGGATCGAACCGAGCCGGGGCCTGGGTCCCGTGCTGCGTAAGGCACGCTCGGTGAGCGGTGACGCACTGGTCGTGGTGCTCGGCGGGGACGGGGTGCGGCCGCCGTCGGACCTGCCGCGCGGGGTTCGTTGCTGTGTGGTGGATCCCGACGTCCCGGCGCCGGGCGTGCTGGCGGAGGTGTCCTCCGCGCTTCGCCGCGGCCGTCGCGTGCTCGCGGTCGGCGACGACAAGCAGCTGGCCGTCTTCGCCGCCGCCTTGCCCGAAGACCGTGCGTACCGGGTCGAATCCGTACCGCGACGGGAACTGGACACAATGGACTCCGGGCCGTATGGGGTGCTCCACGATCCGGCGCTCGGTTATCTGGGCGCGATCGAGGAATGCGGCCGCTGGCATCTCGACTGGCCGCGTGTCTACGCGCGCCCGACGACGGGCGGGCTCGCGTTCACGCTGCTGCGCCAGGATTCCCCGCGGTTCGTGGACGTGCTCCCGGCCGGCGGCGTCCGTGGTGAGATCGCGCCGTGCCCGCGACACGGGACGCCGGTCGTGCTCACGTGAAGACGGGTTTCCACGATCCCCGCACCGATCCCGTTCCCGTCGGCTGGCCGGAGTTCTCCCGCGCCGCCCGCCTGCATCCGGTGTGGGACTACGACGTGATGGGGCTCGACGCCTGGACCGCGCGGAACCCGCCGGTGCTCGCCACCGTCTCGGACGGTGCCAGGATCGTCGCGGCGTTTTCGGTGCTGGTGTGCCGTCCCCGGCTGCGATACCGCTTCGCGCCGACACCGGGACACCGGTTGCTGCGCCCGTTCTGGGCCGAGGTGTGCCAGCCCTGGCTGAGCGGCTACCCGGGGCTCGCGTTCGCACCGGAGGTCACCGCCGCCGACCGTCGTCCGCTGATCCGGGACTTCGAACGATCCCTGCGCCGGAGGCTCGGCCCCGGCCTGCTCGGAGTGCTGTACCGGGCGTTGGGGCAGGACCTCGCGCACGACCTCCAGGGCCGCGGGCGGCTGGTGAAGGCCGTCGATTCCGTGGCCGTGCTGGAAAACCGCTTCGCTTCGGAAGACGAATGGATCGCCTCGCTGCCCAAGTCGCGGCGGGGCGGGCTGCGACGGCAGCGGCGCCGGATCGCCGACGATCCCGGTGTGGTGGTCGTCGGTGGTGCCGGCCGGGAAGACCTCGACAGCGCCGAGGTCGCGACCCTCATCCAGGGGCATCGTGACCGGCACGGCAAGCTCCCGCTCGACACCAGGACGCCGCCTTCCGCCGCGTTCCTGCACCGGTTCCTGCGGCGGCCGGACGTGCACACGCTGACCTACACCGGCGCGGACGGCAGGCTGCTCGCGGTGAACACGTTGCTCGATCATCCGGACAGCCCGGCGAAACAGCATTGGGGCACCTTGCCGGTGGACGAAGGCGGGCGGCGGGGGCTGCTGTTCGACTCCTACATCCACGCCATGCGGTACGCCACGCGGCGCGGGGTCAAGGAGCTCACCGCCGGGCGCGGACTACCCGAACTCAAGGCCACGCTGGGTTTCCGGGCGCGCCCGGTGTACGCCGCGGCCGTGCCGAGACCGGTACTGGGATGGTGACGATGAAGGTGGCGGCGAGAAGCACCGTGTTCGAGGCCGAGGTGCTCGATCCGAGGACCGCGGCCGAACCCGAGGGCTGGAGTGGTTTCCAGCGGCGGGCGAAGCTGTGGCCGGTCTGGGAGTACGACGTCCTGCGCCGGGAAGCCTGGATGGCGAAGAACCCCGCGGTGCTCGCGGTGCTGCGCCGGAACGGGACGATCGTCGGCGCGTTCACCGTGATGGTGTGCCGGAGCTGGCGGGCGGGCGATTTCGCGCCGTTGTCCGTCCTCGGTGGACGGTTCCGCCCGCGCTGGGCCGAGGCCTACCTCTGGCAGCTCAGCGGCTATCCCGCCGGGGTGCTCGACGAGCGGCTCGACGAGGCCGAGCGGCGGGAAGTGGTGCGCCGGTTCGAACGGGCACTGTGCGCCCACCTCGGCCCGGGACTGCTGGGCCTGATCTACCGGGCGATGAATCCGGAGCTCCTCCCGGCGCTCGACGGCCCGGGCCGGATGTCCCGGGAGATCGACCCGGCCGCTGTCCTGACCAACGACTACTCCACTGTGGACGATTGGGAACGAACGCTCGACGACGAGACCCGGAAGACACTGCGCGAACTGCGGGAAGACGGGGACCTGCGCACCGAGGCGGCCACCGCCCGCCGGGATCTGGACTGCCACGAGCTCGCCGTCCTGCTCAACGCCCACCGGCGCAGGCAGGACGACCGGGCCTGGGCAGGCGGGCAGCGGTCGCGGTTCGGCGGGTTGCACATGGACACCCGGAGCCCGATCGCACCGTCCTATCTGGACGCGTTGATCCGCCGCCCGGACGTCGTCACCCGTACCTACCGTGACGGATCCGGACGGCTGCTGGGTTTCGGCACGTTGTTCGACGCCGACGACGGATGCGCGCTGCACCAGTGGGCCGCGCCGCCGAGCGCGGCAGGCGGACGGAAAGGGCTCTATGTCGACTTCTACGCCAGGGGAGTGGAGCACATGATCACGCATCGGCGCCCCGAACTGACCGCGGGCCGGGCGATGCTGGAGAACAAGACCCCGCTCGGCTTCGGCACCAGGTCCCTGGTGTCGGTCGCCGTACCGAGACCGGTGCTGGGCCGATGACCTGGGACGTGCGGGTGCTCGACCCGCGGACCGATCCGGAACCCGAGGGCTGGGCCGGTTTCCTCGACGCGCAGCAGGCCCCGGTCCCGTGGGACTACGGGTTGCTGCGGGTGGAGTCCCGCTTTTCGCCGAGCCCCACCGCGCTCACCGTGATCAGCGACGGCGGCGAGATCGTCGCCGCGGTGCTGGCGATGCTGTGCGCCCCGATCTCCCCGGCGGGTCCCGGTGCCGTGCGCGGTATCGCGCGGCTGGGTCCGCGCTGGGTCGAGGTGCAGCACGCGTGGCTTTCCGGATACCCGCCGTGGTTGTTCGCCGACGGCCTCGACGCGGCCGACCGGCGGGAGATCATGCGCCGGTTCGAGCGGGCCGTCGGCCGCTTCACCGGGCCGGGCTGCCTCGGCGTCGTCTACCGCACCGTCCCGCCGGAGTCGCTCGACATGCTGACCGGACGGGGCAGGCCCGTTCGCGACACGATGCCGACGTCGGTGCTGGAGAACCGGTTCGTCGACGTCGACGGCTGGCTGGCGTCCCTGCGCCGCAGCAGGCGGCTGAGCCTGCGCGGCCAGTCGAAGAAGATCGCCGCCGACCCGGACGTCGTGGTCCGCACCGAAGCCGCCCGCACCGACCTCGACGCGCTGGAACTGGCCACCATGCTGCGGGAGCACCGCGAGCGGATGGGGAGGGTGAAATTCGACCGGCGCGGTCCGGTCACCGCCGAATACCTCGGTGAACTCGTGCGCAGGCCGGATGTCATCACCTCGACCTACCACGACGGCGAAGGCAGGCTGCTCGCGTTCACGAACGTGCTCGACCACCCCGTCGCGCCGCTGCACCAGCATTGGGCCGCGCTCGCCCCGGAGGAGGGACGCCCGAAGCACCTCTACTTCGAGGCGGTCGTCCGGAACGTGCGCTACATGATCGAGGGCAACCGGAAATCCCTGTCGATGGGCCGGGGCCTGACCGATCTCAAGGCGACGCTCGGTTTCCAGCCGGTCCCGCTGCTCGGGGTCATCGTGCCGAGACCGGTGACGCGATGGTGATCGAGGTGCTGGACCCCCGCCGAGACCCGGAGCCCGCGTACTGGAAGTCGTTGCGGGGCAAGGCGGGGCTGCGCGCGGACTGGAGCTGGGAGGTGCTCACCGCCCAGGCGTGGGCGGCGCGCACCGAACAGCCGGTCACGGTCCTGCTCGAAGACGGCGAACCGCGGGGCGTGGTCAGCTCGGCGTGGGTCACCGGGCTCACCCGGAGGCACCGGTTCGCCCGCACGGCGGGACGGGGGCGGCTCGGCGGGCTCGACGTCCGCTCCCCGGGCGCGGGAGCGATGCCGGGCTGGTGGTTCGACGGCGAGGACGAAGACGGCGGCGTCGGCAGGCTGCTGGACACCTTCGTCCCGGCCATGCGCGAGGAACTCGGGTTCGGCCTGCGCGCGCTGCTGGTGCGCCAGGTCGGCGAGTCCGGAGTGGACAGTGTCCGCGGCGGGCCGAAGATGGTGCGCCGCACGGAGGACGTCGCCGTCCTCGACGTCACGCCGTTCTCGAGCCGGGACGACTGGATGCACTCGCTGGCCAGGAAACGCAAACAGAACCTGCGCAAGATCTTCCGCACCTTCGACGCCGATCCGTCGCTCACGGTGCGCGTGCGCCCGGGCGCCGGGGCCGATCCCGTCGAGATCGCGGAACTGCTGCGGCACAACGAAACCAAACACCACGATGTGCCGATCGTGCCGCTGCCGGCGTTCGTGGGCCATCTCGGCAGACTGCTGCGGCAACCGGACGTGCACGTCATCGAGTACCGCGAGACCGCCACCGGCCGGGCGGTCGCCGTCGCGACCCTGCTCGACCATCCGACGCTGCCGATCGCCCGGCACTGGGCGGCGCTGCCGCGGGAACTCGGCGGACGGCCCGATCTTTACTTCCACTTCTACGGCGAAGCGGTGCGCTGGGCGCTCGAAGCCGGGCGGCCGCAGGTGGTGTTCGGCAAGAAGATGTCCGAGATGAAGGCCTCGCTGGGGGCGCGTCTGGTGCCGCAGTACGCGGCCGCGGTCGCGCTGCTCTGAGCCTCACGAGGCGGCGGAGGCCAAGCCGCGCAGGAAGAGGTCGATGGCGAACTCGAACCGCTCCTGCGCGGTCTCCGCGGTGAAGTACTCGCCCGCGCCCAGCAGGTTCGGGAAGGCGCCGGGCGGGAAGGACGTCATGTACTCGACCATCCGCTTGCCGCGCTGTTCCTGCTCGGCGAGGTCGATGTCGCCGTGTTGCCAGCCGGCGCCTTCGTAGGCGAAAGCCTTGGCGTAGAGCCATAGGGCGTCGGCGGCGAACAGTGCCCGCTTGAGATCGAGACCGCCCGCGCGCAGGACCGCGAGCATCGCTTCGGCCTGCTGAAGGGCGTTCGCGCCGACCGGGACGGGGATGGCCCACGCGATCTTGGCGATCCCGGGGACCGACGTCAGCGCGCGCACGTTGTCGCGCAGCAGATCCTTCGCCTGTTCGACCCAGTGATCCGGGTCGGGTTCGGGGAACGGGCCGAAGGCGAGGACGTGGTCGACCATCAGCTCGTGGAGCTCTTCCTTGTTCGCCACATGGGCGTAGAGCGACGCCGGGCCGGTCTCCAGCGCCTTGGCCACACACCGCATGCTCACCGCCTCCAGCCCTTCGCGGGCGAGGAGGTCCAGAGCCGTCTGCACCACGAGCTCCTGGGACAGCACGGGTTTCTCGGCGCGACGCCGGGGCCTGCTCACTTCGTTCGCCTCCTGATCCGGGGTTCGCCGGGAACTCTACTTGACGCGAACACCGTTCGTCTGTAGAACAGTGTTCGTCCAACGAACGGTGTTCGTCTAACTGGAGGAAGCCATGACCGAACGAAAGAACGAAGTGCTGGCCGTGCTGGGCGAGCTCGCCGACGCGTGGAACGAGGGCGACGCGGCCGCGTACGCCTCGCACTTCACCGAAGACGCCGACTACGTGACCTTCTTCGGGATGAACATGCCGGGTCGCGCGATCATCGAAAGCGCGCACCGTGCCCTTTTCGAGGGACCGCTCCGGGGATCGAAACTGGTCTCGGGCGGCGGTGAGCCGAAGGTCCGGTTCGTCCGGCCGGACGTCGCGATCGTCGTGTCCGGCGGCGGATCGTCGCTCTCGGGCGGAGCACCCGAGCCGGGCCGGGAATCGACGCTGACGTACGTCCTCGTCGAGGAGCCCGGCGGCTGGCGGGTCGCGTCCTTCCAGAACACCCGGGTGAGCGATCCGGCCGCGGGCGCCCCGGCGGGCGGGGAGAGGCGTACGCTCGGTTAGGTTCACCTAAGTCATGAAAAGGGAGTGTGGATGGCCGAGGCGAGGAGAGCGGTGTCGACGACCCGGTTGCGGGTGCTGCGCACCGAGCGGATCACCCCGCACATGGTCCGGATCGTCGCCGGGGGCGAAGGGATCGCGTCGTTCCAGCCCAACGACTTCACCGACGCCTACGTCAAGGTGCACTTCCGGGTGCCCGGCGTCACCTATCCCGAGCCGTTCGACCTGGCGCGGATCCGCGAGGAGCTGCCGCGCGAGCAGTGGCCGCGGATGCGCTCCTACACCGTCCGGGCCTTCGACCCGAATCTCGGCGAACTGGTGCTCGACTTCGTCCACCACGGTGACGAGGGGGTCGCCGGACCGTGGGCCGCCGCCGCGAAACCCGGCGACGAACTGCTGATCTCCGGACCCGGCGGGGCGTACGCGCCGGGCGAGGAGGCGGACTGGCATCTGCTCGCCGGTGACGAGAGCGCCCTGCCGGCGATCGCCGCTTCTCTCGAGGCGATGCCGGCGGGGGTTCCCGTGCACGCGTTCATCCTCGTGGAGGACGCGGGCGAAGAGCAGTCGCTCACCACCAAGGGCGACGCGCGGATCACCTGGCTTCACCGGAGCCGGGGCGACGACCTCGCGGCAGCCGTCCGCGCGCTCGACTGGCGCGATGGTGTCGTGCAGGCGTTCGTCCACGGCGAGGCCGGGTTCGTCCGTGAGCTGCGGCGTCATCTGCTGGACGACCGGGGGATGCGGCGCGACCTGCTGTCGATCTCCGGATACTGGCGGATCGGGAAGACCGACGAGGCGTGGCGACTGGAGAAACAAGCCGAGCGGAACGCGTAGCCTCGGTCGCATGATCGAGCTGAAGGTGGACGTCGACCCGGCCGAGGTGGGTTTCGACGCGGAGCGGCTGCGCCGGATCGACAAGCACTTCGACGGATACCTGGAGCGGAACCGGCTTCCCGGGTATCTGGCCGTGGTGACCAGGAACGGGAAGGTCGCGCATCTCGCGGCGAACGGGCAGCGCGACATCGAGGCCGGGCTGCCGGTCGAGACCGACACGATCTGGCGCATCTACTCGATGACCAAGCCGGTCACGTCGGTCGCCGCGATGATGCTCGTCGAAGCGGGACTCATCGATCTCAAGGATCCGATCTCCCGCTGGCTGCCGGAGTTCTCGGAGCCGCGCGTCTTCGCCGGAGGCTCGTCGGTGAAGCAGGCGACCGTGCCCGCGACCGAACCGATCCGCCTCTGGCATCTGCTCACCCACACCGCGGGGCTCACCTACGGGTTCCACCGCACGCATCCGGTCGACGCGGCCTACCGCGACGCCGGCTTCGACTTCGGCACCGCGCCAGGGCTCGACCTGGCCGGTGTCTCCGAGGCGATCGCGCGGCTGCCGCTGCTGTTCGAGCCGGGTTCGGAATGGAACTATTCGGTCGCGACGGACATCCTCGGCAGGCTGATCGAGGTCGTCTCCGGTCAGCCGCTCGACGTCTTCTTCGCCGAGCGGATCTTCACCCCGCTCGGCATGCACGAGACGGGGTTCCAGGCCGCCGCCGGCGATCTCGACCGGCTGGCCGCGCTCTACGTGCCGCATCCGGTCACCAAGGAGCCGTTCCGTCACGACGAGATGGGCGCACTCGGCCGAGTCGCGCCCACGTGTTTCTCGGGAGGCGGAGGGCTGGTCTCCACGGCGGGTGACTTCCACCGGTTCGCCCAGATGCTGGTGCGCGGCGGCGAACTCGACGGTGTCCGCCTGCTCGGCCCGCGCACGCTCCGGCTCATGGCGACCAACCACCTGCCCGGCGGCGTGGATCTGGAGACCTGCGGCCGGACCGGATTCTCCGAGGCGCCGTACGACGGTTTCGGCTTCGGGCTCGGTTTCTCCGTCCTCGACGACCCGGTGAAGGCCAAGACCCTCGCCAGTGCGGGCGAGTTCGCCTGGGGTGGCGCGGCGAGCACGGCGTTCTGGGTCGATCCGGACGAGGACATCACGGTCCTGTTCTTCACTCAATTGCTGCCGTCGTCGACGTACCCGATCCGCGTCGAATTGAGGAACCTGGTGTATCAAGCCTTGGTCGACTGAGGGGAAGCCCGCCTACCTGGCGTCGAAAGGCGCGTGATCCGGGGCGCAGACGGTGCCGCGTGCCGGAAGGCGTCCGTGGGTCAGGTAGGCGTCGACGGCCGCGTCGACACAGGCGCTGCGGTTCAACGCGCCGTGCCCCCACGCGTCCAGCGTCAGGAGCCGGGCGTTGCCAAGGATGCGTTCGGTGCGCTCCGCCCCGGCGTACGGGGTTTCCGGATCGCCCTTGCCGTTGGCCAGCAACAGGATCGGCGCGGTCGGCCGGTTCCACGGTCCCGTGTACCGCGCGTCGTCGGTGGCGGGCCAGAAGGCGCACGGCAGGGAGAGATACGTGTCGTACGAACCGAAACCGCGGCCTTCCCGGTCGGCCGCGCGGGCGGCGCGGGGCCAGGCGGCCGGGTCCCGCGGATTCGCGGTGTCCGCGCAGATCGTCCCGCCGCCACCCATCACGGAATCGAATGGTGTCGGGATGGCCTTCGCCGCGATTGGTTTCGTCGCGGACTGGAGGAATTCCGCCAGCGCTGGGGAATGGGCCTCGTCGGTCAACGCGTTGTGGGTACGCCGGACGACGTCCTGATAGGTGATCGGTCCCGGTGTGGCTTCGAGCCGGTCGAGGAGCGCGTCGTACTTGGCCCGCAGATCAACCCTCGGCTCGCGGAACGCGCACCGGACGTCGGCCGCGCACGTGTCGAGGAAGGCCTGCAGCGCGCGGTCCGCGTCCCGGAAACCGCCGAGCCTGGTGCTGAACGGGACGTTCGCGTCCTCCGGGCGGTACCCGGTGGACCAGGCGATCGGATCGTCGACGGCGTCCAGTGCCAAGGCGCCGACCCGATGCGGGAACAGGTTGGCGTACACCTCGCCGACGTAGGTGCCGTAGGAAAGCCCGTAGTAACGCAGGCGGGGCTCGCCGACGGCTTGGCGCATCCGGTCGAGGTCCCTGGCGACGTTCGCGGTCGACAGGTGGTTCAGCAGCGGCCCGGCGTTGCGGCCGCAGGAGGCGGTGACCTCGCGGGCGTCGGCGAAATGCCGGATCTCCTGCTCGGCGGTGATCGGGAAGGTGCCCAGGATTCGTTTGAGGGGAGCGGTTTCCGCGTCGCTGGTGAAGCACCGGACCGGTGTGCTGGCGCCGACGCCGCGCGGGTCGAAGCCGACGATGTCGAATTGCCGGTGCAGGGACGGGGTCTGGAACCTGCTGAAGCGGCCGTGGTTCCCGGGGCCGCCGGGGTTGGTGAAGAGGGTGCCGCGTTTGTGCTTCCGGTCCGTCGCCGGGAGACGGCCGAGCGCGATGGTGATCCGCGGGCCGTCAGGGTCCTGATAGGACAACGGGACCTCGATCTCGGCGCAGTCGTAGCCCGGTGGCGAGCCGGACGGACAGGCGCCCCAGGCGAGACCTCTCGGCGCGGCCGAAGCCGCGGGCGTGATCGTGAGGACGGCGAGTGCGGAAAGTGTGAGCGCGGCGGCGACGCGGATTCTGGTCACCGGGCCAGCGTCTCGCCTCGCGGGCGCGCGATCCCTGGTGCCTGTACCCGGAAAGATGGTGGGTACGCCCCTCCATGTTCAACATATAGCGCACCCAGGGGCTTGCGGCAAGACCCCGGTGATGCCGCAGAATCCTCGGCCGTAGCCAGAACAGGCCGAACAGGAGTGAAGATTTGACGGACGTCGACGTGATCATCGTGGGTGCCGGCCCGACCGGTCTGATGCTGGCCGCCGAACTGCGGCTGGCCGGTGCGCGCCCGCTGGTCCTGGAACGGCGGCCGGAACAGGGGAAGACTCCGAAGGCCCACGGCCTCAGCGGGCAGATCCTGGACCTGCTGCACCATCGCGGCCTGCTGGAGAAGGTGCGGGGGCTCGTCACCGATCCCGTGCCGCCGCACCGCTTTCCCTTCGGTGGGGTCCACGTCGACCTCACGCGGTTCGACGAGCCGCCGCTGAAGGCGCTTTCGGTACGGCAGCAGGCTCTGGAGCGGCTGTTGGAGGAGCACGCCACGGAACTCGGCGCGGAAGTGCGTCGCGGGCACGAGGTCGTCGGGCTGCGCCAGGACGACGTGTCGGTGACCGCCGAGGTGCGCGGCCCGGACGGGACGTACGAGGTCACCGCCCCGTATCTGGTCGGGTGCGACGGTGGGCGCAGCCCCGTCCGGGCGATGGCGGGGATCGGCTTCCCCGGCACCACCTATCCCGAGGTGAACCGGATCGGGCAGGTCAAGATCCCCGAGGGACTGACCGTGCACGACAACGGCGACATCGAGACGCCGGAGCTGGGTCGGATCAAGGCGGGTTTCACCCGCACCGACACCGGCGTGTTCGCGCTCGGATCGCTGACGCCGGGGATCGTGTTCATCCAGACCACGGAGGACGATCCCGGCGAGATCGACGACGACGTGCCGATGACCCTGGCCGAACTCGGGGACAGCATCCGCCGCGTGCTCGGCGGGGACGTCCCGCTGGGCGAGCCGGTCCGGCTCTCGCGCTACCAGTTCTCCGCCCGCCAGGCCGAGCGCTACCGCGAAGGCCGGATCCTGCTGGCGGGCGACGCGGCCCACCTGCTGCCCTCCACCGGCACGGCGATCAACGTCGGCATGTCCGACTCGGTCAACCTCGCCTGGAAGCTGGCCGCCGAGATCCAGGGCCGGGCACCGGAAGGACTGCTGGACACCTATCACGCGGAACGGCACGCCGCCGGTGCACGTGCACTGCTGCAGTCCCGGGCGCAGGTCGCGTTGCGGCGTGGGCACGACGAAGCCGCCGAAGCGCTCCGCGCGGTCTTCCAGGAACTGCTGGACGACGAGTCGGCCGCGCGACGGCTGGCGTCCCATGTCGCCGGGACCGACACGCGCTACCCGATGCCGGGTTCCGCGCACGCGCTCGCCGGCATGTTCGTCCCGGATCTCGCGCTGGAGACCGACGACGGGGCGACCAGCGTCGCCGAGCTGCTGCGCGGGGCGCGGCCGGTGCTGCTCGACCTCGCGGGACGGCCCGATCTGCGTGAACTCGCGCAAGGCCGCGCCGACGTCCACACCGCGAAGGCCGAGGACAGGCCCGCCGACGTCCTCCTGATCCGCCCGGACGGCTACGTCGCCTGGGCGGGCGACGACGCGGATGGCCTGCGTGAGTCCCTCGCCGCCTGGTTCGGCGCCTGACCCCACGCATTTCGTCCTCTGAATGCGGAAGAACGCATTCAGAGGACGAAATGCGGGTGTCAGTGGTTGATGACTTCCGAGCCGTAGCGCTTCAGGGTTTCCTCGCGCTGGTCGTGCATCAGGTACAGCGAGAACTGGTCGACACCGAGCGAAGCCAGCTCCTCCAGCCGTTCGACGTGCGCCGACGACGGCCCGAGCAGGCAGAACCGGTCCACGATCTCGTCCGGGACGAAGTCGGTCGACGGATTCCCCGCCCGCCCGTGGTGCGAGTAGTCGTAGCCCTGCCGCTCACGGATGTAGTCGGTCAGCTCGTGCGGCACCGGCCCGGAATCGCCGTACCGCGCCACGAGATCCGCGACATGGTTGCCGACCATCCCGCCGAACCAGCGCAACTGCTCGCGTTGATGCGCCAGATCGTCGCCGACGTACGCCGGGGCCGCGAGGCAGATCGTGATCCCGGCCGGATCCCGTCCCGCCGCGCGAGCGGCCTCGCGGACGGAACCGATGGTCCATCGGGCGATCGCGGGATCGGCGCACTGCAGGATGAAGCCGTCAGCGTGTTCGCCGACGGTCTTCAGCGCCTTCGGCCCGTAACCCGCCATCCACATCTCAAGCCTGCCGTTGCGGATCCACGGGATCTGCACCGGCTTGTCCCGCAACAGGACCTCGCGTCCTTCGGCCAGCTCCTTGACCACGTGCATGCAGTCGCGCACGGTGGCCAAAGTGGACGGTGGCATGCCGACCACCCGGTGCGCCGAGTCGCCGCGGCCGATCCCGCACACCGTCCGGTTGCCGTACATGTCGTTGAGCGTGGCGAAGGTCGACGCCATCACCGACCAGTCCCGCGTGGCCGGGCTGGTCACCATCGGGCCCACGATCATCGACGACGTCGCCGCGAGGATCTGCGAGTAGATGACGAACGGCTCCTGCCACAGCACACACGAGTCGAAGGTCCAGCCGTAGCGGAACCCCTGGTCCTCGGCGGCCTTCATCAGCCGCACGAGGTCGCGCGCGGGCGGGTCGGTCTGGAGAACAATCCCGAAATCCACGGCCACCGCCTCAGTTCAGGTACTGGTTCAGGTCGCGCGAGAGGAATTTCCCGTGCGTCGTACTGCCCGAGAAACCGGACGGCGACACCACCACGCGCCCGCGCGAGAGCACGGTGTCGACCTTGCCGGTGATCTCCATGCCCTCGTAGGCCGAGTAATCCACGTTCATGTGATGCGTTTCGACCGACAGGGTCTGCTTCGCCGCCGGGTCGTAGACGACGATGTCCGCGTCGGAACCCGCCGCGATCACCCCCTTGCGCGGGTACAGCCCGAACATGCGCGCCGGGGTGGTCGAGCAGGTCTCGACCCAGCGTCCGAGCGTGAGCTCGCCGGCCACGACCCCTTGGTGCAGCAGGTCCATCCGGTGCTCGACGCCGGGGATCCCGTTGGGGATCGCGCGGAAGTCGCCGCGGCCGAGTTCCTTCTGGTCCTTGAAACAGAAGGGACAGTGATCCGTCGACACCACCGAGAGATCGTTGGTCCGCAGCCCTCGCCACAGATCCGCCTGATGCGACTTCTCGCGCAGCGGGGGAGAGGCGACGTACTTCGAGCCCTCGAAATCCGGCTTCGCCAAGTCCTCGATGGACAGATACAGATACTGAGGACACGTCTCCGCGAAGACGTTCTGCCCGTCGTTCCGCGCTTCCGCGACCGCCGCCAGCGCCTGCGACGCCGAGAGGTGCACGATGTACAGCGGCGCCCCGGTCACCTTGGCCAGCTGGATCGCGCGCGAGGTCGCCTCGCCCTCCAGTTCCGGCGGGCGGGTGAGCCCGTGCTGCACCGGGTCGATCTTCCCGGCCGCGAACGCCTGCGCGGCGAGTTGGTCGATCGCGATGCCGTTCTCCGCGTGCATCATGATCGTCGCGCCGATCTCGCGCGCCTTCTGCATGGCCAGCAGGATCTCGCCGTCCGTGGAGTAGAACACCCCCGGATAGGCCATGAACATCTTGAAGCTGCCGACCCCGCCGTCGACACAGGCCTGCATCTCCTTCAACGACGAATCGTTGACGTCGGAGACGATCATGTGGAAGCCGTAGTCGATGGCGCAGTTGCCGTCGGCCTTCTCGTGCCATTTGTCCATAGTGGACAGCAGTGAGGTGCCCTTGGCCTGGACGGCGAAGTCGATGATCGTGGTCGTCCCGCCCCACGCCGCCGCCGTCGTCCCGGTGCCGAAGGTGTCGACGGAATGCGTTCCGCCGAACGGCATCTCCATATGGGTGTGCGCGTCGATCCCGCCGGGCAGGACGTACTTCCCGGTGGCGTCGATGGTCTCGTCGGCGGGCCCCAGCGTGCCGGGGGCACCGACGGCCGAGATCGTCTCGCCGTCGACGAGGACGTCCGCCGCCGAAGCGCCCATCGTGGACAGCACCTGCCCGCCGCTGATGAGGGTGGTCATCACGCCTCCGCGAGGGGTCCGTAGCTGTCGGGACGCCGGTCCCGGTAGAAGGCCCACAGGTCCCGCACTTCGGCGAGCTTGCCCATGTCGAGATCGCGGACGACGATCTCCTCCTCGGTGTCGGACGCGGCTTCGCCGACGAGCTGGCCGCGCGGGTCCGCGAAATACGACTGGCCGTAGAAGTCGTTGTCGCCCAAGGGTTCCACCCCGACACGGTTGATCGTACCGACGTAGTACTCGTTCGCGACGGCGGCCGCGGGCTGCTCCAGCCGCCACAGGTACTCCGAAAGACCCCGGCTGGTCGCCGACGGGTTGAACACGATCTTCGCCCCGGCCAGGCCCAGCGCCCGCCAGCCCTCCGGGAAGTGCCGCTCGTAACAGATGTAGACGCCGATACGGCCGACGGCGGTGTCGAACACCGGGTAACCCATGTTCCCGGGCCGGAAGTAGAACTTCTCCCAGAAGCCCTTCACCTGCGGGATGTGGTTCTTGCGGTGCTTGCCGAGGTAGGTGCCGTCGGCGTCGATCACCGCGGCGGTGTTGTAGTACACGCCGGGCTGCTCGACCTCGTACATCGGCACGACCAGCACGACACCGTGGCGTTCGGCGACCTCCTGCATGAGCTTCGTCGTCGGCCCGTCGGGGATGCCTTCGGTGTAGGAGTAGTAGTCGGTGTCCTGCACCTGGCAGAAGTACGGGCCGTAGAACAACTCCTGCAGGCAGACGACCTGCGCGCCCTGCGAAGCGGCCTTGCCGATGGCATCGACCGCGTTCGCGATCATGGACTCCTTGTCACCCGTCCACCGCTGCTGGATCAATCCGGCTCGGACCACGTCGCTCACTTGCATCCTCCTCGATTTCGGTGGTGCGCTTGCGTTCGGGCAGGGACAGCAGCAGGTAGACGACGAAGGCGCCCGCCAGGCCGACGACCCAGTTGTAGTCGTAGAGGGGTTTGAGGAACGGGATCAGCCCGTCGGCGGGGAACGGCCCGCCGTACGCGCCGCCGACCGCGAGCACGGCGCCGACCAGCGTCGCGACGAGCGCACGCCAGTTCCAGCCGCCGTTGAACCAGTAGATCCCGCGTTCGGTGTACAGATCCCGCAGGCGCAGCTTGGTGCGGTAGACGACCCAGTAGCCGGCGACCATCACCCCGGCGACGGCGCCGAGCAGGCCGCCGTAGAAGCCGAGCCACGCGAAGATGTAGATGTTCGGGTCTGAGTAGAGCCGCCACGGCTGGATGACGATGCCGATGATGCCGGTGATCAGCCCGCCGACCGCGAACGTGATCTTCTTCGGGAAGGCGTTGGAGAAGTCGTAGGACGGGCTGACCACGTTGGCCGCGAGGTTCGCCGACACGGTCGCCAGTACCAGCGCGACCAGCGCGACCACCACGACGACCGGGGAATCGAACCGGTCGGCCAGTTTCGCCGGATCCCAGATCTGCTCGCCGTAGAGGACGCTGCCGCCCGAGGTGGTCAGGATGGCCACGATCGCGATGAACGTCATCGTGGTCGGCAGGCCGAGGATCTGGCCGCGGACCTGCTTGCCCTGGCTGCCGCCGAACCGGGTGAAGTCCGGCATGTTCAGCGAGAGCGTCGACCAGAACGCGATCATCGCCATCAGCGACGGGGCGAACACCTTCCAGAAGTCCGGCCCCCAGCCGAGTTTCCCGGGTTCGGACAGGATCGGGCCGAGCCCGCCCGCCTTGACCAGCACGTAGCCCAGCAGGATCAGGAAGCCGACCGACACCAGCGGAGCCGTCCAGTTCTCGAACCGGCGGACCGCCTCCATCCCGCGCCAGATGATGAGCATCTGGAACAGCCAGAAGAGGCCGAACGAAAGCCACAGTGTCCAGTGCTGGCCGAGGACGACGGTGGAGTCCTTCCAGCCGGACCCCGCCAGCCGTCCGACGATGATGTAGATCGCCTCGCCGCCGACCCAGGTCTGGATGCCGAACCAGCCGCACGCGATGAACGCCCGCAGCAACGCCGCCAGATTCGCGCCGCGCATCCCGAAGAAGGCACGGGCGAACACCGGGAACGGGATGCCGTACTTCGTCCCGGCGTGGCTGTTGAGCAGCATCGGGATCAACACGATCAGGTTGCCGATGGTGATGGTGAGCAGCGCCTGCACCCAGTCCATGCCGAGCGCGATCAGCGACGCCGCGAGCGCGTAGGACGGGATGTTGTGCGCCATGCCCATCCACAGCGCGAAGTAGGTGTACGTGGTCCAGGTCCGCTTTTCGACCGGGACCGGGGCGAGTTCTTCGTTGTAGAAGCGGCTGTCCTTCAAGGACTCGACCTCGCCGAGTTCCACCCGGCCATCAGGATGCACGTGCTGCGTACCGCGTGCCGTCGGCTCCATTGCGGAATCGTGCTCGCCCGCGCCGCGCGGGTGGGACTGGCAGACTGTTCACTGTTGAGGGTGTCGGAACGCAGACTGTCGATTGCGTTCGAAGGCCACTGGTGCATGACCTGCGTCACACACACGGACGTAGCAATCCGGCAAACCGGCCGAAACATCTCCACAGGATCTCCACAGCTCACCCGGATGGTCTCCACGGCCGATGCCTACAGTCATCCCCATGGAACTGGGAGGACGCCGGGTGCTGGTCGTCGAGGACGACGTGACCATCGCGGAGAGCATCGCCGCGCGTTTGCGGGCCGAAGGTTTCTCGGTCGATCTGGCGCACGACGGCCCGTCCGGTGTGGAGACGGACGCCGAGCGGGAGCCGGACCTGGTGGTGCTCGACGTGATGCTGCCGGGCTTCGACGGGCTGGAGGTCTGCCGCCGGGTCCAGGCCCGCCGCCCGGTCCCGGTGCTCATGCTGACCGCCCGCTCGGACGAGACGGACATGCTGATCGGTCTCGGCGTCGGCGCGGACGACTACCTCACCAAACCGTTCTCGATGCGGGTGCTCTCGGCGCGGGTGCACGCGCTGTTGCGCCGCGTCGAACGGTCAGCGCGCGCCGAGGGCGAGGAAGCGGGCACGAAGATCGTGCTCGGCGACCTCGAAATCGACGTCGACCAGCGGCGGGTCACGCGGGCGGGCACCCAGGCACAGCTGACGCCGATCGAGTTCGACCTCCTCGTCCACTTCGCGAAACGCCCGAGGGCGGTGCAGCCGAGGGAACGGCTGCTCAGCGAGGTGTGGGACTGGGACGTCGCGGGCACCGGTTCGGGCACCCGCGCGGTCGACAGCCACATCAAGGCGCTGCGCCGCAAACTGGGCGCCGACCTCATCCGCACCGTGCACGGCGTGGGATACGCCCTGGAGGTGGGATCGTGAAGCTCCGCCCGCTGCTCGGCCGCGTGGTCGACGCGCTCCCGAGACCGCTCGACCCGGTCCGCTCCATCAAGCTCAAGCTCGCGATCCTGCTGGTGTCGTCGGGCGGGATCGCGTTCGCCTTCTTCAACTGGCAGATCGGCTGGCTGCCGCCGCGGACCACGATCGCCGCCATGGTGCTGGCCGTGGTCACCTCGCAGATCCTGGCGCACGGGATGACCAGGCCGCTGCGGGAGATGACCGCCGCGGCCCGCGCGATGGCCAAGGGCGACTACACCCGGCGGGTCCGCGCGACCGCCCGCGACGAGGTCGGCGAGCTGTCGCACGCCTTCAACCAGATGGCCGCCGACCTGGACGCCTCGGATCAGCGCCGCCGCGAGCTGATCGCGAACGTCTCCCACGAGCTCCGCACCCCGATCACCGCGCTGAACGGGGTGCTGGAGAACCTGGTCGACGGGGTCGCCGAACCCGATCCGGCGACGCTGAAGACCGCGCTGCAGCAGACCGAACGGCTCGGCAGGCTGGTCTCGGAACTGCTGGATCTCTCCCGGATCGACGCGGGCGCCTTCCCGTTGCAGCTGGAGGAGTTCGATCTCGAACTGCTCCTGGAGGAGGTCGCCACCGAAGCCGGGGTCACCGGTCGCGGCGTGCGGTTCTCCGTCGACGTCCAGCCGCCCGGCGCGACCGCTGTGGCCGACCGCGGCCGGCTCTACCAGGTCGTGGTCAACCTGCTCGACAACGCCGTCCGGCACGGACCCGCCGGGGGAGAGGTCCGGGTGCGGGCGGAGGCCCGCGAGGCCGACGTCGTCATCGAGGTCGAGGACGAAGGCCCCGGCATCCCGCTTGGAGAGCGGGACAGCGTGTTCGAGCGGTTCACCCGCGGTGAGCGGGCCGGCGGCGGGGGCACCGGCCTCGGGCTCGCGATCGCGCGGTGGGTGGTGGACCTGCACGACGGCAGCATCGCCGTCGTCACCCCCGAAGGACGGCCGGGCTGTGTCATCCGCGTCGTGATCCCCGTTCCCTAGTTCCCCGGTCGCTTCATTCGGGCGGCCGCGCACGGCCAACGTGATGTGCTTTCGCAAACTGGAGGATTCGATGAGCGAAGAGCAAGAGGAGAAGCAGGCGCACGCGTCGCCGCCCTCGGCGACGACCACCCTGCCGCCCGCCCCGCCGGTACCGCCCGTGCCGGTGCTGATGCGGCCGCGGGTACCGCCGAAGTCGGCGATCGTCCCGCTGCCCGCCTCCGTACTGCCCGCGGCGGTCGCGGCCGGGCTCGTCACCGCGGTCGTCATGCCGGACGACCCCGGGGCGGGCTGGTTCGTGGCCGGGTTCGCCTTCGCGGTGGCCGTCTACTTCGCCGACAAGCGCGCCCGTGGTGACGCCGAGCCGCATTTCGGGCTGGTCAACGCGGTCTGGGCGGCGGCCGCCCTCGGCCTGCTCGCGGTCGGGATGCTCCGCGCGTCGGTGTGGCTGAACGTCTTGTGCGTGCTGGCGGCCTTCGTCGCGGGATCCCTCGCCGTGGTCGGGAAACGCACCGTGAACACGATCTTCTACGACGTCTTCGCGGTCCCCATCGAAGCGCTGCTTTCGATCCCGTGGGTCGGGCGCGGGCTCACGAAGCTCGGCAAGAAACAGGAAGGCCGGACACGGCCGAGGTTCCTCGTGCCGGTGCTGGCGAGCGCCTTGCTGCTGCTGGTGTTCGTCCCGCTGTTGCGGGGCGCGGACGCCGCGTTCGCGAGCGTCGTCGACGCGGTGATCCCCGAACTGAACCCGGGAACCTTCGTGCGCTGGGGTTTCCTGTTCGTGGTGGCCGTGTTCGCCGTCACCGGGGCGTGTTACCTGCTGGCGGCGCCCCCGCTGCCCGCCGCCGAAGACGCGCCGCGCAAACGGCTCGCGCACCGGCTCGAATGGACGTTGCCGCTGGGTGTGCTGGTGCTGCTGTTCACGAGTTTCGTCGTGGTCCGCCTGGTCGTGTTGTTCGGCGGCACCGAATACCTGCTGGCCACGAGCGGCCTGACGGCGGCCGAGTACGCCAGGAGCGGGTTCTGGCAGCTCTCCGCCATCACCGTGCTGACCCTGCTGCTGGTCGCCGCCGCTCTCCGCTGGGCGCCGAAGACCTCGGTGGCCGATCGTGCCTGGCAGCGCGGGTTGCTCGGCGCGTTGAGCGTGCTCAGCCTGGTGCTGGTCGCGTCGGCGTTGAGTCGCATGTGGACATACCAGCAGGCGTACGGGTTCACCGTGCTGCGGCTGCTGGTCGAGGTCTGCGAGCTCTGGATCGGCCTGATCTTCCTGCTGGTGCTCGCGTCCCTGATCCCGCTGCGGTCGGCCTGGCTGCCGCGCGCGGCCATCGGAGCGGCCGTCGCGGCACTGCTGGGGCTGGCCGTGCTCGATCCGGAACGGTTCATCGCCGACCGCAACATCGACCGGCTCGCGCACGGCAAGACACTCGACACCACTTACCTGTCACGGTTTTCCGCCGACGTGGTGCCGTCGGCCGACCGGCTCCCCGAGCCGCTGCGGTCCTGTGTGCTCGGACCGGTCGTGCGGGAAATCCCGGAAGATGATTGGCGCGAATGGAACCTGAGCCGGTCCCTCGCGCGTCAGACCCCCGTCACCGCGAAGGACGGGACCGGCTGCCGGTACGTGATCCGTCCTTGAGTGGTGACCCACGGCCTTGATCGCCCTCTTTGGGGGTGAGGGCGATCAAGGCGGCGGTGAACGGCGCCGCCGGGCCACCGAGGGGGAGGTCCGGCGGTCACCTCGTCGGAAGTGCCGTGGTCAGAAGGTGAAGACGCCGGCCGACTCGGCGTCGGCGACACACCGGTTGGCGTACGAGGTGCGGAAGGTGACCGGTTCGCCGCGCCATTTGCCGACCGCGGAGACGTCCACCGGCGAGTATTCGAGGGTGCAGGCCCGCGGTTCCGGACGGAGCTTCTCGAACTTTCCGTCCACTTCGGACAGTTTGCCGCAGGCGTTCCCGCGCGTGGGATGGGAGCCCCCGGTGGGCCCGCAGGTGAGCGAGACGGTGCCGATCCGGCCCCGGGTGTCGTGGCTGGTCAGCTGAAACGTGGATTCGGCGGGTTGCGCCGGGGCCATACAGGCCAGCGCGAGCACGCAGGCGCCGATCGGTTCGAAGAAAGCCATATCAACCCTATCGGCTGACGTGGCCCGATCACTGTGTTCCACGCTCGGGTGAGATTTGCTCACCCGGACGTGTGGTCGTCCGCTTTTCGAATGTCGTGGGCGAGCAAAGCGACATAAAGCGAGAGCATCGACTCCGGATCTTCGAGCCGCACGCCCAGGACCTGCTCGATCCGGGCCAGCTGCTGGTAGTACGCGGTGCGGGAGGTGTGCGCGGCGGCGGCCGCCGCGGACTTGTTGCCGCCGTGCTCGCAGTAATGCCTCAACGCCTGAACGAGTCTGCTGCCCTGCGCGGCGTCCCGGCTCAGCAACGGGCCGAGCTCCCGCGCGGCGAACGCGGTGATCCGTTCGTCGCCTGCCAGCAGATGCAGCAGTCCTCGCAACCGGACGTCGTCGAGCCGGTGGAGCACGCGTTCGACGTTCTCGGCGAGCGCCGCGGCGGCGACCTGCGCGGCTTCGACGAGTGTCCGCCGCGCCTCGGCGGGCCCGCTGCCCGTGGTCCCGACCGCGACCACCGCGGGCGCGCCGGCGCGGGCCTCGTGGACGTCGGTGGCCAGCCGTCGCAGGACCGCGTCGACCCCCGCCTCCGGCGAGAGCGCGATCAGCGCGCGCACCTGGGTGTCGTCGGTGGCCACCAGTGCGGACACCTTGGCGTGCCGCGCGGCGAGCACCGTCGCCTCGGCGAGTTCCCGCAGCAGCACCGGGGTGGACTGCGCGGTTTTGGCGGTCACGGTGATCCGGGGCCGCACGGCGACCCCGACCAGCAGCCGCCCGGTGAGCGGGACACCCAGCGCGGAGGCCCGCGCGGTCAGTTCGGCGGGCGGCACCGGGTTCGCCAGCAGTTCGGTCAGGATCGCGCGGTGCGCCTGGCGTTCGAGGCTGTCGGTGTCCTTCGCGACCAGCCGGTGCACCGCGAGCGCGGACGCCGCCCGTTCGGCGACCACGACGTGCCGGTGTGGCGGCGGATCCCCGCAGACGACGACCAATCGTCCCCAGTCGTGCCCGCGCGCGCCGACCACGGTGATCAGCCAGCCCGCGCCCTGGTGGTAGCCGGTCCGCTCGCCGACTTGCACCGGGCGCGACCGGGACGGCCAGCCGGGCAGCAGTTCACCGGGATCGGTCCCCGCCGTGTCGTAGGCGAGGACCTCGTGCGAGAGCGTCTCCAGTACGACGGGATGTTCGGTGAGCCTCGCGACCTCGCGCAGGATTTCGCCCGGCTCGGCCCCGGCGATCGTGAGCGCGGTGAAGGTCTCGTGGACTCGCTCAGCCGCGCGTAGTTCGTCGACCTGGGCGTCGACGATCAGTCCGTTCACCGCCTCGGTGACCGACACGAACCGCGTCTCGCGCGAAAGGGTGATCAGCGGGACACCGTGGCGGTCCGCGGCGTCGACCAGCGCGGGCGGCAGCTTCTCGCTCCAATGCCGGACCAGTTCGACGACGATCCCGGCGACCCCGATCCCCGCCAGGTCACCGACGTACCTGGCCAGCGCGGCGCCGTCGTCGGGCAGCGCGACCCCGGTGGTGAGCACGAGTTCCCCGCCCCGCAGCAACGGGGCGATGTCCGCGACCTCGGCGACGTGCGCCCAGCGGACCGGCGCGTCCAGCCCCGCCGCCCCCGCCACCACATGGGGCCTGCCCTGACGCAGCACCGGCAGCGCGAGCACCTCGGCGACGGTCGGGTACATCGGCCTCCCACCCGGTTCGACAACGCTGGAGACAGACTGTACGGGCGGGACCGGGAGTCCGTACACGTTGACGATGGCGTCGGTGTGGCGCGCGCACCCAGACTCGACCGGGAGCAGGTATCAGGACCAGGAAGGCGGAGCCCGTGACCGACCGCATCAACCACTGGATCGACGGCAAACCGAGCGAAGGCGTGAGCGAACGATCGGGTGACGTGTTCGATCCGGCCACCGGCCAGGTGCGGGCGAAGGTCGCCTTCGCGGCGCAGGACGACGTCGAGGCCGCCGTCGCGGCCGCGTCCCGGGCGCTGCCGGGCTGGCGCGGGACTTCGCTGGCGGGGCGGACCCGGGTGCTGTTCGCCTTCCGTGAGCTGCTTTCGGCGCGGCGTCACGAACTGGCGAAGATCGTCACGAGCGAACACGGCAAGGTCGAATCCGACGCGGCGGGCGAAGTCGCGCGTGCGATCGAGAACGTCGAGTACGCCTGCGGCGCGGCGCAGATGCTCAAGGGCGGGTTCAGCGAGAACGCCTCGACCGGTGTCGACGTGTACTCGATCTCGCAGCCGCTGGGCGTGGTCGGCGTGATCTCGCCGTTCAACTTCCCGGCGATGGTCCCGCTGTGGTTCGTGCCGAACGCGCTCGCCTGCGGCAACACCGTCGTGCTCAAGCCGAGCGAGAAGGACCCGTCCGCGGCCGTGTTCATCGCGGAACTGTTCGCCGAGGCGGGCCTGCCCGACGGCGTCCTCAATGTCTTGCACGGCGACAAGGTGGCCGTCGACGGCCTGCTGGAACATCGCGACGTCAAGGCGATCTCGTTCGTCGGGTCGACGCCGATCGCGAAGTATGTCTACGAAACCGGGACCAGGCACGGGAAACGCGTGCAGGCGCTCGGCGGCGCGAAGAACCACATGGTCGTCCTCCCGGACGCGGACCTCGACCTCGCCGCCGACGCGGCCGTCTCGGCGGGCTTCGGCTCGGCGGGGGAGCGGTGCATGGCGGTGTCGGTCGTGGTCGCGGTCGACCCGGTCGGCGACGAACTGGTCGCGAAGATCGCCGAGCGGATCAAGCGGCTGCGCGTCGGTGACGGGATGCGGCCCACTTCGGAGATGGGGCCGCTCGTCACCGCCGCCCACCACGAACGCGTCGAGTCCTATGTGGAGGCTGGGGTCGAAGCGGGCGCCCGGCTCGTCGTCGACGGCCGCGGTATCGAGGTCGACGGCGAGGACGGCGGCTTCTGGCTGGGCCCGACGCTGTTCGACCAGGTCACCCCGGACATGTCCGTGTACACCGACGAGATCTTCGGGCCGGTGCTGGCGGTCGCGCGGGCCGAGGGCTACGACGCGGCGCTGGAGCTGATCAACGCCAACCCCTACGGCAACGGCACCGCGATCTTCACCAACGACGGGCGGGCCGCGCGGCGGTTCCAGAACGAGGTCGAGGTCGGGATGGTCGGCGTGAACGTGCCGATCCCGGTGCCGGTCGGCTACTACTCGTTCGGCGGGTGGAAGGACTCGCTGTTCGGGGACAGCCACGCCTACGGGCCGGAAGGGTTCCACTTCTTCACGCGGACGAAGGTCGTCACCTCGCGGTGGCCCGATCCTTCGCAGGGCGGGGTGAACCTCGGGTTCCCGCGCAACAGCTGACGACAGCGCCTTGCTCTTGAAGTACATGAAGGCCCCCTTCCTTGCGCCAGGCGCAAGGAAGGGGGCCTTCATGTACTTCGGTGCGGATCAGAACCGGCCGCAGTTGCCCTTGCCCGCTTGGCCGTTGAACGCGCCCTTCAGCCACTCGGCGGCGTCGGCCGACGCGGTCGTCATGCCCAGCGCGTGGGAGAAGAACGGCGTGAACGTCGGCAGGTCCTTCCACTGGACGTTGGCGCCCTTGCCGCACCAGTCCTTCGCCATCTGCTTCCCGACGGCCGCCGGGATGACGTCGTCCATCGGGCTGTGTTCGACCAGCACCGGCATCGCGGGCTTGACGGTACCGATCCGGTTCTCCGCCACGATCGCGTCGAACGGCGGCTGGGACAGGTAGGCGGACACCGGCTTGCCCTCCTTCGTCAGCGAGCTGGTCTGCTTGTACATGAACTGGAAGACCGCGTTCAGCGTGCAGGTCTGCCGGGCCTTCAGGAACAGATCTGCCCCGGCCGGGTTGGCCAGGTCCATCAACCTGGCCTCCGGATAGGCCTGGTTGATACCGATCAGGGCGTAACCGAGGAATCCGGCGTACATCCCGCCGTCGAGCGACTTGGACAGCGCGGCCTTGTCCGCGGGCGCCGCGCCGGAGTAGACGCCCTTGACCTTCAGTTCGGGCGCGTAGGTGGCGGCCAGTTCGGCGGCGGCCGCGGCGGCGCTGCCGCCCTCGGAGTAGCCGGCGATACCGACCGGGCCGTCGGCGGGAAGACCCGTTCCGGGCAGGCGCTGCGCGGCGCGGAGGACGTCGAGCACGGTGTGCGCCTCGGACAGCCGGACGACGTACGGGTGGTCGCCGCTGCCTTCCACCCACGGTCCGATGTAGTCGGTCTGCGCCACGGCGAATCCGGCGCCCAGCAACGCGTTGACGAAACCGCCTTGGAAACCGGAGACCAGATCCGAAGAGCCCTCGCCCGCGAGGGTTTTCGAGGGAGCGCAGTCCGGCCCCATGCCGAAGGTGAACGGCGCATAGGCCACGATCGGCCGTTCGCCGGGACCGTTCCACGGATTGTTCGGCACCAGGACGGTACCGCTCACGGCCACCTGCTTGTCCTTGTTGTCCCGGGAAAGATATTGGATCCGGGTCGATTTCGCCCCGTTGTACGTCGAGGGCTGCGATTTGAGCACGTCACCGTTCTCGCCGGCGGGAAGCGGTGAAGAGGAAACGTATACCGAATCGGAGTCCGCGCTCGCGGCCGGCGCGCCCACCGCGACCAAAGTCACGGTCATGGCGGCGATCAGGACATGACGGAAGGAAGAAGTCATAGTGCGCTCCACGCTGAGTCGGAACTTCCGCAAGTGAGCTAGATGGAAGACCTTCCGGTACCGGTCGGTCAATGGCTGGTCGTCGAATTGTCATTCCCGTCAGGGTGGCGAAACTGATTTCACTCATGCCTTTCCGTGTGGCGGACGGGTCATTTCCGGAATTCGCCGATCGCGGTTATCGTCGCGGGCATGTCAGAACCGAAGCGGTCGGCGATGCGGGTGGCCGATTCCGATCGTGAGAACGTCGCGAGACTGCTGTACGAAGCCATGGGCGCGGGGCGGATCACCGCCGGTGAACTGGAAACGAGACTGGACTCGGTCTACGCGGCCAAGACCTTCGCGGAATTCGAACCCGTCGTCGCGGATCTGTCGCCCGGCGGGGCGCTCGCCCTGTCCCACACCGGCGACGAGGAGCAAGGCGGGCGACGCTCGTTCGCCGTCATGTCCGGCACCACGCGACGATTCGACGGGCCGCTTCCGCCGCGCCATGTCAGCCGCGCGTTCTGGGGCAGCGTGCGCCTCGATCTGCGGCGGGCCCGGATCGCCGCCGGTTCCTGCACGATCAGGGCGGTGGCGGTGATGGGCGGCGTCGAGATCGTCGTGCCCGAGGACTTCGCCCTCGACGTCCGGGGACTCGGCCTGATGGGCGGATTCGGCACCGGCCGCGGGACCGGGCGGCGGCGTCCGGAGCCGGGCGCGCCGGTGCTGCGTGTCACGGGTTTCGCCTGGTGGGGTTCGGTGAAGGTGATCCGGAGGCCGTTGGAGCGGCGGCGGCGCTCCTTCCGGGGGCGCGGCTGAGGGGCCCAAAGAAGTCCGGTGGCTCGCCGGGCACTCCGCCTTCCGTAAACTCGTTGTGAGGACGAGCGAGGGAGGTGCAGGTGGCCAACGCGGAAGAGCGCCGCTTCGAAGTGCTGCGCGCGATCGTCGCCGATTACGTGTCCAACCAGGAGCCCGTCGGATCCAAGGCGATCGTCGACCGGCACAACCTCGGTGTGTCCAGCGCCACCGTGCGTAACGACATGGCGGCGCTGGAAGAAGAGGGCTACATCACACAGCCCCACACCAGTGCGGGCCGGATCCCCACGGACAAGGGGTACCGGCTGTTCGTCGACCGGATCGCCGAGGTCAAACCGCTCAGTTCGGCGGAGCGCCGGGCCATCACCGCGTTCCTCGACAGCGGAACCGACGTGGACGACGTCCTGCGCCGTTCCGTCCGGCTGCTCGCGCAGCTGACCAGGCAGGTCGCGGTCATCCAGTACCCGATGATGACCAACTCCGCCGTCCGGCACCTGGAAGTGGTGCCGCTCACCCCGGCCCGGCTGATGCTCGTGCTGATCACCGATTCCGGCCGCGTCGACCAGCGCACCGTCGACCTCGGGGACGTCATCACCGAGGAGAACGTCGGCAGGCTGCGCACGGTGCTCAACGGGGCACTGGCCGGCCGCCGTCTCTCCGATGCCGCGGCGGCGGTCGCCGAACTGCCCGAGAAGTCGCCGGGCGAACTGCGCGACAGCCTCACCCGCGTCTGTACCGTGCTGGTGGAATCGCTGGTCGAGCACCCCGAGGAGCGGCTGGTGCTCGGTGGCACGGCGAACCTCACCCGCAACGTCGCGGACTTCCCCGGATCGCTGCGGCAGGTGCTGGAGGCGCTCGAGGAGCAGGTCATCGTCCTCAAGCTCCTCGCGGCCGCCCGCAACCCCGGTGCGATCAGCGTGCGCATCGGTGAGGAAAATGAGGACGAGCAGATGCGCAGCACCTCGGTGGTCTCCATCGGCTACGGCATGGACGACATGCTGCTGGGCGGGATGGGCGTCGTCGGGCCGACCAGGATGGACTACCCGAACACCATCGCCGCGGTGCGCGCGGTGGCGAACTACGTGGGGCAGATCCTCTCCGGTCGCTGAACGCGGCGGTGAGGTCGAAGTCAGAAGGAGAAGGCGAAGACGGTGGCGAGGGACTATTACGGCATTCTCGGGGTGGCGAAGAACGCGACGGATCAGGAGATCAAGCGCGCGTACCGCAAACTGGCCCGTGAACTGCACCCCGACGTCAACCCGTCGGAGGACGCCCAGCACCGTTTCGGCGAGGTGACCACCGCGTACGAGGTGCTGTCGGATCCGCAGAAGCGCAAGGTCGTCGACCTCGGCGGCGACCCGATGGACGGCGGCGCCCGCGGTGGCGGCGGAGACCCGTTCTCGGGCTTCGGCGGCCTCGGCGACATCATGGACGCCTTCTTCGGCGCCGCCGGTGGTGGCGGCGGCCGCGGTCGTGGCCCGCGCAGCCGCGTGCAGCCCGGCTCAGACGCGCTCATCCGCCTCGGCCTGACCCTCGAGGAGTGCGCCACCGGTGTCGACCGCGAGATCACCGTCGACACCGCCATCGTCTGCGACCTGTGCCGCGGCGCCGGCGCGGCCGAAGGCACCGGCACCAAGACCTGCGACACCTGCGGTGGCGCGGGCGAGGTCCAGTCCGTGCAGCGGTCGTTCCTCGGCCAGGTCGTCACCGCCCGCCCCTGCCCGGTCTGCCGCGGCTTCGGCGAGGTCATCCCGGACCCCTGCCGCCAGTGCGGCGGCGACGGCCGGGTCCGCGCCCGCCGCAACGTCACCGCCAAGATCCCGCCGGGCGTCGGCGACGGGATGCGCATCCGCCTCTCCGGTCAGGGCGAGGTCGGCCCCGGCGGCGGCCCCGCCGGCGACCTCTACGTCGAGATCGACGAGGCGCCGCACGAGGTGTTCGTCCGGCAGGGCAACGATCTGCACTGCAACTTCCGCATCCCGATGACCACCGCCGCCCTCGGCGCCACGGTGCCCATCGAGACCCTCGTCGACGGCGACTACGAACTCGACATCGAGCCGGGCACCCAGCCCGCCACCGAACTCGTGCTCACCGCCAAGGGCATGCCCCGGCTGCGGTCCTCCGGCCGCGTCGACGGCCGCGGCGACCTGCACGTCCACATCGACGTCGTCGTGCCGACCAAACTCGACGACGCCCAGCGCGACCTCCTCGTCGAACTCGCCCAGCAGCGCGGCGAAGACGTGCCTTCGCTGTCCTCGAACGGCTCCAAGCCCGGCGGGCTGTTCTCCAAGCTGCGCACCAAGAACCACCGGTAACCCGTGCCCGAGACGACACTGCCGGTCTTCCTCACCGCCGCGCTGCCCGGTTCCGGGCGCACCACCCTCGACGGCGAGGAAGCCCGGCACGCCGCCACCGTCCGCCGCCTGCGCGTCGGCGAACGTCTCGTGCTCTCCGACGGCGAAGGCGGCATGGCGCGCTGCGTCGTCGAAGCCGTCCAGGCGGGCAGGGACGCGGCGCTCACCCTCGCCATCGAGGAACACTGGATCGAGGACCCGCCCGCGCTGCGCGTCATCGTCGCCCAGGCCCTCGCGAAAGGCGACCGCGGCGAACTCGCCGTCGAACTCGCCACCGAAGCCGGCGCCGACGCCATCGTCCCCTGGCGCGCCGCCCGCAGCGTCGCCCGCTGGGAAGAAGGCACCCGCGGCGACAAAGCCCTCACCCGCTGGCGCACCACCGCGCGCGCCGCCGCCAAACAAGCCCGCCGCGCCCACGTCCCCGAAGTCGCCGAACCCGCCACCACCCGCGAACTCGCCGAACTCGCGCAGACCGTTTCCCGCGCACTCGTCCTCGAATCCGGCATCACCACCCGCCTCACCGAGATCGAACTCCCGGCACAAGGCGACATCCTTCTCGTCGTCGGCCCCGAGGGCGGCATCACCGACGAAGAACTGAACACCCTCACCGACGCCGGCGCCACCGCCATCCGGTTGGGCCCCACCGTTTTGCGCACCTCCACCGCCGCCGCCGTGGCACTCGGCGCGCTGGGGGTTCTCACCGACCGCTGGAAGTGAAAAAACACCCCACTAATTTGCGGCGAGTTATGGCGCGATCACGCAAACAGCCGTTACTCTCGTTAACTGACGCGCAACACACGGTTTCGGCGCGCCACTGGGGATGAAGCCCGGTCGCGCGCGTGAATCCCCGCCGGGCACCTCCCCCCTCGGTCCGGCGGAGCCGCGGCGGCGGTGGGCCGACCCCCAGGGCCCACCGCGCCGCGGCATCTTCATTTCGAGCCCTTCGCAAGTACTTCGCTCTTCGCCGCGCTCCGAAATTCGCGCCGTGGCGCGGTTCCGCGTGTTGCCCCGTGGGCCCACGGTGAGGTCGACGGCCGGGGTGGTCGTGAGCGGCGTTTCGGGCTAGGGCGAAGGGTGCCTCACGGACTTGGGATCACAGGGTGAGGCGTGAGTGAAGGCGTGACTCGCGTGATCAGGGACGTGACTCGCGTGCTTGCAGGCCGCACTCGGGGTGTTCCGCCGCGAATCACGCGAGTTCCGGCTTCGATCACGTGAGTGCGGCTGATCGGTACCCCGACCGAACGGTCGCCGGCGGCCTGTCTGCTTCAAGTATTGGGGAAGGGGGCGTTCACGCGCAGCCGTTGTGGCTGCTGGTGCGTCTGGGGTGAAAGTGGTGATCACGAGGTCCGTGAAGGCCTCCTTGCCTACCCTGAAGGTAGTGAAGGAGGCCTTCACGGACAGGGCATGCGTTCAGCCCCAGCCAGAACGACCACCCCGACCGAAATGCCTGGACGCGAAGGGGACTTTCCTCGCATGCGACGCGGCGAAAGCTCCCTTTGCCCCGTCCGCGTGGGGCTCCCGCGGGCGATAGGGTGGGGGGATGAGTGACGCGGAGACGTTGTTCGAGCGGATCATCGCGGGGGAGATCCCGTCCGACAAGGTGTACGAGGACGCGACGACGTATGCGTTCCGGGACATAGCGCCGCAGGCTCGCGTGCATGTGCTCGTGGTGCCGAAGAAGCGGTACCGGAACGTCGCCGAGCTGGCCGCCGCCGATCCGCAGCTGCTCGCGGACGTCGCGTCGACGGCTCGCAAGGTCGCGGAGATCGAGGGGATCGCGGAGTCCGGGTATCGGGTGGTCTTCAACACCGACGGTGACGCCGGACAGACCGTCTTCCACGTGCACGCGCACGTGCTCGGCGGCGAGCAGCTGGGGCATTTCGGGCGCTGAAGCGCGCGGCCTGCGGAAACCGGACTGCGTGCCGCCACCCGCAACCAGTAACATCGAACTCGTCACTGTCGTTGAAAATCGCAGCGTAAGCGCAGGAAGTAGGCCCGAGGCCACGTGGCCGGAACCGTACCGGGTGAAGCCGCCCGACCCGACGTTCCCGCGGACGTCACCCCGACGAAGGCTGATGAAGCCGCCATCACCGAAGCGGCCCAGTCCCGATTCCCCATCCCCGACGCCGCCGCGCTCAGCCTGCTCGGCTCGAGGGACGAAAACCTCCGGGTCGCCGAAGAGCTCCTCGCCGCCGACGTCCACGTCCGGGGCAACGAGGTCACCCTGACCGGCGCTCCCGCCGACGTCGCCTTCGCCGAACGCGTCTTCGCCGAACTCGTGACGCTCGCCGGCCGCGGCCAGCAGGTCGACCCGGCCACCGTCCGCCGCACCGTCGGCATGCTCTCCACCGGTGACCACGAGTCACCGGCCGAAGTGCTGAGCATGAACATCATCTCCCGGCGCGGCAAGACGATCCGGCCCAAGACGCTCAACCAGAAGCGCTACGTCGACGCCATCGACAAGCACACGATCGTCTTCGGCATCGGCCCCGCCGGTACCGGCAAGACGTACCTCGCCATGGCCAAGGCCGTCCAGGCGCTGCAGGCGAAGCAGGTCACCCGCATCGTGCTGACCCGCCCCGCGGTCGAAGCCGGTGAGCGCCTCGGCTACCTGCCGGGCACGCTCAACGAGAAGATCGACCCGTACCTGCGCCCGTTGTACGACGCGCTGCACGACATGGTCGAGCCCGAGTCGATCCCGCGGCTGATGCAGGCGGGCACCATCGAGATCGCGCCGCTGGCGTACATGCGCGGCCGCACCCTCAACGACGCCTTCATCATCCTCGACGAAGCGCAGAACACCACGCCGGAACAGATGAAGATGTTCCTCACCCGGCTCGGGTTCGGCGCCAAGATCGTCGTCACCGGCGACGTCACGCAGGTCGACCTCCCCAACGGCCAGAAGAGCGGCCTCCGGGTGGTCCGCGACATCCTCGAAGGTGTCGAGGATCTGCACTTCGCCCAGCTCACCAGCCAGGACGTGGTGCGGCACAAGCTCGTCGGCGACATCGTCGACGCGTACGAGAAGTGGCAGGCGCTGCAGGACAGCAAGGACCAGGGCAGCGGTTGGAAGGGTCAGCGCCGTTCATGAGCATCGAAATCGCCAATGAATCGGGCGTGAACGTCGACGAGACCTCGATCGTGTCGGCCGCCCGCTTCGCGCTCGACAAGATGGAGGTCAGCCCGCTCGCCGAGCTGTCCATCCTGCTCGTCACCCTCGAGGTGATGGAGGATCTGCACGAGCGGTGGATGGACCTGCCCGGTCCCACCGACGTGATGGCCTTCCCGATGGACGAGCTCGACTCGTCGCGCCGTCCCGACGCGCCCGACGCCTCGCCCGCCCTGCTCGGCGACATCGTGCTGTGCCCGGCGTTCGCGAAGGACCAGGCCAAGACGGCCGGGCACGCGCTGATGGACGAGCTGCACCTGCTCACCACCCACGGTGTGCTGCACCTGCTCGGCTACGACCACGCCGAACCCGCCGAGGAACGCGAGATGTTCGGTCTGCAGAAGCGGATCCTCGGCGAGTTCCAGGCCGCGGTGGCCGCGCACAACAAGCGCGACGCGCAGCGCTCCGCGGACGACAGGCTCCTCGGCACCGCCGGCCTCGACGCCGCGCCCGCCGAAGAGCCCCCCGCCTAGGCGGTCCGCGGACATGGGTAGTCCCACGGCCCTGCTGGTCATCGCCATCGCGCTGATCCTGCTCGCCGGGGTGTTCGCGGCCGCCGACGCCGCCGTCAGCACGGTCTCCAAGGCCCGCGCCGACGGTCTCGTCCGGCTCGGCCGCCCCGGCGCGCGTCAGCTGTCGCTGGTCATCGCCGAACGCCGCCGCCACATCAACCTGATCCTGCTGCTGCGGATGACCTGCGAGCTGACCGCCACCGTGCTGGTCACCGTCGACATCCTCGGCTGGATCCGGCCGCTGTGGCTCGCCATCGTGGTCGCCGCGGGGGTGATGGTCGTGGTGAGCTACGTGCTCATCGGTGTCGGCCCGCGCACCCTCGGCCGCCAGCACCCGTACCGGATCGGGCTCGTCGTCGCGGGACCCGTCCGCGTCCTCGGATCGATCCTCGGCCCGCTCAGCAGGCTGCTGATCGTCCTCGGTAACGCCATCACCCCGGGCCGCGGTTTCCGCGAAGGCCCGTTCACCTCCGAAGTCGAACTGCGTGAACTGGTCGACCTCGCCCAGGAACGCGGCGTCGTCGAGGAATCCGAACGCGAGATGATCCACTCGGTGTTCGAACTCGGCGACACCGTCGCGCGCGAGGTCATGGTGCCGCGCACGGAGATCGTCTGGATCGAGCACGACAAGACCGTGCGCCAGGCGCTCGCGCTGGCCCTGCGCACCGGGTTCACCCGGCTGCCGGTGATCGGCGACTCCGTCGACGACGTGGTGGGCGTGGTCAACATCAAGGACCTCATGCCCGCGTACATGGCCGAAGGCGGCTCGCAGCGGCGGGTCGAGGAGCTGATGAACCCGGCGAGTTTCGTGCCGGACTCCAAACGGCTCGACGATCTGCTCAAGGAGATGCAGGTCTCGCACAACCACATGGCGATCGCCGTCGACGAATACGGCGGGACCGCCGGCCTGCTCACCATCGAGGACATCCTCGAGGAGATCGTCGGCGAGATCACCGACGAATCCGACGCCGACGAACGCCCCGAGGTCGAAGAACTCGAAAACGGCGCGGTCCGCGTCTCGTCCCGGCTCTCGATCGACGACCTGGGTGAACTGTTCGGGATCGACCTCGAAGACCACGACGTGGAGACCGTGGGCGGGCTGCTCGCCGAGCGACTGGGTAGGGTCCCGCTGCCGGGGGCCGAAGCCGAGGTCGCCGGACTTCGGCTGTTCGCCGAAGGCGGTAAGGACCGGCGCGGGCGGATGCGGATCACCACGGTGGTCGTCCACCCCGCCGACGCGGACGCGGTGACCGACGCAGCCCAGGGCAGGCGCCGGACCCGGGTCCCGCAGCCCGATGAAAGTGACAGGAGTGTCGAACATGCCTGAGCTGGACGCCGAGGACGAGAAGCTGGTGACCCTGGCCAGGTCCGCGCGAGCCCGCACCCAGGCCGCCGAAGGCGCCGCGCTCCGCGACACCGACGGCCGCACGTACGCGGCGAGCACGGTCGACCAGCCGTCGTTCAAGCTCACCGCGCTGCAGGCCGCCGTCGCCGCCGCCGTTTCGAGCGGAGCCGAAGGAATCGAGGCCGCCGTCGTGGTCAGCGCCGAAGGGCTGCTCCAGGAGGCTTCCGTGCACGCGGTGCGCGATATCGCCGCCGAGGCCCCGATCTACCTGGCCGACCCCAGCGGCAAGGTGCTGAACTGATGGCCGAGCCGCATCGTTCCGGTTTCGCCTGCTTCGTCGGGCGCCCCAACGCGGGCAAGTCGACGCTGACCAACGCGCTCGTCGGCAGCAAGGTCGCGATCACCTCCAGCAAACCGCAGACCACCCGGCACGCCATCCGCGGCATCGTCCACCGCGACGACGCGCAGCTGGTGATCATCGACACACCGGGCCTGCACCGGCCGAGGACCCTGCTCGGCGAGCGGCTGAACGACATCGTCCACTCGACCTGGTCCGAAGTGGACGTTGTCGGACTTTGCGTGCCCGCCAACGAAAAAGTCGGCCCCGGCGACCGGTTCATCGCCGCCGAACTGAAGAAGATCGCCAAGCGCACCCCGGTGATCGGCGTCGTCACCAAGACGGATCTCGTGAAACCCGAGCAGGTCGCCGAGCAGCTGCTCGCCCTGCAGGAGGTCATGGAGTTCGCCGAGCTGATCCCGGTGTCCGCTGTGGACGGTTTCCAGGTCGGCGCGCTGTCGGACCTGTTGGTGCGCCACCTTCCCGAGGGCCCGCAGCTGTATCCGGGCGGCGAACTCACCGACGAGCCGGAACAGACCCTGGTCGCCGAGCTGATCCGCGAGGCGGCACTGGAGGGCGTCCGGGACGAACTCCCGCACTCGATCGCCGTCACCGTCGAGGAGATGCTGCCCCACGAGGGCAGGGACGACATGATCGACGTGCACGCGTTCCTTTATGTGGAACGACCGAGTCAGAAGGGCATCATCCTCGGGCACAAGGGGGAGCGGCTCAAGGACGTCGGCGCCCGCGCCCGGCAGCAGATCGAGGGGCTCCTCGGTTCGAAGGTCTACCTCGATCTGCACATCAAGGTCGCCAAAGAGTGGCAGCGCGACCCCCGTCAGTTGCGACGGCTGGGCTTCTGACTGAACGGAATGTCTCGATTCGGTCGCGGAGACCGGTTGATGGTGTGGAACCGGACGGGTGACCTTAGAGTCTCAACCCTTGACTCCGGTGATCGCTGATCGGGCGGCGCGCCCGGGTCGCAGTTCCACATCTCATTCGTGAAGGGAAAGCGGTAAATGACCGACAACCAGGGCCTGCCCAACTACTCCGGCGACCCTCAGGGCGGTGGAGGCTTCAACAACCCCGGCCCGCCGCCCAACAACAACCTGGTGTGGGCGATCCTCACCACGATCCTGTGCTGCCTGCCCTTCGGTATCGTCGCCATCGTCAAGGCGAACCAGGTGAACACCCTCTGGGCGCAGGGCCAGCCCGCCGCCGCGCAGGAAGCGGCCGACGCGGCCAAGAAGTGGTCGATCATCGCGGCGATCGTCGGTGGCGTCCTCATCGTTCTGTACGTTGTCCTCGTCGTCTTCCTCGGCGTGTTCGCGGCCTCGGTGGACGTGAACAACTACCGCTGATCCCGGCGCTCGAGGGGGAGACCTCATGACCGACCAGTACCCGAACTACCCGCCTCCTGGCGGGCCACCGCCGCAGCAGCCGTATTACGGCGGCATGCCGAACTACGGACCCCCGCCGGACAACAACCTGGTGTGGGCCATCCTCTGCACGGTGTTGTGCTGCTTGCCGCTGGGTATCGTCGCGATCGTGAAGTCGAGCCAGGTGCAGACGTTGTGGTCGCAGGGCTTCCACGCCGAAGCCCAGAAGGCCGCCGACGACGCGAAGAAGTGGTCCATGTGGGGAGCGATCGCCACCGGCGGTCTTTTCCTGCTGTACATCATCTTCATCGTGGTGATGATCATCATCGGCGCGTCGGCGGGAAGCTTCACGCCGTGACGTCGTCCGTCTACACGGGATTCCCGGCGCGCGGGTTCAAAGCCAAGGCCCGCGCGCTGGGGCCGCCCCTGGCCATCGCCGCCGGGGCGGGCCTCGGCTGTGTCGCCCTCTGGCTGGGCGATCCCACCACTCCGGGCGGGCCGCTTCCGGTCTGTCCCACCAAGACCCTGCTGGGCATCGCGTGTCCGGGCTGCGGCGGCATGCGCATGGTCTACAGCGCGCTGCACGGGGACATCCCCGCCGCGCTGCACTACAACGCGGTGTCCTTTGTGGTCGTTCTGCTGCTCATCTGGAGCACGGTCGCCTGGGCGGTCGGCAGGCTCCGCGGCCGCGCGGTGGACAGCTGGCTGCACTGGCGCTGGACGCCGCTCGCGTTCGGTGTCGTGTTCGTCGTCTGGTTCGTCATCCGTAACCTGCCCTTCGCCCCGTTCACCTCGCTTTACGTGTGAGTGCCGGGCCGAGGCCCGGATCGTCGGTGGTACCGAGTACGCTCCCGCGCACCGGTCTGCTCGGTGTGTACCCATGCCGTACATTCAGCCCGGGTCGCCGCAGAGGCCCCGCGCGCCAGGGGCGAGGAACCAGCGAGGGGATTTCGATGACCACTCCCTACGGCCAGCAGCCGCCGGGACAGCAGCCGCCGCCCGGATCCGGGGATGGGCAGCCGCAGTCGCCGCAGCCGCAGTCGCCGTTCGGGCAGCAGCCGTCGGGAGAACAGCCCTCGCCCTTCGGGCAGCAGCCGCAGTCGCCTTTCGGCCAGCAGCCGTCGTCTCCGTTCGGCCAGCAGCAGCCGCAGTCGCCCTTCGGGCAGCAGGGGCAGGCTTCGCCGTTCGGCCAGGCCTCCCAGTTCGGGCCGCGGACCGACTACGCCCACTGGGGAGTGCGTGCGGGCGCGACGCTCATCGACTTCGGCCCGATCGTCGTGCTGCCGATCATCGGCGCGATCATCTCGGCGGTGGGGCCTGACACGATCGGCCTGTTCGTCGCCGGTCTCGGTTATCTCGCCGGGTTCGCCTGGACCGTCTACAACCGGTGGATCAAGATGGGCACCACCGGTCAGTCGCTCGGCAAGAAGATCTTGAAGATCAAGCTCGTCCGCGAGAGTGACGGCCAGCCGATCGGCCCGCTGATGGCCTTCGTCCGGGACCTGTGCCACAACCTGGACGGCTGGGTCTGCGGTCTCGGTTACCTCTGGCCGCTGTGGGACGAGAAGAAGCAGACCTTCGCCGACAAGATCCTCAGCACCATCGTCGTGCCGGGCGAAGCGTCGGCGGCCGCGGCGGCGCCGTTCGGCCAGACGCCGGGATTCCCGGCGCCTCCGGCGTCTTCGCCGTTCCCCGCGCCGCCCGCGCCGTTCGGCCAGCCGCAACAACAGCCGCAGCAGCAGTCTCCGTTCGGCCAGCAGCCCCAGCCGCCGCAGCCGTTCGGGCAGCCGCCGTCCCAGCCCTTCGGGCAGCCGCCGCACGGAACCGCGGCGCCGTCACCGGAGTCCCAGCCTGAGCCGGCTCTGGGCGAGGCCGAGCCGACGCAGGTCCTCCGCCCGGGGCAGCAGCCTCAGCAGGCACCGTCAGGGTTCGACGAAGCCGAGCCGACGCAGAAGATCACCCCGGAGCAGCTGAGGCAGCAGTTGCCCGGAGCGGATGGGCCGAACGGGCCCGGAACACCGCAACAGTAAGGAAAAACCGGCGGGATCCACCCGTCGGCAAATGCGACAAAAGTGGGGAACCCCGATGACGAACCCGTACGGCCAGCAGCCCGGCCAGCAGCCCTATGGCCAGCAGCCTCAGCCCGGATACGGACCCCCGTCCGGCGCCACGCCCGCGCCGTACGGCCAGCCTTCCGGCCCGAACCCGATGCCGTACGGCCAGCCGGCGCCGTACGGTCAGCCCGCGCCGTACGGTCAGCCCGCGCCCTATGGCGCGCCGGGCGGTATGCCCGGTGGCGGTGACATCAACTCGATCCCGGACTACAAGGGCTGGGCGATCGGCTGCATCTTCCTCTGCTGGATCATCGCGATCTTCGCGATCATGAAGTCCAACGAGGTCAACACGTACAAGATGCAGGGCAACTACGCCGCCGCCATGGACGCGTCGAAGTCGACGAAGACCATGTGCATGATCGCCTCGATCATCGGCGGTGTCGGCTGCCTGTTCTCCATTCTCTGGATCGTCCTGGTCGCCGCGAGCATCTAGCCCGACCCGTAGCCGAAAGAACGACGAGGACCACTTTCATGACCAACCCCTACGGCCAGCAGCAGCCTTACGGACAGCAGCCTGGCTACGGGCCGCCGTCCGGTGGCATGCCCGCCCCCTACGGCCAGCCTGCTCCGTACGGTCAGCCTTCCCCTTACGGCGCGCCGGGCGGTATGCCCGGGGGCGACATCAACGCCATCAAGGACTACAAGGGCTGGGCGATCGGCTGCATCTTCCTCTGCTGGATCATCGCGATCTTCGCGATCATGAAGTCCAACGAGGTCAACACGTACAAGATGCAGGGCAACTACGCCGCCGCCGCGGACGCGTCGAGGTCCACGAGGACCATGTGCATGATCGCGTCGATCATCGGCGGCCTCGGCTGCGTGTTCGCCATCGTGATGATCATCATCTCGATCGTCGCGACCGCGTCGGTCTCGAGCTGCTACAGCAGCAGCTACTGCTGATTCCGGGGCGCACCACCCCGATGTCGGTCCCAGGTGGGACGATGTCGGGGTGGTGAACCTCTATCGCGACACCGGAGTGGTGTTGCGGACGCACAAGCTGGGTGAGGCCGACCGGATCGTCACCCTGCTCACGCGGCGGCACGGCAAGGTCCGTGCGGTCGCGAAGGGCGTGCGTCGGACGTCATCGCGCTTCGGGGCGCGTCTGGAGCCGTTCGGGCACGTCGACGTCCAGTTCTACACCGGCCGCTCGCTCGACGTGATCACCCAGGTCGAGACGGTCGACGCCTTCGCGCTGCCGCTGGTGGCCGACTACCAGCGCTACACCGCCGCGAGCGCCATCGCCGAGACCGCGGACCGGCTGTCCGCCGAAGAAGGCGAGCCGGTGCTCAAGCTCTACATGCTCGTCGTCGGAGCGCTCCGGGCGCTGGCGGGCGGCGAACGGGACAGTTCCCTCATCCTCGACGCCTTTTTCCTGCGGGCCATGGCCTACGCCGGCTGGGCGCCCGCGATCACCGAATGCGCCCGCTGCGGCCTGCCCGGTCCGCACAAGGCGTTCAGCGTGTCCGCCGGGGGTTCGATGTGCCCGGATTGCCGGGTTCCCGGCTGTGTCCACCCCTCCCAGGAGGTGCTGACGCTGCTCGCGGCGCTCCTGCACGGCGAGTGGCCGGTGGCCGAGGCGTCGCTGCCGGTGCCGCGGCGGGACGCGTCCGGCCTGGTCGCGGCGCATCTGCAGTGGCATCTGGAGCGTCAGTTGCGGTCGCTGCCGCTGGTGGAGAGGCGTGCGCGGGAGGCCGGCGCGCAGGCGCAGTAGGGTCGCAGGCACAGGTTCACTCGTTCAGGAGGCTCGAAGGTGCTGCGCAGGGGACGCGAGAACAAGGCGTCACAATTCGAACTTCGCGCGCCGGAGCCGCATCCGTCCGGTGCCCGGCCGCCGGAGATCCCCAAGGAACTCCTCCCGAAGCACGTGGCGCTGGTGATGGACGGCAACGGCCGCTGGGCGAACCAGCGCGGACTGCCGCGGATCGAGGGCCACAAACGCGGTGAAGCGGTGATGATCGACGTCGCCAGCGGCGCCGTGGAGCTCGGCGTCAAATGGCTTTCGGTGTACGCGTTCTCCACCGAGAACTGGAAGCGGAGTCCGGAGGAGGTCCGTTTCCTGATGGGCTTCAACCGCGACACCATCCGCCGCCAGGTCGACTACCTCGGTTCGATCGGCGTCCGCATCCGCTGGGCGGGCCGCCGCCCCAAGCTGTGGGCGAGCGTCATCAAGGAACTCCAGGTCGCCGAGGAGAAGACCAAGCACAACACGGCGCTGAACATGACGATGTGCGTCAACTACGGCGGCCGTGCCGAACTGGGCGACGCCATGCGCCGGATCGCGCAGGACGTCGCCGACGGGAAACTGAACCCGGACAAGGTCACCGAGAAGACCATCGGCAAGTACCTCTACCAGCCCGACATGCCGGACGTGGACCTGTTCCTGCGGCCGTCGGGGGAGCAGCGGACGTCGAACTTCCTGCTCTGGCAGTCGGCCTACGCCGAGATGGTCTACCAGGACACGCTCTTCCCCGACTTCGACCGCACCCACCTGTGGCGGGCGTGCCTCGAATTCGCGAAACGGGACCGCCGCTTCGGCGGAGCCGTCGACAAGGCTTCGGAAGGAACCTCATGACCACCGAGGCGGCGGACACGGCGGCCCTGCTCACCTCCGCGCGGGAAGCGCTCGAGCGCTATCTCGAAGTCCACGTCGACGACGACGGCGCGCTGACCTTCTCGCACGCGGACGTCCCGTGCGTCATCCAGGCGACCCGGCTGGCCGAAGGGCTGACCGTGCTGAGCCTGACCTGCGTCGTGGCCTGGGATCTGCCGGACGACCCGGCGATCGCGGCCTCGGCGGCGGAACGCGCCGGACAGGGCCTGTTCGGCACGCTCGGGGTCGTGCGTTCGGAGAAGGGCATCGACATCACGCTGAGGTACGCGTTCCCGGCCGAGGGCATGGACCCCTCGCCGCTCGGGACGCTGCTCATGCTGGTCGTCTCGACCGCGTCGCAGCTGCGTTCGGACCTGCTGGGCACCGCTCCCGGGGAGTGACCGCCGGAACGCACGGTCACCTGGCATCATCGCGCGCATGGAAACCATTTCCAGAAGCGCCCCGGAGAAGAAGCCGGCCCGGCGGTTCAAGATCACCTCGATCGAGGTGCTCTGCGCGATCCTGCTGATCGCGATCCTCGGGCAGAGCTGGCTCCAGCAGGTGTTCGACGTGCCCGCGCTGCGGACCGGCTCGACCGTGTTCGTCGCCGTCTGCGTGCAGGCGCTGCCGTTCCTGGTGCTCGGGGTGCTGATCAGCGGCGCGATCGCGGCGTTCGTGCCCGCGCGGGTGCTGGAGAAGGTGCTCCCTCGCCGGGCCGGTGCCGCGGTCGGTGTCGCGGGGCTGGCCGGGGTCGCCCTGCCGGGTTGTGAATGCGCGTCGGTGCCGGTCGCGCGGCGGCTGATCGGCCAGGGCGTCGCGCCCGCGGCCGCGCTGACCTTCCTGCTCGCCGCGCCCGCGGTGAACCCGGTGGTGCTGGTCGCCACGGCGGTGGCGTTCCCCGGAAACCCGGAAATGGTGTTCGCCCGGTTCGCCGGCTCGCTCGCCACCGCGATGGTGATGGGCTGGCTGTGGGCGAAGTGGGGCAAGCTCGACTGGATCGCGGAGCGGGCTCTGCGGCGGCTTCCCGAGGTTCAGCACGGTTCGCGGTGGAAGACCTTCGCCGAGACCGCGCGGGCGGATCTGGTCGAGGCGGGCGGTTTCCTCGTGCTCGGCGCGATGATCGCCGCCGCGATGAACGTGCTGGTGCCCGCCAAGTGGTTCGGGGTGCTGGGGGAGCAGATCGTGCTCGGGGTGCTGGTGATGGCCGTGCTCGCCGTCGTGCTGGCCCTGTGCAGTGAGGCCGACGCCTTCGTCGCCGCGTCGCTGACCGCGATGCCGCTGCTGCCGAAACTGGTTTTCCTGGTGGTCGGGCCCGCGATCGACGTGAAGCTGTTCGCTCTGCAGACGGGCACCTTCGGCAAGTCCTTCGCGCTCCGGTTCGCGCCGGTGACGTTCGTGGTCGCGCTCTCGTGCGCCGTCGTGTCGGGTGTGCTGATCCTCGGAGGTGGCGCTTGAAACGCGAGACCCAGAACATCCTGTTGATCCTGCTCGGCGGCGCGTTGCTGAAGATCGCGATCAACGGCGACTACCTGCGCTACGTCAAACCCGCGCAGCAACCGTGGATCATCGCGGGCGGCGCGGTGATGGTGGCGCTGGGCGCGGTCGCGATCGTCCGCGACCTGCTGGCCGCGCGGGCCGCCGCCGTCGTGTCCGGGGACGTCCACGCGCACGACCACAACACCCGGTCGGCGTGGCTGCTGATGGTGCCGGTGCTGGCCGTGTTCCTGGTCGCGCCGCCCGCGCTGGGCGCCGATTCGGTAACCCGCACCGAGGCCAGGGCGCCACAGAGCGCTTCGGCGAGCAACGCGGCCGCCTTCCCGCCCCTGCCCGCCGGGGACGTGGTCCCGCTGGAGGTCAACGAGTTCGTGAGCCGGGCGGGGTGGGATTCCAGCGGCTCGCTGAACGGGCGCACGGTGCGGCTGTCCGGCTTCGTCGTGCACAACGAGGGCAACACGATGCTGGCGCGGATGGTCATCGGCTGCTGCGCGGCCGACGCCTTCCCGATCACCGTGCGGATGGTGGGCGAGGGCGTGTCGGGTTTCGGGAACGACACCTGGCTGGAGGTCACCGGGACGGTCGTGCCGGGGACCGCGGTGCGGGAGAACAGCTACATGCCGGACCTGGCGCTCACTTCGGTGCGGCAGGTGCCGGCGCCGAAGGACCCCTACGAGTACTGAGCCCGGACGTCATGGGTTACGACCTGGAGTGGGTGGACCTACCGGAGCCGGCCGCGGCCGCCCGGGACCGTTTCGAGGCCTGCCTTGTCCGCTGTGTGCACGTCCCCCACTGCGCGAGCTCGTATTTCGAACTGGCCGCGCCGTTCCAGTTCCACCTGAACGTCATGGGGATGGCAGCGTGCCGGGAGGGGATGCGGCGCACGGCGATGACCTACGAAGCGGAATATCGTCCGTTTCCCGCCTGGCCTTTCGCCGACACCGAGGACTGGCTGTCCGCGGCGCAGGACCGTCGCGACGAGTATGACCGCGCCGAGCGCGCCGCTTCGGCGCAGACCGTCGCGGGCATGGTGGGGATCCCGGAGTTCAAGCTGATGAGCAACGGGCCGTGGATCGTCGGCGACCAGGAGATCGGACAAGCGCTCGAACGCTACGCAACGGCGCCCGCGGTGCTGCGCTCCGAACTGGAGGCCGACGAACTGTGGCGGGATTGGCTCGCCTGGCTCCGCGAGACTTCCGGCCACGGCGGGTTCATCGTGGGCTGACCCGATGCCATGAAAGGTCCTTTCCTTGCAAATTTTGCAAGGAAAGGACCTTTCATAGCGCTCGTCAGTGGTTCGAGCAGGTCCCGACGATCTCCACGGTGTGGCTGATGTCGGAGAACCCGTGCTCCGAAGCGATCTTCTCGGCCCACCGCTCCACCGCGGGGCCCTCGACCTCGACCGTGCTGCCGCAGAGGCGGCACACCAGGTGATGGTGGTGGTGCGACGAGCAACGCCGGTAGATGGCCTCGCCGGTGTCGGTGCGCAGGACGTCGATCTCGCCGGCCTCCGACAGCGACTGCAGCGTGCGGTACACCGTGGTGAGCCCGATGCCGTCGCCGCGTTTGCGCAGTTCGTCGTGCAGTTCCTGGGCGGAACGGAAGTCGTCGATCTCCTTGAGCAGCTCGACCACGGCGGCCCGCTGTTTCGTCGACCGGCGTCCCGGCACCGGCGCGGAACTGTTGGCCGTCGTCGGACTCATGCTCACTTCCCCTCCTGAACGTGGGCTACGGCGTCCACCACGATATGCGCAAGGTGATCGTCGACCAGCCGGTACACCACCTCACGGCCGCGTCGCTCACCCTGTACGACACCCGCGGTCTTCAGCACCCGCAGGTGCTGGCTGATCAGCGGCTGCGCGACATCGAGTGTGTCCACCAGTTCGTGCACGCACCTGTCCGCGTTACGCAACTGCAGGACGATGGCGATGCGCACGGGCGCGGCGAGCGCCCTGAGCAGGTCGCCGGCGTCCGCGAGGACGGCGGGCGAGGCCGACGTCGCGGGTTCGGCGGGGGGACGGGCCGACGAATGCGGTCCGGGGTCTTCCGCGAGACCCGGGGCGGCAGAGTCCGGGGTCACCGTAGCCATCGCCGCCTCCATGTCCATCATGATTTCCGAAGTCATTGCCAGTAACAGTCCAGCCCATCTTAGTGTTCCCGTCCCCGGTGGTCTGTTCGCCGACCGGGCGACCACTTGGCGGCGATGTTACTGCTCCATTCGGGTGACTTCGCAAAGAAATGACCATTCCACTTCGCATGTGGTCGCCAACGGTGCAAGGTTGTCGCGGAGCGTTTCGTCGCTTCTCGTATGCCGACGACCGCGCTCTGAGGGCCCGGAGAGGCAGTGGGGAGACATGACTCGATTCGTGACGAAGCTGGCCGCCGCGACGGCGGCCGTCGCTTTGGCGTCGGTCCCGGGGCTCGCCTCGGCGCAGACGACGCAGGCCGTCGATGAGAAGACCGGCCCCGTGTCGTTCGCGAATGTGGCGTCGGTGCGCATCGGGAACCCGGGATCGTTGATCACCGAAACCCAGCGCTCACCGCTGACGCCCGGCCAGTCGAAACTCTCCCCGGACCGCACCGTCGTCCCGCGTGACAACGGCGAGAAAAACACCTTCGGCGACAAATGGGCCGTCAACCTCGGCCGCTTCGGCGCCCAGAGCCCGTTCCCTCCCGGTATCGCCAGCCGCGACCACAACGTGCTCGCCGCGCTGCAGCAGACCACGGTCCCGACGGCGGTCGCGGAGAGCAACTACGCCCTGCTCGACAACGGGCGCGGTGGCGCGAAGCCCGCCGACAACACCGTGCTGGTCCTCGAAGGCGCGAAGAGCGCCGTCGACTGCTTGTCGCCGAGCAAGGCGACGTCGTCGACGAGCGTGGGCAAGATCTGGGTGCGGGACGAAACCGGCGCGCTCAAGCCGTCCGGCGCTTCGGGCGTCGATGTCAGGGGGCTCAAGCTCGGCCCGCCCTCGACCGGCGAAATCGACAAAACGGCCAGCAAGGACAAGACCACCTCCGACCTGACCGTGTCCCGCGTGACCGCCTTCGACCAGCTGATCCGGCAGGACGGCTGGCGCGACGGCGACGTGACCGCGGTGGCGGGCTGGAAGGTGGACATCGTCACGCACGTGCGCGACGGCGCGGGCAAGGATCTGCGTGAAGCCCGCACGACGCTCGTGCTCGGCGGCGTGAGCTGCTCGATCCCGAAGAACTTCGTCGCGAAACCCGCCGGCGGTACCGGCCCGGGCGCGGCGCCCGAACAGCCCGCGGTACCGGGGACGGTGCCCGCGGGCGGTATCCCGCCGCAGGCCGCCGACTCGACGCGGACCGTGGTCGGGCTGGGGCTGCTGGGCGGCGGCATCGTGATCGGCGCCGCGGCCATGCTGCTCTCGCGTCGTCGCAAACCCGTTCCGGTGCGGGAGAAGTAGCGACCTCGTGCGGCCTTGGCTGGCGGCACTGTCCGCCGTCGTCTCGGCGCTCGCCATCTCCGCGGGCGTGATCGTGCTGACCTGGATCCCGCCGGAACAGCCGGTGTCGCTCGCGGAACCCGCGGTCTTGCCCGGTGAGGACGGCGCCCCGCTGGCGTTGCCCGCCGACAGTTCGAAACGCGGGCAGCGGCCCGGCACCATCCGCCTGCCCGAAGGCGGATCGGCGAGGCTCGTGCGTTCCGAGGTCAACTCCACCGGCGTCCTCCCGATCCCGCGAGGGCTCGGCGACGCGGCCTGGTGGGGCGCGCGGCTCGGTGCCGAAGCGGGTACGTCGCTGATCTCCGGGCACGTCAACTGGGGCGGCGTCAAAGGGCCGTTCGACGAGTTGTGGCGGATGCACGAGGGCCAGGAGGTGGCCGTCAGCGACGCGGCGGGCGGCATCTGGGTCTATCGCGTGCGGGAGGTCGTCACGGTGCACAAGAACGACCTGCCCGCGCAGGCGGCGAAGCTGTTCGCGCAGAGCGGGCCGCATCGGCTGGTCCTGGTCACCTGCGGCGGCGACTACCTGGGCGGGACCGACGGCTACCGGGACAACCGGGTGATCGTCGCGACCCCCGTTTCCGGCCCGCCCGCCTGACCCGCGTTTCGTCCTCTGAATGCGGTAGTTGCACGCGCAAGGACCGCATTCAGAGGACGAAACGCGGGAAGTCGGTGCAACCTCTCTCGGCTCGCGTCGCGTGTCTAGCGACACCGGCCGCTCCGGCGGCCACACGCGAGCAAGGAGTAATACCCGATGGTGGGACAGTTCGACGACGGTACGGCGAGCGAGGAGCAGCCGAAGAAGCGCTCCAGCCTGGGGTTGATCCTCATCGGTGCCGCGATCTTCGTGGTGGCGGCCGTGGTCGCGGTGTTCGTGTTCACCGGAACGAGTGATCCTGTCGTCGCGGCCACCCAGGGTCAGGCGACCACGTCGGCGGCTCAGCCGCCCCAGACCCCGGCCGACCTGGGACAGGCGCCCGGCACGGTCAAACTCCCCGGCGGCGGCACGGCGAAACTGATCCGCAAGGAACTGACCGCGGACGGGACCCTGCCCATCCCCGAGGGTCTCGACGAAGCCACCTGGTGGGGCGCGAAACTGGGCGCCGACCAGGGCGCTTCCCTGCTTTCCGGACATGTGAACTGGAAGGGGAAGAAGGGCCCGTTCGACGAATTGTGGCGGCTCAAGACCGGCCAGGAGGTCGACGTCGTCGACACCGACGGCGGTAAGTGGGTGTACAAGATCGGCGAGATCGTCACCGTGCACAAGACGAAGCTCGCCGAACAGTCGGAGAAGCTGTTCGGGCCGGACGGGCCGCATCGGCTGGTGCTGGTCACCTGCGGTGGCGAGTACGTCGGCGGGACCGACGGCTACGAGGACAACCGCATCGTCACCGCCTCGTTGGTCAGCAGGCCCTGAGCGGTCCGACCTCGCCGGAGGTCGCGCGGGGACGGGCGGTTAGTCTTGTCCTTCTAGCCCATACCCGTCCCCGCATGCTTCGGAGCGTGGAGTGCCCGCCAACACCATTGAGACCGTCGTCAGCCTGTGCAAGCGTCGAGGCTTCGTTTTCCCGTGTGGAGAGATCTACGGCGGTACCAAGTCGGCGTGGGACTACGGGCCCCTCGGTGTCGAACTCAAGGACAACATCAAGCGCCAGTGGTGGAAGACCGTCGTGCAGAGCCGCGACGACGTCGTCGGCCTCGACTCGTCGGTGATCCTGCCCCGTCAGGTGTGGGTCGCGTCGGGTCACCTGGACGTCTTCACCGACCCGCTGATCGAATGTCTCTCCTGCCACAAGAGGTTCCGCGCCGACCAGCTGGCCGAGGACTTCTCCGCCCGCTCGGGCAAGGAGGTGTCCGAGGACGACCTGTCCGAGGTGCCGTGCCCGAACTGCGGCACCCGCGGGCAGTACACCGCGCCGCGTGACTTCAACATGATGCTCAAGACCTACCTCGGCCCGGTCGAGTCCGAGGAAGGCGTGCACTACCTCCGCCCGGAGACCGCGCAGGGCATCTTCATCAACTTCCTCAACGTGCAGACCGCGGCGCGCAAGAAGCCGCCGTTCGGCATCGGCCAGATCGGCAAGTCGTTCCGCAACGAGATCACGCCGGGCAACTTCATCTTCCGCACGCGTGAGTTCGAGCAGATGGAGATGGAGTTCTTCGTCGAGCCGGGCGAAGACGAGACCTGGCACCAGTACTGGATCGACGCGCGCACCGAGTGGTACAAGGACCTCGGCATCAAAGCGGACAACCTCCGCCTTTACGAGCACCCGAAGGAAAAACTCTCCCACTACTCGAAGCGCACCGTCGACATCGAGTACCGCTTCGCGTTCAACGCGGGCCAGGAATGGGGCGAGCTCGAAGGTATCGCGAACCGCACCGACTTCGACCTCACGACGCACTCGAACCACTCCGGTGTGGACCTGTCGTTCTTCGACCAGGCCACGAAGCAGCGGTTCCGCCCGTTCGTCATCGAACCCGCGGCCGGTGTCGGCCGGTCGATGATGGCGTTCCTCGTCGACGCGTACCACGAGGAAGAGGTGCCGAACGCCAAGGGCAGCACCGACACCCGCGCGGTGCTCAAGCTGGACTACCGGCTCGCGCCGTTCAAGGTCGCCGTCCTCCCGTTGTCCCGCAACGCCGATCTCACGCCGAAGGCGCGCGACGTCGCGGCGGCGCTGCGCAAGCACTGGAACGTCGACTTCGACGACGCCGGCGCGATCGGCCGCCGCTACCGGCGCCAGGACGAGATCGGGACGCCGTACTGCGTGACCGTCGACTTCGACTCGCTCAACGACCACGCGGTGACCGTGCGGGAGCGCGACACCATGGCGCAGGAACGGGTCGCGATCGACAAACTCGAGTCGTACCTGGCCGGCCGGCTGATCGGCGCCTGAGTTCCGCATACTCGCGCCGCACGCCCGGCCAATGTCATGAAAGGGCCGTTCAGGACGTTTCTTGTCCTGAACGGCCCTTTCATGACGTTCGGGAGCGGCGCACCCCTGACAACTGTCATCCTCAGGTCGTGACGCGCGGCCCACGTCCGCGACCCTCTCGCGCGACAAGCTCTAAGCATGCGAGAACAAGACATCACCGCGGGGGCGGCGGTACGGCTTTCCGGGCTGCGTAAGCACTATGGCGACGTCCACGCCGTCGACGGCGTGGACCTGACGATCGCGCCGGGTGAGGTGGTCGCGCTCCTCGGCCCCAACGGCGCGGGCAAATCCACCACCGTCGACATGATCCTGGGCCTGAGCGTGCCCGACAGCGGCACCGTGACCGTGTTCGGCCGCGAGCCGGGGGACGCGGTCGGCGACGGGATGATCGGCGCGATGCTGCAGGGCGGCGCGCTCGTCGAAGATCTCACGGTCGCCGAGACCGTCGGCATGGTCGCGGCGTTGCACCGCAAGCCGATGCCGGTGCGGGAAGCGTTGCGCCGCGCCGGGATCGAGGACCTCGCGAACCGGCGCTCCACCAGGCTTTCCGGCGGGCAGAAGCAGCGCGTGCGGTTCGCCGTCGCGCTCGTGAGCGACCCCGATCTGCTGATCCTCGACGAACCGACCGCCGCGATGGACGTCGGCACGCGCCGCGAGTTCTGGAAGTCCATGTACGAGTACACGGACACCGGCCGCACGGTCCTGTTCGCCACCCACTATCTCGAAGAGGCCGAAGAATTCGCCGACCGTGTCGTGCTGATGCGGTCGGGGCGGATCGTCGCGGACGGTTCGGTCGCGCAGGTCCGTGCGCTGGCCGGGGGACGCACGATCCGCGCGGTCGTGCCCGCGGCGGCGGAGCCGGTGATCGCGGGGCTGCCGGCGGTCACCGGATTCGAACTCCGCGGTGGCCGCGCCGCGATCTCCAGTTCCGATTCCGACGCCACGCTGCGCGCGTTGCTGACCGAAATCCCCGAAGCGCACGACATCGAGATCAGCGCCGTCGGTCTTGAAGGCGCGTTCTTGTCCCTGACCACCGAAGCCACCGAGGAAACCGTCCGATGAACCCGATCTATCTCAAGACCGAGATCGTCCGCACCTTCCGTTCGACCCGGTTCGTGCTCTTCGCCGTCGCCTTTCCGGTGCTGATGTTCCTGTTGCAGGCCAACGTCTTCGCCTCGGGCCAAATGGACATCGCCGGCGTGATCATGGTGAACATGATGGCCTTCGGCACCTTCTCCGCCGCGATGACGAGCGGCGCGAAACTGGCCATCGAGCGGTCCACGGGCTGGCAGCGCCAGCTGCGGCTGACCCCGCTGACGGGCGCCGGCTATCTCGGCGGCAAGGCGCTCTCGGCGATGCTCGTCGCGCTCCCGTCGTTGCTCGTCGTCCCGCTGATCGGCGTCCTGTTCCAAGGTGTCCACCTCGACGCCGCCGGCTGGCTGCGGCTGGTGCTGGGCTGCTGGCTCGGCGCGATCCCGCTGGTGCTGCTCGGCCTGCTGCTGGGCCAGTTCGGCACACCGGAGTCGATGCAGCCGCTGAACATGATCGTGATGATGGGCATGGGTTTCCTGGGCGGCCTGTGGATCCCGATCGACGGGATGCCGTCGTGGATGGCCGACATCGCCCAGGTGACGCCGACGTACTGGCTGATCCAGCTGGTCCGCCCGGTGGTCACCGACCATCTCACGGTGAGTCTCCCGGCCGCGCTCGGCGTGCTGGCGGCGTGGACCGCGGTCCTCGGGGCGCTGGTGATCAGGCGTTACCGTAAGGACAGTGCGCGGGTCTGAGAGATGGGTGAACCGGTGAGCGACTACCCGGGCAGGGTCGAGACGGGCTTGAACAGCCGGGAGAACTGGTGGGCGGACATGCCGCCGCGAACCGGACGGGGCCCCCGGCCGAGGCGGTGGGTGTTCTTCGGCCTCGCCTTCATCGTGCCCGGCTTCGTCCCCGCGGCGGTCGATCTGGCCACCGACGGGGCGACCGCGAAAGAGCTGGTGATCGCCGTTCTCCTGCTCTTCTACGGCGCCTGCTACGTGCTGTTCCCGCTCAGTCTGCGGCCTTCCCGGCGGAAGACGACCTACGTCTTCTCGGTGCTGATGCTGCTCATCGGTCTCACGCTGGTGTTCCTGCACGACAACAACCCGTACATCCTGATCTACGCGACGGCGGTGCTGGCCTTCACGCTGCCGCCGGCTTGGTCGCTGATCCTCGACGGCGGCGCCCTGCTGCTGGTGCTGGCCGTCCATCTGATCATCGGCAAATACGACTTCGGCGATCTCATCGCGGTCATCTCGATCACGGCGGCGATGTTCTTCATGGCGAACCTGGTCCGCGCGGTGCGGAAACTGGAGGCGGCGAACCAGGAGATCGCCACGCTCGCGGTGGCGGGTGAACGCGAGCGCCTGGCGCGGGATCTGCACGACATCCTCGGCCACAGCCTCACCACCATCACGGTCAAGGCCGGGCTCGCCCGCCGGATCCTGGAGAGCGGCAAGGACGACACCCGTGCCCTGCAGGAGATCAGCGAGGTCGAGAGCCTGACTCGCAGCGCTCTCGCGGACATCCGTGCCACGGTCTCCGAGTATCGCGAGGTGTCGCTGTCGGCGGAGGTCGCCGGAGCGCGGGCGGCGCTGCGGGCGGCCGAAATCGACGCGGATCTGCCACACGCGGTGGACAACGTCGCTCCCGCCCTGCAGCGCACTTTCGGTTACGTGCTGCGGGAAGCGGTCACCAATGTGCTCCGGCATTCCGGGGCGAAGCGCGTGAAGGTCCGTCTCGGCAAGACCTGGCTGGAAGTCGAGGACGACGGCGAAGGCGGCGAGGCGATGGCGGGCAACGGCCTGCGCGGCCTCACCGAACGGTTGGACGCGGTCGGCGGGACCTTGACCGCCACCACGCCACCTGGGGGAGGATGGCTCGTCCGGGCGGACGTACCCGAGTCCGCCCTGCGGAGCGACGTGGCCGCGCCGCTCTCCGAACCCACTGGAGGCTGCGCGTGATCCGGGTCCTGCTCGCCGACGACCAGGCGATGGTGCGCGGGGCCTTGGCCACCGTGCTCGGCCTCGAAGCCGACATCGAGGTGGTCGCCCAGGTCGGCTCGGGCGACGAAGTGCTTCAGCGGGCGAAGGAGACTTCGCCGGACGTCGCGCTGCTCGACGTCCAGATGCCGGGCAAGGACGGTCTCGAAGCCGCCGCCGAACTGCACGGCGCGCTCCCGCTGTGCCGGATCATCATCTGCACCACCTTCGGCAGGCCCGGCTACCTGTCGCGGGCGATGGCCGCGGGCGCCGCGGGATTCGTGGTCAAGGACGCTCCGCCGGAGCAGCTCGTCGACGCCGTCCGCCGGGTCCACGGCGGGCTCCGGGTGGTCGATCCCGCACTCGCCGCCGAATCGCTCGCCACCGGCGCGAGCCCGCTCACCGGACGCGAACACGACGTCCTCAAGGCGGCCAAGGACGGCAGCACGGTGGCCGACATCGCCCGCGCGCTGCACCTTTCCGAAGGCACCGTGCGCAACCATCTTTCGGCCGCGATGGGCAAGACCGGGGCGAGGACGAGGGCCGAGGCGGTGCGGCTCGCGGAAGAGCACGGCTGGCTCTGAGATCACCTCGCGGCTCTGCGAGAATCACCTTCGTGAGTACCGCCGAACGGACCAAACCCACCCGCGCGAGCTGGGTGCGCCGGACCTTGGCGGGGTTCCTGCTGATCGTCGTCGCGCTGATCGGCGGAACGGCGTTCCGGGTCTGGCAGGTGGCGCGGGAGGACGTGCGCGACCGCGCCGACGTCATCGTGGTGCTCGGCGCGGCCCAGTACAACGGCAGGCCGTCGGAGATCTTCCGGTCCCGGCTGGAGAAGGCGAAGGCGCTGTACGACCAGGGCGTCGCCGAGGTCATCGTCACCGCGGGCGGCAAGAAGGCCGACGACAACTACACCGAGGCGCACGCGGGCGCGCAATGGCTGCGCAAACGGGGTGTGCCCGTGTCGGCGACGCTGCCGGTCGGTGAGGGCAGCGACACCCTGCGCAGCCTCCGCGCGGTCGCCGACCAGGTGCAGCAGCGGGGCTGGAAGACCGCCGTGCTGGTCAGCGACCCGTGGCACTCGTTCCGCGCGCGGGTGATGGCCGACGACCTCGGCCTCGACGCCTGGACGTCGCCCACGCACCGCGGCCCGATCGTGCAGGCCCGCGAGACGCAGGCGCGCTACATCGTCCGCGAGACCGGCGCGCTGCTGTACTACCGCCTCACCAGGTTCCCCGCGGAGGTCTGAACCCGATGAGTGTCGGTGATCGCGCTTAAGCTTGGCTGGTGAGCGACACCTACACCGAGGCCGACAGGGCGCGTCTGCTGCCCGAGCGGCCCAAGGGCGCAGCGCTGGAGGGCGCGGAAGACGGGCGAAGCGCCTTCGCCCGTGATCGCGCACGCGTGCTGCACTCGGCGGCCCTGCGGCGGCTGGCCGGCAAGACCCAGGTGGTCGGCCCGGGGGAAGGTGCCGAGGTCAGCGGCGTACCGCGCACGCGGCTGACGCATTCGCTGGAGGTCGCCCAGATCGGCAGAGGGATCGCGGACGAACTGGGCGCGGACCCGGATCTGGTGGACACCGCCGGTCTCGCGCACGACATCGGGCACCCGCCGTTCGGGCACAACGGCGAGCGCGCGCTGGACGAGGTCGCGCAGCCGTGCGGTGGGTTCGAGGGCAACGCGCAGACCTTGCGGATCCTGACCAGGCTGGAGCCCAAGGTCCTGCTCGAAGGCGGGTTCGCCGGCGGGCTGAACCTCACCCGCGCCTGTCTCGACGCCTCGACGAAGTACCCGTGGCCCCGGGAAGAAGGCAATCCGAAGTACGGCGTGTACGCCGACGACGCCGAGGTCTTCGCGTGGGTCCGGGCTGGTGCGCCGGAGCGCCGCACCAGTCTGGAAGCGCAGATCATGGATTGGTCCGACGACGTCGCGTATTCCGTGCACGACGTCGAGGACGGGGTGCTGGCCGGGCGGATCTCGTTGCGGGTACTGGCCGACGCGGAGGAACGCGCAGCGGTGGCCGAGGCGGCGCGCAGGTTTTCGCACCAGTCGCAGTCCACTTTGGAAGGTGCGGCGAAGGAACTGCTCGACCTGCCCGTGGTCGCGGAACTCACCGAACCGGGGCTCGACGGCTCGCTCAAGGCGCAGGTCGCGTTGAAACGGCTGACGAGCGAGCTGGTCGGCCGGTTCGCGACGGCGGTGGTCGGCGCGACGAGGGAGGTGTACGGCGAAGGGCCGCTGAGCCGCTATGCCGCACGCCTGGTCATTCCGGAGCAGGTCGCGGCCGAGGTCGCGTTGTTCAAGGCGCTCGCGCTGCGGTACGTGATGAGCGACAAACGGCGCCTCGCGATGCAGGACGGTCAACGTCAGACGCTCGCCGAACTGGTCGGCGCGCTGTGCCGCCGCGCCCCGGACGCGCTCGACGGCCTGTTCCTGCCCGCCTGGGAGGCCGCCGCGGACGACGCGGCCCGCCTGCGCGTGGTCGTCGACCAGGTGGCGTCCCTCACGGACGCGCAGGCGTACGCGTGGCACGCCTGGCACACCGGCCGCCACGGCGGTGTCGCGTGACTGGATGGACGACACGCGTGATCAGACGGACGACACGGGGATCGGCTCCGGCTACGCCCGTGTCGTCCGTCCAGTCACGCGTGTCGTCCGTCTGATCACACGCGCCGTCCCCTCGCACACGCACGACCGCCGAACCGAAACGGCACCTACCTTCGGACAGGAGACGGACGGGCCCGTGCACGGTACGGTCTGCGGCATGGGAGCTGTCGAAAGCCACCTCCGGTTTGGTCTGGACCTCTATCGGGTGCTGGCGAGCCGCGCGGAGAACGCGTGCTTCTCGCCGTACTCGATCGCGAGCGCGCTCGGCCTGGTGACCCAGGCCGCCAAGGGGAAGACCAGAGACGAACTGATCGCGCTGCTCGGCGACCCGGACGAGCTCGCCGACCTGCTGGGCAAGGCCTCGTCGCTGCTCGAAGACGGTCCCGAACTCGCGGTCGCGAACACGCTCTGGGCCTGGGACGGGCTCCCGCTCGAAGACTCCTTCCGCGAGGAACTCGCCACCTGGCCGGGCGGGAAGGTCGAGAGCGCCCCGTTCGGCGACGATCCCGAGGCCGCGCGAGCGCTGATCAACGCCGACGTCGCGCGGGCCACCCGCGAGCTGATCCCCGAACTCCTGAAGCCGGGGACCGTCGCGGAGGACACCGTCGCCGCGATCGTCAACGCCCTGTATCTCAAAACCGCCTGGACCAATCCGTTCTCGCGTGACAACACCGCGCCCGCGGACTTCCACGCGCCGTCCGGCACCCGTACGGTGCCGACGATGTGGCTCGAAAAACAGCTCGACCACACCCACGAGGACGGCTGGCAGGTCGTCCGCCTCGGCGCCGAGGGCGGGGTGGAGGCGATCGTCCTGCTGCCCGACGGCGACCTCGACGACGCCGAACTCGACGCGGGGAAGCTGGCGCGGCTGCTGGAGAACACGCGGTCCAAGACGATCGCGCTGTCCCTGCCGAAACTCGACCTCGACGTCGACAGCCCGCTGACGGCGAAACTCCAGGATCTCGGCGTGCGGACGATGTTCACCGCGAGCGCCGATCTCACCGGGCTCGCCGACGACGACCGGCTCGAAGTGTCCGAGGTGCTCCACCAGACAGTGCTCCGCATCGACGAGCAGGGCCTCGAAGGCGCCGCCGCGACGGCGGTGCTGATGCGGCTGACGTCGCTCATCGTCGACGAACCCCTGGAAGTCGCCGTCGATCGGCCCTTTCTTCTGCTCGTGAGGCATGCCTCGACGGGTGTGATCTACTTTCTCGCCCGCGTAGTCGAGCCGTGAGGACGGTCAGTGAGCCTTTTCCAGGCTGAGGCGGCGGATGTGGATGCCGGGAAGGCTCCCACGAGACCCCGCCGGTTCGCCGCCGCCGACGCCGCCATCATGGGCGGCTTCCTGCTGTTCGCCTTCCTGCTCTACAACGGGCTCTGGCTCGACCTCAAGGAAGGCTATCTCTGGAACAGCGCGTCGGATCAGAACCTGTGGGAGTGGTTCTTCTCCGTCACCGCGGACAACGTGCTGCACCTGAGGAACCCGCTCAGTTCGCACTTCCAGAACCATCCGCTCGGCGTGAACCTGATGGCCAACACGGCCATGCTCGGCATCGGCATCCCGCTTTCGCCGGTCACGCTCACCTTCGGCCCGACGGTCACCTGGGCCATCGCGCTCACCGGCGGTCTCGCCGGCACGGCGGCCGCCTGGTACTGGGTCTTCTCGCGGCATCTGGTCACCCACCGGGTCGGCGCGGCCATCGGCGGCGCGTTCGTCGGCTTCGCCCCGCCGATGATCTCGCACGGCAACGCGCACCCGAACTTCGTCGCGTGGTTCGTCCTGCCGTTCATCGCGCTGAAGGTCTTCAAGATCGCACGCGGCGAACGCCCGGTCCGCAACGGGATCTTCCTGGGGCTGCTGGCGGCGTACCAGATCTTCCTCGGCGAGGAACCGCTGCTGATCTTCGCGATGGCGTTCGCGATCTTCGCCATCGCCTACTTCGCGACGAACTACCGCGAGTTCCCGCCGATGGCCAAACCGCTGGGGATCGGCGTCGGCATCGGGGTGCTCGTGGCGCTCGTACTGTGCGCTTTCCCGCTGTGGTGGCAGTTCTTCGGCCCGCAGAGCTATCAGGCGATCGAGCACGGCCCGGTCGGGAACGACACGGCCGCGTTCACCCGGTTCGCGACGCAGTCCGTCGCCGGGCAGCCGCAGGCCGCCGCCGACGTGTCGATGAACCGCACCGAGGAGAACGCCTTCTTCGGCTGGCCGCTGATCGTGCTGATGGTGGTCATCACCGCATGGCTGTGGCGCGAGGTGTTCGCACGGGCGCTGGCGATCTCCATGTTCGTGATGGCCTGGCTTTCCCTTGGCGTGCAACTGATCGTGGTGCACGAGGAGACCGGGATCCCGGGGCCGTGGAAGCTGCTTTCGGAACTGCCGTTGTTCGAATCGCTGCTGGAATCGCGGCTGGCGATGGGCTGTATCCCGCTCATCGGCGCCTTGCTCGCGCTGGCGACCGAACGCGTCTACACGGTCGCGTCGAAACTGCCCGAAGTGCCGGGGGAGCGGCGATTCCCGTTGCGGCTGGTGTGGATTGGCGTCGTCATCGCGGTCCTGCTGCCGATCGCGCCGACCCAGCTGATCGTCAAGGACCGGCCGCAGACACCCAGATTCCTCGCCGACGGCACCTGGCGGAGCTACGTCGCGCCCGGCGGGACCGTGGTGCCCGTGCCGTTGCCGAGTTCCGGCGAATCCGAACCACTGCACTGGCAGATCGACGCGGGGCTCGGCTACTCGATGCCGGAGGGCTACTTCGTGGGCCCGAGCGGTCCCGACGACAAACGCGGCCGCTACGGCGCCATCCAGCGGCCGACGTCGATCATCTTCGACCAGATCAAACAGACCGGCGTGCCCGCGACGATCACCGAGTCGCAGCGGGTGCAGGCGCTGGCGGATCTGCGGTACTGGAACGCCGACGTGCTCGTGCTGATCCCGCGCGAACACCAGGACGCTTTCCGGACCACAGTGGACCTTCTGCTGCGGAAGCCCGCCGAGTTCATCGACGGTGTCTGGGTGTGGGACGTCCGGACGATCACTCCCTGAGCCCGGCCCGGCTCGCGGACCACCGCGAGCCGGCGAACGGCTCGTCGGCCCGGTGGTCGTTGACCCGGACCGTGCCGAAGTCGAGCCGCGCCGCGACTTCGGCGGCGTGCTCCCCGTCCGCGCCCCACACCGATCCGCACAGACCGGGCGCCGTGGCGTTCGCGAGCCCGACGGCTTCGTCCACTGTGGAGCATCGGACGACCGGAAGCACCGGTCCGAACTGCTCCTCGGTCACCACCCGCATCCCGTCGTGCGCCTCGGCGAGGATCGCCGGCGCGAAGAAGTACCCCGGCCCGTCGAGCGGTCCGCCGGTGACGATCCGCGCGCCGCTCGCCCGCGCCTCGTCGGTGAGACCGGTGACGCGGTCGTGGCGCGGCCGGTTGTTCACCGGGCCGATCTGCGTTCCCGGCGTCCTTCCGTCGCCCACCACGACTTCCGTCGCCATGGCCGCCAGCGCCTCGACGACGCCGTCGTAGACCGGTCCGACGGCGTAGACCCGTTCCACCGCCACGCCGATCTGCCCGCAGTTGGCGAAAGCGCTCCAGAAGAGCCGTTCCGCGATGGCGGCCGGATCGGTGCCGGGAAGGACGATCGCGGGAGCGTTGCCGCCCAGTTCGAGCGTCAGCTGTCGCCATTCCGGCGCGGCCGCCATCCGCTTCCCGGTTTCGGCCGAGCCGGTGAAGGCGACCTGCCGGATTCCGGGATGGGCGATGAGGAGCTCGCCGAGGGGATCGTGGCCGGTGAGCACGGTCAGCACGCCCGGCGGCAGCACCTCCGCGAGCATCCGCCCGAGGTGCAGTGTGGTGAGCGGCGTGCGCGGCGAAGGCTTGAGCACCACCGTGTTCCCCGCGGCGAACGCCGGTGCGAGCATCGCGACGGCCAGCTGCACGGGGAAGTTCCACGACGTGATCGCGGCGACCGGTCCGTCGACCGGCACCCCGGATTCGGGCCCGGAACCGGCGAAGTACCGGAAGCGTGCCGCCGCTCCGGCGAACTCGGCCTCGGCTTCGCGAAGCGGTTTCCCCTGCTCCTCGGTGAGAACGGGGGCCAGCACGGGCGCGGCCTCCTCGACGACGACCGCGCACGACATCAAGGCCGCGCGCCGGTCCGTGGCACGCCAGGCGGGGGAGGCGGCCGCCGCGGCGCGTACCGCTTTGTCGACTTCGGCGGGCCCGCAGTCGGGGACGTCCGTGATCCGTTGTCCGGTGGCGGGATCCTCGACGGCGAGCATGGTCCTCCTCGGTGGAAGGAAAAGTGCCAGCTCACCAGCTTAGCGTCGATGATCGACTGGCGGTTCCGGCGAAAAGGCTAAAAAGCGAGGGTGGCGCACGTCACCGACGGTGCTGTCACGTCCGTGCGGGCCGCCTCGTCCAGTCGGTGTACGCACTCGCACGAGGAGGACACCATGCCGCGCATTCCCGCCGTGAAGACCGCCGAAGCCGGCTTCCTGCTGAAGCTGTTCTACAAGTTCGCCGGCAAGCGTTTCGGCGCCGTGCCCGAGCCGATGGCCGTCTACGCGCACCATCCCGCCCTGCTGCGGGCGAACGGCATGCACGAGATGATGGCCGAGAAAGCCAGCAAGACGCTGCCGTCGAACGTGCGCGAGCTGGCCGTGTACCGCGTCGCGACCCAGCTCGGCTGCTCGTGGTGCGTCGACTTCGGGACCATGCTGCAACTGCACGAGGGGCTCGACATCGAACGGCTGAAGAACATCGACGACTACGCGAAGTCGCCCGCTTTCACCGACCAGGAACGGCTCGCGCTCGCGTACGCCGACGCGATGACCGCGAGCCCGGTGACCGCCACCGACGAGCAGGTCGCCGAACTGGAACGCGAATTCGGCCGCAAGGGCGTCATCGAGCTGACCTACCAGATCGGCCTCGAGAACATGCGTGCCCGGATGAACAGCGCGCTCGACATCACCGCGCAGGGCTTCACGTCGGGTGATGCCTGCAAGATCCCGCTCCCCTGAAACCACCCGCGTTTAGTCCTCTGAATGCGCCTGGGCGCATTCAGAGGACTAAACGCGGTCAGAGGCCGACGCGGGTCCGCGCGGTGGTGAGCTTGTCCGGGTTCGCCATGTCGTAGATCGCCACGATCTTCCCGTCGCGGATGGAGAACGCGTCGACGTGCTCGTCGAGCGCCCGGTACCGCTCGGAACCGGGCTGCGGCGGCAGGTAGACCCCGAGGTCGCCGTTGACCAGCGCGAGCCGCGCCTGGTCCATCCCCGCCGGGTCGTACATCCGCATGAGGCCCTGGAACAGGCGGGTGACCTTGTCGAACCCGGCGACCGTGTGCACCGCGGTGCGCGCCTTGCCGCCGCCGTCGCCGACGAGGACGACGTCGGGATGCAGGACCTCCGCCACCGCCTGGATGTCCCCGGTGAGCATGGCCGTCATGAACTTCTCGATGATCTGCTGCTGCTCGGCGAGCGCGGTCCGCGGCGGCGGATCGGCGTCGGCGACCGCGCGGCGGCCGCGGGAACCGTGCTGGCGCGCGGCGTCCGTCGTGCAGCCCAAGATCTCGGCGATCTCGCCGAACGGCACCGAAAACGCGTCGTGCAGGACGAACGCGACACGTTGCTCCGGCGTCAGCCGGTCGAGGACCACCATCGCCGCCATGCGCATGCCGTCGTCGCGGACGGCGACGGCCAGCGGGTCCTCCGACGAAGGGGTGCCCAGCGGGCCGAGAACCGGTTCGGGCAGCCATTCCCCGACGTACCGTTCGCGCCGCACCACCGCCGACCGCAGCCGGTCGAGGCAGATCCGGCTGACGACGGTGGTCAGCCAGCCCTTGTGGTCTTCGATGGCCGCGCGGCGGCGTTCGTCCATGCCGCTCAGGCGCAGCCACGACTCCTGGACCGCGTCCTCGGCGTCGGACAGCGCGCCGGTGAGCCGGTAGGCGACCGACACCAGATGAGGCCGCAGCGCGGCGAAGTTCCCGGCGAGTTCGTCCAGGGCGGTGCTCATTCCCCGAGTGTGCCGCACAGCGCTCTGAGAGCGGGAACTAGAGTGATGAGCGTGGCAGGACGGATTCGGGAGAGCGACATCGCGGAGGTGCGCGAGCGCAACCGGATCGACGAGGTCATCGGCGATTACGTGGCGCTGCGCAGCGCGGGCGGGGGCAGCCTGAAAGGGCTTTGCCCGTTCCACAACGAGAAGACCCCGTCGTTCAACGTGCGCCCCACCCACGGCACCTTCCACTGCTTCGGCTGTGGCGAAGGCGGTGACGTGATCAAGTTCATCCAGAAGATGGACCTGATCTCGTTCGTGGAGGCCGTCGAGCGGCTCGCGGATCGCGTGGGTTTCCGGCTGACCTACGAAGGCGGCGGCGGAAGCGTCCAGCGCGATCGCGGCACCCGCGCCCGGCTGATCGAGGCGCACCGCGCGGCCCAGGAGTTCTACGCCGAGCAGCTGCTCACCCCGGACGCGCGTGCGGCGCGGGACTTCCTGTCGGAACGGGGTTTCGACGCCGCCGCCGCGCAGACGTTCGGCTGCGGATACGCGCCGGCGGGCTGGGACAAACTCACCAAACATCTGCTCAACCGCGGGTTCGAGGTCAAGGAACTGCTCACGGCCGGGCTGGCCAAGGAGGGGCAGCGCGGGCCGATGGACCGGTTCAACCGGCGGCTGCTGTGGCCCATCCGCGACGTCGGCAACGAGGTGGTCGGGTTCGGCGCGCGGCGCCTCTACGACGACGACCGTGTCTCGGCGAAGTACCTGAACACCGCGGAATCGCCGATCTACAAGAAGTCGCAGGTGATGTTCGGTCTCGACCTGGCGAAACGCGAGATCGCGAAGCGGCACCAGGTCGTCGTCGTCGAGGGCTACACCGACGTGATGGCGATGCACGCCGCCGGGGTCCCGACGGCCGTCGCGTCCTCGGGGACGGCGTTCGGCGAGGACCACATGAAGGTCCTCCGGCGGCTGATGATGGACGACGACGCCTTCCGCGGCGAAGTGATCTTCACCTTCGACGGTGACGAAGCCGGTCAGAAGGCGGCGTTGAAGGCCTTCGAGGGCGACCAGACCTTCGCCGGGCAGACCTACATCGCGGTCGCGCCCGACGGCATGGACCCGTGCGAACTGCGGCTCGCCAAGGGCGACACCGCGGTGCGCGACCTGGTCGCGCGGCGGATCCCGCTGTTCGAGTTCGCGATCAAGAGCATGCTCAAGGCCTTCGACCTCGACTCCGTCGACGGCCAGGTCGCGGCGCTGCAGAAGACCGTCCCGCTGGTGGCGGGGATCAAGGACCGGGCCAGCCGCGACGGCTACGCGTCGAAACTCGCCTGGTGGGTCGGCTGGCAGGACGCGGCGCAGGTGGTGAACCGGGTGCGCGGCAGCGCCGGGGCGGCGGCGAAACGCTCCGCCACCGTCGAGGTCCGGCGCCCGGCCGCCGCGGCCACCGCCACCGCCGAAGAGGACCTGCCCAGGCCCGCACCCGGCGATCCGCGCTTCATCGCGCAGCGCGAGGCGCTCAAGGCGGCACTGCAGCAGCCCATGCTCGCCGGAGCCGAGTACGACGCCCTGCCCGAGGACGCCTTCACTCATCCGGTTTACGTCGCCATCCACAAGGCGCTGCTGTCCGCCGGCGGAGCGGGCTCCGGGCTGACGGGGCCCGCCCTGCTCGACGCGGCCGCCTCGCACTGCCCGCAGGGCACGGTGCGGCGCGTGCTCAGCGAGCTTTCGGTGGAACCGTTGCGCGCCAAGGGAGAGGTCGACTCGCGCTATATCTCCGCGCAGCTCGCTGCGGTGCAGGAAAGCCTGGTCGGCCGCCAGATCAACGAGATCAAGTCGAAGCTCCAGCGGCTTTCCCCGGTCGAGGCGCCGGACGACTATCGCGCGCTGTTCGGCGACCTCGTCGCGCTCGAGCAGTACCGGAAGGCGCTGAAGGAACAGGCCATCGGCGGATTGGACTGAGCATGGGCTGGCTGCGCCACCTGCTGGGTGACCGTGTCCCGGCGGATTTCGGCGGCTCGCTGGACGACGGTGAGCACGTCGTCGGGAGCGCGGCGGTCGAAGGCGGCGGATATCTGCTGGTCACACCGCTGGGGCTGTGGATCCCGGGGCCGCGCCGGGTCGGCTGGCATCTGGTCGGCAAGGCGGCGTGGTCCACCGGCGTGCTGACCCTGACCGAATCCGAGGAGACCGGCACGGCGGGGGACGCCGTGCTGCTGGCCGACAAGACGCCGGTCCGGTTCGAGCTCACCCGGCCCGGCAAGGTCCCGATCCTCGTGCGGCAGCGGGTGGACGGCTCGGTCCGAGGGCGGCACCGCAAGGAAATCGGGACCGGGGGAGCGTGGTTCGTCGAGCGCAAGGTCCCCGGTCAGGACGGCACGGTGCTGCAGGTGCGGCCCGACCCAGGCACCGATGTCGAGCTGGTCAAGGCGATCGCCGAGGAAGCGGCCAAGAAGCTGGCGAAGCCGAACGGCTAGCAGTACGCTCGTACTGTGTGGGATCCGGTGAAGTACCTCGACTACGCCGACCTGCGGGCCAGGCCGTTCCACGACCTCGTCGGGCGGATACCCGCCGAGGCGCCCCGCCGTGTCGTCGACCTCGGCTGCGGCCCCGGGAATCTGACCGCCGGCCTGGCGGAACGCTGGCCGGACGCGATCATCGAAGCGAGCGACAGTTCACCCGAAATGGTCGAAGCCGCGCGAACGCGGGGTGTCGACGCGCGAGTGCTCGACGTCAACGACTGGGTGCCCGAACCGGACACCGACGTGGTCATCTCGAACGCCGTGCTCCAGTGGGTCCCGGAACACCGTGACCTGCTCCGCCGCTGGGTGGACCTCCTGCCGTCCGGGGCGACGCTCGCGTTCCAGGTCCCCGGCAACTTCGACGCCCCGTCGCACGCCCTGATCCGCGCCCTCGCGCGCACCGAAGAGTGGGCCACGCGCCTCGCCGACGTCGTCCTGCGGGAGAACGGGGCCGTCGAAAGCCCGCTCGGCTACGGGAATCTGCTCGCCGACGCGGGCTGCGCCGTCGACGCCTGGGAGACGACGTATCTGCAGCGGCTGGTCGGGGAGGACGCCGTACTCGAATGGATCACCGGCACCGCGCTGCGGCCGGTCAAAGAGGTCTTGCGTGGGGAAGACTGGGACCGCTTCCGCGCGCAGCTCGCCCGTGAACTGGACGAGGCCTACCCGCCACGCCCCGACGGGACCACCTGGTTCGAGTTCCGGCGCGTCTTCGTGGTCGCCGTGACGCAGTGAAGGGGCCTTTCGCCGCGTCAAACGCGGCGAAAGGCCCCTTCGGCCCAGGATCAGCGCTGAGGCCGCCCGAACCGCTCACCGACCTTGGCGCGAGCGACCCCGGCGGCGCCCTGCACCATGGGGTGGTCGGCGATCTTGCGGTAGGTCCGCACGATCTGCTCGTACCGCCCGCGGCCGGCCTTCGCGCCCAGCACATAGCCCGCGGCCGCACCCAGCAGGAACATCTTCATCCGAGTCCACGCCTCCGTTCGATCTTGCTCCGGCTGTCATTGTCCCTCAAAACGCGAGCTTGACGAGGTGATGTCGAAAGTGGGGGGTGGGTGAACGGCCGCCGGAGGGCATGGGCTAAAGTTCTCTCATCGGTCGGAGCGATCCGGCCGGTACGGAGCACGATCCCCTGTAGCTCAACTGGCAGAGCATTCGGCTGTTAACCGGAGGGTTCTTGGTTCGAGTCCAAGCGGGGGAGCACAAGCCCAGGCCACAGGCCTGGGCTTCTTCGTTTTCAGGGCTCGACGTCTTCGTCTGTCAGCGCTCGGGGTGCGGGCGCCGGTTCGAGGCGTGCAGGGCTTCGTCGACGGTGTGGTAGAGCCTCAGCACGATGTCGAGTCCGGTGATTTCGATGGGCCGGATCACCGGGCTGTTGGAGTCCACGGCGATACGCAGTGATTTTCCTTGTTCCTTCGCGTAAGCGTCGGTGGTGATCAGTGTGGCGAGGCCGGCGGAGTCGAGGAAGTCCACTGTGGTCAGATCAAGGACACAGGTACCGGCGGTGTCGTCGATCGCGGTCATGACCGCCGTGCGCAGTATCGGCGCGGCGTCGGTGTCGACTTCGCCGGTCACCGCGACCACGACGCGCCCGCTCACGACGCGGCGGACGATGTCCAGGTCGGGCGGTGGCGATTCGGCCTGGGGCGGGTGATTCACACCGGGCGACGGTACCGGACCGGCGACGCGGGGAAAGGCGACGCCGGACCGGGTTCCGCCCGTTCCGCGGCGCACGGCTAGTCCTCGCTGTCCCAGGTGCGCGCCGTCGACAAGTGCGGCGCGTGACCGCTGTTTCCCCCGTGGTGCAACGCGAGTTCGACCCACACGGTCTTGTGGTCGGCGAAATTCCGGACGCCCCAGGTGGCGGCGAGCCGGTCGATCAGGAGCAAGCCACGCCCGCCGGAACCGTCCGGGGTCCGCCGCCGCGGCCGGCGCGGCGAGGCGTCGTCGACCTCGATCCGCAGGTACCGGCCCTGATGCGTGAGGCCGAGACGGCAGACGCGGGGCGCGTCACCGTGCCGGTGGGCGTTGCTGATCAGTTCGTCCGCCACCAGAACCGCGTCGTCCACGGCGAGTCCCCGGTAGTGGCACAGCATCTGCCGGACGCCGTGGCGGACGTCCCTGGTCGGGGTCGTGTCCAGATCGAAGGTCACGTCGCCCGGGTACGGCTCGTTGCGCTCAGTGGTTCCCGGCTGCGTCGACATCCGTCCCACCGCCTCGTTCTAGATCTTTGATCGGAAAACTTCGCGCACTGAATGCAGTACCCGGAGGTGAACAAAAGCAAACGCCAAGGGGTGCTGCGTCACTGTCACCCGCAGGCTCGGCTCAGGAGCTACGGGGCCGGTTTGCGTCTGATCGCGATGACGACGGTGTCGTCGGCGTGCAGGACGATGTCGTGCATCTCGGCGGCGAGGGTGTGCGGGATGGTCGCCGTGGATTCCCCGGCGTGGCGGCGTGCCGCGGCCAGCAGCCGGCCTTCGCCTTCCTGATGGTTTTTGCGGCTTTCGGTCAAGCCGTCGGTGTACAGGAGGAGCAGATCGCCCGCGGCGAGAGTGCGGCCGACCAGGCTTCCGTTGCCAGGGTCGGGAAATCCGATACCTCGCCCGACGATGGAGGGCACCAGGAGTTCGGTGTCGCCCGCGGCGGTGACGAGGACCGGGCGCGGATGGCTGCCGTTGGCGACGGTGACGTCGCCGGTCACCGGGTCGAGCCGGGCGAGCAGCACGGTCGCCATCAGGCCGGGCTCGATGGTCGCCAGCGTGCCGGCGGCGCGGGCGATCAGATCGTGGAGGGGATGGCCTTCCAGCGCCAGCGTGCGGATGGCGTGGGTGACGGTCAGCGCGTGCCGGGTCGAGGTGACGCCGTGGCCGACGGCGTCGACGAGGGTGATGTGCACGGTCCCGTCGGGCAGCACGAACCAGTCGTAGAGATCGCCGCCGGTCGGGGAGTCCGCTTCGCTGGGCGCGTAGTGCACGGCCAGGTCGAAAGCGTCCACAGGTGGTGGCGGCGGGCGCAGCGCGTCTTCCAGTTCGCGGAAGATCACCGCGTGGGCCTGCCGGAGTCGTTCGTCCCGTTCCTCGAGTTCGACGTACATGGCGAGCACGCCGCTGTTGGTTTCGGCGAGTTCGTGTTTGAGTTCGCGCTGCTCCTGGGCGAGGGTGTCGGCGCGGGCGATGAGCGCGAGCATTTCCTCGCGGGTGGCCAGTTCGTCGTCGAGCGGAACCGGCGCCGCGCCGTGGACGGCGGGGAGGTGCCAGGTCAGGACCGCGCTGTCGCCGGCGTCGGGCAGCAGCGGCAGGGCGTTGCGGTGGTCCTGGCCGACCAGGCCGGGCAACCGGAGGGTGACCGCCAGCCTGCCGTTGCCCGCGTGGGTCGACAGCTCGGGCGGGTGCCCCGCTCGCTCGGCGAGCAGGGTCACCGCGAGGACCAGTTTGGCGCGGTCGTCGGTGGTGACCCCCGCGGCGGCGCAGGCTTCGCGAAGGCGGTGGCGTAGCCGGGCGATGGGGGAGCGCGTCATGACGTGCCCGTTCCGGAGCCGATCGCGATCAGGGTGGCGTCGTCGTGCGGGTCGCGGTGCCGGTGGGCCAGGTCGGCGGCGAGGAGTGCCGGGACCGGGAGCGGGCCGAGGGGTGCGGCGCCGCGCCAGCCGGTGCCGATTCCGTCGGTGTGCAGGACGAGGACGTGGTGTTCGGGCAGGTCCACGGTCCGGACGTGGGGGTCCGGCAGGGTGAACCCGACGATGCCGGGCATGCTGAGCAGCGGCCTGCTCCGTCCCGGCGTCAGTACCATGCCGCCGATGTTCCCGACGCCGCAGAATTCGAGCAGGCCGCCGGAGATCCGGGCGAGCGCGACGGCCGCGCCGCGGGTCTGCCGCAGCGACCGGTGCATGGCGGTGAGGTGGTCGCGGAGCGGGCGGCCCGGGTTGCGGTGGAAGACGTCGATCGCGGCCACCGCCGCGTCGCCCGCGGCGGGGCCGTGGCCGAGGCCGTCCACGATGGCGATGGTCCGGACTCCGGGCACGCAGGCCAGTGCCAGGCCGTCGCCGCACCGGTCTTCGCCGTCGCGGGCCAGTCGGACGTGCGCGACGGCCGCGGCCTTGGCGCCGGTGACCAGCGTTCGTGCCGCCGCGGTGGTGCCCGAGGCCGTCGCCGACCGGATCCGGAACTCGGTGGCCAGCCTGCCGACGGCGCCGAGGCCCGTGCCGAGCGTCGCGGTCGTGCTGTGGCCGTCGATGCGCCAGTAGTCCAGGTCGGCCATGCCCGGTCCGGAGTCCGCGGCGTAGATGTCCACGCCGTCCCCGGCGAGGGAGCGGTGGATGAAGACCGTGCCGTCGGTGGCGTGTTTGTCGATGTTGCCCGCCAGTTCGGACGCGATGACGGCCGCGCGCTCGGCCAGCACCTCGGGCAATCCCGTTTCCGCGGCGACCTCCCTGGCGGCGCGCGCCGCCGTGTAGACCGCGCTGATGTGGTCGATCCGGATCTGGCGGGTGAGGTCCGCGACGGTGATGGTCATGGCTTCCAGCGCACGATCGTGACCGTGGTGCCGCGGCCGGGAGCGGTGTCGATGGTGAACTCGTCCACGAGGCGCCGGGTGCCGCCGAGACCGTGCCCGAGCCCGGCGCCGGTGCTGAACCCGTCGGCCATGGCCTGCTCGACGTCGGCGATGCCGGGGCCCTCGTCGCGCACGGTCAGCTTCAGGCCCACCCGGCCCTCTCGTACGACGGTGATCGTCATCGAGCCCCCGCCGCCGTGGATGTAGGCGTTGCGGACCAGTTCGCTGGCCGCGGTGACGATTTTCGTCTGGTCGACGATGGAGAAGCCCACGGCGACCGCGCAGGCCCGCACGGCGTGGCGGGCGGTGAGGAGGTCTTCCTCGGCGCGGACGGCGTGTTCGCGCGCGGGGATGTCGCGCCCGGAACCGGTGAGTTCGTCAGGAAGCATGAGGCGCCTCTTCGGCGGCCTCGGCGGGGCGGCGCCACCCCAGCAGTTCCATGGCCTGTTCCGCGTTGAGCGCGGTCTGGACGCCGGTGAGCCGCAGGCCGAGTTCGGACAGGGTGATCGCGACCGCGGGGCGCATGCCGGCGACGATCATCCGTGCCCCGAGCAGCCGTCCGGTGGCGGCCAGCTGCATCAGCACCCGGGCGACGAAGGAATCGATGATCTCCAGCCGGGAGATGTCGAGGATGACCCCGCGGATCCCCTCGTCGGAGATGCGGGTGGTGAGTTCGTCGGTGAACCGCAGCGCGGTGGTGTCGTCCAGGTCGGCCAGCAGCCCGCTGATCAGGATGTCGCCGAGCCGCAGGATCGGCAGGCCCGCGTCCGCCGTCATCCCGTCACCGCGGCGGTGCGGTCGCCGAGCAGCTCCAGCGCGGCGGCGAGGGCGTCGGCCAGCGAGCCGCGGGTCACGATGTGGGAGAGATCGATGCCGAGCTGCGTGACGGTCTGCGCGATCGACGGACGGACCCCGCTGATCAGGCATTCGGCGCCCATGAGCCGCACCGCGCTGACCGTCTGCAGCAGATGCTGGGCCACTGCGGTGTCCACTGTGGACACTCCGGTGATGTCGATGATCGCCACACGGGCTTCGTGGGTCTGGATCGCCTCCAGCAGGCTGTTCATCACGACCTGGGTGCGAGCGCTGTCGAGCGTACCGATCAGGGGGACGGCCAGCACCTGTCGCCACAGCCGCACCACCGGCGTGGACAGCTCCAGCATCTGCTGGTGCTGGCGGCGGATGATCTCCTCGCGCCCTTCGACGTACACCGAGAAGGTGAGCAGGCTCGCGGCGTCCAGGAGCTGGTTGACCAGCAGTGACGCCTCATAGCGCAGCGCCGGGTCCTCGCTCCGGCGTTCGACCGCGGCCGTGGTCGTGTGTTTCAGCGCGAGGATCGCCGTGGCCGTGAGGGCCGGCGCGGTACCCGCACGGGCGCGTCGTTCGGAAAGCCCGCGCAGGGCGGAGCGGACCGCCTGGTCGCGCTCGACGATCTGGCTCAGCGGCATCCCGATGGCGAGCGCTTCACGGAGCGCACCCAGTAGTTCGGTCGCCTCGCGCCGCAGCGCGGTCTCGTCGAGCCGGGCCGACGAGTCCGCCAGCTGCCATCGAACCCACTCGTCGACCAGCTCGCCTTGGTCTTCACCGAAGATCCGCGAAAGCAGGTCCCGGACGGCGGAGTCGTCCGTCCTCAGCACTGAGGCCTCCCAGGGGCTCCAGGCCGCTGCCCGATATCCACAGCAACCGTTGTCATATGACAATAGTTAGCCTACTGGAGAGAACCGGTCACGCCATACCCGGACCTAGTCGCCCGCCGCGGCCTCACGGAATTCCCGGAGGCCCGTGGCGAGCGCCGCCCTGGTCTCGGGGGTGAGTTTCGCCAGCACGGCCTGCAGGCTTTCCCGCCGCCGGGCCCGCAGATCCCGCAGATACGCGCGGCCACGGTCGCTGAGCCGCAGCGTGATTTCGCGGCGGCTGGCCGAACTGGGGAGCCGTTCGAGGAACCCGACGGCCTCCAGCCGGTCGCACAGGCGACTCACCAGCGGCGGGGTGGAGCCGAGGACGTCGGCGAGGGCGCGCAGGTTCAGGCCGTCGTGGTGATCGAGCGCCACGACCGCGCGTACCTGGGACGTCGACAGCGGACGCGGTGACGCCTCGCGAGCCCGCTCGAACATGATCTCGAGCAGCTCGGCCGTCTCGGTCACGGCCGCCGCCACCGTCTCGGTGCCGGGCGGCTCGGAGGACCGATTCACAGACCCACTCTCGCATCCTTATGCTGAACTGTCAGCTCAGCTCACCGCGGCACGTCCTGCGACCGGTCCGACGGAGCGGTGCGGACTCATTCCCGTGTACTCGATCCGAGGGCCGGGTTTCGGGCGAGCGGAAGGCAACCCGGTGGACAGATCCTTGGCAGTCGAGCGTGTTCTGCGTGGCGTTCAGCCGCACGCGCTGCTCGACGGGCTGCGCGCGGCGTTGAGCGAACACTTCGGCGCGGGCGACGTCGAACTGCTGATGGCCGACTACAGTCTCACCGAACTGCGGCGAGTGACCGTCCTGCCGTACACGACCGAGCCCATGCCGGTGGTCGGCACCACGGCGGGCGAGGCCTTCACCAGCCAGTCGGCGACGTTCGAACGCGGCGAAGACGGTATCCGCGCCAACCTCCCGGTCACCGTGCGCGGCGATCGGCTGGGCGTCCTGGCCGTCACGCTGCCCGAAGAGCCGGAACCGCCGGTGTGGGCCGAACTCGGCCGGTTCGCCGAGGCGCTCGGGCACGAGGTCTTCGTCGCCGACCGTGACACCGATCTGTACGTGCAGGCCCGCCGCTCGTCCCGGCTGACGCTCGCCGCGGAGATGCAGTGGCAGCTGCTCCCCGGTCGCGCGTGCAGCCGGCCCGAATTCGCGCTCGGCGGCCAGCTGGAACCCGCCTACGCCATCTACGGCGACTGCTTCGACTGGTCGGCCTCCGCCCGCACCTTGGCGGTCACACTGGTCAACGGCATGGGCGAAGGAAGCAGCGCCGCCCTGCTGACCAACCTCGCCGTCAACGCGCTGCGCAACGCCCGCCGCGCCGGGATTCCCCTGGAAGCACAGGCGGAACTCGCCGACCAAGCCATCTACGCGCAGCACCGCGGTCAGGAACACGTCGCCACGCTCCTGCTGGAATTCGACCTCGCGACCGGGGGGATCACCGCCGTCGACGCGGGCTCGCCGCGCCTCTGGCGGCTACGCGACGGCAAAGCCGAACGCGTCCACTTCGACGAACAGCTTCCCCTCGGCACCTTCGAAGACACCCAGTACACCGCCGAAACCCTGCAGGCCCTGCCAGGCGACCGGTTCGTCTTCGTCAGCGACGGCGTGTACAACGCGGCCGGACCCCACGGCGAGCTTTACGGCGACAGCGAACTGACCCAGGCCATCCTCACGACCGCGGACCTGCCCGCGGCGCACGTTCCGAGCGCCGTTCTCGCCGAACTGCACGACCGGCGTCACGGTGGGCTGGCCGCCGACGACGCCATGGTCGTCTGCCTCGACTGGTTCGGCTCGAACCCCAGCGCCGACCGGGAATCCGACATCGCCTCCGCGACCATCGAGGACACATCGGTCCGAGTGGCGGCGTCGCGGTAGGAACCGGCCCGGACGATCACGAGAGATCGAAGGGGGCGGGGGAGTGGCCTTCCCAGATCCGGCGGGATGCCTGTTCGGGGTAGGGGAGGGTCTTCGACTCGGTGTCCAGGACGCGGGTGAGGTGCTCGCCGGGCCGGTGGGCGGGCCAGCCCGCGTCGCCGGTGGTGACGAAGCGGACCCATGTCTGCTGGAGTTCGCGGGAGAGCGCGACGGCGTCGGGAGTGGGTTCCTCGCCGATGAGCTGGGTGCCGACGGGGCTGTTCAGCGTGCCGAACGCCAGGGGGACGTCGAGGCTGTGGCAGGCGCCGAGGATGCCGCCGAGGGCGGGGGCGACCCAGCACAGTTCGAACAGGTAGGAGGTGCCGCCGGCTTCGGTGTTCGCCTCGGCCAGCTGCTGCGACGGCATGCGGAAGAGGGCGTCGGAGTACAGCGTCTCCACCAGTTCCTCCGGGCTCGCTCGCGGGAACGCGGCGCGGTAGGCCCGCGCGCCGTCCGGCCGCGGGGCGTGCAGTCGCAGGGCGGAGTGGGCGTCCTCCTCGGTGAAGGTGCCGTGCCGTCCGCTGATGACGCTGAAGTACCGGAACTCGTCCCGGGTGTGGCCGACGAGCAGTTCGGTCCCGCTGGCGCGCCCGCCGGTCAGCGCGGGCCACGGCGTTTCCGGGAGGACCTCGCCGTCGACGACGGGGCACAGCGCGGTGCCGGTCTCCGTGAGGCGTCCCCAGCTCTCCCGGTGCGCGTGGAGGCCGGCGTTGAAGGAGGTGAGCTCGGCGGCCAGGCGCCATGGGTCGATGTCGCGCAGGGCCTCGGCGGTGGGGGCCGTCGCGCCGACCCGGTCCGCGAACGCGGCGGTGACTCGCCGTGCCAGCGTGGGCGTGTTGTGCAGCCCCGGGACCGAATGGGCGATGGCCCGCCGGAACAGGCCGCGTGCGGATTTCATCGTCAGCAGGGCGGCGACCGAGCCCGCCCCGGCGGACACCCCGCCCACGGTGACCCGGCCGGGGTCGCCTCCGAAGGCGGCGATGTTGCGCTGCACCCATTCCAGCGCCGCGATCTGGTCGAGGAAGCCGCGGTTGGGCGGCGCGTCGTCGAGGAAGGCGAATCCCTCCACGCCCACGCGGCAGTTGATGGTCACCACGACGACTCCGGCCTCGGCCAGCGCCGCCGGGTCGTACATCGGGTCGCTCGACGCCGCCGAGAGGTAGCCGCCCACGGGGATCCACACCAGCACCGGCAGTCCCGCCGCGCCGGGATCCGGCGTGCCGACGTTGAGCGTCAGCCAGTCGCCGCCCTGCGGGGGCACGTCGATCGGCAGGGACAACGGCACCACGGGGCCGAACTCGACCGCCTGCCTCGTCCCTTCCCAGCGGTGCGGCGGCGCGGGCGCGGCGAAGCGGAGCTGTCCGACCGGGGGCTGGGCGTAGGGGATGCCGCGGAACACCGCGTGCCCCTGCCGCCGGAGCCCCTGCACCACGCCTTCCGTGGTCCGCACCTTCGGCTGTTCGGACATGACGATTCCTTCCCCTCGAGCGAACCCAGGATTATGGGTCAGGTGTATTATGTCAACTGTATTGGAACGGCATGAGGGGAAGGCCGGGCGATGCCGAAACAGGTGGATCACCGCGGACGCCGCGAAGCGATCGCCCGTGCACTGTGGCGGGTGGTGGAGCAGCGCGGCGTCACACAGCTGACGATGCGCGTGGTGGCGCAGGAGGCGGGTATGTCACTCGGGCAGCTGCAGCACTACTTCGCCGCCCGGACCGACATGCTCTCCTTCGCCATGGATTTCGCGTCCGAGCAGACCTCGATGCGCGTACGCCAGGGGATCGAGAAGCTCGGTGACCGTCCGCACCCCCGTGACGTGCTGCGACTGACGCTCGCGGAAATGCTCCCCCTGCACGCCGACGCCCGCGCGACCAGCCGGATGAGCACCGCCTACGTCCTGGAGGCCTTGCACGACGAGGCCGTGCACGAGCAGGCGCGCCGCGGCCTCGTCCAAGGGCGGGCCCTCGTCGAGCAGTTGGTCCGCCAGGCGATCGCCGACGGGCACATCGACTCCGGCCGCGACCCGGCGACCGAGACCAACCTGCTCCTCGCCCTCACCGGCTTCGCCTCCCTGCTCGAACTCGACGTGATCAAGCCCCAGGACGCACTTGCCGCGATCGACGTGCATCTGGACCGGCTGTTCAGGAGTACGTGACCGCTGCTGTGCCGCGGGTGTTCGATCGACGCTGAAGGCAGCCGGTTCGGTTCGCGACAAGCGGACAATGACCTGCTCGGTTCGACTCATGTGCGCACCGGGCCGATGGCACCATCCGGCTATGGTCGACATTCAGTTAGTGCGTGGTGATATCACCGAAGAGAATGTGGACGCCGTGGTGACCGCCGCCAACGAGTCGTTGCTCGGCGGCGGCGGAGTCGATGGGGCCATCCATCGCGCGGCAGGACCTCGGCTGGCCGAGGCGGGTGTTGCCATCGGGCCGTGCCTGCCCGGTGACGCGATGGCAACCCCGGCCTTCGATCTCGGCCCGCCCATTCGCCATGTCATCCACACGGTGGGGCCGGTCTGGGAAGGTGGTGACCAAGGCGAGGCGGAGATCCTCGCCTCGTGCTACCGCCGAAGCGTTCAAGTCGCGGATGAGCTGGGTGCACGCAGCATGGCCTTCCCCGCCATCGCCACCGGTGTCTACGGATATCCCGCCGGCCAGGCGGCGCACATCGCGATCGCCACCCTCAGGTCCACGCCGACTCGCGTCAGGCAGATCCGGCTGGTCGCGTTCGACCAAGACGCCTATGAGCACCTCGCTGCCGTATTGCGAGAACAATAGGCCGCCATCCTTTGCGCTGCATTTCCTCCTCTTGACTCCGACCCCGTCAGGCGGCGAAGACCGCCCGGACGACGGACTCGTCACCATCGATCTCGACCAGGCCGAGCGCGCGGGCGTCTTCGAGGGTGAGGGCGCCGGCGGCGAGTCCGAGGACGCAGGCGGGGTCGGCGCGAACGGCGGCGTCGAGTTCGCGGCCGTCGTGCGGGTCGACCTGGAAGCCGGAGCGCGTCGCGCGGAGCTGGTAGGGCGGGCCACCGATTTCGAGGCCGATCGTCACCGCGGAGCGGACCTTCACCCGGGCGACGAGCAAGGCGGGAAGGGCGAGCGCGAGCCACTCCGGGCGGAACGAGTCGTCTCCGGGGCCGCGGGTCATCAACGGGGCGGACCAGCGGATCAGGCTCTCGATCGGCTCGCGAAGTTCGGCGCCCCACGGCGTGAGGGCGTACTCGACCACGCTGCCCGAACCGGCCAGCCGCCGCTCGACCACGCCCGAGGACTCCAGGTCACGGAGCCGGTCGGCGAGGAGGTTGGTCGCGATACCGGGCAGTCCGTCGAGCAGCTCCCGGTACCGGGCGGGGCCGATGAGGAGCTGGCGGACGATGAGCAGATTCCACCGATCGCCCACGACTTCGAGGGAACGGGCGAGCCCGCAGTACTGGCCGTAGCTCCGCATCGAGTTCCCTCTGCTTGTTTTTCTCAAGTGCGCGTGACAAGCTCAAGTCTACCGGAGAGGGGTCGCCATGTCGGATGTCACCGCGAACGTGAGGCCCGCCTGGGTCGACGACGACCTGTTCCCGTTCGAGAGCCGGTTCGTCGACATCGACGGGAACGCCGTCCATTACCTCGACGAGGGATCCGGCCCCACACTTCTGCTCCTGCACGGCAACCCGACTTGGTCGTTCCTGTGGCGCGACGTGATCCGCGCCCTGCGCGAAGACTTCCGGTGCGTCGCCCTCGACTACCCGGGCTTCGGCTTGTCGACACCGAAGCCCGGATACCGTTACTGGCCCGAGGAGCACGCCGACGTGGTCACCGCGTTCGTCGACGCGCTCGGCATCGAGGACGTCACTCTGGTCGGGCAGGACTGGGGCGGCCTGATCGGCCTGGCCACCGTGCAGCGGCGGCCTGACGTCTTCACCCGGCTGGTGCTCGCCAACACCTGGGCCTGGCCGGTCAACGGCGTCTTCCACTTCGAGTACTTTTCTCGGATCTTCGGCGGCCCTCCTGGCCGTTTTCTGGCCAGGCGACTGAACTTCGTCGTCAACATGTTCGTCCCGTTAGGACATCGACGACGCAAGCCGACCGCCCTCGAGATGGCGCATTACCGGCGGCCCATGGACATTCCGGAGCGGCGCCGGGCCTCCGCCATGTTCCCGCATCGGGTCCTCGCCAGCCGCGACTTCTTCGCCGAGATCGAGGCCGGGCTCGCGGACATCGCCCACTTCCCGACGCTGATCGTGTGGGGCGACAAGGACATCGCATTCCGTCCCCGGGAACGTGAACGCCTGGAAGCCACCTTCACCGACCATGTGACCGTGATCGTCGAAGGTGCCGGCACCTACGTGGAATCCGACGCACCCGAGGAATTCGTGGCCGCGTTCCGCGACTGGGCGGCGTCTTAGACGCGGTCGTGGAGGGTGATCCGGTAGCCGTCGGGGTCGGCGAAGGTGAACGTCCGGCCGAAGGGGCCGTCGATCGGCGCGGAGACGATGGTGCGCCCGCCGGCGACGAGCGCGTCGTGAATGGCCTGGACATCCGTGGCGTGGAGCCAGATCGCGGCACCGATGCCGGGCTGCGGGACGGATTCGAGATCGGTGCCGGGAATGACCTCGCGGAGCGCGAAAGCGATCGGCTTCGTCTCGAAGACGACGGCGTGCGGCGGTCCGGCCGGTGAGCGGACGAGGCCGAGGTACTGCTCGTAGAACGCCTGCGAAGCGTCGAGATCACGCGCTTGCAGCGAGATGAAATCCGGGCCGGTGGCGGGCATGGTCGTGCTCCTTTTCGTCGTGTCAGCATCCTGACATAGCCGAGGGTATGTCAGGATGCTGACACGAGTCAAGGTGGGCGCCGGTCAGTCCTTGAAGTAGCCCTTGAACAGGATCTCGCTGATCTTGGTGGTGGTCTCCTGCCCGGTTTCGTAGCCGTTCTGGATGACCTTGGTGTTGTTCATCAACGCGAGGGTGTACCGCTCGTGCGGCCCGACGAAGCCGACCGAGTTCATGATCCAGGAGCCGTCGTCGTTGTCGTCGGACCAGCCGTCCTTGTTGCCCGGACGGGCGGCGGGGCCGGCGCCCCAGACGCCCCACTGCTGGTTGACGTCGACGGTGCGCATCTCGTGGACGATGTAGTCGCGGTGATGGCGGGGCAGCTTCGTCAGGACGTGGTTGATCAGCCGGTCCAGGTCGTTCGCGGTGGTGAGGATCCAGCCCCAGTGATGCGGGTGCTGGTCGGTGAACCGCATGTCGGTCATCCCGTAGGACGGGAAGCGCCGCGCGAATTCGGCCTCGCCGCCGTAGCGAGTCCACAGGGTGTGAGCGGCGGCATCGTCACTGGAGTTGAGCATCCGGTGCATCAGGTCGCGGTCTTCCGCGGTCAGCTGGACGGCACCGGAATCGTTGCGCAGCAACAGGTCGACGACCATCGCCAGCTTCGGCGTGGAGCAGGCCCAAATGAGGGTCCCGGCGTCCGCGCTGCGGTAGACGGCGCCGGTCCACCGGTCCCGCAGGACGATCCCGGTGTCACCGGGCCTGCTGTCGGCGTAGGCCTGGGCGCGGACGATGCGGGCTTGGAGTTCCCGGTCGAAGCGGGTCGTCGCGCCCGCGGGCGTGGCAGGTGTCAAGGCCAGCACCACCAGCATCGCGGTCAGGACGGCGGAAAGTCTCTTCATGCGTTCCCCAGGTTTTCGGTAGCGGTTCTTCCTGAGGGACAAGACGTTCGCGGGCGGCCGAGGTTGCCACGGCCGGGCGTACGGTCATTTTCCGGCCGATGCCGTGTGGACGAAGCCGTCCGGCCGTAGCGCGACCGCGCCGGACCGGTGCCGCCGCAGCCACGCCAGGAGGGTTCCGTCGATGTCGACCACGCCGCCGTCGGCCGGGCGCGTGCCGGGCGGGAGGACGGTGAGCCGGACGGCGTCCCGCTCGCAGTCGAGAGCCACCTCGCCGGTCGCCAGCACCGCCCACCGTCCGCCGAGGACGTCGTCGAGACGACGGCGGGTGCCGCCGGAATCGAGGACCCACGGTTGCGGGATCTTGCGTCCGACCGCGGGAGTGGTGCGGGCGCCGAAAAATCCGTCGCGGTACCGGGCTTCCGGCACCCACGAGTGCTTGACCAGCGTCCGGCGCACGAACCGGCGGCGGGCGAGGGGGCGGAGCACCGCGTTGCGCAGCCGGGTGGCGGCGGGGCGGCGCTGGGTGATGAGGCCGCCGACCAGGACGGCCCGGCGGGTCACTTCGCGAACGTGCGGTTTGCGTTCCGCCTCATAGGATTCCAGTACCGATTCGGGGAGGTCCCCGCGGACGACGGCGGCCAGTTTCCAGCACAGGTTGGCGACGTCGCGTACGCCCGCGGCCATGCCCTGGCCGATCCACGGTGGCATGGCGTGCGCCGCGTCCCCGGCCAGGAACACCCGGCCGGCACGCCAGCGCGCGGCGATGCGCACGTGATGGCTGTAGACCACCGCTCGGAGGACCGTGACGTGCTCTGAGGTGATTCCCTGTCGTGCCAACAGTTCCCCGACAGCTGAGTCGGTGACCAGCTCGCGTTCGTCCTCGCCGTCGAGCACCGGGAACTCCCAGCGGTGATGCCCGAGCGGCGTCGGGCAGTCCACGGCGGGGCGACGAGGATCGCAGTGGAAGCGCAACCGCCCGATACCCGGCCATTCCTTCTTGACCGCGGTGTCGATGACGACCCAGCGGGTTTCGTAGGTGCGGCCGTCGAAGCCGATGCCGAGCTGACCGCGGGTGGCGCTGGAGCCGCCGTCGGCGGCGATCACCCAGGAGGCGCGGACCCGGTCGAGCCGGTCGCCGTCGGTGAGCAGCAGTTCCACACCGCCGGAATCCTGCCGGACGCGCAGGCTTTCGTGTCCCAGCAGCAGTTCCACGTTCGGGAAGCGGGCGACACCGGAACGGAGAACGGCTTCCAACGCGGGCTGGTACAGGAATTGCTGCGGCGGATGGCCGTGCCCCGCGGATTCGAAGGCCGCGCTCAGGAACGGGACGCCGTGGTCGTCGACGAAATCGATCGGCAGCCCGGCGAGCATGTCGCGGGTGAGTTCGTCGGCCAGGCCGGTCTGCTGCCAGATCCGCACGACCTCCTCGTCGGTGGAGATGGCCCGCGCCCGGCCGTAGACCTCGGGCTCGCGTTCGATCACCACCACCGAGAGCCCCTGCGCGCCGAGCAGGTTGGCGGCGGTGACCCCGCTGGGGCCGTAGCCGATGACGGCCACGTCGTAATGCGCAATGCCGGACACGGTGTCGTGCCTCCTAGCCTTCGCGAAGTGACCGCACCGCGGCCTGGAATCGGGACATGAGGGTGGCGACGCGCACGCCGGCGGGGGTGTGGCCCCAGAGCGAAATGCCGTCGTAGGTCGTCGGTTCCCAGGTGCGTTCGAGTTCCGGGGTGACGACGACGGGGTTCCAGCCGACCTCCAGCTCGAAACCCGATGGCGTGACGCAGTAGTAGGACAGTTCCCGGTCGTTGGTGTGCTGCCCGATCGACCACGCCATGGCGAAGCCGAGTTCGGTGACCCGGTGGAAGCTCGCGAGCAGGTCGTCCAGGGTGGCGATCTCGATGTTCACGTGCTGCACCGAGGTGCGGATGGGGTCGATCGCGAGGCCCGCGACGCTGGCGACCGCGATCGAATGATGGCGTCGCCCGCTGCGCAGGAACCGGATGTTCAGCCTGGCCGGGCCGATCCGCTCGACGATCCGGTCGGACAACCGCAGATCGAGCAGGTCGTCCCAGTACGCGTGCAGCCGCTCGGGCCGGGTGGTGGTGATCGCGAGATGGCCCATGCCGCTCCGCCCGGTCACGAAGGCGGCGTTGAGCATCCGCGGCGACGTCGTGCTCGTGCGGGCGCGGGTGAAGATCTCGGTGGCGATGCCTTTGGGGCCGGGGAAGCGCCAGAGCCGTTCGACGCCGCGGAGTGCGGCTTCCTCCGCAGTCCCTTCCGTGACCGGCAGGCCGGCCGCCGTGGCCCGGCCGAGGATCACCTCGAAGCTCGTGTGGTCGTCGACCTCCCAGCCCGCGGCGGTGACGTCCTCGGCGGGACCGCGCTGGATCAGGAAACGGCATTCGCGGTCGTCGAGCCGGAACCGGAGCGTGTCGCGGGTCAGCGCGTCGACGTGCAGGCCGATCGCGTCGGCGCCGAACCGGTTCCACTCGGTCAGCCGCCGGGATTCGACGACGACGTAACCCAGCCGCGCGGCGCCGAAGATGTCGGGGCGGGTCATGCCGCGCTCACCCAGTCGAGCAGCAGCCGGTTGAACCGGTCCGCCTGCTCGTACTGGACCCAATGACCGGTCTGGGCGAACAGATGCAGATCGCAGCGGGGCATGGTGCGTGCCAGCCACGGCCCACCGGAGGGCCGATTCACCTTGTCGAGGGTTCCCCAGACGGCCAGCGTCGGGATCGCGCAGCGTTCGAGCCGGCCCCTCTGGCGGGTGAAGTCCATCCGCCAGAGGGTGCGTAGGGCGTCGCGGCCGGACGGCCGCCGCAACGGCGGGGCGGCGATCACGGCGGGGTCGATGCTCGCCTGGTAGCGGGATTCGATCAGCTCGTCCGGCACCGATGAGGCGTCGTGCACCAGGTAGTCACGGACGAACGTCGTCAGCTTCGCCCGGCTCGGGCCGTTCCCGGCGTAGTAGTCCAGGAGCGCGTTGAGGCCTTTCGTGGGCGGCTTCCGGGTCGTGCCGATACCGCCGGGTCCCATCAGCACCAGCGACGAGACCCGGTCCGGCCGGTCCAGCGCGAGCCGCAACGCGGCCGCGCCCCCGTAGGAATTGCCGACCACGTGCGCCTTCTCGACATCGAGCGCGTCCAGCAGTTCGCGAACGAAGATCGCGAGATCACCGAACGGATCGGTCTGATCTAGGTCCTTTGTGGACTGTCCGTAGCCGGGCATGTCCGGTACGAGGACCCGATGTCCCGCCGCCACCAGCGCGTCGACGTTGCGCGCGTAGTTCGACAGACCGGTGGCCCCGGGCCCGCCTCCGTGCAGGAGGAGAAGCGGGGGACGCCGTGCCTCGCGGCCGCCCCGGGGCGACACGTCGGCGAGGAAGACGTCGCGGGCGCCGGCACGGACCGTGCGGGTCGAGGTCATACGTGACTCCTGTAGTGATCGATACAATTGGAGCGATCGTTACGGTAAGCTTGAGGCGACGAGACGTCAAGGAAGAGGAAACCGATGAGCCGTGCCCGCCGAATCGACACCCACCAGCACCTGGTCCCGCCGCGCTACGCGGCCTGGATGCACGAGAAAGGCATTCGCCCCGGCGGGGTGGACCTGCCCGCGTGGTCGGAAGGGGCCGCGCTGAAGTTCATGGACGGCAACGACATCCAGACCGGCGTGCTGTCACTGTCGACGCCGGGAGTCTATTTCGGGGACGTCGCCGAGGCGCGCCGCTGGGCGCGGGAGATCAACGAATTCAGCGCCGAGGTCGTGGCACGAGAGCCAGACCGGTTCGGGTTCTTCGCCACCCTGACCCTTCCCGACGTCGAGGGGGCCGTCGCCGAGGCCGAGTACGCGCTCGACGTGCTGCACGCGGACGGAATCGTGCTGCTGGCCAACAACGACGGCCGCTACCTCGGCGACCCCGGCTTCGAGCCGCTGTTGCGGTTCCTGCACGAACGCGGCGCCGTCGTCTTCGTCCATCCCGGCGAGCTGCCCGCCCCGGAGGTCCCCGGCATCCCGACGTTCACCGCCGATTTCCTGCTGGACACCACCCGCACGGCGATCAGCCTGATCCTGTCGGGCTCGATGAAGAAGTACCCCGGTATCAAGTTCATCCTCGCCCACGCCGGCGGGTTCGTGCCCTACATCGCCTACCGGATCCTGCTCGCCATGCTGAACGAGAAGAACAAGGCGCAGCAGGCCTGGACGCTGCTCGACCAGAAACACCAGGTACCCAAACAACTTTCGGTGCTGAAGCGGTTCTACTACGACGTCGCCCTGTCGGCGAGCCCGGCCGCGCTGCCCAGCCTGCTCGAAGTCGCGTCACCCGACCACATCACCTACGGCAGCGACTTCCCGTTCGCGCCGCCCGTCGCGATCGGGTTCCTGAACAAGCAGTTCGAGAAGTACCCGCTCGACCCCGGCCTGCGCGCCGCGATCGATCGCGGGAACTCCGAAGCGCTGTTCCCGCGCTTGAAAGGATGAATCACGAAGGCCGGTCGCCGTCGACGAGGTCGAACACGGCCCGCGCGTGCAACGCCAGCAAGCGGTGCAGGTCGACGTCGTCCCCGCCGATCTCCTTGGCGACGAAGAAACCATCGACGGCGGCCAGCGCGTAGAGGGCGACCAGGCGCACGGTGTCTTCGGTCAGCCAGGGCGCGGACGCGGCGAAGGCCGACTCCACCCGGCGAAGCGCGATCTCCCGGACCTCCAGGAACTTCCGTCGCGCCGTGGGCTCCTCCGGGCGTCGCGCGAGCGCCAGCATCAAGCCGAGGCGCAGGAAGTCCGGCGTGGCCAGAAGGGTCTTCCCGACCTGGGTCGCGACTTCGGTGAACGCCCCGAGAGTGAGACGCGTGCCGTCCGCCGGGAGCGTGAACGCGCCCAGCCAGCTGGTGAAACTGCGCTCGATGACCGCGGCGATGAGCTCGTCCTTGTCGCGGAAGTGCCAGTAGATCGAGCTGGCCGGCAGCCCGCAGCGCTCACTGACCTGCGCGATGCTGGTGCCGTCGTAGCCGCGTTCGCCAGCGATCTCGGCGGCCGCGTCCAGGATCCGGCGTCGCGACTCCTCGCCGTTCGCGCGGCGCTGTCGCGTCTTGCGGGCTTCCGTCATCCGAGCTCCCTCCACTTACTGGAGTGAATGCTACGGGACACGGGAAGGCGTGCCGGTCACAGCGGCGGGTCGAACTTGCCGCTGATCGTGTCCATCTTCGTGCCCACGGGCGGGAATTTCGTCAGGAAGTCGTCCTTCATCCGGAAATCGATGAACTTCTGCAGATCGGGTGTCAGGTTCTTGTATTCGGCGTTGAGCACGACGTGGTCCCGGATGCCGCGCTCTTCCGGGTTGACGGCGTCCTTCCATTTGACCTTGTCGCTGGCGGTGACCGAGTAGTCCACCTCCAGGCGCCCGGCCTCTTGCCGGAACTCCGCCGGTGTCTTGTCGATACCCAACGCGTTCAGCTTTCGCTGCAGCTCCGGATCCTTCATCCCGCCGACGGCTTCCTTGACCTGGCCGATCTTGATGTCGGCCTCCTTGAGCTTCCCCTCGAAGTTGCCCGACATCTGGGCGTTCGCCTTGCGGGACAGGGTGGTCATGTTGTCCGCGGTGCCGGAGCCGCCGAGCACCTGGTTCTGCAGGTGGCCCTTGATGAAGTAGCCGTTGGGGTGGTCGGGTTTGTAGCCGATCTTGTCGTTGGGGTCGGACGAGCGCAGCTTGTCGAGCTCGGCCCGCAGGCGCGGATCGTAGTTCGAGTGGCCCTTGCCGTTCAGGCCGTCGACGTCGGTGAGGTGGTTGCCCGCGGGGTCGGTTCCGCCCGGGTATTCGCCCTTTCCGGAGCCGTCGAGCGTTCCCTTGCCCTCCTTGCCGCCGCCCTCCATCACCGTGCGGCCGGAATCGCCGTGCGACTTGTTGGCGTCGCCGGTGATCGGGGGTTCGTGCCTGCCCGTCTTGGGCTTCTTGGCGAAACCGGCGCCGTTGCCCGCGTTGCCCGCCCCCGGGTTCTGGTTCGCCGCGGGCCGCTTGGCTTTCTTGCACGGGGCCGGGGCGTTGAAGGTGGAGTCGTCGTCGAGGTAGGCGTACGGGTCGTCGGCGTAGTTGGTCTGCTTGCCGGAGTTCCTGGTGAGACCGAGCGGGTCGGCCTCAAGGAACGGATCGTCGACGTAGGTCTCCGGATTCGGCCCGGGGGTCAGGCCGAGCGGGTCCGGCGAGATGTAGCGCGCGTTGACCGGGTCGTAGTAGCGGAAGAGGTTGAAGTACAGCCCGGTTTCCGCGTCGTGGAACTGGCCGGGGAACCGGAGCGGCGTCTCCGGGCGGGTGCCGGGGGCGACGAGGCCCCAGACGCTCGTCCGGACCAGGCTGACCCGGCCGTCCACCGGGCCGACCAGCTCCGTGGGGGTGCCGATCTCGTCGGTGATCACCGCGGCGACCTCGGTGCGGCCGTCGGGCAGGGTGCGCGCCTGCGCCACCACCCGGTTCCCGTACGGATGGCGGATCCAGGTCAGGGTCTCCACCGGGGCCCCGCCGAAGGTGTGCCGGGCTTCGACGAGATCGTTGCCGTCCCAAGTGAAATCGACCCGTTCGGCGACCGCGCCCGTGAAGTCCAGTCGCTCCTTGGCCACGCGCCGGTCCAGCGCGTCGTAGCGGTAGCGCCACCGGGCGCCGTCCGGCGTGTGCACGGTGACCAGGTGGTCGTGCGCGTCCCAGCCGAACACCCAGGTCAGCTCGGTCCCGTCCGGTGCGGGCAGGGTCCGCCGGATGAGCCTGCCCTGCCCGTCGTGGACGTAACGCGCCGCGCCCGGCCCGAGCGACGAGGTGAGCAGATTGCCGAGTACGTCGTAGGTGTAGTGCTCCGCAGCGCCGTGATGGTGCGCCGCGGTGATCCGGCCCGCGTAGTCGTACTCGTAGCGCACTCCGCCCGCCGGGTCCTCCCGCGCGGCGACGCTGCCGTCCGGCCGCCGGTGGTAGCGCTTGGTGCCGGCCGGGGTGTGCTGCGCGACGAGCCTGCCCGCCGGGTCGAATTCCTGCCGCAGCAACGGATTCACTCCGGCGGAGACGGCGACCGTGCGCCCGGCGGCGTCTTCGCGCAAGGTCAGTTCGGTGCCCGCGATCCGCAGCAGCTCCGCCCCGTCGTCGGTCTGTCCCCAATGGACGTCCATTCCGGACGGAGTGCGCATGGTCTTGGTGTCGGTGGAATAACCGACGGCGGTGTTCCCGGCCGTGCCCGCCTGGCGGACGACCCGGCCCGCCTCGTCGTGTTCCAGCTCGACGACACCGTCCGGGCCGGTGGCGCGCACGAGACGCCCCACCGGGTCGTAACGGTAGGTCTCGGTACCCGACGGGCTGATCCGCTCGATCGGGTTGCCGAGCAGGTCGTACCGCCACTCCACGGACTCACCGGCCGCGTTGACCCGCCGCACCCGCTGCCCGGCGGCGTCGTAATCGCACCGGGTGATCCGGCCCGCGAAATCCTGCTGGGTGAGCAGCCGTCCTTCGGCGTCGTAGGTGAAGTGCCACGTCTGCCCGGCGGGGTTGGTCACCGCCACGAGCCGCAGTTCGGTGTCGTAGCGCCAAGTGGTGCGCGCTCCGCCGGGGTCGATCGTGGCGGTGATCGTGCCCATCGGGCCGTTCTCGGTACGGGTCGTCCTGCCGAGTTCGTCGATGCGGGCGGTTTCCCGGCTCTCGCCGTCGAAAGCCCACTGGCGGCGGGTCCCGTTCGCGGCGACGACCTCCCGCAGGGAACCTTCCACCGTCCACGCGTACGTCGTCCGGCCGCCGGCCTCCTCGACCGCGCGCGGCCGCCCGAAGAGATCGACCTCGAGCCGGGGCACCTCGTCACCCGGGGCGGGATCGTCGACGTAGGAGTCCTCGAGGTGCTGGTCCTCGGTGACGCCGAGCGGGTCGGTGTACGGATCCGGCACGTTCGGGGCCGTGTACCGCCGCCGGAACACCCGGCCGCCGTCGGTCACCTCGATCGCGAGCTCGGTGTGGGTCCATTCCGTGAGCACCACGCGCGAGCCGTCGGCGCGGAGCACCGAGCGGAGCCGCCCGGCCGCGTCGTGCTCGAACTGCGTCCGCCTGCCGAGCTGGTCGGTGCGGTTGAGCAGCACGTCGCGCGGACCGTACTCGCTCCGGATCACGCCGCCGAGCCGGTCGGTCAGCCCCGCGGTGTTCCCGTCCTCGTCGAACTCGTACACCGTGCGAAGGCCGAAGGAGTCGGTGACGGTGGTGATCCGCTCGCCGTAGCCGAGCGAGGTGTCGAGGTAGCCCTGATCCCCGACGCCCCGGACACAGCGGCCGTGCTCGTCGTAGACGTAGCGGTACCAGGCGCCGCTGTGGTCGGTCCAGCCGGTGATCCGGCCCTCGGCGTCGTGGCTGTAACGGGCCGGATGGGGCGAGGAATTCGTGCGGACACTGAGATGTCCGCGCGTGTCGTAGTCGTAGCGGGCGACGGGGACTTCGGTGGCTTCGCCCAGCGCGCGGATGGCGCGGATCCGGCCGTCGGAGACGTCGAAGGCGATCCACGCGCCGCCGAAGTGCCTGAGCCTGGCGGGAGCGCCGTCGTCGTCGTGCTCCAGCTCGACGTAGGCGTGCTCCTCGGTCCGGATCTCCTTGAGCAGGAACAGACCCGGGTCGCCTTCGGCCGGCACGAACCGGCGTTCGGTGCCGCGTCCCGGATCCGTCAGGAAGTACTCGGCACCCTCGCCGCGCAGCCGGCGCGGCGGGCCGTGCACGGCGGTGGCCTCCGTTCCCGGCGCGGGCACCGGGAACCGCAGGATCATCGCGTCGGCGGAGTAATAGGTGACCGTCCCGTTCGCGACGGTCAGCCGCTCGTCCACCAGCGTCGCCCACGACGGGCCGAACCAGCGACCGCCCCGGTAGGACGAGACGTGGTTGCGGACCACGAGCTGGCCCAGCGGTCCCGGCACGACCAGATCGCTTTCGGTGACCAGCACGTCCCCGCTCTGGACGTCGATCGGGTCACCGCTGCCTTCCTTGCAGCCCGGTTCGTTGGTCTCGGTCCGATCCCGTTTGCCTCCACCGCCTTTCGCGCCGGAGGTGGTGGTCGAGCCGTCGCCGTGCGAACCGTCGAGGCCGCGCGAGTTGTCCGGCGGGTCGTTCTTCGGCGGCGGATCGTTCTTGGGTGGCGGGTCGTTCTTCGGCGGGTCGTTCTTCGGGGAGGAGTGGTCGCCCGACGGCGTGGTGGAGTCGTCGCCGCCCTTGTCCTTGTCCTTGGGCGGTCCTTTGGGCTTCGTGTCCAGGTCCTTCGGCTTGCCCGAGGGAGTGACCTTGCCGCCCTTGAGGTTCTTCAACGCCTTCGCCGCGTCGTCGAACAGGTCCCCGGCCTTCTTCAGCAGCGGGACCAGCGCCTTGAGCGCCTTCACCAGTTTGGTCGTCAGGTCGGTGATCTTCGCCGCCGTCTTCGCCACGGCCGCCACCACCTGCGGCACCACCCAGGTCAGCCCGATGCCGAGGGTGAACACCACCTGCAGCGCCCACGAGATCAGATGCCCGATCAGCTCGGCGATGATGTCGCGCACCAGGGTCCGCACCGCGGCGACGACCTCGCCCGCGGTCTTCACCCCGGACGACGCGCCTTCGGATCCCTTTTGCGCGGATTGGATGACGGTGGCGGTGTCGGTCGCTTGTTTGCGGTAGGCGTCGGCCGCCTCGCCCTTCCACGACTCGATGTCCTTCTTGACCAGGACGGTCAGCTCCTCGCTGACCTCGCCCAGTTCCTTGGCCACGTTCGCCCACGTCTGCGCTTGCGCCTGGACCTCGTCGGCGTTGCCCGCCAACGCGTCCAGCGCGTCCTTGAGCGGGCCGACGTGCTCCATCAGCCACGACACCCCGGCCGCCAGGATCGCGCCGAACGGGTCCAGCGCCATCGACAGCGCGTCCAGCGCGGTCCCGACCGCGCCCATCGCGACGCCCGCCCAGTCCCCGGATTCGATCGCCGTCTTCAGCCCGTCCGCGGTCTCCAGCAACGAGACGCCGGTGAACCACTTCGTCGAATCCTGAGTGGGCGCGATCAACGGATTGGACACGCGACTTGCCTCGCTTCAAGGTGATCGGGACGCCGGGGTGACAACCTTGTCATTCAATCATCCCGAGCACGGCCGGATCCGGCGCCCTGTGCCGGGATCGCCGGTGGGACGGGGTAAGTCTGCCCGAATGGGCAAGCGGCCCGAACGTTCGAAAACCGCGTTGTGCGCTCAAAGGGACATTGGCGACATGGTGTCGGCCTTGCGCACCAGCGCCGCGCCGAGCGTGCGGGCGGTGCGGGCGACGGTTTCGGACAGCGCGGCGAGTGGCTGCCGCGGCGCGAGTACGGCCGCGATCGAACCGACCGCGCGACCGGTCGGCAACCTGATGGCCGCTTCGATGGCGACGAGTTCGTGTTCCGCCTGCCAGACGGGGCAGAACCGGCCGATGCGCTGCGGCACGGTCGATCCAGGGCGGAAAAGGAGGTGATCCTCCGGCCGGGCGAGGCTGGCGGCGGCGATCAGGAAGTGCCCGTCGCAGGGCACGGCGAGCACCGAACTGGCTCGCGTCGTCGCGGTCAGGCGCCGGAGCTCGCCGCGGGCCAGTTCCAGCAGACGTGGATAGGGTTGCCACGATTGGCCGAGCCGGAATGCCTGCGCGCCGACGCGATAGCGGTTTTCGCTGCGCTGGACAACCTCCAGCGCGGTCAATTGCTCGAGTAATCGATGTGCCGTCGCTTTCGGTATCGAGCACGAATTCGCCAGCTGGGTCAATCCCGCTTCACCTTGATGTCGTACCAAGGCATCCAATAGGGTGAAAGCGCCTTCGAGGACGCTTCTCGGTCTTCTCTTGGTCTCCATTGAAATCCCCTCGCGCGGTCCACTGGACGGAAACCTTGCTGACAAGGCCAACACGTCGGTGTCAGGGTGGAACGGTCCCGGTGCGTATCTTCGGTCAAAAAACGCGAACTGGGAAGAGTGCATCCACCGAACGGAAAGAGGTTCGAGCAAAATGCGAAGATCCATTCGGCTGGGGACGGCGCTGGCCGGTCTGCTCGCCGGTCTGCTCGTGGCACCCGCGGCGGGCGCGGACGAGGGCGACGTCCGGATCGCCGCCTCGCCACCGTCGCAGAAGACCGCGGCGGACTTCGACGGCGACGGGTTCGCCGACAAGGCGGTTTGGCGCCCTGGCAACGGTGTCTGGTATGTGATCCGCAGCAGCGACGGCAGCGTGGTGACGCAGCAGTGGGGCGTCTCGGGTGACGTGCCGGTCGCCGCCGACTACGACGGTGACCACCGGGCCGACTTCGCCGTATGGCGGCCGGGCAACGGTATTTGGTACATCATCCAGAGCAGCAACGGCGTGGTGGTGACCCAGCAGTGGGGCGTGGCGGGCGACGTTCCGTTGACCGGCGATTTCAATGCCGACGGCCGCTCCGATTTCGCCGTGTGGCGGCCGAGTAATGGGACCTGGTACGTGCTGGGTATCGCCACCGTGCAATGGGGTGTCGCCGGTGACGTTCCGGTCGCGGACGATTTCGACGCGGACGGCCGAACCGACTTCACCGTTTGGCGGCCGAGCGACGGCGTCTGGTACGTACGGGGAATCGCGACCCAGCAATGGGGCACCGTGGGCGACATTCCGGTGGCCGGCGATTTCAACGCCGACGGCCGGGCCGATTTCGCCGTTTGGCGGCCGGGTAACGGCGTCTGGTACGTGCTCGGTATCGCCACCCAGCAATGGGGTGTGGCGGGCGACGTGCCCCTGGGCGGCGATTTCGGCGGCGACCCGCGGGCGGACTTCGTGGTGTGGCGCCCGTCGAACGGGACCTGGTACGGCCTGAACCTGTTCACCACCCAATGGGGGACAGCGGGCGACATCCCGGTCTGAGCGGTGTGAAAGTCAAGAAGCGGCCTCCGCGTCGAGGAGGTCGGGCATACCCCTCAGCTGCCTGCGCGAGGTGATGCCGAGCTTGCGGAAGATGTTGCGCAGGTGGGCGTCCACCGTGCGGGGGCTGAGGAACAGGCGCGTGGCCACCTCCTTCGAGGTCGCGCCCGCGGCGACCTGGCGCGCGATATGCGTCTCCTGCATGGTCAGGTGGTCGTAGGAATGTCCGGTGCGGCTGCGGGCGACCTCCCCGGTCGCCCGCAGTTCGTCGGCGGCCCGCCGGGTGAACGCCTCCAGCCCGATGTCCGACAGCCGTTCGTGCGCGGTGCGCAGGTGTTCGCGTGCCTCGCGTCGGCGGCCCTCGCGGCGCAGCCACTCGCCGTACCGCAGGCGCGCCCGCGCGAGATGTACCGAGACCGGGCTGTTTTCCAGCTGCCCCAACGCTTCCAGGTGATCGGCCTCCGCGTCGCTGACCAACGCCCGCGCGGCCGCCGCGATCCCGAGGGCGAACGCGGTTCCGGCGGGTTCCGTGCGTTCGGTCAAGGAGTCCAGCGCCGACCGGGCGACGGCGTGCTCCCCGCACCGGACCGCGGCCTCCACGAGCTCGGGCAGCGCGATCCCGGCGAGGAAAAGATCACCGCTCGCCACGGCACGTGTCGCCGCGTCCAGCGCGGCCGGGTATTCGGCGAGACCGTTGTACAGCACGGCCGTCGCCCAGTGGGCGTTCGCGGTCAGCTGGCCGCTGCCCCGCGTCGTCGCCTCGGCGAACAGGTCGAGCACTTCCTCACGACGGCCGCGCAGGGCCGCCAGATGCACTCGCGGGTAGAGCTGCGGCGCGTCGCCGACGGCGTCCGCGATCGCCTCCTCTTCCGCGATCGCGTCCATCGCCCGGCCGAAGTTCCCGGTGAGCACCGCGTGCAGCGCCACCTGGGAGAGACCGAGCCGGATGGTCATCGGCGATCCGGTGTCGCGCCCGGTCCGCACGAGCCAGTCGACGATCGTCGCGTGCAGCTCGATGTCCCACAGCTCGCCCGCGAGCACGGTGGCCAAGGCCGGCGTCCTGGTCCAGCCGTCGTCGTCGCCGGCGAGAACCCGGCGAAGCGCGGGAACACCGGCATGGTGTCCCTCGGTGGTCAGCCGCACGAGCGCGTCGAGGAGGTCCGGCGGCCCCGGAGGCGCCGAGCGCGCCGCGTCGAGGACGCGGTCCAGCACTCCCGCGGCCCTGCCGACGACGAGCCCCATTTCCAGTGCCGCGACGAAGAACTCGCGCGATCGCCCCGGATCGACGGTGGCGAGCCGTTGCGCCGCCCGCAAAATGAGCTCCGGCCCCCGCACGGCCCCCTCCGCGCCTTGGACGAACGCGATCCGCCCCCGCAGCAGGTCGACGGACGCGTGCTGCGGCACGTCCAAGGTCTCCGTGTCGACGCTGGCCAGCAGATCCGCCGCCGCCTCCGTCCCGCCCGCTTCGAGCGTCGTCCGCGCGGCCGCGAGGGTGCGCTCGGTCTGCTTGGCGGAATCGAGCGAAAGCGCCGCCGCCCGTTCGAGGAACGCGGCGGCGGCCGCCACACCACCGCGCGCCTGCGCCCGCGACGCCGACAGCTCCAGCTCCGCCGCGACCTCCTCGTCCGGTCCGGTGGTGGCCTGCGCACGGTGCCAGGCCCGCCGGTCCCCGGCGGTTTCCGCGTCGGTGACCTCGGCCAGCGCGCGATGCGCGGTATGGCGCTGCTCCGGCTCGGCCGCGCGGTACGCGGCGGACCGCGCCAGCGGATGGCAGAAGCGCGCCCGTGTGTCGAACCGGATCAGCCCGGACGCCTCGGCGGCGGCGCTCGCGGTGGGCACGTCGATGTCCAGCCGCCCCGCGGCCGCCCACAGCAGACCGGGATCGCCGGTGGGATCGGCGCTCGCGAGGATCAACAGCCTCCGCGCGTCCACGGGCAGCTCCGCCATCCTGGCCAGGAAACTGCGTTCGATCCGGTTCGCGACCGGCGACGGCTCCGGCGGCGCGAAGCCACCCGCTTTCGGCAGTTCGATCAGGGCGAGCGGGTTGCCGCGTGCCTCGGCGAGCAGGCGGTCACGCACCCGCTCGTCCAGCGTCACGGTCTTCTCCGCGGCCAGCAAGGCGCGCGCGTGCGCGTCGGTCAGGCCGCCGACCGTCAGGCCGGGCAGCTCGTCCAGGCCGCGGACCGGATCCCGGTCGCGGGCGGCGAAGACCATCGCGATCGGCTCGGCCGCGATCCGCCTCGCCAGGAACGTCAGCGCCCTCGCCGACGCGGTGTCCAGCCAATGCGCGTCGTCGACCAGGCACAGCATCGGACGCGCCCCGGCGGCGGTCGACAGCAGTTCGAGCGCGGCGAGGCCGACCCGGAACGGGTCCGGCGCGCCGTCGGCCAGCCCGAAAGCGACGAGGAGGGACTCGCGGTACGGCGCCGACAGCGTGTCGAGATGCGCCAGCGCCGGAACGCACAGCTGATGCAATGCCGCGAACGGCAGTTCGCCCTCGAACTCCGACCCGGACGCGCGGATGAGCTGGAATTCCCCGGCGGCCGCCTGCTCGACGTGGTCGAGCAGCGCGCTCTTGCCGATCCCGGGTTCACCACGGAGGACGAGCACCCCGCCCTCACCCCGGCCGGCCGCGTGGACCAGGGCGAGGAGGCGATCGATCTCGTCGCGCCTGCCGACGAGCGGACGGGAGGACGTCGTGGGCATGGCCCGAACCCTAGCGAGATGAAGTAGGTGATTGTCGCCGACGCGAGCGGAGGCGGGTCCGCGCGATCGTTGCGGCATGACAGTACGAGAGACGAAACGGATCTCGCGCGGGATGGCGATGGCCGGTCTGGCGAGCGCCATGTTCCTGGTCATCCTCGATGCCGCGATGGTCAACCTGGCCGGATCCAGGATCCGGCAGGGCCTGGGGCTCAGCGCCGCCGAACTCACCGTGGTGGTGGACAGCTACCTGGTGACCTTCGCCGGTCTGCTGCTGCTCGGCGGCCGCCTCGCCGACGTGCTCGGGGCCAGGAAGGTGTTCCTGGCCGGAATGACGGGCTATCTCGCGGCGACCGCCTTCTGCGCGCTGGCCACCGGCGGCGGGATGCTGATCGCCGGGCGGATCGGGCAGGGGATCGGGGCCGCGGTCCTGATGCCCGCCGCGCTGTCGCTCGTGCTCGGCCTCTACCCGTCGCCCACGGAACGCACCCGGGCGATGGGGATCTGGGGCGCGGTCGCGGGGGCGGGCAGCCTCGCCGGCGTCTTCCTCGGCGGAACGCTCACCGAACTGCTCGGCTGGCAGGCGGTGTTCGTGACGCCGGTGCCGTTCGGTGTCCTCGGCGCGTTCGTCGTGTGGCGCGCGGTGGCGCCGGTGCCCGGCAGGCCGGGCCGGTTCGACGCGCTGGGCGCCGTCACGATCACCATCGGGATCTCCGGGCTCGCGCTGGGCATGGTCTCCGCCTCGGACGCCGGCTGGACCGCGCCCGGCACGGTCGCCGGGCTCGCCACGGGTCTCGTTTCGCTGGCGGCGTTCGTGGTCGTCGAGCGGCGTTCCGCGCGGCCACTGGTCCCGCTGGGGGTGTTCCGCCGGAAGCCGGTGGTCACCGCGAATCTGGTGATGGTGCTGATCGGCGGCACCCTGACGAGCCTGTTCTTCTTCCTGCCCCAGTACCAGCAGGACGTGCTCGGGATGAGCCCGCTGGCGACCGGGATGACCCAGCTTCCGCTCGCCGTCATGATCATCGTCGGCAGTGTCCTGGCGCCGATACTGGCGAAACGCGTCGGGCCCGGCCGCGCGCTGCCGACAGCTCTCACCGTCCTGCTCGCCGGTTTCCTGTGGCTGGCCTGGGATCCGACGACCAGTGGCTTCTCGATCAGCCTGCTGGGCGCGTTCCTGCTGATCGGCACCGGACTCGGGCTGGGCGCCGTCAACGCCACCGCGATGGCGGTCCGCGACAGCGCGGACGGCGAAGCGGGTCTGCTCAGCGGACTGGTCAACGCCGCGCAGCAGCTGGGCGGCGCGGTCGGCCTCGCCGCGCTCGCCGGAATCGCCATCGGTGCCGCCGGAACCCACGGCGACATCTCGTTCACGACCGCTTTCCTCGGCGAGGCAGCCTTCGTCGTCATCGCCCTCGCGGTGTCGCTCGCCTCCGCCAAACGTTGATCGCGACCAGAAAGGACACTCCACAATGGACACCGTGTTGGTGACCGGCGCGACCGGAACCGTCGGATCCGCCTTGATCCCCGCCCTTCGAGCTCGCGGAGTCGCCGTCCGCGCCATGACCCGGGACCCGGGCCGCTCCGTTCCCGGCGCCGAAACCGTCGTCGCCGATCTGGGTGATCCGGAATCCGTCGCCGCGGCACTGAAAGGCGTCGACGCGGCCTTCCTCAACAGCCCGTCCGCGGCCGACGCCGCCGCGCACCAGATCCGGTTCGCCGACCTGGCCCGGGACGCCGGCGTCAACCGGCTCGTGCTGCTCTCGCAGTACGCGGCGAACGCCGGCTCGCCGGTACGATTCCTGCGCTGGCACGCCGAAGTCGAGGAATACGTCCGAAACCTCGGGATCGAGCACACCGTGCTGCGCCCCAACCTGTACCTGCAGGCGCTGCTCGCCTTCTCCCGCACCATCGCGCAGGGCTTCATCGCCGCACCCATCGGCGACGCCGCCGTCAGCGCGATCGACACCAGGGACATCGCGGACTCCGCCGCGGTCGTGCTCACCGATCCGGGCCACGCGGGAAGGACGTACACGCTGACCGGCCCGCGCGCCGTGACTCACACCGAGATCGCCCACGCGCTTTCCGCGGTTCTGGGACGGAGCGTCGTCTTCCACGACACGTCCGCCGACCAGTTCGCCGCCGCGCTGAGCGGTCTGCTTCCGCCGTGGCAGCTCGACGGCCTCATCGAGGACTACGCCCACTACGCCCGAGGCGAAGCCGCCGAAGTGCACACGTCCGTCGCCGACCTGACCGGACACCCCGCGCGTGACGTGATCGATTTCGCCCGCGACCACGCCGCCGCCTTCGAGGCCGCCCGATGATCTACCACTGCATCCGGTTCACGCTCAAGCCCGGAGTGTCCGACGAAGAAAAACACGCGTCGTCGGTCCCGATTTCGGCGGTGAATTCGACTACGGCGCCGTGACTGTGCTCGAAGACATCGAGGGGTACGAGCGGTACATGAATCACCCGGCGCATCTCGCGGATGTGCCGGATGTGGCGGAGTTGGTTGCGGGGCTTGGGGGTACACCGGTAGTGCGGCGCCTGGGAGTTGCCGATTCATCATTTAGTCGACTAACTGCGTGGATCTCTTCGCATTTAGTCGACTAAATGCGAGTCGCTCAGGGTGATGCGGCGTTGGCGACTGTTTCACCCTTCAGTGTTGTCGGTACGAGTTGGCTTGTTGCTAAAATTACGAACACGTGTTCGAGGAAATTGCGGTATCATGGAGTTGTGTCCGAGACCTTCCTTCCCGAGTTGCCGCAGGAGCTGTGGCGCGCCGGCAAGCTGGAGCTTGCTCATGGTGTGCAGCAGTCTTTGCAGGTGATCCGGATCGCGACCGTTTGTCTGGGGCGGTTCCTGGCGGAGATCGAGTCTCGGGGCGCCAAAGACTTGTACGGGCACGGGAGCACGGCGAGCTGGCTCGCCGAGATCGCGGGGTTGTCACGGGGTGAGGCGGGTGCGGTGGTGAAGCGCGCCATCGCGCTGAACCCCACCCGGGCCCTGGATGGCACGGAGGTTCCGCCGGTCGCGCCCGCGACCGCCGCGGTCGCCGCCCAGGGGCTGGTCGGGGACGAGCGGATCGATCAGATCCTGGAGATCTTGAAAAACCTCCCGGCCGACATTTCGGCCGAGGACCGGGCCGGTGCGGAGCAGATCCTCGCAAACCTCGCCCCGACCGCCGGACCCCGCCAACTCGCCAAGGCCGAGGCGAACCTGCAGGGCTTACTGAACCCCGACGGCAACGAACCCAAAGACCCCGAACCCAAGGAACCACGCCGCGAGATCACCCTGGAACGCCGCAAAGACGGCTTCTGGAAACTCACCGGTCTTCTCGATGACGACACCGGGGCCCGGACCGCGGCCGCGTTGGAGGCGCATGCCCAGCCGCGGCCGGTGGACGAGTTCGGGCAAGCGGATCTGCGGATGAAGTGCGAGCGCCTGGGAGACGCCTGGGCCGAACTCCTCGACCTGGCCATCGCCTGCCCCGACCAACCGGGGACCAGCGGCTACCGGACGTTGGTGCACGTCACCGTCGGACTCGAGGAACTGAAGTCCGGTCTCGGGACCGCCTGTCTCGACTTCGTCGGAACGATGACCGCCCGCGAAGCCCGACTGGCCGCTTGCGATTGCCTGATGGTGCCGGTGGTTATGGGTGCCTCGGGTGAGCCGCTGGATATGGGGCGGCTGAGACGGTTCGTCACCCCAGGGCAGCGACGGGCGTTGAACATCCGCGACGGTGGTTGCGCATTCCCCGGCTGCCACCGGAAACCCAAGAACTGCCACGCCCACCACATTCACCACTGGACAGACGGCGGCCCGACGGATCTTCGGAATCTCGTGTTGCTCTGCGGGTTCCATCATCGGTTGATTCACCACGGCGATTGGGAAGTCCGCATGGCGGCCGATGGGCTACCGGACTTCATCCCACCCCAATACCGGGACCCGCTCCGACAACCTCGGCGCAACACCCTGCACCACCGCTGAACCCGAGGAGCCCGTCGGCCACCCAGGCGACGGGCCCCTCGGCATGCCCGCAGTCGGTCACTGAGCCTTTAGGTTGCTCATGGCGTTCCGGGAGAATGCTCCGAGCGGAGCAGACCGTAGACGAGCACATCGACATACTCGCCGTGGTAGAAGGATCTGCTGCGCATGACCCCTTCCCGGCGGAACCCCAGGCGTTCGAGGGCTTTCTGCTCGCCGAGGTTACCGCCATTGGTGAGGGCTTCGATTCTGTTCGCGGTCGTGCGGCCGAACAGGTAGTCCACGAGCAACTTCTGCGCCGCCGTGCCCACCCCCTGTCCACGATGTTCGGGTAGCACCCCCACGCCGATCTCGTAGGTGACACCCGAGGGGAAGCCGCGGGGCTTCCAGGTGACGATACCGACAACCGTGTCGTCGGCCCGCGCGATCGCGACCGACGCGGACTCGGCGGAGATGTACCCGTCGAGCTCCCATCGCTTGCGGCGTGCCCTCGGATCACCGAATCCGGGCCACTCGAACTCGCCGAGCGCATCGGGATCCGTGCAGAGACGGTCGAGAAAGGCGAGGTCGGCCTCGGTGAACGCCCTCAAGTGGACTGTGTCCGGGCGGTTCGCTGGAATCATGAAAGCCAGTATCGCGTCCGGAACACCACCTGTCAGGCAGCCTTTGAAAGGGCTCACTGTGTGGGTTTCGGGACATCTGACGTCCCAAAGCCGAGACCACGAGCCCGTTCCCGGTCCGCGCGTGCCGACGCCGGATCGCCGCTCTCGTCGGCCAGAGCCGCTCGTTCGACGAGTGTTTCGATCTGGGCCTGCGTCAGCCCGATGCGTTCGTAGAGCTCCTCGGCCTCGGACAAGCGGCGGTGCGCGTTCGCGTGGTCGCCCTGACGGCGCAGGAGCCGTCCCGTCTCCTGCAGCGCGCGGGCCTGGCCCATGGCCGCTCCGTGCTTGCGGAACAGGGCGAGCGCCGTTTCGCATTGGGTGAGCGCCCGATCGGGTGCGTCGAGCGCGGCCAGGTTCCGCGCGGACCGCAGCAGCACGTACGCGTAGTTGGTGTCGTCCACCGGGGTCCGCGTGCCGCCGTGCTCCTGCGCGAAGTAACGGACGCAGACGTCGAACTCCTCGGCGGCGTCGGCGAACCGGCCGTTCCGGTACCAGTACGAAGCCCGCATCGTCCGCGCCACGTGGACTCCGAGCGGGTAGCCGGCCTCTTCGAACAGACGCGCCGCCTCGTCGAAGAGCTTCGGTGACGTCGTGGCGTCGGCGTCGCGGGCGTGGGCGCTCGTCAGGTACACCCGCGCCCAGCCCTGTTCGCGCCGGTCGCCCGCCTCCACCGCGGCGTCCCACGCCAGCCGGGCCATCCGGATCGACTCCTCCGCCCGGTCACGCAGCGAAGCGTGCACCCAGGACAGATAGTTCCGGTGCACCGCCTCGTCCCGTTTGCTGCCGAGCGCGATGGCCGAGTTCACCGCGAGCCCGAACACGTCGTACCAGACGCTCGCGGTACCGCCGATCTCCGAATACCAGTGCATCGACTCGGCGAGGTCGAGGACCGGCCGGTGGTCACCGCGCGCGGCGACGCTTTTGACCGCGGCGAGCCAGTTCTTCAGCTCGGCTTCGAGCCATCTGCCCGCGCCGGTGTGGTCACCGAACGACGGCGTGGCGACCGGGAGCGGGCTGACCCCGTCGGTCGGGTGGAAGTAGCGGCCCGCCGCCGTCGCGGTGCGCACCAGCCAGTCCGTCAGCCGCTTTTCCGCCGCTGCGGCGACTTCGGGGGATTCCTCCCGGGCGAGCCGTTCGGTCGCGAAGACCCGCAGGAGGTCGTGGAACTGGTATCGCCCGTTCTCCTGAGACGTCTGCAGCAGGCTCGCGTCGGCCAGTTCCTCCAGGAAGACGGCGGCGTCGTCCTCGTCGGAAGCTTCGACGAGCGTCATCGCGGCACCCACCGGGAAATCCGCGGCCGGGACGAGCGACAGCCGCCGGAACATCGCGGCGGCGTTCGGGCTGAGCTGGCGATACGACAGTTCGAACACGCTGCGCACGCAGAGATCGCCGGCGGTCAGTGCGGTCAGCCGACGGCCGCGGTCGCGGAGCTGGTCCACCAGACGCGACAGCGGCCACGTCGGACGGCTCGCCAGCCGATTGCCCGCGATCCGCAGCGCCAGCGGCAGCCTGCCGCACAGTTCGACCAGTTCGAGTGCCGCTCGCCGTTCACGCGCGACGCGGTCCGCCCCGATGATGGCCGACAGCAGGGAGACGGCGTCGCGCTCGCTGAAGACGTCGAGAGGGAGCCTGCTCGCGCATTCCAGGCCCACCAGCATCTGACGGCCGGTGACCAGGGTGAGGCACCGCGGCCCGCCGACCAGCAGCGGGCGGACCTGGGCTTCGTCGGCCGCGTCGTCCAAGACGATCAGGACGGCCCGATCCCGCAGGAGTGACCGGCACAGGCCCGCCCGGTCTTCCGGATCGGCGGGGATGCGCACGGCGTCGACACCCAGCGAACGCAGGATCAGATGCAGCACGTCCGCCGGGTTCGCCGGGTCGGCGGACATGCCGCGTAGCTTCAGGAAAAGCCTGCCGTCGGGGAACTCCTCGGCGAGGTTGTGCGCCACACGGACCGCGAGGGTGGTCTTGCCGGTCCCGGGCGGTCCGCTCAGGATCGCGACCCGCCCCGCCCGGCGCCGTCCGTCGCACAGATCCGCGGAAAGGGCACGCAGCGCGTCGAGATCACTCTCGCGTCCGGTGAGGTCGTCGACGTCCGCCGGAAGCACGCCGATCAGGTGCGTCTTGGGGATACCGGGGGAGGGGGCCCGGCCCCGCCTCGCGGCCTTCTGCAGGCCGGTCAGCTCTTCGTCGGTCAAGGACAGCCGCGCGGCGAGTGCTTCGATAGTCCGGCGTTGCGGGCTTTTCGCGATCCCCCGCTCCATGTCGCTGATCGCGCGGACGCTCACCCCGGACCCCTCGGCGAGCTCCTCCTGCGTGAGGTCGGCGCGGACGCGGTAACCCTTCAGCAGCACGCGGAAACTCGTGGCTGCCCGGCCAGGGGCGGCGTTCGTCATGATCGGATTATCCCGCCCCGACCTGCGGCCTCAACTTGACTTTTGTCTCACGGGATAGCGGGCCGTGATCGCCGCCGCCCTGTCCCGCAAGGAATCGCGTAACCAAGGCGGGGCAAGGGCTTCCGCGTCCGCGGCGAGGTTCCACAGCGCCCATTCGGCGTGCCGCGCGTCCTGGAACGTCACCTCCAGCCGCAGCGTGCCGTCCTCGTCGGTTTCCTCCGCGAGGACGGCCAGCGCGGTGCCCACCAGCTGGTCCCGCCGTGCCGGATCCACCCGTACCTCGACCGCGACCTGGTCCCCGCCGGTCCGGAACCTCGTGCTGCGTTCCTGCCAGGTCCGGTCCAGATCGACGCGCTCCGGTCGTTCCGCGGGTTCGGGGAGTTCCTCGGCGGCCCGTAGCCGGGACAGCCGGTAAGTACGGTCCTCGCCTGCCCTCGTGGCCAGCAGATAACCCTGATCCCGGACGGTGACCAGCCCGATCGGGTCCACCGTGCGCCAGCGCGCCGCCTGACCCGAGGCCGCGTAGTGAATGCGCAGCTTGTGCCCGGAGAACACCGCGCGCCGGACCTCGGCGACGATGGCGTCGGACACCTCCTCGCCGGCCACCCGGCGCGAGAGGAGATCGGTCTCCGGGTCGACGAGCAGGCGCCGGGCCGCGCCCGCCGCGGTGTCCCGCTGGCCCTCCGGCAGCGCGTCGATCACCTTGAGCATGGCCGAGGCGAGCGCGGAACCGAGGCCGAACGCCTGCGCGCCACGGCGCGAACCCGCGATCAGCAGCGCGAGTGCCTCGTCGTGGTTCAGTCCGGTGAGTTCCGTCTGGAAACCGGGCAGCAGCGCGAAACCGCCGTGCCTGCCGCGTTCGGCGTACACCGGGACACCAGCCGCCGACAACGCCTCGATGTCGCGCAGCACGGTGCGGGTGGAGACCTCCAGCTCGCGGGCGAGCGTGGTCGCGGACAGCCTGCCCCGGTGCCGCAACAGCAACACCAGGGAGACCAGCCGGTCGGCGCGCATGCGAAAACCCTAGCGGAATACACGACACAGGATGTCGTGTATTCGCTGCGAAGCTCATCCCCATGACAAGCAGGACTGTGGCCACTGAGCCGAACGATCTGGGCAGGTTCTTCATCGAACGAGGCAACGCGGGCGATGTCGACGGGCTGGTGGCGTTGTACGAACCGGACGCGGTGCTGGCGTTCCCGCCGGGCAACGTCGCGACCGGGCACGCGGAGATCCGCAAGGTGTACGAGGAGTTCGTCGCGGCCGCGCCGGAACTCCTGCCGGGCAGGCAGCACCCGGCGCTGGTGAGCGGGGACCTCGCGCTCACCGCGTCCACGCTGACCACCGGTGAGATGACCGTCGAGGTCGCCCGCCGTCAGCCGGACGGCTCCTGGCTGTGGGCGCTGGATCAGCCGGTGTTCGTGCCGTGACGCCGGCGGCTCGCCGGTGACGGGCCCCGTCACCGGCGAGCCGGGTACGGCGTCAGACCGTGCAGTTCCTGGCCGTGCCGGTGTTCACCTTGGCGCCGGTGAACTCCTCGATGATCGCGATGTTCTCGGGGGCGTAGTTCTTGGCGACGATCTTGGCCACGTCCGCACTGCCGAGTTTGGCGGCATGGGGTGCGGATTGATCCAGCCAGTAGGCCGTCCGAAGGAACTCGATGAGCACGAATTCGCGTAATTCGGGCTGTGCCTTGATCTTGGCCCAGTAATCGGGATGCTTCGTCTTGGCGACGCGCAGGTACAGCTGGAGGTAGCGCATGTTCGTCGCCGCGATGTCGCGGGAATTGCTCGCGCCGACTCCTTGGATGTACTCGGCGACGACGGTCGCCGCGGGCAATCCCATGAGGCCGGCGTTGAGCTCCGCGATGACCCCTTGGATCCGGTACGACCCCTGCTGCTGGTCGCGCAGGTAGATGTCGTCCATCGACCGCGTGAGATCGTCCGTGATCAGCGGCAGTATTTCGCGGCGCGGGAATCCGCCGTGGATCGGGACCTTCATCGCCTTGCGGGAAGCGTCGATCCAGGCGGAGACATAGACGTCCCACGAGGTTCTCGAAGGATCCAGATCCCACATGTGGGTCTCTTCGTGGATCGCCACCATCAGGGACTCGGCGAGCGCGTTGAAGCTGGTCTTGTTCACGAACTGGCTGAAGTACTTGTCCTTGGCCTGGGCGGTCGCGAGGCCTTCGCCGCTGGGCCAGCGCCGCTTGTATACGGCCTGGATCGTCTGAAGCCACTTCGTGGACTGGAAACCGGCCTTTATGTCACTCACATCGGCTTTCGGCTGGACGGGTTCTTCATAACAGAAGGGGGCCGCCGTCTCTTGCGCGGCGGCGGACACGGGGAATGGGGAGAGGGACAGGACGAGGCACGCGGTCAGCACGGTAATGCGATTTCGGCGCATGAATTCCTCGGTTCACGGTAGGGTTTTCCGTGGTCGGACGGAAGTGTCCCCTATCGATCACCGTCACTTCAACGATCCGGCCCGTACTGCGGCTGGACAGGCTAGGAATTATGGCGGCGAACGGGCTATTCCGCGGCCAGCCGGGATCGGCGCATGCTGTAACCGAAGTAGATCAGCAGGCCGAGCGCCATCCAGCCGGCGAAGACGATCCAGGTGGCGCCGTCGAGGCTGAGCATCATGTAGCCGCAGCACAGCACCCCGAGGACCGGCGTGACGGGGGAGAACGGAACCCGGAACGAGCGCGGTGCCTCCGGCTGCCGCCGTCGCAGCAGCAGGACGGCGACGTTCACCAGCCCGAAGGCGAAGAGCGTGCCGATACTGGTGGCGTCGGCCAGCTTCCCGAGCGGGATGAACGCGGCCAGCGCCGCGACGAAACCGGAGACCACGAGGGTGTTGATCCGGGGCGTGCCGCTTTTGGGGTCCACTTTGGACAGCGCGGCGGGCACCAGGCCGTCGCGGGACATCGAGAACAGGATGCGTGTCTGTCCGTAGAGGACGGTCAGCACCACGCTGGAGATCGCCACGATCGCGCCGACGGCGAGCAGCCCGGCCCACAACGGGTTGTCCGCCACGACGCCGAGCACATGCGAGAGCGCGGCCTCCTGGCCGTCGAACTCCTGCCACGGCAACGCGCCGACCGCGGCCACGGCGACCAGGCAGTACAGCACGGTGACGATGGCGAGCGAGAGCAGGATCGCCCGAGGCAGGTCGCGCTGCGGGTTCTTCGCCTCCTCGCCCGCCGTGGACGCGGCGTCGAAACCGATGTAGGAGAAGAAGAGTTTCGCGGCACCCGCGCTCAGCCCGGCCAGGCCGAGCGGCAGGAACGGGGTGAAATTCGCCGCCCGCACCGCCGAGAACGCGATCGCGCAGAACAGCACCAGCGTGCCGACCTTGATCACGACCATGATCGCGTTGGCCCGCGCGCTCTCCTTCGCACCCGACAGCAACAGGAACATGGCGAGCAGCACGACGACGATGGCCGGGACGTTGACGATCCCGCCCGACCCCGGCGGCTGGCTCAACGCGTCGGGGATGGCGAACCCGAACGTCAGCCGCAGCAGTTCGTTGAGGTACTGCCCCCAGCCGACGGCGACCGACGCCACCGAGACGCCGTACTCGAGCACCAGACACCAGCCGCAGACCCAAGCGACCAGTTCGCCGAGCGTGGCGTACGCGTAGGAGTAGGACGAACCGGACACCGGGATCATCCCGGCCAGTTCGGCGTAGGAGAGCGCCGAGAACAGCGCGGTGACACCGGCCAGCACGAACGACAGCACGACCGCGGGACCCGCGACGGGAACCGCCTCACCGAGTACGACGAAGATCCCGCTGCCCAGCGTCGCGCCGATGCTGAGCATGGTCAGCTGCCCGAGGCCGAGGGAGCGCTTCAGCGTGCCGTGATCACTTTCGGTGATCAGGTCGGCGACCGGTTTACGCCGCACCGCCGCGGCTCGCAAATTCATGACGACGACCGTATCTGCCGCGTCGGAAGCCCCCGGGCCCGGCTATCGCCCGTCGAGCTGCCGGTCGTGCGTCCGGCGCCAGACCAGCAAGGACACCACCGCGCCGCACAGGCAGAGGAACATGTCCCACTGGGTGTCCCAGACATCCCCTTGGGTGCCCAGGAAGTCGTCCGCGCCCGAACCGGCGAGGAGTGCGCTGGACCACTCCACGAATTCGAAGCCGGCGGCGATCGACAGGCAGACACAGACGGTCAGGAACGCGACCCAGCCGCCGGGGCGCAGTGGCGTCCGTCGCAGCAGCACCTCGCGCACGGCGATCGCGGGGACGAAACCCTGGACGAAGTGGGCGAACCGGTCGTAGTTGTTCCGCTGAGTGCCCATCCAGGCCTGGAACCACTCCCCGGCAGGCGTCTCGGCGTAGGTGTACTGCCCGCCGTAACACAGCACGAACGCGTGCAGCACCAGCAACCAGCACAGCAAACGGGTCAAGGGAAAGCGTTTGCGCAGCGCCACCACCAGCGGCAACCCGATCAGCACCCAGACGACTTCCAGCAGCCACGTGCCGGGGGATTTCGCCTGGACGCCGGTCACCACGAGTGCCGCGAGCACCGCGCCTGCCAGCAGGGTCCCTTCCGTCCGGCCGACACCGCGCACCATGGAAGGGACCCTACTTCGACGGACTCCCGCTCGCTCAGTTCAGCTTGCGCATGTCGGCGGGCAGACCGCCGCCGGCGTAGACGTCCTCGGTGAGCTTCGCCAGCGCGGTGAGCGCGACGTTCTGGCTGAACGGCCCGTAGGACACGCGGGAGACACCGAGCTTCTGCGCGGTGGCCAGCGGGATCGAACCCGGGACGCCGATCAGGTTCACCTTGCGCTCGCCCAGCGCCTCGACCAGCCTGCCGACCTGGCTCTCGTCGAGCTTGCCGGGCACGAAGACGTTCGACGCGCCCGCGTCCAGGTACGCGCGGCCACGGGCGATCGCGTCGGCCAGCACCTCTTCGGGGTCACGGTCGCCCGCCCGGAGGAAGGCGTCGGTGCGGGCGTTGAGCACGAAGTCGACACCGGAGGACTGGGCGGCGGCGACCGCGGCCTCGACGGCCTTGACCGATTCGGCCAGCGGTTTCATCTGGTCTTCGAGGTTGCAGCCGACCGCGCCGACCTCGATCGCGCGGGCGACCGTGCCGCCCGGGTCGCCGTAGCCGGCTTCCAGGTCGGCGGTGACCGGCAGATCGCCCGCCACCCGGACGATCAGGGCGACCTCGGAAATCATTTCGTCGCGGGGGATCACCTCGCCGTCGGGATAGCCGCGGGCGGCGGCGATACCGTGGCTCGGCGTGGCGAGCGCCTGGGTGCCAGGGGTTTCGGCGACGACCTTCGCGGTAATCGCGTCCCAGACGTTGACGACGAGCAGCAGTTCGGGGGCGGCGTGCAACTCCTGCAGCCGCGTGGCCTTCTCGGCGGTGGAAACCATGCCTCCAATCTAGAGGTTGCACCCGGATCACGACGAGGAGATGAGTGCGCCAAACCTGTTACGCCCTGGGCCGAGGCCACGACTGGGAGGCATAGCACGTTCGAGGGAGGCCCCATGGAGCTGACGATCAACGCCGCCGGCGACGAACAAGCGCTGACCGAGTTCTACAGCTGGCTCCGCGACGACGTCGACGTGACGCGGTCCGCGACGCTCAGTCTCGCCGGGGCACGGAACCCCGATGTCTTCGAGGTCATCTGCATGTCCATCGGCTCCCTGACCGGGCTGGCGAACCTGGGGATCGCCTGGGGCAACTTTCTTCGCTCCCGCACGGAAACACCGCCGTTCACCATCACGGTCGAGGGGGAGCTGACGGCGGAACAACGCGCCATGATCCGGAACCTCGACCTGCCGTTGTCGTGACGGCTCAAGCCCCGCTTCCCAGCCACCGCAACGTTTCCAGCGCCACAGCCACGTCCACCGCGTTCTCCGCCAACGGCCTGGGGAGCAGTTCGTCGGCCCGCGCCAGCCGCCGGACGACGGTGTTGCGGTGCGTGTAGAGCCGTTCCGCGGTCCGCGTCGTGTTGCCCAGTTCGTGCACGTAGGTCCGCACGGTCTCCCGGGTCTCGGCGTCGGCGTGCCGGAGTTCGCCGAGGGTGTCCGCGATGAACTCGCCCGCCTGCGCCGGATCACCGGTGAGCAGCACGAGCAGCTGGATGTCCTGGTACCGCGCGATCTGCTGCGGTGAGGTGAGCCGGGCGAGCATCCGCTGGGTGGCGGCGGCGTCCAGGTGGCTGCGGCGGAAGCCGTCGATCCCGCTGCCGGGCCGCCCCAGTGCGACCCGGACGTCGGGATGCGGCGCGAGGTCTTCGGCGAGCCGGTCCGTGCGTGGCGGCGTCCGGCCGGGCAGCCAGACCCACAACGCGGCGGCGCTCGCGACGACGGTCAGCCGGTGTGAGGCGCCGCTGGCCCGCATGAGCGTTTCCGCGGCGGTTTCGAGCTGTTGCGACGACGGGGTGGCCGAGCCACTCCAGACGATCGCGGCCGTATGCGGGCCGGCGAGCGGGTAGCCGAGCTGGGCTTCGGCGCGCGAGCGGCTGATGGGCGCGCCTTCCAGCAGCAACGTGACCGTCGCCCGTCGTTCTGCGTGGGCGCCGCGGGTCAGTTCCGTGCGTTCGGCGGCCATCCGTTCCGACACCGCGGCGACGGTGTCCTCGATGAACGTGGTGATGGACAGCGACGAGACGTCGAGCAGTTCGCGGAGCAGGACCGGATCCGACGTGAGGTCGAAACAGATCTCGATCCACCGGCGCCAGGCCACTCCTTGCGCCCGCCGGTAGGCGTCGAGGCCGCCGGAGTCGAAGCCGCGGCGCACCATGTCGCGGGCGCCGTCGAGCACTTCCTGGTTCAGGTTGGCGGAGACGCGTTTGCCGGGATGCTGCACGTTGGCGGCCGCCCAGTGCAGCAGATTCGCCAGATTCGCGCGTTTGGTCCCCTCGGTGAGCACGGGGTCTTCGGCGACCGCGCGCATGCTGTCGCCGCCGAGGGAGGCTTCGTGCAGTTCCTCGATCCATTCGGCGCGCGGATGCAGCACGATTTCCGCGCCTCGCCGGAAGAGGTCACGGGCCTCGGGCGACAGGGTCGGCCACGGCGATGCGGCACTTTGCACCATGAGTGCAGCATGATGGTGCAGATAGTGCTAGCGCAACTCCACGGCCGCCCCGCATCGTGGAGGGAACCGAGACGAGGCTGGAGTACCGCATGACGACGAGCACACCCGTCGAGCACCTCGACGTGGTCATCATCGGTGCCGGGATTTCCGGGATCGGGGCCGCGCGCTACCTGAAGACCGAGAACCCGGGCAAGACGTTCGCCATCCTGGAGGCCCGCGGCACGTCCGGCGGCACCTGGGACCTGTTCCGCTACCCGGGCATCCGCTCCGACTCCGACCTCCACACCTTCGGCTACGAGTTCAAACCGTGGCGGGACAAGCAGTCGATCGCCGACGCGCCCCGGATCCTGTCGTACCTGCGCGAGACGATCGCCGAGAACGGCATCGAGCCCAGCATCCGCTACCACCACAAGCTGCTCTCGGCCGCCTGGTCGAGTGACGAGGCGCGCTGGCTGCTGGAGATCGAGCGGACCGACACCGGCGAGCGCACCCGGCTCAGCGCGGGCTGGCTGTTCAACGCGGGCGGCTACTACCGCTACGACGAGGGCTTCACCCCGCGCTTCGAAGGCCGCGACCGCTTCGCCGGCACGATCGTGCACCCGCAGCACTGGCCGGAAGACCTCGACTACGCGGGCAAACGCGTCGTCGTGATCGGCAGCGGCGCCACCGCGGTCACCCTGATCCCGGCGATGGCGGGCACCGCGGCGCACGTGACGATGCTGCAGCGCACCCCGACGTACGTGATGCCGGTGCCGCGCGAGGACAAGATCGCGAACGGCCTGCGCAAGATCCTCGGCGACGAGCGGGCGTACGCGTTGACACGCCGCAAGAACATCCGCAAGGGACTCGCGGTCTGGCAGTTCTGCCAGAAGTTCCCGAAGACCGCCCGCGGGCTCATCCGGTACGTCAACAAGAAGCAGCTTCCCAAGGACTATCCGGTCGACGAGCACTTCAACCCGCCGTACGACCCGTGGGACCAGCGGCTGTGCGCGGTGCCCGGCGGCGACCTGTTCGCCGCGATCCGCAAGGGGAAGGCGGACGTCGTCACCGACAAGATCAAGACGTTCACCGAGAAGGGGATCCTGCTCGAATCCGGGCGCGAGCTGGAGGCGGACATCATCGTCACCGCCACCGGCCTGAACCTGCAGGTGTTCGGCGGGGCGAAGTTCAGCGTCGACGGCAAGCCGGTGGTCCTGTCGGAAACGGTCGCGTACAAGGGGATGATGCTCTCGGACGTGCCGAACGTCGCTTTCGCGATCGGGTACACGAACTCGTCGTGGACGCTCAAGATCGGCCTGCTGTGCGAGCACTTCTGCCGCCTGCTGACGCATATGGACACCCACGGCTACGACGTCTGCCGCCCCGTCCTCGCCGATCCGGACATGCCGACGAAGCCGTTCCTGGACTTCGCCGCCGGATACGTGCAGCGCGCTCTCGACCAGCTCCCGCGTCAGGGCGACCGCATGCCGTGGCTGACTTCGATGAGCTACCACTCGGACATCAAACTGCTGCGCGCGGACGACATCACCGATCCCGAGCTGCACTTCTCCCGCGCCAAGGTCCGTGAGGCGGTGGGCTCGTGACCGACAGCTTCGCCGACCTCCCCGGCGGCCCGCGGCTCTGCTACCGCGAGGACGGCCCGGCCGACGGGATGCCGCTGGTGCTGATCGCCGGCCTCGGCCTGGACCTCACGTCGTGGCCGCGGGAAATGATCGACGGTTTCACCCGCCGCGGCTTCCGTGTCATCCGGTTCGACAATCGGGACGCGGGTTGTTCGGACCGCATCAAGGCGCCGAACCCGGGCAAACTCCGGCAACTGCTGGCCAAACCGCTGCCGGGCGCGTACGACCTGGGCGACATGGCGGCGGACACCGTCGGCCTGCTGGACCACCTGGGCATCGAGAAGACGCATCTGGTCGGCATGTCGATGGGCGGCATGATCGCCCAGACCGTCGCCGCCCGGAACCCCGGCCGCGTCCTGTCGCTGACGTCGATCTTCTCCACCACCGGACATCGCCGCGTCGGGCAGCCCGCGAAGTCGACGTTGGTGCGCATGGCGAGGCGGCCCGCCCGGACGGTCGAAGAATCCGTGGTGGGACACCTGTCGCTGATGGGCCACCTCGGTTCGGCGAAGTTCCCGCTGGACAAGGACGTCGAAACGGCCTGGGCCGAGGGCCTGTGGGAACGCGCCGGGGGACGGCGCGCCCGCAGCGGTATCGCCCGCCAGATCGGCGCGATCCAGGCCAGCGGCGACCGCACCGCCGAACTCGCCCGTATCACCTGCCCGACGGTCGTGGTCCACGGCGACACCGACCGGATGGTCCACCACAGCGGCGGTCGCGCGACCGCCAAGGCCATCAGCGGTGCTCGCTACGTCGAAATCCCCGGAATGGGGCACCACATCGCCCCGGATCTGGTGGAGCGGCTCGTCGAGCTCACCGCCGAAGTGGCCCTCGATCCGGCAGGAGAAACCCGATGAGCAGCGTTCGCGGGAAGGTCGCCGTCGTCACCGGCGCCGGTTCCGGCATCGGCCGTCAGCTGGCGCTCGAACTCGCCCGGCGAGGAGCGCGGCTCGCGGTGTCCGATGTGGACGAAGGCGGGCTGGCCGAGACCGTCGCCGAGGTCAAGGCCCTCGGAGCGGAAGTACAGGGCGCCGCACTGGACGTCAGCGACCGTGCGGCCGTGCAGGAGTACGCGACCACCGTCGCCGGGCAATTCGGTGTGGTGCACCAGATCTACAACAACGCGGGGATCGCGGGCGGCGGGCAGACCGTGCTCGACGCCGAATGGGAACTGTACGACCGCACCCTCGCGGTCAACCTCTTCGGCGTCATCAACGGCACCAAGGCCTTCCTGCCGCATCTGATCGAATCCGGTGACGGCCAGGTCGTGAACGTCTCCAGCCTCAACGGTTTCATGGCCCAGCCGACGCTCAGCGCCTACTGCGCCAGCAAGTTCGGCGTCCGCGGGTTCACCGAGGCGTTGCGCACCGAGATGATCGCGGGCAGGCATCCGGTGCGGGTCACGGTCGTCCACCCGGGCGGCGTCAAGACCGGCATCGCCTCGGCGGCGTTGAAGGAAGCCGAGGCGCGCGGTATCGAGCCCACCGCCGAACAGCGGGAACGCGTCCGCGTGTACAACGAGAAACTGCTGAAGATGCCGGCGGATCAGGCCGCCCGCATCATCGTCGACGGCGTCGAGGCGGGGAAACCTCGGGTACTCGTCGGAAACGACGCGAAACTGGTCGACCGGCTCGTCCGGTTGCTCCCGCGGCGGTATCCGAAACTGATCGTCGACTTCGAACGGCGGCGCCTCGCCCGCTAGCCCTCGACGCTCCGGTGCCCGAACAGGCCGAGCAGCCAGGTGTAACGGACGGCTTCGCGCGCCTGGTCGTAGGCGTCCGGAGTGCCGATCCAGATGGCCTGCGTGATCAGCTCGATGGTGGCGGCGACGACCGTCCGCGCGGTGAACGGCGGCGGTGACGGCAGCGCGGGATCGGTGGCGCGCAACCATTCCGCCGTCCGGTCGAAGACGGCTTCCCCGGCACGCAAGGTCTTCTCGCGTGCTTCGAGCCCCGCGTCGCCGAGCGCGTAGATCTCCAGCAGCGCGGCGCGGACGGCGGTAGGACGCCGATGCACGTAGTCGACGAGGAAATCGCAGCAGACGGCGACGGCGTCCAGCGGAGTGGCGGCTTCGGCGCCCGCGGCGACGCCCTGCGTGATGAACTCGGTGGTGATCTCGCGATAGGCGGCGAGGAACGCGTCCTGTTTACCGGTGAACTGCTCGTAGAACGAGGTCCGTGACACGCCCGCCGTGGCGGTGATGTGGCCGACCGTGGTAGCGACGTAGCCGCGTTTGCCGGCGTTCTCCAGAACCGCGTCGATCAGCCGGGCGCGCTGGGTTCCGGCGACCTCGTCGCGGCTGAGGTTGTGCGGCCCCTTCGGCAGCTTGCGGTGCTCGGTCACGTGCGGCACCGTACCGGTCCCCGAAATCCGTGAAGGCCTCCTTAAGGGACCCAGAGTCCCTCAAGGAGGCCTTCACGGACCGAGCGGTCAGCTGACCGGCACCTCCGGGGCGAGGGAGTTGCCGGGCGCGATCTTCCCGCAGCTGGACGGCGCGGTCTTGCCCGCGAACCGGTCGTTGAGCCAGCCGATGGCCTGCGGTGCCCAGGCGGCGGCCGCCCCGACGTGGCTCAGCAGGTCGTACTGGTCGTACTTGATCGACTTGTTGCCGGTGTCGCAGTACTGCCGGGCGAGCGAGCGCACGTCACCGGCGACCATCACGCCGTCACCGGTCCCGATCCCCGGCGGGTTGCCGAATGTGCCTTCCACGACACCGTTGTTGCCCTGCGCGATGTAACCGGGCACGGTCGGAGTCGGCGCGGAACCGAGGTTGATCTTGTTCACGGCCTCGACGTACGGCAGCACCTTGTTCGGGTTCGTGTACTCGGGTTTGACGAATTTCTCCCACGTCAGCCCGGGATAACGGCCGAGCGCGTCGACGATCGACGCCTTCTCCATGTCCTTGAGCACCTGGAGCCCGTACGAATTCGCGTACGGCTTGAGGTCGATGTCGAAAGACCGCGAGACGCCGATGAGCGCCATCGGGATGACCCCGGTCCACGCGACACTGCCGTTGACGTATTTGAGATTGTGCGACGGTTTGACGAGCACTCCGCCTTCGGTGAAACCGACGAGGTTCTTGTTGACCTCGGGCGCGTAATCCGGCGCGAGCGCGGCCGCCCAGCCGGTCGCGATGGCGCCGCCCGAATAGCCGATGAGCCCGAACCGGGTCTTGTCGTTCATTCCCGTCCCCGGCGACCTCGTGGCGGCGCGGATGGAATCGAGCGTGTTCTTCCCGTATTCCGGCCCGGCGGCGAAGTTCGCCTTCTGGCCTTCGGTGTCGGGGATGACGACGTTGTAGCCCAGCAGCAGCGCGGGGGCGATGAACAGCGACTCCGCGTTGGCGATCAGGCCGCCGAGCGAGACGTCGCCGGCGATCGCCCTCGACGGGCCGTGCTCGGGGTTCAGCGAATCGTAGAACGATTGGTACGAAACGGCTTTGGTGCTGTCGCCGGTGAGGCTGCGCAGCACCGAGGTGACGTTGGCGGACGGCTTCCCCTGCGCGTCGGTGGACCGGTAGAGCAACTGGGTCACCTTGAGCGGCGTGGAAATGCCGAGGACGTGGTAATTGAGCGTCCGGGTCTTCAAAACGGTCCCGGGGCTGTACGAAGACAACGGTTCGCTGCCGTCGTAGCTGTAGAACGGGTCGGTGACGGGGGCGGCGGAGGCGGCGGGCGCGGCGGCGAAACCGACGATGAGGGCGATCGCGACGGCCAGCAGACGAGCGGGCTTTCGGGTCATGACTCCCCTTTGAATCATGAAGTGGATCACGTTTGGATTCCCGGAACCTACCAGCCGGTAACCGATGATGTACAGGGCCGTACACCATTTATTGGCGCGACATTGACACTTCTTCCACTCCGGTTTGGACGGAGCACGGCTCGGACAGGGTGCGGGTTGTGATCCAGCACAAAAACGGCAGTGCGATCAACGGAATCAAGGCCGTTTGCAGAGAGGTGTGGTCGGCGACCGTTCCGATGACGGGACTCGCGAGACCGCCGATGCTGACCGTCAGGCCGAGCGTGACGCCGCTGGCGGTGCCGACCCGCGTGGGGAGATAGTCCTGGGAGAGGGTGATCTGGAGTGAGAACGGGATGTACAGGCTCACCGCGGCCAGGAGGACGAAGGCGAAGAAGGCCGGGCCCGGAACGAACACGACTCCCGCGACCGTGCCGACGGTGGCCAGATACGACCACCGGATCACGGTGACCCGGCCCCGGCGTCCGGCCAGCCTGCTTCCCAGCAGGGTGCCCACGGCGCCGCCGACATAGAGCAGGAACAGGGCGGCGCTGCCCGTCGTCGTGCCGCCGCCGGTCCGCTGCTGGGCGTAGAGGGAGACGAACGTGCTCAGCCCGACGAACACGATCGAGCGGAAGACGACCGCCGCCGACAGCTTCGCGAACGACCTCCAGTCGTCGAAGCCGGCGGCGTCCGATCGCGAGCCGCCGGCGCCGGCCTTCCGCGTGAGGGCGCGCAGCACGGGAAGGCAGAGCACGGATCCCGCCAGCGCGGGAACGACGAGCAGCGGCGACATCCGGAGCCCGCCCAGCGCCATGACCGCGGCGACGAGGACGGGTGCGGCGGCGAATCCGACGTTCCCGCCGAGGGAGAACCAGCCCATGGCCGTATGCCCTCCGCCGCTCGTAATCCTCGCGACCCTCGCGGCCTCGGGGTGGTAAGCGGCGACGCCGATTCCCGACAGGGCGACGAAAGCGAGCGTCAGCGCGTACGAGTCGACCAGCCCGCCGAGCCCGATCCCGAGGCCGCCGAGGAGGGTGGCCGACGGCAGCAGCCACGGCATCGCCCAGCGGTCGGTCAGCGCGCCGAACAACGGCTGCGCCACTGACGAAAGCAGCGACGCGGCGAGCACGATTCCCGACACCGCCGCGTATCCGTAGGCGCGTTCGGCCGCGAAGAACGGCACCAGCGCGGCGACCGAACCCTGATACACATCCACACACGCGTGCCCGGCCGAGAGCAGGGCGATCGCTTTGATCTTCGGCATGCCGTCATGCTCGTCGTGGGCACCGGTGTCGCGCTTCCGATAAAATGACAAACGATGACGGAAATCCGCCACCTGCCCGCGGCGCCGACCCAGGTCCGGTCACTGGCCTCCGGCACGATCGTCGACGCGCATCGCCACGACGAGCATCAAGTCGTCTACGCGGCCCGTGGCGTCCTGGCCATCACGACCGACAAGGGTTCCTGGGTCGCGCCGGCCACCAGGGCGATCTGGGTGCCCGCCGGGACCGTGCACGCCCACCAGGCGCACGGCGACCTCGAACTCCGGCTGGTCGGCCTGCCCGCCACGGTGAACCCCTTGCGGCTGAACGAACCGAGCGTGCTGGCCGTCGGCCCGCTCCTGCGAGAACTCATCCGCGCGTACACGGATCCGCCGCGCGAGGACACCCCGGAACGCCGCCGGCTGCGCGCGGTCCTGCTCGATCAGCTGCGCGCCTCGCCGCAGCAACCCTTGCACCTGCCGACGCCGGACGACCCGCGGCTGCGCGCACTGTGCGAGATCCTCAGCGCCGATCCCGCCGACAACCGGACACTGGCCGCCCTCGGCGCCAGCGTCGGGGCCAGTGACCGAACGCTGGCCCGGCTCTTCAAGGCCGATCTCGGCATGACGTTCCCGCAGTGGCGCACGCAGTTGCGGCTCTACCGTGCTTTGGTCCTCCTGGCCGAGGACACTCCGGTGACCGCGGTGGCGCATGCCTGCGGCTGGGCGTCCACGAGCGCGTTCATCGACGTCTTCCGCCGCGCCTTCGGGCACACGCCGGGCACGCACTACGACCGGTGAACGCGAAAGCGGGGCCGGTCCACAATGGACCGGCCCCGCTTCGTCGTTCGCTTCTTACGCCTCGCTACGGCGACGGCGCACCAGCAGCACCATCAGCACACCCGCGCCGAGGAGCGCGCCACCGATGACCAGCGGCATGGTCGCGGAGGCACCGGTGTTGGCCAGCTCGTTGCCGCCACCCGACTCGGCGCCACCGGGGGTGGTGGGCGCCGGGGTGTCGGTGGCGGGGGCGCCACCCTGCTTCCAGGTCGCGGTCGCGTTCGCGACGACCGAGGTCTTCTCGGACTCCGCCACGATCAGGGACTGGGCGGGCACCTTCGCGTAGTTCTCGCTGACGAACAGGCGGCCGGTGTCGAGGTGGCCGCTGACCTTCAGCGCGAACGTGCCGTTGCCGTCCTTGGCGTCCTTGGGGACGTCGACGTAGACCTTGGTGCCGTCCTTGACGTCGGCGGCCTTGATCTCCTTGCCGTCGGCGTCGGTGACCTTGACGCCCTCGGGCAGCTTGCTCGTCAGCTCGGTGATGTCACCGCTGGTGGCGATGCTGAACGGACCGATCCGGGAACCGGTCGCGCCCGAGGCCTTGGCCGGGCCGATGTCGAGGGTCGGCTTCGGCTGCTGGCCGATGCCGACGTTGTCCTTGCCGACGAGGTAGTCGTAGACGGCCAGCACGTCGGCGGAGTCTTCCGCGGCCGCACCCGAAATCGGCTCCGCGCGCTTCAGGTTCTTGCCGTCACTGAAGTGCCAGACCGCGGCCTGGGTCGCGGTGATGGCCTCCTTGACGGAAAGGCCGCCGTTGAGCTTGACGTCGCTCTTGCCCAGCGTGGCTTCGAGAGCCTTCGCCGAGGCCGCCGGGTAGCCGTGGTGCAGCACCCAGTTGATCTTCTCGTTGTTCTTGTTGAACGGCGAGGCGGTGTCCGGGTACTTGTTCCACGGGCGCTCGATCATGTCCTGATCGGTGCGCATGCCGACCTCGACCTGCACGCAGTACATCTTGAGCTTGCTGCCGTCCGACAGCTTCAGCGTGAACAGCACCGTGTCGGCGTGCTTCCCGCCTTCGAAGTTCACCTTGAAACCGCCGGTGCCGGCGTCACCGTCGACCCGGCCGCGCGCCGCGCCGTCGTCGGCGAGGGCGGCCGGAGCGGCCATCGTCAGCGCGACGGCCGCGGTGGCCACCGCGATCCCGCCGCGAACCAGAACTGACCTGCCGTGCATGTGTCTCCCATCCGGATACGGACCACGAATGCCAGCGCCGCGTGCGACCACAGGCCCCGACCGCAACGGCTCGCCCGAACGGGGGATGAACAATCCCATCGAGCGAGAGCGGAGCATACAGAGGTCATACATGTGGCTACTCAGGGGTATGGCCGATGTCCGGATTGCCCCGAAAGAAGGGTGAACGCCAAGAGAATGATCTTGGGCGAGTAGATGACGCCTGTCGTCGGACGGGCCTCGTGGCGGTCACGGTCCGTCGGAAGGGGCCGCCGTGTGATCGTCCGGCCGGAGAATCGCAGAACAGGGAACTGTCCCGGTTTTTCGCGGCGTTTCCGATAGTATTCTTTCTCGTCGGCTGATTTCCGCTTGCCGTTCTCGTCGGTTCGATTGTTTGCGGAAATGGAAGTGTCCGAGATCACTGTATGTGGTGATGTCGTCGGCGCCTCCTGCAACGAGCCGTATCCGGGGCTCGGGGGCCGATGCCTTGGTTCTTTCGGGTACATGTACCCGGTTCGCTGGGAGGGATCCCGCTCGGCGAGGTAGACAGGGAGGTTCGGGCATTGCCGGGAGTTCGCGGCGCGGGGAATTGCGCGGACAAAAGAAGACGGCCGTGTGGGGAGACACGAGCATGCGATCTTTGACGCGTGACCCACGATTCTGTTCGTCGTGGAAGTCCGTTCTCGAACGTGAAGAACCGCGGCCGCGCAATTCGCGCCCGGATAGTCGCCTGCCGGGGGGTGGTCATGGGAGATGACCTCGGCTCGGCGACCGTCGAGCGATCACCCTCCGGTACCCCCGTCCCTCGTCAGTTGCCTCCGGTCCCGGCGCACTTCACGAGCAGGATCGCCGAACTCGAAGCGCTCGACTCGGCCGCCGCTCGCGAGGAGGACGCTTCGGCCGACCGGTCGCCCGCGGTGACGGTGGTGGTCGGGCCCGGTGGGGTGGGCAAGACCGCGCTCGCGGTCACCTGGGCGGTCCGGAACGCCGGACGCTTCCCGTCGGGCCAGCTTTACGCGGATCTGCGCGGGTTCTCGCCGGAGACGGCCGTGCCGCCCGAGGACGCGCTCGGAGCGTTCCTTCGGGCGCTGGGGGTTCCGCCGGAGCGGGTGCCGGTGGGGCTGGCCGAGCAGGCGGCGCTGTTCCGGACCACCACCGCGGGGATGCGGCTGCTGCTGGTGGCGGACAACGCGATCTCGGCCGCGCAGGTGCGGCCGTTGATCCCCGCCTCGTCGGGATGCGTCGTGGTGGTCACCAGCAGGCTGAGGCTGGACGGTCTGCACGCGGAGGGCGCGCGGTTCGTCGACATGGCGCCGCTGCCGGAGGAGCACGCCGTCGAGCTGCTGAGGCGTTCGGTCGGCGAATCGCGGGTGGCGGGGGAACTCCCGGAGGTGACCACGCTGGCGGCTCTGTGCGGACGGTTGCCGATCGCACTCCGGGTGGCGGGCGCGAGATTGGCGTCGCGGCCGAACTGGCCGGTGGCCAGGATGGTGGCGGAGCTCCGTGACGAACGGGTGCGGTTGACGAAGCTGTCGCCGGTGGGGGAGGCGTCGTTGACGGCCACTTTCGACTCGTCCTATTCGGCCTTGTCGCCGCGCGCGGCCAGGCTCTATCGGCTGGCAGGCGAGTATCCGGGGCCGACGATCGAAGTGGGAGCGGCGGCCGCCGCGGCGCGGGTCTCCGAAAACGAGGCCGCGGACGGGCTCCAAGAACTGGCGGACGCCAGCCTTCTCGAAGAAGTCGGCGAGCGCGGCTACCGCTTCCACGATCTGGTGCGGTTGCACGCGCGGGCGCTGCCGGACGACGAACGGTTCGAAGTCGTCGCCCGTATCGCGGACTGGTACCTGCACCGGATGACGCGGGCGAACCTGGTGGTGATCCCGATGCGGTGGACGATCGGTACCGTACGCGCCCGGTACGACGCCGCGCCCGCGTTGTTCGCCACAGGTGCCGAAGCCCTTCAATGGCTGGACGAACGGCTGCCGGACATCGTCGAGGTGCTCGAAGAGACGTCCGCGCTGGGGCAGGACGAGCTCGCCTGGCAACTGTGCGAAGCCCTGTGGGAACTGTTCCTCTACCGCAAGCACTATCGGCTTTGGCTCCGGACGCACGAGGTCGGCATCGCCGCGGCACACCGGTGCGGCCACACCATCGCCGAAGCACGGTTGCGCTGCCAGCTGGCCCGCGCCCACCTGGACCTGGGACGGTTCGAAACGGCCGAAACCGAATGTCTGAAAGCCGCGGACCTGGCGAGGGCGGCCGGGAGCCGCCACAACGAGTCCGTGGCCTTGGACCAGCTGGGCATGGCGGCACAAGGCCGTGGCGACTTCGAGCGGGCGGTCGAGTTCTTCGGCCAGAGCCTCGTGATCGAGAGGGAACTCGGGATCGACCGCGGCGTCGCCCAGCGCCACCGCCGGATCGGGGAGGCGTTGCTGCAGGCGGGCCGGACCGCCGACGCCGCCCGGAACCTGCGTCTCGCGCAGGAGCTGTTCACCGGGATCGGTGATGTGAAAGGCGAGGCCGAGGTCACCCTCTCGTTGGCGCGGATCGACGCGCGGGCGGGCGAGATCACCGCGGCGAAACGTGAACTGGCCCGCGCCGCCGCGGTGTTCGACGAGTCAGGCTCGGCCGTCTATCAGTCCGATGTGCTGGTGGCGTTCGCCGAGGTCGCTGAGCTCGAGGGCGATTTCGGTGCCGCCCGCGGCCATCTGGCCAGGGCACTCGAGCTGTGCGGCCCGATCGGCGGGCTGCGGGTGCAGCGGGCCCGAGCCCGGTTGGATGCCTTGGCCGCACGGGGCGACCATCCGCAACAGGCGGAGCCGACGGCCGGCGAGTAGCCACAGATAGGCTCCCGCGCCCGCCAATTCGGCGGACACGCACGAGAGGACGACCACGTCTCCCGTGCGGTCGCCGACGAGACAGCGTCCGGGGGAGCACGCTACGGCGACGACCGTGAGGCCGGGCAGCCGGTCGAAGTCGCTCGCGAGTACAGCGCGGGCGTCCGCGACCGGACGCGGTCCTGGGTGGACGAGCACATCGGCGAGGGAGGCACGGGTTCCGCCGTTCGCATAGGACAGGAGGAACGAGCTGCCCGCTAGAGAGGCCGGCACGGCAGCACCTCCGCCATCGGCACCGGGGACACCGGGACCGCCCTGGTGGGTTCGGGCAAGCCGAGGAGCCGGTACATCTCGGCGCGCAGGATCTCGCCGGCGCGACCCGGCCGGGACGAGAGCAGCTCGCGGACCCGCTCGGCCACGCCGGAGGACTCCGCCTCGCACAACAGGGGGAGAAGGGAACTGCCGGGCGCCCACCGGGGCGCGTGTTCGGCGATGACCGCACCGGGTGTGCCCGGCAGCAACGGCTCGGTCCCGTCCACGGCCAGGAGCACCGGTTTGCCGATACCCGCCGCGTAGCCGGTCACGGAGCCGTAGTCGCCGATGACGTGGTCCGCGGCGATCAAGGCGGCCCGCCAGCTCCCTTCGGGGCGCAGTAGCTCGAGCCCGGACCGCAGACTGTCGGCCAGCCAGGTGCGGATCTGCCAAAGGCTGTGGTGCGACCAGATCTGGGGATGCAGGACACCGAGCACCCGGAAGTGATCGGGCGGGAGTTCGCCGAGCACCCGCTCGAACAGGTCGTGGTGACGGCCGAAGGCCGACCGGTCGGACCAGGTCGAGGTGACGACCACCAGGCGCCGGTCGTCGGTCACGCCGAGCCCTCGCCGGTAGTGATCGCGGAAGGGAAGGCTGGCGGTGAGCCGGTCCAGTGCGATGTCGCCCGCGACGACGGCGGCGGGAACCGCGCGAGGGCAGGTCTCGGCGAGGACGTCCATTTCGCGATCGTGGACGAGCACGATCGAGTCGGCGCGAACCCGGCCTTCCCGCATCAGCTGACCCGCGTCGAGCCCGATCTGGGGACTCCAGCCGGAGCCGGCGCCCGGAGGCCGTGACGGCCGGTACTGGCCGAATCCGCCGCCGTGCGGGACCAGCAGTACCGGTCCCGCGACTTCGTCGATGCCGCGCTGGCTGGCGGCGAGGACGAGGTCGTACTCGCCGCGCCGGGCCTGCGCCCAGGGGAGGACTATTCCGCCTTGTGCCTCCACGAAGTCGTGGGTGGCACGCCAGGATTCCCATTCCGGGACGGTGAAGGTCGCCTGGACGCGGTGGTCGGCCTCGAAGAGCGGAAGCAGATCGAGGAGCCGGTTGCCCGCGACGATGTGCGGGATCATCACCAGTACGGATTTGACGCCCTTGCGTGTCGCCCAGTGCTGATCGGAACCGCCGACCGGACTGCGGACCCACGATGACTCGGTCATGAAATTCCCCTCGCTCGTACTCCGGTATCCGCAGTCAGCATGGGAGCGATCGTGGAGAAAACGGCTTCGGCCGGTTGTCAGTTCATTGACAGATGATCAACGGTGATCGCCGAAGTTTGACAATTAAGCCGATGACCTGGCCTTATGCGCGGGCGGATGGAAAAATGATCCGGCGGGACAGGGGTGGCGAACCCGGGTTCGCCATGGGGAAGGGGCGCACTCGTGGAAATCGCTTTCGGAATTCTCGGGCAGACGGCCATGCTAATGCACGGGAATGTGGATGTGAACTGGGCGGGGCCTCGGCCGAGGCAGGTGCTGACCGCGTTGCTGACGGCGCCGAACCGCCGATTGCCGCTGGACGTCGTCGTCGACTGGGTGTGGCAGGAGCACGAGGGCGCGCCACAGGACGCACTTTCGACGCTTCACCAGAACGCGACGAAGCTGCGCCAGGCGTTCGACAAAAACACCGTGCCCGCGAAGGTGAGTGTAAGCAAAGCTGGTTGCCTGTTGGAGATCGAGCCTGCACTGGTCGATCACTTCGGCTTCCAGACCACGATGGACAGGGCGCGCCGGTTCCGGGAACTCGGTCAGCACGACCGCGCGCTCGTCGAAGCGCTTTCGGCCCTCCGGTTGTGCCGGGACGAACCTTTGGCCGATCTCCGGACCGAGCGCGCCGACGCGTGGCGTGCCTTATGGGAGCGCAGTACGTGGATACCCGCCAACGCGTTCGTCGTGGCGGAGCATTTGGCGACCGGAAAAGCCGACGCCGCGGTGCGGAAACTGGCGGAACTGGAACAGGCGCATCCGGGGGAACTGAGTTTCGAGAAATTGAAAATCCGGGCGCTGGCCGAAGCCGATCAGCCCGCCGAAGCCGCCGATTTCTTCCGGGCGACGTATGCCCGTTACCGTGAGGCAGGGGAGACAAGGGCCGCGGACGAACTGCGGGCGGTCAACGACAAGGTACTGATGCGGCCGGAACGGGTGATGGCCCGGCGCAAACCGGCTCCGCTCGATCCCGCGAGCCAAAGCGAACACGTGATCCGGCATTTGCCGCCGGACGTCGACGATGTCGCGGGGAGAGTCGACCTGATCGCGCTGCTCGACGCTTACACGACCGATTCCGCGGGCGCGCCGAAACGGGCCGCGGTGGTGGTGACCGGAGGACCCGGGGTCGGGAAGACGACCTTGGCGGCCAAATGGGCCCATCGTGCGGAACGACGCTACCGGCACGGCGCGGTCATGCTGGATCTTCGCGGGGACAGTCAGGCCGCGAAGGCCGACGCCGGCGAGATAGTCGACACGCTCTTGTCGTTGCTGGATTTCCCGGTCGACCAAGTGGTCAATCCGATCGCCCGCGCCGCGAAACTGTCGGCGCTGCTCGCCCGGCGCTCGATGCTGGTGATCCTCGACAACGTGCGCAGTTCCGATCAGGTCGCGCCGCTGCTGGGTGTCCTGTCGTCGTGCACGGTACTGATCGTTTCGCGATGGCGCCTGAAATCCTTGTCGGCGAAACTGACTCCGCCGGTGATCACGGTGTTCCCGCTCGCCGACCAGTATTCCTCCGCTCTGTTGACCCGGCGAATCGGTCACCGCGCGCGAGACGACGCGGAGGGAGTCGAAGAACTGGTGCGGCTGTGCGACGGCAACCCGTTGGCGCTGACCCTGGTGGCCGAACGCGCCATCTCCAGGGCGGGCACGCGGATGCGGACCCTGGCGAGCCAGCTGCGCGACGCCGACCTGTTTCTGGACCTCGGCGACGAGGGCGACTGGCCGGGGATGAGCCTGAGGTCCGCCTTCGCCCTTTCGTATCAGGACCTCGAACCCGCCGAGCGGCGTGTGTTCGCCCTGATCGGCCTGCATCCGAGCGCCGAGATGACCACCGCGGTGATCGCCGCCGCGGACGGGCGCCCGGCATCGGAGGTGCGGCGCTCGCTCGACATACTGGTCGCCGCGCACCTGATCGACCACCCGGCCGACCTCGACCGCTATCGCGTGCACGACCTTCTTCATCTGTACGCCGCGTCGCTGGCCACCCAACTGTCCGATGTGGACCTCGCGCGGAGGAAGATGTTCGAGTTCTACCTGCGCGTGGTCATCGACGCATATCGCTTGCAGTTCCCGCACAAAGAGCTGCTGAACCTACCTCCGATGGTGCGGGCGGCGCCAACGCCCGGGTTCCGGAACGTCGCCGAAGCGCGGCAATGGGTGCTGCGGGAACGAAAGTCGCTGATGGCCATCAGCGCGGCGTCAGAAGGCGTTCTCAACGGAATCTCGTATCTCCTGCCGGCAATGGCCTCGGAATTCTTCTTGTTACAGGGGAGATACCCCGACGCGGTCGAAGGGCTGACCATCGCGATCCGTGCCGCGACGGCGCAAGGCGACATGAACTCATTGGCTTCATGCCTGAATGATCTCGGGGTCGTGCACATGCTGGCCGGCGCCGACGACGCGGCCGAGCGGTGCCTGCTGCGCGCGCTGGAACTGGCCGACGCCCACGGGATCGCGATCGGCGGTGTGACGACCAGGCTGAACCTGGCCCGAGTGCACTTCCATGCCGGTCGCGCGGCCGAAGCGGTCGAAAGGTACCGGAAGGTACTTCCGGCCGTTCGCGCGCTGGGCGAGCCGATGTTGTGCGCCAGCGCGGAGCACCGCTTCGCCGACGCGCTGCTCGAGATGGGCGGTCACGACGAGGAAGCGCTCGCTCTGTACCGGGAAGCTGTGCGGCATCGGCGCGAAGCCGGTGATGCGACCGAACTGATGCGAGCCCATGCCGCCCTCGGGGCGTTGCTGGTCCGGCTCGGCAGACTCTCCGAAGCGTCGGAGGAGTGCGCCGCCGGGCAGGCGTTGATCGAGGTGAGTCAAGATCTTCCGACGGTCATGAAGCTCAACACGGTGCTCGCTCAGCTGCGGCACGCGGAAGGCGACGCTCGGGCGGCGCTCCGGCATGCGCATCTGGCGGTCGCGTTGGCGAACCGGACCCGACACGCGACGGGACGGGCCCGGGCGCTTTCCGCACTGGCGGCGGTCCTCTGTGAGCACGGCGATCCCGACGACGCGCGGGAACTGTGGCGGGAGGCCGCCGAGCTCTACCGCGGGCGGGCTCGCCTGGCGAAGGCGGACGCCATCGAGACGCTGCTGGCGGAACTGGACGCGCACGGCCATCTCGTCCCGGCGGCTCGTGAAGGTGACGGAGACACCGTGGCGATGCCCTCGCCGCATCTCCGGATCGTCCATGGCGACCACCGTTCCTGAGACGTCGAATGGTACCGCTGGGTAACAATCGGTCGTGTGGATGTCCGGCCGTGTAACGCTACTCAAAGCAGCTTTCGCGGCGTTCCATTCACTCCTTGGTGTCGAGTGAATTCCTCGAGCTAGGCCGATTCCGCGATTACTGATCAGTAGATCAAGGATGCGCATCTCGGTGAGGCGGCGGCCGTTGGCCGCGGCGCGTGGTACCGATGTGCCGACGTTTGCGCCAACGTCGGTCGGGCTTGCGTGTGCGCAAAGAGAAACTGCACGTCAAGCCCATCGTGTGGCGTGTTGCTGCGACGGTTGCGCAATGGTGTGACGGGGTGCTGAAAGCGGCTGGCTGAGTGGCTGTAGGCTGCCCCCGTCACTCACAAGGCGACCTTCAATTCAAGCCTGCTCAATATGCGAATGAGCTCTTCGCAAGCCTGAAGATGCGACCCTATCGGGCGGGTGGGTGCACACCAAGAGAGACGTGAAAGGAGCAGGCCAGCGTAATGGAACGCTACATCTGGATTGTGTACTCTGCGTGACGATCGAAGTCGTGCGCTGTGAGTAGGGTTTCGGTTCTCCGGGCGTGGCGCGGCACCGCCCGCCCGGGGTATCCGGCTTCGGGGGTGGTCGCAAGACTTATTGCTGTCGCCCTCGTGGGCGCAGGGTAACGCCTTCGGCGAGAAGGATTCGGCGGGTCTGGTTGTAGCTCATGCCGTGAATGTCGGCGAGCTGCCGAATGCTCCGGCCTGCCAGATAGGCGTTGACCAAGCCTGGAGGTGTGGGCGGGAGTTGGATTTTCGGCGGCCGGAGCGTGACACCGGCGGCCAGCAGGGTGGTGCGTACCTTGTGATAGCTCAACGCGTAGCGTGCCGCGAGACTCTCGATCGTCTCGCCGTCGTTGTAGAGACGGACAAGCTCATCGTTCAGTGAGCCGAGGTCGTCCTCGCGCTCGGTGGTGCCGGTATGTTCCCCGGGGCTGTCATCTTCTTCGGTCATCAGATCATCGCCGCCCGCACAGCTGATCGATCGTTGTCCGACGCGAGGTCCCTGGTGGCTCAGGCTCTATTTCGACCTTCCAGCCAACGGCATGACCGTCGGATCCCACACCGCTATCCGAGTGTTTCGACTCGCGGATAGCGGTCGGGAGCGGCAGGTCGCCGACGGCTTGCGGGCGCATGGTGTCCATTTCGCGAGTGCCTGGCCGCAACTCCATCCCTCAGAGGACTGCTCCGCGCCGGAAAGAAACCAACGAAAACCTCGCGTATGGAGGTACCGCCGCTCCGCCGACCGCTGTTGAATTGGACCAGACCATTCACTGGCGATTGGAGTCCTTCATGACGCGACGGCACCTCCGCCGGGGGTTGTCCCTGGTGGCCGGGCTCGCCTTGGCCGGGGCGCTGCTCCCGGCCGCGAGCAGCGCGGAGACCCAGGAAGCGCGGGGTGTTCCGCTCGGCGAGCTGACCGCCACGGCAACCAAGGTCGCGTCCGGGCTGGTGAACCCGACCGCGATCACGGCGCTCGACGACGGGAGCGGCCGGATCCTCATCGTGGAGAAGCGAGGGGTCGTCCGGGCTTACCACCCCAAGACCGGACTCGCCGCCAAACCGGTCCTCGACATCAGCGACAAGGTGAACGGCGCGGACGTCGAACGCGGGCTGCTCGGGCTCGCGATCGCCAAGGACCGGCGCGCCTACGTCGCGTACACCCGCAAGTCCGACAGCGCGGTGACGTTGTCCCGCGTCCGGTTCGACACCGGGGAGCTCACCGAGCTGATCACGCAGCCGCACGCCGAGTTCCCCAACCACAACGGCGGCCAGCTGGCGTTCGGCCCGGACGGCTACCTGTACTGGGGGATCGGCGACGGCGGCGGAGGAGGCGACCCGCTGGCCAGCGGGCAGCGCCTGGACACGCTGCTGGGCAAGATCCTGCGCGTCGACGTCAACCGCGCGTGCCGTCCGCTGAAGTACTGCGTGCCGCCGGGCAACCCGTTCGTCGGCGTCGCGGGCGCGCGGGCGGAGATCTGGTCGTACGGGCTGCGCAATCCCTGGCGGTTCTCCTTCGACCCGGCCGACGGCTCGCTGTGGATCGGCGACGTCGGCCAGGGCCGGTTCGAGGAGGTCGACCACCTCGCCAAGGGCAAGGGCGGCGCGAACTTCGGCTGGTCCTGCAAGGAGGGGCCGGTCGTCTTCGACGAGACGCGGTGCAAGGACGGCGTGACCTATACCGAACCGGTCTTCCACTACATCTCCGGCGCGGAGGGCTGCGCGGTGATCGGCGGGCACGTCTACCGCGGCCGGAAGTACGCCTCGCTGGCGGGCGGGACCTATCTCGCCACCGACTTCTGCCAGGGAACGGCCTGGGCCGTCCGCAAGAAGGCCGACGGCACTTATGAAAGCGCCAAGATCGGCCAGTTCCCGCTCGACGCCACCACGTTCGGCACCGATCAGAACGGCGAGCTGTACCTGGCCGACGAGACGCCCGGTGGGCTGCACCGGATCTCGTTCGCGCGCAAGGGCTGAACCGGCTTCCCCTGCCGCGTCCGCCCGGCGCGGCAGGGGACCTGATCGTGTTTCATCAAGTTTTCATCCTTCCTCCCTAGCTTGAGTTCGTTCGATGAATTCAGTGATGGAGGGCGACGTGGAGCAATCATTCCCACCCGGAGGCGCGCAGTGGCCGCCGCCGCAGGGCTGGGTCCCGCAACCGGTACCGGCGCCGCCCGCCCGGAAACCCCGGTGGCCGCTGTTCGCCGGGATCGCCGGGCTGGTGGTGGTGCTCCTCGCGGGTCTGACGACCTGGTTGCTGTGGCCCTCGAACGCCGGCCGTGAGCCCTTCGAGCAGGCACTGGCCGGGCTTTCGTCGGCGCCCGCCGTCCGGAACAGCACCTCCGCGGTCGGCGGGATGATCGAGACGGACGTCAAGACCACGGCGTACGGCGAGACGTCCGGCACGATGTCCTTCCAGGGCAAGAAGATCGAGATCCTCGTCGTCGGCGGGAAGGTGTTCTTCAAGGCGCCCGACGGGATGCTGCCCGGGGCGTCCACGGACTCGGCCGAGGAGCTCAAGGACCGGTGGATCACCGGTGAGGACGAGCTGTTCGGCCCGGTCCTGCAGCAGTTCGAGTCCCCGGAGAAACTCGCGACCCGGTTGCGTGAGGCGCTGGAGCGGGCGGACGAGATCACCGAGGGCCCGAGCATCCGGGACGTCCCGGCGCTCAAGGCGAGCACGCCCGCCGGTGACCTGTACGTGTCGAAGGAAGCGCCGCACCGGCTTCTCCGGTACTCCGTGAAGATGCCCGGCGGTATGCCTTCCCTGCCCGGCGCGGGTTCGCTGCCGCAGCCGTCGTCGGGTGCCGGTCTCGGTGACTCCGATGTGGACGCTTTGTCGCCGCAGGAGACCGACGCCGTCTACGAAGAACTGACGTCGAACACCAAGAAGCTGACCGGCGCAGTGAATACCGGTGTGCGGTTCGACATGGACGGCGCGGCCACGGTCGCGTGCAGTGCCTCGGGCTGCACGGTGACCGCGAACGTCTCGAGTTCCGCCTCGGCGAGCGGCGGGAAGGTCACCGGCCAGGTCAACGCCACGATGACCGCGAACGTCACGATCGGCGGCCGCTCGGCGGGCAGTTGCCGGAACACGGCCACGCTGCCGATGAACGGCTCCGGCTCGATCAGCTGCGTCAACGGCGGGGCCGGCGGCGTCTTCTCGGCCGTCGAGGCGGAGAAGAAGGCGGACGCGGAAGCGCGGTCGCGGGCGTCGGGCGGCGTTCCGGTCCAGTATCAGATCGAGAGCATCGCCTCGGTTTCCGTGCTGGCCGAAGCGATCGGGCAGGTCGAGGTCACCCGGCTCGTGGACGAGCTGGGGCAGCGGCGGTCCCAGCTGGGCGGCAAGTAAAAAACAGCGCCGGGCGAACGGCTTCGATGCCGCGCGCCCGGCGCTTTCGCGTCCCGTCTGTTCGGGTCAGTCCGTACCGGATTCGATCGCGGCGTGGTCGAGCAGTTCGTCCTCGCCCGAGGCCTTGCCGCGCGAGGCGATCGCCTGCGCGCCGCCCGCGTCCATCGCCCCGATCAGGCCGGTCGACGCGGCCTGCGCGGCGCCGATCAGCGTCGGGTGCCCGCCGCCGACCATGCCGAGCCCGGCGTACTGCTCGAGTTTGGCGCGCGAGTCCGCGATGTCGAGGTTCCGCATGGTGAGCTGGCCGATCCGGTCCACCGGGCCGAACGCCGAGTCCTCGGTGCGCTCCATGGACAGCTTGTCCGGGTGGTAGCTGAAGAACGGGCCGGTGGTGTCGAGGATCGAGTAGTCCTCGCCGCGCCGCAGCCGCAGGGTGACCTCGCCGGTGACGGCCGCGCCGACCCACCGCTGCAGCGACTCGCGCAGCATCATCGCCTGCGGGTCCAGCCAGCGGCCTTCGTACATCAGCCTGCCGAGGCGGCGGCCCTCGTTGTGGTAGCTGGCGAGGGTGTCCTCGTTGTGGATCGCGTTGACGAGCCGCTCGTACGCCGCGTGCAGCAGCGCCATGCCCGGCGCCTCGTAGATACCGCGGCTCTTGGCCTCGATGATCCGGTTCTCGATCTGGTCGGACATGCCGAGCCCGTGCCGTCCGCCGATGGCGTTGGCCTCCAGGACCAGGTCGACCGCGGTGGCGAACTCCTTGCCGTTGATCGTCACCGGGCGGCCCTGCTCGAAGCCGATCGTGACGTCCTCGGCCGCGATCTCGACCTCGGGGTCCCAGAACCGGACGCCCATGATCGGGTTCACGATCTCGATGCCGGTGTCGAGGTGCTCCAGCGACTTGGCCTCGTGCGTCGCGCCCCAGATGTTCGCGTCGGTGGAGTAGGCCTTCTCGGTGCTGTCCCGGTACGGCAGGCCGTGGGCCTGCAGCCACTCGGACATCTCCTTGCGGCCGCCGAGTTCGCTGACGAACGCGGCGTCCAGCCACGGCTTGTAGATCCGCAGGGACGGGTTCGCGAGCAGGCCGTAGCGGTAGAACCGCTCGATGTCGTTGCCCTTGAAGGTGGAGCCGTCGCCCCAGATCTGGACGTCGTCCTCGAGCATCGCGCGCACCAGCAGGGTGCCGGTGACCGCGCGGCCGAGCGGGGTCGTGTTGAAGTAGGTGCGACCGCCGTTGCGGATGTGGAAGGCGCCGCAGGACAGCGCCGCGAGACCTTCCTCGACCAGCGCGGCCTTGCAGTCGACGGCACGCGCGATCTCGGCGCCGTAGGCCTTCGCCCGGCCTGGGACCGACGCGATGTCGGGTTCGTCGTATTGGCCGATGTCAGCGGTGTAGGTGCACGGCACTGCACCCTTCTCGCGCATCCACGCGACCGCTACCGAGGTGTCGAGGCCGCCGGAGAAGGCGATCCCGACGCGTTCGCCGACAGGCAGAGAGGTGAGTACCTTGGACATGATGGAAGTATATGCATAGGAGTGTATGACCATGCAAGCCGGGGTGAGCGGCGCAACTCGGGTGGGTGGTCGCCTGGGTCGTGAGTGGCGATTCGGGTTCTAACCCGAATCGCCACTCACGACCCACGCGACCTGTCCGCGGGCCCGGCCGCCTCGAATACCCGGCATGGAGACTTCGCGGGCCGCTCGGGAACCACGCCTTCCCTTCTTCGGGGCGGCGCTGATCGGGGTCGTGGCCCTCGCCGCGGCCTTGGCGGCCGGCCATCTGGTGGCCGGGTTCATCAGCGCCAACGCCTCGCCGTACCTCGCGGTCGGCAACGGGGCGATCGATCTGACGCCGGTCGGGCTGAAGGATTTCGCAGTCCGCACGTTCGGCGTCTACGACAAGCTCGTGCTGCTCGGCGGGATGGCGGTGGTGATGGTGCTCGCCGCAGCCGTGGCCGGGATCGCCTCGCGCCGGTCACCCCTTCCGGGCATCGTGCTGATCGCCGCCTTCGGCCTGCTGGGCGGGCTCGCCGTGGCGCTGCGGCCCGACCTCTCGCCGGTCGCGCTGCTCGCGCCGCTGGCCAGCCTGATCGCCGGGGTGGGCGTCTTCCTCTGGCTGCATCGCCTGGCCTCGGCCACTCCCCAGACCGAGGTCGCGGGCGCATCACGCAGGTCGGTGTTGCTGGCCGGAGCGGGTGCCGTCGTGGCCGCAGGGGCGGCGGGGGCCGGAGGTCAGCTCCTCGCCGGCACGCGAGACGCGGAGTCTTCGCGGGCGGCCGTCGGGCGGCTCGTTCCCGCCGAGCCGGCGCCGCCCATTCCGGCCGACGCGGATTTCGCGAAGCTCGGCACGCCGACGTTCCTCACCTCGAACCGCGACTTCTACCGCGTCGACACGGCGCTGTCGGTGCCGCAGGTCCGGGCCGAGGACTGGAGCCTCCGGCTGCACGGCATGGTGCGCGAGGAGAAACGGTTCAGCTACGACGACATCCGCGACCGGCCGCTGATCGAACGCACGATCACCATGACCTGCGTGTCCAACGAGGTCGGCGGGACGTACGTGTCGACGGCGAACTTCATCGGCGTGGATCTCGGAGACTTGTTGCGGGAGGCCGGGATCCTGCCCGGTGCCGAGCAGATCTTCTCCACCAGCGTCGACGGCTGGACCGCGGGCAGCCCGGTCGTCGCCGCGCTCGATCCGGAGCGGGGCGCGATGCTCGCGATCGGGATGAACGGGGAACCGCTTCCGGTGGAACACGGTTTTCCCGCGCGCATGGTCATCCCCGGTCTCTATGGCTACGTTTCGGCGACGAAATGGGTCAAGGATCTGGAGATCACCACGTGGAAAGCGCGCCGCGCGTACTGGCTCGATCGCGGCTGGGGTGAACAGGCCCCGATCAAAACGCAATCCAGGATCGACAGTCCGAAAGGATTCGAAACGGTACCCGCCGGCAAGGTCCGGGTCTCGGGTGTCGCCTGGGCGCAGCACACCGGGATCGAGCGGGTCGAAGTCCGGCTCGGCGCGAACGGAAGCTGGCTGCCCGCAACGCTTTCCCGTGAGGTGGGGCGGAACACCTGGCGGATGTGGTGGACCGAATTCGACGTTCCGGCGGGCAGTCATCAGGTCACCGTCCGGGCTGTCGACAAATCCGGTTACACCCAGACCGACGCGCGCGCCGGAACCGTCCCCGACGGGGCGACCGGCTGGCATGTCATCAGTTTCACCGCACGGTGATCGGCGTCACTCGAATGGGTGGCAATCCGATTTCACCGTGGTTCCGAATACCCGGTAAGAGTCCGAAAAACAAATGGAGTGATTTTCCGTGAGCAAGCTTCGCGTCGCAGGAATCGGTTTCACCGCGGTCACCGCGCTGGCCCTGGCCGCCTGCAGCAGCAACGACAGCGCTTCGTCCGGCAGCTCCAGCAGCGCCCCCGCGCCCGCCCCGTCCTCGTCGATGTCGGCCCCGATGTCCAGCGCCGCTTCCGGTGACGGCGTCACCACCAACGCCGACGTGTTCGGCCCGGCCTGTTCGCAGCTGCCGCAGGGCAGTGCGCCGGGTTCGCTGGACTCGATGGGCCCGCAGCCGGTCGCCAGTGCCGCCTCGACCAACCCGCTGCTGACCAAGCTGGTCGCCGCGGTGAAGGCCACCAACCTGGTGGACACGCTCAACAGCCAGCAGGCCATCACCGTGTTCGCTCCGGCGGACCCGGCCTTCGAAGCCTTGGGCGAGGCCAAGTTCACCGAACTCGCCGGCAAGCCGGACCAGCTGGCGCCGATCCTGCAGTACCACGTCGTCGGCAAGCGTTACGACGCCAAGGGCCTGGAGTCCGCCAAGTCCGTGGAGAGCCTGAACACCGCGGGCGGCCCGGTCAAGATCGAGGGCTCCGGCGAGAACATGACCGTCAACGGCGCGAAGATCCTGTGCGGCAACATCCCCACCAAGAACGCCACCGTCTTCGTCATCGACAAGGTCCTGACCCCGGGCACCAACAAGAACTAGGTCCCCACCCCGCGATCGCGGTGGTCACGCCTCACGGCGCGGCCACCGCGATCCGCGTTTCAGGGAACGAGCGCGGCGGCGTCCACATCGGTCACCACGAGCCGCAGACTCGCGTTCTCCCAAGGGGTTCCGGCCAGCACAGCGCGTAACGTGGCCCCGGCGACCTCCGTGAGCGGCGGGATCGGCACCTCCAGCGCGACCACGCGGATCTCGACGACGTTCTCGGAGATGTCGACGGCCATCACGTCGAGATCCCACGGCACCGCCGACGCGGCGGCCGTGGTCGACGGCGTGGCCGCGCGCAGCCCCGGTATCTCGCGGAGGGCGCTGAGCAGCGAAGCGGTCAGTTCGGAACGTGCGGTCACAACAGTCCTCCACGGATTTCGATGTCCAAAATGGACACCGAGACGGCGGACGGGGTGAGCCCGGTCGCCTCGGTGACCGCCTTGCCCACGGCCCGCTGCACCGCCTGCGCGGTCGCGGCGGCCTGGTCCAGGCCGGAGAGCGAAAGATCGATCTCCACCCGGACGTCCGGCGGGTCGTGCTCGACGAACGCGCGGACCCCTTCCGTGGGCGCCGGTTCGAGGCCCTTGATCCGCTGCCGCGCGATCCTGGTCAGCGAACCGGCCAGCCCGCGCAGCCCGGGTTCCAGGCGTACCACGCCGGGGACCCGGGCCGCGGCATGCGCGGCGACCGCCGCGATCACCGGCGGGGCGATCACCGTCTCGACCAGTTGCCGGGCCGTGGCCTGCTCACGCGTCATAGAGGTCCTCCACCACCAGATCGAGCCGGGCCAGGCGGACGCCGACCCTGGCACCCGCCGCCGCGGTGACCCGCTCACGGACGACGTCCAGCGAGTCACCGTCGAAATCATGCGCGATCGCCAGGCTCAGCTCCACGTTCACGGCCAGCGGGTCGGCGATGTCCGGTGCGGGCAGGACCCGGCAGCGCCGCGCGCGGACGCCGTCGACGGAGTCCGCGGCGAACCGCAGCACGGCCGCCACCGCCTGATCGCTCACCTGGACCTCGCCCGGCTCCGGGCTCGCCAGCGGCACCAGATCGCGACGCCGCACCTCGGCGCGGATCGCGGACATGATGCGGCCGGTGAGATCCGGCGACGGCTCGGCGTCGTCGTCGGCCAGTTCCCTGGTCAGTCCGCGCAGCACCAGCAGGCTTTCGCGGGTCGCCCGGCAGTGCGGGCAGTCGAGTTCGTGCGCGTCCGCCCGGCCGGCGTCGACCTCGTCGAGCCGTTCCCAGACCTGTTCCACATCACGGCCGCACGGCAGCAGGTAGTCGCGGGTCGCGTGGTTCATCGCCATGGCGCCATCACCTCCGCCAACTGTGCTCGTGCTCGCGCGATGCGTCCGCGCACCGCGGTGGTGGTCGCCCCGATCGCCTTCGCGATCTCCTCGTAGGAGCGACCGTGGACCTCCCGCAACAGCCAGCAGGCCCGTTGCTCGGCGGTCAGCTGGTCCAGCGCCCCGGTGAGCGCCGTCATCTGCGCGCTCGTCTCGGCCGCGCGGTCCGGACGGCCCGCCGAACCGGTGGACTCCTGCTGGTCCAGCTCGACGTCGGCCACCGGCTTCCTGGCGCGGATCACGTTCAGGCACCGGTTGGTCGTCATCCGGTAGAGCCAGCCGACGAACGCCGCGTCCTCCTGCAGCTGGTCGAGCCGCCGCCAGGCGATGAGGAACACCTCCTGGACGACGTCTTCGGCGTCGCCCTTGTTCCCCAGCATCCGCAGCGCCAGCCGGTACATCGGCCCCTGGAAGCGCAGGACGAGCTGCTCGTACGCGCGGATCTCGCCGTCGCGGGCGCGCGCCACCAGCGTCGCGTCGTCCAGCACCGTTTCGCCGGCCGCGAGCGGCTCTGTTCTCGCCGAAGTCGTCATCGAGCGCACCTGTGCAGCGCCGTCATGCCGAAGCTCCCTTCACCCCACCCGGACAGGTGGTCACCCTTCAAGACACCGCTTCCCCGGAAACGTCACGCGGGAAACCCGATCCAGCCGACCACGGCACGGCGGATCGCGCACGCCGAAGCCGGGTGGTCAGCCCTGCCGGGCGAGTGCGGGGTACTCGTCGAGGGTGATGTCGGTGGCGAACCTGTCGGTCACCCACAGCATCCCGCGCAGCAGGAACCGGCGCTTGAACATCTGGTCGCGCAGCTTGATCCGCAGCGGGGTCGGCGGCGCGAGGAACGGCCCGGCGTTGGCGTTGCGGGCGATCTTGGCGTAACCACGGAACTTCTCGTCGTACCGGCGGAAGGCGAGTTCGTGGTCACCGTCCGCCGCGGCGAGTTCGCCCGCGATGACGTACGCGGCCACCACGGCGAGCCCGGTGCCGAAGCCGCCCAGCGTGTTGCCGTACGCCGCGTCGCCGAGCAGCGCGACGCGGCCGGTGGAGTAGCCGTCCATCGTCACCCGGGCGATCGAGTCCAGGTAGACGTCGTCCGAGCGTTTCACCATCTCCATCAGCTCGGGCAGCCGCCAGCCACCGCCCTCGAACGCGGTGGTCAGGATCTCCTTCTGCCGTCCGGTGTCGTATCGGTCGTAACTGATTTCCGGGGAGGCGAACACGAAGAAAGCGGTCGCCTTGGGCCCGCCGGTGGCGGCCATGCGGCCGGGTTCGTTGTACATCACGGCCGGGCCGCCGTCGGTTTCGCCGGTCTCGACCAGGGCGTAGTAGTGGCCGAGGTGCTGCACGTAGTCGGCTTCCGGGCCGAACGCCAGCCGTCGCACGGTCGAGTGAATGCCGTCGGCGCCGAAGACGAGGTCGAACCGCCTCGAGGCTTCGCGCTCGAAGGTGACGTCGACGCCGTCGGGGGTCTCGGTCAGCGAAGTGATCGAGTCGCCGAAGACGTACTCGCAGTCCGCCGAGGTCCGGTCGTACAGGATCCGGGCCAGATCGCCGCGCCGGATCTCGACGTCGCCGCCGGTGAACTCACCGGGCAGGACGGCGAGCGGCCGCCCCTCGGCGTCGACGATGGTCTGGTCGAGCCCGCCGGTCTGCTGCCGCTCGATCTCGTCGAGGATGCCCATCTGCTCGAGGACGGCGCGGTGGGTGGCGCCCTTGAAATCGACCGCCTGGCCACCGCTGCGGAGTTCCCGCGACCGTTCGACGACGGTGACCGCGTAGCCCTGGCGGGAAAGCCAGAAGGCGAGCGCGGGACCGGCGATGCTGGCGCCGGAGATGAGGACTGTCTTGTTCGTCATGGCAGGAGATTCGCGGCCGGCGTTGACGAAGTGCTGACAGTCCGCTGACCGCCGTCCGTCAGCTCCAGCCGGGGAGCGGAAGGGTGAGTTGCCCAGGGGCTTCCGGCGGCGCCGTCTCGTAGCGAGGTGGTGTCGCCGACAGCCCGATCGGGTTGCGGGTCAGCCGCACGGAGGTGCCGTCGGGCCGCGGGAGATCGACCGTCGGGTTCAGGCCGAGCCGTTCGGCCAGCGCGAACGCGCCCGCGACGTCGTTGACCTCCCCGGCGGGAACGCCCGCCGCGCTCAGCTCCGCCGCCCACTCGGCCGCGGGACGTTTGCCGAAATGGTCTTCGAGCAGCGCGCGAAGGCCGGTCCGGTGCGCGACCCGTGCCGGATTGGTGGCGAACCGGCTGTCTTCCGCGAGTTCCGGCAGGCCGATGACCTCGCACAGCGCCGCGAACTGCCGGTCGTTGCCGACGGCGAGCGCGAGTTCGTGATCGGCGCAGGGGACGAGTTCGTACGGGGCGATGCTGGGATGCCGGTTGCCCATCCGCGCCGGGACCGTCCCGCCGGAGGTGTAGGCGCTGCCCTGGTTGACCAGGGCGGCGAGCAGGCTGGACAGCAGGTCGATCTCGACGCGCTGTCCCTGCCCGGTGCGGTCGCGGTGGCGCAGGGCGGCGAGGATGCCGACGCTCGCGAACAGCCCGGCCAGCACGTCGACGAGCGCGACGCCGACTTTCTGCGGTTCACCCGCCGGGTCGCCGGTGATGCTCATCAGCCCGCCCACGGCCTGGATGAGCAGGTCGTAACCGGGCAGCGCGGCGCCGCCGCCGGAACCGAAACCCGTGACGGAGCAGAGGACTAGGCCGGGGTTCGCCGCCAGCAGCACCTCCGGGCCGAGGCCGAGGCGCTCCATCACGCCCGGCCGGAAGTTCTCGACCACGACGTCGGCCTCCAGCGCGAGCGCGCGGGCCTGGGCGAGGTCGTCCGGATTCCCGAGGTCCAGCGCCACACTCGTCTTGTTCCGGTTCACCGACTGGAAGTACGTCGCCTGACCGGCCGCGTCGTAGGGCGGGCCCCAGCTGCGGGTGTCGTCGCCGGTGCCCGGCCGCTCGACCTTGATCACCGTCGCGCCGAGGTCGGCCAGCAGCATGGTGGCGAACGGGCCGGCGAGCACCCGCGAGAAATCGAGGACGCGAAGCGGGCCGAGTGCGGTTTCGGACATGGCCCGACCCTAAGCGGCCCCTCGTGTCTTACAAGTTGTGATCGCGCTCACGAACCCAATACTTTCCTCTAGGTACCTACTATCTCCAGGAAGGTAGCTTCGGTCGCGTCAACGCAACGTGATTCGAGGAGAGACCATGATCGTGGTGACCGGAGCGACCGGGAACGTCGGACGGCTGCTGGTGGAAACCCTTGCCGCGGCGGGAGAAGAGGTGACGGCGGTGTCGCGCCGGATCTCGGCGGCGGACGTGCCCGACGGCGTGCGGACCGTGCAAGCCGACCTCACGAGGTCCGACGGATTGAAGCAGGTCTTCGACGGCGCGGATCGGATTTTCCTGCTGACCTCAGGGGAATTCATGGCGGCGGGCGGCGACGTCGCGGAAATCGTCGCGGCGGCAGGGGGAGCGGGGATCGTGCTCCTGTCCTCCCAAGGAGTCGGGTCCGGACGGCACGCGCCCGCGTTCGAAGAGGCGGTCAAGGCGTCGAGTCCGGAGTGGACGGTGCTGCGTCCAGGTGGTTTCGCGTCGAACGCCTTCCAGTGGGCGCAGTCGATCCGGGCCGACCGGGTGGTCGCCGCCCCGTTCGGCGACGTCGCCTTGCCCGTCATCGACCCGGCGGACATCGCCGACGTCGCGGCGGCCGTGCTGCGCGAACCCGGCCACCACGGCCGGACCTATGTGCTCACCGGACCCGAACCGATCTCGCCCCGGCGGCAGGCGGCCGACCTCGGCGAGGCGCTGGGCGAGCCGGTGCGGTTCACCGAACTGAGCGAGGACGAGGCCCGCGCCGCGATGTCGGAGTTCATGCCGCCGGTGGTCGTGGAGGCCACGCTCTCGATCCTCGGCGCGCCCACGGAGGACGAACTGCGGGTCAGCCCCGACGTCGAAAAAGTCCTCGGCCGGCCGGGACGCACGTTCGCCGAATGGGCGGCGCGGAACGTGGCGGCGTTCAAATGAGCGGGAGGGCTCGATGAGAAAGTTCTCATCGAGCCCTCATCGGCGGCTCACCCGGTCCGGGCAGCCTGGGGGTATGCGAGTCCGAATCATCGTCCTGGCCGGGGTCGCCGCCGTCGTGGTGGCGGCCACCGGCACGTTCGCCGTCATCGCGGCCACCGCGGTCTCGCCGCCCGATCTCGGCCCCGCCGTGGTCGCCCCCGCGGGCCGGGCCGTCTCCGGACCGGGGGAGGCGGGCGCCCCACCCGCCGTCGTCCCGCCCCGGCTGGCCGGGCACGACGACGACGTCGATGATGACCCTGATGACGCCGATGACCACTTCGACCTCGACGACTGAGCGGGGCCGATGAGCGCCCGAGCCCGGATCCTCGCGTGGGTCCTGCTGGTCGTGCTGCTCGCGCTCGCCGGTTCGCTGCTGGCGACCCGGACCGTCCTGCACAATCAGCTGGACCAGCGCCTCGACAACGAGATCGCGCACGAGACCGGCAAACTCCGAGCCTTCCTGGCGTCTCCGGATGCCCGTCCGGCCGGGCAGCCCGCCACCGTCGAAGCGGTCCTCGGCCGCCACTTGGAACGGAATCTGCCCGAGAAGTACGAGACGTTCTTCTCGATCAGCGACGGTGCCGCGTCGAGGCGGAGCGCGATCGAGCCGCCGGTCCGCCTCGACACGGACCCGAAATTCGTCGCCGAACTCTCCAGGGCCACGAGCCCGGCGTACGGCACGGTCACCACCGCGGTCGGGTCCGCGCGCTACGGCGTCGTCCCGGTGACCATCGAGGGCTCGCCGGGCCGCGGCGCGCTGGTGATCGTCGAGTTCGTCGACCACGCCGCGGGCGAGATCAACGACGTCGTCGGCGTGATGGCCGCGATGTCGGGCGCCGCGCTGGTACTGGCCGGGCTGATCGGCTGGCTGGTCGCCGGCCGCATCCTCGCGCCGGTCCGGGAGGTACGCCTGGCCGCCGAGCAGATCGGCGAAACCGATCTTTCCCGCCGGATCGAGGTCCGGGGCTCGGATGACGTCGCCGCGCTCGGCCGCACCTTCAACACGATGCTGGACCGGCTCGAAAGCGCCTTCGCCGGGCAGCGTGACTTCATCGACGACGCCGGGCACGAACTGCGCACGCCGATCACGATCGTCCGTGGCCATATCGAGCTGATGGGTGAAGATCCCGAGGAGAACGCGGAGACGCGGCGGCTGGTCCTCGACGAACTCGGGCGGATGCAACGGATCGTGGACGATCTGCTGGTGCTCGCCAAATCCGGCGACCCCGGCTTCCTCGCGCCCGGTGAGACCGACCTCGCCGATCTCACCGTCGAAACCCTGGCCAAATCCCGTCCGCTGGCCGACCGCGTCTGGCGGCTCGACGCGGTGGCCGAGGTGAAGGTCCGCGCGGACGGGCAACGGCTCGCGCAGGCGCTGCTGCAGCTGGTCTCCAACGCGGTCCGGCACACCGCACCCGGCGACGAGATCGCCCTCGGCTCCGAGGTGACGGCGACGACGGCGCGGCTCTGGGTCCGTGACACCGGCGAGGGTGTCCCGCCGGATTCGAGGAGCCGGATCTTCGAACGGTTCAAACGCGGCAGCAATTCCAGCGGCGACGACGGAGCCGGGCTCGGCCTGGCGATCGTCGCCGCGATCGCCGAAGCGCACGGTGGCCGGGTGCTGCTCGACACCGTGCCCGGCGAAGGAGCGACGTTCACCATGGAGATCCCCGTCACGGAAGGTGCGGAGCGGTGACCAGCGTGCTCGTGGTGGAGGATTCCGCCAGGATCGGTGCCTTCGTCGAGAAAGGCCTGCGGGCGCAGGGTTTCGCGACCCGCTGGGTCAAGACCGGGTCCGAAGGGCTGACCGAGGCGTTGACCGGCGCGCACGACCTCGTGGTCCTCGATCTCGGTCTCCCGGACCTCGACGGCTCGGATCTGCTGCGGGCGCTGCGCGCGGCGGGCCGCACGGTGCCGGTGATCATCCTGACCGCGCGCGACAGCGTCGTCGACCGGGTCGCCGGGCTGTCCGGCGGCGCCGACGACTATCTCGCGAAACCGTTCGCCTTCGAGGAACTGCTGGCGCGGATCCGGTTGCGGCTACGGGGAAATCCCGAAGCCGAGCCGGCGGTGCTGCGGGCCGGAGACCTCGCCCTCGACCTGCGCACACGGCGGGTTTCGGTGGCCGGGGAGGAGAAGGACCTCACCGCCCGCGAGTTCGCGCTGCTGGAGACGTTGCTGCGCAACCGCGGCCAGGTGCTGTCCCGTGAGCAACTGCTCGGCGGGGTCTGGGGTTTCGATTTCGATCCGGGATCGAACGTGGTGGACGTCTACATCCGTTACCTGCGCGGGAAGATCGGCGCCGAGCGGATCGAAACCGTGCGGGGGATGGGCTACCGGCTCGGTGAGTCCTGATGAGACGGTTCTCATCGCGATCTCACGACGGTCTCTTTCTCGGGCGGCACAGTGGTTTCCATGACCACGACACTGCTTCATCTCGCCGTCGACCTCGTCGCCGCCGTGATCCTCGCCTACGGTATCTACGCCCGTCGTCATCATCGCGGTGACCTCGCGTGCGCCTATCTCGCGCTGAACGTCGGAGTCTGCGTTTCGGTCGCCGTGCTGCTTTCCGTGTCGACCGCGAGCGCGCTCGGGCTCGGCCTTTTCGGGGTACTGTCGATCATCCGGCTGCGATCCGATTCGATCAGCCAGCAGGAGGTCGCGTACTACTTCGTCGCGCTGGTGCTCGGCCTGGTGAACGGGCTGCCGTCCGCGGACTGGCGGATCATCGCCGTCTTCAACGTGCTGTTGCTGGCCGTCATGTACGTCGCCGACCACCCGTCGCGCACCCGTGGTCCGCAGCGGCGGACGGTCGTGCTCGACACCGTGTACCCCGACGAGCAGACGATGCTGATGGAGCTGCGCGCGCGGCTCGGCGGAACGGTCGTGCGGCACAGTGTGTCCGAAGTGGACTATGTCCGCGAGGTCACCGTCGTCGACGTCCGGTTCCGGCCGGACACCGCAGCCGTCGTCCACGGTGCTCCGGCGGGGCACCGGTGAACGGGCGCGGGACGGCCACCGTCGCCGCGGTGGCGAAGAGGCTTCCTTCGCTGTCGCTGGCCGAAGTCGTCGCCACGAGCGGGCTGATGAGCAGGACGGACCGCAAGTACGTCCTGCCGCTCAACGACTTCCTTGCCGTCACCGACGTGCTGTCGCTCCGCTGCCTGGAAATCGGCGGGCAACGGGTGTTCGGCTACTCGTCGACCTATTTCGACACACCGGATCTGGCGATCTTCCGCGCGCACCGGCAGGATCGCCGTCGCCGGTTCAAGATCCGCACGCGGACCTACACCGACTCGGCCGACACCTACTGCGAACTCAAGGTCAGCGGACGACGCGACGAAACGGTCAAGGTCCGCCGCCCCCATCCGGCCGAGGCTGCGCACGGCCTGACCACACCCGCCCTGAGGTTCCTGGACGACGCCCTCACCGCCGCCTACGGCCGCCCAGCGCCCCGGCCGCTGCTCCCCGCGCTGGTGACCGACTACCGGCGGACCACCCTCGTCACCGCCGACACGCGGATCACCTGCGACACGTCGCTGATCTGGCGTTCCGGCCCGCGGAGCCTGGCGGCGGGGGACGACCTGGTGCTGCTGGAGGTGAAGTCGGCTTCCGAGCGCAACAGCGTCACCGAGGCGCTGGCGAAGCTGCGGATCCGGGAGCAATCGGTGAGCAAGTACTGCGCGGGCCTCGTGGCGCTGGGGCTGGCGACCGGCGGGAACCGGTGGCGACCGGCGCTGCGGCGACTCGGGGTGGCGTAACGATCGCGGCGCGGCCGCCGACCCTTGCCTTCGGGTTCCGAGCGAGGGAGGACGAACATGAGGACCAGGGAGAAGGCCGCGCTCGCCGTGGCGGGGCTGGCCGTCGCCGCGGCCGGGGGCACGGTGTTCGCCGGGACGTCCGGCGCCGTCGGCCCGTCGCCGGCGCCGAGCGTGCAGGCCGCGGAGACGTCGTGCGTGACCGACGGCGCCGGGATGTGCACCGTGCAGCACACGCTGGGCGCGGTCCCGGCGGTGGTGGTCGTCTCGGCGAACACGCCGGGACAGTTCAACGCGTACATGCTGAACACGGTGCAGGGTTCGTACACGGCGACCACGTTCAAGGTGCGGGCGATGTTCGACCAGACCACGCCGAAGGTGGGCGGGGCGATCTGGTTCAGCTATGCGGCCTATGGCGGGGCGCCGGTGACGACCAGCCCGACTCCGACGAAGCTTCCGTCGTCGACAACGCCGAAGCCGACGCCGACTACGACGCCTCCGACAAGTGAGACGCCCACACCTGGCACTACACCTCCGGGAGGCGGTTCGGGCTTGGGTGGCTGACCGTCCAAATTGGACCGGTAATCGACTACCGCGGCGGCCGGTCGTCCAGCTCGTCGGCCAGGATCGCGTCGATCCGGAGACCGGCTCGCCGCAGTACCCGGATGCTCGCCCTCAGTGACAACACGATGCCGATGACGACCACGACACCGAGCCCGATGGCGACCGGATTCGCCACGAGCGCCTCCCTGCCCGACGGGCCCGGACGGCGAGCCGCCCGGCGCTGGTCCCTGAAACCTAGACGAGCCGGCTTTGCCCGGCGCCGGAAACCAGCTGATCGGCCTAGGCGATCGGGGCAGGTGAACGCTGTGATAGCTTGGAGCGAACTGGGACTTCTGTGCGTTCGCAAACCCGCTGTTCGGGCGGGGACGGCTCCCGCGGAGGTGTCAGGGCACCGTTGGGGCCGGTAGCTCAGTTGGTTAGAGCAGGGGACTCATAATCCCTTGGCCGTCGGTTCGAGCCCGACCCGGCCCACCATATCGATATCGTTGCCGATCTGTGGGGATATTGGCCCTTCGGCGGCAAATTCACCTTGGTGTCAAGCGCGATTGGTCTCTGTTTGCTCCGGCGTGCCGGTAGCAGGCGAAGTGCTCCGCAGAGCCGGTTCGTGGCGTAGCAGTCTTTCTACCTCCTCGCCACAGCCGCTGCGATGGGGCCTTCAGCAGGTCCGGAGTTCTTTGCTTCCACAGCTGGGCAAGCTGGGTGTGGTCACAGTCGGCTGAGTGTGATCCGTGTTCTCGAATCGGGATGGTCGCCGGCGGTATAGCCGCAGTGGGCAACGCGGTCCGGGGCAACTGGGGTAAGGCGGCGATGTATGCGGCAGGCGCGGTCACCTTCCGTGGGGCTCGCTACGTAGCCGCCGTTGGTAAGATCGTGCAGAAGTCTAGGATCTTCGGCGCGCCCAGCAAATTGTTCGGCAGGCACAAGATCGGTATCTTTAACCGCAACGACAAGCTCAGACTCGGTTGGACATGGAAAGGTAGCGCGAAGAAGGGTAACCACAGCCTCGCGCTGCGCGTGGGGTCGAAGCGTTCGTACCTTTGATTCCGCGGGCGCTATGTGCGATGGCGTGGAAAACGAATCAACGTCCACTTCCACTATCACATGGTCAAGGGAGGACGATGAGCTACTCGCAGCCATCAGCCGACCAGTTCGTGGGTGCGCTCAGAACTGCTTACGGGGAGCTGATCGAAAGCGGGAAGGTCTCCCTCATCGTCGACCATAATGATGCGGAGAAAACAGTCCGCATTGAGCCGGCCGTCTCGGGTGTGCCGCGCCTGGAGCTACGCATGACTGGAAGCGTCGGGGAACTGTTCCTCGACGATCTGGATCCGTTCGAAGTGGACGAGACTTTGCCGGAGGACGTCGAGGAGTTCGCGTCGTTCACACGAGCCCTGGTCGATGGGCAGCTTGAGCTGGTCTCCAGGAAGACCTTGCTCGGCTGGCGTCCAGCGGCAGTCGAATGGCCCGGCGGCCAATGGTCACTTCCAGGGAACCCGGGCATCGTGGGTTTGTTCTCCCGGCCACGCAGGGAGAAAGTGCGGGGATACGCCTAAATCGAAACTGTAGACAGGGTGAGGACAGGGAGAAACCAGTCCTCACCCTGTCGCGTTAGCCCGGCTCGCTATCCGCCACATGAAGCCCTTAAAACACATCGCCCTGGCGTTCGGCAGTCAGCGGTGCCGCTCAGGCGTCGTAGAGCGCGTCGATCGGGGTCGGAGGGAAGTGCTGGGATTGCGGGAGACTCAGGATCCGCAGCCGTTAGACGAGGGTGCCTCGGCGTAGCAAGTCCGGTCATGAGCCGCACGGTCCTCCGGCGGCGTCGGGCTGCTCGGAGATTCTGCTCCAGCGCCAAGCGGAGTGCAGGAAGGCGATGAGTGCCTCTTCGTCGATGTAAGTCGGATGGTCCCCGATAGGCGGCCAGACATCTGAGGTAGCACGGGAACGCGTCTGAGGTCGTGGACGGCGACGCTACGGGTGTCTCCCGGCGACGGCACGGTCCGGGAATTACATCGAATAGTCAAGCGTCCGGTCCCCTAACAGACGCCCCTTCATGGGGAAGATCGCGCGGGACCTGACCGGCAGCCTTGCGTGCTGAGTATCAGCGATTCTGCCTTCCGTAGCCGCGCAGTGGCGACAACCCTGACCGGGCGACGTCGGTGTTAACCGGGTCGGCGGGGGCGTCGACAATTGGCGACATCTGGCCCCGAGTATCGATCTATGCGCTTGGTTGACGCCGAGGTGATCGGCGGTGTCAATGGTGGCGAAGGCCATGACGGCGCGAAGCGGTGCAGGCGTCGCCACCCATGAAGTCCTCTTTCAGCTGGGCGGTGAATGTCGCGGCACGATGACTGGAGTGCCTTGATAATTTGGAGGCGGCTGGCGATTCCAGCGGTGCGGGACGGGATGTCGCCCCGGGTGAGCGGGAAGGGCATGGTGATCCTGCTGGCGGCAAATGTGCTGCCGAATGGAGGGCACGTCGTCTCCGATTGGGCTCCGTTGCCTCCCCGACCCGGCCCACCATATCGATATCGTTGCCCGGCCTGTGGGGACGTTGGCCCTTCGGTGGCAATTTTGCCTTGGGTCAAGCGCGATTGGTCTCTGTTCGCTCCGGCGTGCCGGTAGCTGGAGAAGCGCTTCGTAGCAGCCTTTCTCGTCACAGCTCGCTGTGGCGGGAAGAGCACAAGTCCGACTGCTGTGGCGCTGGCCTTGCGCGGGGGTTCGTGTGAGGTGTTGATCGCCAGGATTCGGGCAGTGTCCCTATGGTGGTTGTCAACGGGGAATGGGTTTCCGGTCACCATAGTTCGTCGAGTATTGCGAGTTGTTTCCGGAAGATTCTGGCGTCCTTGGGCGGAAGGGCGTGTGCGACAAGGATGAGGGTTCGTCGCAATTCGGCTGGGTCGGGGCAGCATTGCGGCACGCCGCAGCCGCAGTGAGGGTCCCAGAGTCGACACATGGGTTCATGGACGAACAGCTTCCAAGCTTGAAGTGCTTCGGCGGAGGCCCCGGGCCAAAGCCGGGTGCGTTCGAGGCGGGCGATGCCGGCTCGTCCTCGGGGTGAGAGGCCCCGAAGCGGGAGAATCCGCTCGTCAGTGCGGCAGCGGCGATGAGTATCGGCCCGGACACGGGCTGGTGATCTACGCGGCATTGCCCTTTCGGATGGTCGACATGGCGTTGATTGTGGCACGCGCGGGCTTGTGGTGCGGTGGCGGTCAAGCCGCTTGGGCGGTGGGGTTTTGATGGTGGGGTCGGAGAGGGTCGCGAAGGCGCCGAGGGCATCGAGCATCTCATCGACCTCGCCGGCGACGGTTTCCGTTGCTGAAGAACGGCTTTTCCGGCTGTCGGCGGTATCTTGCCCGCGCTCGCAACTGCGTTCCTGGTAGCCTCTGTTCACTTTCGATGGGGGAGATGAGCGCAAGATGTCGAACGTGGAGTGCCTCGGCTCGCTGAGAGCCGGTCGAATCGCAGTGGTTGTCGCCGCGTCGGCAATGCTATTGCTAGCCGGGTGTTCGTCGGCCAAGTCTGGTTCGGCGCCGCAGGGCAAGGTCGCCGAGAGTGCGGCCCCGTCGTCCGCCGACCCGGCTGCCGAGACGGCCGCCCCGGACGCTTTGTGTGAACTTCTCACACCGGCTGACCTGTCGATGATTGCCGGAGAGGCGTCCGAGCCGAAGGCGCGGGCAGTCGGCGGATTGCCCGCGTGTCACTGGGAGACGCCTGCCGGAGGTCGCGTCCAGGTGATCGGTACGTCAGCGGAAAAGTGGGCAACGCAATTGCCCGCGGCAATAGAGCAGGTGAAGAAGTCGGGACTGCTCGACGATCCGGAGACGGCTCGCAAACTGGAAGCGGCTCGCGACCTGATCGCCTCAGGCAAGGAGATCGCGCCGGATCGTGCCTGTGAGCTGTTCTCCACGCTGCTGGAGGTTCAAGGACTACCGGCCGGCAGCTCCCGCACCGTGAATCTGATTCCCACCCGGGAGAACCCCAAGGCCATCAACGGACAAACCTGCAGTGGCGGGAGATTTACGTCCGTCCAGCTCGTCGCGCCGAACCTGAGCGGCTCCGACGACGAGGCCTCGAAAATGTCGAGCGTGCTGACCAAGGCACACGAACGCAATCGCGGCTAAGCATCATTCAGTCGGCGCTCTTCTGCCTTGTCGTTTCGCCGTATCCCAATACCGGCGGGAAGCGAGCCGGAAGGGCGTTCCGGATCAACTGGACGAGGTTTCGGGTCATTTGTGCTGACTTCGCCGTCACCGGACTTGTCGGGGGCGCCTGCGAAGATGGCGGCATGACGGAAGAACCCCTTGAGGTCGATTCGGATCGGCGGTTCCGGCTGGAGACGCTGTGCGATGTCGTCCAGGCTGAGCTGGCGGCCGCCGGGTTGCCGGTGGTCCCCGGCGGCCGTCCGACCGGCGTCGCCGGTGCGGTCGTGTCGGTCGACTTGCCCGATCTGCGCGGAGTGCTCGTCGACTGGCAGGAGCACGCGCTCCTTCTTGACGCGGGGCAGGAGGCCTGGGCCGACGACCCACATCGGGAAGGCGACGAATGCGCCGCGTTCTCGCAGTTGATGTCCGCGATCGGCGAGGCGATGGCCGAGGCGATCCGGAAGATCCTCACTGCTGCCGGGCTTGAGGTATCCCGCACTGACAACGACTACTCGCCTCATGAACTCCTGGTCACCCGCAGAGTGGCCCCGTCGGTGTGGAGCGTGCGACGGGATGCCCAGTTCACCCGGCGGTATGACTCGATGCGCGCAGCCTGGAACGCGCGGAACGCTGCCGACTGCCCGAACCCCGACTGCGAGATCCACCACAGTCGCTGAACTGACCGACGCACACGTAATGTCCAATAAGGACAGAAGTGGCTGGCTGGAACGGCGGGATGGGACGCGAAAGCCACTTTCGCGACGTCTGATGTCCCGAAAGTGGCTTTCGCGACATGGCCGCGCGCCCCGACCTCGTCAGAACGGCCAGTCCGCGTTCCGTCCCGCTTCGAGGAACGGGATCATCGTGAAAGCGGCGTCCGTGAGGCCGCCGAAGGTGTGCCGGTTACCCCGTCCGGACGTCGAGTGGCCGCGCTCGTAGCCCGCGAGGTTCCACGTGTACAACGCCGTGTCCTTCGGCACGGCCTGGCCGACGTTGCCGGACGAGTGCTGCTCGTCGGTCAGGATCACCACCCGGTCGTGGTAGTCCGGACGCAGGTGGCGCTGGATCGCGCCGACGGTGTCGGTGCCCGCGCCGATGAAGTAGCCGTCGTTCTTCCACCGGTCGAGCCCGCGCAGCAGTGACTCACCTCGGGGCACGTCGAAGGCCTTGGAACCGGTGCCGCCGTAGTAGGCGTTCGAGAACGACACGACGTCCGCCGTCTCGCAGCGGGCGCCGAGCGCGATCCCGAAGATCGCGGCCGCGTCCCACCGCATCAGCGTGCCGTCCTTGCTGAAACCCGCGTTCATCGAACCCGAGGTGTCGACGAGGATCAGTGTCCTCCCGGTGAGCCGTGGCACGTTCGCCAGCGACTGGGCGATCGCCTTTTCCAGCGGGTACGACCAGCGAAGCGACGGCGCCGCCCGATACGCGGAGAGGAACCTCATCGGGAACTGCCGCGACTTCGCGATCTGCTCCGGATCGGCCAGCCGCGCCGCGACGCCCTCGGCCACCTCGTCGGACACGCCTGCCTCGTCGAAGTTCCGGAGGTTCCGCAGCAGCGCCATGTAGCCCATGGAAGGGATCATGGCTTCCCAAGCGCGCGCGTCCATCGGGCCCTGGAGCCAGCCCGCCAGGGACTCCCACGTCATGCCCGCCCGCCGGAGGGCGGACCGTGCGGTGTCGGGCCGGCTGAAGAGCTCGCGCCGCTTCTCCTTGTCCCACGCCATGAGCTCCGCGCGGGCGCCGAGGACTTCCAGTTCGGCGGGGATCTCGCGGCCGGGGTTGAACCGGACGTCGACGATGTGCTTGAACAGGGCGTCCTGCACCGGATCCTTCGGGTCCGGGTGGGCCAGGCCGAGGACGTCCGCGAACCGGAAAGCGCGCGCGGCGGAGTCCCACTTGAGGAACGACTTCTCGTCGAAGAGCCGGACGGCCGCGTCGGCGACGCCACGCTTGACCGGCTTCGGGATCTTCTTGCCGTACAGGGAGGTCCAGTACGCGAGCAGTTCGCCGGGCTCGTCGGCGCGCTGGAGTACCGAGCCGACGACGGCACGGTTCGCGATGGAGGCGTCAGGCGACGGGTCACCGCCGAGCCGGGCGCGGACGTATTCGGCGGCGCCGACGATCGCGGCGGTCCGCATGTTCGCCTCCGTGCGGAGCCAGCGCAGGAACCGCGCGGTCCACTCCGGGTCGGCGAGCGCCGTCTCCCGGACGAGGTCGGCGAATCGCGTGTCGCGCTTGTCGCCGGTCTCGTAGAAGGTGTTCTCGCCGACCATGTTGGTGACGGCGAGCAGGAACAGTTCGGACTTGGTGTCCCGCGCGTAGCCGTCGCCACCTTCGTGGGTGACGCCGCCGGGGCTGCGCTCGCCGACGATCGGTGAGCTCGTCGCCGGCCGTGTACCGGTGGTGTTGAACTTCGACACCCTCGACCCTCGTTTCGTTCGAGGGGAGCTGCGATTCCGGATGAGGCCCGAGAAAAAGTCGGTGACGGTGGCTGTCCAATGCTCTACCGATTGAGCTACCGGCAGGATGGCTGCCGGGCGGGGCTCGAACCCGCAACCCTTGGGTAATCGAAGTAACCGTCGCCTGCGCACCGGGCACATCCGAAATCATGGCTCCCGAGAAATTGTCGGTCACGGGTGCCTGTGAAAGAGGAAGTAACCGTGGCCTGCGCACCGGGAGTGCTCGCTCAAGCTAACAGAGTGCTCGTGCCCGCGTCTCCGGAATTAACCGGCCAGCCTCAGAAGCGGGGAAGCTCCAGCAGGTTGTCTTTCCAGATCCCGTCCGCGCGCGTGCGGAGGAATTTCGGGCCGAAGGTCGGCTTGATGATCTCCACGGCCACCCGGTGGATCCCCTCGTCCACGTAGGCCTTCCCGTCGTCGTCCTCGAGCCACGCCACGATCGCCGAAACGAAACTCTCGCCGGTCTCGCCGCTGCCGGGGTTGATCCAGCGCAGTTTCGTGATGCTTTCGTGGAACTTCCCACCTTCGAGCCGCGCTGCGATGATCTTGATGGCCATGGTGCTACCTCTTCGGCTGGATGCCCTCGAGCGAACAGGGGTAAAGCGGTACTCGCCACCTGCCCGCACCCCGTTACGCCGTCCGGTCGCCGTGCTTCGAACGTTACGAGTTCGAGCGCGGGGCGTCGTTCTGAGTCAGATGACGCAGACCGCGCGCGTTTCGCCATGTCACCGTCCTCACGCCGGCGGGAACACCGGACGGCGGAGAGGGGAAACGGACATGTGCGCTGCCCACAAGAGATCGGCCCTGGCGGGAATCGCCCTGGCCGTGGCGGTCTTGGCCGGCTGCGCGCCGGAGCCGGCACCGGAGGCGGCCCCGCAGGCGGCGCCTTCGCCGTCGGCGGCGGAACCGGCCGCGGCGGTGGCCTGGATGAACGGCTTCTGCGGCGTGGTCAAGGACTTCATCGACGGCAACAACAAGATGCCGTCGGCGAGTGGCGAGACCTTGGAAGCCATCAAGAAGAGCACGAGCGACCAGCTCGGGCACTACGCGGCGATTCTGACCAAGACGGTCGACGGCCTCGGCGCGCTGCCCGCCGCTCCGGTTCCGGCCGGAGACGCGGCGAAGCAGGAGTTCCTCGCGAAGTACACCTCGGCGCGCGACAAGACCGTGAAAGCGAAGGCGGGTCTGGACGCGGCGGGGAAGAACGACACCGCCGCGCAGGGCCGCGCGGTCGACGGGCTCATCGCCGCCCAGAAGGACACGCACGGCGCGCTCGACCCGGTCGCGGCCGTCTTGGGCGCTCCGGAGCTGAAAACGGCCGCCGCGACCGCGGAACGCTGCCGCCCCTGACTCGGTGGTGCAGGCCCGTTCGGGCAGGGCCTGCACCAACCGCTCAGTTGCCGAGCGAGCCGATGTTCTCGCTCGCGTGCGCGACGCCGTACTCCTCGGCGCTGGCTTCCTTGATGAGCTTGCCGTCGACCTCGATGGTGACCTTGACGGCCCCCTTGCCATTGCCCTGCGCCAGGATGCTCACCATCTGCAGAGCCTCGCCCGCCGGCAGCTTGATCGTCTTCTCCCACGGGAGCTTGACGTTGGCTTCCTGATTGCTGGTGGTCATTCCGTCGGTCGTGTAGGTGATGTTGCCCGCCTTGGCGCCGCCGGTCCCGGTCACCCGGTAGACCACGGTGTGCTCGGCGGCCTGTTGTTTGGCGGGCTGTTCCGGCGCGGACGTCCCCGCGTCGCCGCCGATCGGCGCCCCAGGCGCGGATGCCGGCGTCGTCGGAAGCGAGTTCGCCGCGTCGACGACGGCCTTGCTGAACACGATCGTCCACAGAATGCAGACGACCAGGCCGACCGCGGACAGGATGATGCCTGTCAGTGCGAGACCTTTGTTGGTCGCGACGCCGCTTTTCGCGCGGGAGAAACCGATTCCGGCGAGGATGAGCCCGACGATGACGAGCGGCCAGGCGATGACGCCGATGAACGGGATCGGGGAGAACAGCAGCCCGACGAGGCCGAGTACGAACCCCGCGGTGCCCAATCCGTTACGTGGAGGCGTAGTGACGGGTGCCGCCTGATAGGGGTACGGCGAGGGAGTGGTCACGATGATCCTTTCGCATGTCTTCGCGTGGAGATCGGCGTGACGTATTGGCATGTTACGTCTCATCGTCGGCGATTTTTCCGCGCGAATCGGAACCGCCGGACGTTACGAAAACGGCGTAACGATCAGGTATCCGTGACCGTTCATTCCTCGGCGAGGATCTTCCGCAAACGCGTCAAAGCGCGGTGCTGCGCCACTCGCACGGCACCGGCCGTCGAACCGACGACACCGGCGGTCTCCTCCGCCGACAGGCCCACGACGATCCGCAGCACGACGATCTCCCGTTGCTTGTCCGGCAGGATCCGCAGCAGTTCGCCCATCCGGTCGCTCAATTCGTTGTGCAGCGCCCGTTGTTCCGGGCCCACGGATTCCGAGATCCCGTCGGGGACTTCGGCGACGGGCTCGGCGCGGTTGCGGGCGGCGGCCCGGCGGGCGTCGGCGACCTTGTGCTGGGCGATGCCGTAGACGAAGGCGAGGAACGGCCGTCCCCGTTCCCGATAGGTCGGCAGCGCGCGGAGGATCGCCACACAGACCTCCTGCGCGACGTCGTCCGCCGACGCGTACGTCCGTTCCTGTCTGCCGATCCGCGACCGGCAGTACCGGATCACGAGCGGGCGCACGGTGGTCAGCAGCTGGTCCAGCGCACGCTTGTCACCCTTCCCGGCGGCCACGACGGGTTCGTCGAGGGTGTACCACTGCGACGGCGTCACCTGCTCGGGTTCCGAGTCCGCCGGGGTTCCGGGCGCCACCAGGGCGAGTTCCCTGACCATCGCGCGGTTCTTGATCCGGGCGAGGGTGTCTTCGGCGTCGAGGCCCATCCGCAAGGCGTAGAGGAAGGCGCCGTTGGCGCTGTCCAGCCGGTCGGCGAAGCCGGGATCGTGCTCAGCCAGCCGGCCACGCGCGTGGCGCAGTGTCGCGCCGACCGCCTCGTCCGCGATCCCCAGCACCCCGGCGATCTCCCGCTCCGAGTAGCCGTCCAACGTCCAGGCCATGGCGAGTTGCTGGCGTTTCGGCAGGCTCCCCAGCATCGTCAGGACGGCCGACGCCTCGTCGGCGAGCGCGGTGAGTTTGTCCTCCCGGCCGGCGTCGGCGGAGGCCCAATCGGCCCGGACCGCGGTCTGCTCCTTCGCCCGCCGATGCCCGACGCGGCGGACCCACGCCTTCGGCTGCGTGATGCCCGGCCAGTCCTCGTAGGCGTTGAGCAGCGCCTCCGCGGCCGCGTCGCGGGCCGGGTCCAGCGCGAAGCCCGCCTTGCACAGGAAGCCGGTGAGCAGCGGAAATTCGGCGTGGAAGAACTCGTCGAACCCTTCGTGGACCATCACCCGCACTCACCGCTCTCAGCCGCCTGACGCGAATGCCCTCACAGGACAGGTGCAGTGAGCGGGCCGCTGAGTGTAACGATTCGGTCAAGGTGATGTTTGCGGTGCGTACGAGGGCGGATACCCGGAAGTCGTTTGACGGGGAAGGGAAAATCGGAAAAAAGGAGGTGATAGGAAAATGGAAACGAGGATGGCGGGAGACCTGAGTGAGGCCGCTTGCCGCGGTGAGGATCCCGAACTGTTCTTCCCGGTCACCGAAACCGGCCCCGGCGCACGTCAGGCGGCCAGGGCGAAGGCCGTCTGCGCGCGGTGCCCGGTCGTATCGGCCTGTCTGGCCTACGCCGTGGACAACGGATTGGCCCACGGCGTTTTCGGCGGGCTGACCGGCGGCGAACGACGCCAGCTGATTCGCGTCGGCAACGCCGCCTGAAATCACTCGACATCGCGTTCCTCGAATTTCCACCGTGTTCTTCGTGCGCGCGAAAAGAGGGGCCCGGTTCCGCGAACCGGGCCCCTCGGTCGTGGCGATCAGGCGGCGGCGGTCTCCTCGGCCAGCCGCTCGTTGCCCGACTGGGTCTTGAGCGGCTTGTGCTTGAGGAAGGCGACGGCGACGATCACCAGCAGCGCGATCGGCGCGCTGATCAGGAACAGCTCGCTGGTCGCCTCCCCGTAGGCCTCGCGGACGACGTTCGCGACCGGTTCGGGCAGCGTGGCGATGTTCGGCACCGCGCCGCCCTCGCCACCGCCGGGCAGCGGCCCGAGCTTTTCGCTCATCAGCGCGACGACCCGGTTCGCGAGCACCGCGCCCAGCGCGCTCACGCCGATCGAGCCGCCGAGGCTGCGGAAGAACGACAGCGTCGAGGTCGCCGTGCCGAGGTCGTGCGCGTCGACGTCGTTCTGCGACACCAGGACGAGGTTCTGCATCAGCATGCCGACGCCGACGCCCAGCAGCACCATGTACGCGCCCAGGATGACCAGGTTCGTCTTCGCGTCGATCGTGCCCAGCAGCGCCAGGCCTGCCGTCATCAGCGTCGCGCCGAGCAGCAGGTGGCTCTTCCACTTGCCGGTGCGGCTGATCAGCTGACCCGAAACCGTGGACGACACGAGGATGCCGAAGATCATCGGCAGGCTCAGCAATCCGGCCACCGTCGGCGATTTGCCGAGCGACAGCTGGAAGTACTGCGACAGGAACACCGTCCCGCCGAACATCGCGACACCGACGAGGAAACTCGCGAGGGTGGTCAGGGTGACCGTGTGGTTGCGGAACAGGGTCAGCGGCAGGATCGGCTCGGCCACCTTCGACTCGACGTAGACGGCGAGCGCGAGGATGACGACGCCCGCGGTCACCAGGCCGACCGTCCACCACGAGCTCCACGCGAACTGGTGCCCGGCCAGCGAGGACCAGACCAGCAGTGTCGAGACACCGGCCATGATCAGGAACGCGCCGAGGTAGTCGACCTTCACGTCACGCCGGATCGTCGGCAGGTTCAGGGTGCGCTGCAGCAGCAGGATCGCCGCGATCGCGAACGGGACCCCGAGGAAGAAGCACCAGCGCCAGCCGAGCCACGACGTGTCCACCATGACCCCGCCGATCAGCGGGCCCGCGATGGTCCCGACGGCGAACACGGCGCCGAAGATCCCCGAATACTTCCCGAGTTCACGCGGCGAGACGATGGCCGCCATGATCACCTGCGCGAGCGCGGTGAGCCCGCCCGCGCCGATGCCCTGCGCGACCCGGCTGCCGATCAGGAGCTCGATGTTGCCGGCGAACCCGGCGACCAGCGAACCGACCACGAACAACCCGAGCGAGAGCTGGATCAGCAGCTTCTTGTTGTACAGATCGGAAAGCTTGCCCCAGAGCGGCACCGTCGCGGTCATCGCGAGCAGTTCGGTGGTGACCACCCAGGTGTAGGAGGCCTGCGAGCCGCCGAGTTCGGAGACGATCCGCGGCAACGCGTTCGCCACCACCGTCGAGGCGAGGATGGCGACGAACATGCCCATCATCAGCCCCGACATCGCTTCGAGGACCTGTTTGCGGCCCATCGAGCCCGCCGGGGCCTCCGGTTCTCGTGGTTCGGTCGTGGATACGGACATGGTGGTCCCCCTTCGTGTTCCTGTGGTGCCGGGCGCGTCAGCGCGCGCGGCCGCCGGGCTCCGGGAGCCCGGCGAGAAGCAGTTCGACGGCGTCGTCGAGCAGGTCGAGCGCGGACATCCGGCCGTCGTGCTGATACCAGAGCATCAGCACGGCGTTGACCGCGCCGCCGAGCGTGGACAGCACCAGCGACGGATACAGATCGGCCTTCGGATCCACGCCCGTGCGGCGGGCGATCGCCTCGATCATCGGCGCGATGGTGTCGTGGTTCATCGCCACCGCGCGCGAATGCAGGGTGGCGTTCTCCTGAATGGCCTTCATGCGGCCGAGCCACTCTTCGCGGTTCTCGTCGACTTGGGCGAAGTCCTCCTTCAGCGCGTCGACGAAAGCGCGCGGAGTGCTGACTTCCTTCGGCGTGGCAAGGAACTTCTCGATGGTGCGCCGGGTCCGCTCCGCGGTGTCGGCGTGCGCGATGACCACAGCGTCCTCTTTGGACGCGAAGTAGTTGAAGAACGTGCGCGGTGAAACCCCCGCGGCCGCGCTGATGTCCTCGACCGTCACCTGGTCCAGGCCGCGTTCGGCGACGAGCCGGACGGCGGTGGTCGCCAGCGCGCGGTGGGTTTCCAGCCGCTTGCGCTCGCGGAGACCTTTGACGGGTTCGGGCATGGGCACCACGATACGCGCAAAGATGCAGATACTGCAAAATTGCAGTTTGTGAACCGTGCCACTGCCGGCCGGCGCCGGGCCGCCTGGCAGACTGCGGCGGGTGAGCGGAACGGTGCTGGTACTGGGCGGACGCAGCGAGATCGGCCTCGCGGTCGCGGAACGGCTCGCCAAGGGCGGGGCGCGCCGGATCGTGCTGGCCGCGCGACGGAGCACGGACCTCGGAGCGGAGTCCGAGCGGCTGCTGGCCGCGGGCGCGGAGACCGTCGACGCCGTCGAGTTCGACGCCGACGACCTCGCCGCGCACGGGCCGTTCCTGCAGAAGGTCGTCGCGGAACACGGGCCGCTCGACGTCGTCGTCACCGCCTTCGGGATCCTCGGCGACCAGGCGCGTGCCGAAGCGGACGCCGGACACGCCGTCGCGATCGTGCACACCGACTATGTGGCTCATGTGAGTGTGCTGACGCATGTGGCCAATGTGCTTCGTGAGCAAGGAAACGGCAGCCTCGTGGTCTTCTCTTCGGTCGCCGGGGTGCGGGTCCGGCGGGCGAACTACGTCTACGGATCGGCGAAGGCGGGCCTCGACGGTTTCGCGAGCGGGCTGGCCGACGCCCTGCACGGCACCGGTGTACGGCTGCTGCTCGTCCGGCCCGGCTTCGTGATCGGCCGGATGACCGAGGGCATGTCGCCGGCGCCGTTCTCCAGCACCCCCGATCAGGTCGCCGACGCGACGGTCGCCGCGCTCCGGAAGCGCCGGGGAACGGTGTGGGTGCCGGGACTCCTGAGGCCCATGTTCGCGGTGATGCGCGTGGTGCCACGCGCGATCTGGCGGCGCATGCCCCGCTAGGGAAGCGCTACGCGGTCGGTCCGGCACTCGGTGTCGCGATCGGCTGTCTGCTTGATCACTTCGAATGGTCCGAACGGGCTTTAAGACCCGCTTATGACACGTTTCTCAGGTAATTCCCAGCTAACGCGGTGATCCTCGAATGCGGGGGATCATTCACGGAAGCGGGGAGAAGGTCGTGCTGCTCACGTCGCGAGGACGGCGGATCGGCGGCCGTGTCGCACTGGGCCTGGTGTCGACGGCGGTCTTGGGGGTCACGGGTTTCGCGTGGACCCAGCTGAGCCGTTTGGACGAAGCGATCGTCACGGCCGACGTGATCGCCCCCTCCGCGCAGGTACCCGACGGCCCGGCGGGCGAACCGCTGAAGGTGGCACAGAACATCCTGCTCGTCGGAATCGACTCCCGGACCGACGCCAACGGGAACCCGTTGCCGCGGAACGTCCTCGACGCGTTGCACGCCGGGAGCGGCGACGACGGCGGCGACACCACCGACACCATGATCGTGGTCCACATCCCGGCGGGCGGGGCGGGCGCCACGGCCATCTCCATCCCGCGTGATTCCTATGTGGACATCGCGGGCGGGTTCGGCAAGCACAAGATCAATTCGGCGTACAGCCGCGGCAAGAACGCCGCGATGAACACGCTGCGTGCGCAGGGCCTGTCCGGTCCGCAGCTCGAGGTCAAGGCCAACGAGGCGGGCGCCAAGCTCACGATCCAGACGATCGAGCAGTTCACCGGCCTGTCCATCAACCACTACGCCGCCGTCAACCTCGCCGGGTTCTCCGCGCTGAGCGAAGCCGTTGGCGGTGTCGAGGTCTGCCTCAACAACCCCGTGCAGGACAAGTTCTCCGGTGCGTCGTTCCCGGCGGGCAAGCAGTTGCTTTCGGGCCCGCAGGCGCTGGCCTTCGTGCGGCAGCGGCACGGCCTGCCCAGCGACCTGGACCGCATCGCGCGGCAGCAGGCGTTCCTGTCGAGCATGGCCAAGACCGTCCTCGACGCCGGGACCTTCACCGATCCCACCAGGCTGAGCTCCCTGATCGGCGCGATCCAGGGTTCGGTCGTACTCGACCGCGGCTGGGACGTGCTCGGCTTCGCGCAGCAGCTGCGGGGGATGAGCTCGGGGGCGCTGAAGTTCCAGACGATCCCGGTACAGAGCCTTTCGCTGCCGACGCCGTCCGATGGTGACGCGGTGAAGGTCGATCCGGCCGAGGTGAAGGCGTTCGTGAAGTCCGCGCTGAACGCGACGAGTGTCGCCGCGGTGGGGGATTCGACCGGCGGGATCGGGATCAAGCCGGTGGCGGCCACTTCTTCGCTCGCCGCTCCGCCTTCGTCGTCCGGTTCTTCCACGCCGCCCGCGATGGCCGGCTGCGTGAACTGAGCCTTCCCGGCCGCCTCGAGGAGGGGCCCGGAAAACTCTTCCAAGATTCTTTTGAACCGCATCGAGCCGTCGTCCGTGTCGATGGCGTAGGGGAGTTCCAGAGAGCCTGGAACCCAAGGGTGCAGGGGAGAAAGAAGCATGCTTCGCAATCGAGTTCTGCCGATCGCCGTGCTCGTCACCGCCGGGGCGTTGTCACTCGCCGCCTGTGGTTCGCAGAACACCGCGCTGCCGACGGGACCGGCGCCGGCCGAGCAGGTCTCCGAGGGGTTGTCCTTCCTCGCCGGGACCGCGAAGGCCAACAACGCGCAGCCCAAGACCGGTGACTGGGCAACGGGTTCCGACGGCACGGCCGGCACCGCGGACCAGAACGTCGCGCGCAAATGGGTGCAGCTCAAGGCTTCCAGGGCGGGGAACCTCGATCCGGTGGTCGTCAACGGCGCCGGCCTGACATTGTACCGCTTCGACAAGGACACCGCCAAGCCGTCGAAGTCGACCTGCAACGGTGAATGCGCCAAGACCTGGCCGCCGGTGCTCGTCACTCCCGGCAGCAAGGTTTTCCTCGCCGGGATCAGGAAATCCGCCGTCGGCACGGTCAAGCGCGACGACGGGACCCTTCAGCTGACCCTCGGCGGCTGGCCCGCCTACCGGTTCGCGAAGGACACCAAACCCGGTGACACGCTCGGGCAGGGTGTCGGCGGAACGTGGTTCGGGCTCGCGCCCGACGGCCAGAAGGCGCAGAACGGGCAGCCGGAGGAGACGGCACCGCCGCAGAAGCCCGCGTCCAGCGCGGTTCTCTTCGACGGCAAGAACTTCAGCGACGACGAGCCGTCCCAGGGACTCGCGGGCAAGGGCTGCCAGAACGTCGCCCGCCCGGACGTGACGTCGTCGGTCTCCGCCTCCGGTTCGCTCAAACTCTGGTCCGAAAAGGACTGCAAGGGCAAGTCCCTCGTCATCGACGGTGACGTCAAGGATCTCGCCAAGCTCAAGTTCGACGACACGATCAGCTCGGTCTTCTTCGGTTGACGGACAGCAGAGACGGGAATGGTGTGATGAAACGTCGGTCCGGCTGGGCGATCATGGCGAGCCTGTCTCTGTTCCTCACCGGTTGTGCCGCGACGGTAGGGGGAGCGGCACAACCGGTGGACCCCACCCGCGTCGCGGGGCTCGAGATCACCGACGGCCCCAGCGGGTTCAAACCCGGCGTGCTCGACGCCGGTCTCCCGGTCGTCGGGGGTGACGGCGGCGAGATCGACCGGCTCGCGGCCAACGCCGTCGCCGACGTCCAGCGGTATTGGCGCGAGCATCTGCCCGCGACCTTCGACCGCGAGTTCCGGCCGCTGACCACGCTCGTCTCCTACGACTCGGGCGGCCGCGACCGCGAGATCTGCGGCACCTCGACCGCCGGCCTCGTGAACGCCTTCTATTGCTCGGGGGAAGACGTCGTCGCGTGGGATCGCGGGGAGTTGTTGCCGATGCTCAACGATTCCCTCGGCCCGGCGGCGGTGATGACCGTGCTCGCCCACGAGATCGGTCACGCCGTCCAGTACCGGCTCGGTCTGCCGGGCGCGGCGCCGTCGATCGTCAAGGAACAGCAGGCCGATTGCTACACCGGGGCGTACCTCCGCTGGGTCGCCGAGGACAAGTCGCCCATGTTCCAGGTGTCCACGGGCCGCGGGCTCAACGAGGTGCTCACCGCCCTGTTCCAGATCCGGGACTCCGCGGGGGTCGCCTTCGACGACGACGGGGCGCACGGCAACGCGTTCGACCGGGTTTCCGCGTTCCAGTTCGGGTTCACCGACGGACCCGCGCGATGCGCGAAGATCGACGTGCGGGAAATCGAAGGCCGGAGCACACAGGGCGGATTCGGTTCGGCCGCGGCGAACGTCCGCCTCGACGACCGGCAGGCCCTGGCCGACCTCACCACCAGCCTGCGGCAGGCCTTCCGGCTCGCGGCCACCCCGCCGACGCTCACCACCGGTGCGGCCTGCGGCGTGACGGCGGAGGACGCGCTCGCGTCGTACTGCTCGGAGTCCAACCAGATCAACCTCGACCTCGACGGTCTCGTCCGCATCGGGACCCCGCCGCGCAGGGGGCGGCAGGGAGGCATCGGGGACTTCGCCGCGTTCGCCGAGGTCGCGTCGCGCTACACGCTCGCTGTCCAGCAGGAAGGCGGGTTCCGGCTCGACGGTCCGGTGGCCGCGCAGCGCACCGCGTGTCTCACCGGCTTCTGGGCTTCGACCCTCACGGACGGCGGGGCGCTCACGTTGTCGCCGGGCGACCTCGACGAGGCGATCGCCGAGATGCTGACGCGGAACAGCCTGATCGCGGCGGACGTCCGGGGCCGGACGCTCCCGGCGGGTTTCGCCAGGGTCGCCGCCTTCCGCGACGGTTTCTCGTCCGGCACCCAGGACACCTGCGGCACGAAGTACCGCTAGCCGCCAAGTCCGTGAAGGCCTCCTTCCCTACCCTCAAGGTAGTGAAGGAGGCCTTCACGGACTTGGCCTTCAGATCAGACGAAGGCGCTCTGGCCGGTGATCGCCTTCCCGACGATCAGCGTGTTCATCTCCCGCGTGCCTTCGAACGAATAGATCGCCTCGGCGTCGGTGAAGAACCGCATGATGTCGTTGTCCAGCACGATCCCGTTGCCGCCGAAGATCTCACGGTCCCAGGCGACGACCTCTCGCATGCGCGAGGTCACGAACGCCTTCGCCAGCGACGAGTGCTCGTCCTTGAAGATCCCGGCGTCCTGCAGCCGCGCGAGCTGCACCAGCATGCCCCACGACGCGGTGATGTTGCCGAGGCTCTTCACCAGCAGGTCCTGCACCAGCTGGAACCGCGCGATCGGACGGCCGAACTGCTCGCGTTCCTTGGCGTAGTCCAGCGCGAGTTCGTAGGCGCCGATCATCACGCCCAGCGCCTGCCAGGCCACGCCGCCCCGGGTCGCGCGCAGGATCTCGGCGACGTCGCGGAACGAGTCGATGCCCTGCAGCCGGTTGGCCTCCGGCACCCGGACGTCGGTCAGCGTGATCTCGGCGTTCTCCACGATCCGGAACGCGAATTTGTTCTCGATCTTGACCGGCACGAATCCGGGCGAGTCCTTCTCGACCACGAAACCCTTGACGTTGTTGTCTTCCTCGTCGCGGGCCCACACGATGACCAGGTCGGCGAAGGTCGCGTTGCCGATCCACTTCTTGGCGCCGTTGAGGACCCAGGTGTCGCCCTCGCGCCTCGCCGTGGTGCGCATGCCGCCCGCGACGTCGGAACCGCCGAGCGGTTCGGTCATCGCGAAGGCGCCGATCTTGTCCATCGCCGCCATCGACGGGAGCCAGCGATCACGCTGTTCCTGGCTGCCGCCGGAGTAGATGCTGTACATCGCGAGTCCGTTGTGGACACCGAAGAACGTGGCCACGGACGGGTCGGTGCGGGTCATCTCCATCGCCATCATGCCGCTGAGCAGGTGGCTGGTGGCCGGGAGGTGTTCGCCGTAGCCCTCGTAGGGCAGCCCGGCGAGGCCGAGTTCGCGGAACTTGCCGACGAGTTCGTGCGGGAACTCGCCCTTGGCCCAGTACTCGTTCACCAGCGGCTTGACCTCGGTGCGCATGAAGTCGCGCGTCTTGAGCAGCAGCTTGCGCTCCTCCTCGGGCAGCAGGTCTTCGTAGGCGTAGAAGTCGGCGGTCATGTCAGTTCTCCTCCCTGGCGGCACTGTCCAAAGCGGACAGCACAGCGAGCTGCTTGCGGTCGCGCGTCTCGGCGAGTTCCGAGTACGTGGAGGAGCCGTAAGCGGATTCCACGGCTTCGATGAGCCGTTCCTGTTCTTCGGGGTCTTGCGAGGGCTGCCCGAGGCCCGCCCACATCTTCTTCATCGACTTGCCGATGTGCTCGGCCATGTGCCGGTAGCCGCCGGGGCCGCCGCCCAGATGCGAGCCGAGGAACGGCCCGACCGTCGACCAGCGGATGCCGAGCGAGTTCGTCATCACCGTGTCCAGTTCGGACGGTGACACGACACCCTGTTCCACCAAGTAGATCGCCTCGCGGCTCAGCGCGTTCTGCAGCCGGTTGCCGACGAAGCCGGGGATCTCCTTGCGTTCCACCACCGGGGTGCGGCCGACGAACCGGTAGAACTCCACGGCCCGCTCGACCGACTCGGCACTCGTGCGCTCACCGGGTACGACCTCGACCAGCGGGATCAGATGCGGCGGGTTGAACGGGTGTCCGATGAGGACTCGCGACGCGTCGTCCAGCTCCGCCGCGAACGCCGTCGAGGGGATCGCGGAAGACGAGCTGAGCAACAACGCGTGAGACGATGCTTCGCGGACCAGCGTCGCGAACAGGTCCTTTTTGAACTCGACGTTCTCGGGTCCGTTCTCCTGCACGACGTCCGCGTTCCGGACGGCCTCCGCGACGTCGGCGGCGAGGTGGACGCGAGGGGCGAGTTCCGCGACGGACCGGCCGAGATGCGGGGCGAACGTCTCCAGTGCGTCCGCGACGGCGTCGGCGAGGTCGGGCCGCGGATCCGAGACCTGGACCTCCATGCCGTGCGCGGCGAACAATGCCGTCCACGACAGGCCGATCGTGCCCGCGCCGATCACGGCGGCGGTGCGAAAAGTCATGACCGTGCTCCCTTCAAGTAGTCGAAGACCGGCTTGACCGGGGCGAGCGTCAGGTCGGTGAGGATGTGGCTCGCGGAGACGACCTCCCGCACCGGGAGGTCGGCGAGCGGGGCCAGCACGTGCTGGAACAGCTGCAACCGCGCCGGCCCGGTCCAGGCCTCCTTGACCACGACGTCGGTGATCTCGGTGCGGACCAGCTCGAACACGCGGGGCGAACCGTCGTAGTCCGGGATGGTCTTGAGCATGAACGTCGGCACGGTGATCTGCGCTTCCGCCTCGGCCACGTCCAGCCGGTGGTGCTTGTAGCCCATGGTCGCGGTGGCGACGCGCTGGCTGCCGTAGTCCAGTGTCCCGACGAGCGCGCCGTTCTCGGCGAACAGCCTCGGCGAGCCGATGGTCTTCGGGTAGGCGCTGATCTCGCGGCCGGACGCGGTGGCCGGGAAGTTGTCGAGGTACATCGCGTGCAGGTACTCGCCGCGTTCGCCCTCGAAGCTCACCGGGATCGCTTGCCCGGACTCGGTGTAGGGCCCGTAACCGCTGACGTCGCCCATCTTCATCACCTCGAACCGCACCAGCGGCTCGTCGATCTCCAGCGGCTCCGGCACGACGGCGCGCAGGGCGTCGGCGTCGGTGCGGTAGACGATGTTCAGGTACTCGCGGTTCGTGAACCGGGGCACCACCGGGGCGTACGCGGGGTTGGTGAGCGGCGTGGTCACATGCCGGAGAACGTCCTGCTGCTTCATCTCACTCTCCAGTCCACTGTGGAGCGCGGCGCTCGGCGAAGGCCTGCATGCCTTCGCGGACGTCGGCCGATTTCATCAGCGCCGGGAGCTCCGAACGCTGGGAGGCAAACGCTTGCGCGTCGGGGACGCCGTCCGCCGCGCGGACGATCTTCTTGACCAGTGCCAGCGCCAGGGGAGCGTTGGCGGCGATCCGCTCGGCCAGTTGCAGGGCGACCGCGGCGGCCTCGCCGCTCGGCACGACCCGGTTCACCAGCCCCAGGCTTCCGGCGCGCTCGGCGCCGATCGGTTCGCCGGTGAGCAGGAACTCCATCGCCAGGTGATGCGGGATCCGCTTCGGCAGCCGGATCACACCGCCACCGGCGGCGATCAACCCGCGCTTCACTTCCGGCAGGCCGAACTGCGCGTCCTCGGCGGCGACGATGAGGTCGCAGCCCAGCGCCAGTTCGAACCCGCCGCCCATCGCCCAGCCTTCGACGGCCGCGATCAGGGGCTTCGACAGTTCGGCCTCGGTCAGCCCGCCGAACCCGCGGCCGGGGATCTCGGGCGATTCGCCCTTCAGCGCCGCCTTGAGATCCATGCCGGCGCTGAACGAGCCGTCCGCGCCGGTCAGGACCCCGGCCCGCAACGTGGGATCGGATTCCAGCAGGTCCAGTGCTTCCGCAAGGCCTGCCGCGACGGCGGCGTTCACCGCGTTGCGCGCCTGGGGCCGGTCGATCGTGATCAGCAGTGTGCCGCCGACCCGTTCCGTGCGTACTTCGTTGCTCATGGTTCTTCCTCAGCGAGTGGTGGCGAGTTCGCGCAGGACGTCTTCGGTGTCCTGACCCGGCAGGGGAGCCAGGCGCCGGACGGAACCGGGGGTCGCGGAGAACTTCACCGGGATGCCGATGGTGCGGATCGAGCCCTCGCTCGGGTGCTCGACGACGTCGAGCAGGTGGCCGTCGCGGACGTATTCGTCGTCCTGCGCGTGGTCGAGTTCGAGGACCGGGGCCATCGGGATGCTGTGCTTCGCGCAGACCTCGGTCCATTCCGCGGTGGTCAGCGCCGGGGCGCATTCGGCGATCATCGCGGCCAGTGCCTCGTGGTCGGCGCCGTCGATCGCGTCGCCGTTGACCCGCGGGTCCTCGGCCAGTTCCGGCCGCCCGGCGGCGTGGAAGAAGTCGCGGAAGTTCTGTGGGTTGTACGGGATCACGCAGGCCATGCCGTCCTTGGTGTGCACCGCCTGGTGGCCGGGGTTCATCGACGGACCGAAACCGGTCGGTCCCTCGGCGGGCTCGAAGACGTGCCCGGCGAGATGCTCGACGAGGTTGAACGCGATCAGCGTGTCGGTCATCGGGATCTCGACCCGCTGGCCCTCGCCCGTCCGGTCGCGGTGCACCAGCGCGGCGAGCACGGTGTAGGCGATGGTCAGGGAGGAGACCTTGTCGCCGATGATCGTCGGCAGGTAGACCGGCTTGCCCAGCGCGCGGTTCGCGACGTCGACCAGCCCGGACGACGCCTGCACCGTCTCGTCGTAGGCGGCGTGACCGGCGCGGTCGGAGTCGCCGCGGAAGCCTTGCGCGTGGGCGTAGACCAGGCCGGGGTTGCGCGCGGCGAGGTCGGCGTAGTTCATGCCGAGCCTGCTCAGCGCGCCGGGGCGCATGTTGGTGATCAGCACGTCGGCGGTGTCGATCAGCTTGAGCGCCTGCTCGCGTTCCTCTTCGTCCTTGAGGTTGAGGGCGACGCTGCGCTTGTTGCGGTTCACGTTCAGATTGAGCGCGGTCATGCCCGGCGTCGTCCGGAACCTGCCCACCCGCACGGTGTCGGCGGGGGACTCGATCTTGATCACGTCGGCGCCCAGGTCGCCGAGGATCTGCGCGGCGTACGGGCCCATGACGACCGTCGAGAGGTCGATCACGCGAACGCCGTCCAGTGGTCCGGTGGCGGTGTGAGTCATTGTGCTTCCCTTCGCCGTTGTTCGCTCTACAACCGAAGTTAGGCGCGAATTGCGGGAAAGGGAATGATCAAGAAAAGCAGAATGGTATGACCACGGTGGTCATACCATTCTTCAGGTCGAAAGCGGTTCGGCGAAGATCTCGCGGACCCCGGCCACGAGTTCGGCGAGGTCGCCCTCCTCGCCGCGGTCGCGCCGCCAGACCAGGGCGGTCTCCAGCTGGGGGCGGAAATCGGCGAACGGCAGGATGGTCGCGCCGTCGACCAGGAACAGATGCATCGGGCTGGCCGGATCGAGCATCGTGATCGAGAACGAAGAACCGTTCGCCACCAATTCGGAAATGCCCGAATATTCGGTTCCGCCGACCTTGAGCCTTTTCTTGATACCCGCTTTCGACAGGGTGTGGTCCATATCGTCCGAATAGGCCGGAATGCTCTCCGACGCCGACGGGATGTAGGACAGATCACGTAATTCGGCGAGGTCCACCGTTTCCCGTCCGGCGAACCGGGCGGCCGGGACGACCGCGCCGAGCCGCTCCACCTGCACCGGGATGATCTCCAGCGCGGGATCGGTCACCGGCATCCGGACCAGCGACAACGCCAGCTTGCCCTCGTGCACCGCGGCGACCAGATCGGGGGTCGTGCCCGGCCAGCGCTTGAGCTCGAAGCGGTCGTGACAGCGTTCTTCGAGCCGTTTGACCCGCTCGCGCAAAGCCGGGTGCACGCCGGCGGGGATGCCGACGAACACGGTGCTCCGCCGGGGTTTCACCGCTTCCTGCAGCCGCCAGGGGATCGCGTTGACCTGTTCGAGGACGTCCCGCGCGATGGGCAGCAGCGCGGAACCCGCCGCGGTGAGCGTGACGTGGTGCGTGCTGCGGTCGAACAGCCGGTGGCCCAGTTCGTGTTCGAGATCCTTGATGCGCTGGCTCAGCGGGGAGGCGGCCATATGCAGTTTGCGGGCCGCCTGGGAGAAGTTCAGTTCCTCGGCGACGGCCACGAAATACCGCAGGTGCAACATCTCCACCCGGTCACCCTAACCGCAGAGCCACCGTGAACGCGGCTCCGCCTTCCGGCGCCGGGCCCGCCGTCAGCGTACCGCCCATCCGGGTGACCAGGCCGTGCGCCAGCGCGAGCCCGATTCCCGAACCGACCGGACGGCTGTCGCGGTAGCGCCGGTTCAGCACCCCGCGCTCGAACGCGACCGGGTAGTCCTCCGGCGCCAGACCCGGCCCGCCGTCGCGCACCGCCAGCCGGGCTTGACCGCCGGCCGCGACCAGCGAGAACACGATCGGCGCGCCCGCCGGGGTCACGCGCAGGGCGTTCTCGGCCAGTCCGTCGACGACCTGGCGGAGCCGCCGCGGGTCGGCGATCACCGGCACCTCGCCGGGCGGCCGCTCGACCACCAGCGTGACGTCCTGCCGCGCGCACCGCAGCCGCCAGACGTCCGCGCATTCGTCGACCAGCGCGGCGAGATCGAGCCGCGCCGCGTCGAGGCGGAACTCGTCCGCGCCCAGCCGCGCCAGCTCCAGCAGATCGCTGACCAGTCGTTCCAGGCGTTCCGCCTCGCGATGGATGGTCCGCCCGGCGCGGCGCGCGTCCTCGCCTTCGGCCACGCCGTCACCGATCGCCTCGGCGAATCCGGTGACGGCGGTCAGCGGCGTCCGCAGTTCGTGCGACACCGAAAGCAGGAACTCGCGCTGCCGCGCCTCGCTGTACTGCAGCGCGTCGGCCAGCTCGTTGACCGCTTTCGCCACGTCCGCGACCTCGGACGGGCCTTCCACCGGAACCCGCAGGTCACGACGCCCGGCGCGCATCCCGCTCGCCACCGACGCGACCCGGCGCAGCGGCCGCGACAGCATCCGGCTCAGCACCAGCCCGGCGATCGCGGCGACCGCCAGCCCGGCGCCGAGCGCGAGCACGGTGTTGCGCACCAGCGTCCGGCCACGCGCCTCGCCGATCTCCGTCGCCTGGACGAGCGCGAACGCGGCCCCCTTGGCGCCCACGGTGCGGACTTCGACCAGGTACTGCCGTCCCTCGACGAGCACCGTGGCCGAGCCGGTGCGGGTCAGGCCCGCCTTGGTGGCGGCGATCGCCGCTTCCGTCCCGGCGCCGCCGAGTGTCCCGTTCGGACGGCGGACGACGACGTCGATCCCTTGCCCGCGCACGACTTCGGCGACCTTTCCGACGCTGAGCCGGTTGCCGATCCCGGTCTCGTCCAGCTGGCTCGCGACCACGTCGGCCTGTGCCGAGAGCGACTGCCGGAGCACGTCGGTGCCGGTGGTGCGGATGAGCCGGGCCGCGACCAGCCCGGCGACCACCACCGCGACCGCGGCGATCGCGAGGCAGACCACGGTGATCCGCAGCGCGAGCGACGTCCGGTTCATCCGGCGTCCGCCGCGTAGCCGATCCCGCGGACCGTCCTGATCGGACTGTGCTCGCCCAGTTTCCCGCGCAGCTGGGCGATGTGGACGTCGACGGTCCGCGTGCCCGCCGACGCCGCGTACCCCCAGACGGAACTGAGCAGCTGCTCGCGGCTGAACACCTGGCCCGGCCGTCGAGCCAGATGGGTCAGCAGATCGAACTCGGTCGACGTCAGCGCGATCTCGGCACCGCCCGCCCAAACACGACGCTGCGTGACGTCGACCCGGACGTCGCCCGCGGTGTAGGTCTCGGTGGGCGACGGCGCCCCGGCGGCCCGGCGCAGCACGGTCCGGACCCGCGCCGAGAGTTCACGCGGGCTGAACGGTTTCGTCAGGTAGTCGTCCGCGCCGATCTCCAAGCCCAGCAAGCGGTCCAGCTCGTCGTCGCGTGCGGTCACGAACAGCACGGGCGTCCAGTCGCCGTCCGCGCGCAGCGTCCGGCAGATCTCGATACCGTCCATTCCGGACAGTCCGATGTCGAGCACGATCGCGACCGGGCGCGTCCGCCGGATCGTGGCCAGTGCCGCGCCGCCGTCCGCCTCCACGTGCACGCCGAACCCGTCCCGCCGCAGGTACAGCGAGGAGAGTTCGGCGATCGCGGGGTCGTCCTCGACGACCAGCACCAGCCCGCGTCCCGGTTGTGTCGTCACCGGCCGATCCTGTCACGGGGCCGGGTCGCCGGCCATGTCCTGTTCGATCGAGTCGAGGGTGTGCTGGACGTCGCTCAGCTCACCCGGCGCCGGACTCGACGCGGGCTCGTCGTCTGTGCACGCGGCCGTGCCGAACAACGCGAGCGCGGTCAAACCCGCGGCCAGGAGGCGTTTCACTTGCCCGCCTTGCAGTGCGCCCCGGCGAACGCGTCGAGCTTCTGCTTGGCGGCGGTGAGTTCGGGAAGCCGTCCGCTGCGCTTGTCGGCGCGCTTCTGGAGCCTGTCGGCGGTGTCGTTGTGGCCCTTCTTGCGCTGGCCCTCGGCCCTGGCCTTGAGGTTCGCGACCGAACCGCGGACCTCGGGGCCGCCGTTGATGCGTTCGGTGAGCTTCGTGGTGCGCTGGGTGAGCTTGGGCAGCCATTCGGCGCACAGCGTCTGGGACTCTTCGGGGCTCAGGGTGATCGGCGCCTGGGCCGAGGCGGCGGGGGCGAGCGCGACGAGGCCGGCGGCGGTGAGGCAGACGGCGATGGTGTGTTTCAGCATGCGAAGAGCGTGGCGCGGCCGGATACGAGGAATGTGGGGGAAATGTTCGGGTTTTGTAAGCGATACTCGGACGATGGGGCTCAAGACCTTGACCGCCACCGTCGTGGCGACACTGCTGTTCACCGCCGCACCAGCCGTCGCGTCACCCGCGTTCGTCCTGCGTGACGGCGTCAGCGCGCCGGTGTTCTCCTACGAGAAGGCCATCCGGGAGACCGCCTGGGTGGAGACCGGCCAGGACCTCGACCGCGACGGGCAGGTGGACCGCGTCGCCGCCGACATCATCCGCCCGGCGGAACCGGCCGCGCGAGGGCAGCGCGTCCCGGTGATCATGGACGTCAGCCCGTACTTCGAAAAGGTCGGGCGCGGCAACGAGCGCCAGCCGAAGACGTACCTCCCCGACGGCACGCCCTCGCAGTTCCCGCTCTTCTACGACAACTACTTCGTCCCGCGCGGATACGCGGTCGTGCTGGTCGACGTCGGGGGCACCAATCGCTCGTCCGGGTGCTTCGACGACGTCGCGTCCGGCAACGGCGTCGTGAACTGGCTCAACGGGCGCGCCCAGGCCTTCCGCACGCCGTTCGGGCCCGAGCGGGTCCGCGCGGACTGGGCGAACGGATCGGTCGGCGCGATCGGGAAATCGCAGGACGGCGCGACGGCGATCGGGATGGCCGCGTCCGGGATCGAGGGTTTGAAGACGATCGTGCCGATCGCGGGGGTCAGTTCGTACTACGAGGTGCACAACTCCCACGGCGCTTACTTCGGGTGGGCGGGCGGCGCCGGGTTCTACAACGAGCGTGCCGAGAAGCTGTGCCGTCCGTTCGAAGAGGACAACGCGCGGCGCGCGGGGACGGACGGGAACTTCAACGAGTACTGGCGCGGGCTCGACTACGTCGCGAAGACCGGCAAGGTGCGCGCGAGCGTTTTCGCGTCCATGGGCTTCCACGATCTCAACGTCAACCCGATCCAGTTCGGGCCGTGGTGGGAGGCGCTGAACGCCCACGGTGTGCCGCACAAGGCGTGGCTGCACCAGGCGGCGCACGTCGACCCGTTCGACCTCGACCGGTCGCTGTTCGTGCGGACGCTGCACCGCTGGTTCGACCGCTGGCTGCTCGGCGTCCGCAACGGCGTCGAGACCGAACCCGCGATCCGCGTCGAGCACACGCCGGACCGCTGGACCGACGAACGCCGCTGGCCACCGGTGACGGGGACGCGCGTGATGTGGCCATCGGTGGCGGGCGGGCTGGGGAATCGCCCGTCGCCGGGCACGGCTTCGGTGACCGACGATCCGGCGCGCGGAGCGTCACAGTGGGTGGAGAACCCGGCGCAGCCCAGCCCGGATCGGGTCGTCTTCGCCGGTGAACCCGTGCGAGTGGACACGCGCGTGGCCGGGACCGCCACCGTGACGGTGACCGCCCGTTCGGACAAGCCGAGCGCGCGGCTCGGCGCGGTGCTGGTGGATTACGGGCCCGCGACCGTGCGGAACACGACGTGGCCGGCGCTCGGCACGAAGGACCTGACGACCCGCTCCTGCTGGGGCGCGGGCACCGCCGCGGACACCGGCTGCTTCCTCGACACCGTCGCCGATCTGACCACTGTGGACAGACAGATCGTCGCGACCGGATGGGCGGACCTCGGCCATCACCGGTCACTGTGGCGGGGTGAGCCGCTCGTGCCGGGTAAGGCGTACACGATGACGTTCCGGCTGAGCAGCCTCGACCACGTCGTCCCGGCGGGGCACCGGCTGGCGCTCGTGCTGGGCGGGACCGATGGGGACATGTTCGATCCGGCGCTGCCCGCGCTCGGCTCCCGGGTGACGTTCGAACTGGGCGGGACTTCGCTCTCGGTACCCATCGCCCGCGTTTAGTCCTCTGAATGCGAGAGGGGAGGGGCGTCGTCTGGCTAAGGTCGTAACCATGAGCCTGCCCGACTTCTGGCTGCGCCGGCCCGCCGTCCCGGCGTCGGCCGCGCTGCGCGGGCGGTTCGACGCGCTGCTGGACGAAGCGCTCGCGGCCGGCCCCGACCGGCCTGTCGCCTACCACGTCGACGCGCCGAAATGGCAGTTCCTGTGCCACGTCGCCGACCGCGCGGATTTCGTCCTGCACGGCTCGGGCGACCCGGGTATCCCCGAATTCGTCCCGCGCCGTCCGCCGGACATCACGGAGTTCGGCAGCAGGCACGCGGTGTTCGCGGCGGCCGACGGGATCTGGCCGATGTTCTACGCGATCCTCGATCGCGACAGCGCGCCGGTGTCGATGTGCAACGCGTGCGTGCGGGCCAGTGGTGAGGCCCGCTACCACTTCTCGATCAGCGCGCCCGCCTTTGCGCGGCGGCCGTGGCGGACAGGAACGGTGTACCTGCTGCCGTCCGCGACCTTCGACCTGGAACCGGCGGACGGGGACATCCGGCCGACCCAGGCCGCCAGCCCGGTACCGGTCCGGCCGGTCGCCAAACTCACCGTCGGACCAGAGGACTTCCCCTTCCTCCACGACGTCCACGGCCACGACGACGCGGAACTGCTCGCCAGAGCGGCCGCCTCCCTGGATGGCTTTCCCTGGCACGAACCCCGGTGAAGGAGAACGCATGGCGAAGATCCAGCGCATTTCCGTCCACGGCCACACGAGCGCGAGCCCCGATGCCGTCTACGCGCTCCTCGTGGACCGCGAGCATTGGCCCGACTGGTCGCCCATGGGCTCGTTCCGCCTGCTCGACAAGGGCGACGCCAACGGTCTCGGCGCCATCGGCGTCTTCAGCACCAACGGCGTCAACAGCTGCGAAGAGGTCATCGCGCTCGAACCCGGCAAACGCTTCGGCTACTCGCTGAAGAAGGGGCTCCCGGTGCGGGACTACCGCGCCTACGTCGACCTCACCCCCGAGCGGAACGGCACCGCGATCCACTGGCATTCCACGTTCACCGCCAAGATCCCGGGCACCGGCTGGTTGTATCGCCGCTTCCTCGGCCACTTCATCGGGCGCATGGTCGCGAGCCTCGTGGCGCGCGCCTCGCGCGGCGCACCATAAAGTAGGCGCATGGCAGCCCCACGACGCACGCAGGAGGAACGCAGCGCCGCGATGCGCGTCAGGCTGCTCGACGCCACGATCGACTGTCTCGTCGAGTACGGCTACGCGGGCACCACGACCACCCGCGTCGCGGACCGCGCCGGGGTGACCCGCGGCGCGCAGGTGCACCACTTCCCGACCAAGACCGACCTCGTCACCTCGGCGATCCGGCATCTCGCGGCCAAACGCACCGAGGTCGCGATGGCGGAGATCGACCGGCTAAAGGCCTCGGCCGACCCGGTCGGGGACGCGTTGCAGCTGCTGTGGGAGATGCACCAGGGCCCGGTCTTCTCGGCGACCGTCGAGCTGTGGGTGGCGTCGCGGACCGACGCGGAACTGCGCGCCCAGATGGCGGTGGTCGAGCCGATCGCGACGAGCAGCCTGGTCGAGTTCGGCAAGGCCCTGCTGCCGGACCATTCGGCGCATCCGGAGTTCCTGCACGCGGTGTACACGGCGATGGACGTCGTCCGCGGCATCCTCATCGCCAGCTGGGCGACCCGCGACCAGACCGAATTGGAGGCGCGCTGGGAGCGCGGCCGCCGCCATCTGATCCTGCTGTTCGAGGCGTTGATGCAGCCCGCTCCCTCTCGTTGAGCGTGTTACTCTCCCCGGGAGAGTGAGGAGGTCACGTGCTCGGAAACCCGTACGACCCCGACTGCCCGACCCGCGCGCTGCTCGACCGCATCGGCGACCAGTGGACCGTGCTGATCGTCGGCGTGCTCGGCGACGGCCCGCTCCGGTTCACCGAGATCGGCAAACGCGTGCGCGGCATCTCGCAGAAGGTCCTCACCCAGACCCTGCGCAGCCTCGTCCGCGACGGGATCCTGACGCGCACCGCGTATCCGGAGATCCCTCCGCACGTGGAGTACGAGCTGACCGCCCTCGGCCGCAACCTCGCCGAACCGCTCGAGATGCTCGACAAGTGGGCCCGGGTCCACATGGGCGAGGTGCTCGACGCCCGCAAGAGCTACGACGGTCAGCTCACCGCTTGACCAGACCGGCCTCGTGCGCGAGCAGTCCCGCCTGGGTCCGGTTCGCGCAGCCCAGCTTGACCAGCATCCGCGACACGTAGCTCTTCACCGTCGCCTCCGCCAGGTGCAGCCGCGCCGCGATGTCCGCATTGGACAGTCCTTCGCCGAGACAGGCGAGGACGTCGATTTCGCGTTCGGTGAGCCCTTCGGTCTTCCGGCGCGCGTCGTCCCCGCGACGCCGCCCGTCGGCCGACATCGCCACCAGACGGCGCGCCGCTTCGGGGGAGAGCACCGTATGCCCGTCGGCCGCGACCCGGACCAGCCCGATCAGCTCCTCCGGCGGGGTGGATTTCACCAGGAACCCGGCCGCGCCCGCCCGCAGCGCGCGGATGACGTAGGTATCCGCGTCGAACGTCGTCAGCGCGACGACCGCGGGCGGCTCCGGGAGTTTCGCGATCCGCTCGATGGCGGTCAGCCCGTCGACCCCGGGCATCCGCAGATCCATCAGCACCACGCGCGGCTTGTGCCGGATCACGGCCTCCACCGCCTCGGCGCCGTCCTGTGCCTGCGCGACCACCTCGATGTCGGCCGCGGAGCCGAGGATCGTCCGCAGATGCGCGCAGACCATCGGCTCGTCGTCGACGACGACCACCCGGATCACCGATCCCCTTCCGCCGTCGGGACGTAGGCGGGCAGTATCGCATCGACGCGGAATCCGCCGCCCGGCCGAGGCCCCGCCGCGAACCGGCCGCCGATCAGCTCGACCCGTTGCCGCAATCCGGCCAGCCCGGCGCTCGAACCGCTGCCGGCCAGCGCCGGATCCGGTGGGGCACCCGCGCGCGTGTTCTCCACCGCGACGTCCACACCGTCCGCGTGGTGGCGGAGTTCGACGGTCGCGGACGAGCCCGGCGCGTGTTTGCGGACGTTCGTCAGCGCTTCCTGCACTACCCGGTACGCCGTCCGGGCGACGGTCGGGGAAATCCGCCCGGGGTCGCCACGCACGATCAGTTCGGTCGGGATGCCCACCGACGCCGATTCGGCGACCAGCGTCGCCGGATCGCCCGCCTGGCCCTCGGTCAGGGTGGGCGGCCCGGCGTTCGCGCCGTTGCGCAGCACCCCGACGAGATCACGCAGTTCGTCCAGCGCCAGCGCGCCTTCGCGACGGATGTCCTCGGCGGAGGTCCGCACCGCCTCGTCCGCCGAGACGACGCCGAGCGCGCCGGCGTGCAGCACCATCAGGCTCAACCGGTGCGTGACGACGTCGTGCATCTCCTCGGCCAGTTTCCGCCGCTCCTCGGCACGGGCGCGTTCGGCGAGCAGGTGCTGTTCGCGTTCGGCCCGTTCGGCCCGGTCCCGCAGCGAGCGCAGCAACTGGCGCCGGGCCTCGAAATACAGCGAAAGCGTGGTGGGCAGCGCCGTGCTCAGCAGCCCGAACGGGGTGGTGTTCCAGTGCGCGTCCCACGGCCGGGACGCGCAGACCGCCAGGATCGCGGTCAGCCACAGCAGGGTCCGCCGGTCGATCAGGCGGGCCAGCTGGCTCAGCACCACAGGGGTGATCGTCGGGACGGTCATCAGCGTCAGCTGCCGTTCCGGCACCAGCAGGCCGGGGGAGAGCAGATCCGAGGCGAGCATCAGCAGCCCGCCCGCCACGATCAGGCCCGCGACCAGCCGGGGGAACCGGAACAGCAGGATCAGCGAGAGATCGAGCAGCACCTGCAGGGTGACGCCCGCGGCGGGCCCCGCCCAGCCGGACGTCGGTTCGCCGAACACGTACAGCGTGACGTCCAGGCCTGCGAACGCGAGCGCCGCCAGCGTGAGCCACCCGGTGTCGACCGGGCCCGGCCGGAACGACCTGCTTCTCTCCACCGGATCACGGTAACCACCCGGCGGCCGCGACGGGGTGATCCGCAACTTTCGTCTATCCCATGACCCTCCTTACCCGGTAGCCGGCAGCGAGCGTCTCGGCTGGACTGGAGAACATGAGCATCGCGACCCAGACCGTCCGAACAGGACGGGAGCAGACCTTCGCCCGTCTCCCGGTGCTCGTCGTCGCCACCTTGGCCGGGGCCGCGCTGCTGGCCACGAGCGGCCGCTACGCGCACGGTTTCGACGAGCTGTACTTCCTGATGGCGGGCAAGGAACACCTCGCGTGGGGCTACTTCGACCAGCCGCCGCTGATCCCCGCCCTGGCCGGGGCGATGGACACCCTGTTCCCCGGTTCGCTGGTGATGCTGCGGTTGCCGATGACCCTGGCGGCCGCCGCCGGTGTGGTCGTCACCGCGCTGATCGCCAGGGAACTGGGCGGCGGACGCGGCGCCCAGGTGCTCGCGGCCGGGCTCCACGCGACGTCCGGCGTGATCATCGTCAGTCACTGGATCGGCACCTACGTCTTCGATCCGTTCCTCTGGACGGTGATCGTCTGGCTGGTCGTCCGCTGGGTACGCGTCCGCCGGGACGGGCTGCTGGTCTGGGCGGGCGTCGTCACCGCCGTCTCCCTGCAGACGAAGTTCCTCGTCCCGGCTTTCTGGGTGCTCGCCCTGCTCTCCGCGCTGGTGCTCGGGCCGAGAGAGCTCGTGCGGCGGCCGAAACTGTGGCTCGGCGCGGGAATCGCCGTCGTCGCGACGATCCCGACGTTGCTCTGGCAGGCGCGGAACGGCTGGCCGTATCTGATCATGAACGAGGTCGTCTCGGCGGAATTCCCCGGAACGTGGCCCTTTCTGCGCGACGGCTTCCTGACGGCGGGGATCGGGGCCGGTGTGCTCGCGTTCGTCTACGGCCTCGTCCGGCTGAACCTCTCCCGCGAACTTCGCGGCTATCGCTTCCTGGGGGTGGCGATAGCCGCGCTGATCGTGGCGTTCCTGGTGCTGCACGGACGTTCCTACTATCTGATGGGCGTCTTCGCGCTGCCGTTCGCCGCCGCGGCGACGGGCTTTGCGAAGCACATCCCCCGATGGCGGCCGGTGGCGTGGCCGGTGATGGTGCTTTCGGCGGTGATCACCCTCGCGGGCCTGCCGATCTATCCGGCGACCATGGCCAGGACGAGCTTCGGGCCGATCGCGCTCGGCAGTTCCTTCGCCGGTGGTGAGCTGCCGCAACAGGAATTGGTCAAGGCGGTCGGCGAGGTGTACGCGGCCCTGCCGCCGGATCAGCGCGCACGCACGGCGGTCTACGCCGAGATCTATCCGTTCGCCGCCGCCACGGAGTTCTACGGCAGGCGGTACGGCATCGACCACGTCTACAGTGGACATCGCGGCTACTGGTATTTCGACCGGCCGCCGGATTCGGCGGACGGCGTGCTGTTCCTGGGATTCGATCCGGGGCTGCTCAAGCCATACTTCGCCACGGTGACCCCGGTGGTGGAAGGACTGCTGTGGCGGTACGACGGTAGACGGGGTTCCTGGGACGAGATCTGGCCCAAGCTGGAAAGGCACTGACGATGACCGAACTTTCGTTGCCCGCCAAGGCCTATCTGCTCGCGTGCGACGTCGGCGCGGCCAAGCTGCGCGACCGGGCGCGCGCGGGCCTGCTGATCCGCGGCGCCGCGCTCACCGACCTCGTGCTGCGCGGCCGCGTCACCGACGCGGACGGCCGGGTCGCGGTGACGGGCGCCGGGCCGACCGGGGACCTCGTCCTCGACGAGCTCTTGGCCGAAATCGGCCGGGAGAGCCCGCGCAAGTGGAAGGGGTGGGTGCGCAAGGACGCGCGTGGCACCTTGGAGGCGCTGGAGTCCCAGCTGGACACGGCGGGTGTGATCGACTTGAAGACCGCCCGGATCCTGGGGTTGTTCCCGTCGCGCCGTCCGGTCGTGCGGGATCCGGCCGTCGTGGAAAGGTTGCGGGCCTCGGTCGATCAGGCGTTGCGCGGCCCGGCGCCGGCGTCCGATGTGGACACCGTGGACGCCGCGCTCACCGCGCTGGTGGCCGCGGTGGAGCTCCGCGGTGTCGTTTCGGGCCGGGACAGGCGTCGGTACCGGGACCGGATCGAAGAACTGGGCGAGCGTGGCGGGGACGCGGTCCCCGCGTTGCGGAAGCTGTTCCGGGAGCTACGGGCGGTGCGGGCGTCGGCAGCGTCCTCATCCGGCGGGAGCTGAACCGAACAGCCGGTCGAGGTAGTAGTCCACTGTGGACAACGCCTCTTCCGGTGTGCGGTGCTTCATCACGATGTTGGTGCCCTGGGAATCGGCGAGGGCCCACAGGATCGCGGACTCGTGCATCGGATCGGCCGACTTGTCGACAGTGCCCGCGTCCTGGCCCTGGCGGATCAGGAGGGCGAGCAGCTCGAACAACTGCGGGACGCCGTCGGTGAACGCGGCCGTGAAGGAGGGGTCGGAGATCGCGCGGATGAAGAACGCGACACCCATCAGCCAGTCGCCGCGGCGGCGCTCGTCGAGCGGCAGGATCTCGACCATGATCGCGCGGATGATGGCCTGCGGTGTCGACGGCAGTTCACCGGCCTCCAGCTGGGCCTTGATGCGCTCCTCGTAGACCTGCGAGCGGCGTTCGACGGCGAACAGCAGCATCTCGTCCTTGGTCTTGAAATAGTGCTGCACCAAGCCCATCGACATGCCCGCTTCGGCGGCGACGTGCCGGAGGCTGACTCCTTCGAGGCCCCGCGTGGCCGTCAGCCGCGTCAGCGCCTCGGCGATCTCCGCACGGCGCGCGGCGTGATCCACCTGTTTCGGCACCTTCACCATCCGTTCCGCCGTTTGCAATGCGATCGCATTGCCACTACTGTCCAGGTTATTACGATGCGATCGCATTGTAAACGAGCTCGGGGGTGAACTCGGTGGAAGCCGAACGGGGGAAGGTGCGGCTGCGGCCGCCGCGTAACGTGCTGGATCAGCGCGTCGTGGGCTGGTGGCGGCTGCAGGGAACGCTTTTCTGGGGCGCGCCGGTGCTGGTGCTGGTGGTGCTCGGGCTGCTCATCACGCCCGCGCGGTTCTGGCTGCTGACGCCGGCGGTGGTGTTCGCGGTACTGGGCCTCGCGTGGGTGATCGCGATGCCACTGTGGTGGTTCAAGGTGCATCGCTGGGAGGTCACGGAGACGGCGGTGTACGCGCGCTCCGGGTTCTTCTGGCAGGAGTGGCGGGTCGCGCCGATGTCGCGGATCCAGACCGTGGACACCCTGCGCGGGCCACTGCAGCAGCTGTTCAAGCTCGCGACCGTCACGGTCACCACGGCGTCGGCGCGGGGCGCGGTCAAGATCCGCGGCCTCGACCACGAACTGGCCGCGAGCCTGGCGGAGCAGCTCACCGAAACGACGCAGGCGACGCCGGGGGACGCGACATGACCTCGGGCGAATTCGAGGGCTGGAACACGCTCGACAAGCGGACACTCGCCGTCACCGCGGTGATGATGACCGGCGCGGCCGTCGGTGCCGCGATCCCGACCACGGCCGCGATCGTCGGCGGCGGCGCGGGATTCTGGGTCGCGCTCGCCTGGGTCGTGGCGGGCGGGCTGGTCCTCGTCGTCGGCGGAGTGCTGGCGGACCTCTTCTACTGGAAGGGGGTTCGCTACCGGCTCACGCCGGACCGTCTGGAGACGGCGTTCACCCTGGTCTTCCGCTCGCGGAAATCCCTGCAGCGCGACCGGATCCGCAACGTCGACCTGACGGCGAACCCGCTGCACCGGCTGTTCGGCGTGGCGGTGGTGACCATCGGCACCGGCTCGCACGAGTCGGGCGGGCAGGGCCGGATCAAGCTCAACCCCGTCTCGCGCGCCGAAGCCGAGCGGCTGCGCGCGGAACTGTTGCGCCGCGCGGAAACCGTGGAGACCGACGAGGACGCGCCGCTGGCCGAACTCGACCGGAGCTGGATCCGCTACGCGCCGATGTCGTTTCTCACCCCGGCGCTGGGGCTCGCCGCGGGCGGCGGGCTCATGCAGGTCTCCGAATGGGCGGGTCTGCAGAAGGGCCTGATCGACTGGGTGATCGGCCTGTTCCGCGGTATCCCGCTGGTGGTGGCGATCCTGATCCTGCTGGCGATCGCGATGCTCGTCGGCCTGGTCGGCGCGCTGGGCCTGTGGGTCGAGATGTGGTGGAACTACCGGCTCGACCGGGAGGCGGGCGGCACGCTGCGGGTGCGCCGGGGCCTGTTCACCACGCGCTCGATCTCGATCGAGGAACGCCGGATGCGCGGCATCGACCTCGTGGAGCCGCTCGGGAACCGGATCTCCGGCGCGGCGCGCGTCGACGCGATCGCCACCGGCATGCGCCAAAGCGACGACAAGGACAAGACCGACTACCACACGCTTCTGCCCGCCGCGCCGGTCGCGACGGCCAACCGGATCGCCGCGGCGGTGCTGCGCGAACCGGTCTCGCCGACCGAAGCCGTCCGGCTCACCGGGCACCCTCGCGCCGCGCGGGGACGGCTGCTGCGCTGGTGGGTCGGTTCGGTGGTGGTCCTGCTGGCGATCTTCGCGCTCCTCGGCCTTCTGCTGACCGACGTCCTGCTGGTGATCGGCGCCGCGCTCGGTGTCGTGCTGCTGCCGGTGTCGGTGCTGCTGGCGCTGGACGCCTACCGCAACCTCGGACACGGGATCACCGGGCGGTACCTGGTCGGACGGCACGGCACCGTGCGGCGGAGCACGTTCGCGCTGGAGCGCGACGGCGTGATCGGCTGGACGGTGAAGCAGTCGATCTTCCAGCGGCGCAAGGGTTTGCTGACCGTCGTGGCGACCACGGCCGCCGGTGCCGGGGCGTACTCGGTGTACGACGCGGGGGAGGAGCAGGGGCTGCTGTTCGCGGAGGAGTCGGTGCCGGAGCTGCTGACGCCCTTCCTGGAACGGGCTTGACGCTTCGGTCCAGTGGGTCGTGAGTGGCGTTTCGGGTTCTAACCCGAAACGCCACTCACGACCACCGCGACCGACGCTTCGGCCGTCACCGAAGCGTCCGCTGGCTACCGTCGTGCCATGACCGCATTCGCCGCACTCCACGTCCCCGGTTCCCCGCTGCTCCTGCCGAACGTCTGGGAGTTCGGCACCGCCGCCTTCCTGGCCGCGCAAGGCTTCCCGGCGCTCGGCACGACCAGCCTCGGGGTTTCGGCCGCCGAGGGCGAGCCGGACGGTGCCCCGTCCTCGAAGGACGCCACCGTCCGGCTGGCGCGACGGCTCGCCGGGCTGGACGCGCTGATCAGCGTCGACCTCGCCGACGGGTTCAGCGAAGACCCGGGCGAGGTCGGCGCGCTGGCGGTGGAGCTCGCCGAAGCCGGTGTCGCGGGCATCAACCTCGAAGACGCCCTCGGCGACCCGGTGCGGCACGCGGCCAAGATCGCGGCCGTGAAGGACCGCGCTCCCGGTCTGTTCGTCAACGCCCGCACGGACACGCATTGGCTGGGAGCGCCCGACATCGGCGCCGCGATCGACCGCTCTCTGTCCTATGTGGACGCGGGCGCCGACGGGGTCTTCGTGCCGGGGCTCGCCGAGGCGTCGGACGTCGAACGGCTGGTAAAGGCCGTCAAGGTGCCGGTGAACCTGCTTTTCCTGCCCGGCAAGGTCACCGTCGCGGGGCTCGCCGGGCTCGGCGTCGCCCGGATCAGCCTCGGGTCGCTGCCGTACCGGATGGCGCTGGCCGCCACGCTGCGCACGGTGGAAGCGGTGCGCGACGGCGGCGAACTCCCGCTGATCCCGCCGTCCTACGCCGACGTCGCGGCTCTGCTCCCGGATTCTCATTAACCTCGGGAGCATGCAGACCTTCGGAGCCGAATTCGCCGTCCCGCCCGGTTATCTGAACACACCCAGCATCGGCATCCCGCCGTCGCACGTGGCCGACGAGGTGGCGGAGGCGGTCGAACGGTGGCGGCGCGGCGAGGCCCGGCCTGCCGACTTCGACGAGCCCGTCGCGCGGACCCGGGCGGGCTTCGGCGCGCTGATCGGCGTCCCCGCCGAGCGGGTCGCGGTCGGGGCGTCCGTGTCGCAGCTGATCGCGAACGTGGCCCCCGGACTGCCCGACGGCGCCAGTGTCCTGGTCGCCGCGAACGACTTCACGAGCGTCACCTTCCCTTTCGCGGCCCAGGCGCACCGCGGGGTGAAGGTCACCGAAGTCCCGCTGGCCGAACTGACCGAGCGCGTTGAAGGGCACGACCTCGTCGCGGTCAGCGTCGTCCAGTCGGCGGACGGCGCCCAGGTCGACCTCGCCGCGCTCCGGGCCGCGGCCGAGGCGGCGGGCGCGGCGGTCCTGCTCGACGCCACCCAGGCCGCCGGATGGCGGCCGCTGGACCTCGGCTGGGCCGACTGGGTGGTCGCCGCGGGCTACAAATGGCTGCTCGCGCCGCGCGGGGCGGCCTGGCTGGCCGCGCATCCGCGGGTGCTGGAGCGGGCCGTGCCGGTCGCCGCGAACTGGTACGCGGGCGAGGACCGCTGGCAGACCGTCTACGGGCTCCCGCTGCGCCTGGCGGAGGGCGTCCGGTCGCTCGACCTGTCTCCGGCCTGGCTCGCGTTCGTCGGCGCCGCCGCCTCTCTCGACTACCTCGCGTCGTTGGACCTCGAAGCCGTCCGCGCGCACTGCGTGGGCCTCGCCGACTCACTCCTCGAAGCGATCGGCTCACCCGTTCAGGGGAGTGCGATCGTCTCGCTCGACGCCGACGCCCGCCGGGTGGCGGAAGCGGGCATCGTGGCCGGTACCCGGGCCGGAAGGCAGCGATTCGGCTTTCATCTCTACAACACGGCTGACGACGTCGAACGGGTGATAAGCACGTTCAGGTGAACCGCCGGAAGCGCGTGAACTACCGTATGTTCCCGTGGTTGGTGCGCAATTTACCCCGGGACCGACGGAAACGACCCGGCTTCAGCCGGTGCGACCGGCAGGGCCGGGCGGACCGCCGTCCGCGCCGAAGCCGCCTAGGGACACCAAGGCCCTGGCGCTCAAGGGCGGTGGGCTGGTCGCCATCGCGGTCGTCTCGGCCCTGCTCTGGTGGCTGATCCGGCACGAGCCGGAGCCGACGCCGGTCGCGGACCCGCCGGCGAAGACCGGCCAGTTCCAGTACACGCTGGTCGAAGGCCCGCAGGTCACCACCGACTGCGCGAGCAAGGCCTACGGCGACACCAAGAAGTTCTTCACCGACACGCCGTGCACACGACTGTCGCGGGCGCTGTACACGACCGAGACCGGCGGGAAGAAGGCGCTCGTGTCGGTCGTCCTGGTCACCATGCCCGGCGAGGTCACCGCGACCCAGCTCAAGGCGCTGACCGACAAGGACGGCACGGGCAACGTGTCCGACCTGGTGCGCGACGGGACCTTCAAGGCGCAGGGCGCGCCGAAGATCTCGGGGCAGGACGCGGCCTACGACTCCCACGTCACCGGGCCCGAGGTGGCCATCGTGCTGGCCGGCTTCTACGACAAACAGAAGGACAAGCCGGTGCTGGAGAAGATCGCGACCGACGCCCTGCGGCTTTCGGGCGACCTGCGCCGCTGACCGGACCCGCCTCCGGATGCTAGGAAAGGACCGTTCCTTGCAAAATTTGCAAGGAACGGTCCTTTCCTAGCGTTTGAAGGGACGCGAAGAGCCTCAGGCCGACTGGCCCGGCATCGCTATCGCCACCGGTTTCGCGCCGAACTCCGCCCGCCACGCCGTCCCCCGCCGCGCCGACCCGATCAGCGCGTTCAGCGCCGTCGTCCGCAAAGCGGCGTCGTCGGTGCGGTCGACCACGCCGAGCCAGGCCGCGGACGCGTCCGCTTCGGCGGTCGCCACCAGTTCCATCGCCGAGTTCGCCTCGGTCACCGGCCTCGGCGGCACGTACGCGGCCTCCGGCCCGGCGGGCGCCTGTCCCGCCGCGGAAAGCATGCGTTCGCAGACGTCACGGCGTTTGACGTGCTCGGCCGTACCCCGCGACACCGCGCCGCTGAACGCCGCGGGCAGGTACGCGCTGACCAGCCCGTACACCCAGATCGCCGCGTGTTCGGCGGCCAGCGCCTGCTGGACGGCCTCCGCCGCCTCGCCGCCGAGCTGGACCCCGGCGGGCACCTCGACGGCTCCGGCGTCGTCGCCGCGGCCGAGCTTCTCCGAACTCTGCTGCAGCGCCGCGCAGCCCGCCGCGATCGAGGCGACCATCCCGGCGCGGTAGCGCGGCAGGGCGGGCACGAGACCTTCGGCCTGTTTACGGGCCACGGCGAGCCGTTCCTTGAGCCCGTCCAGCGACGACGGCGGAGGTATCGCCGCCGGACCCGGTTGCTCCGGCTTCGGCCGGTTGAGCCGGTCCACCTCGGTCTTGAGCGCCGCCGCGTGCGCGGCCCGCGCGGTGGCGACCGCTTCGCCCTCGGCGCCCAGCGCCTTCGCGCCGGCCGCGTCGGTCTCCGCCGCGCGCAGCAACGGGCCCAGCGGGTCGGGGCTTTCGTCGAAGCCGGGGGAGCAGGCGGACGCCAGCGGCACGGCCAGCACGGCCATCGCCCCCATCCGCAGGAAAGTGCGACGGCTCGGCTCTGTCGATCTTCCGGTCACGCCGCCCCATCCTGCCAGTACCCCGTGCGGGGCCGCCGCTCGCGCGTCACGCGGGGGTGACCGGATAAGCTGGTCCACTACCGAACCCGGATCCACGCCGCCGGGTCGCCCACAGCCGAACAGGAGCGCTCCACCGTGCCCAACGACCTCGCCAGCAGGCTGGAGCCCATCGTGGCCGAAGCCGTCAAGGCCGCGGGTTTCGACCTCGATTCCTTCGAGGTCCAGCAGGCAGGCCGCCGTCAGCTGGTCAAGGTCGTCGTCGACGGGGACGACGGCGTCGGGCTGGACGAGGTGGCGGGCGTCAGCCGCGCGGTCTCCGCCGCGCTCGACGAGAACGAGCACGTGATCGCGAGCGCGTACACGCTCGAAGTCACCTCACCGGGCCTGGACCGGCCGCTGACCGTGCAGCGGCACTGGCGGCGCGCGAAGTTCCGTCTCGTCAAGGTCACCCCGGCCGAAGGCGCGGCCTTCATCGGCCGCGTCGGGCACGCGGGGGAGAAGTCCGCGCGCGTGCTCGTGGACGGCGAGATCCGGGACGTCTCTTACGCCTCGGTGACCAAGGCGGTCATCGAGATCGAGTTCAAGCAACCACCTGCCGAGGACCTGAAACTGTTGGAAACCGATGCGTCGGCCCTGAACGCCGCCACCACGGAGCCGAAGGAGGAGCCGAAGTGAACGTCGACATCGCCGCGCTGCGCGCGATCGAACGGGACAAGGACATCCCCTTCGAGACGGTGATCGAAGCGATCGAAACCGCGCTGCTCACCGCGTACAAGCACACCGAGGGCCACCAGCCGCACGCCAGGATCGACATCGATCGCAAGAGCGGGCTGGTGCGCGTCCTCGCGCACACCCTCACCCCGGACGGCCAGACCGACGAGGAATGGGACGACACCCCCGAAGGCTTCGGGCGGATCGCCGCGACCACCGCGCGGCAGGTCATCCTGCAGCGTCTTCGCGACGCCGAGCACGAGAAGACCTTCGGCGAGTTCTCCGCCAAGGAGAACGAGCTCGTCGCCGGCGTGGTGCAGCGCGACGCCCGCGCCAACGCCCGCGGCATGGTCGTCATCCAGGTCGGCGACATCGAGGGCGTGCTGCCCGCGATCGAGCAGGTACCCGGCGAGACCTACGAGCACGGCGACCGGATCAAGGCCTACGTCGTCACCGTCTCGCGCGGCAACCGCGGCCCGCAGGTCACGCTGTCGCGTTCGCATCCGAAGCTGGTGCACAAGCTGTTCGCCCTTGAGGTCCCCGAGATCGCCGACGGCACGGTCGAGATCGCCGCCGTCGCGCGGGAACCGGGACACCGGACCAAGATCGCGGTCCGCTCGACGGTGCCCGGCGTCAACGCCAAGGGCGCGTGCATCGGCCCGGTCGGCGCGCGGGTGCGCAACGTGATGAGCGAGCTGGCGGGCGAGAAGATCGACATCATCGACTACTCCGAAGACCCGGCGAAGTTCGTCGGGAATGCGCTGTCGCCCGCGAAGGTTGTATCGGTGAAGGTCGTCGACGAGCGGGCCAAGACCGCCCGCGTCGTCGTGCCGGACTTCCAGCTTTCGCTCGCGATCGGCAAGGAGGGGCAGAACGCCCGCCTCGCCGCCCGGCTCACCGGCTGGCGGATCGACATCCGCAGCGACGCCGCCCCTGAGCAGGGTGACGAAGCACACGCCGGGCAGGCGCGGCCCGCCGCGGCAACCGGTTCGGCTGAGTGAAGGTCGAAGCGCTAGACTTACGAGTGGTTCAGAGCCCGCGGCCGGGAACCGACCTCCAGCATGACCGGGAAACCCCGGTTCGCACCTGTGTGGGTTGCCGTAAGCGGGCCTTGATCGGCGAGTTGCTGCGAGTGGTCGCGGCGGACGGTCGGTTGGTCGTCGACGAACGTCGGCGGCTGCCGGGCCGGGGTGCCTGGTTGCACCCCGTGCCGGACTGTCTGGCCAAGGCCGAGCGGCGCAGGGCGTTCCCCCGAGCACTTCGTGTTCCGGGGTCGCTCGACGCCCAGGGTGTCCACGAACGCCTGGAGCGGCACGCCGAAGGCTAAAGGGCGCCGGGACATCCCCGGTGCCGGATGGAATCAGGAAGCAGGTCGACCCGTCATGAGTCAGCCGTGAAGCTGAATCAATGAACGCGCGACAATAGGACGAGGTCTGCGGGTCTGCCGCCGGCCTCCCCAGATGAGGAGAGCTGTGCCAGGCAAGGCCCGAGTACATGAGCTCGCGAAAGAGCTCGGCATCACCAGCAAGGAAGTTCTCGCCAAGTTGAAGGACCAGGGCGAGTTCGTGAAGTCCGCGTCGTCGACCGTCGAGGCACCCGTGGCCCGGCGTCTTCGTGACGCTTATTCGTCCAAGGACGGCCAGAGCAAGAAGCCCGTCCCGACTCCCGGCCCGCGCCCGCCGGCGAAGCCCGCTGCCCCGGCTCCGGCCGCGAAGCCCGCTGCGCCCGCGCCCGCGGCGAAGACCGAGGCCCCGGCCGCCCCCGCGGCGTCCGCCCAAGCCCCGTCGGCTCCGGCTCCGGCCCAGCAGCCGTCCCGTCCCGCCACCCCGGGTGCCCGCCCGGGTCCGCGCCCCGGCCCCCGGCCGCCGGCGCCGAAGGAAGAGGTCGCTCCGGCGGCGAAGGCCGCTCCGGCCGAGCCGAAGAAGGAGACCCCGGCGGCACCGGCCACCCCGCCCGCGTCCCAGACGCCGTCGCAGGGTTCGGTCGTGCCGCCCAAGCCGCAGGGCCCGAAGCCCGGCGGCCCGAAGCCCGGCCCGCGCACCCCGCGCGTCGGCAACAACCCGTTCGGTGTGGGTTCCGGTTCCCCGGCCCCGCGTCCGTCCGGCCCCCGTCCCGGTGGCGGCCAGCAGGGCGGCGACAGCCGTCCGCCGCGTCCCGGTGGCGGCCAGGGCGGCGACCGTCCGGCTCCCCGCCCCGGTGGCGGCGCGCCCGGCGGTAACCGGCCGAGCCCGGGCAACATGCCCCCGCGCCCGAACCCCGGCATGATGCCGGGCCGCCCGGCCCGTCCGGCCGGTGGTCCCGGTGGCGGCCGCGGTGGGCCCGGCGGCGGAGCCCGCGGTGGCCCCGGCGGCGGCGCTCGTGGCGGTCCCGGTGGCGGCGGCGGAGGTTTCCGCGGCGGTCCCGGTGGCGGCGGCGGTGGCGGTTTCCGTCCCGGCGGCGGTGGCGGCGGTTTCCGTCCCGGTGGCGGCGGTCCCGGTGGGGGCGGCGCCCCGGCCGGTGGCGGCGGCTTCCGCGGTGGTGGCGGCGGTCGTGGCGGCCCCGGTGGCCGTGGCGGTACCGCGGGTGCCTTCGGGCGTCCCGGTGGTCCCTCGCGCAAGGGCCGCAAGTCGAAGCGGCAGAAGCGCCAGGAGTACATGGACAACATGCAGGCGCCCAGCGTCGGTGGTGTCCGTCTGCCCAAGGGGCAGGGCGAGACGATCCGCCTGCCGCGTGGTGCCTCGCTGACCGACTTCGCCGAGAAGATCGACGCCAACCCGGCTTCGCTGGTGCAGGTGCTCTTCCACCTCGGCGAGATGGTCACCGCGACGCAGTCGGTGTCCGACGACATCCTGGAACTGCTCGGCGGCGAAATGAACTACAACGTTCAGGTCGTCAGTCCCGAGGAAGAGGACCGGGAGCTGCTCGAGACCTTCGACATCACCTACGGCGAAGACGCGGGTGAGGAAGAGGATCTGCAGGTCCGTCCGCCGGTCGTGACCATCATGGGTCACGTCGACCACGGTAAGACCCGCCTGCTCGACACGATCCGCAAGACGAAGGTGCGCGAAGGTGAAGCCGGTGGCATCACCCAGCACATCGGCGCCTACCAGATCGAGACCGAGCTCGAAGGCACCCCGCGTCTGATCACCTTCATCGACACCCCGGGTCACGAGGCGTTCACCGCCATGCGTGCCCGCGGTGCCAACTCGACCGACATCGCGGTGATCGTGGTGGCGGCCGACGACGGTGTGATGCCGCAGACGGTCGAGGCGATCAACCACGCGCAGGCCGCCAAGGCGCCGATCGTGGTCGCGATCAACAAGATCGACAAGGAAGGCGCGAACCCGGACAAGATCCGGCAGCAGCTGACCGAGTACGGCCTGGTCGCCGAGGAGTACGGCGGCGACACGATGTTCGTCGAGATCTCCGCGCGGCAGAACATCAACATCGACGGCCTGCTCGAGGCGATCCTGCTGACCGCCGACGCCGCGCTGGACCTCCGGGCCAACCCGGACATGGAGGCCCAGGGTGTCGCGATCGAGGCCCACCTCGACCGCGGTCGCGGTCCGGTGGCCACGGTGCTGGTCCAGCGAGGCACGCTGCGCGTCGGTGACTCGGTCGTGGCGGGTGACGCCTACGGCCGCGTCCGCCGGATGGTCGACGAGCACAACGTCGACGTGACCGAGGCGTACCCGTCGCGTCCCGTCCAGGTCATCGGGTTCACCTCGGTGCCGGGTGCGGGCGACACCTTCCTGGTGGTCGACGAGGACCGCGTCGCCCGGCAGATCGCCGAGCGCCGCTCCGCCCGGACGCGCAACGCCCTCAACGCGTCGCGTCGCAAGCGGGTCAGCCTCGAGGACCTCGACTCCGCCTTGAAGGAGACGAACAGCCTCAACCTGATCATCAAGGGTGACAACTCCGGTACCGTCGAGGCGCTCGAAGCCTCGCTGGTGCAGCTCGAGGTCGGCGACGACGTCGAACTCAACGTCGTGCACCGCGGTGTCGGTGGCGTCACCGAGTCCGACATCGACCTGGCGACCGCGTCCGACGCGATCGTCCTGGGCTTCAACGTCCGTGCGCAGGGCAAGGCGACCGAGCGGGCCACCCGCGAGGGCGTCGACGTCCGGTACTACACGGTCATCTACCAGGCGATCGAGGAGATCGAGCAGGCTCTGAAGGGCATGCTCAAGCCGGAGTACGAAGAGGTCGAGCTCGGCAAGGCGGAGATCCGCGACGTCTTCAAGTCGTCGAAGATCGGCACCATCGCCGGTTGTCTCGTCGTCTCGGGCGAGATCCGCCGCAACGCGCGGGCCCGTCTGCTCCGCGACGCGACCGTCATCGCCGAGAACCTGCCGATCAGCTCGCTGCGGCGGTTCAAGGACGACGTGGTCGAGGTTCGCGACGGGTACGAGTGTGGTCTGACGCTGGGGTCGTACAGCGACCTCAAGGTCGGCGACATCATCGAGACCTACGAGCAGCGCGAAAAGCCGCGTGCGTAAGTGACACGGGCGGCGCTCCTCCGCATCTGGGCGGGGGAGCGCCGCTTCACTTCGAAACAACCCAGAACCCCACATGTTCGTAGGAGCTCTTGAGCTCGACATCCTGCTGGGCGACGTCCATTCGCTCAAGCAGAAGCGATCCGTGATCAAACCGGTGCTGGCCGAGGTGCGCAGGCGTTTCGACGTCTCCGTCGCCGAAGCGGGCCATCAAGACCTGCACCGGCGCGCGCTGATCGGTGTGGCCGTGGTCGCGGCGAGTGGCGAGCACGTTCGGGACGTGCTCGACTCGTGTGAGCGCCTCGTGGCCGGGAGGCCGGAGTTCGAACTGCTCTCCAGCCATCGCCGGCTGCTCGGCCCGGATGACTAAAGAAGATCTTTCGAGGAGACGAAATCCCATGGCCGACCCCGCTCGGGCTCGTAAGCTCGCCAAGCGGATCTCACAGATCGTCGCGCACGCGATCGAGCACGACATCAAGGATCCGCGGCTCAACCACGTGACGATCACCGACACGAAGATCACGGCGGATCTGCACGACGCCACGGTCTACTACACGGTGCTCGGCGAAAACCTGGAGTCCACGCCCGACCACGCCGGTGCCGCCGCGGCGCTCGAATCCGCCCGCGGCGTCCTGCGCACGAAGGTCGGTCAGGGCACCGGAGTCCGCTACACTCCGACGCTGGCCTTCGTGGCCGACAGTATTCCTGAGGACGCCAAGCGCATCGAAGACCTTCTCGCGAAGGCGCGGGAAGCGGATGCCGAGGTCGCCCGGCGGGCCACTGGGGCGCAGCACGCCGGCGAAGCCGACCCGTACAAGCCGCCGCGGGAAGAGGCCGAAGACGATGAGTTCGCCGACGAGGAGACCCGTCGCTGAGGGACTGGACCACGCCGTGAGCCGGCGTGGTCTCCTGCTGGGAGCCGCGGCTCTCGGCGGCTCGGCGCTGCTTTCCGCTTGCGGCGCCGAGAAACCACCTCTGGTGGGGCCGCCGCCGGTGGCCCCACCGTCCACCCCGACCCCGCTCACCGAAGCGGTCACGGTGCAGAAGATGCGGTCGGCGGCGCGGAATCGCGACGTCAACCTCGTCATCATCGCGCCGGACGGCGTGTCCCGGGTCGGGATGCCGGTCTGCGTCGCCCTGCATGGGCGCGGCGCGGACGCCCGGACGTTCCTGAACCTGGGCGTGCAGGACGCGCTGAACCGGGCCGTCGCGTCCGGGATGCCCGGTTTCGCGGTGGCCGCCGTCGACGGGGACAACTACTGGGTGGACGTCGGCAAGGACGACGACCCGCAGCGGATGCTGTCCGACGAGCTGCCCGGCTGGCTCGCCCAGCGCCAGCTGCGGCCGCCGTCGGCGATGTTCGGGATCTCGATGGGTGGATTCGGCGCACTGCGCTACGCCCGCGACCACAAGAACCTCAAGGCCGTCGCCGTCGCCAGCGCGGCGCTGTTCGTGAGCTGGCCCGATGCCAAGTCCCGCAAGGTCTTCGAGGATCGCGCGCAGTGGGAATCGCATGAGCCGCTGCTGCACACCGTCGACCTTTCCGCCGAGGCGACGGGCGTGTGGTGCGGGAATTCGGATCCCTTCGCCCGTGCCGACCGCAAGCTCATCAAGGCACTGGACCCGGCCGTCGCGAAGATGACCCCGGGCGCGCACAACGACGACTATTGGCGCGAGATCATGCCCGACGTGCTGAAGTTCGTGGGGGACCGCATCGCCTGACCCCGCGTTTCGTCCTCTGAATGCGATAGTGCGCGATGCCAACTACCGCATTCAGAGGACGAAATGCGGGAAGGGCAGGCAACACCTCGTGCCATGAAAGGTCCTTGCCTTGCGAAATTTGCAAGGAAAGGACCTTTCATGGCGTTGGTGAGCGCGACCTTTCGGCGACCGTGTCGCGAAAGCCACTTTCGGGACATCAGACGTCGCGAAAGTGGCTTTCGCGACGTGCCCCGGCGATAGTGCGCGATGCGAACCACCGCATTCAGAGGACGAAACGCGGGAGGGGGTTAGAGGGGTTTGGAGGCGACGATCAGGTCTCGCACGATCGCCTGGTCCACCCGGTGGGCGAAGCCGGCGTACGGGCCGTCCTCCCGGACCTCCAGGCCCGCCTTGTCCAGGATCGCGGCGAGGTCCTCGCGCGGCGCGACGTTGGTGTTCCACGAGATGCCGAGCGCGCCTCCCGGGCGCAGCACCCGCGTCCACACCGGGACCGCGGCCGCGAGCAGGTCGCGCGGGCTGCGCGCGAGCGACGCGTCCTGGGTGCGGTGGCTGCCGTGCTGCACGCCGTACGGGGCATCGGTGACGATGAGGTCCACCGAGCTCGGCCGCAGCAGTTCGTCGGTGGTGAGCGTGTCGCAGTTGAGGTAGCTCAGCCGGCGCACCTCGCCCGCCTTGTACCGCTCCTTGGTGATCCCGAACCCGATGTCGAGCCGCCTGCCCAGCCGGACCTTGTTGCGGCGCACCTGACCGGATTCGGCGCTGTGCTTGATCCGCTTCTGCTTCAGCCAGGTCTTGATGAACATCTCGTAGGAATCGAAATCCTTGCCGTCCACGTCGAGGCCGATGGCGTCGAAGCCGTACATCATCGCCTGGTTCAGCGTGGTGCCGCGGCCGCAGAGCGGGTCGAGCAGGTGCAGCGGCTCGTCCAGCATCGCGGCAGGCTCCGCCCTCGACAGCAGGGTGATGTTGACGAGGAGTTTGGTGAACAGCTCGTTCGTCTTGCCCGGGTACTTCTGGATGGTCAGCAGATCCGAGTCGAAGTTCGCGAGCGGGCTGATCGTCACGGGCTTCAGCACGCCGTCGCCGAGTTCGAACAGCGCGTACAGCGCCGAAAGATTCGACAGCAGCGCGAGATCGCGTTCGGTCAGCGGGGCGGGTGTCGTGAAGGTGAGGTAGCCGACGCCGCCGAGTTCCGTCTCGCCGATCTCGGAGACCTCGGTCTCCAAAGCGGACAGACCGAACACCGCCAGCTCCGCGCGCAGGAGGGCCGGAGTGGAGTCGGTGTAGACCCGGTTGGCGGACGGGTAGACCAGGATCGCGTACTCGGACATCCGGTAGAGCGTAGCTTGACTGATTGTGACAGCCACTCCAGTGCCGAACCTGAAGGAAGCCGCCGCCCTCCTGGCGCGCGCCACCGACGTGACCCTGCTCGGCCACGTCCGCCCGGACGCCGACGCCCTCGGCAGCGCGCTGGCGCTGGGCCGGGCGCTTCAGCTGCGCGGCGTCAAGGTCCGCGTCTCCGTCGGCGAACCCGAGGAGATGCCCGAAACCCTGCGGAGCCTGGACGTCGGCGGGCTCTACGTCCCGGCGAGCGAGCTGCCGGAGAGCGAACGGCTGCTGGTCGCGCTCGACACGCCCACGCCGGGCAGGCTCGGGAAACTCGCGCCGCGGGTGGACGCCGTCCGCGCGGCGGGCGGCGACGTCCTGGTGATCGACCACCACGCGTCCAACGTCTTCTACGGCACACACCACGTCGTCGACGACACCGCCGAAGCCACCGCGGTCCTCGTCTTCGCGTTGCTGGAGGAGCTCGGCACCGAGATCGACGAGCCGATCGCGCGCTGCCTGTACGCGGGGCTGGTCACGGACACGAGCGGGTTCCGCCGCGCCCGGCCGTCCACGCATCTGATGGCCGCGAAGCTGCTCGAAGCCGGTGTCGACCCGGACAAGGTGGTCCGCGAGATCGTCGACGACCACCCGTTCGCGTGGCTGCCGATGCTTTCGAAGGTCCTCGCGGGTGCCCGGCTGGAGCCTGACGAGGCTCGCGGCTTCGGCCTCGCGCACGCGGTCGTGACGCTCGACGTCGCACGGTCCGTCCGTGCCGAAGAGGTCGAAGCCGTCGTCGACGTCGTCCGGTCCACCCGCGAGGCCGGCGTCGCGGTGGTGCTCAAGGAGGCCGAGCCGATCGGGCCACAGCGGCGATGGACTGTCTCGCTCCGTTCGGCGGGCGGCGTCGACGTGTCGGCCGCGGCCGGGGAACTGGGCGGCGGAGGACATCGCCAGGCGGCCGGGTGCACCGCGGAGGGCACGCCCGACGAGGTGCTCGGCAAGCTCCGGGAGGCCCTGTCGAGGGCACCGCTGCTCTGACGAACGGTGTCATCGTAATTTCATCGGTGGTTCCTAACGTGAGCCACGATGAACGAACGAAACTCCCTCCGCCGCCGGATCCTGGTCACGCTGGGCGTGATCGTGCTGTTCCGGCTGGGGCAGGGCCTGCCCACGCCCCAGTCGGCCCGCCCGCCGCTGAGCGATCATTCGGGGCGCTGGATCCTCGACCTCCTCACCGGCGGTCGCCTGGCCACGGTGTTCGGGTTCGGTGTCCTTCCCTGCCTGGTCGCCCCGTTCGTCCTGCGAGCGCTGATCGTCCTGATCCCGCGGCTGGCGGCGCTCCGGGCGGAAGGTGAGGCCGGAGCCCGGGTGCTGACGCGGTACCGGCGACGGCTCGTCGTCGTGCTCGGCCTGCTGGGTGCCGTCGGCGTGGTCGTGTCCGGGGCCCAGGACGTTCTGGACGGAGCCGTGACGGTGGCGTGCCTGACCGCGGGCACCGCGGTGGTCCTTCGGCTGACCGAGCTGATCACCGACCGGGGTTTCGGTGATGGCGTCCGGATCCTGCTGCTCGCGCAGGTCCTGGCGGTGCTGCCGCCGGAGTTCCTGCGCCTGTACGAAAGGACGGGCTGGGCCGCTGTCGTGGTGATGGCCGTGGTGACACTGTCGATCACCGTGATCACGATCGTCGTCGCGCAGGGGCAGCGCCGCGTCCCGGTGCAGTACGCCAAGCGGATGATCGGCAGACGCGCTTTCGGCGGCACTCCGTCCTACATTCCCCTTCGCTTCCCCCAAGCGAACAGCCCGGCCGTGCTCGCCGCGGCCCTGCTCTGGGTGCTTCCCTTCGGCCTGGGAGATCCCTGGTGGATCGCGGTCTACTTCGTCCTCGTCTGCCTCTTCGCCTTCGTCAGGGCGGCCGTGGCGCAGGACATGGACAAGGTGGCGGGCGAGCTGGTGCGGGTAGGCGGTTTCGTCCCCGGGATCCGGCCGGGGAACTGGACCGCCGAGTACCTCGACTACGTGAACCGCCGGATCATCGCCTTCGGCGCGTTCAGCTTGGGAGTGGTCGCGCTGCTCCCGGTCGCCGGTCTGGCCCTGCTGAGCGTCACCCCGGCGACGCTGTTCGTCGCCGGGGTGACCCTGCAGGTGGTACTCGTCTTCCTGGTCAGTGTCTCGCTCGACACCACGCGGCAGGTCGAGTCGCTGCGCCAGCAACGGCGGTACGAACCGTTCCTTCGCTGACCGTTTCAGAAGTGCGGGAGCCACCCGCCACCGAGAGCGTCGGCAGGACCGAACTTGTTGCCGCCCTTGCCGTTCCACAGGTAGAGGGTGCCGGTGGTCTTGTTGATGGCGCCGATGTCGCTGTGGCCGTCCTTGTCGACGTCGCCGAGGGACATCAGCGTGGCGTGGTAGTCGCCCCAACCACTTCCGATGGCGTCGGCGGCACCGAACTTGTTGCTGCCCTTGCCATTCCAGATGTAGAGCGTGTTGCCGTCCCGCACCGCCGCAAGATCGGTCTTGCCGTCGTTGTCGAAGTCACCCGCCACCGGCGCGGTGAAGGGTTCCCAGCCGCCACCGACCGAGTCGGCTGGGGTGAAGTGGTTGTTGCCCTTGCCGTTCCAGATGTACAGGGTCCCGTCCTTGACCGCGGAGAGGTCGCTGACGCCGTCGTTGTCGAAATCCCCGGCCACCGGTGCGCTGAACGGTTCCCAGCCGCTGCCGACGGCGTCCGCGGCGCCGAATTTGTTGCCGCCCTTGCCGTTCCAGACGTAGAGGGTGCCGTTCTTCACCGCGGCGAGGTCGGTCTTACCGTCCTTGTTGAAGTCGCCGGCGGCGGGGCGGGTGAAGCCTTCCCAGCCACCACCGATCGGGTCGGCGGGGGCGAAGTTGTTGCTGCCCTTGCCGTTCCAGATGGTCAAGGTGCCCGTGCCGGTCGCGTAGATGTCACCGACGCCGTTGCCGTCGAAGTCCCCACCGTCCGCGGTCGACCGCTGCCACAGCGCGCTGACGATCTTCTGCGCGTCACCGGCCTCGGTCTGGTAGCGGTCCGGATAGGCCGAGACCTGCACCGCCTGGCACACCTCGCCGATCGGCGCCGAGCTCCAGGACCCGTTCGGGTACACCCGCACCATCTTGTCGAGGAAGGCGTTGGTGGCCCAGACGGGGTTGAGCCGGTTCGTCGCGCTGCCCCAGGACGCGCGTTGCTGGAACAGGCCGAGGCTGTCGTGGTCGACCTCCTCGCTGATGTTCTGGAGACTCGTCTCCACGATCACCGTCGCGATGGCGATGGCCGCGGCTCTCTGGCTCAGCCCGCGATCGCGGACGGCGTCGACGACCATGCGGGCGCACGACATCCGGTACGCAGTCAGATATCCCCGCATCTTAGCGGTCAGGGTGCCGTTCAGTTGCGTGGCCAGGGCGGCGTCGCCGCTGGTCGTGCCCGAGCGGTCGCACGGGGCCGTCGCGTAGGCGGCGGTCACCAAGCCGGCCGGTTCTTCTTCGGCGTGCGCGACGGGGGACAGGGCGGTGATCGCGAAGACGGTCAGGGCTGCCGTGGTCACACGGCGGGTGAAGTTCTTCGACACTGGTCGACCCTCCAAGGTCGTGGGGTGGGGACGGAAGCGGTCAGAAGTGGGGGAGCCAGCCGCCACCCAGGGCGTCGGCGGGGCCGAATTTGTTGCCGCCCTTGCCGTTCCACAGGTAGAGGGTGCCGCTGGTCTTGTTGATGGCGCCGATGTCGGAGTGGCCGTCCTTGTTGACGTCGCCGAGGGACATCAGGGTCGCTTGGTAGTCGCCCCAGCCACCGCCGAGAGCGTCGACGGCACCGAACTTGTTGCCGCCCTTGCCGTTCCAGATGTGGAGGGTGCCGTCCTTGACGGCGGCGAGGTCGCTCTTGCCATCGTCATCGAAGTCGCCCGCGATGGGCGCGGTGAAGGGTTCCCAGCCGCCGCCGATGGTGTCGGCGGGGGTGAAGTGGTTGTTGCCCTTGCCGTTCCAGATGTAGAGCGTGCCGTCCTTGACTGCGGAGAGGTCGCTGATGCCGTCGTTGTCGAAGTCGCCGGCGACGGGGGCGCTGAAGGGTTCCCAGCCGCTGCCGACGGCGTCCGCGGCGCCGAATTTGTTGCCGCCCTTGCCGTTCCAGACGTAGAGGGTGCCGTTCTTCACCGCGGCGAGGTCGGTCTTACCGTCTTTGTTGAAGTCGCCGGCGGCGGGGCGGGTGAAGCCTTCCCAACCGCCGCCCACGGGGTCCGCGGTGCCGAAGTTGTTGCTGCCCTTGCCGTTCCAGATCGTCAGCGTGCCCGTGCCGGTCGCGTAGATGTCGCCGACGCCGTTGCCGTCGAAGTCCCCGCCGTCGAGGGACTTCTCGATGACCTTGTCGTAGCGGATGCCGCGGTAGGTGGTCATCTCCGACCAGGAGTTGGTGTTGTGGTTGGTCTTCTGGCCGTAGTCGTTTTCCGAGTAGACCCAGGCGCCCGCCGAGTGGTCCTTGGGGTCGACCCACTTCTCGAACAGCTCGATGTGACCGTTCTTGAGCAGTGCGTCACCGGGCAGCAGATCGTGCAGGCTCGGCAGCCAGGACTTGTGCGAGTAGGACTCGAAGTCGCCGGTGTTGAGGTCCCAGCCGTCGGATTTCTTGGGCAGATGCCAGGCCATCGCGACGAGACCGGAGCAGTCGGGCCGGTACTTGCCGCCGGTGCCGTCGGAGATCGCGTCCGCCTGGTCCTGGCTGTACCAGGTGTCTCCCCGGTCGTACCAGTACTTGGCGCGGGCGATGATCTCGGCGCGCGTGATCACGCCGCCCACTGTGGACGCGGCGCTCGCCTCGTTCCGCGTGCCGAACGTGAGCAAGCCTGCGACGAGGGTCACGAGGACCATGACCGCGGAGGCGAACCGGACCGCTCTGGGAGAACCGGAGCTGTTCATGACGACCTTTCCTGAGCATGATGTGGAGTGGACGACACAGAGGCTCCGGGAGGCCGCTGTAGCCACGCTTCAAGGCGAGCTACAGCGAGAGGGGCGCGCTGTGGCTGGATCCGCTCTGGGGGAGGGACGGATGAGGTTTTCTCTGCTCGGGCCGATGGAGGTGGCGGGCCCGTCGGGGCCGATCGCGCTCCCGGGGGTCAAACCGCGCACACTGCTGGCCGCGCTGCTGCTGGGCTCCGGCCGGACGGTGCCCGCCGAACGGCTGATCGGCGTGATCTGGGGCGAGGAGCCGCCCACGACCGCCCGCGCGGTGGTGCAGACGTATGTCGCGACGCTGCGCCGGGCGTTCGACACGGCGGGCTTGCCGCAGGTGATCGCGTCCGATCGGAACGGCTACCGCGCCGACGTCGCCGAGGACGCCCTCGACGTGCGGATGTTCGAGCGGTTGGTGGAACGGGGACGGCAGGCCGCGCAGAACGGCGACCACACCGAGGCGGCGGATCTCTTCCGCACCGGCCTCGGCCTGTGGCGGGGACCCGCGCTCGGCGGGATCGGGGAGTCGTTCCTGCGTGCCGAAGCGACCAGGCTGGACGAGCTGCGGCTGACCGTCACCGAGGAACGGATCGACGCGGACCTGGCGGCGGGGCAGGGACCGCGGCTGCTCGCGGAACTCACCGAACTGGTCGCCCTGCATCCCACTCGGGAGCGGCTGCGCGGCGGGCTCATGGTCGCGTTGTACCGGTCCGGGCGGCAGGCCGAAGCGCTGGAGACCTACGAACGCGGCCGGAAGGTGCTGGCCGACGAGCTGGGCATCGATCCCGGCCCGGAGCTGCGCCGGGTGCACGAGTCGATCCTGCGGTCCGACACCGCCCTGCTCCCGGCCGTCACCTCCCGTACGCCGCGGCAGCTGCCGTCGCCGCCACCCGACTTCACCGGGCGGGCGCCCGAACTCGCGGCGCTGCGCACGACCTTGGTGCGGCCCGGCGGGATGCCGGTCGCCGTCGTCTCCGGCGCGGGCGGCGTGGGCAAGTCCACTTTGGCGCACCGGGTCGCGCACGAGATCGCCGAGCACTTCCCCGACGGCCAACTGCACCTCGAACTCCACGGCTCCACCGACAGCCCCGCGACCGCCGAAGAGGTACTCGGCCGTGTCCTGCGCGACTTCGATCCCGCGACGACGCCGCCCGGCTCCCTCGACGAGCGCGTCGCCCGTTATCGGACGGTGCTCGCCGGCACCCGCACGCTCGTCGTGCTCGACGACGCCGCGAACGAGGCCCAGGTCCGGCCGCTGCTGCCCGGCGGCCCGGGATGTGCGGTGGTCGTCACGTCACGCAACCGGCTTCCCGCGCTGGCGGGCGCGACGTTCTGCGAACTGGGGGTGCTGCCCGCGGACGCCGCGCTCGACCTGCTCACCCGCATCGTCGGGGCCGAACGCGCCAGCACCGAGCCCGCTTCGGCCGCCGAGATCACCGAGCTGTGCGGCCAGTTGCCGCTCGCGATCCGCGTCGCCGGCGCGCGGCTGGTGTCCCGGCGGCAATGGTCGTTGTCCCGGCTGGCGAACCGGCTGGCCCAGGAACAGCGCCGCCTCGACGAACTGGTGGTCGGCGACCAGGAGGTGCGGGCCAGTATCAACCTGAGCTACACGCTCCTGCCCACGGCGGCGCGGACCGCGTTGCGACGGCTGGGTTTGCTCGGCCTCACGCATTTCCCCGCATGGGTCGCCGCGGCGGCGATGGAGTCCGATCCGGACGACGCGGAGCAGGTGCTCGAAGACCTCGTCGATGTGTCGCTGCTCGAAGTCGACGGCGTGGATCCCTTGGGGCTCATGCGGTACCGGCTGCACGACCTCGTCCGCCTGTTCGCGCTGGAACGCGCCGTCGAAGAGGAGCCCGCCGCGGACCGGGCGGCCACCGTCGAGCGGGTGCTCGGTGCCTGGATCTGGCTGGTCGAGCGGATCAACGAGACCCTGCCGCCGGTCGTGCCGTCGATCCAGGGCACCTCCCGGCTGGGCCGTCCCGTCGCCGAGGAGATCGCGCGGCGGGTCGTGGCCAGGCCGTACGAATGGTTCCGCGCCGAGGAGGAGGCGATGACCACCGCCGTCGAACTGGCGGCGGCGCTGGACCTGGTCGACATCGCGGTCGGGCTCTCGTCGGCCTTGTGCGGCACCGCGTTCGGCGGGCACAACCGGGTCCTCGACGATTCGCTCGGCTCCTGGCGCCGCACCCACGACGCGGCGCTCACCGCCGCCCGCCGCACCGAAAACGCCTTGGGCGAGGCGACTTTGCTGGCGGGGCTCGGGCAGCTGTACTACGAGCACGACGACTTCCCCCGGTCCCGCGCGCATCTGAGCCAGGCACTGTCGATGTTCCGCGCCGCGGGCGACGTCCGCGGCGAGGCCGCCACCCTCGCCGCGCTCGGCGCCGCCTGCCGCGAGCAGGGCTACCTGCCCGAGGCGGTGCACTTCCTCGATCGCGCCGGGCGGATGTGGTCCGAACTGGACGATCCGGGGGCGATGGGCCACGTCCACCGGCTGGCCGGCACCGTGCGGCTGGAGCTCGGCGAATACCCGGGAGCGCTGACCGCGCTGACCGAGGCGCGCGCGTCGTTCGCGGCGGCGGGCTCGCGGCGCGGCGAGGGACTGACCCTGCGCAGCCTGTCGCTGTATCACCGGGCCCGTGGCGAGTGGGCCGAAGCCGAGGAGTTCGCGCGTGCCGCGCTCGCGGTGTTCGAGGGCACCGAAGACCGGATGCTGGCCGCGTATTCCGAACGCGCGCTGGCCAAGGCGTTGCTACGGCGCGGGGATTCCGTCGCGGCGCGGCGGCTGGCGGACAACGCGCTGGAGGTCTGCCGTGAACTCGGCGATGCCTTCGGCCACGCGTGCACCCTCCGCGTCGTCGGGGAGGTGCATCTCGCGGAAGGCCGGTTGTACCAAGCGAAAGACTGCCTGGAGGACTCGCTCCGGCGGTGGACCGACCTGCGCGCCGAACTGTTCCGGGCACGGACCCTGCGCACGCTCGCGGAGGTCCACGACGCGCTCGGCGACGTGCCTGCCGGGGAGCGGATGACCGCGGAGGCGTGCGAGATCTTCCGGACCTACGGTGCTCGCGAGTACCGGGAACTCTCCGCTGTAACCGGGTTACAGCGTTCCTGAAGGACGTTCGTGGACAGTGGGGTCCATGTCTTCGTTCGTGTCGTTGTCGGATCCTCACATCGCCGCCGTGCCCGTCCGGGAATGCGGGGAACCCCTGGTGGACCTGCGGGAAACCGGCGCCATCCGGATCGATCCCCGGCTCGCCGACGAACGGGGTGCCTTCGCGCACGTGCGGCTCAGCGTCGCGGACCGGCTCGTCGCGGCGCAATGCCAGCTCCCGCGCGGGCTGCGGTTGCTCGTCGTCGAGGGATTCCGGCCGAGGGAGGTGCAGGAGCGGTACTTCGCGGACAGCATGGCCAGGATCGCGCGCGCCAATCCGGAATGGTCGTCCGGGCGGGTGGCCGCCGAAGCCGCCACCTACGTCTCACCGCCCGAAGTCGCGCCGCATGTCGCCGGGGGAGCGGTGGATCTCACCCTGTGCACCGTCGACGGCGTCGAGCTGCCGATGGGGACCGACGTGAACGCGACACCGCCGGAGTACGGGACGGAATGCTTCACCGAGTCCGCGCTGATCGACGCCGAAGCACGCGCGAACCGGGAAACGCTCATCGACGCGATGACCACGACCGGCTTCGTCAACTACCCGAGCGAATGGTGGCACTGGTCCTACGGGGACCGGTACTGGGCGTTCGCCAGCGGCGTGAAGCACGCTCGCTTCGGTCCAGCGGATGGGACTGTCGTACCAGACCTTTAGTCTCCAGGGGTGCCTGAAGCTTCCGAACCCGACGAACGCGTCCCGCCGAAACGCGTCCTCGGCCTCGCCGTGCCCGCGCTCGGCGTCCTCGCCGCCGAACCGCTGTACGTCCTGGTGGACACGGCCGTCGTCGGGCATCTCGGCGCGCTGCCGCTGGCGGGCCTCGCCGTCGGCGGTGTCGTGCTGTCGCAGGTTTCGAGCCAGCTGACGTTCCTGTCGTACGGCACCACGTCGCGGACGGCGCGGCTGCACGGCGCCGGCCGTCGTGGTGACGCCGTGCGCGAAGGCGTCCAGGCGACCTGGCTGGCGGTGATCGTCGGGCTGGTGGTGATCGTCGCCGGGCAGCTGCTGGCCGCGCCGATCGCCCGCGTCCTGTCCGGGGACGCCGCGATCACCGACGCCGCCGTCTCCTGGCTGCGGATCGCGCTGTTCGGCACGCCGTTCATCCTGATCACGATGGCGGGCAACGGCTGGATGCGCGGCGTGCAGGACTCCGCGAAACCGTTGCGCTATGTGCTGGCGGGCAACGGGATCTCGGCCGTGCTGTGCCCGGTGCTGGTGTACGGCGCGGACTGGGGGCTGGAAGGTTCGGCGATCGCGAACGTCGTCGCGCAGGTGATCTCGGCGTCGCTGTTCGTCGCGGCCCTGGTGCGGGAGCGGGTCCCGCTGCGCCCGGAGCCGAAGGTGATGCGCGCCCAGCTCGGCCTCGGGCGGGATCTGGTGCTGCGCAGCCTCGCGTTCCAGGCGTGCTTCGTCTCGGCCGCCGCGGTCGCCGCGCGGACGTCCACCGAGGCCGTCGGCGCGCATCAGGTCGTACTGCAGCTCTGGACGTTCCTCGCGCTGGTGCTGGACTCGCTCGCGATCGCCGCGCAGTCGCTCGTGGGCGCCGCGCTCGGCGCCGGGGCGAGCAAACGGGCGCGCGGCGTGTCGAACCAGATCACCGTCTACGGCCTGGTGTTCGGCTGCTTCCTCGGTGTCGTGTTCGCGTCGGTGGCCGGGGTGCTGCCGCGGGTGTTCACTTCGGACGCGGCCGTACTCGGCCAGATCCCGCACGCCTGGTGGTTCTTCGTCGCGCTGCAACCGATCGCCGGGGTGGTGTTCGCGCTCGACGGCGTTCTGCTCGGCGCGGGAGACGCCGCCTTCCTGCGCAACGCGACCCTGCTCAGCGCGGCGGTCGGGTTCCTGCCGCTGATCTGGCTGTCGCTCGCCTTCGGCTGGGGACTGGCCGGGATCTGGACCGGGCTCTCGCTGTTCATGCTGCTGCGGCTGGCGACCCTGCTGGTGCGATGGCGCTCGGGCCGGTGGGCCGTGGAAGGCGCCGTCCGCGTTTAGTCCTCTGGATGCGGTCCTTGCGCGGGCAACCACCGCATTCAGAGGACTAAATGCGGTGGGGGCGGGCTCGCGCTGTGGCGAAAACCACCCGGGTAACGGGTATGTTTCGCCGTTGCTTAGGAGCTACAACTATATGAGGCGGCAGTGCGGGCGTCTCTCACCGCCCGAAACCGCGCCCAAGGAGGACCACTGTGACAGGCCGAGCCACCCGCCGGTCCTGGTTCATCTGGTTGGCCGCGGTCACCGTCTACCTCCTCGCCGTCTTCCACCGCACCTCGTTCGGCGTCGCCGGGCTCCAGGCCGCCGACCGGTTCGGAGTCGGCGCCGCCGCGCTCGGCACGTTCACCGTCCTGCAGGTCGGCGTCTACGCCGCGATGCAGATCCCCACCGGCGTCCTCGTCGACCGCTACGGCCCGCGACGGGTGCTCACCGGCGCCGTGTTCTTCCTCGGCCTCGGCCAGATCCTGCTCGCGGTCGCCGATTCCTACCCGCTCGGCCTGCTCGCCCGCGCCGTCGTCGGCTTCGGCGACGCCCTGACCTTCGTGAGCATCCTGCGGCTGATCGCCGCGCATTTCCCCGGCCGCCAGTACGCCCTGCTCGCCGCGCTGACCGGGGCCATCGGGTACGTCGGCAACCTCGCCGCGACCCTCCCGCTGGGCCTGCTGCTCGACGGTCCCGGCTGGACCCCGACGTTCCTCGCCGTCGGCCTGGTGACGGCGCTCTACACCGCTGTCGTCGCCCTCCGCGTCGAAGACATCCCGCGCGGCCTGCCGGAGCCCGTGCGCGAAAAGGTCCATCCGAAGGTGCTGGGCCGCCAGGTCGCCGACGCGTGGCGCACGCCGGGGACCCGGCTGGGCTTCTGGGTCCACTTCAGCACGATGTTCGCGCCCAATGTGCTGACCATGCTGTGGGGTGTCCCGTTCCTGGTGCAGGGGCAGGGATATCCGAAGGCCACCGCGAGTTCGCTGCTGATCGTGTTCGTGTTCGGCTCGATGATCGGCGGCCCCGTGCTCGGCGGGCTGATCGGACGGCGCCCGTCGCTGCGGATGCCGCTCGTCGGCTGGTACATCGGCGGCGCCGCGGTGATGTGGGCGGTCCTGCTCGGCTGGAGCGGCACGATGCCGGTCGCCGTCCTGGTGCCGGTGTTCGCGTTCCTTTCCCTCGGCGGACCCGTGTCGATGATCGGTTTCGCGCTGGCACGGGACTACAACCCGCTCTCGCGCGTCGGCACCGCGACCGGGGTGGTGAACGTCGGCGGCTTCGTGGCCACGACGATCTCGGCGCTCGCGGTCGGTGTCCTGCTGGAGTGGACGGGCGGCACGTTCCGCCTGGCGCTGCTGTCGGTCATCGCGGTGCTCGCGTTCGGCACCTTCCGGATGCTCGTGTGGTGGCGGCGCACCCGCGCCGTGCTGTTCGAGGCCGAGGCCCGCGGCGAGGCGATCCCGGTGCAGATCCGGCGCCGCCGCTGGGACGCCGAAGCGCCGCTGCCCGTCTCGTCCTAGGCCGAGAGCCGAAAGATAGGGTTCGGCCCGTGTCGCGCCCCAATCAGGTTCAAGCCAAGAAACGTCCCGCCCCGCCGCCCGGTCTCGTCATCGTCGACAAACCGTCCGGGATGACCTCCCACGACGTCGTCGCCAGGGCGCGGCGCTTCATGGGCACCCGCAAGGTCGGGCACGCCGGCACCCTCGACCCGATGGCCACCGGTGTCCTCGTGCTCGGCATCGAACGCGCGACGAAACTCCTCGGCCACCTGGCCCTGGACCGCAAGACCTATCTCGCGACCCTCTCCTTGGGACTGTCCACCACGACCGACGACGCCGAGGGCGAGCCGATCGCCGAAGCCGCCCCGGAGGTCGTCGAGAAGATCACCGACGAAGCGATCGCCGCCGGGATCGCCGCGCTGACCGGCGACATCCAGCAGGTGCCGAGCGCGGTCAGCGCGGTCAAGATCGACGGCAAGCGCGCGTACGCCCGCGTCCGGGCGGGTGAAGAGGTCGTGATCCCGCCGCGTCCGGTCACCGTGCACCGCTTCGATCTGCTCGCCACGCGCCGCGAGGCGGGCCGGATCGAACTCGACGCGATCGTCGAGTGTTCGTCGGGGACCTACGTCCGGGCGCTGGCCCGCGATCTCGGCGCCGGACTGGGCGCCGGCGGACATCTGCTCGCGTTGCGGCGCACCACGGTCGGGCCGTTCACCCTCGCCAAGGCCCGCACCCTCGACCAGCTCGAAGACAAGCCGGAGCTGTCGCTGGACCTCGACGCCGCCGTCGCCGCGGCGTTCCCGCGCCGCGATCTGGACGCCCGCACGGCGCAGGCGGTCCGATATGGACAGAGGGTGCCCGCGGCCGGGATCGCGGGCACGTACGGGATGTTCGGACCGGACGGCCGGGTGCTCGCGCTCGCCGCGGACGAAGGCGAACTGGCCCGGTCGGTGGTCGTGTTGCTGCCCGCCTAGGGTGGTGCACGGAGCCGGGCCTAGGGAGACGGGGCTAGAAGTGCAGCGTTGGCGTGGTTTGGGTGACCTCCCCGGGAGCTGGGGACGGTGCGTGGTGACGATCGGCGTCTTCGACGGCGTGCACCGCGGTCATCAGGAGCTGATTTCGAGGACGGTCCGCGCCGCCGCCGAACGCGGCGTGCCGAGCGTGGTGCTCACCTTCGACCCGCATCCGTCGGAGGTGATCCGGCCGGGCAGCCATCCCGCGCAGCTGACCACGTTGCGCCGCAAGGCGGAACTGGTCGAGGGCCTGGGGGCGGATGTCTTCTGCGTGCTGCCGTTCACCCTGGAGCTGTCGCGGCTGACGGCGCACGAGTTCGTCCACGAGGTACTGGTGGACAAACTGCACGCGGCCGCGGTGATCGTGGGGGAGAACTTCACCTTCGGCGCCAAGGCGGCCGGTGACGTCGCCCTGCTCCGCACGCTGGGGAAGCGGTTCGGTTTCGTGGCGCAGGGGGCGGAACTGCAGGGGCTGCTCGCGCAGGAGCAGGCGGACAACGACATCACGTTCTCCTCGACCTACGTCCGCTCGTGCATCGACGCGGGGGACGTCGTGGCGGCGTCCGAGGCACTCGGGAGGCCGCATCGGCTGGAGGGCATCGTCGTCCGGGGCGACGGCCGGGGGCACGACCTCGGCTACCCGACGGCGAACCTGTCGACACCGCGTTTCGCGGCGGTGCCCGCCGACGGTGTCTACAGCGCTTGGTTCACTCGTTCGTCGGATTCCGGCCGCCGGTTGCGCGCCGCCGTGTCCGTCGGGACCAATCCGACCTTCTCCGGGCGGGAGCGCACCGTCGAGGCCTTCGTCCTCGACATCGACGAGGATTTCTACGGACAGCACGTTTCGCTCGATTTCGTCGCCAAGCTGCGGGATCAGGTCCGGTTCACGACGTCGGAAGGTCTGGTGAAGCAGATCGACGAGGACGTCGCGCGGACCAGGGAAATGCTCGGCGAGCAGGACTGACCGGACCCGGCCACGGCCGGACGAGAATCGACAAACACGCCCGCCTGGGTGCGTTCCGGTGGCAAGATGTCACGGACCGCGCGCATGGCGTTCGATGGGGTTAGGGGAGCGGACCAGGTGGAGGACCACAAGATCGTCCAGCGGAACATAGCGCTGCAGAAGGAGTGGTACGGGGAACCGCTCGGCGATCGCGTGCGGAGACTGGTCGTCGCCTTCGACATCTCCCAGGCCTTCCTCGCCGAGGTCCTCGGCATCAGCGCCCCCATGCTCAGCCAGGTGATGAGCGGCCGTCGCGCGAAGATCGGGAACCCGGTCGTCCTCGCCAAGATGATCATGCTGGAGCGCAAGGTGCTCGTCCCCGCGGTCGCCGCGGGCGACCGCAAGGCCATGCAGGAGGCGCTGGAAGACGTCCGCGATTCGCGGCCGACGGTGGGCCGGGACAGCATCCCGGTCGGCGCCGTCGCCGACGACCAGGGCGTGCTCGCCGCGCTGCGGGACATCGGCGAGGACGAAGACCTCACCGAGGCCGCGAAGCTGCTCGACGAAGATTTCCCGTCGCTGGCGGATCTGCTGCGCCGGGCGGCCAAGAACGGCTCGTGACCCTCTTCAGCGCGCTGATCCCGCCGGACGGCGTCCTCGACCGGGTCGCCGCCGCGGTGGGCACTCCCGGAGGCGACGGTTTCCGCTGGTCGCCGCGGGAGGACTGGCACGTCACCCTCGGTTTCTACGGCGCGGACGACCCGGCGGAACGAGGCGATTGGCTCGCCGGACGGCTGGCGGACGCGGGCCCGCTCGACCTCCGGCTGGAAAAGGCCGCGACATTCCCCGGGGTCCTGTGGTTGAGTGTGTCCGGAACCGGGCTCCACGAGCTGGCCCTGCGGGCCGGCGCGGAGAGTGAGGGCAGGCCGTACGTGGCCCACCTGACCCTGGCCCGCTTCCCCCGCGACCGGCCGGACGCCGCGAGCGCGTGGGAGGAGCGGCTGGCCGGGTTCACCAGTGAGACTTGGACGGCGACCGAGGCCGTTCTGATGAGCAGTGACCGTGAGCAGGGCGTCTCGCGCTACCGGGTGATCCGGTCGTACGCGTTGAACCACGCCCGCGACTGAAGCCGCTGATCACGAGGCTGGTAACCTCGATGATTGGGTCCGGCTGCAGTCCGTGGCGGCCGTGACCGTCTCACCCGGCGTGAAGCATCGTCCGGGCCGCACGGCACAGAGTATCTAGGAGCACCACTGTGGCTTTGTCCACCGAAGAGAAGAAGTCGATCCTTGCCGAGTACGGCGTGCACGACTCGGACACCGGATCCCCGGAGGCCCAGGTCGCGCTGCTGACCAAGCGCATCGTCGGCCTCACCGAGCACCTCAAGGCTCACAAGCACGACCACCACTCCCGTCGCGGGCTTCTGCTGCTGGTCGGCCGCCGCCGCCGGCTGCTGAACTACGTGATGAAGGTGGACATCGAGCGTTACCGTGCGCTGATCCAGCGTCTCGGCCTGCGCCGATAGCTCGAACCCGAGGGGGAGTGACCACTGCGGTCGCTCCCCCTCGGTCCAAGTACAGAAACACGCGGCGCGAGCGCGCACGAGGAACCGTCCGCCGGTCCTCGGTAGTGGTTCCCGGGCAACGGCCCGGGGGCTTCGATCGAAGACCGGCCTCACTCCTCGAGCGTCCGCAGGCGAAACAGGTCCCAGGGTGGGAGACTCGCGCCGTTACAGAGGATCAAAAGAGGAGATACACCCTATGACCGACTCCACCGGAGTCACCGTGCACGAAACCGAAGCCGTGATCGACAACGGCCGTTTCGGCACCCGCACCGTTCGCTTCGAGACCGGCCGCCTGGCCCGTCAGGCCGCCGGCGCCGTCGTCGCGTACCTCGACGAAGAGACCATGCTGCTCTCGGCGACCACCGCGTCGAAGCACCCGAAGGACCACTTCGACTTCTTCCCGCTGACCGTGGACGTCGAGGAGCGGATGTACGCCGCCGGACGCATCCCCGGCGCGTTCTTCCGTCGCGAGGGCCGCCCGTCGACCGACGCGATCCTGACCTGCCGCCTGATCGACCGGCCGCTGCGCCCGTCGTTCGCCGACGGTCTCCGCAACGAGATCCAGGTCGTCATCACCGTCCAGAGCCTCAACCCGGAGGACCCGTACGACGTCCTCGCGATCAACGCGGCCTCGGCGTCGACGCAGATCGCCGGCCTGCCGTTCTCGGGCCCGGTCGGCGGCGTCCGCGTCGCGCTGATCGAGGGCCAGTGGGTCGCGTTCCCGACCTGGAAGCAGCTGGAAGAGGCCACCTTCAACATGGTGGTCGCCGGCCGCATCGTCGGTGACGACGTCGCCATCATGATGGTCGAGGCCGAGGGCACCGAGCAGACCCTCGACCTGATCGCCGCCGGTGGCAAGGCGCCGGATGAGGTCGCCGTCGCCGAGGGCCTCGAGGCCGCGAAGCCGTTCATCAAGGTGCTGTGCGAGGCCCAGCAGCAGCTGGCCGAGCTGGCCGCCAAGCCGACCGGTGAGTTCCCGGTCTTCCTCGCCTACGAGCAGGACGCGTACGACGCCGTCGCCTCCATCGCGACCGACGACCTCGCGAACGCCCTGACCATCGCGGGCAAGCAGGACCGCGACAACGCGACCGACCAGGTCAAGGCCGCGGTGCTGGAGAAGATCGGCCTGGGCGAGGGCGAAGCCTTCCAGGGCCGCGAGAAGGAGATCGGCGCGGCGTTCAAGGCCCTGTCGAAGAAGATCATGCGCAAGCGCGTCCTCACGGACAAGATCCGCATGGACGGCCGCGGCCTGACCGACATCCGCTCGCTCGCCGCCGAGGTCGCCGTGATCCCGCGGGCGCACGGTTCCGCGCTGTTCGAGCGCGGTGAGACCCAGATCCTGGGCGTCACCACGCTGAACATGCTCCGCATGGAGCAGCAGATCGACTCGCTCTCCCCGGAGACCACGAAGCGGTACCTGCACCACTACAACTTCCCGCCGTTCTCCACCGGCGAGACCGGCCGCGTCGGTTCGCCGAAGCGGCGCGAGATCGGCCACGGCATGCTCGCCGAGCGCGCCCTCGTGCCGGTCCTGCCGAAGCGGGACGAGTTCCCGTACGCGATCCGCCAGGTCTCCGAGGCGCTGGGCTCCAACGGTTCCACCTCGATGGGCTCGGTCTGCGCCTCGACCATGGCGCTGCTGAACGCGGGTGTCCCGCTGAAGGCGCCGGTCGCCGGCATCGCCATGGGCCTCATCTCCGACGAGGTCGACGGCGAGACCCGCTACGTCGCGCTGACCGACATCCTGGGCGCCGAAGACGCCATGGGCGACATGGACTTCAAGGTCGCCGGCACCAAGGACATCATCACCGCGCTGCAGCTCGACACGAAGCTCGACGGCATCCCGTCGGAGGTCCTCGCGGCCGCGCTGAAGCAGGCGAAGGACGCTCGCCTCACCATCCTGGAGGTCATCGCCGAGGCGATCGACGGCCCGGACGAGATGAGCCCGTACGCGCCGCGCGTCACCAGCGTGAAGATCCCGGTGGACAAGATCGGCGAGGTCATCGGCCCGAAGGGCAAGATGATCAACTCGATCACCGAGGAGACCGGCGCCGACATCTCCATCGAGGACGACGGCACGATCTACGTGGGCGCGGCCGACGGCCCGTCGGCGGAGGCGGCGATCGACAAGATCAACGCCATCGCCAACCCGCAGCTGCCCAAGGTCGGCGAGCGCTTCCTCGGCACCGTGGTGAAGACGGCCGCGTTCGGCGCGTTCGTCTCGCTGCTGCCGGGCAAGGACGGCCTGGTGCACATCTCGAAGCTGGGCAACGGCAAGCGGATCGCCAAGGTCGAGGACGTGGTCAACGTGGGCGACAAGCTCCGCGTCGAGATCGCCGACATCGACAACCGCGGCAAGATCAGCCTGATCGTGGTCAAGGACGAGGAAGCCGCCGAGAAGCCCGCCGAGGGTGACAAGGCCGAGGCCCCGAAGGCCGACGCGTAGTAGTCCTGGCTGGACCGATGTGAAACGTCAGGAAAGGGTCGTTCAGGACATTTTTCGTCCTGAACGACCCTTTCCTGACATGTGAGTAAGGAATCCGTTGGCTCGTCAGGTTCCCGGGCACGAACAGCCCGTCGGCAGCACCCGCACGCTGGAGTCCACTTCGGACGGCGCGGTGGTCAAGCGCAGTGTGCTGGCCGGTGGCCTCCGGGTCATCACCGAACACGTCCCCGCGTCCCGTTCGGCGACGGTCGGGCTGTGGGTCGGCGTCGGCTCGCGCGACGAGCCGTCGTCGGTCGAGGGCGCGGCGCACTACCTCGAACACCTGCTGTTCAAGGGCACCACGAACCGGGACGCCACCCAGATCGCCGAAGAGATCGACGCGGTCGGCGGGGAGTTCAACGCGTTCACCGCGAAGGAGCACACCTGCTACTACGCGCAGGTGCTCGACGAGGACCTGCCGCTCGCGATGGACCTCGTCACCGACGTCGTGTTCGAGGCGCTGTGCACGGACAAGGACGTCGAGACCGAGCGCAGTGTCGTGCTCGAAGAGATCTCGATGCGCGACGACGACCCCGAAGACCTGCTGCACGAGACGTTCGTCGGCGCGATCCTGGGCAACCACGCGCTCGGCCGTCCGGTGCTCGGCAGTGAGAAGTCCATCATCGAGATGTCCGCTTCGGCGCTGCGCGGGTTCTACCGGCGCCGCTACACACTGCCGCGGATGGTGCTCGCGGTCGCCGGGAACATCGAGCACGGCCAGGTGCTTCGCTTGGTGCGCAAGGCTTTGCGGAACCGGCTGACCGGAACGGCGACCCCCGTCCCGCCGCGGGGCGGACGGGCGCGGATCGCGATGGCGCCGAAACTCGCGCTGCACACCGACGACACCGAGCAGGCGCACGTGATGCTCGGCCTGCGTTCGCTGTCGCGGCACGACGACCGGCGGTTCGCGCAGTCGGTGCTCAACGCCGCGCTCGGCGGCGGGATGAGCTCGCGGCTGTTCCAGGAGGTCCGCGAGAAGCGCGGCCTGGCGTACCAGGTGTATTCGTCCGTCGCGAGCTACGCCGACGCCGGGCACATGGCCGTGTACGCCGGTTGCCAGCCGGAGAAGCTCGGCGAGGTCGCCGGCGTGATCCGCGAGGTGCTCGAACTCGTCGGCAAGGACGGGCTGAGCGAAGCCGAGGTCGCGCGGGCGAAGGGACAGCTGCGGGGCGGGCTCGTGCTCGGCCTGGAAGACACCTCGTCGCGGATGTCGCGGATCGGCAAGAACGAACTGAACTACGGCCGCTATCTCGGCGTCGACGACACGGTGGCGCGGATCGACGCCGTCACCACCGAAGAGGTCTGTGCGCTCGCTCGCACTCTGCTCGCCCGCCCTGGTGGCGTCTCGGCGGCGGCGGTGGTCGGGCCGTACGCTCACGCCGACGACCTTCCGGACGATCTGCACGAGGTGATCGCATCATGACCGCTGGGATTCGCGTCGGCGTGCTGGGCGCACGCGGCCGGATGGGCCAGGAAGTGGTGAACGCCGTCAACGGCGCCGACGACATGGAGCTCGTCGCCGCGCTCGACGCCGGTGACGACTTCGCGGCGCTCAAGCAGGCGCAGGTCGTCGTCGACTTCACCCACCCCGAAGCGGTGATGGACAACCTCGAGTTCCTGACCGGCAACGGGATCCACGCCGTGGTCGGCACCACCGGGTTCAGCGAGGAGCGGCTGGAGAAGCTGCGCTCGTGGCTCGCCGCCGACCCTTCGCTCGGCGTGCTCATCGCGCCGAACTTCGCGCTCGGCGCGGTGCTGGCGATGCGGTTCGCCCAGCAGGCGGCGCGGTTCTACAACTCGGCCGAGGTCATCGAACTGCACCACAACCGCAAGGCCGACGCGCCCTCCGGCACCGCCGCGCACACCGCGCGGCTGATCGGCGAAGCCCGCGCGGAAGCCGGTCTCGCTCCCGGTGAAGACGCGACGACGTCCGAAGTGGACGGTGCCCGCGGCGCGCTCGTCGACGACGTCCGCGTGCACTCGGTCCGGCTCCCCGGGCTGGTGGCGCACGAGGAGATCCTGTTCGGCGGCGAGGGGGAGACCCTGACCATCCGGCACGATTCGCTGCACCGCACGTCGTTCATGCCGGGCGTGCTGCTCGGCGTGCGCTCGGTGCTCACCCGGCCCGGCCTCACGGTCGGTCTCGAGAACATCCTCGACCTGTGAGGGCCCGCAACTTCGCGCTGGTGATGACGGCGGCGCTCGCCGTCTACGTCGTCCTGCTGGCGGGCCGGGCCATCGCGTTGCTGCGCACCGGCGAGACGGTGCCGGTGATCTTCGGCATCGGCGTCCTGCTGCTGCCCGTGCTCGGGATCTGGATCATCGTCACCACCTGGCGTTCCGGCGTCCAGATCCAGCGGCTCTCGCGGCGGCTGGATGAGGAAGGCGGCCTTCCCGACGTCTCCGATCTGCCGCGGCGGCCTTCGGGCCGGGTGGATCGCGACGCCGCGGACGCCTGGTTCGACGAACGCCGCGCCGAGGTCGAGGCGGATCAGGAGAACTGGCGCGTCTGGTACCGGCTGGCGTACGCGTACGAGATCGCCGGGGACCGGAAACGGGCCCGCGCGACCATGCGGCGCGCCGTGGAACTCGAAGCCGCCTCCCGCACTTAGAGGACGAAATGCGGGAGTGGGCGTTCACGCATCCAGAGGACTAAATGCGTGAGGTCAGTAGTGGAACCAGCCCGCGAACAGGGCGGGTGAGGCGGCCAGCAGGCTGAACCGCAGCCAGCGGCCCACGAAACCGGTGGCCAGGAAGGTCGCCAGCGGCATCCGCACCAGGCCCGCGAGCACACTCGTGGCCATGTACGGCGGCAGCCCGACGACCGAACTCACCCCGTATGTGCCCGCCATCCAATGCGGATGCCGATGGCACCGCTCACGCAAGGCGTCGAGCCGGGCACGCATCTTCTTGGTGCGCGCCCGCCACCGTTCCCGGCGCGGGGTCGGTGGCCGCTCGCGGTGCAGGCGGTCGTGCAGCGGTTTCGGCAGCTTGATCGTGCCCTTCGCGGCGAGGTAGTAGAGCGTCTTCCCACCCACCTGACCGGCCGCGACGATGGCACCGAGCAGCAGCCACGGCAGCGTCGGCTGGCTCGCGCACAGGCCGATGAGGAACATCTCGATGCTGACCACGGGGAGGATCGCGGAGCCGAAGGCGACGCCGAACGACAGGAGCAACCAGCCCACCATCGTTGCCTCCCCGTTATCTTCGTCCTCTCCAAGTTATCAGCTGAAAACCTGGACGCACTGGGGCCAGCCCCCGTTCCCGGCCTCGGGGCCGCACCAGAAGATCACCTGTTCGTCGGCTCGCGGCCACCTGCCGCTGCCATGCTGGAGTCGTGGCCGACGTGCACGACGCGGTCCGCGGCAAGGGTTTCGCGGATCGCTTCGCCGACTTCTGCGCGGCCGTGGTGCGGCGCCTCCCCTTCGGGCTTTCCCGGCTGGTGGCGCCGAGTTTCCTCGGTTTCGCGCTCATCAACGGGTTCACCTTCGGGGTCGACCTGATCCTGCTGACCCTGCTCCGCGGCTGGCTCGGCCTGCCGGTGTGGCTGGCGATCACGCTCGCCTACGCGACGGCGTTCGGGCTGAGCTTCGTGCTGAACCGCAGCATGAACTTCCGCTCGCACGCGCCCGTCGGCAGGCAGGCGGTGCTGTACGTCATCGCGATCGTCATCAACTACGTGGCGTTCCTGCTCGGCGTCGGCGCGGGATTGGCCGCGCTCGGCGTCGACTACCGCCTGTCCCGGCTCATCGCCGGGGCGTGCGAAGGCGTGTTCATGTACTCGGTGATGCGCTGGGTCGTGTTCGCGAAGTCAGGGAGTGAGCTCGAGGTCGAGGCCGCCGGTGAGGCGGACTTCGCGCACGTTCGTGCTTCCGGTGTCGAGGATGCGGACGGTCCCGTCGGGCGACCAGCCCGCGCGGCGGAAGAAGCCCAGTGACGCGTGATCGGTCTGGGCGACCCAGCTGATCCCGCGGGTGGCGCCGTCTTCGCGCAGCCAGGCGGACGCGTTGGCCAGCAACCGTCCCGCGTGCCCACGGCGTCCCCAGCGCGGCTCGACCAGCAGCGAGGCGATGAGCGCCGTCGTCGAAGCGTCGTCGGGCAGCGATCCGTCGGCCGTGGCGACCTCGCTCACCGGCGCGCGGCCGACGACGCAGAAGCCGACGGTGAACTCGCCTTCGGTGGCGAGGAAGACACGTGTGCCCGGGTACTCGATCGTCTCGGTCCAGGTTTTTTCGAGCTCTTCGATGTCGAGCCCGGCGACAGCCGCTTCGCCGAGCAGCTCCGTGTAGGCGCTTCGCCAGGTATCGCGCTGGATGCGGGCGATCTCGGGGGCGTCGGACACGACTGCTGGGCGGACTTCGGCGGCGGCCATGCTGCGCAGATTAGCGGTGTCGCCGAAAACTGTCGGTGGTGGATGGCAGCATGCGCACGATGAGCACTACGACCATCAGCGGTCCGGTCGCGCGCCGGATCGCCCTGGCCGCACAAGGGTTCGCCGACGCGCGTCCCGGTGGAGCGGTGACGAGGAGGCATCTGCAGCGCGTCCTGTCGCGGATCCAGTTGCTGCAACTGGATTCGGTGAACGTCGCGGTCCGCGCGCACTACATGCCGTTGTTCTCCCGGCTCGGCGCGTACGAGCCCACGCTGGTGGACGACGCGGCCTGGTCCCATTCCGCGCGCAAACCCCGGATGCTGGTCGAATCCTGGGCGCACGAGGCGAGCCTGCTGCCGGTGGCGGACTGGCCGCTCATCCGGTCCGGGGCGAAGCGCATGGGCTGGTGGACGAACTACGCGCGGGTGCTGGACCAGACGCCGCAGCTGGTGGACGACATCCTGACCGTGATCAAGGAACAGGGACCGATCGGTGCGGGTGGCATCGAGCGCGCGCTGGAGGGCAAGTCGGGCGGTTCGAGGCCCGGTTCGTGGTGGGAGCGGTCCGAGGTCAAAAAGGCCTGCGAGTGGCTTTTCGGCATGGGGCAGCTGACCACCGGCACGCGCCGGTCGTTCGAGCGGCTGTACGACCTGACCGAACGCGTCGTCCCGCCGGAGATCCTGTCGCGGACCGTGAGCCCGGAGGAAGGCGCCCGCGAACTGATCACCCGCGCGGCCGTCGCGCTGGGCATCGGCACCGAACCGGATCTGCGGGACTACTACCGGCTGGGCCCCGACGTCAGCAAGCGGGCGGTGGCGGAACTGGTCGAGGCGGGTGTGCTGGAACCGGTGACCGTGGACGGCTGGCCCGCCCCGGCGTACCGGCACGTCGCGGCGAAAGCGCCGCGGTCGGTCACCGGCCGGGCACTGCTGTCGCCCTTCGACCCGCTGATCTGGGAACGCGCCCGCACCGAGCGCATCTTCGACTTCTTCTACCGCATCGAGATCTACGTGCCCGAGCCGAAGCGGATCTACGGGTACTACGTGTTCCCGTTCCTGCTCGACGGCGAACTCGTCGGCCGGGTCGACCTCAAATGCGATCGCGCCGCCGGGGTGCTTCGCGTCCAGGGCGCCTTCGCCGAGCCTGGGGTGGATGTCGCGCGGGTCGCCAGTGAGCTGGCGGGCGAGCTGCGGCTGATGGCGGAATGGCAGGGGCTGGACGGGGTCGCGGTGGGGGAGCGGGGCGATCTCGCTCCGGTGCTCTCGCGCCTCGTGCGCTGAACTTCGCGAACGCTATGAAAGGTCCTTTCCTTGCAAATTTTGCAAGGAAAGGACCTTTCATAGCGTCGGCGCTTCTCGCGGGGAGGTCCGTGAAGGATTTGGGGCATTCAACGTCCCAAATCCTTCATCAACGGCCGTTTTCGAGTGAAGGTCCCGGCGGCTTCGGGCATCGAGCACATGTTCCGGATCCGGGGCTGGAGCAGGCGGCATCCACCGCGGATGTGGCTCAACCCAGGCCACGGGACGGCGCTGCTCGACGCGGCCGGGAACGCGGAACTGGTCTGGGCGACCACCTGGGGGAACCAGGCGAAGTCGCCCGCTACGCCGGGCCGCGCCCTCTCGTCTGGCTCGATGACGATTTCGACCTGTATCCCGCCGCCAGGGACGCGTTCCTTTCCCGGCGGGACGGGACGGCCACGCACCTGGTGCGGGTCGATCCGCGCACGGGCATCACCGATGTCCATCTGGCGGCCGTTCGCGAGCACCTGAAATGAGCAAGGGACCTTTGCTCCCACCCCCGTGGAAAAGTGCGAGCAAAGGTCCCTCGATCCCCCTGCAGACCGCGGCTCAGCCGGCCGCGCTGGTCACCACCGCGTCACCCGTGCCGGTGCGCGCCCGCACCTTCAGCGAGACCTCCGAAGGCGCGCTGTCCGCGACCTCCAGTTCGCTCGACACCGATCCGGTCGTCGACGAGAGGTCGATCTCCGCCTGGACACCACCGCGGATCCCGACGCGGACCTCACCCGATCCGGTGGTCAGTTCCAGCGTCCCGGAAGCGGCGTCCGCCACCGAGAGGGAACCGCTGCCGGTGCGCGCCAGGACCTCGCCCGCGACCTCGCCGAGCCAGACGTCACCCGTGCCGGTCGCGACCGTGGCCGAACCGCTCACCGACGCCGCCTCGACGGAGCCGCTGCCGGTACGCAGCTGGAGACCGGACAGGGTCGGCCCGAGCTTGATGTCGCCGGTGCCGGTGCGGACGATCGCCGAACCGTTGGCTCGTTCGAGCGCGATCTTGCCCGCGCCGGTCATGAGGTCGGCCCGTCCGGCGGAGCCGGTGACCGTCACGTCGGCCGCCCCGGCCCGCACCTCCAGATGCGAACCGGCGGGTGCCCGGACGGTCACGGCGAGCGGGACGTTCTTCAGCTGCCAGGCCTTCGGCGCCTGGACGACCAGCCGGTTGCCGACCTTCTCGATCCGTGTCTGCGCCACGGCGTCACCCACGGCGCCCGCCGACCCCACCGGTGAACCGCCGAGCTGGTCGCCGAAACGTTCCCCGACCCAGCTGAGCAGGCTCGTCATACCGTCCACCCACGGCTGCTGTTCGCCGCCGTCCCGGCGGACCTCGGTGTGGACCCCGTTCCCGTCGGTCAGTTCGATGGTCACCCGGCCGATGGCCACGCTCACGTCGACCTCGATCGGGCCCTCGGCCTCGAAGTCCTCGACGCGCACGGTCTCTTCACCGGCGGGAATGCTTTCCTCGGTCATGTCCGTCCCCCTCAGCCCTGGACCCAGCCGTGCAGGTGCGAACCGGCACCGCCGCCAGGCTTCTGCTTGTGCTGCCAGTGCTCGCTCCCGCTCTTGCCCAGCGCGCCCTGGACGGCCTGCGAGACGAACGTGTTCAGCGAAACGCCCTGCGAGGCGGCCGCGGCTTCGGCCTGGCCCTTGACCTGCTCGAACAGGCGCAAGGTGATCCGGGTGATGTCGCCCGTGTCCACCTTGGGCGCGCGCGGGGTCTCCCGCGGCGCATCGGTGCGGGGCGCGGACTGCTCGGCGCCCTCACCCGCCCCCGTGACGACGACGCGCACGTCGCGGCCGTCGAGCCGGACGTCGACGACGTGCCCCGGCAGCGCCGAAGTCACTTCGGCGGCGAGGTCGGCGAGGGCGTTCATGATGGTCAGCCGGGCGGCGGGCTCCAGCGCCGACGACAGCAGCGCGGCAGCGCGCCGCGTCTGCTCGTCGCCGGCCGAAGCCGTGTTCGCGAGGTCCTCGCGAAGGCTTGTGATGTACGGCGTCAGATCCATGACACCACTATGACGTCACTGTGATGTCACGTCAAGGAGACCTGACGTCACCGTGATGTCGCCCCGGCGTCAAACCTGCTTACGGTTACGCTGCCCGGAGTCGTGGAGCAGGGGTCGAAAAGGAGTGCGAACGTGGCCGAGACCGTGTCACCCAAGGTTCAACTGATCGCGAAGACGGAGTTCTTCCCGCCGTCCGACGTACCGTGGTCGACCGATGCCGACGGTGGTGAGGCGCTGGCCGAATTCGCGGGCCGGGCCTGCTACCAGTCCTGGAAGAAGCCGAACCCGAAGACGGCCACCAACGCCGGCTACCTCGAGCACATCATCGACGTCGGCCACCTGTCGGTGCTGGAGCACGGCTCCGTCAGCTTCTACATCACCGGCATCTCCCGGTCGCTGACGCACGAGCTGATCCGCCACCGTCACTTCTCCTACTCGCAGCTCTCGCAGCGCTACGTGCCGGAGCGCGACGCCGCGTTCGTCGAGCCCGACGTCATCGCGCAGGACCCGGAGCTGCACGCGAAGTTCCTCGCCGCCTCGCAGGCCGCGGTCGACGCCTACACCGAACTGCTCGCCGGGCTGGAGGAGAAGTTCGCCGACGTGCCGAGCGCCACCCTGCGCCGTAAGCAGGCCCGCCAGGCCGCCCGCGCCGTGCTGCCGAACGCGACCGAGACCCGCATCGTGGTCACCGGCAACTACCGTGCCTGGCGGCACTTCATCGCGATGCGCGCCACCGAGCACGCCGACGTCGAAATCCGCGCCCTGGCCATCGACTGCCTGCGCGAGCTGCAGAAGGCCTCCGGCAACGTCTTCGCGGACTTCACCATCTCCGCGCTGCCCGACGGCACCGAGGTCGCGTCCAGCCCGAAGGTTCTCGAGGGCTGATGCGACGCCTCGCGATCGACGTCCGGCCCGGCGAGTACGCGGTCGCCCGCCTCGCCCCGGACGCGCCGGTTCCGGCGAACCTGCTCGACCCCGGCGAGCCGGTGCTGATCTCCCTCACCCGGACGCCGGAAGAGCTGTCGGTGATCTGCCCGGCCGGTCTCGCGCCGGCCGGGGCCACCGTCGAGGACGGCTGGCGGCTGCTGTCGGTCCGCGGACCGCTCGCGTTCACGCTGACCGGCATCATCGCGGCGTTGTCGAGCGAGCTCGCCGCCGCCGGCGTGGCGCTGTTCTCGATGTCCACATTCGACACCGACCACGTGCTGGTCCGGGCCGCCGAACTGGAGCGCGCGGTGAAGGCGCTCCGGGAGGCCGGGCACGAGGTCACGGTCTGATCCATCAGCCGGGCGAAGGAACCTTTCGGGACGCGAACGGGTCCGAGTTAGCATCCTGCGCGAACCGAAGGAGCACCGAACCTTGACCGACGAACAGACCCGTCCGTACGGGCCGCCCCAGCAGACGCAGCAGGCCACCGGCGCGCGGATCGTCGCCGGCCGATACGCCCTGCTGGGCGAGCTCGGCCGCGGCGGGATGGGCATCGTCTGGCGTGCGCAGGACCAGGTGATCGGCCGCCAGGTGGCGATCAAGGAGCTGAAGTTCCCGAACGCCCCCGAGGACGCCTCGGTGCTGTCGGAGCGGATGCTGCGCGAGGTCCGCTCCGGCGGTCGCCTCAACGATCCGGCCGTCGTCACCGTGTACGACGTCGTCACCGAGAACGGCGCCACCTACATCGTGATGGAGCTGGTCGAGGCGCCGACGCTGGCCGACCTGGTGCGCGACCGCGGTCCGCTGCCCGCGCAGCAGGTCGCGCTGGTGGGGGAGCGGGTGCTGTCCGCGTTGCGGGCCGCGCACGCCGCCGGGATCGTGCACCGCGACGTCAAACCCGCGAACATCATGGTCGCGCCGGACGGCCGGGTGAAACTCACCGACTTCGGTATCGCGCACGCCGCCGACGACCCGCGCCTGACCACCAGCGGCATGATCGTCGGCTCGCCCGCGTTCATGGCGCCGGAACGGGTCGAGGGCCGCGACGCGATGCCGGAATCCGACCTCTGGTCGCTGGGCACGACGCTGTTCTTCGCCGCGGAAGGCATCGTCGCGTTCGAACGGTCGACCACCGCGGCGACGCTGCACGCGATCATGACCGAGGCGCCGTACCTGACCCGGGTCCAGGGCCCGCTGGCCGCCGCGATCCTCGGCCTGCTGGTCACCAAACCCGAGGCGCGGATGTCCTACGACCAGGTGCGCAGCCTGCTCGCGGCCGCGCAAGGCGTGCAGGCCCAGCCCACGCCGCCTTCGGGCGGCACGGCGATGATGCCGCAGTCCGGCCAGCCGATGACCCGGCTCGCCCCGGCGCCCGAGGCGAAGCGCAACCTGCGCCCGTTGTGGCTCAGCCTCGCCGCGGTGGCCGTGATCGGCGCGCTGGTCGGCGGGATCTTCCTCGGCCGCTGGATGGCCGCGCCCGAGGGGAGTTCACAGGCGCAGCCGACGCTGACCTACGGCATCAACGGCCAGGTCAAACTCGGTTCGTCCGGGGACTGCTACAACGTGCCGCTCAGAGAGGGCATCAACCTGAACGACGGGGTCAGCTGCGACAAGGACCACCTGCTGGAGATCTTCTCCAAACGGGCCCTGCTCGAAGTCGAGTCCCCCAGCGACGACGACGCGAAGATCGCCGAATACCCGGGCGCGGAAACGGTCAACCGGATCGCCGAGGCGACCTGCTCGGCGACCTTCAACTCGAACGTCGTGCCCGCGGCGCAGCGGGCGTCGCTGACCTGGCGGGCGCTCGTCCCGACCGAAGCCGAGTGGAAGCGGCCGCCCGGCGAAGAGGACCGCAGCTACTCGCGGGGCTACTACTGCCTGCTCGCCAAGACCGACGGGAGCCAGATCCCCTCGCAGATCACGACCAAGGTCAAATAGCTCACAGAGAGTTTGCGCCGAGTTCGCCTTCGTCGCGGAAAATCTCCCGCATTCGACGGGAACGACCACGTCGGCAAGGGTTCGGCGCTCGCAGGAGGTACCTTCACAGCATGTCCACTCCACCTACCGCAGCGCCGGGAAGACCGTTCGGGCGCGTGCTCACCGCGATGGCCACCCCCTTCGACGCCGACGGGGCGCTGGACCTGAAGCGGGCGCAGGAGCTGGCCGAACACCTCGTGGAACTGGGCAACGACGGTCTCGTCGTGAACGGCACGACGGGGGAGAGCCCCACCACCACCGACGCCGAGAAGGCCGAGCTGGTCCGCGCCGTCGTCGAAGCCGTCGGTGACCGCGCGACGATCGTCGCCGGGGCGGGCACGAACAACACCGCGCACAGCATCGAGCAGGCGAAGCAGGCCGAAGCGGCGGGCGCCCACGGCATCCTCGTCGTCACGCCGTACTACTCGCGGCCCAGCCAGGCCGGGCTCTACGCGCACTTCACCACGGTCGCCGACGCCTCCGGCCTGCCGGTGATGCTCTACGACATCCCGCCGCGCTCGATCGTGCCCATCGAGGTCGACACGCTGCTGCGGCTCGCCGAGCATCCGCGCATCCTCGCGGTCAAGGACGCCAAGGGCGACCTGATCGCCGGCTCCGAGGTCATCGCGAACTCGCAGCTCGCCTACTACTCCGGCGACGACGGCCTCAACCTGCCGTGGGTCTCGGTCGGCGGCGCGGGCGTGGTCAGCGTGATCGGGCACGTCGTGGCGGGCCGCATCCGCGGCATGATGGACGCCTACGAGTCCGGTGACACCTCCACCGCGCGCACCAACCACCGTGGCATGCTGCCGGTCCTGCGGGCGATGTCCCGCGTCGGCGGGGTCGCGTTCTCGAAGGCGGCCCTGAAGCTGCGCGGATTCGACATCGGCGACCCGCGGCTGCCCATCGTGGCCGCGAGCGACGAGCAGCTCCAGGCGATTTCCGCGGATCTCGCCCAGGGGGGCGTGCCGCTCGGCGAAAGCGCCGCCAGTGACTGGCATGGTGCACGAGTGGCACAAGCAGATTCAGCGGCGGCCTACACGGCGCCGACCTCACATACCAGCGTAGGGACCATGCCTCGGTGAGTTCATTGCCAACCGGACCCGGACCGACCACCCCGCCGCCCGCGCTGCCCGAAGGCGCCTTGCGCGTGGTCGCGCTCGGCGGGATCGGCGAAGTCGGCCGCAACATGACCGTCTTCGAATTCGACGGCCGTCTGCTGATCGTCGACTGCGGGGTGCTCTTCCCCGAGGACGACCAGCCCGGCGTCGACCTGATCCTGCCCGACTTCCGCGCGATCGAAGACCGCCTCGAGGACATCGACGGTCTCGTCCTCACCCACGGGCACGAGGACCACATCGGCGCCGTCCCGTTCCTGCTGCGGCTCGTGCCGGACCTGAAGATCTACGGTTCCCGGTTCACGAACGCGCTGCTCGCGGCCAAGGCCAAGGAACACCGCCAGCGGCCGAACCTGATCGAGGTCCGCGAGGGCGAGCGACGCAAGGTCGGCCGGTTCGACCTCGAGTTCTTCGCGGTCAACCACTCGATCCCGGACGCGCTCGCGGTGGCCATCCGCACACCCGCGGGGGTCGTGCTGCACACCGGCGACATCAAGCTCGACCAGCTCCCGCTCGACGGCAGGCTGACCGACCTCGCCGGGTTCTCCCGGCTCGGCGACGAGGGCGTGGACCTGTTCTGCGTCGACTCGACCAACGCCGAGGTGCCCGGTTTCGTCATGCCGGAACGCGACATCGGCCCGGTGCTCGACGACGTCGTCCGCAAGGTCGGCCAGCGGGTCATCGTGGCCTGTTTCGCGAGCCACGTGCACCGGGTCCAGCAGGTGCTCGACGCGGCCGTGCGGCACGGGCGCCGGGTCGCGTTCGTCGGCCGGTCGATGGTCCGGAACATGGGTATCGCGGCCGATCTCGGCCTGCTGAACGTGCCCGACGGTCTGCTGGTCAACCTCGACCAGGCCAGTGACCTGCCCGAGGGCAAGGTGCTGTTCGTGTCGACCGGTTCGCAGGGCGAGCCGCTGTCGGCGCTGTCGCGGATGGCGCGCGGCGAACACCGGCAGATCTCGATCCGCGCCGGCGACACCGTCGTCCTGGCCAGCTCGATGATCCCGGGCAACGAGACCGCGGTCTTCGGGGTCGTCAACGGCCTCACCCGGCTCGGTGCGAACGTCGTGCACCAGGGCAACGCCAAGGTGCACGTGTCCGGGCACGCGTCGGCGGGCGAGCTGCTGTACCTGTACAACGCGGTGCGCCCCAGCAACGTCATGCCGGTGCACGGCGAGTGGAAACACCTGCGCGCCAACGGGGAACTGGCCGTGCGCACCGGTGTCGCGCCGGAGAACGTGGTGATCGCCGAGGACGGTGTCGTGGTCGACCTCGTCGACGGCAAGGCCACCCGGACCGGCCGGGTCGAGGTCGGGCACGTGTACGTCGACGGCCTCTCGGTCGGCGACGTCGGCGAGTCGACCCTGTCCGACCGGCTCGTGCTCGGCGAGGGCGGGTTCATCGCCATCACCGTCGCCGTGGACACCAGCACCGGCCGCGCCGTGACGCGGCCGACGGTGTCGGGACGCGGGTTCTCCGACGACCCGAAGGCGCTCGACGCCGTGGTCCCGATGGTGGAGATGGAACTCGCCAGGACCGAGGCCGAGGGCATCACCGACACGCATCGCATCGCGCAGGCCGTGCGCCGCGTCGTCGGCCGCTGGGTCGCCGACACCTACCGGCGCCGCCCGATGATCGTGCCGACGGTCATCCCCGTCTAGTCCCGAACGCGCGTGAAGGCCCCCTTTACTCGGCTCAGCCGAGGGAAGGGGGCCTTCACGCGCGAGTGGCGGCCGCGAGCAGCAGTGCGAAGGCGACCGTGATCGCCTGGCCGAAGAGGGCGTTGCGCGCTTTGCGCTGTTCCGCACGGGTGGGCCGGTTCATCACGAATTCCCCCGGTTTCGAGTGTTTTCCTTACCGGGCAAGTGTTTCGCGAGCCACTCGGGGGCACCTCCCGCCTCGGTGGGGTTTCTCTACGCCGAAAGTCGTAGCCTTCCCCTAGGGGTGCTCTCGGCGTACCCTCGGACGCTCCTCGAGCCCCATGCCGGGAGAGCCGATGGGACGCCACGCCACCAGCCGGACCCGAAGACGGATACTGCTCCCGCTGCTGGCGCTCGCGCTGGCGGCCGTGCTCGGCGCGGCCACCTGGGTCGCCGTGGCCATGTCGCGGTCCGAACCCGACTGCGAGACCACGCGGGTGGTCGTCGCCGCGTCGCCCGACATCGCCCCCGCCGTCGCGGAGGCGGCGGGCGCCCTCGCTCTCGCGTGTGTCGCGTTCGACGTCCAGCCCCGGGAATCCCTCCAGCTGGCGCAGGAACTCTCCGGGACCGCGCCCAAGCCCCAGGCCTGGATCCCGTCGTCGACGCTGTTCCTGAGGCAGGCCACCGGTGTTCCGCCGTCGGGACCGTCGATCGCCAGTTCCCCGGTGGTGCTCGCGGTCGCGGAACCGGTCGCGCGAGCGCTCGGCTGGCCCCGCGAGCCGCTGACGTGGCCGGAAGTGCTGGGCCACGCCGGGATCGTCGCCGGAATGCCGGATCCGGCACGCGATCCCGTCGGAGTCTCGGCGCTGCTGGCACTCCGCGAAGTCACGAAGGGCGCCCCGGATCCGGCCGCCGCGTACGTCGCGTCGCTCCGGAAGTTCGCCGCCACCACTTCGGGTGCGACGGTGTTCCCCGCTCCGGAGAACGCGGTGCTACGGCACAATTCCGTGCTTTCCGAAGGCGAGACCGCGCTGGTGGCCGCGTACTCGCCCGCGGCCATGGCGCTCGACTATCCGTTCGTCGAGATCGCGGGGGCGACCCGGCGGCAGGCCGAGGCCGTCGCGGAGCTCAAGCGTGCCCTGCTCTACGGCGCCGCGACCGGCACGCGGTCCGAACTGCGTGCTCCGGGCGGGCAAGCGTTGCGGCTGACCGAAACCGATCGACGCGTCGAGGCACATGGGCAGCGCAGTGCCGAGATCCCGGCGGCCGCCGAAGTCGGCAAGGCGCTCAGCCAGTGGGCCGGCGTGAACGCGAGCGCCCGGGTCCAGGTGCTGATCGACGTGTCCGGTTCGATGAGCGCGCCGGTACCGGGAACGGGGAAATCCCGCCTGGCGATCACGCTGGAGGCGGCGGAGAACGCCCTGCACTTGTTCAAATCCACGTCACAGGTCCGTTTTCTGGCCTTCGCGACCAAAGTGGACGGTGAGCGGGACTACCGGGAGATCCTGCCGATGGCCCCGGTCGGGCAGCAGCTGGCGGCGGTCGATCGGTTGCGCGCCGTCCGCGCCGTACCGGACGGGCAGACCGGGCTCTACGACAGCGTCCTCGACGTCTACCGGCTGGCGCACAAGGAATTCGAGCGGGGGAAGCTGAACCTCGTCATCGTGATGACCGACGGCCGCAATACCGATCCCGGCGGCATCAGCCGCGAGAACCTGGTGGCGGAACTGGGAAAGCTGCGCGACCGGGAGCGCCCGGTGCAGGTGATCGCCATCGGGATCGGCCCGGACGCCGACGAGACCGAACTAGGGCAGCTCGTCGCGCCCGCCGGTGGACAGGCCTTCCTCAGCCGTGATCCCGCGAAGATCGAAGAGGTGTTTTACGGGGCTCTCGGCCGGATCGCCGGCGCTGGATGAAATACACGCCGAGGATCACCGCCAGGCTGATCAGGCTGAGGTAGAGCTGGGCCCGCGTGTCGTCGTCCACGAACAACATCGACGCGACCACGGCCAGCGTCCCGGCGAGGGTGAGCCAGCTGAGCCACGGGTAACCCCACATGCGCAGTTTCAGCCGTTCCGGCGCCTCGGCCTCCAGGCGGCGCCGCATCCGCAGCTGCGAGCCCGCGATGATCGCGTAGACGAACAACGCGACCGCGCCGGCGGAGTTGATGATGAAGTAGAAGATCTTGTCCGGGGACACGAAGTTCATCACCACGGCCACGTAACCGACCGAAGTGGACACCAGGATCGCCTTCCACGGGACGCCGCGCCGGTTCGTGTCCGCGATCCATTTCGGCGCCCAGCCGTTGCCGCGCAACGCGAACAACATGCGGGAAGCGGTGTACAGCCCCGAATTCAGCACCGACAGCACGGCCGTCAGTACCACCGCGCTGACCACGGTCTCGGCGGCGGGGATGCCGAACCGGCCGAACGCGGCGGCGAACGGGCTGGTCGTGGTCGGGATGTCACGCCAGCCGGTGATCATCACCAGCAGGGTCACGGAGCCGACGTAGAACACGATGACCCGCCACACGATCGACGAGGTCGCCTTGCGCACGGCGGCCTCGGGTTCCCGCGATTCGGCGGCGGCGATGGTGACGATCTCCGCGCCGAAGTAGGAGAAGATCACGATCACCACCCCGTGCACCACCGAGAACGGGCCGTTGGCGAGGAAACCGTCCTGCGCGATGTTGCCGACCGAGAACGAACCGCCGGGCCAGGCGCCGAGCACGAACAGGATGCCCACCACGAGGAACACCACGATCGTGGCGATCTTGACCGACGCGAGCCAGAACTCCGTCTCCCCGAACGAACGGGCGGAGGCGAGGTTGGTCGCGGTCAGCAGCAGCATCAGCGCCAGCGAGAAGATCCATTGCGGCACAACGGGAATCCAGCTCTGGAGGATCTTCGCCCCGGCGACGGCCTCGAACGCGACCACGCCGACCCAGAAGTACCAGTACAGCCAGCCGACGGTGAAGCCCGCCCAGCCGCCGAGCGACGTCCGCGCGTACTCCATGAAGGACCCTTGCGACGGCGAGGCGGTCGCCATCTCGCCGAGCATCCGCATCACCAGCACGACGATCAGGCCGCCGATGGCGTAGGAGAGGACGGCCGCCGGGCCGACGGTGTGGATGACCGCGCCGCTGCCGATGAACAGGCTCGCGCCGATGATGCCGCCGAGGGCGATCATCCGTACGTGGCGTTGCCGCAGGTCCGGGCGCAGTCCCGCTCGTTCGCGCGTGGTTTCGGGGTCCATGTCGCGGTTACCTCCTGTCGGAGCGTCGGCGGATCGCGGGATTGTCGCACCGTGGGCCGGGGAGGAAAAGTGTTTGCGCAACCCCAGGTGAACAGGCCGATGTGGACTCTGCCAACCTAGGCACTCCACCGCGCGTTCCGAGGAGCTCTTCGATGCCGCACGCCGTCCTCCGGTTCCTGCCCGCCGTCGCCCTGGCCGCCGTCGCGCTCGCGGGCTGCTCGGACGAGGCGCCCCAGTCGCAGACGGCGCCGCCCGGGTCGTCGCCGGTGGCGCAGCAGGCCGCCGTCCCGTTCAACGACGCCGACGTCGCCTTCGCGCGGCAGGCCCTCGCGCACCACCAGCAGGGCATGGATCTGGCTTCCCTGGCGGAAACCCGCGCGGCGAACGAACAGCTGAAGGTGCTCGCGAAGCGGATCATCGACACGCACGAACCGGAGATCGCGCGGCTCTCCGGGCTCATCGAGGCGTGGGGTCAGCCCGCGCCGGACGACCCGAACCTCGAACACGTCCAGCGCGACGGGTACGTCAGTCCCGGCGACATGGCGGAACTGGCCGCACTGTCCGGAAAGGACTTCGACCGCCAGTTCGTCACGCGGTTGCTGCGCCAGCGCGAAGCAGGCGTCCGCATCGCCGACGCCGAGACCCAGCACGGCCGCAACCCCGACGCTCGCGACCTCGCCGCGACGACTTCCCGTTCGCAGCAGCAGGAGATCGGCGACCTACGGGGCTTCCAGCAGGGTTGAGTCCGTCTGGACCACGTTGGAATTCAGCTGGACGATGTACGCGCCGGTCAGCAGCACCACCGCGCCGGCGGCCTGGATCCAGCTGAGCGCCTCGCCCAGCAGCAGCCAGGCCGCGGCGGCGGCGATCAGCGGCTCGACCAGCCCGACGACGCTCGCCACCGACGCCGGGAGATGCCGGAGCGCCGCCATCCCCGTCGCGTAGGCGAGGACGGTCGCGATCAGCACCAGCGCGATCAGCAACGACCACACCGGCGGCTCCCACGGCCCGAACGTCGCCGGCGTGTCGAGGACACCCCACGGGATCGTCCACGGCGGGGCGACCGCGCACACCAGTACCGCGCCGATCGTCATCCCCCAGGTGACCATGCCGAGCGGATCGCGGTCCGCGACACCGCGCTCGCCGAGGAGGAAGTAGCCCGCCGAACAGACGGCGGCGCCGAGCCCGGCGAGCAACCCGAGGACGTCCAGGCTGAGCCCCTCCCAGACCTGCGCGACCAGCACGAGCCCCGTCATCGCCAGCGCTATCCCCGCCCACATCGCCTTCGGTAGCCGCACGCGGCGCACGAACCGCACCCACAGCGCGATCAGCACCGGTGAGGTGAACTCGAGCAGGATCGCGATCCCGACCGGGATCCGGCCCGCCGAGAGGAAGTACATGAGCTGGACGCCCGCGACACCGAGCGAGCCGTACGCGAGCAGCAGCGGCCACTCGTTCTTCGCGACTTTGAGGAGCTTCGGCCGGAAAACGGCGACCAGCGCGAGCAACACGATCGCCGACAGCCCGATGCGGATCGCCGCGACCTGCTCCGGCGACAACCCGGCCTGCATCGCCGGTTTGCCCAGCACCCCCGAGGTGCCGAAGAAGAGCGCGGCGAGCAGGATCAGCGTGATGCCCCGGCCGCGATGCGCGACGTGCTGGCTGGGGGCGGCGGCGAGTTCGGCGGTCACGGCCGGAGGGTAGAGGCCGGGTGCCTGCGGGGCGACCCGTTTTCCCACCGGTTGGTCTTCGGGGCCCTGGCCGCGGATGGTCACCGGGCCGGTCCGTGAAGGCCTCCTTGAGGGGCTCTGGGTCCCTCAAGGAGGCCTTCACGGACTTGATGATCGCCACGTGCGTCCCATGTGCACCAGCAGTCACAGCGGCCGCGCGTGAAGGGCCCCTTCCCTCGGCTCAGCCGAGGGAAGGGGCCCTTCACTGCGTCTAGCGCAAGGAAGGGGGCCTTCACGTACTTGGCAGGCGAGCGGTCAGAAGGAGGTGCCGCCGTCGGTCCAGTTCGTCTGGGCGAAGTCCTCGTCGTCGACGGGGGCGCGACGCGGTTTGCGCGCGGGCTCCGGCTCCGGCTCCGGGGGAGCGGCGACCGGCTGCTCGGGCTCGGTGGCTTCGAGGGCCTGGGGATCGGGGGTGCCGTTCGGCCAGACACACGGGGAGGTGGCACCGACGTAGAACTTGCCGAGGTCGTTCGCCTTGATCGACATGTCGAAGGCATCGCCGGTGTTGCGGGCGAAGACGTACTGATCCGTCGGCCGGGAGTCGGTCAGGATCTTGAACGCGTGCGACTCCCACCACTGGGTGATCGCCGTGAAATGCTCGGCGAACCGCGCGGAGTCCAGGCCGATGACCTCGTAGGTCGCGGAGATCTCGAAGCGGCCCAACGGGCCTTTGTCGGTCGGGTCCGTGCATTCGGAGCGGTTCCGCGTGAACGGCTTCAACTCGGCACCGGCGGGCAACGCCGACAGCGCGCCTTGGATGTACTGCTCGACCTTGTCGCGAGCCTGCTGTTCGGTGATCGTCGATTCCATGTCGTCCCCACCTCCAGGGGAACAGGCCGCCGAGAACATCAGCGAGGCGAGGATGAATGTGAAGGCCCGGTTCACGTCGTCGGTTTCCCGGCGATGATCTGGCCGAGATTGTTCAGCGACGGGTTGTTGTCTTCCCAGTATTCGCTGTGCGCTTCCTTGCTGTACCCACCCCACCCGTCCGTCCCCGGCGCCGACGTGAACACCTGCCCGCCGAAGTCCGCGTCGGCCGGGTCCTGGCCGAGGATCGGGTCGTACCCGGCGATCTCGAGGTTCGCCAGATTGATCATGTCGTGCTCGGCCACGGTCGCGTGCACGTGCTTGCCGATCTCGTCCTGATCCACCCCGTCGAGATGCAGTTCGCTCACGTCGTGCGCGCCGACGCCGGGGCTCGCCACGAAGACGAGTTCGTCCGCGGCGAGGCCGCCGTCGACGGCCGCGTGCCCGACGACGGTCGTTCCGTAGCTGTGCCCCATCACCGTGTTGTGCGAGGGCGCGCCTTGATGCGTTTCCCTCAGCCCGTCTTGGAATTGCGCGAGCGCCGCCTTGCCGCCGTCGGCGTACTTGGGGCTCGCGGCGTCGGTTATCTCATTCGGTGCGTCGTAGCCGAGCCAGGTGATCACGGCGGTCGACGGGGAACCCGACGTGGTCGCCGCGGCCCACATTTTGTCGGACCGGTTGAGGTCGCCGCCGATCTTCGACAACTCGGAGCCGGTCCCCGGCACGTACGTCGCCACGTTCACCGCCGTGTCGGGATTCCCCGCCGAAACGATCGCCTTCCCGTCGCCGCCGGTGTCCAACCCCAGCAGGAACGCCTGCGGGTCCGACCGGTCCAACCTCTGTTGGATGGCTTCGAGACCCCTGAGTTTGGGATCGCCTTGGAGTCGCGCGATCTCGCGGGCGAGGACGGCGCGGTTGGCGGCGTCGCGGTCGGTCGCCGGGATACCGTCGAGATTCCCGACGAGTCCCGGATTTCCTTGCAGCAGAGCTACTTTCGCCGTGTCCGACAGGCTCGCCCACCACGCCTTGTTGTCCCCGGGGGTGCCGTTCTCCGGCGGGCCGATGATCGACAGGCCGCTTTGCGCGGCTCCGGCGTCGGCCGCTTGGGCGAGCGTGCCGCCACCCTGTTCGGTGATCTCGCCCCGCAGCGCGCGACGCAGGATCTCGGCGAAATCGGCGTCGACGTCGGCCGCGCGGCGCAGGCCTTGTTCGACCCTGTCCGCCAGTTCCGCCCTCACGCGCGGCTGGTCGGGCGACGGAACACCCGCGGGTGTGATCTCCCCGCCAGGGCCGATGGCCAGCCCGTTCCGTCGCGCCAGTTCGTCGGTCTCCCGCACGAACGCGACGATCCGGTCCAGCGCGATCTGCACCTCGTGCGCGCCCCGCCGGACCGCGGACGCCTGGGCGACGAGCCGCTCCAGGGTGGAGGTCAGCGATTCGCCCCGCGTCTTCGCGGCGGTGGCGGCGTCGCCGGTCCAGTTCGTGAAGCGTGCCATGGCTTCGACGTCGTCGTTGGCGGCGATGATCCGGGTGCAACCGTCGTTGAGCGCGTCGGCGACCTGGCCGATCGCGGCCGGATCCCACCGGCGCACGTCTCCCCAGGTGAGCATCAGACGGGGAGTTCCCGTGACGCCGCCAGTTCGTTGGCGCGGTAGCGGACGGCCGCCTCGTCGAGCCGTTCGGCGTAGTCGGCGGTGTTCCGCGCCCAGCCGGGCACCGCGCGGCTCCAGGCGTCCGCGAGCAGCCGCGCCGCTTCACCGGAAACGCCACCCGGCAAGCCGGTCGCGACGCCGGCGAGGGTGGCCGAGAGGTCCACCTTCCCGACGTCGGCCGAAGCCCGTTTCGCCGCGTCTGATGCCGCGCCGATCGCCGCCAAGGCCACCTCGTACCCGCCGGTCATCCCGCTTCCTCCCCGTAGCGTGACGCTGTGTGACCACCCTACGACGCGGGAGACGGACTTGCGGTTCCCTTCACCCGTCCTTGAAAAGCCCGTCGGCGACGTAGCGCGAGACGGTGGCGAGCCGCCGCCCCTGCAGACGAAGGGCGTCGAGGGCGAGGTCGTCGGGTTCGGCGGACTTGCGCGAGACGAACGAGCCGCCGTACGGATTGCCCGATTCGAGCAGGTGGGGGTCGGTGTAGCCGAGCGGCAGGACGATGGCGCCCCAGTGGTAGAAGATGTTGTTCGTCGCCAGCACGGTCGATTCGAGCCCGCCGTGCGCGGTGGACGCGGTGGTGAACGAGGTCGCGACCTTGTTCACGAGCTTCCCCTTGGCCCACAGGCCGCCGGTACTGTCCAAAAAGGACTTCAGTTGCGCGGCCGGGCCGCCGAACCGGGTCGGGCTGCCCGCCGCGAAACCGTCGGCCCACTCCAGGTCTTCCAGCGTCGCCGTCTCGTGGTGCGGCCCCGAGTCCACCCACGCCTGCCAGCGCGGATTGCTCGCCACCGCTCCGGGCGGGGCGGTCTCGGGAACCGTGCGGACGCGGACGTCGGCTTCGGCCTCGCGGGCGCCGTCGGCCAGCGCCGACGCCAGTTTCGCGGTGTTGCCGGTCGCGCTGTAGTAGACGACGAGGATGCGGGTGCTCACGTCCGCCGACCTTAGGCGAGCGTGAGCCCCCGTCTCAGGATCCGGAACTCAGTGCTTCTTCCAGGGGCTGACGGTGTCCGTTGGCCGCGTCGGGTCGTGGAACCGGGGCTTGTCCAGTTCGTCGCGGCGCAGCGGGACCAGGCCGTCGGTGATCGCCTGCATGATCTTGGCGTGCGCGCGGACCCCGGCGCCCGGCCGCTCGGGCTCGACCTCCGACAGGTCCACCGGCTCGCCGAAGTGCACCTTGAACCGCGGCCGCCGCATGGGCGCGCTCAGCCCGGACTTGGCGAGCGGCACCAGATCGGCGGGACCGTTGACGGTCTCCGTCCCCCAGTAGACGGCTTCGTGCGCGCCCCATTGACTGATCGGGATCACCGGCACCCCGGCGGCCAGCGCGAGCCGCGCCGCGCCGGTCTTGCCGCGCTCCGGCCACAGACCCGGATCGTGGCTGATCCGGCCCTCCGGATAGACGATCAGCGGGTCGCGAGTGGTCCGCAGCGCTTCGGCGGCCTCGGCGAACTGGCCGATGGCCGTCGATGCCTGTTTGCGGTCGACCCGCAGGTGGCCGCTGACCCGCAGCGCCGGGCCGATGACCGGCGCGTCGAGGATGCCGCCCGCCAGCATGAACCGCGGGTTGATCCCGATCCGTTTGCAGGCCGCCATCAGCACGAACGCGTCGAACACGCCGATGTGGTTGGCCGTCATGAGCAGGGGCCGCCGACGCAGTTCCGCCGAAACACCGCCGGTCACGGTGAGTTTGCCGACGAAGTTGACCAGCCCCCGGTCGATGTTCAGCATCGTGCGCCAGATGGCCGGGGCGCGGCGAGCCGAATTTTCATCCTGATGCAGCGCGAACATGCGCAGAGCATTTCATGAACGGCTTTTCACCCGGATGGCCGCTCAAGCTGTGACCTGAGACGAATGTTCCGGATGTGCTCCGAGTGGCGGCCGGGGCTGGAGGGTCGAGGCGGTTACCGTGGAGACATGGCTAGCGGGTCGACGACCAGGAAGCGGAGTACGGCGCGAAGCGGCGGCAGCAAGGGGCCGGCGCGAAAGCCGCGTACCCCGGCGAAGCCCAGGTCAACGGCTGCGAGGAAGCCCGCTCCACGGCGTCCGGCGCCGCGGAAACGCTCTTCCGGCACGTTCGCCAAAGGCGTGCGCGGCACCTGGAATCTGCTCGCGAAGGGCCTCGGCACCCTCGCGCGGACGGTCGGCCGCGGCCGCGAACTGGAACCCGAGCACCGTCGCGACGGTCTCGCCCTCGGTCTCATCGCACTGGCGCTGGTGATCGCGTTCGGCGTCTGGTGGCGGGCCGCCGGCCCGATCGGCGGCTGGGTGGAGCTCGGCACGCGCTCGCTGCTCGGCGCCGGAGCGGTGACGCTCCCGCTGGTACTCACCGTGGTGGCCGTCGCGCTGATGCGGTCGGAACCGGTGCCCGAAGCCCGGCCGCGGATGGTCATCGGCACCCTGCTGGTGGTCCTGGCGGTACTCGGCCTGCTGCACATCTTCACCGCGCTGCCCGAGACCAACGACGGCCGGATGTACGCCGGTGGCGTGATCGGTGCGTTCTCCGGTGGCCTGCTGACCATGGGGGTCACCACCTGGGTCGCCGTGCCGCTGCTGGTGCTGGCGCTGCTGTTCGGCACGCTCGTGTTCACCGGGACCCCGGTCCGGGAGATCCCGCACCGCCTGCGTAACTGGGGCCTCGACCCTGAGGAAATCGAGGAGGCCGAGGCTGAGCGCAAGGCCATCCACGAGGAACGCGACGCCGTCACCGAAGCCGACCCGAAATCGGTCCGCCTGCGGAAGCCGTCGCGGCGCCGCCAGGCCACGGGTGACCAGGAGGGCGAGCAACTCGACATCGAAGCCGCGCTGGCCGAGGCGCCGACGCCGCTGCGCGCGCCGAAGCCCGCACCCAAGCCTGTCGAGGAGAAGAAGCCGAAGAAGGCCGAGGCTCCGCTGTCGGTCACCAGGACCGTCGAGGGCGACTACAAACTCCCGCCGCCGGACCTGCTGAAGCTCGGCGACGCGCCGAAGTCCCGCAGCAAGGCCAACGACGCCATGATCGAGGCGATCACCGGCGTGCTGGAGCAGTTCAACGTCGACGCGCAGGTCACCGGCTTCACGCGGGGGCCGACGGTCACCCGGTACGAGGTCGAACTCGGCCCCGGCGTGAAGGTCGAGAAGATCACTGCGCTCACCAAGAACATCGCCTACGCGGTGGCGACCGACAACGTCCGGCTGCTGGCGCCGATCCCCGGCAAATCCGCGGTCGGCATCGAGGTGCCGAACTCCGACCGCGAGATGGTGCGCCTCGGCGACGTGCTGCGCGCGCCGTCGACGGTCAAGGACAACCACCCGATGGTCATCGGGCTCGGCAAGGACATCGAAGGCCACTTCGTCACCGCGAACCTGACGAAGATGCCGCATCTGCTGGTGGCGGGGTCCACCGGGTCCGGTAAGTCGAGCTTCGTCAACTCGATGCTGGTGTCGCTGCTCGCGCGGTCGACGCCGGACGAGTGCCGGATGATCCTGATCGACCCGAAGATGGTCGAGCTGACCCCGTACGAGGGCATCCCGCACCTGATCACGCCCATCATCACCCAGCCGAAGAAGGCCGCCGCCGCGCTGGCCTGGCTGGTGGAGGAGATGGAGCAGCGGTATCAGGACATGCAGGTCAACAAGGTCCGGCACATCGACGACTACAACAAGAAGGTGCGCTCGGGCGAGATCACCGCGCCGCCGGGCAGCGAGCGCGTGTACGCGCCGTACCCGTACATCATGGCGATCGTCGACGAGCTCGCCGACCTGATGATGACCGCCCCGCGCGACGTCGAGGACGCGATCGTCCGGATCACCCAGAAGGCGCGTGCCGCCGGTATCCACCTGGTGCTGGCGACGCAGCGCCCGTCGGTCGACGTCGTGACCGGCCTGATCAAGACCAACGTGCCGTCGCGGCTGGCGTTCGCGACGTCGTCGCTCACCGACTCGCGGGTCATCCTCGACCAGCCGGGCGCGGAGAAGCTCATCGGTATGGGTGACGCGCTGTACCTGCCGATGGGCGCCGGGAAACCGGTCCGCATCCAGGGCGCCTTCGTCGGCGACGAAGAGATCGCCGCGGTGGTGAACTTCGCCAAGGAGCAGGCGCAGCCGGACTACACCGACGGCGTCACCGCGGCGAAGGCGGGCGAGAAGAAGGAAATCGACTCCGACATCGGCGACGACCTCGACGTGCTGCTGCAGGCCGCCGAGCTGATCGTCACCTCGCAGTTCGGTTCGACGTCGATGCTGCAGCGGAAGCTGCGGGTCGGCTTCGCTAAGGCCGGGCGCCTGATGGACCTGCTGGAAAGCCGGGGGGTCGTCGGTCCCTCGGAGGGCTCGAAGGCGCGAGATGTGCTGATCAAGCCGGAGGAGCTGGAGTCGGTGCTGTTCATGATCCGCGGCGGCGGGGACGCGAACGGCGGCGACGTCTCCGACGACTGAACCGGTCCCTGGATGATGCTTCAGGCCGTTCTGTGCGGTTTACTGTCACAGAACGGCCTGAAACTTTGCCAGGGAGGTGCTCAGGGTGCTCCGGAGCTTCCGGTTGGGCAACCACCGCTCTTTTCGCGACGAGCAGGAGTTGCTCCTGATGCCCGCGATGCCGGGGGACGAGCGCGCGGCGGTTCCCGTGGCGGCCGTCTACGGGGCGAACGCCTCCGGAAAGTCGAATCTGCTCGACGGGCTCTTCACCATGAGGTCCCTGGTGGAGGGTTACTGGAGCCTTCTCCACCAAAGTCACTTCCGGCTCGGCTCGGGGGACAGCAGGCGCCCGTCGACTTATGTCGTGGAACTGATGCTCGACGACGTCCGCCACACCTATGGATTCCGGATCGACGGTGAGACCGCGGCCGACCGGGTGGTGGAGGAGTGGCTCTACACCTATCCGGAGAAGCGTCGGCGAGTCATCTTCGAACGGCAGGGCGGCAGCGTCCGATTCGGGAGCACGACCGCGGACCTCAAAAGCAAATTCGCCGTGCTGGAGGAGTTGATCCAGCCGAACGCGCTCTTGCTCAGCGTCTGCGACCGGCTACAGCTGGGCCCCCTGGTCCCGGTCTATCGCTGGTTCAAACAGGAATTGCGGGTGTGGCTCAGGAATCAGCAGTGGGAGCCGCTCGAGGTACAGCGAAGGGTCACCGAGTTCATCGACGTGGACCCGGACAACCGGGCGCGATTGATCGCCTTGCTGCGAGCCGCTGACACCGGGATCACCGACATGGTCGTCTGGCAGGACAAGGGCAGCGACCATCGTTCGGTACGACTGCACCATGGGCAGGGCGCCGAGCCCTTCAGCCTGTTCGACGAATCGGCCGGGACGAACAATTGGCTCGGGCTCTTGCCGACCGTCCTGACCGTGCTGGACAACGGATGGGCCTTCGTCGTGGACGAGATCGACACCAGCCTCCATCCCAAACTCGTGGCGGAGCTGATCGGCTTGTTCCGTGATCAGGGCGTCAATCGACGCGGAGCCCAACTGGTCTTCACCACCCATGACACGACTCTCCTGGGCACCATGCTCGGCGACGACGTGCTGGAACGAGACCAGATCTGGTTCGTCGACAAGAACGCCGAAGGCGCGAGCGAGCTTTACCCGCTTACGGACTTCAAGCCGCGCAAAGACCAGAACACCGAACGGCGCTATCTCGCCGGTAGCTATGGGGCCGTTCCGGTGCTGGGTGACTTCGCCGAGGCAGTGCTGGGCAGATGACTCGCCGGGAGAACAGCGGCCGGAGGCGGTCGGCATTCAGGGAGGAGCGAACGTCGGTCCTCGTCGTCTGCGGTGCCGAGGCCACGGAGCCCGCGTATTTCGAGGGGCTCAAACGGGCACGGCGTAACCCGGCCGTCACCATCAAGATCAAGGCGAAGCGCGGCGACCCGGACACGGTGGTCAAGTACGCGGCGGGAATGCGCGATCGTGCGGAGGGAACGCACGACGAGGTGTGGTGCGTGGTCGACGTCGACGAGTTCGACCTCGACAAGGCCGCGGCGACGGCCGGCAGGCTCCGGATCAATCTGGCGATCTCGAATCCGTGCTTCGAGTTCTGGTTGCTGCTTCATTTCGAGGCTTGCTCGGCGCCGTTGACCTGCTACGGGGACGTGGCGAAACGGCTGGTCAAGCACGTACCGGGGTTCAGTAAGTCGGCGTTGCGGTTCGCGGACTACGAGAGTGGGATCGAGGCCGCTGTCCAGCGCGCGAAGAAGCACAACGTCGAGTTGGGCTTCGAGCACGGTCGGAACCCGTCCACCGGAGTCTGGGCCTTGGTCGAAAAGATCAACTGAAGACCGGTGCAACGGACCGGAGCCTCCGCTACGTCCTTGACCCGTGGACCTCAAGAAGCTGCTCGTCGTCCTCTGCGCACTGGTCGGCCTCGCCTGCGGGGCCGGCAGCTCCGCCGCGCGCGAGCAACCCGCGCCGGCCCAGCCCGCGCCGGTGCAACGGCCTCAGCCCGCTCGCGACGCCCAGAACAGCGTCGAGCTGGGGAAGACCGTCGTCCTCAAGACCGGTGACACGACGGAGGTCGCGTCGAAGGACGTCAGCATCCGCTTCGCTCGCCTGGTGTCCGATTCCCGCTGCGCCACGGGAATGGTCTGCGTCTGGGAAGGGGAGGCCGTGGTCGAGCTGACCTTGGCCGAACCGGGACGCGGCGAGCGGACGACGGCGGCCCTCGCTTCCACCGGACGTGGTGGCAGGCAGTCCGTCGAGTTCGCCGCCTGCCGGGTGGACCTGGTCGCCGTGAGTTCGGGGGGCGACCAGGTCACCCTGCGGGTGTCCAAGGCCTAAAGGGGATTGCCCCAGCCGTCGAGATACGCGACTTCGGACAGCGGCACACGCGCCGCCGGTTTGAAATCCGGCACCGTCGTGTAGGCGACCGGCAGCAGCCCGACCTGCGTGACGTCGGCGGGGATGCCGAGGATTCCGGCCGCCTCCGCCTCGTGGGGCAGGTGGTACGTCGTGAGCGTCGAGCCGAGGCCGCGTGACCGCAGCGCCAGCTGGAAGTTCCACACCGCCGGGAAGATCCCGCCGTAGAACGCGGCGTCGGTCGCGTTGTCGCCGCTCGGCCTGCCGGTCAGGCACGGGATGACGAAGACGGGCACCCGGTCGATCACGTCGATCAGGTGCTGTCCCGACGCGAACGCCCGCGCCACCGAAGGCTCGGTGATCGCCTCGCCCAGCGCCGCCGCGTTCGCCTCCAGGTATGCCTTCCCGACCCGCCGGAACAGCTCGGACAACCGGTCCTTCACGCCCTGATCCCGCACGACGAGCCACCGCCACGCCTGCTGGTTGCCCGGTGTGGGTGCCTGCAGCGCGAGCCGCAGGCACTCGTCGAGCACCTCGGGTTCCACCGGACGGTCCAGGTCGAGCTTGCGGCGGACCGCCCGCGTCGTGCTGAGCAGGTGGTCGGTGACCGAGGTGTCCATGTGCCGCCCTTCTACAGATGCTTCGCCAGGAAGCGGTCGATCAGGTCGCTGATCGGTTCGAGGTCCTCCTCCAGCGCGAAATGCCCGGTGTCGAAGAGGTGGACCTCCGCCGAGGGAACATCTTTCCGGAAAGCCTCGGCCCCCGCCGGGACGAAGAACGGGTCGTTGCGGCCCCACACGGCGAGTACGGGCGGCTGGGCCTCGCGCAGCCACGCCTGGAACTTCGGGTACGCGGGCGGGTTGTTCCGGTAGTCCCAGAACAGGTCCAGCATCGCCTCCGCGCGGCCGGGGCGCTCGAGGAAGTACTGGTCCAGCAGGTAGTTCGCGGGATCGATGGTCTCCGGGTCGCGGGCGCCGGTGTACTGGTAGCGGATCTGCTCCGGTTCGAGGATCGCCTCGAAGCCGCGCCGCGCCTCGGTTTCGTCGGTCAGGGAAGGGAAGTCCGGCATCGCCGGGCCGAGCCCCTCGACGTAGGCGTTGCCGTTCTGCGTGATCAGCGCCGTGATCTGGGAGGGCCGTGAGACGGCCAGCCGCAGGCCCGTCGGAGCGCCGAAATCGAAGACGTAGAGCGCGTATCGCCGCAGCTCCAGCGCGTCCACGAACTCGCCGACGACCTCCGCGAGCCGGTCGAAGGTGAACGTGAAGCCCTCGGGCGTGACGGTCTGCCCGAAGCCCGGAAGGTCCGGGGCGACGAGCCGCCACCGGCCGGCGAGACGCCGCATCAGCCGCACGAACTGGTGCGAAGACGTCGGGTAGCCGTGCAGCAGGAGCAACACGGGCGCTTCGGGGTGGCCGGCTTCGCGATAGAAGACCTCGACGTCGCCGAGCTTGACGGAACGGTGCCGGATGGTCGCCATGAGCACTCCCTAATGGTTAAAACTGTCTCGAACCATTAGTACCTGATAGTGTCAAGGCATGCTCGATCTCGACTCGCTTCCCGGTGACGATCTCGCGGTGAACCTCGCCGACACGGTCATGCTGGCCGTCTCGCCGTCGATCGACCTGCTCGACGAGGGGCACGCCCGGTTCTGGTCGGCACAGGCTCTGCCGGAAGGCGCCCGCGCGCCTTCGCCCGAGCAGACGAGGCGGCTGCGTTCGGCGGTGCGTGAGCTGCTGGAGGCGGTCGTGGCGGCGCGGGAGCCCGAGGCGTGGGCGGTGGAGCGGGTGAACGCGGCCGCGGCCGCCGTCCCGACCAGCCCGCGGCTGATCGACGGGGGAGTGGAGACGTGCTGGCACGGCGAGGACGGCGGGGAGATCGCCCTCGCCGCCGTCGCGGTCGCGGCGATCGACCTCGTGTCCGGGCCGCGCGCGGCTCAGCTGCGGCGATGCGGCGCGCACGACTGCTCGATGCTGTTCGTGGCGGCCAACAGTAGGCGGGTGTGGTGCACGCCGTCGCTGTGCGGCAACCGGGTCCGGGTCGCGCGCCACGCGGCGAAGGGCTAGAGCTCCAGCAGCATCCGGCTGTTGCCCAAGGTGTTCGGCTTCACGTACGGCAGGTCGAGGAACTCCGCGACACCCGGATCGGCCGAGCGCCGCATCTCCTCGTAGACCTCCTGGGTCACCGGCGTCCCGTCGATCTCGACGAACCCGTGCCCGGCGAAGAAATGGGTCTCGAAGGTCAGCACGAACAGCCGTTTCAGCCCGATCTCGCGCGCGAAGTCGATCAGCTGCCCGACCAGCGCGTGCCCGATGCCGCGCCCGCGGGAGTCCTTGTCGACCGCGATGGTGCGCAGCTCCGCGATGTCCTCCCACAGCACGTGGAGCGCGCCGCAGCCGAGTACGTCGTCGCCGTCCTCGACCACCCAGAACTCCTGGACGCTCTCGTAGAGGGTGACGAGTTCCTTCTCCAGCAGCACCGTCCCGGCGTCGGAGTCGACCAGCGCCTTGATCTTGCGGACGTCCGCGATCCGCGCCCGGCGGACGGTGGGGCGGCGGTGCGGGAGGGGGTCTGAGGGCACGTCCACCATTAAGCCATCCCCGGCGCCCGGCCCGGTCGAGGGCTCGCCCGAGCGAGCGATCGCCGACCCCGCGAACAGGCCAGCTACCCTAAGGCACGTGCCTTCTCCCACCACTGATCCTGTCGCCACCCGTCGCGTTTCCTTGTTGACCCTCGGTTGCGCCCGCAACGAGGTCGATTCCGAGGAACTCGCCGGACGGCTGGCGGCGGGCGGCTGGGAGCTCGCCGCCGAGCCCGAGGACTCCGACGTTGTGGTCGTCAACACCTGCGGCTTCGTCGAGTCCGCGAAGAAGGACTCGGTCGACACGCTGCTCGCGGCGTCCGACACCGGCAAGAAGGTCGTCGCCGTCGGGTGCATGGCCGAGCGCTACGGCAACGAGCTGGCCGAGAGCCTGCCCGAGGCCGACGCGGTCCTGGGCTTCGACCACTACGCCGACCTCGCGGAGCGTCTCGACGACGTCGTGGCCGGCCGCAAGGTCGAGTCGCACACGCCGTCCGACCGCCGCAAGTTGCTGCCGATCAGCCCGGTCCAGCGCCCGACCGCCGCCGAGTCGGTCGAGGTTCCGGGGCACGCGCAGCACGGCTGGGGCCCGCGCGTGCTGCGGACCAGGCTCGACACCTCCCCGGTGGCCGCGCTGAAGATCGCCTCCGGCTGTGACCGCCGCTGCTCGTTCTGCGCGATCCCGTCCTTCCGCGGTTCCTTCGTGTCGCGGCAGCCGGACGAGATCGTCGCCGAGGCGATGTGGCTCGCGGAGAACGGCGTCAAGGAGGTCTTCCTCGTCTCGGAGAACTCCACCTCTTACGGCAAGGACTTCGGCCGCGACGGCGCCCGCGCGCTGGAGCTGCTGGTGCCGCGCCTGGCCGCGGTGCCCGGTATCGAACGCGTCCGCGTCTCGTACCTGCAGCCCGCCGAGACACGCCCCGGCCTGGTCAAGGCCATCGCGACCACCCCGGGTGTGGCCGACTACTTCGACCTGTCCTTCCAGCACTCCAGCGAGACCGTGCTGCGCCGCATGCGCCGCTTCGGTTCCACGGACTCGTTCCTCGCGCTGTGCGATCAGATCCGGGAGCTCTCGCCGAACGCCGGTATCCGCACCAACGTCATCGTCGGGTTCCCCGGCGAGACCGAAGAGGACGTCGCCGAGCTGGAGCGCTTCCTCAACGGCGCGCGGCTCGACGCGGTGGGCGTCTTCGGTTACTCCGACGAGGACGGCACCGAGGCCGAGACCTTCGACGGCAAACTCGACGAGTCCGTGGTGGCCGAGCGGGTCGCGCGGATCTCCGCGCTGGTCGAGGAGCTGACGTCGCAGCGTGCCGAGGACCGCATCGGGGATTTCGTCGACGTCCTGATCGAGCAGGCGGAGGACGGCGAGGACCCGATCGGCCGCGCCGCGCACCAGGCCCCCGAGGTCGACGGCGAATGCGTCCTGATCGAGACCGAAGACCTGCCCAAGCTCGCGGTGGGCGACTTCGTCCGCTGTGAGGTCGTCGACTCCGAGGGTGTCGACCTGATCGTGCGGCCCGCGCCGCCCGAGGCCGACCGGTGAATGCCGCCCCGAGCGACGCCGGGGCCGGTGAGGGGACGGGCGGTGAGCACGCCCGGGTACCCGAGGCCACCCCGGTCCCGACCCTGAACCTGGCGAATCTGCTCACGATGTCGCGGCTGGTGCTGGTGCCGCTGTTCGTGATGGCGCTGTTCGTCGGCGACGGGGAGGACACGTTCTGGCGCGCGATCGCCACCGCGCTGTTCGCGATCGCGTCGTTCACCGACCAGGTCGACGGCTGGGTCGCGCGCAAGTACGGGCTGATCACCGACTTCGGCAAGATCGCCGACCCGATCGCCGACAAGGCGCTGATCGGCGCCGCGCTGATCGGGCTGAGCGTGCTCGGCGAACTGGGCTGGTGGGTCACCATCGTCATCGCGGTCCGCGAGATCGGCGTGACCCTGCTGCGCTTCTGGGTGATCCGGCACGGCGTCATCCCGGCCAGCCGGGGCGGCAAGGCCAAGACGCTCGCGCAGATCGCGGCCATCACCGCGTACCTGCTGCCCCTGCCCGCGTCGGCCGAGCCGGTGCGCTGGGTGCTGATGGGGCTCGCGCTGGTGCTGACCGTCGTGACCGGTCTCGACTACGTCGTACGCGCGGTCCGGCTGCGCGCGGCGGGACGGCGTGCCGCGGGCGCATGAAAGCTGAGACCTTGATCACTCACCTGATCGAGCGTGGGGAGACGGTGGCGACGGCCGAGTCGCTGACCGCCGGTCTGGTCTGCGCGACGCTGACCGAGGTCCCCGGATCGAGTGCCGTCGTACGAGGCGGACTGGTGGTCTACGCCACCGACCTCAAGGCGAAGCTGGCCGGGGTCGACGAAGACCTCCTCGCCGCGCATGGCGCCGTGCATCCCGAGGTCGCGGCGCAGTTGGCCGCCGGCGCGAGGGACCGGTGCGGCGCCACCTGGGGTCTCGGCCTGACCGGTGTCGCGGGTCCGGACGGACAGGACGGGGTCGCGCCCGGCGTCGTCCACGTCGGTCTCGCCGGACCGGACGTCCTCACCGTCCGTACGCTGGGCTTGAGCGGTGATCGAGCCTCGGTCAGGGCGGGTGCCGTCTCCGGCGCGTTCGCCCTGCTGGGGGAACATCTCGCATGATCGCCGCGTTCGCCCTTGGCGTATTGCCGTGTCAACACCTGCGCCCAGGGCACCGCTCTGGGTAACGTAGGGGGTAGTCAGTCCTGGAAGGGAGGCGCGTGATGACCGTGCTGTTGCGCGAGGCGATCGGCGACCGGCTCCGACACGCCCGCACGAACCAGCGTCGAACGCTGCGGGACATCTCCCGCGCCGCCAGGGTGAGCCTCGGTTACCTGTCCGAGGTCGAGCGCGGGCAGAAGGAGGCGTCCAGCGAGCTGCTGGCGTCCATTTGCGAGGCCCTGGACCTTCCGCTCGGCGAACTCCTGCACAAGGTCGCGGCGGACGTCTCGGCGATGGACAACGTCGAGGTCGCCCCGGTGGACGAGAAGGTCGAAGCGGGCAAGAGGCGCGCTCCGGAGCGGGAAAGCGCCGAAGCGGGCGAGCTCGAAGGCGGCCGTCTGGTGTCCGAGCTGATCGGCAACGATCTGGCCGACCTGCGGATCTCGCCGCCGCCGCGGATGAGCCCCGCGCTGCGGACGACGATCTCCGCACCGAAGATGGTCGCCGCTTAGCGAAGGTCGTGAACGGAAGAGGCCCCAGGCAGTCGCCTGGGGCCTCTTCCGTCAGTTCGCGTCGAACGTGCCCGCCTGGTAGGAGCCACCCTTGGTGTGCGTGATCACGAGCAGCCGGTTGGCGGCGTTGATCATCGCGACCAGGTAGACCAGCGCGGCGACCTGATCGTCGTCGTAGTGCTTCCGCACCCGGGCCCAGGTCTCGTCGGAGACACCCTGGTGCGCGTCGACGATCCGGCTGCCCTCCTCCGCGAGCGCCAGCGCGGCCCGCTCGGCCTCGGTGAACACCGTCGACTCGCGCCAAGCGGCGACCAGGTTGACGCGGACCGCGGGTTCCCCGGCTGCCGCCAGGTCCTTGGCGTGGGCGTCGACGCAGAACCCGCAGCCGTTGAGCTGGCTGGCCCGCAGTGACACCAGTTCCTGGGTGACCTTCGGCAGGGACGAACCCTTGATGCCCACACTGACGTTCGCGAAGCGTTTGCCGAGCTTGGCGCCGAGCTCGGTGCCGTTCAGATCGAAACGGGAATCCATGATCTCGTCCTCTTTCGTGGTCGTGTGCCGAACGACCACCAGATGCCGCCGGTCAGGCTGCGCTGACAGGCTCGGGGCGTGACGAGCGCCACGGCTTCGACGTGTCAGGAATCGGGGAGACGCGGCGTCTGGTGGGGGCCACGCGTCGCCGAGAACAGGAGCGAGTCCATGTCCGACACCGCCACGGAGGCGTTCGTCGCCCACCGGAACCTGCTGTTCACCGTCGCCTACGAGATGCTCGGTTCGGCCGCCGACGCGGAGGACGTCCTGCAGGAGACCTGGCTGCGCTGGTCGGGCGTCGACCTCGGCACCGTGGAGAACCCGCGCGCGTACCTGGTCCGCGTCACCACCCGGCAGGCGCTCGGCAGACTGCGCACGCTCGGCCGCCGCAAGGAGTCCTACGTCGGTCCCTGGCTGCCCGAACCGCTGCTCACCAGCCCCGACGTGGCCGACGACGTCGAGCTTGCCGACAGCGTCTCGATGGCGATGCTGCTGGTGCTGGAGACGCTCACGCCGACCGAGCGGGCGGTGTTCGTACTGCGCGAGGTGTTCGACGTGCCCTACGGCGAGATCGCCGAAGCCGTCGGCAAGACCCCGGCCGCGGTCCACCAGATCGCCCACCGGGCGCGGGCGCACGTCGCCGCCCGGCGGCCGCGCGGTGTCGCTTCCCCCGGCGAGACCAAGGACGTGCTCGACGCGTTCCACCGCGCGGTCCGGACCGGTGACCTGCAGGGACTGCTCGACGTGCTGTCCCCGGACGTCGTCTTCCTCGGCGACGGCGGCGGCGTGGTGCAGGCCGTACTGGAGCCCGTGGTCGGTGCCGCGCTGGTCGCGCCGCTGCTGGCCGCGAGCCGTCCGGTCCGCGACGAGGCGGCGACGATGGCAACGGCGCAGGTCAACGGCCATCCCGCACTGATCCTCCGGCTAGCTGGGGAGGTCGACACGGTCGTCGCGCTGCGGGTCGAGGACGGACTCGTCACCGGCCTCTACGCGGTGCGCAACCCCGAGAAGTTGTCACGTATGGACCAGGAGACCGTCCTGGGGCGCTGACTCCGGCCGTTTTCACCCACCGTCACCGGCAGGTGAACCCGAAAGGTCGTGGACGTCACAGTCAGGGGGATCCCTGAATTCCGTCGGGGTCGCCTGGAACGCGGGACGCCGACCTGACACGATGGAACTCAACGCCGGGGTCGGGACGTTGCAACATCACAGAGGGGACGCCCCACCTCGAGGTAACAGCCCGTGGGATGCGAGAAGGCAGGCGGAGGAGATGGCCAACCCGTTCGTGAAGTTCTGGAAGTACATGATGGCGGCGTTCTCGTCGAAGATCGACGAGCACGCCGACCCGAAGGTACAGATCCAGCAGGCCATCGAGGAGGCACAGCGCAACCACCAGGCGCTGACCCAGCAGGCCGCCTCGGTGATCGGTAACCAGCGTCAGCTGGAGATGAAGCTGAACCGCCAGCTCGGCGACGTGGAGAAGCTGCAGGCTTCGACCCGCCAGGCGCTGGTGCTCGCCGACGAGGCGCGTGCCAAGGGCGACGAGCAGAAGGCGACCGAGTTCGAGAACGCGGCGGAGAGCTTCGCCGCGCAGCTCGTCACCGCCGAGCAGAGCATCGAAGACCTCAAGACCCTGCACGACCAGTCGCTTCAGGCTGCGGAGCAGGCGAAGAAGGCCGTCGAGCGCAACGCGACCATGCTGCAGCAGAAGCTGGCCGAGCGCACCAAGCTGCTCTCGCAGCTGGAGCAGGCGAAGATGCAGGAGCAGGTCTCCGCTTCGCTGAACCAGATGAGCCAGCTGGCCGCGCCGGGCAACACCCCGTCGCTGGAAGACGTTCGCGACAAGATCGAGAAGCGCTACACCACCGCGCTCGGCTCGGCCGAACTCGCACAGAACTCCGTCCAGGGCCGGATGATGGAGGTCCAGGCCTCCACGACGCAGCTCGCGGGGCACTCGCGGCTGGAGCAGATCCGTGCGTCCATGAAGGGTGACTCCGTCGCTCAGGTGACCGACGGCAAGACCGCCGCCGCGCCGAAGGCGTCGAGCTCCGCGGACATCCAGCGTGAGATCCAGGCACGGGTTCAGGCCGAACAGGGCAAGAACCCCGCCTGACACACCAACTGGAGCCGGTCCCGCACCCCGCGCGGGTGCGGGACCGGTCTCACCAGAAGACAGGGGAGAGGGCATGGGGCAGGGCAGGCGCAAGGACTTCGGGGAGTTCACCGCCAAGCTTGAGAAGCACATCGAAAAGCTGCCCGACTACGCCCAGCGCGCGCAGGAGAAGCTGCAGCGCTACATCCCGCCCTCCGAGCAGGGTTCCTCGCGGCCCGCTCAGCCGGCGCCGCCCCGGCCGCGCCCCCAGATGCCGCAGATGCCGGCCATGCCGAAGATCTCGCAGCAGCTGACGTCGATGGCCGCCGGGCAGATCCCGGTCGTGGCCGACGCGAAGGCCAAATGGGCGCGCTGGAACGAACCCGCCGCCAAACTGGAGCGACGCAAACGCCGTGCCTCGCGGGCGCTGACGTTCTGGATCCTCCTCACCTTCCTTTGTGGACTGTTCGCCGTCGTCGCGGGCACCGGTCTGTTGAAGAACGGTGAGGCCGACGTCCTCCAGGCCATCGCGGGCGGCGCCTTCGCCGTCATCTTCGGGACTTTCGGGGTGAAGTCGGGGCTGCGGCTGCGGACGCTCAACCGCACCGTGCTGCCCGCCGCCCCCGCCACTCCGCCGCCGCTGCCCCCGGCGCGGTCGGTCGCGCGTGAGCCGATGGAGCGCCTCGCCGAGAGCGAGGCTTCGCTGGCGGAGCTGCTTCGCCAGCTTTCGCAGCCGACGTCGCTCGGCACCATGCCGGTCTCGGAGATCGCCGTCGCGGACGCTCGCACCACCGCCGCCGAGGCGGCACAGGCCCTGCGCGGGCTGGCAGGCCGGATCCAGGCCATCGAACGCGGCCGCGACGCCGCGCCCGAGCGGGAACGCGGCGCCCTCGACGCCGCCATCAGGCAACTGCGCGACCAGCTCGAAGACGGTCTCGACGGCTACGGCGGTCTCGTCGCGGCCGCCGGGCACACCGTCGCCGCGAGCTCGGACGGCATGACCTCGTCCAAGGAATCCCTCTCCGACGCGACCGACAAGCTCGCCGGCCTCGCCATGGCCCTGCGCGAACTCTCCTGATCGCGGTCATGTCCGTCTGATCACGCGAGTTCCGCCTTCGATCACGCGAGATCGCTGTTCAAACACGCGAGGTCCGGAAACGGGTAGGGTCTGAGGCGCTTTCCTGGACCATCGTCTCATTCGTCGTCGCTAATACTCCATTGCGTAACGACCTGCTCACTGTGCGGTACCGAAACGCTCGCGTGACCCGAATCCGCTGGTGACGGCGACCCGCGGTGCCTAACGTTTCTTCCATGCACGCAGTGCTCATCCCGGCCCGGGCCTGAACCCAGCCCGCGTGAGCGGGCGTCCCAGGGTGGCGGACCGGACACAGTGGATCTCGCGCAGTGGTCTTTCTCGTCCCCGCCGAGGAAAGGACGCCCAGTGACGACGCTCCCCCCGGAACCAGAGCCGACCCCCGTCCCGCCTCCCAGCTCCTACCAGCGCGTCATAGCCGCCTACGACCGGATAGCCGAAGTCGACCGCCCCGACGTCTGGATCACCCTCCGCCCGGTGGAAGACGCCCTCGTGGACGCGAAAGCCGTCGATGAACGGCTGCGCGCGGGCGCGGACCTGCCGCTCGCGGGCACCTTGGTGGCGGTCGCGGACGTCGTCGACGTCGCCGGTCTTCCCACGGCGGGCGAGGACGTCTGCTGTACCGGCGCCACCTCGGTGTCCCGGCTGACCGCGGCCGGGGCGGTCGTGATCGGCAAGACCAACTGCGACCGGTTCGGCAGCGACCTCGAGCACACCCGCAGCCCCTACGGCGCCGTGAGCGCGGCACTGAACACCGCCCGGGTCTCCGGAAGCGCGAGCAGTGGCGCGGCCGTCGCCGTCGCGCTCGGCCTCGTCGATCTCGCGGTCGGCACGGACACGGCGGGCGCGGGCCGCGTTCCCGCTTCGCTCAACGGGATCGTCGGCCTGAAGCCGACACTGGGTCTCGTGCCGAAGACCGGCGCCGCGCCGTGCGGCGGGATCGCCCTGTTCGCCCGCAGCCTCACCTTGGGGCAGCGCGCGCTGGGACTGATGACCGGTCCCGACGGGATCGACCCGCTCGCCCGCGACTGGCCGCCGGACGTCCGGCTGTCGGCGGGCGACCGGCCGCGGGTGGCGATCCCGGGCTCCGACACGCTCACCGGCCTTTCGCTGCAGTCCCGATCCGCCTTCCTCGGCGCGGTTTCGGCGCTGAGGGCGTCCGGCGCCCTCGTGGAGACCGTGGAGGTCTCGGCACTGCTGAAAGTCGGCGAGCTGATCCACGACGACGGCTTCACCGCCGACAGGCATCGTGTCGCCGAGGCCGGGATGCTCGCGCTCCGGATGCTGTCCGAGTACGACGCCCTCGTGCTCCCGACCGTCGCGGACCATCCCGAGGTCTCCGAGGCGTTGTCCGATCCGGACGGTGTCTCGAAGCGGCTGGAGCGCTTCACGGCGTTCGTCAACCTGCTCGACCTCGCCGCCGTCACGGTTCCGGCGTCGCCGTCGGATCTGGGGCCGTACGGGGTGTCGGTGGTGGTGCGGCCGTTCGACGACCAGGTCGCCATCGACCTGGCCGCCGTGCTCACCGACGAACAGGCCGATTTCCCTTATCCCGCACCGGGTGCGGATCTCGTCGTGTTCGGCGCGCATCTGCGCGGTCAGCCCTTGAACGGCAGCCTGGTCCGTGCCGGGGCGCGGTTCACCGGGCTGGTCCAGACCGCCGAGGGCTACCGGATGTTGTTGCTGCCCACCGATCCGCCCCAGCCAGGGGTCGTGCCGGTGAGCGCGACGGGCGAGCACACGATGCTTTCGGGTGAACGCTGGCGGCTCTCGCCCGCCGCCCTCGGTGCCTTCGCGGCCACGCTGCCCGCGCCGTTCGTGCTGGGCCGGATCCGGCTGGAGAACGGGGAAACGCCGCTGGCCGTCCTGTGCGACCAGGCGGCCGCCGCGACGGCGACGGAGCTGACGCGGTACCAGTGCTGGCGTGCCTACCTCAGGTTCGTCAGTACGGCCGGGCCGCGAGACCTCGGGCGACCCGCTTGACCAGACCGGGACCGTGCAGGGCGAAACCGGTGTAGAGCTGGACGAGACCGGCGCCGGCGTCGAGCATCCGTGCGGCGGCGCCGGCGTCGAAGATCCCGCCGACGCCGATGATCGGCAGCTTGCCGCCGGTTTCGTCGTGCACGAACCGCACCACCTCGACCGAACGCGCGGTGAGCGGACGGCCGGACAACCCGCCCGCCTGCTCGCCGACGGCGGCCTCGGGCGGGGCGATCCCTTCGCGTGACAACGTCGTGTTGGTCGCGATCAGCCCGGCGACGCCGTGGTCGAGGCAGACCTCCAGCAGTTCCGCGAGCGCTTCGTCCGTGAGGTCGGGGGCGACCTTCACCAGCACCGGCGTCGGCTTCGCGTCGCCGGCGAGCCCGGCCGAGGTCTCGCGCAGCTCGGCGAGCAGTTCGGCCAGCGCGGACTTGTCCTGCAGCGCGCGCAGCCCCGGGGTGTTCGGGGAGCTGACGTTGATCGCGAAGTAGTCGGCGTACGGGTACAAGGCCCGCAGCGAGAACCGGTAGTCCTCGACGGCTTCGTCGAGCGGGGTCACCTTGGACTTGCCGATGCTGACGCCGAGCGGCACCGGCGGCTTCCCGGTCGCGGCGAGGCGGGCTGCGAGCGCTTCGGCGCCTTCGTTGTTGAAGCCCATCCGGTTGATCACCGCGTCGGTCTGGGCGAGGGTGAACAGCCGCGGTTTGTCGTTGCCCGGCTGCGGATGCCGGGTGACGGTGCCGACCTCGACGAAGCCGAAACCGAGCGCGGGCCACGCGTGCAGCGCGCGCCCGTTCTTGTCCATCCCGGCGGCGAGCCCGACCCGGTTCGGGAAGCGCAGGCCGAGGAAGGTGACCGGATCGTCCGTCCGGTAGACGCGGCCGAGCGCGGCGAGCGCGGGGGAGACCCGGCTCAGCCTGGCGAGCGAGCCGATGGTGCGTTCGTGCACGGTTTCGGGGTCGCTGCCGGAGACCCGGTAGAGAGCGGGGCGGACGATCTTGTCGAAGAGCACGGCCCCATCATGCCTGGTGAGCTCTAGCGCTTCGCCTTCCACTCGTCTTCGAGCATCGCGAAGACGAGTTCGTCGGTCCATTCACCCTTGACGACCTCGTTCTCGCGCAGATGCGCCTCCTTGCGCATGCCGAGGCGTTCCATCAGCGCGGCCGACGCGGTGTTGCGTCCGTCACAGCGGCCGATGATCCGGTGCAGGCCCAGCTCTTCGAAGCCGAGGCGCAGCAGTTCGGTGGCGGCCTCCGCGGCGAACCCCTTGCCGTGGTGATCGGGATGGAAGACGAACCCGATCTCGCCCTGACGGTGTTCGCTGCTCAGGTATTCGAGGTTCAGGTCACCGATCAGCTGCCCGGTCTCGGTCAGCTCGACGGCCACCGCGAGGAGCTGGCCTTCCTTCGACAGGCTGCTGCTGTGCACCCGTTTCGCGAGCGCGGCGGCGGATTCGGCCCGGCTGCGCGGGCCCCAGTAGAGGTAGCGGGCGACGTCGGCGCGGGACTGGAAGGAGTTGAGTTCGTCGAGATCCGCGGAGGTGAAGGCGCGGAGGGTCAGTCGCTGGGTGATGATCGGGAAATCGGGCCTCAGCATGGCGTCAATCTATCCAGTCCACGGGGTTCCCGGGGGCGGAACTGCGGTGGACGGTCTTCTGGGGCGCCGGGCGGCACCCCGGAAATAGGGGTACCCCCGAGGCGGCTCCCGGACGCCGGGAATCGGCGTCCGGGCCCGAGCCGGACCGGTGCTCGGGAACCTCGGGGGCCCGGTGACTGCCTGGTATTCGCTAGCAGGCATCACGCGAAGCAGAGACGACGAGCCGAAGGTGGCTCCAACTTGCGTTGTATCGCTGCTCTGAAGTCCTACGCGTGGGGTCCGCTAGCGGACAGCCACCTCACGAGTCCTGTTGGAATACAACTTTGGACCACCTCCTCTCTCGTGTACCGCCACGCTATGCGAGGAGTTCGGGGTCCTGCAACAAGATTTCGTCGATCTCCCGCAGCAGGGCGGTCTTGTCCGCCGAGGGCAGAAAAGAGGCTTCCACGGCGTTCTTCGCGAACAGGGCGATTTCGGCCGGCGTCAGCCCGAGGGCCTCGGCCACCGCCAGGTACTCGCCGTCGAGGGTGGCGCCGAACATCGGCGGGTCGTCGGTGTTGAGCGTGACGGTCACCCCGTGGTCGAGCAGCCGCCGCACCGGATGCGCCGCGATCGAGGGGAACTGGCCGGTGCGGAGATTCGACGTGGGGCAGACCTCCAGCGGTATCCGTTGCACGGCAAGGTGTTCCAGGAGCGCCGGGTCGGTGTGCGCGCCGACGCCGTGGCCGATCCGTTCGGCGCCGAGATCGTGCACCGCCGACCAGACGCTGGCGGGCCCGGTGGTCTCGCCCGCGTGCGGGACGCTGTGCAACCCCGCCTCCCTCGCCGCGGTGAAGAACGGGGCGAACTGCGCGCGGCCGACACCGACCTCGGGGCCGCCGAGCCCGAAGGACACCAGCCCTTCGGGGCGTTCGCGGAGCGCGAACACGACCGTCTCGCGGCCGGCGACGACCCCTTTCTCGCCGGGAATGTCGAAGCACCAGGCCAGTTCCACCCCGTGGTCGGCCCGCGCCGCGGCCCGTCCGGTGGCGAGCCCGGTGAGGAGATCGTCCGTCGACATCCCGTCGAGCACGTGGTTGTACGGCGTCACGGTCACTTCGGCGTACCGGGCGTTCTGCGCGGCCAGATCGGCCGCCAGCCCGGTGACGAGGGTGTGGATGTCGCGGGCGTCGCGTACGAGCGACGTCACCGCCAGGTAGTTGCGGAGGAAATGCGGGAAATCGCGGAAGGTGAAGAACTCGGCGAGTGCCGAAGGCTCGGTCGGCACTCCCGCGGAAGGCCGTCGGCGGGCCAGTTCCAGCACCGTGGGCAGGCTCGCCGAGCCGACGAGGTGGACGTGCAGTTCGACCTTGGGCAGGGCGTGCACGAACGCGCGCAGCGCCCCGCCCGTGAGGATTCCGGGCATGACAAAGCTCCCTGGGAGAAGTGAAGGGTGACATGCGGAAGGAGCGGGCGGCTCAGGGAGCGAGGTCGCCGCGTTCGGTGTCGGCCCCGTAGAGCGGGAGCTTGAACAGCGTCACGGGTCCAGCTTAGCCGCCGGGAGCGGGCCCGGACTGGCATTTCGGGCAGAACCAGGTCGGCCTCGCCTGGTACCCGTCGCCCTGGGGCGCGACCTTCAGCCGTCCTCCGCAGCGGAAGCAGCCTTGTTTGGTCCGTTCGTAGACCCAGTGTTCGCGGCCGCGCCGCAGATCGCCGGTGGTGGTCTGCGAGGTGCGCCAGGCGTTGCTCTTCAGCAGTTTGCGGCCGAGCGCGACCGCTTTCGCCGTGTCCACTCCGGACACCGGTGTCCACGGCGTGACACCGAGCAGGAAGCACATCTCGACCTTGTACATGTTCCCGATCCCGGCCATGATCCGCTGGTCCAGCAGGGCGTCGCCCAGTTCGCGGTCCGGGTCGGCGGCGAGCGCGGCCGCCGCCCGCTGCGCGAGTTCATCCGTCCATTGTGGATCGAGCAGATCCGGGCCGAGATGGCCGACCAGGCGGTCTTCCTCGTCCGTGGGTACGAGTTCGAGATCGTGCACGCGGAAGCCGATCGCCTGCAGCTCGTCGGTGGCCAGGATGACCCGCGCCTGATGCGCCGGATGCCGCCAGCGCGCGCCCGCCCGGTAGACGTCCCATTTGCCGTCCATCCGCAGATGGCTGTGCAGGGTCAGGTCACCGGAGAGCCGGGTCAGCAGATGCTTGCCGACCGTGCCGACGCCGAGCACGTCACGGCCGGCGAGATCCGTCGTGGCCAGCTGGGGCACCCGGAACTCGCCGCGCAGCAAGGTCTTGCCCGCCAACGCCTTGTCGAGGACCTTGCCGGCGAGGAAGACGGTGTCGCCTTCGGGCATCGGCGCCTATCCCGTGCCGGTGTCGCTCAGCTTGGCGGGCGCCTCGGTGGTCTCGGGCTCTTCCTCGCCGCGGACGCGATGCCGTCCGGCCCGGCTGGAGCGCAGGACCTTCGCCAGCACCATGTTGAAGGTGAGCGCGATCTCCTGCGCGCCGGGGGAGTGCCATTCGTGGATCGGGCTGCACGCGCCCTGCGCCTGCTGCACGGCGAGCCGGTCCGGGATGGCCGTCGGCATCACCAGCGGGCCGAAGTTCTCCCGCAGTTCGGCCACGCGGAACTGGTGCTCGTAGGAGCGCACGCGGAGTTTGTTCACCACGACGCCGATCGGCCGCAGCCCCGGGTTCTGCTCCTCGCGGATCTTCTCGATCGCGTCGAGGGCGCGGCGCGCGCCGGAGACGGCGTACATCGTCGGCTCGGTGACGATCAGGGCGCTGTCCGCGGCCACCAGCGCGGAGCGGGTCAGCCTGCCCAGCGACGGCGGGCAGTCGAGGATCACCAGTTCGTAGGGTTCCTCGCGCAACGGGTTCGTGTGCAGCTCGTCGAGCGCGCGGGAGAGGTTCTCCAGGCGGCGGCTGTCGGCGTCGGGCTCGTTGAGCATCTCCAGCTCTTCGGCGCCGACGAGCACGTCGATCTGGTCGCTCCACACGCTGGGCGCGATCGCCCGTTCGAGTACCGAACGCACCGGCGTCTCGAGGACGTCGGCCAGCGTGCGATCGGTGAAGGGCGGGTCCAGCGAGGTGGTGGCGTTGCCTTGCGGGTCGAGGTCGGCCACGAGGGTCCGGGCGCCCCTACGCAGCGCGGCGGACGCGACACCGAGGGCGACCGTCGTTTTACCGACGCCACCCTTCAGGCTGAGAACAGCGACCGTGTGCACTCGATACAGCCTACGGGCAGTCCGCGGGGTGGCCCCTTGGCAAGGTGTCGAACACCGCATCGGACTACACCCGACGGGCCGGCGAAGGCGGGCATTACCCTGTGCGTTTATGAAGACGGACACCGTGGCCACGCGGGGATCGGGGGCGGTTCGCCGGGTTCTCGAAGCAGAACTCCGGGCCGCACGGGCGCGAGGCGCACAACAGCCGCACGTCGTCGACGTCGGCGGCGGCAGCGGCGGCTGGGCGGTGCCGCTGGCCTCGGCGGGCTGCCTGGTGACCGTGGTCGAACCGAACCCCAACGCGCTGGCGACCCTGCGCCGCCGCGCCGAGGAAGAGGGCGTCTCCGGAAGCATCACGGTGATCGCCGACGACTCCGACGCGCTCGGAGCCCACGTCGCCGCCGGATCGGCCGACCTCGTCCTCGCGCACGGCCTGCTGGAAGTCGTCGACGACCCGGCGCTCGTGCTCGCCGCGCTGGCCGCCGCGGTCAAACCCGGCGGCGCGGTCTCGGTGCTGGTGGCGAACCGGCACGCCGCGATCCTGCAGCGCGCGCTGGCCGGACGCCTCGGCGAGGCGCGGGAGCTGCTCGCGGCCGAAAGCGGCGTGCTCGGCGGTGGCCGGGAGACCGTGCTGCGGCGGTTCGACGCCGAGGCCCTGCGCGCCCAGCTGATCGAGGTGGGCCTTGAGGTGACCTCGCTGCAGGGCGACGGCGTCGTGGCGGATTTCGTGCCCGGCGGGGTGCGGGAAGAGGACCTGGCCGAGTTCGAGCTGGCGGCGGCGTCTGTCGCGCCGTTGCGGGACATCGCGAGCCGGCTGCACCTGCTGGCCCGCCGTCCGGCCTGACCGTCGCGGAGCCCTTCCGGATGTCATGAAAGGGCCGTTCAGGACGAGAAATGTCCTGAACGGCCCTTTCATGACACTCGAAGCGGGGAACTGTCGGTGGCCCGGGCTAGCGTCTGCCCGTGGGACGAAACGCTGAACTGCCCGGAGGGATGGCCCGCTACCGCGTGACGGCCGGGGCCACCACCTGGCCCGACGACACCGGCTGCGGCCTGCTGCACGTCGACATGGACGCCTTCTTCGTGTCCTGCGAGCTGCGCACCCGCCCGGAGCTGGCGGGCAAGCCGGTGGTCGTCTCCGGCGGCGGGCCGAGGTCGGTCGTCGCGGCCGCGAGCTACGCGGCGCGCGAGTTCGGCGTCCGGTCGGCCATGCCGTTCTCGACGGCCAAACGGCTCTGCCCGCAGCTGATCTGCATCACTCCGACACCCGGGCTCTACGGCGAGGTGTCCCAGGGCGTCATGGGGATCTTCCGCGAGCTGACGCCACTGGTGGAGCCGCTGAGCCTGGACGAGGCCTTCCTGGACGTCAGCGGGGCGCTCAAACGGCTGGACTCCTCGCCCGCGCGGCTCGGAGCCTGGATCCGCGAGCGGGTGGCCGCCGACTTCGGGATCAGCTGCTCGGTCGGCGTCGCGAAGGTCAAGTTCGTCGCGAAGCTGGCCTCCGGGATGGCGAAACCGGACGGCATGGTCGTCGTCCCGGCGGCCGAGACGCTCGCGTTCCTGCACCCGCTGCCCGTGTCGGCGCTGTGGGGCGTCGGCAAGCGCACCGAGGAGCATCTGCGGCAGCAGGGGCTCGACACCATCGCCGACGTCGCCGCCGCCCCGCTGTCCAGGCTGCGGCGCTCGCTCGGGCGGGCGCTGGGGGAGCATTTGTACGCCCTCGCGAACGGGCACGACGACCGCAAGGTCATCCCCGAGTCCCCGGACAAGTCGATCGGCGCCGAGGTGACCTTCGACGTCGACCTCCACGACCGCTCGGCGCTCGGGCTGGAACTGCTCCGGCTGTCGGAACGCGTCGCCGCCACCTTGCGCCGCCGGGGCCTTCGCGGGCGGACGGTGTCGATCAAGGTCCGGTTCGCGGATTTCAAGACCATCACCCGCGCCAGGACAACCGCCGTCCCGGTGGATGTGGCCCGCGACATCCACCGCACGGCCGTCGAACTCCTCACCGAGCACGCGCCGACGGGCGCAGTCCGCCTGATCGGCGTAAGAGTCGAGGGATTGGACACGGAGAGTAGTGGAGAACAGCTGCTTTTCGCATCTCCCGAACCCCGTTGGCGGGATGCGGAAGTCGCCGCCGACGTCGCGAGGTCGAAGTTCGGTGCCGCCGCGGTGCGGCCCGCGTCACTGCTGACCCCCCGTGACCAGTGACATCGCCTGCTCGGTCGTCTTCGAGAGAGCCGAGTCGGGTGGTTTCGGCCAATTCGATCCCTTCTGGATACGGGATCGGGTAGTCGGACGAGCGCGGGGCTCGTATCCTGGACAGAGACACCCCGCCTGGGGTTGTCTGTTGGGTCCATGACGTTGCGCGGCCCGGCGCCCGCGACAGCTGTGCCGGAGGAGGAAAGATGCCACTCTCCGAGCATGAGCAGCGGCTGCTCGATCAGATCGAGCGCGAGCTCTATGCCGAGGACCCCAAGTTCGCATCCACGGTGCGAGGCACCCGGTTGCGCCGCCCCGCCCGCCGACGGCGTTTGCAGGGCATCGCCCTGTTCGTAGTGGGCGTCGCACTGTTGGTGCTCGGCGTGGTGGTCAACATCCGGGTGGCCGAGATCCCAGTGATCAGCGTGCTCGGGTTCCTCGTGATGTTCTTCGGAGTCATGATGGCCGTCACATCGATTCGGCAAGGAGCCGAAGCGGAGGGCGGTAAGGACAGCGGTGGCCCGGGTGGCGGCGGAGGTGGCGGCGGCAAGTCGTCCACGCGCCGGAGCTCGTTCACCCAGCGCATGGAAGAGCGCTTCCGCCAGCGCTTCGAGGAGCAATAGCTCTCACACACGCGAACATGCCGGCAGGGCGATGCCCCTGCCGGCATGTTCGCGTTGTCCTGCCCGGGGCTCTAAGCGCGTGAAGGCCTCCTTCCCTCGGCTCAGCCGAGGGAAGGAGGCCTTCACGCGCACTCGGGCGCTACTTGTCCCGCCGCCGCAGTGAGCGCGGGAACAGGCGGCCCTTCCACGACATCGGCGCGTTCCGCTTCAGGCTCTTGCGCACCTCGTCGAAGGCCGGGCCCAGCGTCCGGTCGTCGGCCGGCTTGTCCGAGTACCACGACCGCTCCACGACGCCGATGACCGTCCGCAGCCCGGAGCGGCCCTCTTCGTCCAGCCGGTGCTTCTCGACGACCTTCCGGCCCGCCACGCGCACCGTGTCGCCGCCGGACAGCGGCAGGCCGCGGTCCGCGCACTCGTCCATCAGCTCGCGCCACGCCGCGTCGGCCGCGGCGGGGGAGCGGGACGCGATCTTCTGCAGTCGCAGCCGCCGCTTGATCTCCCGGATCGCCGTCGGCGTCCCGAGCCCGCCGAGGACGACCACCAGCGCCAGCGCGAACCACCACGACACCCACGCCGCCAGGAACGCGAACGCCGCCACCCACAGCGCGATCGCGATCAGCGGCAGCCAGTTCGTCACGTTCTGGTTGTCGAGGAACCCGTGTTCCGGTTCCGGTGCGTCCGGGGAGGACGACGACCGCATCAGCGCCCGGTATCTCAACCGCGACCGCACGATCGCGACCACGGTCAGCGCGGCCGCCAGCCCGCCGAGGATCCCGGCGAGGATCGCGGGCCACAGCGGCTCTTCCTCCTGCTGGCCCGTGCCGCCGTCGGCACCGAGGTCCTCGCCCTGGTCGCGGGGGGTGCCGGTGGCGGGGGCGCTCGACGCGGGCGCGCTCGGCACTTCCTGGGTGTCGTTCGTCGTGGAGCTGCCGGCGTCGTTCTGCAGGTACGGCGGGACGACCGCGCGGCCGTCGAGCAGCGGGGTCGGGTCGAAGCTGACCCAGCCCTTCGTCTGGAAGTAGACCTCGACCCACGCGTGGGCGTCTTCGGAGCTGATCGAGACGTGATCGCCCTTGGGCGTCCCGGAGGTGAAGCCGATGGCGACCCGCGACGGGATGCCGACCGCCCGCAGCATCACGGCCATCGCGGACGCGTACTGCTCGCAGAACCCGCGTTTGCCGTTGAGGATGAAGTCGGCGAGCGCGTCGGAGTCGGTCGCGTCGGCGGTCTTGGTGTCGTACACGAAACCGTTCTGCGCGGTGAAGAACGACCAGAGCGCCTGCGCCTTGTCGAAGTTGTTCGACTCGTTCTCCGTCAGCTGCTTGGCCTTCGCGACCACGCGGGGATCGACGCGGTCGACCTGGGTGAACTGCGGCGGCACCTCGGCCAGGCGGGGGTCGTCGAGCCGGAGTTCGTCCTTCGACGGTTCCTTGATGGACGCGGTCTCGGTGTAGGCGGGCGCGTTCTGCTTGGTCGTGGTGAACACGGCACCGCCGACCGGGTCGTACAGCCAGTTGTCGGCCAGCCCGTTGAGCGCCCTCGGCGCGCCGTAGATCGGCAGCCAGTTGTCGACCCAGTTCGTCGGCTCGATCCGGATCTCGCGTCCGGGCCCGGCGCCGTCGTCACCCGGTGCGGGCGGAAGCCCCTTGTTGGCCTGCACGCCCTGCTGGGCGCGGCCGTTCTGCGCCAGCCCCCAGCCCTTGTTCGGGGTGTAGGTGTCGAGGGTGAACGCGCGCAGCAGCCGTTTGTCCGCGCCCAGCCCGTAGACCTTGAACAGCTCCACGTTCTCGCCCTGGTCGAGCAGGCCACGCAGCTGGGTGAACGGCTCGACGCCGAAACCGCCCGCGCCACCGCGGCCCGAACCCTGGCCGCCGGGAAGGCTGCCGACGGTGCCGACCCCGGTGACGGCGGTGCCGATCACCAGGCCCATCGCGATCGCGGCGGCCACCACGCCGACGGGCGCAGACAACGTGCTCGCCGAATTGCCCAGTCCGGGCGCGTCCCGGTTGCGCCAGCGGCGATGGCGGTGGTTGCCGTCGACGGCGAGCAGACCGGCGAACGCGGCCGCGCCGAGCAGGAACGTCCACCACGGCAACATGTCCTCGGCCAGCGCGGCCGGGACGGCGTACACGCACAGCAGGACCAGTCCGGTCGCGGCGGGCGCGGCGGCGGCCACGGCCAGCGTGTCGACCAGGACCGCGACCAGGCCGATCGCGATGGTGATCAGGCAGAGGATCGGCGGGGTGCCCTCGACCGGCGGCAGGCCGACACGGATCTGCTCGGCCGCGGCGGCGAGGACACCGCGCAGTTCGTCGAGGGCGTCCGGGCCGGGGAAGATCTTCAGGATCCCGCTGGTGGTGAACGCCCCGGTGATCAGGAGCAGCAGCACCAGCAGCTGCGCCAGGCCGACGACGATCGTCGGCGCGCGCAGCGAGCGCAGGGCGAGGCCGGTCGAGGCGATCAGCACGACGGCGACCAGCAGGTAGCCGAACCACGCCCAGCCGGAGACCACGCCGGTGAGCGAGGTCGAGGCGAACAACGTGGCGAGCCCGGCGGCGACCGGCGCGAGCACGCTGCTCGTCCAGACGGGCGGCGGGGCGGCGGGGCGCGGTTTGGGGGTGTGCCGCAGGGGCGGCGCGGTCGCGGTCACAGGCCGCCTCCGATCAGCGTGCCCCGGCGGGTGGCCGTCTGGCAGAGCTCGGCCCAGACCTGCGGCATGGGCGATCCGGGACCGGCGACGACGACGCCCCAGCCCGCGGCTCGCAGCAGCGCCACCGACTCCTCGGTGGCGGCGGCACGGTTTTCGGGCCGGTTGACGCCGGACGACCAGCCGGGGGTGTCGAGCAGCACGGCGAGGCTCCGGATCCCGCGCGGGCGGTACCGGGACAGCTCGTGCACGGATTCGTTGCTGACGGTGCCGAGCACCGCGATGAGTTCCTGTCCCTCGGCCGGGTCGTGGCCGAGGGTGATGTCGCGCTGGTGCGCGGGCTGGAGCGCGGCGAGCACGTCGAGCACGACGTTGTCGTAGTGCTCGCCACCCTCGCCGGGGGTGTCGGCCAGGGTCAGGCCGTGTTCGGTGATCAGGCGGACCCGGTGCCCGGAGCGCCGCAGGTGCAGGGCCACGGAGGCGGCGAACGAGACGGCCCATTCGAGGCTCGCCGCGGGGCCGGTGCCGTGGTGCGCGGCCGCGCGGTGGTCCAGCAGCACCGTGGTGCCGCCGCGCCACGGCCGTTCCTCGACGCGGACCATGATCTCGTCGCGGCGGGCGGTCGAGCGCCAGTGGACCTTCCGGAGGTCGTCGCCTTGGCGGTACTGCCGGACGATCACGTCCGACTCGCCCTGCCCGGCGTGCAGGCGGATGCTGCCGTCGTCGCCCGCGCCGATCCCGGCGCCGCTGGGCAGGCCCCACAGGCCGACCACCTTCGGCACGACGACCAGCCGGGAATGCGCGATCAGCTCGCGTTCGAACTCGCAGAGCCCGAACGGGTCGGTGATCGTCGCCCGCAGCGGGCCGACCTGCTGGATCCCGCGCAGCACCGGCTGCAGCGGATACCGCAGCGCGACCCGGCGGTCGTGGGGGAGGCGTTCGACGACGAACCTCGGCCGCGAACCGAGCGCGTAGGGCACGCCGTCTTCGAGCAGCACCTCGCCGGCCGGGAGCCTGCCGTTCCGCCAGAGTTCGAGCTGGACCTCGCCCGGCGAGCCGACCGAGACCCGCTCCGGGCGCAGCGAGCGGGCCGCACCCAGCCGCAGCCGGGTCGCCGAGATGAAGAAGGCGACCAGCAGCGGCAGGGCGATCACGAACACCGCGACCCGCAGCAGATCCCGTTCGTTGAGCACGAACGAGCACGCCGCCGCGGCGACGCCGGCGGCGAGGAGGCAGCGGCCGCGTGTGGTCAGGCCGGACAGCGCACGCAGCATGGCCACGTTTCCTTTACTCAGCGGTGGTTCGTGCCCGAGGAGCCCTGCGGAACGGGAACGCGGTGCAGGATCGCGCGGACCACGTCGGTGGCCGACCGGCGGGCGGCGTGCGCCTCGGTGGTGAGCACCATGCGGTGGGCCAGCACCGGCACCGCGACCGTGTGCAGGTCGTCCGGGACGACGAACTCGCGGCCGGACAGCGCGGCCTGCGCGCGGGCGGCGCGGACCAGCTGCAGGGTCGCCCGCGGCGAGGCGCCGAGACGGATCTCCGGCACCTGACGGGTCGCGGCCACCAGGTCGACGGCGTACCGGCGGATCTCCGGCGACATGTGCACCGAGCGCACCGTCTCGATCAGCCGCTGCACCGACTCGCGGTCGGAGACGGGCTCTAGGTCGGCGAGCGGGTTGTGCCCGGCGTGCTCGTCGACCATGGCCAGCTCGGCCTGCTGGTCGGGGTAGCCGATGGACACCCGCGCGGTGAACCGGTCCCGCTGGGCCTCGGGCAGCGCGTACGTGCCCTCCATCTCGATGGGGTTCTGGGTGGCGATCACCATGAACGGCTCTTCGAGGTGGTAGGTCGAGGTGTCGACGGTGACCTGGTGCTCTTCCATGCATTCGAGCAGGGCCGACTGCGTCTTCGGCGAGGCGCGGTTGATCTCGTCGCCGACCACGATGTTCGCGAACACCGGGCCGGGACGGAACTCGAACTCGCCGCTCTGCCGGTTGTAGATGGACACCCCGGTGACGTCGCTGGGCAACAGGTCGGGGGTGAACTGGATCCGGCTGACGGTGCAGTCGATCGAGCGGGCCAGCGCCTTCGCCAGCGAGGTCTTGCCGACCCCGGGGACGTCTTCGACGAGGAGGTGGCCTTCGGCGAGCAGGGTCACGAGCGCGATGCGGATGACGTCGGGTTTGCCGACCAGTACCCGCTCCACGTTGGCGGCGATCCGCCGCGCGGTCTCGTGCAGTTCGTCCAGCGACGCTGGGGCTTCACGGCCGTTCTGCCGGCCGCTGACCGAGCCGGCGCCCGTGGGGTACGGCGCTTGCCCGGTTGCCTGCTCGCCCTGGTGTTCGCCGGGCGTCGCAGACTGGATTCTCGACGTCACTCGACCTCCTGATGCCGCGTGGCTGGATTTCCGCTGGGTCCTCTGCCGGACCGTTCAGTCCCCCGGGCAGCGGTCAGCCTCCCACGAAGTGTGTCAAACTCGGGCGAACTCGTGGGGGGAACCCCGCCAACCCCAGTCGATGACTCTGTGCAACCAGAGACCTTACCTCGATCGGGTGAGGTGAGCGCGTTTTCGGGTGCTCCCGCTGACACCTTGTTTTGTCGTATGCTCCGGTGCGAGGTCGCTCGACTACGGAGAGGCGTAATCGCATATGAGCGAGGTGAGTACCGCCAAGCCGAGGTTCGATCTGAGCGGGTTCGCGGTCGCGCCGGAGCTGGCCGCCGACGCCCACGTGAAGATCTCCGCCCTGCAAGACGTGGTCGGCCAGATGGTCCGCGAGGCGAAGGTGCTCGGCCGCACGGTTCCCCTCGGCGGGGGATACGCGGACGAGGTCGGCAAGTTCATGGCGCAGTACGGGATCGGCGCCGAAGGCTCCGCGGTCGAGGCGCTCACCGCGTTCGGCAAGGAACTCGAGGCGCTCAAGAACCGGATCGAGAAGGCGCTGGCGAAGTACACCCGACAGGATGAACAAGCGGCGGCGGATGTGGATTGTGTCGGCGGCTGACCCCATGAAGTCCGGCCTCTCCGCGCTCGGCGTCCTGGTCGTCCTCACAGTGTCCGCCTGCGGGCAAGGGGCCGCGGGCCAGACGCCGGTTCCGGCCGCCGACGGCGCCCCGGCTCCCGCGTCTTCGTCCTCGGATCGCGGCGTGGATCCGTGCACGCTGCTCGACCCGAAGGACAGGTCGACCGCCGGGATCTCCGTGCTCGGCGTCGCGAAGGAGATCAACGGCGCCCGCGCCTGCGACTGGACGGTGCCCGCCACGTTCGGCGTCACCATCACCGTGGACGAGAAGAACGGCCTGGCGGATCTCGAGGTCGAGCGCAAGACCGCCACCAAGACCAAGGTCGGCGGCCGGAACGCGCTGAAGGTCGCCGACAAGAAGGCCGCCGACGGGACCTGCGCGGTCCTGCTCGGCATGGGGGAGAAGGCGAGCGTCCAGATCGACGTGAGCAACACGAACTTCGCCGACACCCCGCTCGCGTGCGAGCGCGCGGTGACGGTGGCGGGATTGGCCGAACCGAAACTGCCTTAGGAGTGACAGTGCCTGATGGAGAGACGCCGGGACGCGAGGTCCCGGTCGCGGCCACGCGGTACGAGGCGTACAGCCACGAAGCGCTGGCAGCCGAGGTCGAAGCGGGCAACGACCCCGAGGCCGCGGGCGGTATCGGCGCCGGCTGGGACGCGCTCGCGCGGCGCATGCAGGACGCGACGTCGGAACTGGCCGGGCTGGTCGGCAGCAGTGAGGAGAACTGGCGCGGGGAAGCGGGCGACGCGCTCCGCGGGGTGCTGGCCACGGCGTCCGGCTGGCTGGCGTGGTCGGCGGACCTCTCGTCCTCGCTCGGGAAGGCCGTGTCCGGACAGGCCGAGGCGGCCGCGCGGGCCCGCGCCGACATGCCGCCGCCGGTGGATTACGACCCCGGCGCGATGATCCGCGGCGCCGCGGCGGGCGGGAACCTCGCGCTCCTGGCCGCGCTCGCCGACGAGATGGAGGCCAAGCACGCGGAAGCCGAAGAGGCCCGCCGCAAGGCCGTCGACGTCATGAACACCCGCGATGCCTCGCTGCGTTCGCTGACCCCGCGGGTCTCCTTCGGGAAGCCGCCCGAGCTGGGGCGGTCTTGATCCGCGTTTCCGCGTCGGCGTTCGACGTCCTCTGGACCGATCTGGGACACGCGGCCCCGCCGTGGCCGTTGTCCGTGCGCAGCGTCGGCACCACGGAAGCGGAACGCGCCGAGATACGCGGCGCTGTCTACGACAACCTCGCCGAACGAGGCCTCTATGACGGGGACCGGCTCGACGCCGCCCTGGAAGCGCGGCTGGACCTGCTCGCACGCGCCGAGGTCTACGTCGAATGCGAGGCGCTGGCCGACATGACGGCTCCGGCGCCGTTCCGCGCGGTCGCGGCCGCGCGCGGGCGGCACGGCGTGCTGGCCACGCAACCCGAGCAGACCATCGCGCTCTCCGGGATCGGCGACGGCGAGGTGTTCGGCGCGATCGTCGACGTCCTGCCCGAACTGCGGCCCGGCCCGGGTTACGGCATCAGCCTGCCCGCGGCGCGCTTCGGCGACGCCCTGGAGGATCCGGTGTTCGGTGACGGCGGGCGATCGTCGGCTTCGGACAGCCAGCTGCGTGAGGTGCTCGCGATCCAGGCGCGGCCCGTCTACAGCGCGGGCCAGTTCACCGTGCGGACCCGCGACCGCGACGGCCGGGCGCACCGGGCGGGCGGGCTGACCTGGTTCGACACCGACGTCGGCGCGTACTGCGCGGCGCGCACCGAGGGCCGCGGCGGGCAGACGTGGGTGAACGTGTCCCCTGTGGACGGTCCCCGGCTGGCCGCGCGATTGGCTTCGCTGCTCGACCCGGACCGCTAAGTTGTGACGAGACGAACGCCTGAGGGGGCCTTCGGGAAGTGGGGGTTTCGGAATGACCGTGCCATTCGGTGGCCACGTGCGGGATCCGCAGGAGTGGATGCGGGAACAGGAGCGGCGCAGCGCCGCTCTGCTCGCCAAGGCGGAACAGGCGAAGGCCGATCTGGAGAACAACGTCGTCACGCTGAGTAGCCCGGACCGGCTGGTCACCGTGACGGTCAACCCCGGTGGGGGACTGACGTCGCTCTCGCTGTCCCCGCAGGCACAGGAGCGTCCGCCCGCCCAGCTCGCGTCGCTGATCATGAGCACCTACCGCAAGGCGACGACGCGCGCGGCGGACCGGACGCTGGAGATCATGGCCGGGCTGACCGGCGAAGACTCCGACGCGGTGGACTTCATCAAGAGCACCTTGCCGCCGAGGGAAGAAGCGCAGCCCGCTCCGGAACCGGACGACTCCGCACGCTTCGGCGTCCCGGCCGAACCGCCGCCCGCTCCGCCCCGGCCACCCCGTCCTGTGTCCGATGAGGACGACGGCGAGGACTTCCAGCACGTCGACTGGACCGGCCGCTCGTGAGCGGGCCGGGATACGGCGTCTCGCCGGAACGCCTCAAAGCACACGCGGACCAGGTCACCGACCTCGCCGACCGCATCCGCGGCGCGGCCTCGGCGGCGAACCAGGTCGGGATGGGCGGCTTCCAGGGCTATGGCCTCCTGTGCGCGGTGCCCGTCGGCGGTGTCCTTCAGCTGGCCCAGGGTGACGCGGACGAGCTGATGACCAGCGCGGCGAATCTCGGCGACGCGTTGTCCGACGCGCTGCGGAAGGCGGCCACGGACTACACGAAGATCGACGACGACGCGGCGCAGCTCGGCCGGGACCTGGGGAAGAAGCTGTGAGCGAAGGACCTGTCGCGGGCCCGAGGGAACAGAACCTGGTCGCGCAGAAGAACGAAGAGAAGAAGAACTTCAAGGGTGGCGGCCTGGCGGACAGCCTCGAAGGGCTGGCCGGCACCCTGAACCCCGATCAAGGCCAGGACATCGACTCGTTCGCGCTCGCCATGGACGGGGTCTCGGTCGGGCTGGACCTGCTGTCGATGGGCTTGAACCCGCTCGGTGAGCTGGTGAAGGCCGGAGTCGGCTGGCTGATGGAGAACCTGGAGTTCATCCGCGAACCACTGGAGATCCTCACCGGTGATCCCGATCTGGTCCAGCAGGCGGCACAGACCTGGAACAACATCGCGACGGAACTCGAGGCGGTGGCGGGCGACTACGAAGGTGCGCTGAGCACGACATCCGGGTGGGACGGTGACGCGGCGATCGCGTACCGGCGGATCGCCCTGCAGTACACGCAGTCCTTGCGCGACGTCGCGGCCGAGGCGAAGGATTCGGCCCACTGGATCACCACGGGCGGGATGGTGGTGGCGACCGCGCGGGCGCTGATCTTCGACATCATCGCCGGCTTCATCAGCGATGTGATCACCCGTGCGCTCCTGGCTCTCGCCTCATCGTGGTTCACCCTGGGCGGCTCGGTCGCGGCCTTCACCGCGAGCATCTTCGCCGACGCGGTCAAGGTCATGGCGAAGATCCAGAAGAAGCTCGGCAAGCTGCTCAGTGCCATCCAAAAGTTCGTGAAACGGTTCGAAGGATCGAGCGACCGGGCCCGGGAGGCGGCACGGGCCCTGGGGCGTAAGGCTTCGGACCTGGGCCACGAGGCCAATCAGGCGATCAAGGCCAGTGACAAGACACTGGACGCTTTCAAAGCCGACAACCTCAAGCTCGCGAAGAAGGCCTTGGACTCCGACGCGACAGGTGCCGAGCGTGTGCTCAAACACGCGCGGGGCGGGATGAACCGGATGGAGAACACCGTCGCGGGCAAGATCGCCGACAACACCTACCTGAAGGTCGGGAAGGAAGCAGGCAAGGCCGCCGCGGAGAATCGCGTCCAATACGACGGCGGATCGGCCGAGCGCGGCAGGGTCACACCGCCCACCACCGGCCGGATCAGCGGAACGCTCGACGACGACGATGACTGAACGGACCGGACAAGACGAGCGGCCGGTTCGGAAACGGCGAGGCCGGGTCAGTCTGAGGGTGCTCTCCGGTGTCGTCGTCGCGGTGGTGACCGCGTGGTTCATGTTCTCGCTCGGATTGTCACTGGGGATCAGCGACACGGGGAAAGTGGACCGGTTCGGGGTGGCGCGCATCCAGGAATGCCACCGCAGCCCGCTGCGGTTCTGGCTGATCCATGTCTGCCGAGCCGAGGTGACGTGGGATCGGAAGGCGCCGGGCAAGCCCCTCGTCAGTTCCGCTGTGATCGGTTCGGTTTCGAACCTGTCGGGCGAGGTGAACGTCGTGTCCTACCAGTCCGCGGGCCGCTATGGCGGGTCGCAGTACAACGCCGTCCCCGTCGAGCGCCCAAGGCCGCTGTTCTCGTTCGGTTGGTGGTTTTTCTTCACTGTCGTGAGCTTGGTCCCCGGGTATGTCGCCGGGTGGTTCGCGGGCAAGGGCATCGACCGGCTCCTGCCGGAACCGAAGGAGAAAACCAAGGACTGGCGCGGCGTCAGCCGTCGCGCCACACCGGGAATGAACGGACGCCGTCGACGGCGGGGCCGCTGATGCCCGAACAGACGACGAGCCCGGCCCGCCGGACTCGGTGGTGGCCACCAGGCGTGATGGGCGCCGTCGGCGTGATCCTCACGTTGTGGCTGATGTTCTCCCTGCAGTGGGTGGTCGGGTTCGAGCCCTGGGGCAAGCCCACCCGGGCGGGTACCGCGCAGATCGGGCAGTGCCAGCGGAACCCGGTTCACACCTGGATGACTTTCCGGTGCGAGGCGGAAGTCAGGTGGGACAAGGTTTCCCCAGGCGGAGAACAGGTCTCGACCGCGTGGGTCACCGCGGTTTCCGCGCTCTCGGGCAGGGTGCCGGTGGAGGAGTACAAGTACCGGAAGAAGAACAGTTCGAGAGGTGGGTTTTCCGTCGTCCCGGTCGATCGGCCGTCGTGGCCGGTCGCCGACGGCTGGTGGATCCTTCTCGTCTTCGTGAGCGTGATCCCAGGGTGGATCGCGGGCTTCTGGGTGGGTGACCGTCTCGGCCGGCTCCTGCCTGAACCGAAGGAGAAGCCCAAGGACTGGCGCGGCGTCAGCCGTCGCGCCACACCGGGAATGAACGGACGCCGTCGCAAGCGCAACCGCGGCTGACCTCGTGAGTGGCGAGGACGGTTAGAACCAACCGTGTCCTGGATACCTTCTGGCGGTCTTGCGTGATTGGTTGGACGACACACGTGATCAGACGGACGACATGTGTGTCTGAACGGACGGCACGAGGCGGAGGCTTCGCCGCAGGTGTGTCGTCCATCTGGTCACGCGTGTCGTCCGTCTGATCACGCGAGTTCCGCCTTCGATCACGCGAGTCACGCCGCTGATCACGTGAGTGCGGTGCCACGAGGACGGGCCGCAGTCCTTTGTCGACCCCGGGTCATGGGATGACCCGACGGCCACCCTCCACTGTGTCCTCGGCGGTCCCCACCACGCCCCACCGGATTCCCCACTTTCACCCCCACTTCGCACCACAGCAGGGTTCCGGCGGCCGATATCCGGACGTGTCAGGCATGGATGAGGTTGCTTCGATACCCGCCCAGGGGGATCTTGGCCACCGTCCCCCACCGAGCCCCCACCAGGCCCCACCTGGCTGACCAGCGAAAACGTCTGACACGACGGAGTGGTCGCGGCTTTTGCCGCGTTGACTGTGGTGAAAAGTGGGGTACGGTGGTGCGCAGTGGGGCAGAAGGGAGCCCCGTGGCCGGGCTTGGCTGTTCGCAGCCGGGATCGGTAGGGAGGTGGAGCCGGTGTTCCTCGGCACCCACACCCCGAAACTGGATGACAAGGGGCGGCTCACGCTGCCCGCGAAGTTCCGCGACGCGCTCGCCGGTGGGCTGATGGTCACCAAGGGACAGGATCACTGTCTCTTCGTCTTTCCCCGGGCCGAGTTCGAGCAGATGGCGAGGAAGGTCGCCGACGCCCCGTTCACGAACGAGGCGGTCCGGGCCTATCAGCGTTATCTCTTCGCCGGGACGGACGAACAACGCCCGGACGGGCAAGGACGTATCGCGATCGCGTCCGAGCTCCGACGCTATGCCGGGCTGAACAAGGAGTGCGTGGTGATCGGGGCGATCACCAGGCTGGAGATCTGGGACGCCCAAGCGTGGCAGGGCTACCTGGACGAACACGAGGACAGCTACGCGAAGGCTCGAGAGGAAGTTCTGCCGGGCGTCTTCTAGACGTGGCCGAGGAAGCACCCACGCCGTCGGGGGGCGCGGGTTCACGCTTCGGACACGCCGGGAACCGTCCACACGGATGCCGTGAGGCCTCTGTCCGCTCAGTGGCCCTGGTACACCTTCCCCGGTACCAGGTCAGCAGGCGGGCGGACAGGGACCTGACGGCATCCGGCATCTTCCCCGGCACTACAGGAAAGGGGGGAAGACATGGCAGACGAACACGAGCACGTCCCGGTGCTGCTCGACCGCATCGTCGAACTGTTCGCGCCGGTCTTCTCCGACCGCGAGGCCGTGCTGGTCGACGCGACCGTCGGGCTCGGCGGTCATTCCGACGCGCTGCTCACCGCGTTCCCCCGGCTGCGCCTGGTCGCCCTCGACCGTGACCCCAACGCGCTGGAGCTTTCCGCGAAACGGCTTGCGCCGCACGGTGATCGTGTCGACTTCGTGCACGCGGTCTACGACGAGATGCCCTCCGCGCTGCAGGGACTCGGACTGTCCAGAGTGGACGGGATCCTGTTCGACCTCGGGGTCTCCTCGATGCAGCTCGACCGGGCCGAGCGCGGTTTCGCCTATGCCAAGGATTCCCCGCTCGACATGCGCATGGACCCGACCACCGGGTTCACCGCGGCCGACGTGCTCAACACCTACGCCCCCGGCGAGCTGATCCGGATCCTGCGCGACTACGGCGAAGAACGGTTCGCCCAGCGGATCGTCAAAGCCGTTGTGGCGGAACGGGAGAAGGAACCCTTCACGCGCAGCGGACGGCTGGTGGAACTGCTGTACGACGCGGTCCCCGCGGCGAGCAGGCGTACCGGCGGGCATCCGGCGAAGCGCACCTTCCAGGCGTTGCGGATCGAGGTCAACGGTGAACTGGAGGTGCTGCGGCGGGCGATGCCGCGGGCGCTGTCCTGCCTGGCCGTCGGCGGCCGCATCGTCGTGGAGTCCTATCAGTCCCTCGAAGACAGGCTGGTCAAGCAGGCCTTCGCGGAACTGGCGAAATCCCGGACGCCGGAAGGGCTTCCGGTGGAACTGCCGGGCCACGGCCCGGAACTGAAACTGCTCACCAGAGGGGCCGAGAAGGCCGGCGAGGCGGAGACCGAACAGAACACGCGGGCCGCCTCCGTGCGGCTACGGGCCGCCGAACGGATCGGAGACCGAGCACGATGACCGCTCCCGCGAAGTCCCGCGGCCGCCGGACACCGCCGCCCGGACGGCGTGCCCGCGCGACCGCCACCGCCGACCAGGCGACCGACACCACCGAGACCACGACGTCCCGCGCCTCCCGTGGCCGGACGTCGGCGGCCGAGCGCGCCTACGCCCGCCGTGCCCAGCGCGCCGACCTGCTGCAGCGAGACCAGCAGCGCAACCGTCCCGACGCGGAAGGCGGCGCGGGCAAGGAAGAGCCGAAGAAGAAGCTCAAGCTGCGCTGGCCGCGTTCGCGCGCGTCGTTCGTGCTGATGATGATGGGCATGCTGGCCGTCGGTGTGGCGTGCACGCTGTGGCTGACCACGCAGGCCATCGCCGATTCGTACCGGCTCGAACAGCTCCGCACGACCAACGCCGGGCTCGCCGAGGCGAAGGAACGGCTGCAGCGCGAGGTCGCGAAGGCCGAGTCGCCCGCATCGCTGGCGCCCAAGGCCAGGGAACTGGGCATGGTGCCCGGTGGCGACCCCGCGCATATCGTGGTCGGCCCGGATGGACAGTCCACTGTGGTCGGTGAGCCGAAGAAGGCCGAAGGGGAGGCGCCCGCCGCCTCGACCGAATCGACGGCGCCCCCGCCCGCCGAGGGAACGCAGCAGGGCACCCCGTACGAGGGCGACCAGCCCGCGGTGCCGCAGGAGAACGCGGCGACCCCGGCGCAGGGAGGTCAGTGATGTCGCCCGGCCGCCCGGCTCAGGCCAGGGCCAGGTCGGCGGGGAGCGCGCGGCGGACGTACGCCGCCGGGACCCGTCGTGCCACCGCCCGCCGGGGCAACGGCGGGAACCGGAGCCGGTTCACCGGTGTCCGGATCCTGCTGATCGTCGTGATGGTGCTCGCCGGCCTCAAACTGGTGCAGGTGCAGTGGTTCGAGGCCGGCGCGCTGTCCGAGGCGGCGGAACGGCAGCGGACGTCGGTGATCGAAAGTCCCGCGCAGCGCGGCTCCATTCTGGACCGCAACGGGACGAAGATCGCGTTCAGCGTCGAGGTGCGGACGCTCGCGGTGAGCCTGAACTGGCTCCACAAGACGATGGACGACTTCGCCGCGAAGAACCCGACCAAGGGCAAGAACTTCGAGTCCGAGGTGGCGGGCGCGGCGAAGCTGATCGCGGCCAAACTGCCCGGGGTGATCACCGAGCAGGAACTGCTGGACAAGTTCCACAAGCCGGACGGCTTCACCTACCTGGTCCACGACATCGAACCTTCGGTCGCCGAGGCGATCGTCAAGGAATACCCGTGGATCAGCGTCGAGAAGCGTTCGAAGCGGGAGTATCCCGGTGACTCGGTCGGCGCGAACATCGTCGGCTACGCGAACTGGCGTACCGACGACAAGGACGTCTCCAAGCACAACCTGCACGGTGGCTACGGTCTCGAAGCCTCGCGGGACAACGATCTCGCCGGAACACCGGGCCGCAAGATCGTCAACACCCGGAACGGCAACGACAATCTCGTGATCCCGGGTACCGAACGGGACATCCAGAACGCCGTCCCCGGTTCGGACCTGCAGCTCACGATCGACACCGACCTGCAGTACGAACTGCAGCGGCAGCTGAGCGATTACGTCGCCAAGTCGAAGGCCAAGGGCGGCCAGGCGGTCATTCTGGACTCGAAGACCGGCGAGGTCTACGCGCTGGCCAACGACAAGACCGTCAACCTCAACGACCCCGCTTCGCGCAGCGAGACGGAGAACCTGAACAACCGCGCGGTGACCACGCCGTTCGAACCCGGTTCGGTGAACAAGATCGTCACCGCCGCGGGCGCGATCGACGCGGGTATCACCACGCCGGAGGCCTCGCTGCCGGTGCCGGGTTCGTTGCAGGTCGCGGACAAGATCGTCAAGGACGCCTGGCACCACGGCACCCAGCAGTTCACCACCACCGGCATCTTCGCGAAGTCGTCGAACGTCGGCACCCTGTTGCTGGCGCAGAAACTCGGCGAGGACCGGTACGCGGATCTGCTCAAGAAGTTCGGACTCGGCCAGCGCACCGGGCTCGGCCTCCCCGGTGAGAGCCCCGGTGTCGTGCCGCCGCGCAACCAGTGGTCGGCCACGACCTTCGGAAACCTGCCGATCGGACAGGGACTTTCGATGACCGTCGTGCAGATGGCCGGGATGTACCAGGCCATCGCGAACGACGGCCTGCGGGTGGAACCCCGGGTGGTCAAGGCGAAGGTCAACCCGGACGGGACCCTCGTCCCGGAGCCGGCGCCGAAGACCGTCCAGGTCATCAGCCCGCAGGCGGCGAAGACCGTACGCGAGATGATGCGCGCGGTGACGCAGAAGGGCCGCGGGCAGCAGAGCGGCACCGGACCGAAGGCGGCGCTGGAGGGCTACCAGATCTCGGGCAAGACGGGCACCGGCCAGCAGGTCGACCCGCAGACGAAGACGTACAGCAACCATCTGTACAACATCACCTTCGCCGGGATCCTGCCCGCCGACAACCCGCGTTTCGTGGTCGGCATCCGGCTCGACGCGCCGGACGCCACCCTGCAGCAAGGACTCTCGGCCGCGCCGCTGTTCCATTCGGTGGCCGCTTACCTGGCGCAGCGGTTCCAGATCCCGCTCTCGGACGGTCCGTCGCCTCAGGTGCCGCTGGTGCTTTCCTGACGTGACACGCGTGTCCGGAGCCGCAACTCGCGTGCTTGAAGGCGGAACTCGCGTGTTCGGGGCCGGATCTCGCCCAGCGGGAGCGCGCTGAGGCTCGCTGTCCTCAAGCGACAGTCGGAAGCCCTTGTGTGCCAAGGAGAGCTCGCGAAACCCATTACCACGAGCATGATCGCCGCGCTCACACCCCGCACCGCTTCAGTCACCCGAATGCCGCGCCGGTAACCTCCTTGGCTGTGTCGGTGCCTACTTCAGATCCCCGCAGCGGTCCCGCCGTCGAAAGCGGGTCCGGCGCGACGGCTGCCCAGGTCCCGGACAGCCCGGTTAAGGCCGTCGCCGCACCCCCTCGTCCGGCCAGGATCGAGCCGATGCCGCTGGGCACGCTGCTCGCCAGGGCGGGCGCCCGGCTCGTGGTGGGTGGCGACGACTACCCGGCCGCGGCCGAGCTGACGGTCACGGGCAGCACGCTCCGCGCCCAGCACGTCCTCCCCGGTGACCTTTTCGCCGCGCTTCCCGGTGCTCGCGCCCACGGCGCGGACTTCAGCGACCAGGCCATCGCGGCCGGTGCGGCCGCCGTGCTCACCGACGAGGCCGGTGCCGAGCGTCCGGTGCTCCGCGACGCCGGCGTGCCGATCCTGGTGCACCCGGACCCGCGGGCCGCGCTCGGCGAGATCGCCGCCTGGATCTACGGGGAGCCGTCGCTGGAGCTGTCGGTCCTCGGCATCACCGGGACGTCCGGCAAGACCACGACGTCGTACCTGGTCGACGCCGGGCTCAAGGCGGCCGGGCTCACCACCGGGCTGATCGGCACGGTCGAGACCCGGATCGCGGGGGAGCGTCTCGCCAGCGGGTTCACCACCCCCGAGGCGCCGGATCTGCAGGCGCTCCTGGCGGTGATGGTGGAACGCGGCGTCACGCACGTCCCGATGGAGGTCTCCAGCCACGCGCTGTCGCTGGGCCGGGTCAACGGCACGCGCTTCGCGGTCGGGGCCTTCACCAACCTCTCCCAGGACCACCTGGACTTCCACAAGGACATGGAGGAGTACTTCGCCGCCAAGTCGCTGCTGTTCGACGGCCGGTCCACCGCCGAGGTGGTCGTCGTCGACAGCGCCTGGGGCCAGGCGCTCCTCACCCCGCACACGGTGACCGTGTCCACCGAGCCGGGGACGGACGCGCTGTGGCGCGCCACCGACCTCAACCCCACCCCGGCCGGCGAGCAGACCTTCACCCTCCACGGTCCCGAGGGCCTCACCGCCGCGGCCAAGATCCCGCTGCCGGGTGAGTTCAACGTGGCCAACGCCGTGCTCGCGGCCGCCATCCTCGACACCGCCGGTGTCCCGCTCGACGCCATCGTCGCCGGGCTCGCCTCGGTCGAGGTGCCGGGCCGGATGGAGCGGGTCTACCTCGGCCAGCCGTTCACCGCGGTGGTCGACTACGCGCACAAGCCCGCCGCGGTCGCGCAGGGGCTCGACGCGCTGCGTGCCCGCACCGAGGGCCGGATCATCACCGTCCTCGGCTGCGGCGGGGACCGTGACACCGCCAAACGCCCGGTCATGGGCGAGGCCGCGGTCCGCCGCAGCGAGGTGCTGATCGTGACCGACGACAACCCGCGGTCGGAGGATCCGGCCGCGATCCGGGCGGCGATGCTGGCCGGTGCCCGCAACGCCGGACCGGCACTGGGCGGCGAGATCCTCGAGATCGCCGACCGCCGGGAAGCCATCGTCCACGCGGTCGAGCTGGCCCGGCCCGGCGACATCGTGCTCATCGCGGGCAAGGGCCACGAGACCGGCCAGGAGGTCCAGGGTGTCGTGCACCCGTTCTCCGACCGGGAAGAGCTGGCCGCCGCCATCCGCAGACGTCTGGAGACAGTGTGATCGTGCTCAGCCTGGCCGAGATCGCCGCCATCGTCGGCGGGCGGCTGCATCGGACCGACGGGACCGCCGAGGTCACCGGAAGCGTCGAATTCGACACCCGTGAGGTCACTCCCGGCGGTCTGTTCATCGCGCTGCCCGGCGCGAAGGTCGACGGCCACGACTTCGCCGCGCGGGCGGTCGACGCGGGCGCCGTCGCGGTGCTCGCGGCCCGCGAAGTCGACGCCCCGGCCGTGATCGTGCCGCCGCTGGCGGCCGGCGAGGGGCACGAGCGGGCGTTCGCGCTGGTCTCGGACAAGGACGGGGCGGGTGCCGCGGTGCTGGCCGCGCTCGCCAAACTCGCCCGGCACGTGATCCAGAAGCTCGCGGGTGACCACCTGACCGTCGTCGGGGTCACCGGTTCGGCGGGCAAGACCTCCACCAAGGACATCATCGCCCAGCTGCTGGAGCCGCTCGGCCCGACGGTGGCGCCGCCGGGCTCGTTCAACAACGAGCTGGGCCACCCCTGGACGGCGCTGCGGGCCGACGACTCGACGCGGCAGCTCGTGCTGGAGCTCTCCGCCCGCGGGCCCGGCCACATCGCCGAACTGGCGGCCATCGCGCCGCCGCGGATCGGGGTCGTGCTCAACGTCGGCACCGCGCACGTCGGCGAGTTCGGCTCGCGCGAGGGCATCGCCAAGGGCAAGGGCGAGCTCGTGGAGGCGCTGCCGAGCGCCGAGGACGGCGGTGTCGCGGTCCTGAATCTCGACGACCCGTACGTCGCGGCCATGGCGAGCCGGACGAAGGCCCGGGTCGTGTTCGTCGGCGAGAGCGAGTCCGCGCAGGTCCGCGCGGTCGACATCACCCTCGATGACGAGGCGCGCGCGTCGTTCCGCCTGGTCACCCCGGACGGCGAAGCGCCGGTGAAGCTGCCGCTCTACGGCGAGCACCAGGTCGGCAACGCGCTCAGCGCGGCCGCTGTGGCCCTGGAGATGGGCTCGACGGTCGAGGAGGTCGCGGCCCGCCTGTCGAGCCTGGAGCGACGCTCCGAGCGCCGTATGGAGGTCACCACCCGCGCCGACGGCGTCACGGTCCTCAACGACTCCTTCAACGCCAGCCCCGAGTCGATGCGGGCCGCGCTCAAGGCGCTCGCGTCGATGAGCGCGAACCGCCGCTCCTGGGCCGTGCTCGGCGTGATGGGCGACCTCGGCGAGAACTCGGTCGCCGCGCACGACGGCATCGGCAGGCTCGTCGTCCGGCTCAACATCGACAAGCTCGTGGTCATCGGCCAGGCCGCCGCGGCCACCCATCAGGGTGCCCAGCACGAGGGTTCCTGGGGCGAGGAGTCGGTACTGGTACCCGACGTCGAGGCCGCCATCGCCCTGCTGCATGATCAGCTCCGCGCGGGAGACGTGGTGCTGGTGAAGGCGTCCAAGGCCGCCGCCCTCTGGCGGGTGGCCGACGCCGTGCTCGCCGCTCCCGTAACCGACGCTGAATCCCCTGTAGTAGCCCCTTCCCCCTCTCACGAACGCTCGAACGGTGGTGACGCGTGATCAGCATCCTGATCGCGGCCGCGGCGGGCCTGCTGGTCTCCATCCTCCTCACTCCCTATCTGATCCGGGTGTTCTCCCGGCAGGGCTTCGGCCAGGAGATCCGGGAGGAAGGACCGCAGGGACACAAATCCAAACGCGGTACCCCGACGATGGGTGGTGTCGCGATCATCGTCGCGATGGTCGTCGGGTATTTCGTGGCGCATCTGATCAGCGCGCTCAGCGGCGGCAACGGCACCGGCGGCCCGTCCGCCTCGGGGCTGCTGGTCCTCCTGCTGGCCGTCGGCCTCGGGCTCGTCGGGTTCCTCGACGACTTCATCAAGATCCGCAAACAGCGCAACCTCGGGCTGAACAAGACCGCGAAACTGGTCGGCCAGCTCGTGGTCACGATCGCCTTCGCGATCCTGGCGCTGCAGTTCGCCGACGAACGCGGGCTCACCCCGGCGTCGGAAAGCCTGTCCTACGTGCGGGACCTCGCGCTGATCACCTTCCCGTCGGTGTTCTTCGTGATCTTCTGCTACATCGTCATCTCGGGCTGGTCGAACGCGGTGAACTTCACCGACGGCCTCGACGGTCTCGCCGGCGGCACCGCGGCGATGGTGCTGGCGACCTACGTCGTCATCGCCTTCTGGCAGACCCGCCTCTCGTGCGCGGTCACCCCGCAGGCCGCCTGCTACGACGTCCGTGACCCGCTGGACCTGGCGGTGGTCGCCGCCGCGGCCACCGGCGCCTGTGTCGGCTTCCTGTGGTGGAACGCCGCACCGGCGAAGATCTTCATGGGTGACACCGGTTCGCTGGCCCTCGGTGGCCTCGTCGCCGGTCTGTCGATGACCACCCGCACCGAGCTGCTCGCCATCGTCATCGGCGGTCTGTTCATGGTCGAGATGATCTCGGTGGTCGCGCAGATCGCCGTGTTCCGCACGACCCGGCGGCGGCTGTTCCGGATGGCCCCGTTCCATCACCACTTCGAGCTCGCGGGCTGGGCCGAAACCACCGTCATCATCCGGTTCTGGCTGCTTTCGGCCATCTGCTGCATGTTCGGTCTCGGCCTGTTCTACAGCGAACAGCTCGGTCTCGGGGGTTAAGCGGTGGAGCTGGCCGGGCGTCACGTCCTCGTCGCCGGAGCCGGGGTCACCGGCAAGTCGATCGTCCCCGTCCTGGCGGAGCTGGGCGCGCGGATCACCGTCACCGACGGCAACGCCGAACGGCTGGCGGAGCTCGAAGGGCTCGGCGCCGAGCTGGTGCCGGGCCTGACCGAGCCGCCCGGAGACGTCGAGCTGGTCGTCACCAGCCCCGGCTGGAAGCCGACGTCGCCCCTGCTGGTGGCGGCGGCCGAAGCGGGGATCGAGGTGATCGGCGACGTCGAGCTGGCGTGGCGCGTCGGGCAGCTGCGCGACAAGCCGCCGGTGTGGCTCGCGATCACCGGCACCAACGGCAAGACCACCACGGTCGGGATGCTGGAGTCGATCCTGCGCACCGCCGGGGTCGACGCCGTGGCCTGCGGGAACGTCGGTTTCGCGGTGCTCGACGCGGTGCGTGCGGGACACGAGGTGCTCGCCGTGGAGCTGTCGAGTTTCCAGCTGCACTGGTCGTCGACGCTGGCCCCGCTCGCGTCGGTGGTGTTGAACCTGGCCGAGGACCACCTCGACTGGCACGGCTCGATGGAGGAGTACGCGGCCGCGAAGGGGCGGGTCCACACCCACTCCCGGACCGTCGTGCACAACCTGCACGAGGAGTGGTCCGCCCGGCTCGCCGACGAACACGCGCCCGCCGACGCGCGCCGTGTCGCCTTCGGGATGGACACCCCGCGCCCCGGCGAACTCGGGATCGTGGAAGATCTGCTGGTGGACCGCGCCTTCGTGGCCGATCCGGCGACCAGCGCCGACGAACTCGGCACGCTGGCCGACGTGCGTCCCGCCGGTCCGCACAACGTCTCCAACGCGCTCGCCGCGGCGGCGCTGGCCCGCGCGTACGGCGTCACCGGCGAGGACGTCGCCAAGGGGCTGCGCGAGTACCGGCCCGCCCCGCACCGGGCCGAGGAGATCGGCGAGATCGACGGCGTCCGCTACATCAACGATTCCAAGGCGACCAACCCGCACGCGGCGAGCGGTTCGCTGCGCGCGCATCTGAACGTCGTCTGGATCGCCGGTGGCCAGCTCAAGGGCGCTTCCGTGGACGAACTCGTCGGTTCGATCGCCGGAAGGCTGCGCGGAGTCGTGCTGTTCGGCGTGGATTCACCCGTGATCGCCGCCGCTGTCGCGCGACACGCGCCGGATGTCCCGGTGAACAGCCTCCCTTCGGGTGACGATGACACCATGACTGCGGCGGTGAAGGCGGCCCGCGCCCTGGCGCGCCCTGGAGATGTGGTGCTGCTGGCCCCCGCCGCGGCGTCGTTGGACATGTACTCGAGCTATGGCGCACGCGGCGACGCGTTCGCGAGCGCGGTCCGTGTCCTGCGCGACGGTGCGGGGGAGACCAGTGACGGCGGTTGAGGAAAGAAAACGCGAGCCCGCGCAGCGCAAGCGCCGTGAACGCAAGGAAAGCCCGTTCGTCGCCTTCCGCACCGCGCTGACGGCCTGGCTTTCGCGGCCGCTCGCCTCGTTCCACCTGGTCCTGGCGCTCACCGGCGTGCTGACCGTGATCGGCATCGTGATGGTGCTGTCCGCGTCCTCGGTCGCCTCGTACAACCCCAAGACCGGCACCGGCGTGTACGCCCAGTTCAGCAAGCACCTCATGTTCGTCGCGATCGGCGCCGTCGTGTTCTGGATCGGGCTGCGGGTGCCGCTGGAACGCGTCCGGCGGCTGTCGGCGACGGCGACGGTGGTGTGCCTCGGGCTGCTCGTGCTGGTGCTGACCCCGCTCGGGTCCACGGTCAACGGCTCGCAGGGCTGGTTCCGGCTCGGCGGGTTCGCCTTCCAGCCGGTCGAGGCGGCGAAGGTCGCGCTGGCCTTCTGGGGCGCGCACATCCTGGTGATCAAGTACAACATCATCAACCAGTGGCGGCATCTGCTCGTCCCGGTCGTGCCGATCGCGCTGCTGATGTTCGCGCTGGTCATGATGCAGCCCGACCTCGGCGGCACGATCACCCTCGCGGTGGTGCTGATGGCCCTGCTGTGGTTCGCGGGCGCGCCGAAACGGCTGTTCGGGGTCATCCTCGCCGGTGGCCTGGCCGGGATCCTGGTGCTGGCGATCATCGCCCCGTACCGGCTGGCGCGGGTCATGTCGTTCGTCTCCGGCGACCCGGACACCAGCGCGGACGGTTTCCAGGCCAACCAGGCGAAACTCGCGCTCGCCGACGGCGGGTTCCTCGGCAAGGGCCTCGGCCAGGGCCAGTCCAACTGGGGCTACCTGCCCAACGTGCAGAACGACTTCATCTTCGCCCTGATCGGCGAGGAACTCGGTTTCATCGGCTGCGCGGTGGTGCTCGGGCTGTTCGCCGGGGTCGCCGTCGTCGGCCTGCGGATCGCCACCCGCAACCTCGACCCGTGGATCCGCATCGTGTCCGGCACGCTGACCGTCTTCCTGGTCGCGCAGGCCGGTATCAACATCGGCTACGTCGTCGGTCTGCTGCCCGTCACCGGGGTCACGCTGCCGTTGATCTCCTACGGCGGGACGTCGCTGGTGATCACCATGCTCATCATGGGGATCCTGGCCAACGCCGCCCGGCACGAACCGGAGGCGGTGGCCGCACTGCGCTCGCAGGGGCCAGGTAAATTCGGACGCCTGCTGAGGCTTCCCGCGCCCGAGCCGTACCGCCCGCCCGCCAAGCGCAAGGGCGGCGCGGCCAGGGGAGGCGCTGCCAAGGCGGCGAGGCCCGCGCCGAGGACGGCGAGGCCTTCGCCCGCACAGGAGCGGCGCCGTTCGGTACGGGAGCCCGGCAGGAGGACGGCCGCGCGAACGGCGGTGAACCGCGGTACCGCGAAACGGGGTACCGCAAACCGGAGAGGTCATAGGTGAACAACCCCGTCAGAGGTGGCGTTTCAGGCGAGGTCACCGGCAAGGCGCCGGTGGTCGTGGTCGCCGGCGGTGGGACCGCCGGGCATATCGAACCGGCACTCGCCCTCGCCGACGCGGTGATGCGCCTGCGTCCCGACGCGAAGGTGATCGCGCTGGGGACCCAGCGCGGACTGGAGAACAAGCTCGTCCCGGCGCGCGGGTACCCGCTGGAGCTGATCCCGCCGGTGCCGATGCCGCGCAAGCCGACGCCCGAGCTGCTGAAGATGCCGCTGAAGGTCCGCGATTCGGTCAAGCGCACCCGCGAGATCCTGGACAGGGTCGGCGCGGATGTCGTCGTCGGCTTCGGCGGCTATGTCGCGCTTCCGGCGTACCTCGCCGCGCGCGGCCGCACGCCGATCGTGGTGCACGAGGCCAACGAGAAGCCGGGCCTGGCGAACAGGGTCGGCGCGCGGTTCGCCGTCCGCGTCGCCGTCGCCGTCCCGGGGACGCCGCTGGCGAAGGCCGAGGTCATCGGCATCCCGCTGCGCCGTTCCATCACCTCGCTCGACAGGGCCGCGCTGCGCGCCGAAGCCCGCGAGCATTTCGGGCTCGACCCCGACGCCCCGACCCTGCTGGTCTTCGGCGGTTCGCAGGGCGCGGTGTCGATCAACGGCGCCGTCTCCGGCGCGGCCAAGGAGTTCGCGGACGCCGGTGTCGGTGTCCTGCACGCCCACGGACCGAAGAACACGCTGGTCGTCCAGGAGTTCCCCGGACGGCCCGCGTACGTGCCGGTGCCGTACCTGGAGCGCATGGACCTCGCGTACGCCGCCGCCGACGCGGTGCTGTGCCGCTCCGGCGCGATGACCGTCGCCGAGGTGTCCGCGGTCGGCCTGCCCGCGGTGTTCGTCCCGCTGCCCTACGGCAACGGCGAGCAGGCGGTCAACGCCCGGCCCGCGGTCGACGCCGGTGCCGGCCTGATGGTCGACGACGCCGACCTCACCCCCGCCAAGGTCGCGGAGCTGGTGATCCCGCTGGTGTCCGACGCCGACCGGGTCGCGAAGATGAGCGCGGCCGCGGTCGGCCTCGGTCACCGTGAGGCCGACGAGACCCTTGCCAAGATCGTGCTGGAGGCCGCAGGTGCCTGATCAACTCCCCGACACGCTCACGCGTGCCCACCTGATCGGGATCGGCGGCGCCGGGATGAGCGGCATCGCCCGTATCCTGCTCGCCCGCGGTGTCCAGGTGTCCGGTTCCGACGCCAAGGAGTCGCGCGCGTTCCTTTCGCTGCGTGCCCAGGGCGCCGAGATCGCCGTCGGCCAGCGCGCCGAGAACCTCGACGCGTTCCCCGAAGGCCCGTCCTCGGTGATCGTGTCGACCGCGATCAAGGACGACAACCCGGAACTGATGGCCGCGCGGGAACGCGGGATCACCGTGCTGCACCGCGCGCAGGCGCTGGCCGGGCTGATGGAGGGGCACCGCGTCGCCTGTATCGCCGGGACGCACGGCAAGACGTCGACGACGTCGATGCTGACCGTCGCGCTGCAGCAGTGCCGTCTCGACCCGTCGTTCGCCATCGGCGGCGACCTCAACGAGTCGGGCGCGAACGCGCATCACGGCGAGGGCGGCGTCTTCGTCGCCGAGGCCGACGAGAGCGACGGGTCGTTCCTGGCGTACTCGCCGTCGGTCGCCGTGGTGACCAACGTCGAGCCGGACCACCTGGACCACCACGGCACGGCCGAGGCGTACGTCTCGGTGTTCGCCGACTTCCTCGGCCGGATCGTGCCGGGCGGGCTGCTCATCGTCTGCGGTGACGACGAGGGCGCCGGGAAGCTGGGCGCGCTGGCCGAGGAGCGGGGCATCCGCGTCCGCCGCTACGGGCGTTCGGTCACCGGCGCGGACGACGCGAAGGTGCTCGACTACGCCCCCGCGCCGGACGGCGGCGTCGTCCGGATCTCGGTGCGGGGCGAGGAGATCGTCCTGCGGGTCGCGGTGCCGGGTGAGCACATGGCGCTGAACGCGATCGCCGCGCTGCTGGCCGGGATCGAGCTCGGCGCGCCGATCGAAGGACTGGCCGAAGGGCTGGCCGCGTTCGGCGGCGTCCGGCGGCGGTTCGAGTTCAAGGGCCGCGCGGGCGACGTCCGCGTGTACGACGACTACGCGCACCACCCGACCGAGGTCGACGCGCAGCTGCGCGCGGTACGGACGGCCGCCGGCCAGGGCCGGGTCGTCGTGGTCTTCCAGCCGCATCTGTACTCGCGCACGAAGGCGTTCTCGAAGGAGTTCGCGGCCGCGTTGTCGCTGGCCGACGAGGTCGTCGTGCTGGACGTCTTCGGGGCGCGCGAGAAGCCGGAGCCCGGGGTGAGCGGCGCGCTCATCGCCGACCAGATCTCCGGCGTCCCCGTGCACTACCAGCCCGCGTTCGACGTCGCGGCGAAGCTCGCGGCGGATCTGGTCGAACCCGGCGACCTGCTGGTGACCATGGGCGCCGGCGACGTCACGCAGCTCGGCCCGGAGATCCTGGCCGAACTGGACCGGCGGGCGGGCTAGCCCATGACACAGACCGGGGAACGCCGCCGCCCGGCCGAACCCGGTCGGCGTCCGCGCTCCGAACGGGTCAAGCGGACCCCACGGGCCGAACGGACTCAACGGCTGAAGCAGCGGCGCGGCAGGCGGTCGGTGGACGACCGCCGCCGTTCCGCCCGGCCGACCCGGCACAAGGAGCTGCGGCGGCGCTGGGTCGCGCTGCTTTCGGTGCTGACCGCCGTCGCCCTCGTCTACCTGCTGTGGTTCAGCTCGATGCTGGGGGTGCGGCAGGTCGACGTCGTCGGGGCGAGCTCCGTGCCCGCGGACCAGATCCGCGCCGCGGCGGCGGTGCCGGACCAGAAGCCGATGCTGCGCCTGGACACCGACGAGATCCGCGACAAGGTGGCGCAGATGCCCGGTATCGCGACCGTCGACGTCTCCCGGTCGTGGCCGAGCACCCTCGAGATCACCGTGACCGAGCGGACCGCGATCGCGTTCTTCGACAGCGGGCCCGGCGGCGACGGCGTGCACCTCGTCGACGGCGGGGGAGTGGTGTTCAAGACCGTCAAGGAACGGCCCGCCGGGCTGCCCGAGCTCAAGCTGCCGTCGGTGTCGGCCGACGACCCGGTGACCCGCGCGGTGACCGGCGTCCTCGGCGTGATCCCGCAGCAGTTGCTCAAGCAGGTCACCACCGCGACGGCGAAGACCCCCGGCAGCGTCGAGTTCGCGCTGGCCGACGGGAAGACCGTGCGGTGGGGGACCTCGGCCGACACCGAACGCAAGGCGAAGGTCCTGGCCGCGCTGCTCACCCGCGAGGGCAAGGTCTTCGACGTCTCGGCCCCCGATCTGCCCACCGTCTCCTGACGCGTTTCGTCCTCTGGATGCGATAGTTCGTATCCCCGACTACCGCATTCAGAGGACGAAATGCGGGGCGCTCAGCGGGTGACGAGGGCTTCGATACCGTCCAGCATGCGTTCCAGGCCGAACGCGAAGGTCTCGTCGGCGGCTTCGCAGGTGTCCGCGTCGTAGCCGCCGCTCTCCCAGATCCGTGTCATCGCCGGATGCCGCGCCACGTCGAAGTACTTCTCCCAGAACACCGACCGCTGCCCCCACCAGGCGTCCGTCGACTCCCCGGTCTCCTGCTCGACCTGCGCCGTCTCGGCGAACAGCGTCGCGTTGGCCTGCACGTAGATCTCGATGCTGTTCGCGGCCGCGGCCGCCTCGCGCGGTTGCAGCCCGATGTCCGACACCGCCGCGATCACGTACTCCTGGCCCGCCATCAGCCCGGGCCCGAGCACCGGCCGCACCATCGACGTCGAACGTAGCCACGGGTGTGCCCGGAACACGGCCAGTGTGCGGTCGGCGTAGAGCCGCACCTGCTCGCGCCAGCCGTCCGGCCGCGGGTCGCCGGGGCCGGGGAGGTTCCGTTCGGCGAGCACGGAGTCGACCATGAGATCGAGCAGTTCCGTCTTGCCGGGGACGTAGGTGTAGAGCGTCATCGTGCCCGCGCCGAGTTCCTTGGCGATCTGGCTCATCGACACGGTCGCCTCGCCCGCCCGGTCGGCGAGCGCGACGGCGGTGGCGATCACCTGGTCGAGGGTCAGTTTGGGTTTTCGTCCCCTGCTCGGCTGCCGGGCTTCGCCGCGGTCACGCCACAACAGATCGAGGCTGCGCTCGAAGTCCATCCACACTCCACTCGGCCGTGAAGCTGGATTCTACATTCTCGTATGCTGTACGGTTAAACTGATCCCGTAGGGCGTACGAAAAGGAGTGGGGAATCGTGACGATCCTGGTGACCGGTGCGACCGGAAGCGTCGGCAGGCTGCTCGTCGACGAACTGGTGAAGGCCGGGGCGCCGGTGCGGGCGTTGACCGTCAACCCGGCGAAGGCGGCACTGCCCGAGCAGGTGGAGGTCGCCAAGGGCTACCTGGGCAAGCCGGAGACGTTGCCGGAAGCCCTCAAGGGCATCGAGACCGTGTACCTGGCCCCGCTCGCGGCGAAGGTGGACGACTTCGTGAAGCTGGCGAAGGAGGCCGGAGTGCGCCGCGTGGTGGCGCTGTCGGGCAGCAACGCCGACGACCCGGCGGACAACTCGAGCGGCGTGGACTACGCGATCATCGAGAAGGCCGTCCGGGAGGCGGAGTTCGACTGGACGTTCCTGCGGCCGGGCGCGTTCATGAACAACACGCTCGGCTGGGCGGCGACGATCAAGGCCGAGCGGGTGGTCCGCGAGGCCTACCCCGAGGCGCGGATGACGCCGATCGACCTCGCGGACATCGCCGCCGTCGCGGCGCACGTCATCCTGACCGAGGGACACGTCGGCAAGAAGCACACGCTGAGCGGTCCGACGGCGATCAGCCAGCGCGAACAGGTCGCCGCCATCTCGGCCGCGCTCGGCGAAGAGGTGGTCTTCCAGGAGCTCACCAGGGAAGAGGCGAACAAGCAGTGGGCGGCCGCCGGGGTCCCGGCCGAGATCGCCGAGTGGCTGCTCGACGGCTTCGCGTACTTCACCGAGAACCCCGACAAGCCGACCGGCGTCGTCCAGGAACTCACCGGCCGGCCCGGCGTCACCTACGCGGAGTGGGCGGTGGCGAACGTCGAAGCCTTCCGCTGAGCCCGTCACTCGCGTGATTGAAGCCGTATCTTGCGTGATTGGAGACGTTCCGGCTTCAATCACGCGAGATACGGCCAGGAACACGCGAGATACGGGTTGCCGACGCGTCAGCGGGCCCGGCGGGGGAGGCGGGTCGGCAGCGGAGCGCCCCGCGGCTGGTCCGAAGCGGGTGGCGGGGACGATCGCTGCGGCTGAGGCAGCGGCGGCGGGGCCTGAGCGGGCCAAGCCGGGGTGATCATCGCCTGGGCCCCGACCCGGCGGACGGGCAGCCCATGCGATTTCCGGGCGGGCAGGCCGGGCCAGATCTCGCCCGCTTCCTTGGCGGCGTCGCGGATGGCGGTGCCGTCGAGCGAGGTGCGTGACTCCTCGATGTCGCGGTCGAGCCACTGGACGATGAACTCCAGCGGCCCGTCGGGCGGCAGCGGCCACAGGAAGATCTCGTGGTCGACGTGGAACGCCGAACCGCCCAGCCCCTGCGCGCGCAGCACCGGCTGATCCGGTTTGGTGGCCGACGGCACGGAGATGGTCTCCGAACTGGCCCGCCTGCCGTCGGGGAACAGCACCCCGACCAGCAGCGCGTTGTAGTCCGGGACCCGGCGGTGGTCGATCAGGCCTTCGCCGGGTTCGTCGAGCAGGAGATCCCGCGAGTACACCGACAGCTGGAAGGACACCGACTCCGGCCACACCTCGATGCCACGCAGCGCCACGATGGTCCGTTCGGCGCGGCCCAGCGGCATCGACCACGGCAGGATCGCCGGGACGATGTACTCGTGCGGTGTCTCCACCCAGGGGCGGCCGTTGTAGCCGAACAGCTCCTGTTCCGGCACCGGGAACAGGGGGCGGCTGCGCGGACCGTCCGTGAAGAAGCTCATCGTGGCGCGGCGGAACGCGGGGTGAAGCTGTCCGACCTGCCGTTCACGCCGTCGACTACCACCATGCGCTCACGGTAGCCGATGACCATGCCGGTACTGAACGGTTTCAAAGCACCTTTCGCGTCACCCGAAGCCCTTGATCTTCACCTTCGTGCCCTTCGGCACCTTGGTGCCCGGCTGCGGATCCTGCTCCAGGACGAAGTCGAAACCACCGTTTCCGCCGCCGTGACCGTTCCCGTTTCCGCGACCCTGACGGTCCGGCTCCAGACCCGCCTGTTTCAGGATCTGGATCGCCTCCTCCATCCGCTTGAAGGTCACGTTCGGTACTTCGACGGCGTTCGAAACGAACACGCCGATCCGGCGGTTGCTCGCCTTGCCGCCGCCCTTCGGGTCGGTGCGGATCACCTGACCGGCGGCGAACTGGTCGGAGAACTCCTCGCCGGCCTGGAACGGCTGGAAGCCCGCCTGCTGCAGGATCTGGAACGCGGCGTCCTTGCTCTGGCCCGTGACGTCCGGGACCGGCGGCAGCGGCTCGGGACCCTTGGACAGGATGATCGTGACCTGCCCGCCGATGTTCAGCTGCGAGCCGGGGCCAGGGTCGACGCGGACCACCTTGTTCTTGGCGACGTCGCTGTACTCCTGCTCGCCCTGGACCGGGGTCAGCTGCGCGGCCTTGATCGCCGTCTCCGCGTCCTGCTGGCTCGTCCCGGCCTGGATGTCGGGCACGATCGGACGGCCCTTCGACAGCACGACGTTGACCGTGGCGCCCGGCGCGAGCGACGTGCCCTCCGCGGGGTCGGAGCGGATCACCGTGTGCTGGGCGGCGGTGTCGCTGTACTCCTCGGTGTAGGCCGGGGTCAGCTTCGCCGACCGGAGCGCGTCACCGGCGGCGGCCTGGTTCATCCCGGTGAGCTTCGGCACCGACGACGACGTCGGGCCGGAGTCGTTGAGGATGAAGGCGAACGCGCCGATCAGACCGCCGAGCACGAGCACCGCGGCCGCGATCATCAGGTAGAGCCGTTTGCGTGACCCCGGCTGCTCGTCGCCGGCGGCCGGTTTGGGCCGCGGGGGAGGCGTGCGGGGCGGCTGCGCGGCCGGGATCTGCGGCTCGCGGTGCAGCGCTTGCGTTCCGCGCGGCCCGGTGACCGGCAAGGTCGCTTCGGCGACCGGGGGAAGCACGGTCGTCGCGGCGGCGGCCGGAGCCACCGCGGGGACGGCGGGGATGCCGGGCGTGGTGCGCTCGGCGTCGGTCTCGCGGTCGGCGTCGGCGGGCAGCGGGACCGGCACCGGGACCGCCGGGACGCCGAGGACGGTGCGCAGATGGTTCAGCTCGGCGAGGAACGCCGCGGCGTCGGCCGGTCGCTGCTCGGGGTCACGGCGCGTGGCGCGCAGGATCAACTCGTCCAGCTGCGGCGGGATCCCCGGACGCAGCTCGCTCGGGCGCGGGACGTCGTCGTTGACGTGCCGGTACGCCACCGAGAGCGCGGTGTCGCCGGTGTACGGCGGGCGTCCGGTCAGCATTTCGTAGAGCAGGATCCCGGCCGAGTAGACGTCGCCGCGCGAGGTGGTCGCGCCGGTCGCGACCTGCTCGGGCGAGACGTAGGCGACGGTGCCGAGGATGACGCTCGAACTCGTGGTGCCCGCGCTCGCGACCGCGCGGACCAGCCCGAAGTCGCCCACCTTGACCACACCACCCGACAGAGCGGTTCCCCCGCGGCCGATGAGGACGTTCTCCGGTTTGACGTCGCGATGCACCAGACCGGCGGCGTGCGCCGCGGCCAGCGCGGAGAGGACCGGTTCGGTGATGCTCAGCGCGAGCGCGACGTCCAGTGGACCGCGTTCGGCGAGCAGTTCGCGCAGGGTGCCGCCGTCGACGAGTTCCATGACCAGGAACGCGCGGCCGGACTCCTCGCCGCCGGGGGTGTCGAAGCCCTGGTCGTGCACCGCCACCACGTGCGGGTGGTGCAGCCGGGCCGCCGAACGGGCTTCCCGTTCGAAGCGTTCGACGAAGGACCTGTCGTCGGCGAACCGCGGGTCCATGATCTTGATGGCGACCTGGCGGTCCAGGCGGGTGTCGACGCCGCGGTACACCGACGACATCCCACCGCGTGCGAGCAGCTTGTCCACCCGGTAGCGGCCCTCGAGCAGAGTGCCCACCAGCGTGGGGTCCGTGCGTGTCACGGCTATGGATCGTACGGAAGTACCCATGTTCTGGTGTACGGGACCTGGGTCGCCGGGGATCACGATTCCCGGCATTTCGTCGAATTGGCGGTATCCGTGACCATGCGGGCACTGTCCGTCATGACTCGTGGCCGTCACCCATGCGCACTAACGGAGGGGGAGACGGAATGTGGCACAGTGTCACCTGTGAGTGGTATTCCCGTCGCCGACGACGTTCTCGATGCAGATGTGGCCGTTCTCCCGCTTCCGGAGGTCGCGACCGCGCTGAACGTTTCGGCCAACAAGGTCCGCCAGATGCTGCGCGACGGCCACCTGATCGCCGTCCGGCGCAAGGGCGAGCTGTACGTCCCGGCCGCGTTCCTGGTCAAGGACGGCGTGGTCAAGGGCCTGGCGGGCACCATCACCGTGCTCGCGGACTCCGGGTTCAGCCGGACGGAGATGCTGCGCTGGCTCTTCGCCGAGGACGAGACCCTGCCCGGCATCACCCCGGTCAACGCGCTCCGCACCAGCCACGGCACCGAGGTCAAACGGCGCGCGCAGGCGATGGCGTTCTAGTCCGCCCGGACGTTCTGACCAGTACATACGTCGCAGCCGCGAGAAGCTGGAATCCCGCCGCGGCACCCAGCGCGGCGGTTACGGAGAGTGCGCTCAACGGCCCCGCGACCGCGGCTCCGACCGCGAGTCCGGTGATCTTCACGCTCGCCGCCGTCGTGAAAACCTGAGCCCGTACCGCCGCGGGCGCTTCGCGATGCCGGATGGCGAACAGTGCCGAAAGCTGGGGTCCTTCCGCGAATCCGGCGAGTACGGCGGCGGCCAGCAGGAGCACCACGCCGTGGCCTGCCGCCGCGAGCAGGAAGCTCGCGCCCAGCAGGACGGTGCTGGCGAACACGGTGCGATCCGGCTGCGGTGGCTTGCGGGCCAGCACGGCGTTCGCGGCCAGTGACGCGGCGGCCAGCACGGTGAGCAGGAGCGCGCCGAACCCCGGGTTCCCCAGTCGCTGGGCGCCGAGCAGCGGATAACAGACCACGGCGATCCCGATGCCGACGAAGGACACGGTGGACGTCGCCGTGGCCCGCAGCAGCGCGCGGTTGCGGAAGAGGACCGCGAACCCGTCGGCAAGCTGACGGCGGATCGGTCTCGTGGGCTTCGCTTCGGTGGCGGGCAGCGACCATGCCGCCGGGAAGGCGGCCGCGACCAGCGTGATCGCGAGCGCCACGGCGGCCGGGGCGCCGGCGTACGCGGCCACGAGCCCGGCGAGTCCCGGCCCGGCCAGGCTCGCGGCGGTGAACGTCATCGCGTCCAGCGTGCTCGCCCGCTCCAGTGGTGTGCCGCCGCGGACCTGCGGCAGCTGCGCCGTCCAGCCGCCGGCCAACGCGGGGTTGAGCAGTCCCGCCGCGACGGCCACCACGATCGCCGCGGGGAGTTCGACCAGCGCGAGCACCGCGCCGAGCCCGCCCGCGTACGCGAGCAGCGCCCACGCCAGCAGCCGTCCCGGCCGGGGACTGCGGTCGAGCAGGGCGCCGAGCAGGGGCCCGCCCGCCGCCGCGGAGATCGTCAGGCCCGCGAGCAGCGCGGATCCGGTGGCGGCCGAGCCGTCGACGCTGAGTCCCAGCAGGAGCAACGCAGGCCCGGACAGCTCGTCGCCGGTCCTGGCGACCGTCGCGCCGGTCAGGTAGACGGCGAGCCTGTAACGGCTTCTCATAGCTGAGACGTTACAGTGGGATATGACTTCAGCGCAGCGGGATCTCCTGCCCGGCCGGTCGGCGCGGGCGGCGGCGCAGCGGGCGGTGGATCTGATGGTCGTGCTGCTGGCACCGGATCCGTCGGCTTCCTCGGTCCGTGCCGTGCTGGAAGCGCACGGGGAGACCTCGGTCGAGCTGGCGCCGTCGGATGTGGCGTCGTTGCGCGAGGCGGCCTCGCAGCTGCGGGAGGTGTTCGCGGCGCGGGATGTCGCGGAGGCGGCCGACGTGCTCAACCGGCTGCTGGCCCGCTACGCGCATCCGCCGCGGTTGACCGATCACGCCGACGGGTTCGGCTGGCATCTCCACGTGGACTCCGACGACGACGGGCCGTGGGGCGCGTGGCTGGTGACGTCGTCCGCGCTGGCGCTGGCCGTGCTGCTGGCGGACCGTCAGGCGCCGCCGGGCGGGTTATGCGCTGCTTCGGGCTGTGGGAAGCCGTTCGCGCACTTGGGTGGCGGGAGCCCGCGGCGGTACTGCTCGACGCGGTGCGCCACTCGGGAGCGGGTGGCGGCTCACCGTCGCGATCGGTCCCGGATGTCATGAAAGGGCCGTTCAGGACAAGAAACGTCCTGAACGGCCCTTTCATGACATTTGCGAGCGGGTCAGGACTGCTGCTTGTCCCGCCACTGGATCCAGGACCGCAGCTTGTCCAGGTTGTAGTCGGGCCCGCCGGTCGCCACGGTGAACAGCGAGACACCCAGGTCCAGCAGCTTGGGACCGAGTTCCTCGGGCTCACCGTCGACGGCGACCGAACGCTCGATCTCCTTCGGGTCGCGCCCGACGTCGGCGCAGTGCTGGTCGAGGATCTTGACCTTGCGCTCCACCACCTCAGGGTCGCCGAAGCCGTGCCAGATGTCGGCGTGCTTCGCGACCAGGCGCAGCGTCTTCTTCTCGCCGCCACCGCCGATCAGCACCGGGATCTTGCGGGTCGGCGCCGGGTTCAGCTTGCCGAACCGGCTCTCGATCCGCGGGAGCGCCTCGGCCAGGTTGTCGAGCCGCCCGCCCGCGGTGCCGAACTCGTAGCCGTACTCGTCGTAGTCCTTCTCGAACCAGCCGGAGCCGATGCCGAGGATCAGCCGTCCGTCGGAGATGTGGTCGACGGTGCGGGCCATGTCGGCGAGCAGTTCGGGGTTGCGGTAGCTGTTGCACGTCACCAGCGCGCCGATCTCGACCCGCGACGTCGACTCCGCCCAGGCGCCCAGCATGGTCCAGCACTCGTAGTGCAGTCCTTCGGGCTCGCCGTAGAGCGGGTAGAAGTGGTCCCAGTTGAAGACGATGTCCACACCGAGGTCTTCGGCCTCCGAAGCCGCCCGGCGGATCGCCTTGTACTCGGCGTGCTGGGGCTGAAGCTGGACGCCGATCCGGATCTTCCTGTTCGAAGCAGAAGTCATGATCGCAGCCTAAGCCTGGAGTTGCTCCACTTGCTCGCCAACAGCCTCGGCAGAGCGACACCCAGCCGGCGGCGGCGGGGGACGACCGCGCGGGTGTTCAGCACGTCGTACCCGAGGGCCACGATCTCGTCGAGGATGCCTTCGTAGAGCACGAGCGCGGTCCGCACGCAGTCGCGGGATTCCTCACGCAGCAACGGGATGCCCGCTTCGGCGCGGCGGTACACCGCCCGGTTGCGGGCCACCGCGACGGCGAGCGCGCGCCGCACCCGCCGGTCGGGCAGGCCGCGGGCGCGGGAGAATTCGAGCAACTCACGGTCGACGCCGAACGCGGCCAGCTCTTCGGTCGGCAGGTACAGCCGCCCCCGGTCGAGGTCCTCGCCGACGTCGCGCAGGAAATTGGTCAGCTGGAACGCCTCGCCCAGCGCGGCGGCGCCGGGTACGGCTTCCTCGACCGGGACGACGGTGCCGAAGATCGGCAGCATCTGCAGGCCGATCACCTCGGCCGAACCGTGGATGTACTCCCGCAGGTCGGCGTAGGTCGCGTACTCGGTGATCTTGAGGTCCATCGCCATGGACCGCAGGAACGCGTCGAACAGGTCGCGGTCGAGGCCGTGGCGCCGCACGGTGTCGGCGAGCGCCGTCAGCACCGGATCGGCGGGCGTGTCACCGTCGAAGACTTGCGCGACCATCGCGGCGACGTCGTCCAGCGCGACCGCCGGATCGGTGCCGGGCGCGGGATTGTCGACCACTTCGTCCGCCATGCGGGCGAAGCCGTACAGCGCGTGCGCGAACGGCCGCGTCCGCGGCGGCAGCAGTCGGGTCGCGAGGAAGAAGGTGCGGCCGTAGTGCGCGTTGACGCGGCGACATTCGGTGTACGCGGCCCGCAACGCCGGTTCGGTGATGCCCGCCGCGTCGAGTTCGCTCATCGGCCGGTGACCCTTCCCGCCGCGAGCCTGCCGGAGATCACCACCGGCGGGATGCCGACACCCGGCGTGGTCCCGCAGCCTGCCAGCACGACGTTGTCCACCGCCCGCATCAGGTTCCCCGGCCGGAACGGGCCGGTCTGGGCGAAGGTGTGCGCGAGCGAGAACGGCGTGCCCGCGGTGAGTCCGCGTTCCGCCCAGCCCGCCGGGGTGATCATCTCGTCGACGGAAAAGTCGTCGGCGAAGCCGGTGAGGCCGCGGTTTTCCAGCGTGCGCAGGAGCTCCGCGCGATACGCGGGCCCGACCCGGCGCCAGTCGATCTTGCCCCGGCTGAGGTTCGGCGCCGGGGCCAGTACCGAGATCACCTGGTCGCCGCCGGGGGCGAGGGCCGGGTCGGTCGCCGTCGGCCGGGTCACCAGCAGCGAAGGATCGCTCATCAGCTTGCCCTCGCGGATGATCTCCGAGAACGTCTTCTCCCAGGCATGGCCGAAGAAGATGGTGTGGTGGCCCAGATCCGGCCACGTTTTCGGCGCGTGCCCGTGCAACACGACGGCCGACGGCGAGTACCGCAGCGGCAGCGGACGCCGGGGGCGGGCACCGAGCAGCCGGTACGCGGTGCCGAGTTCGGTCGCGAGAACCACGGTGTCGCAAGGGATCCGCTCACCCGTGCGGGTCCGCACCGCGCGCACGCGCGAGGAAACCCTTTCCAGCCAAGCGGCTTCGGTGCCGAAGCGCAGCTCCGCGCCGGCGCGTTCGGCCGCGTTCGCCATCGACCGCGCGATCTCGCCCATCCCACCCGACGGGTAGTAGACCCCGCCGACGGTGTCCATGTAGGAGATGACGCCGTACGCGCCGATCGCGCGCGCCGGATCGAGCCCCGCGTAGAGCGCCTGGAAGGAGAACAGCCGGCGCACCCGGTCGTCGCGCAGGAACCCGCCGATCTTCGGGCCGAGCCGTCCGAAACCGCCCAGCGCGGCCAGTTTCGCCAGCTCCGGGCGCACGAGATCGAACGGTGAATCGAAGTTCGCGCCGATGAAGTGGTCCTTCTGCACCGCGTACAGCTCGGTCAGCCAGCGCCGCAGCCGCCGGTAGCCCTCGGCCTCGGCCGGACCGGCGGCCTCACGGATCTCGGCCTCCATCGCCGCCGCCTCGGTGTGCACGGCGATCGTGCTCCCGTCCGCGAATCGCGCGCGATACGCGGGGTCGAGGCGGGTCAGCGTGAGGTTGTCCGCCAGGGATTCGCCGACGGCGGAGAAGGCTTCGTCGAGCAGTTCCGGCATGGTCAGCACGCTGGCGCCGGTGTCGACGGTGTGGCCACCGAGATCCGCCTGCCCGGCCCGCCCTCCGGGAGTCTTGTCCTGCTCCAGCAGGGTCACCCGGCGTCCGGCGCCGAGCAGGTGCAGCGTCGCCGACAGCCCGGCGAGCCCGCCGCCGATCACCACCACGTGGTCACTCGGACCGGTGACCGTGCGCATCAGTAGGTCCGCTGGGTCGCCTTGACGACCAGCCCGGTCAGTGCGGCGGGGGCGGGTTCGGCCAGGTGGGCGCGGTCCAGCGCGGCCAGCGCGGAGTCGGTGAGCTCGTCGATACGGCGTTCCACCGCGTCGACGGCGCCGACGTCCTGCAGTGCCTCGCGCACGGTCTCGACGGCGTCTTCGGACAGGTGCGCGTCGCCGATGGCGTCGGAGATGACCTTCGCCGCCGCGTCCTTGCCCTGTTCGGCCGCACGCTGGAGACCCAGCGCGACCAGCAGCGTCCGCTTGCCCTCACGCAGGTCGTCACCCGCGGGCTTGCCGGTGACCGACGGGTCGCCGAACACGCCGAGCAGGTCGTCCCGCAGCTGGAACGCCACGCCGACCTCGTCGCCGAACTCGCGCAGCGTCGCGATCAGGGCGTCGTCGGCGCCGCCGAGCGCGGCACCGAGGTGCAGCGGGCGCTGGACGGTGTACGCGGCCGTCTTGAGCTTGCAGATGTGCAGCGCCGCCTCGGGGGAGGCGTCGCCGGTGGCCTGGGTGCGGACGTCGAGGTACTGCCCGGCGAGCACCTCGGTGCGCATCGCGCGCCACGCCGGCCGCGCGGCCGCGAGGGCCGCGGGCGGGAGCGGGGCCTCGCCGAACATGTCGTCGGCCCAGGCCAGCGCGAGATCGCCGACCAGGACGGCGGTCGCGAGCCCGAACGTGCTCGGCGAACCCAGCCAGCCGCTGTCGGCGTGCAGTTTGGCGCCCGCGATGTGCACCGTCGGCGCACCGCGGCGCGAATCGGAGGAGTCGATGAGGTCGTCGTGGATCAGCGCGCACGCCTGGATCAGCTCCAGGCTCGCCACCGCCTGCAGGACACCTTCGACGTCCGGCCCGCCCGGGTCGCCGCCCGCGCCGCGCCAGCCCCACCAGGCGAACGTCGGGCGCAGGCGTTTGCCGCCGCCCAGCACGAATCCGGCCAGCGCGTCGATCCCGGCCCCGACCGTCGGCTCGGTGCGGCGGATTTCGGCACCGGCGCGCTCGAGGAATCCGGCCAGCGCCCGCTCGACGTGGGCGGGCAGATCGGCGTCGTAGGCGGACGTGTCCATGAGCACATCCTCCGGGAAGGACGTCGTCGTGACCCAGTCGGGTGCCTTCGAATGTGGCGGAACTCGCCGCATTCCGTCCTCTGAATGCGGTAGTTGCACGCGCAAGGACCGCATTCAGAGGACTAAACGCGGGTCTTGTCGTAGTGCCGCTTCGCCCGCGCCCGGTTCCCGCAGTCCGACGAACTACACCAGCGCCGCGACCGGTTGCGCGTGTGGTCGGTGAAGATCCAGCCGCAGCCGGGGCCCTCGCACTCCCGGATCCGTTCCAGCTCCCCGGACCGGAGCAGGTCCTCGGCCGCCAACGCGAGGAAGTGCGGCAACGCGGTGTCGTCCACCAGTGGCACCTGCCACCGCAGCGGCAGGGACGGCGGGAGTTCGGCGTGCCGGTACGCCGCCAGCAGCGGGTTGCGCAGCACCGTGACGTCCGGCGGATCCGACGTCAGCACGCGATACAGCGTCTCGCGGAAGTCTTTCACCGCCTCCAGGACGGCTTCGGAGATCTCCAGCCGTTCGGTGCCCGCGCCGACCAGGACGACCCACTCGGACAGCCGTTCCGGAGCCGAAAGCCGGTCTTCCCGCCGGGCCGGATCGCGCCGCCAGGAAACGGTGTTGACCAGGTCCAACGGCACGCTCCCGCCGATGCTGTCGTACCCGTCCCAATGGCCGTCCACGCATCCTCCTAATGGTCAAAACGAGTTTAGCTTGTTAGGGTCGAACCATGACAACGCTCCGGCACAACTATCTGGCCGGCGCCCGTGTCGGGCTCGGACTGGGTGTCGCGACCTTCGTCCTCGGTGTCACCTTCGGCGCGTACAGCCAGACCCTCGGCTGGGGGATCGCCGCCCCCATCGTCGCCTCGATCGTGGTGTTCTCCGGTTCGGCCCAGTTCGCGATGGCCACCGCGCTCGCGGGCGGCGGCAACCTCGCGGTCGCGGTCGGCGCGGCCGCCCTGATCAACGCCCGGTTCCTGCCGATGGGCGCCGCCGTCGCCGCCGACCTGCGTGGCGGCCGCCTGCGCCGCGCGTGGGAAGGCCAAGCCGTCGTCGACGGTTCATGGGTCGCCGCCCACCTCGGCGAAGGACGCTTCGACCGCGAGAAACTCATCGGCTGCACGCTCGTCCAGCTGCCCGCGTGGGTGCTGGGGACGGTGCTCGGGGTGCTGGCCGCCCCGCCACCGGACGTCGTCTCACGGTTCGGGCTCGACGTCGTGTTCCCCGGCTTCTTCCTGGTCCTGCTCATCGACGAACTGCGCCGGTCACGCCAGGCGGTGCTGACCGCGGTGCTCGCCGCCTGCCTCGCCGGGATCCTGGTGCTGTTCGTCCCGGTCGGGCTCGCGTTGATCGGCGCTTCGGCCGCCGCGCTGCTCGGGCTGGGGGTGCGGCGATGACGCTCTGGCTCGCGATCGTCCTGGTGGCGCTGGTCAGCATCGGGTTCAAGGCGGCGGGACCGGTCCTGCTCGGCGACCGCACGCTGCCGCCGCGGCTCGCGGGGGTGATCGCGTTGCTCGCGCCCGCGCTGCTGGCCGGGCTCGTGCTCACGGACGTGACCGGTCCGGCCTGGTCCGGGCTCGACTGGACGCTTTGCGCCGGCCTGGCCGCGATCGCGGTGACGTACGTGCTGCGCGCGCCGGTGCTCGCCGCGATCCTCTGCGGCGTGGTCGTCACAGCAGTGCTGCGATTCCTCGTCTAACGCCAGAACGGTCCGCTCAGCCCGGCCTGCTCGAAGTACGCGGCCGCCGCGGCAGGTTCCCGGCGGGTGTAGCCGTGGTCGAGCCTGCCGTCGTACCAGCCGGCCGCGAGCCGCCACAGCGTCGCCAGATCCATGACGTAACCCTTGTCCTGCCCCGTTTCCGCCAGCCATTCGTCCACACAGGACTCGCCGCAGAACAGGCGCTGGTTGGCACAGGTGTGCACGACGTCGTCCCACATCCGCGCCACCGGGACGAGGAAATGCGCGACCAGATCACCCTTCGGCGGGGTCCGGTCGTTCACCATCAGCGCCTGGGGTTCGCCGCAGCCGCGGCAGCGGGTGGACACCAGCACCTCGGGCTCGCCCTTGACCAGATGCGGGATCGCGAACGCGTCCCACGCGCAGCCACCCCACCACAACGTGCGCTCGCCCATCACGGAGAACCCGAGCGGGATCGCCGCGAACGGATGCGCCAGCACGACGTGCTCGCATTCGTCGAGGACGAGATGGCGCCGCTCCGCGAGCCGGTGCAGCGCCTGTTTCGCCACCGCGAGCGATCCGTGGGCGGCGTCGGCCAGTTCCGGGGCCGTCGGCGGCCTCCCGTGCTCGGCGAACGCGCGGTAGACCGCCACGCGGACGTCCTCATCCCAGCTGGTGTCGGTTTCGGCGCTCATGGCGGCTCCCTGTGCTCCTCACCGAGTCTCCCCAGGCGGGCTCCGCTCGGCAACCGCTCGTACGCCCATAGCCTGAGAGGGGGCTCCCAGCCAGCGGACATTCCCCCTTAACATGGCCGTATGACGTCGGTGGTCGAGCGGTTGCAGGGTGATGGACCCGTGTTCTCCATCGAGTTCTTCCCGCCCCGGGACGCGGCCGACGAGGCCGTGCTGTGGAAGTCGATCCGGGAACTCGAGCCGCTGGACCCGGCGTACATGTCGATCACCTACGGCGCGGGCGGCTCCAGCCGGGACGGCACGATCCGCAGCATCGCCCGCGTCGCGACCGAAACCACGCTGGTGCCGATGGCGCACCTCACCGCCGTGAACCACTCGGTCGCGGAACTGCGCAACGTCATCGGCTGGTACGCCGCCGTCGGCGTGCGGAACATCCTCGCGCTGCGGGGCGACCCGCCGGGCGACGTCTACGGCGACTGGGTCCCGCATCCGGACGGGCTGAACTACGCCGAGGAACTCGTCGAACTGGTGCGTTCGCTCGGCGACTTCTGCGTCGGCGTCTCGGCCTTCCCGTACGGCCACCCTCGCTCGGCCAACCTCGAAGCCGACACCGAGTACCTCGTGCGCAAACTGCGCGCGGGCGCGGATTTCGCGATCGCGCAGCTCTTCTTCGAACCGGAAGACTTCCTCCGCCTGCGTGACCGGGTGGCGGCCACCGGCTGCGAGGCACTGGTCATCCCCGGCATCATGCCGCTGACCACGCCGCGGACGCTGCACACGTCCATCAAGCTGTCCGGCGCGCCCGCGCCGCGGCGGCTGCTGGACCGGCTGGAGCCGCTGGCCGACGACCCGAAGGCCTTCCGCGCCGCGGGTATCGACGCGGTGACCGAACTGGGCGAGCGGCTCATCGCCGAAGGCGTCCCCGACCTGCACTTCTACACGTTCAACCGGTCCAAGGCCACGCGTGAGGTGGTCAGCAGGCTCGGGCTGGTCCCCGCCCGGGCGTAACTCCGTACCGAAGTCGCCCGCGATCCCGGTAGCGTGCCGGTCATGGCTTCAACCGCGCGAAGTGTGCACGAGATCTGTGACCGGTACGTCGACGAGTACGCCGCGGCCGACCCGGTCGCCGCGACGACGTTCGGTATCTCCGGATACGACGACCAGCTGACCGACTATTCGCCCGCCGGGCACGCGGCCAGGGCCGCGATCGCCGCGCGCGCACTGGCCGACATCGCCGCGGCCGAACCGGTCGACGACGGTGAACGCGCGGCCAAGGCCGTGTTCAGCGAGCGGATCGCGCTGAACCTCGAAATCCACGAAGCGGGCCTCGACATCGCGGCGCTGAACGTGATCGAAAGCCCGGTGCAGGAACTGCGCATGGTCTTCGACTTCATGCCCACCGAGACCGCGGAGGACTGGGCGACCATCGCCGCCCGGATGGCGAGGGTGCCCGAAGCGCTCGACGGTCTCCGCACCTCGCTGCTCGCGTCCGCGGACGCCGGCCGGGTGGCGGCGTTGCGGCAGGTCGGCAAGGTCGCCGAACAGGCCGAAACCTGGGCCGGGCTGAAGGACGAGACCGGTTTCTTCGAGACCCTCGTCTCCGGCGCGAAAGACGTCGACGAGAAGCTCCGCGCCGAACTCGGCCAGGCCGCTCACGCCGCCCAGGAGGCGTACGCGGAGTTCGCCGGTTTCCTCCGCGCCGAACTCGCCCCGCTGGCGCCGGTCAAGGACGCGGTCGGCGCAGAGGTCTACCAGCTGTGGTCCCGCGTGTTCACCGGCGCCACCCTCGACCTGGACGAGGCCTACGCCTGGGGCTGGGCCGAGTTCACCCGCCTCGAAACGGAGATGCGCGAGGTCGCCGGCCGGATCAAACCGGGCGCCACCCTCGCCGAGGCGGCCGCCGCCCTCGACGCCGACCCCAAGTACATCGTGCGTGGCCGGGCGGAATTCCAGGCCTGGATGCAGAACCTGTCCGACAACGCGCTGAAGTCGTTGCGCGGCAAGCACTTCGACATCTCCGACCGGGTGATGGCGCTGGAGTGCAAGATCGCCCCGCCCGGCGGCACCGTCGGCGCGTACTACACCGGCCCGAGCGAAGACTTCTCCCGCCCCGGCCGCATGTGGTGGTCGCTGCCGCAGGGCCGGGACGAGTTCACCACCTGGCGCGAGGTCAGCACCGTCTACCACGAGGGCGCGCCGGGTCACCACCTGCAGATCGCGACCGCGGTCGACCAGTCGGAGTCGCTGAACAAGTACCAGCGGCTGCTCGCGTTCACCTCCGGGCACGCCGAGGGCTGGGCGCTGTACTCCGAGCGGCTCATGGAGGACCTCGGGTTCCTCGCCGACGACGGCGAGCTGTTCGGCATGCTGTCCGAGCAGCTGTTCCGCGCCGCGCGGGTGATCGTCGACATCGGCATGCACCTGGAACTGGAGATCCCGGCGGGCACCGGTTTCCACGAGGGCGAGCGGTGGACGCCCGAGCTGGGCCTGGAGTTCATGCTCACCCGGACCGTCACCGACCCGGCCCACGTGCACGACGAGATCGACCGCTACCTGGGCTGGCCGGGGCAGGCGCCGTCGTACAAGCTCGGCGAACGGCTCTGGCTCACCGCCCGCGAGGAGGCCCGCGCGCGGCAGGGCGACGCGTTCGACATCAAGCAGTTCCACACGCGGGCGCTGGCGCTCGGCGGGATGGGGCTGGACACGCTGCGGGAGATGCTGGCCGCTCTCGACTGAACCGCCGCCCTTCCTCGAATGTCATGAAAGGGCCGTTCCTGACGAAAAATGTCAGGAACGGCCCTTTCATGACATCTGGCCCTCCGCGTGCCGTAATTCACGTGCCCCAGCTGCCGCGGCCTTGATACGTTCCCCGCGTGCACCGGATCTTTCTCGTCACCCCACCCCCCGCCTCCTGAGCGGGGTGTCTCCGGCCGCGCGGCGTTCCAGCCGCCCGGCCGATCCGTGCTGCACTGAAGCACCCCGCGTCGTCGACGTCCTTTCCGACAGACACAGACGCAGGAGCGTTTCCCCATGTCCGTTGCCGTACCCACGCGCGCCCGATCGTCGGCCGCGCTCGTCCTCGCCGGGGTCCTCTGGGGGACCGGCGGCCTCGCCGGATCCCTGCTCGCCTCCCGGGCGGGGCTCCATCCGCTGAGCGTCGCCGCGTACCGGCTGCTCATCGGCGGCGTGATCGCCACCGGCTACCTCTGGCTCACCGGAGGCCTTCGTGGCCTTCCCCTCACGCCACAGGCCCGTCGCCGCCTCCTGGCGGTCGGTGGGTTGTTCGCGCTCTTCCAGACCAGCTACTTCGCCTCGGTCTCGCTGAGTTCCGTGAGCGTCGCGACGATGACCACCATCGGCAGCGCGCCGGTGCTGCTCGCCGTCACGACGGTCGTCAAAACCCGCCGCCTGCCCGGAGCGTGGACGGCGGTGTCCCTGGCCGGGTCGCTCGCCGGGCTCGCGCTGCTGCAATGGACACCAGGGCAGGAAGTCAACGTCGCCGGTGTTTTGTTCGCTCTGCTCGCCGCGGCCGGGTTCGCCGCGCTGACACTCGTGACCGCGACCCGCGTCGAGGGGCTGGATCCCTTGCCCACCACGGCTTTCGGCTGCCTGATCGGTGGCGCCGCGCTCACTCCCGCCGCGTTGTGGTTCGGGATGGCCGTGCCGATGCAGGCCGACGTGCTCGCGCTCGTCGTCTACTTCGGCGTCGTGCCCACGGCGCTGGCGTACGCCGCGTACTTCCGGGGTCTCGAAAGCGCGCATCCGGTGCTGGCAGCGCTGTCCGCGCTGCTCGAACCGCTGACCGCCGCGCTCCTGTCCATGTCCGTGCTCGGGGAACGGCTCGGTGCCGTGGGCTGGTGCGGTGCGGTGGTGCTCATCGCCGCGCTCGCCGTGGCGTATTCCAGGCCCTAGAGCGGCAGCGTCCGGCCGAGGATCGCGAAGGGCCGCGGATCCCCGGCGAAGTGGTAGTCCCGCAGCACATCGACGAATCCGACGCGCCGGTACAGGTTCCAGGCCCGGCTGGTGCCTTCCGGCGTGGAAAGGAGGACGTGGGCGCTGGGCACGCCGTCGAGCAGCCGTCGCAGGAGGTCTTCGCCGATCCGCTTCCCCTGGCTTTCGGGACTGACGTGGATCTCGGTGAGCTCGAAGTAGTCGGACATCCAGTGCTCGGCGGCGGCCTGGCCCTCGCGACGGGTCAGGCCGTGGCGGACCTGTTCGTGCCACCACTGGCCGCCGCGGCCCTTGTAGCCGTAGGCGAGCCCGAGCAGGACACCGTCCGCGTCGAGCGCGGCCATGCAGCGCCAGCCTTCGCGCAGCGCGTGCGTGAGCCACATCGGCGCGCGTTGCTCCGCCGTGCCTTCGGGGTAGCGCATGGCGTTGACGTAGATGGTCAGCGCCTCGGGGAGCCGGGCGCGGAACTCGTCCGCGGACAGCTGGACGTAGCGGGTGCATTCCGAGGACATCGCGGTCACGGGCGCCCATCCTGCCTGTCGCCCGCGACGTCCGCGGGAGTGCCCCCGGTCAGTGCCACGAGGCCGTCGAACGTCGTGGGATACACCGACTTCGGATGCCCGGCGGCCGCCCAGACGACTTCGTGGGCGCGTAACGCGGTGTCGACGAGGGTGGTCAACGCCTTCGGGTGACCGACCGGGGCGACGCCGCCGATCGGCTGCCCGGTGTGCGCGCGGACGAAATCCGCGTCCGCCTTGCCGATCTCGTCGGCTCCGGTCAGCGAAGCGAGGAGACCCGTGTCGGCGCGGTGCGCGCCGGAGGTCAGGGCGAGCAGGGCCGTTTCGGTGTCGCCGGTGCGGCTGCGGAAGACGAGGCTGTTCGCGATCGCGCCGACCTCGACACCGAGCGCTTCGGCGGCCTGGGCGGCCGTGCGGACTTCGGCGGGGAGGATCCGGATCCCGTCCGCGGCGGCCTGCTGGCCCGCCTCGGCGAGCGCGGCCGCGACCTTGGCCACCGAGGGATGGTCGATGGTGCTCATACGCCTATGAGATCACGTGGCCGATGCCGTGTCCCGCACCACATGCGGCGACCACCCGGCTACGGGGTTGAAGAAGTGGGCACTTCGGGGTTACATTGGAGTTGTTCGAACAGACGTTCGACATTCGGTGAGCGCGCACCGGTAGGTGCCCGGCGCGGGGGCGGGGGAAGCGCCTCGGCGCCGGGCACCGGCCGGCGCTCACGTACAGGAGGAGGGTCGTCATGTCCGTTTCGGTCGTGTCCCCTGACGAAGCCGAGAGGCCGGGGGGCACCGCGCAGCCCGCCCTGCCCATGTCGTTGCGCCCGCCGGCACCACCCGCGGCGGTCTCCTTGTACGCGCAGGCGAGGCGGGGGCTCGCCGAAGCAGAGCGGGAAAACGATCCCGCGGAGCGGTTCATCGGCGCCTATCTCGCCGCGCTGCGGGGCGCCGCGGCGGTACTGGAGGCCCGCGGGCGTCCGCACCGGGGCCGTGCCCGCCCGGCGAGCGGCTGGGTGCTGCTCGACTCCGTCGCGCCCGAGCTGAAGGAATGGGCGGCGTTCTTCGCGGCCAACTCGGCGACGCGGGCCGCCGCGCAGGCGGGTATCACCGGCAAGGTCACCGTCGAACTGGCGGACGAGCTGACGCGGGCCGCGACGGTGTTCCTGGAACTGGTGCGACGGGTGGTGCACGGGCTGCCGATGGGTGATTCGGCGCATGTGGCTTAGTGCTCCACGGAGAGGGGGTGCCCGATGGCCGGGCAGGCCATGATCGACCAGGGCAGGTTCCTGGAGGTGATCGGCGCCGAAACCGAGTTGATGGCTCAAGTGGCGCACACCGCGTCCGCCGACGCGCCGGTCCCCACCTGCCCCGGCTGGACACTCGGTGAGGTCCTCCGGCACGTGGGCAGCGTGTACCGGGTCACCCGTCGCTGGATCACCGACGGGCGGCGTCCCGAGCACTGGCAGCGCAAACCGGGGCCGGGGCAGACCCTGGAGGAGTACTTCTGCGAGGGCCGGGACGAGCTCGTCGCCGAGCTGTCCGCGCACGATCCGGACGAACTGGCGCCGACCTGGTGGCCTGCGGACCGCAGTTACGGGTTCTGGCGGCGCCGGATGGCGCACGAGACGACGATCCACCGGATCGACGCGGAGAGCGCGGCCGGGCGGGAGGTGTCGGAGATCCCCGAAGACGTGGCGGTCGATGGGATCGACGAGGCCCTGGTGCTCTGGTTCGGGCAGCGGCTGCCGTTGCTCGGGCTGTCCGGCACCAAGACCGGATCCGTCGGCGTCCGCACCGCGGGCCACACCTGGATCGCCAGGGCCGGCCCCACGGAAACGGTCGCCTGGCGGTGCTCGGCCGAGGAAGCCCAGCGCGCGGACGATCTGATCACCGGGAAGCCGGACAAGATCTACCGCTGGCTCTGGGGCCGGGCGGGTCCGACGGCGGTGACGGTCAGCGGAGACCAGGACATGGCGGGACAACTCTGGGCCCTTCTGCGGCTCGCGACCCGATGACCGGTCGGTGGGGAAGCCAAACCGGTCAAGAGCGGGTCGACGGAGCTGAAGATGTGCCTGTAGAGCGACCGAACACGTGAACCCGCCCGGCCGAAGGCCCCGCTATCGCGGTGGCAGGGCGCCCCTTCCGCTTAGCGTGACGTGCTTGAGCGGCGAGCGCCCTGCCGACGTCGATCGCGGTCGCGGGTTCACCTACGACAAGGAAAGTGTCGGTGGTGCCGTCTAGGTTCACGGTGTGGTGGCACATCTGGTGAACCTGGTCTTCGATTCGGCCCTTCCCAGGGATCTGGCGGGTTTCTGGGAAGGGCTGTTCAGCTGGGACGCGCCGTTCGAGCCGGCGTTCCGTTCCGAAACGCGGTCCAAAGGCCGCAAGAACCGGCTGCATCTGGATCTGGCGAGCCGTTCGCCCGGGCACCAGGCCGAGCTGGTGGACCGTGCGCTGTCCCTCGGCGCCCGGCACATCGACGTCGGCCAAGGCCCGCCGGAGGAGAAACGGGTGCCGTGGGTGGTGCTCGCGGATCCGGAGGGCAACGAGTTCTGCGTCCTCGAGCCGCGAGAGCAGTACGAGGGCACCGGCGCGCTCGCCGCGGTCGTCGTCGACGCCCTCGACCCGGAGCGGCTCGCGCGGTTCTGGGCGGCCGCGCTGGGCTGGGAGATCGGCGTCCGGGAAGAGACGATCGTGGGCCTGCGGCCGCCGGACGGTCGCGGCCCCTGGGTCGAGTTCCTCGCTACGAAAGAGGACAAGGTGGAGCGGAACCGGCTGCGCTTCGAGATCGCGCCACGGCCGGGCGGGAGCCGGGCGGCCGAGGTCCGGCGTCTGCTGGGGCTGGGCGCGCTAGGGCGCGGTACGGCGAGACAAGGCGCCGTGTCCCTGGTGGATCCGGAGGGCAACGAGTTCAGCGTGCTCACGCCCCGCTGAGTGTTTCGCCCCGGTTGCGCGGCGGCGTCGAACGCTGACCTGAGCGAAACACCCGCGCCGTGGGCAGGCAACAACCGGCCGGGACCGTTGAGGCCATGGAGACCTATCGAGTCCGGCCCACCCTGGTCCATCCCGGCGAAGAGACGGCGGCCGCTTCGGCCTGGCGTGTCCGGATCCGCGTCGACGACCGGCCCGGCACGCTGGCCAGGATCGCGATCCGGCTGGCCGACCTCGAGTGCAACATCCTCGGGCTGTCGGTGCTGCCGGTGCCCGGCGGCGTGCTCGACGAGATCGTCCTGCGGCCGGCCACCGGGCTGCCACGGCAGCTGCTCATCGACGCGATCCGCGACGAAGGATGCGAATGCTCCGCCGTCGTCGACGCCGATCTGGCGGAACTGGTCGATCCGGCCACCGCGACCCTCACCGCGGCCAAACGTGCCGTCGAGGAACCCGATGGCCTCGCGGAGGTGCTCCGCGGTGTCCTGGCGGCCGACGTCGTCACGAAGGTCCCGTCGATCGAGTCGAACCCGGCCCGCACGGAAGGCGGGCACCGGGCGGTGTTCCCCGCGGGGGACGGCGCCGCGTTCGTCGCCCGCCGCCGGTGGTCGCCGTTCGTCGAGCTGGAATTGAGCCGCGCCGTCGCGCTGACCGGCCTGATCGCCGCCGTCCGCGACAACGTGACCGGCCCGATCGTGCTCGACCGGCCCGACGGCGCCGCGGTCGTCCTGCGCAAGGGAGTCCCGGGTGACGCGGAAGCGGTGTCCGCGCTGCATCAGAGATGCTCGATGACGACGCTCTTCCACCGCTATCACACCGGAATGCGTGCCGTACCGCGTCGCTGGCTGCACCGGCTCCTGATGCCGCCGCGCGGGATCAGCCTGCTCGCGGTCTGCGGCCGCGACGTGATCGGCCTCGGTCAGCTGATCCCGTCGGCCGACGGCGGCGCGGCCGAAGTCTCGCTCCTGGTCGAGGATTCCTGGCAGCGCCAAGGCATCGGCACGGCTTTGCTGGCCCGGCTCGCCACGCTCGCCCTGGCCAAGGGGGAGCGCGAGCTCACCGCCGTCTGCCTGCCCGGCGACGATTCCCTGTACCGCACCGCCGTCCGCGTGGGGCTCCGCCCCGAACGCGTCGCCGGCGACTCCGGCACCCTGCGCTTCCCGCTCCCCGACCCCCGCGTTTAGTCCTCTGGATGCGGTAGTTCGCGTTACCAACCACCGCATCCAGAGGACGAAATGCGGGACGAGGTCAGCGGTTCCAGAACCAGTCTTTGCCCCGCGCCTCGCCAAGTGCGCGCTTCTTGCGCTCGGGGGTGAGCCGCTCCAGGTACAGCTTGCCGTCGAGGTGATCGGTCTCGTGCTGCAGGCACTGGGCGAGCACATCGACGCCTTCGACCTCGACGGGCTCGTTGCGCAGGTCGACACCGCGCACCACGGCGTGCTTCGCGCGCACCACCGGGAACCACAGCTCCGGCACCGACAGGCAGCCCTCGCCGATCTCGTGCGTCTCCTCGGACAGTTCGACGATCTCGGGGTTGATCACGTACCCGCTCAGCCCGCCGACGTCGTAGCTGAACACCCGCAGCCCGACCCCGATCTGCGGCGCCGCCAGCCCCGCACGCCCGGCCGGTTTCACCCCGTCCATCAGATCGGTCACCAGTGACTCGATCTTCTTGTCGAATGTCGTGACCGGGTCGCATACGGTCTTGAGCACGGGATCCCCGAAATAGCGCAGGTCGCGCATCACCATGTTCGAACGTCCTTTTCCGCAGGCCTGAGCGGTGATTCTAGGCCCGCAGGCGCAGTCCCTTGGGAGTCGCCCGGAAACCGGCCTCCTGGAGGACGGTCGAAAGCTCCGAAGTGAGCGCCACCTCGCCATCGGCCTTCTGGACCGCGAGCTGCCCGAGCCAGCCCTCCCGCACGGCCGTGGACAGCGCCCGCGCGGCCGACCGCAACGTCTCCTGATCCTCGGTGAAGCTCAGCAACGACCGGCCGCCCCGCTCGACGTACATCGCCGGGACACCGTCCACGAGCACCGCCAGCGCGCCCGCTTTCCTTGCCGGGCGGTGCTTCGTGTCGCCGGTAGCGGCGGGCCACGGCAACGCGGCACCGTAGGGCTGGGCCGGATCCGCGGCGGCGAGCACGACGGCGCCTTCGGAGGTCGTGCGCTGGTTCCCGGATTGCGCGCGCAGCCTGTCGACGGCGCCCTTCGCCGCGAACTGCGCCGCGCCGAGCCCTTCGACCACGTACCCCCGGACGACCTGGCCCGAATCCTCCATTCCGCGCAAAACCTTGTAGATCCCGGAAAAACCGCCCGTCACGCGCTCGGTGTCGAGAGCTCCGCGGGTGAGGACGCCGTGCCGCTCCAGGAAGGCCTCGGTCCGCGCGTGCGCGCGCCTGGTCGGATCCGGTTCGCGATCAGGGGTCAGGGCCCAGCGTCCCGCGACCGTCGGCGGCCCGGTGCGCGAAGGCATCGCCGGGCGCCCGGCCCGAAGCCGCGCGTACCGGCCGCGAGGAGCCTGCCGCCGTGGTTTGTGCGCCGCGCCGGAGCCGGAGACCTGAGCCCGCAGCGGGCCCAGCGTGTCCCCGGTGACCAGCCCGGCCCACACGAGATCCCACAGTGCCGCCACGACTTCGCCGTCGTTGGGTGGGGTTTCGACCAACGGCGACGCGCGATCCACCAGCTGGCGGAAGAACTGCGCCCCACCCTCCAAAGTGGACAGAATGGCTTCGTGGAGCGGACCGGAGGGCAGGTCGTCGTCGAGATCCGGCAACAGCAGATCGGCGACGTCTGCGGGCGCGAGCGCCAGCCAGCCGTCCCCGCCGGACAGGGAACCGCAACCACACCAGGTGACCTCGCCCGCAGTGGTGAGCTCGTCCAGCAATGAAGGGGTGTAGCCGGGCAGCCTGCTCGGCAGGATCAGGGACTCGACCGCGCTCGCCGGCAGCGGGGCCCCGGCCAGTTGCTCGACCACGGACAGCACGTCGTCCGCCGTCGGCGCCGACCGCACCCGCGCGCCGATACCGTGCCACGACGGCAGGAACCGGCCCAACGCCGCCGGTTCGACCGGCTCGACCTCCGCCCGCAGCCGGGCCAGCGACGCCCGCCGGAGCCTGCGCAGCACCGACGCGTCGCAGAACTCGATGCCGACGCCGTGGGTCTCCGGATGCCCGACCGGGCTCAGCTCGCCCCGGACCAGCCTGCCCTGCGCGGTCAGCCTGTCCAGCACGCCGGTGACCACGGCCGTCCCGAGCCCGAACCGCTCGGCGGCTTGGCGGGCGCTGAACGGGCCACGGCTTCGCGAATAGCGGGAAAGCAGGTCTCCGACCGGATCCTCGACCGGTTCGGTGAACGCCTCCGGCACACCGACCGGCAGCGCGGTGCCCAGCGCGTCCCGCACCCGGCCCGCGTCCTCGATCGCGATGAACCGCTCGCCGCCGCCGATACGCACCCGGATCACCCGTCGCGCGGCTTCCAGCTCTTCCAGCCATTCCCGCTGGATCCCGCGCGCGGCGGCCTCCTCGATCGAGAGATCGCCGAGGAACCGCAACAGATCCGCGGCGTCTTCGGCGTTGCGGGCGTGCCTGTCCGGGTCGAGCCGCTGCAGGGAGCGCTCCACTTCGGCGACGACCTCGGCGTCCAGCAGTTCCCGGATCGCCTCGGTGCCCAGCAGCTCGGCCAGCAGCGTCGAATCCAGTGCCAGCGCCGCCGCGCGCCGTTCCGCGAGCGGGGCGTCCGTCTCGTACAGGAACATCCCGACGTAGCCGAAGAGCAGGCTGCGCGCGAACGGGGACGCGGACGGCGTCTCGACCTCGACCAGCTTGACCTTCCGGGACCGGACGTCGGCCATCAGTTCGCGCAGCCCGCCGACGTCGTACACGTCCTGCAGGACTTCCCGCATCGCTTCCAGCACCACGGGGAACCGCTCGTACTTGGCCGCGACCGAAAGCAGCTGGGACGCGCGCTGCCGTTGCTGCCACAGCGGGGTGCGGCGGCGCGGATCCCGGCGGGGGAGCAGCAGCGACCGCGCCGCGCATTCCCGGAACCGTGCGGCGAACAGTGCGGAGCCGCCGACCTCGGCGACGATCAGCTGCTCGACCTCTTCCGGATCGAGCAACACGTCTTCGACCCCGATGGTGACCTCGGCGCCGTCCATGTCCAGCGCCTCGGGCAGCCGCAGCACGATGCCGTCGTCGGAATGCGCCACCTGCGCGTCGACCCCGCGGTTCTCCCGCAGCCGGGCCGCGATCGCGAGCGCCCACGGCGCGTTGACCTGCGCGCCGAACGGCGAGTGCAGGATGACGCGCCAGTCGCCCAGCTCGTCGCGGAACCGTTCCAGGAGCACGGTTTTGTCGTTCGGCACATGCCGGGTGGCCGACTTCTGCTCTTCCAGGTACGCCAGCAGGTTGTCGCAGGCGTACTCGTCCAGCCCGGCGACGGCGGCGCGTTCCCTGGCCGCCGAGGGCTCCGAAGTGGACAGTTCGCGGACGAACGCGCCCAGCGCCCGCCCCAGTTCCAGCGGACGGCCCGGGGCGTCGCCCTTCCAGAACGGCATCCGCGCGGGCTCACCCGGCGCGGGGACAACGATCACCCGGTCGTGGGTGATGTCGGTGACCCGCCAGGAGGAGGTGCCGAGCAGGATCGTGTCGCCGACGCGGGACTCGTAGACCATCTCCTCGTCGAGCTCGCCCACGCGCGACCCGGGTTTGTCGTCGCCGCCCGGCGTCATCACGGTGAACAGCCCGCGGTCGGGGATCGTGCCGCCCGAGGTCACCGCCAGCCGCTGCGAACCCGGGCGGCCGTGGAGTTCGCCGCTGACCCTGTCCCAGGTGATCCGGGCGCGCAGTTCACCGAACTCCTCGCTGGGGTACCGGCCGGCGAGCATGTCGAGCACGGCCAGCAACGCGTCGTCCGGCAGGGACGCGAACGGCGCCGCGCGGCGGGCCAATGCGGCGAGTTCGTCGACCGTCCACGATTCGAGCGCCACCATCGCCACGATCTGCTGCGCGAGCACGTCCAGCGGATTCCGCGGATACCGGACCGCCTCGATCGCCCCGGACGCCATCCGCTCCGCCACCACCGCGCAGGAGACGAGGTCGCCACGGAACTTCGGGAACATCACCCCGCTCGACACCGCGCCGACCTGGTGCCCGGCCCGGCCGACCCGCTGCAGGCCCGAAGCGACCGTCGGCGGCGCCTCGATCTGCACGACGAGATCGACCGCGCCCATGTCGATGCCCAGTTCCAATGAGGACGTCGCCACGACACACGCCAACCGTCCGGACTTGAGCTCCTCTTCCACATGCGTGCGCTGCTCACGCGACATCGAACCGTGGTGCGCCCGCGCGATCACCGGGGCCGCACCGGTGGTGAGCCCGGACTGGCCGATCGCCTCGGCCGGATACCGCTGATCCGGCTCCAGCTCGCTCTGTTCCGCCACGAGTTCGTTGAGCCGGGCCGTCATCCGCTCGGTGAGCCGCCGCGAGTTGGCGAACACGATGGTCGACCGGTGCGCCTGGATGAGTTCGAGGACCCGCTCCTCCACCGCGGGCCAGATCGACGGCCGCCGCGGTGCGCCGTCGATGTCCTCCAGCGAGCCGGGTAGACGCGCGAGGCCCGCGTCGAGGTCTTCGTTCTGCTTCGGCCCCTGAGGACCGTCGAGATTGGACATGTCCTCGACCGGGACCTCGACACGGACCTCGATCGTCTTCGCGAGCTTCGGCTGGACGATGGTGACCGGCCTGCCACCGGCCAGGAACGAGGCGACCTCGTCGATCGGCCGGACCGTCGCCGAAAGCCCGATCCGCTGGGCGGGCTTCTCCAGCAACGCGTCGAGCCGTTCCAGGGACAAGGCCAGATGCGCGCCGCGTTTGCCGCCCGCGACCGCGTGGACCTCGTCGATGATCACCGTCTCCACGCCGCGCAGCGAATCGCGGGCGGAGGAGGTGAGGATGAGGAACAGCGACTCCGGCGTGGTGACCAGCACGTCCGGCGGGGTCTTGCCGAACGAGCGCCGCTCGGCGGCCGTGGTGTCACCCGTGCGCATGCCGACGCCGATGTCCGGCACCGGCAGCCCCAGCCGTCGCGAAGCCTGTGAGATGCCCGCCAGCGGTGCCCTCAGGTTGCGCTGGACGTCGACCGCCAGCGCCTTCAGCGGCGAGACGTAGAGGACGCGGCAGCGTTTCCGCGGCTCGGACGGCGGCGGCTCGACCGACAGCCTGTCCAGTGCCCAGAGGAAGGCCGACAGCGTTTTACCGGAGCCTGTCGGGGCCACGACCAGCGCGTGTTCCTTCGCGTGCGCGGCACGCCACGCCCCCTCCTGCGCGCGGGTGGGCGCGGCGAAGGCCCCGGTGAACCAGTCCCTGGTCGCGGGGGAGAAGAGGTCGAGTACGTCTGCCACGCCCTCCATAGTGCGCCGGACCACCGACAGTTTCGCTCCGAGGGCTGTGACGAGGCACCCGGTCGGGACGAGATCGGCGGGTTCCGCACGTGCGGTGACCTCGCTCATGGGAGCATCACGGCCAGCGCGGCCGGATCGGTACTTGGGGCGGTCGCCGTTCGTCTGTTGAAGGGGTATGAGCTGTGCGGATCCTGTCGGTGGACCTCGGGACGTCCAACACCGTGGCCGTCCTATCGGCGCACGGGAGGCCGCCGCGGGTGGTCGAGGTCGACGGTTCGGCCAACATGCCGTCCGCGGTGTTCGCCACCGAGGACGGCACGATCATGGTCGGCCGCGACGCCGAACGCCGTGCGCGGCTCGACCCGACCCGCTTCGAGCCCAACCCCAAACGCCGGATCGACGAGCAGACGCTCCTGCTGGGCACGGACGTCATCCCGGTCACCGAGGTGCTGGCCGCGATCCTGCGCCGCGTCCTCGACGAGACCACCCGCCAGCTCGGCGGCGAACTGCCCGACGAGGTCCGGCTCACCCACCCCGCGCAGTGGGGACAGACCCGCCGCAACGTGCTGCTGTCCGCCGCCCGGCTCGCCGGGATGGGCGGCAACATCGTGCTCGTCCCCGAGCCGGTCGCCGCGGCCGCGCATTTCGCGTCGTTCCCCGGCAAGACGCTCGCGCCGGGTCAGGCGCTCGCCGTGTACGACCTCGGTGCCGGCACCTTCGACGTCGCGATCGTCGGCGCGACCCCGAACGGCGGCTTCACCGTCGTCGCCGAAGACGGCCTTCCCGACCTCGGTGGTCTCGACGTCGACCAGGCGCTGCTGGTGCACGTCGGCCGCGAGGTCTCGCACAGGGACCCCCAGCGCTGGCAGCGGGTTTTGCGGCCCGAGTCCACTCCGGACCGTCGTACGCGGCGCGCACTGCAGGAGGACGTGAAGGCGGCGAAGGAAGCCCTTTCGCGGCACCCGCAGACCGAGGTCCCGATGCCGGAGCCGTTCGAGGACGTCCTCGTCACGCGAGGCGAACTCGAAGCGCTGGTGCGGCCGTCGATGCTGCGCAGTGTCGAGCTGATGTCGCGGGTGGTCCGCTCGGCGGGCATGACCCCGGACCGGCTCGCCGGTATCTACCTCGTCGGCGGTTCGAGCCGTCTCCCGCTGGTCGGCAGCCTGATCGCGGAGAAGCTCGGCGTCGTCCCCGGCAGCCTCGACCAGCCCGAGACCGCGGTGGCGCTCGGCGCCCAGCACGTCGCTTCCGACGGCATCAGCTCGCGGACGCAGGGTGTCGAAGGGCAGGTCGCGGCGGGAACCGGAGCGCATCAGGTCGGCCCCGGCGCGTCGGGACCGTACGCGCCGCCGCAGCAGGTCGCGTCGATCCCCGGCTACTCGGGCGGGGGCCCCGGTCAGTCCGGCGGATTCCCCCAGTCGGGTTATCCGAACAGCGGTCCGCAGCAGGCGCAGCAGCCCGCGCCGACGAATTTCCCGACGTACTCCCTCACCGGGCAGACCACCGCCGAGAAGGCGCCCGCGAGCAAGAAGAAGCCGCTCGTCATCGGCGCCATCGTGGCCGTCGTCGTGCTGCTCGCCGCCGGGCTCACGTTCTTCCTGACGTCCTCTTCGGCGACGACCTACACGGCCGACGAGTGCAAGGTGCCCGGCGCGGCCGACGACAAGGGCCTCACCGGATGCCTGCGCCAGCTCGCGGGGAAGATCGCCGACACCGGGGACTGCAAACCCGGCATGGGCAACGGGCCGGCGAAACCGGCGGAAGACCTCGGCGTGACGTCGACCTGCTCGGCCCCGGGCCGAGCCGGGACCCAGGTGACCTATCTGCAGAGCGACTCGGCGGAGAAGCTCAAGGCCTACACCGACGGGCTGCTCAAGTCGGCGGGCGGGGACCGCACCGAGGCCAAGTGGGCCGGCAACGCGCTGGAAGGCCAGTACTCCTCGGCCGCCGGGCGGAACGCCGCCGTGCTGGTGTTCACCGTGACCGACCGGCCGCTGGTCGGCTTCATCTACCAGGTGCCGGCCGAAGGACAGACCCCGACGCCGGGTGAGCTGGCCGATTACTTCGAGAAGAGCGTCCAGCCGGGCGAATAGTCCCCTTTTCGCGCGTGAAGGCCCCCTTCCCTCGGCTCAGCCGCGTGAAGGGGGCCTTCACGCGTTTCCCGCCTAGTGTCCGGGCTAGACTCCGCTTGATGCGTATCACGGTCTTCCGGCGGCTGATGGCCGACGAATTCGGTCCAGGACGTGCGGAAACCCTCTCCAGGGATCACGTCTTCGGCGAACTCGGGGGCCGGACCGTCGAACAGGCCCTCGACGCGGGAACCTCGGCCAAAGACGTCTGGCGGGCGGTCTGCGACGCCTTCGAGATCCCGCCCGAGCGGCGCTGACCTCGAAGAACGGGCAAGAACCCTAGCGCAACGGCGTGTCGGAGACGGCCTCGAACACACGTTCGTCTATGGTGTTGTCCACAACGGGGTCAGCGATCCACAGCTTGGGCGCGAGGCCTGGAATTGTCGGTGGTCGCCCGTAGCGTCGGACCCGACAGCTCAGAACTGAATCAAGCCCTACCCGGCTCAACCAACGAGGTGGACTCCATGGCACCAGCAGCACCCGACAAGGACAAGGCGCTCGAACTGGCCCTCGCCCAGATCGACAAGCAGTACGGCAAGGGCTCGGTCATGCGCCTCGGCGAAGAGGGCCGCGCGCCGATCGAGGTCATCCCCACCGGTGCCATCGCACTCGACGTCGCACTCGGGATCGGCGGCCTGCCCCGCGGCCGCGTCATCGAGATCTACGGTCCGGAGTCCTCCGGTAAGACCACCGTCGCCCTGCACGCGGTCGCCAACGCGCAGAAGAACGGCGGCATCGCCGCGTTCATCGACGCGGAGCACGCGCTGGACCCGGAGTACGCCAAGAAGCTCGGCGTCGACACCGACGCGCTGCTGGTCTCCCAGCCGGACACCGGTGAGCAGGCGCTCGAGATCGCGGACATGCTGATCCGTTCCGGCGCGCTCGACATCCTGGTCATCGACTCGGTCGCCGCGCTCGTGCCGCGCGCCGAGATCGAGGGCGAGATGGGTGACAACCACGTCGGTCTGCAGGCCCGGCTGATGAGCCAGGCGCTGCGGAAGATGACCGGTGCGATGAACAACTCCGGCACCACCGCGATCTTCATCAACCAGCTGCGCGAGAAGATCGGCGTCATGTTCGGCTCCCCGGAGACCACGACCGGTGGTAAGGCGCTGAAGTTCTACGCGTCGGTCCGCCTGGACGTCCGCCGGATCGAGACGCTGAAGGACGGCGGCGAGCCCGTCGGCAACCGCACCCGCGTCAAGGTCGTGAAGAACAAGGTCGCGCCGCCTTTCAAGCAGGCCGAGTTCGACATCCTCTACGGCAAGGGTGTCTCCCGCGAGGGTTCGTTGATCGACATGGGTGTCGACCAGGGCATCCTGCGCAAGTCCGGCGCCTGGTACACCTACGAGGGCGACCAGCTGGGCCAGGGCAAGGAGAACGCCCGTAAGTTCCTGCTGGACAACCCGGACATCGCCAACGAGATCGAGAAGCGCATCAAGGAGAAGCTCGGCATCGGTGCCGCCGTCGACGCCGAAGCCGCCCCCGCGCCGGTCGACTTCTGAGTTCCGGAGCCCCGCAACCGGGGTGAAGTCGCCGATCGACCGTTTCGACTGGAGTGAGAGCTGAATGCGTGCGCCCAAAGTGGATCCGGCGGAGCTGCCGCCGGACGAGCGGAGGAAGAAGGCCAAGGAGATCTGCTTCGATCTCCTGGCCGCGCGCCCGCGTTCCACGGAGGAACTGCGTCAGGCCCTCAAGCGCAAGGGCTTCGACGAGGAGACGACGGAGACCCTGCTCGGTAAGCTGGACCAGGCAGGGCTCATCAACGACGCCGAGTTCGCCGAGATGTGGGTGCGTTCCCGCCATGCCAACATGGGCCTGGCACGGACCGCCCTCGTAGCCGAACTCAAACGCAAAGGAATCGATGGGGATATCGCCGTCCAGGCCGCCGAAGAGGTGGACCGAGAGGCAGAGGAGCAGCGCGCCCGAGAGCTGGTACGGAAGCGCATGCGCTCCTTGGGCAACGTCGACGAGCAGACGGCGATCCGCCGCCTGCTGGGCTTCCTCGCCCGCAAGGGCTATCCCCAAGGGCTGGCCTACACCGTGATCCGCGACGAACTCCGCGAGTTCGGCGCCGAATCGGCACTGCTGGACGACGCCACCCTCGACTGAGCTTCCGCACCACAGCCACTCACCGGCCGTACGGGCACACTTGCCCGCGCGGCCGGTGTTTTGCGTTCCCGGCGGTTACGCGCGTGTCGTCCGTCCAATCACGTGTGTCGTCCGCGTGATCACACGCGCCGTCCGTTCAATCACGCGAAAGTGCCGCCTGGGCGCACGGTGGTCGTGACTCGCGTGATCAGGCACGTGACTTGCGTGATTGGGTGCCGCACTCGGTGTTCCGCCTCTGATCACGCGAGTTCCGGCCTCAACCACGCGAGTGCGGCGCCGCGTCACGAACGCGCTCGAAGCACCACCGTCGAACTTCAACCCAGATCACCGCGCAAGCCAGGCCTCTGAACAGTGCCGATACGACCGATCAGGAATCGAGAAGCGCCGGAAGCCCGCCGCGAAATAGCGTTACCGGCATGAACTTCATCGACGCCATCACCCTCGAAGTGGCCGACACCGAGGCCGCCGAACGCTTCTACACCACCGCCTTCGGGCTCGGCTCCGAGCTTCGCTTCCGGGCGTCGCAGGAGCCCTCCACCGGCTTCCGCGGCTACACCCTTTCCCTCACGGTTTCCCAGCCCGCAAACGCGGACGCGCTCATCGACGCGGCCGTCGCCGCCGGGGCGACCGTGATCAAGCCCGCCACGAAGTCGATGTGGGGTTACGGCGGAACCGTCCAGGCCCCGGACGGCGCGATCTGGAAGATCGCCACCTCGGCGAAGAAGAACACCGCGCCTGCCACCCGCGAGATCGACGCCATCGTGCTGCTGCTGGGCGTCGCCGATGTGGCCGCGAGCAAGAAGTTCTACGTCGAGCACGGTCTCACCGTCGGGAAGAGCTTCGGTCGCGTGTACGTCGAGTTCGAAGCCGGCTCGAGCCCGGTGAAGCTGGCGCTGTACAAGCGCAAGGCACTGGCCAAGGACGCCGGCGTCGCCCCGGAGGGCACCGGCTCGCACCGTATCGCGATCTGTGGCGCCGCCCCGTTCACCGACCCGGACGGCTTCGCCTGGGAGACCTCGGCGCTCGCCGCCCAGTCCTGATGTGCCACTTCCGGATGCCCCCGCTCGCCGCCTACCTTGGAGAAAACGCCATGACCACGACCTACGAAGGATTCTCGGCCGAAGAGAAGGCCGCGATGAAGGAACACGCCCAGGACATGAAGAAGGCGGCGCGTCGCAGCTCGGCCGCCGACAAAGCGGCGGCCGCGGAGCAGGACGTGATCGCGAAGATCGCCGAGATGTCCGATGAGGACCGGGCGCTGGCGGAGCTGGTCCACACCGTCGTGAAGGCGAACGCCCCGATGCTCGCGCCGAAACTCTGGTACGGCCAGCCCGCCTACGCGCTGGACGGCAAGCTCGTCTGCTTCTTCCAGCCCGCGGCCAAGTTCAAGACCCGCTACGCGACGCTCGGCTTCAACGACGCGGCTCAGCTGGACGATGGTGCGATGTGGGCGACCGCCTTCGCGCTGACGGGAGTCACGCCCGACGTGGAGCAGCGCATCGCCAGCCTGGTGAAGCAAGCCGTCAGCTGACGGGAGTGGCAACCCGCTTTACCGCGTGAGTGGCCACACGCGGAACGGCGGGGAAACCCTAGGCTCGGGTGATCACTGGGAGGACGAACATGATCACCATCGAGCCCTTGAAGCCTGAAGACCGCGAAGCCTGGGAAGGCCTGTTCCGCGCGTACATCGCCTTCTACGAACGTGTTGCGCCGCAAGAGGTCTACGACCGGGCTTGGCGCGAGTTCCGAACGGGGGAGCGGATGCACGCGCTCGGTGCCCACGTGGGCGGCGAGCTCGTCGGGATCGTGCATTTCCTGGTGCACCCCAGCACTTCCGCGCTCACCGACGTCTGTTACCTGCAGGATCTGTTCACCGCGCCGGAAGCCCGCGGCAAAGGGGTCGCGCGGGCGCTGATCGAGGCCGTCGCGGACTGGGCCCGCACCCGCGAGTGCGGCAGGGTCTACTGGCACACCAAGGAATCCAACGCGACCGCCCGCCGTCTGTACGACCGGGTCGCGGTCAACCGGGGCTTCATCCAGTACCAGCTCCCGCTCTGAAAGCAGTGAAGGCCACCTTCGCGAAGGTGGCCTTCACAACACGGATCAGAGCTTCGAAGCCTCCGCCGCGAACGCCTCGATCTTCCCGAAGTCCTTGGCGGCCAAGGCATCCTTCGGCGTCAGCCAGGAACCGCCGATGCAGCCCACATTGGACAGCGCGAGATAGTCCGGTGCGGTCTTCACGGTGATCCCGCCGGTCGGGCAGAACTTCAGCCCGGGCAGCGGCCCGCCGATCGACTTCAGGTACGCCACGCCGCCACTGGCCTCGGCGGGGAAGAACTTCAGCGCGGTCAGCCCGCGTTCGGCCAGCCGCATCGCCTCCGAAACCGTGCTCGCGCCCGGCAGGAACGGCAGGCCGGTGTCGAACGCGGCGTCCAGCACGGCGTCCGTGCAGCCGGGGGTCACCAGGAACTTCGCGCCGGCGTCGGCCGCTTGCTTGGCGTGTTCGGGCGCCGTGACGGTCCCGGCGCCGATGACGATCTCCGGGACCTCCGCGGCGATCCGCTCGATGGAGGCGAGTGCCGCCGGGGTGCGCAGGGTCAGCTCGATCACGCCGATCCCGCCCGCGAGCAGGGCCCGCGCGGTGGGCACGGCGTCGGCGGCGTCGTCGAGTACGACGACGGGCATCACGGGGGACAGGCCGAGCAGGTCGGCGCCGGTGGTCACTGGGTTACCTCCACAGGGGTCAACGTGTGCGCCGGAGCGCCGAAGTGTTCCGGCGTGAGCGGTCCGAACACGCTCGTGCCCTGATCGGCGGGGCCGACCGCGCGGCGCAGCGCCGCGAACAGCTCCCGGCCGGTGCCGGTCCAGGATGCCTCCGAAGGCGGGGAGTCCACCAGTTCACGACGGGCGAGTTCTTCGTCACCCACGAGGACGTCGAGCGTCCCGGCCCTGGCGTCCAGGCGGACGACGTCGCCGTCGGCGATCCGCGCGATCGGGCCGCCCGCGGCGGCTTCCGGGGTCACCTGGATCGCCGCGGGGATCTTGCCGGACGCGCCCGACATCCGGCCGTCGGTGAGCAACGCCACCTGGTGCCCGCGGTCCATCAGCACCCCCAGCGCCGGGGTGAGCCCGTGCAGTTCCGGCATGCCGTTGGCCTGAGGGCCCTGCTGCCGGATGACCACGACGACGTCGCGGTCCAGCTCGCCGGCCTCGAAAGCGTCCTTGAAGGACTTCTGGTCGGTGAACACCCGCGCCGGGGCCTGCACGATCCGGTGTTCCGGTGCCACCGCGGACACCTTGATCACCGCGCGGCCGAGGTTGCCCGCGACCATCCGCAGGCCGCCGTCGGCGGCGAACGGCCGCCACGCGGGGCGCAAGACGTCCTCGTCGAGGCTGCGTGTCGGGACGTCGCGCCAGACCAGCTCGCCTTCGGAAAGGATCGGCTCCTGCCGGTAGCGGTGCAGGCCCGGTCCGGCGACGGTCTGGACGTCCTCGTGCAGCAGACCCGCGTCGAGCAGCGTGCCGACCAGGAACTGGATGCCCCCGGCGGCGTGGAAGTGGTTGATGTCCGCGCTGCCGTTCGGGTACACGCGGGCCAGCAGCGGGATCACCGACGACAGATCGGAGAAGTCGTCCCAGGTCAGCTGGATGCCCGCGGCGGCGGCGATCGCGACGAGGTGCATCGTGTGGTTGGTCGAACCGCCGGTGGCGAGCAGCGCGATGACGCCGTTGACGACGGCCTTCTCGTCGATCACGCGCGAGACCGGCGTGTACTCCTCGCCGCGCGAGAGCTTCACGACGCGACGCCCGGCCTCTTCGGTGAGCACCCGCCGCAGTGGCGAGTTCGGCTGCACGAAGCTGGCGCCCGGCAGGTGCAGGCCCATCACCTCGACGACCATCTGGTTCGAGTTGGCGGTGCCGTAGAAGGTGCACGTGCCCGCCGAGTGGTACGAAGCCGCTTCGGCGTCCAGGAGGTCTTCGCGGGTCGCCTTGCCCTCGGCGTAGAGCTGGCGCACGCGCGCCTTCTCCTTGTTCGGCAGGCCCGAGTTCATCGGCCCGGCGGGCACCAGGATCGCCGGGAGATGCCCGAACGACAGCGCCCCGATCAGCAGGCCGGGCACGATCTTGTCGCAGACGCCGAGCAGCAGTGCCGCGTCGAACATGTCGTGGGACAGCGCGATCGCGGTCGACATCGCGATCACCTCGCGGCTGAACAGCGACAGCTCCATCCCCGGGCGGCCCTGGGTGACGCCGTCGCACATCGCGGGTACACCACCGGCGAACTGGGCGACGCCGCCCGCCTGGCGGACCGACCCCTTCAGCAGCGCGGGGTACTCCTGCATCGGCTGGTGCGCCGAAAGCATGTCGTTGTAGGACGAGACGATCGCGACTCCCGGCGCCCGCGCGGCGCGCAGTGCCGCTTTGTCGACACCTTCCATCGCGGCGAAGCCGTGGGCGAGGTTGCTGCAGTCGAGGCCGCGCCGCACCGGCCCTTCCTCGTGGGCGGCGGCGACGCGCTCGAGATACGCGGCGCGGGTTTCGGCGCTGCGGGCGGCGACGCGTTCGGTGACTTCGGCGATGATGGGGTGGACGTTCGGGGCGGTGCTCATTGTCCGGCTCCGGATCACTGGTCGTGGTGGTCCGCGGGACGGCAACGCTGACGTCGCTGGGTCGTGACAGTGGCCACAGTAGCTCAGGGGAAAGCCCGAATCAAAATCGATACAGAAGATCGACTCGCGTGACCTGCGTCACGCCCCTAGGTTCTACTGTGCTACTTGTCACATTGCACAACGCGCGGCAGAGTCGGGATGGCGAGGAATCGCTTGCCCTCGAAGGCTCAAGCGGCCAACCGAACCGACCATCGGGAGGTACCGATGTCCACCACAGAGATCGCCGAGCTTCGGCGAGCCATCGGTCAGCTGAGGCAGTGCGTCGGCGCGCTGCGGTCCCGATACGGCGACGCCTCGGCGGTACGGCGCCTGGCGAACGACGTCGAGCGGCTCGACATCGACGCGACCGACCTCGACACGACCCCGAACGCGGTGCCCGCGCAGGCGAAGGCCGCCGATCGGGTCCAAGTTCCCGATACGCCCTATGACCCGGCGCTGTGGCACGGCGCCGATGACGAAGGCGTCGGCGGCTACAAGCGCGACCAGCGGTGAGCGCCCCCGCCGGCCAGGGAGCCGGACGGGGTACGGGGGTCCGCGCGCCGTCGCGGGCCCGGATCGCCGAAAAAACGCTGCGCACCGACCGATGGTGGCTGTCCCCGCTGCTGACCGTCCTCGGCCTCTCCGCCTTCATCATCTACGCGACGATCAGGTCCTTCGTGCGCACCGCGTACTGGGTGCCCGAGTACCACTACCTGACGCCGTTCTATTCGCCGTGCGTCTCGGAGTCCTGCGTCGAAGGCTCCCGGCATTTCGGGGCCTGGTTCGGCGAACTGCCGGGCTTCATCCCGCTCGGCTTCCTGGTCCTGCCGTTCCTGCTGGGCTTCCGGCTGACCTGCTACTACTACCGCAAGGCCTACTACCGGGCCGTCTGGTTCTCGCCGCCCGCCTGCGCGGTCGCCGAACCGCACGCGAAGTACACCGGGGAGACCCGGCTGCCGCTGATCATCCAGAACGCCCACCGCTACTTCTTCTACGTGGCCGTGGTCGTCTCGCTGGTCAACACCTACGACGCGATCACCGCCTTCCACGGCAAGACCGGCGGATTCGGTTTCGGGCTCGGCAACATCGTGCTGCTCGGCAACGTGATCCTGTTGTGGGCGTACACGTTGTCGTGCCACTCGTGCCGTCACGTGACCGGCGGCAGGCTCAAGCACTTCTCCAAACATCCGGTCCGCTACTGGATCTGGACCCAGGTGACGAAACTCAACACCCGCCACATGGCGCTGGCGTGGACGACGCTCGGCACGCTCGTGCTGACCGACCTCTACGTGATGCTCGTGGCGAGCGGTGCGATTTCGGATCTGCGGTTCATCAACTAGCGGCGCGGGAATCTCCCGTCCCCGGCGACAAGCTTCGAGGTGGCTCTTTTCATGACCGAGGTCGAACGGCTCAGCTACGACGTGGTGGTGATCGGTGCCGGCGGTGCCGGCCTCCGCGCGGTCATCGAAGCCCGTGAACGCGGCTTCAGCGTCGCGGTGGTGTGCAAATCGCTTTTCGGCAAGGCGCATACCGTGATGGCCGAAGGCGGCTGCGCGGCGTCGATGGGCAACGCGAACTCGAACGACAACTGGCAGGTGCACTTCCGCGACACCATGCGTGGCGGGAAGTTCCTCAACAACTGGCGGATGGCCGAACTCCACGCCAAGGAGGCGCCGGACCGGGTCTGGGAACTGGAGACCTACGGCGCGCTGTTCGACCGTACCGCCGACGGCCGGATCAGCCAGCGCAACTTCGGCGGGCACACATACCCGCGGCTGGCGCACGTCGGCGACCGCACCGGGCTCGAACTGATCCGCACGATGCAGCAGAAAATCGTTTCGCTGCAACAAGAGGACTTCAAGGAGACCGGCGACTACGAGGCGAGGATCAAGGTCTTCGCCGAATGTACGATCACCGAGCTGCTGACCGAAGACGGCCGGATCTCCGGCGCCTTCGGGTATTGGCGCGAGAGCGGCCGGTTCATCCTGTTCGAGGCGCCGGCGGTGGTGCTGGCGACCGGCGGCATCGGGAAATCCTTCAAGGTCACCTCGAACTCGTGGGAGTACACCGGCGACGGGCACGCGCTGGCGCTGCGGGCCGGGGCGACGCTCATCAACATGGAGTTCGTCCAGTTCCACCCGACCGGCATGGTCTGGCCGCCGAGTGTGAAGGGGATCCTGGTCACCGAAGGCGTCCGAGGTGACGGCGGGGTCCTCAAGAACACCGAGGACAAACGGTTCATGTTCGAGTACGTCCCCGACGTGTTCAAGGGGCAGTACGCGGACAGCGAAGAGGAAGCCGACCGCTGGTACACCGACCAGGAGAAGAACCGCCGCACGCCGGATCTGCTGCCGCGCGACGAGGTGGCGCGCGCGATCAACTCGGAGGTCAAGGCGGGCCGGGGATCGCCGCACGGCGGGGTCTTCCTCGACATCGCCAGCAGGCTGCCCGCGGAGGAGATCCGCAAACGGCTGCCGTCGATGTACCACCAGTTCAAGGAACTCGCCGACGTCGACATCACGAAGGAGCCGATGGAGGTCGGCCCCACCTGTCACTACGTGATGGGCGGGATCGAGGTCGACCCGGACACCGCGTCGTCGAGCGTGCCGGGGCTGTTCGCGGCCGGCGAGTGCTCGGGCGGGATGCACGGCTCGAACCGGCTCGGCGGCAACTCGCTGTCGGATCTCCTGGTCTTCGGCCGTCGTGCGGGCCTCGGCGCCGCGTCCTACGTCGCGGACCTGAAGGACCGTCCGAAGGTCAGTCAGTCCGATGTGGACGCCGCCGCGGCGATGGCGCTCGCGCCGTTCGACCCGCCGGGTGACGGCGTCGAGGAGAACCCGTACAGCCTGCACACCGAACTGCAGCAGTCGATGAACGACCTGGTCGGCATCATCCGCAAGGCGGAGGAGATCGAGCGGGCGCTGGAGAAGCTCGGGGAACTGCGCGAGCGGATCAAGCGGGTCACCGTCGAAGGGCACCGGCAGTTCAACCCCGGCTGGCATCTCGCCGTCGACCTGCGGAACATGCTGATGGTCAGCGAATGCGTCGCCAGGGCCGCGCTCACCAGGACCGAAAGCCGGGGCGGGCACACGCGGGACGATCACCCGGGCATGGATGCCCAGTGGCGCAACAAACTCCTGGTCTGCTCGGCGACTCCGGGCGACAACCCGGTGGTGCCGGACATCGGCGTCGAGGTCAAGGCCCAGGTCCCGTTGCGGCAGGACCTGCTGGAGCTTTTCGAACTGTCCGAGCTGGGGAAGTACTACACCGACGAAGAACTGACTTCGCACCCCGGGAGTCCGGCATGAGCTACAAGGCGAGTTTCCGGGTCTGGCGCGGCGACGCCGATTCGGGTGAACTGCAGGACTACAGCGTCGAGGTCAACGAGGGCGAGGTCGTCCTCGACATCATCCACCGGTTGCAGGCCACCCAGGCCTCGGATCTGGCGGTGCGGTGGAACTGCAAGGCGGGCAAATGCGGTTCGTGCTCGGCGGAGATCAACGGCAAGCCGCGGTTGCTGTGCATGACGCGGATGTCGACCTTCACCGAGGACGAGGTCATCACCGTGACACCGATGCGGACGTTCCCGGTGATCCGCGACCTGGTGACCGACGTGTCGTTCAACTACACCAAGGCCCGCGAGATCCCGTCGTTCACGCCGCCCCCGGAACTGAAGCCGGGGGAGTACCGGATGCAGCAGGTGGACGTCGAGCGCTCGCAGGAGTTCCGCAAGTGCATCGAATGCTTCCTGTGCCAGAACACCTGCCACGTGGTGCGTGACCACGAGGAGAACAAGGAGGCCTTCGCCGGGCCCCGGTATCTGATGCGGATCGCCGAACTCGAAATGCACCCGCTCGACGTCGCCGACCGGCGTGACGAGGCGCAGGAGGAGCACGGGCTCGGGTACTGCAACATCACCAAGTGCTGCTCGGACGTGTGCCCGGAGGGCATCCACATCACCGACAACGCGCTGATCCCGATGAAGGAACGCGTCGCGGACCGGAAGTACGACCCCATCGTGTGGCTGGGGAACAAACTGTTCCGGCGGGACAAGTAGTCACGAGGAAGTCCGTGAAGGCCTCCTTCCCTACCCTGAGAGTAGGGAAGGAGGCCTTCACGGCTTTTAATCGGTTGCCCTCACTCACTCGCCTGTCGCACACTTACCGCACACCGACCAAGGAGGACACATGACGCGACGTTGTTACGCCATGTTCCTTGGCATGGAAGAGAAACACGGCTCCACGCCGCCGTCCTAGCCGGACGTCGCGTACGTGGAGCCGTCCTTCGGGAAACCGAACCGGGCGGCTTTTTCTTTGCGGTGACCCTGTTTTCTGGAACGAAGCAGTCCGGTGCGCGATGCGTGCCGGACTGTGTTCCAGGCCAAGGCGCGTTGGTCCAGCGGAATGGATACCGGGTTTTCACCCCGGTGACGTGGGTTCGACTCCCACACGCGCTACGCCCCGGCACGGCGGGGGAAACCTGTTCCGTCGTACCGGTGCGGCGGTGTGGGGTCCGTGTGTCCCATACCGCCAGACGCGCACGGTCCGGTGACCGGCCGGGATTCATAGCCCCGGCCAGCCTGGCTCGACACCAGGGTGCGCGACTCAGCCCGTCTTGCGGGCGCTGTGCACGTCGCCGCTTTCGTGGCGGCGCAGGACGAGATCCTGGAAACCGTTGTCGCGCAGGCCTTCTTCCAGGTTGAGCCCGTTCGTGGCGACGACCACCAGCAGCCCGCCCGTCACCAGGCTCGCGGCGACGCGATCGAGATGGGCCGGCGAGTCCAGGAAAGCGACGACGACGTCGAAGGCCCCCATCACCGGCAGCCGGGCGAGCTGGTGGACCTCGTACGAGATCCCGACGGGGTCGCGTTCCTCTTCGCGTTGCGCGACCGCGATCGAGGCCTGATCCGCGTCGACGCCGACCACGCGGCGCGCGCCCTCTCGCCGGAACAGGCGCGGATAGCGGCCATCGCCGCACCCGACGACCAGGACCGCCCTGCCCGCCAGGTCCGGCAGCGCTTCGAGCAGCGTCGCGGCCTGGTCCGCCATACGGCCGACGCTAGCCGAGCGGCTGCTGTCCCGACAGGACCAAGAGGCCTATCTCGATACCTGCTTGGGTTATGTAGCCGGCGACCCGCGGATAGCTGTGGTCACAGCGGAATCCGGTGATGCGGTGCTGCCGCATCCTCGGCAAAGCGTGAGCACAGCAAGAGGCCCCGTCGCGCGCTGCGCGGCGGGGCCTCTTCCGGATTTCTGGACAGATCAAGCGGAGGCGGCGGCTCCCAGTCCGGTCTCCTCGGCCTTCTTCTCGTCCAGGTCGATGTGCTTCTTGCTGCGCCGGTTGCGCTTCTCCAGATACGTCGCCAGCGCCGTCAGCAGCAGGCACAGGCAGATGTAGATACCGGTCGCGACCAGCGTCGACGGCACGATCGGCCGGCCGAATTCGCCTTGTGTGCCGATGTAGCGGGCGTAGTACAGCAGTTCCTGGAAGGTGATGATGAAGCCGAGCGCGGTGTCCTTCAGGAGCACCACCATCTGGCTGATGATCGTCGGCAGCATCGCCCGGATCGCCTGCGGCAGCAGGACGGTGAACATCACCTGGGTCTTGCGCATGCCGAGTGCGTACGCGGCTTCGGCCTGGCCCTTCGGCAGGGCCTGGATGCCGGCGCGGAAGACCTCCGCGAGCACCGAGCCGTTGTACAGCGTGAGACCGAAGACCACGCCGAGGAACGGCGTCATCGGGACGCCGACGGCCGGGAGGCCGAAGTAGAACAGGAACATCAGGATCAGCGCGGGGATGGCGCGGAAGAACTCCACGATCACGCCGGAGATGCGCCGGATCCAGGCGTGGTCGGAGAGCCGCCCGGCCGCGAAGACCGCACCGAAGATCAGCGCGAGGACCGCCGCCGCCGCGAACGCCCGGAGCGTTTCCAGTACCGCGTTCAGCAGGTCGATCTGAACCTGCTGGTACTGGAGCCATTCCCATTTGCGCGCGGTGAACTGGCCGGTGTCGTAGAACCGGTAGACGACGAAGGTGATGAACGCGGCGATGGCGACGACGCCGATGACCGCGTAGATGCGGTGGCGCATCCGCGCCTTGGGGCCGGGGACGTCGAACAGGACACTGCTCATCGGGCCACGCTCCAGCGCTTCTCCAGGCTCCGCTGGATGAGAGAAAGTACGGCGACGAGGATGATGAAGCCCAGGGCGACCCACAGCAGGCCGATCAACTGGTTGTCACCTCGTTCCGAGAGGTACGACCGGATCGCGCCGGCCTCGGCGACCGAGAAGCCCGCGGCGATCGTGGTGTTCTTCAGCAACGCGATCAGGGTGCTGATCAGCGGCGGCGCCACGGAGCGCAGCGCCTGCGGCAGGACGATCTGGCCGAGGATCTGGCCGAACGTCAGCCCCAGCGCGCGCCCGGCCTCGGCCTGGCCGACCGGGACGGTGTTGATGCCCGACCGGACGACCTCGCAGATGAACGCCGAGGTGTACACGATCAGCGCGACGACCGCGGCGGTGAAGAAGTTGAGCTTGACGATTTCGAGCAGGGGGTACGCGAACACGAAGAACGCGAACACCAGCGTCAGCGGGGTGTTGCGGATGAGGGTCACATAGGTCGTTCCCGCCGCGCGGAACGCCAGGACCGGACTCACCCGCAGCATCGCCAGGATCGTGCCGAGGATCAGGCTGCCGACCGCCGACCAGAGGAACAGTTCGATCGTGGTGAGGAAGAACGGACCGTAGAGATCCAGGTTGTCGAGCAGGACGTTCATGGAGCCTTTCCCCGCTGCCGTCGACTGGAGGTGGGTGTGGAGCGGCCGGTGAACCCGTCACGGGTCCACCGGCCGCTGGTTACATCAGTACTTCTGCAGGGTGGGCTTCTGCGCCGCCGAACCCGACTTGCCGAGGGTGGCGTCGTAGATCTTCTGCCAGGTGCCGTCGTCCAGCGCCTTCTGCAGGGTGTCGTTGATCTTGTCGCGAAGGACCTTGTCGTCCTTCTTCAGGCCGATGCCGTACGGCTCCTTCGAGAAGGTCTTGCCGACGACCTTGAAGCTGTCGGAGTCCTCCGAAGCGAAGCCCTTCAGGATCGCGTCGTCGGTGGTGACCGCGTCGACCTCCTTCGTGCTGAGCTTCTCGACGCACTGCGAGTACTTCTGGAACTCGACGATGTTGCCGGGCTCGGTCAGGTTCTGCTCGCGGACGCGCTGGATCGGGGTCGAGCCGGTGACCGAGCAGACCTTCTTGCCCTTCAAGGTCTCCGGACCGGTGATCGTCGTCTCGTCCTTGCGCACCAGCAGGTCCTGGCCGGCCTCGAAGTACGGGCCGGCGAAGGAGATCTGCGCCTTGCGCTTGTCGTTGATCGTGTAGGTGCCGACGTAGTAGTCGACGTCGCCGTTCACGATGGCCTGCTCACGGGCACCCGAGTCGACCGTCTTGAAGGTGATCTTGTCTTCGCCGAAGCCGAGGCTCGCGGCGACGAGCTTCGCGATTTCGATGTCGAAACCGGCGAACTTGCCGCTCGTCGGGTCCTTCTTGCCCAGACCAGGCTGGTCGTCCTTGGCGCCCAGGGTCAGCTTGCCCGCGGCCTTGATCTTCGCGAAGACCGGGGAGCCCGCGAGGTCGACGTTCGACGCCACCGTGTACTGGGGCAGCTGGGCACCGGCGTTCGCGCCTTCGGAGCTGCCGCCCGGCGAGCTGGGCGTGCCTTCCTTGCCACAAGCGGTCAGTGCGAGACTGCCGACGAGCAGACCCACCGCAAGGGTGCGGATCCTCATGTGAACCTCTCCTGTTTCTTCCGTCGATGCGGCACGAGCCCGCGCCGCGGAAACGCTTAGTGGGTCAGGATCTTGCCGAGGAAGTCCTTGGCGCGATCCGTCTTCGGCTTGGTGAAGAAGTCGTCCGGGGTGGAGTCCTCGACGATCTCGCCGTCGGACATGAACACCACCCGGTTCGCCGCGCGCCGCGCGAAGCCCATCTCGTGGGTGACGACGAGCATCGTCATCCCGTCCTTGGCGAGCGTGGTCATCACGTCGAGGACCTCCTGGACCATCTCCGGGTCCAGCGCCGAGGTCGGCTCGTCGAACAGCATCACCTTGGGGCGCATGGCCAGCGCGCGGGCGATCGCCACCCGCTGCTGCTGCCCGCCGGAGAGCTGGGCGGGGTACTTGTCGGCCTGGTTGGCGATGCCGACACGTTCGAGCAGGTCCATCGCGGTCTTGCGGGCCTCGGCCGAGTTGACCTTGCGGACCTTCATCGGCGCGAGCATGACGTTCTCGACGATCGTCTTGTGCGCGAACAGGTTGAACGACTGAAACACCATGCCGACGTCGGCGCGCAGCGCGGCCAGCGCCTTCCCTTCGGCGGGCAGCGGAACGCCGTCCACCGCGATCTCGCCGGAGTTGATGGGTTCCAGCCGGTTGATCGCCCGGCACAGCGTCGACTTGCCAGACCCGGACGGCCCGAGCACGACCACGACCTGCCCGCGCGGCACCTCGAGGTTGATCTCCTTGAGCACGTGCAGGTCGCCGAAGTACTTGTTCACGGCGGCCGCCTTGATCATCGGCGCCGCCACCTCCGCGGTCATCTGGCCTCCAGGAGCGTTCGTTTGCAGGGGACTGCGGGGTCAGGCACCACGCGATGGCGGAAACCTACTCCCGTCGGACCGCTTGTAAAGGCGGCTTGACCAATACTTAGGGTTTCAAGTCCGTATCGTTCTCAAGCCACCGGACGGCCCGATCCGCCGCCGTCCGGCGCTGATCAGCCTAGACAAAGCGGGGGTGCCTCGTAACCGGGGTCACACAAGATCTGTGACGCATCGTGACCATTACCGCGTGCAGCGGGTCCCTCACAGGGCCATCCGGCCCAGCGGTACGGGCAGCGCGAGTGGTGACTCACCCCATAGAGTCGTTCCTCAAGTCGTCGCGGTGCGGGGACGGCGTGAAAGGGAAACACGGGTGCGGGTACTGCTGGTGGAGGACGACGACCGGGTCGCGGGTGCCTTGACGCCCGCGCTGACCCGGCGCGGCCTGACGATCAAACGCCTGGCCTCCGGCGCCGGGGTGCTCGATCTGGTGCACGAGGTCGACGTCGTGCTGCTCGACCTGGGGCTGCCCGATATCGACGGGATCGTGCTGTGCCGCCGGATCCGCGCGGTCAGCGACGTCGCGGTGATCGTCGTTTCGGCGCGGGGCGAGGTCGACGACCGGATCCAGGGACTGCGGTCCGGCGCCGACGACTATCTGGTGAAGCCCTACGACGTCGACGAACTGGTCGCCCGCGTCGAGGCCGTGCGCCGTCGCCGAGGGGAGCGGCCCGCCGCGCCCGAACCGGCGGGCGTCATCCGCGCGGGTGATGTGTCCGTCGATATCGGACGCCATGAGGTGCAGGTCGACGGGCAGCCGGTTTCGTTGTCCCGCAAGGAATTCCAGGTGCTCGCGCTGGTGGTCACCGCCCGCGGCGCGGTCTGCGCCCGCGACCATGTGCTGAACGAGGTGTGGGGGCATCGCGGCCCCGCGGAGAGCCGGTCGCTCGACGTCCACGTCGCCACCCTGCGGACCAAGCTCGGCAGGCCCGCGCTGATCGAGACCGTCCGCGGCGTCGGGTACCGCCTCGGCGGCGCCTACGGCCCGGCCGAGGAGGGCTGAGCCGGTGCGCGTCCGGCTCCAGGCGATCGTGCTGACGCTGGTCGCGGCGCTCGTGTTCGGCCTCGGCATCCCGCTCTCGCTCAGCGTGGCGGCCAGTGCGCAGCTCGACCTCTTCCTCGACCGGCTCACCGACACCTCCCGGTTCGCGTCGCTGGCCCAGCGCCCGCTGGTGGAGAACCGGCCGGACCTGATCGAGGACGAGCTCCGCCGCTACACCGAGGTCTACGGGGTGCCGGTGGCGATCGTCGACCAGGACGGCGAATCCGTCGCCGGAGGGCCGGGCGAGACGGCCGGGATCGATCTCAAAGACCCCGTCATCGCCTCACATCTGCAGCAGGCGCTGGCCGGGCGGCGTTCGGAACCCGGTCCGCTGCTGCTGCCGTGGTCCACCGAGCCGCTGGTGCTGGCCGAGCCGATCCTGATCGACGGCGAGGTGCGGGGCGCGGTGATCACCGTCTCCTCGACGGACAAGGCCCGCACCGCGCTGCTGTGGTGGTGGCTGCTCATCGCGGCGGGTGCGGTGCTGGCGTTCGGGCTCGCGTTGCTGGTCGCGGTGCCGGTGGTGCGCTGGATCCTGCGCCCGGTCCGACGGCTGGACGACGCCACCGGCGAACTGGTCGCCTCCGTGGTCAGCGGCCGCGAGGTCAAACGGGTGGGGGAGACGGGCGGTCCGCCGGAACTGCGGCAGCTCGAACGCTCCTTCGACCGGATGGCCGCCAGCGTCGACGAGGCTCTCTCCGCGCAGCGCGCGTTCGTCGCCGATGCCTCCCACCAGCTGCGGAACCCGTTGACCGCGTTGAAGATCCGGCTCGGCAACCTCGACGGGCACGTCGATGACGACCTGGCCGCGGCCGATCTCGAAGCCGCCCTCGTCGACGCGCGACGGCTCAACCAGATCCTCGACGAGCTCCTTTCGCTGGCCAGGGCCGAATCCTCGGGCGGCGAACTGGTGCCGGTCGGCCTCGACGAGACGGTGGGCGCCCGGGTCGCCGACTGGACCGTCGTCGGCGCGGCACGCGACATCACCCTGGTCGCGTCCGGGCTGGGCGGTGGGCTGAGGGTGCTCACGCCCGCGCGCGGCCTCGAAGTGGTCCTCGACGCGCTGCTGGACAACGCGCTCAAGTTCACCGAGCCGGGGACCGAGGTGAGGGTCGACGTCACCACGGCGGACGGGAAGGTGGACATCGCCGTCCGCGACCACGGCCCCGGCCTGCGCGACGACGAACTGGACCGCGCGGCGGACCGGTTCTGGCGCAGCACCGCGCATCAGAACGTGCCCGGCTCCGGCCTCGGCCTGGCGATCGTCACCGAGATCCTGGCCAGATCGGACGGTTCGCTGCGGCTCGGCTCACCCGAAGGTGGCGGTCTCCAGGTGACGGTGACCCTGCCCTTAAACGGTGCTAGTCCTTGAGTGACCGGAAGTAACGCAGCGCCCCCGGATGCAGCGGCAGGGGAGCGGTCTCGATGGCGGGGTGGACGTCGATCGACAACGCCGCGCCCGCCGCCTTGACCAGCTGGTCCCGCGCGTCGAACAGCCCGCGTACCAGCGCCTCGGCGACGTCGTCGCGCATCGACGTGGGCACCACCAGGAAGTTCGGCAGCACGAGCGTGGTCACCGGCGACGGCAGGTTGTAGGCGGTCACCGGGATGGTCGCGGTCCGGTACACCGGGCTGGTGGCCCGCAGCGCGTCCGCGAGGTCGGTGATGTCGAGCAGCCGCAGGCCGACGGTGTGCACCTTCTCGGTGATCGACGGTGTCGGCAGCCCACCCGACCAGATGACGGCGTCGATCTGCCGGTTCTCCAGCGCGGGCAGCGCCTCGGGAAGGCCCAGGTTGCGCCGGTCGATCGCGCCGGTCAACCCCGCCGCCTTGAGCAGCTGCTTCGACAGGAACTCGACCCCCGAGTCCGGCGAGCCGATCGCGACCTTGCGGCCGCGCAACTGCGCGAACGACTTGATCGACGAGTCGGCGCGCACGATGACGTGCAGGTAGTCGTCGTGCACGCGGGCCAGCGCGGCCAGGCCGGGGCTCTTGTCGGCGGCGGCGACGTCGGCGGCCACGAACGCGACGTCGGCCTTCCCCGCCCGCACCCGGTCGACGTTGTCCGGCGAGCCGTGCGTCTCCTGGATCTCGGGCCGCTCGGTGTCCAGCTGAGCGGCCCACGCGTCGGCCAGCGCCTCGGCCAGTTTGTCGTAGACGCCGCCGTTGAGCCCCGCCGCGATCCGCACCTTCGTCCCGGACAGATCGGGTCCGCACCCGGCGACCAGGGCACAGACCACGGCGATCACCACCGCCAGCACCCCTGGTCTCCTCATGAGGGTCGATCGTGCCATGGAACCCCGCCCGCGTACCCTCGAAGGCGAGATGAGCGCGCGCACTTACCAGATCCGCACCTTCGGCTGCCAGATGAACGTGCATGACTCCGAACGTCTTGCCGGGCAGCTCGAGGACGCCGGCTACGTTCCGGGTGACGGCGAGGCCACACCCGACCTGATCGTGTTCAACACCTGCGCGGTGCGGGAGAACGCGGACAACAAGCTGTACGGCACCCTCGGTCATCTGCGCCCGCAGAAGACCGCGAAGCCGGACATGCAGATCGCCGTCGGCGGCTGCCTCGCGCAGAAGGACCGCGGCGAGATCGTCAAACGCGCGCCCTGGGTGGACGTCGTCTTCGGCACGCACAACATCGGCTCGCTGCCGACGCTGCTGGAACGCGCGCGGCACAACGCCGAGGCCGAGGTCGAGATCCTCGAATCGCTCGAGACCTTCCCCTCGACGCTCCCGGCGAAGCGCGACTCGGCGTACGCGGGCTGGGTGTCGATTTCGGTCGGCTGCAACAACACCTGCACCTTCTGCATCGTCCCGGCGCTGCGCGGCAAGGAACGCGACCGCCGTCCCGGCGAGATCCTGGCCGAGGTCGAGGCGCTCGTCGCCGAAGGCGTGCTGGAAGTGACCCTGCTCGGCCAGAACGTGAACTCCTATGGCGTCGAATTCGGCGACCGGCTCGCGTTCGGGAAGCTGCTGCGCGCCTGCGGTTCGGTGGACGGGCTGGAGCGCGTCCGGTTCACCTCGCCGCATCCGGCGGCGTTCACCGAGGACGTCATCGACGCGATGGCCGAGACGCCGAACGTGTGCCACCAGCTGCACATGCCACTGCAGTCCGGTTCGGACCGGGTGCTGCGCGAGATGAAGCGGTCCTACCGTTCGGCGCGGTACCTCAAGCTCCTCGACCGCGTGCGCGAGTCCATGCCCGACGCCGCGATCACCACCGACATCATCGTCGGCTTCCCCGGCGAGACCGAGGAAGACTTCCAGGCGACGCTCGACGTCGTCGCGCAGGCGCGGTTCTCCAGCGCGTTCACCTTCCAGTACTCGATCCGGCCGGGCACGCCCGCCGCCGAGATGGACGGGCAGCTGCCGAAGGAGGTCGTGCAGGAGCGCTACGAGCGGCTCGTGCAACTGCAGAACGACATCTCCTGGGACGAGAACAAGAAGATCGTCGGACGGCGGGTCGAGCTGCTGGTGGCCTCCGGCGAAGGCCGCAAGGACACCGAGACACAACGGATGAGCGGCCGTGCCCGTGACGGCAGGCTCGTCCACTTCACGCCGACGGGGCCGCTCGTGGACCGCCTCGTACGGCCGGGCGACGTCGTCGAGACCGTGGTGACCTACGGCGCGCCGCACCACCTCGTCGCCGACGGTGACCTGCTGTCGCACCGCCGCACCAAGGCGGGGGACAACTCCGAGGCCGGGCTGCGGCCGAAGACCAACGGCGTGACGCTGGGCCTGCCGGGCTTCGGCGCCCCGGCCGTCACGCCGGAACCGGTGAGCGGGTGTGCGCTGTGACCGAACCGAAGATCGACGAACTCGCCGCCGAGATCGACGAGGTCGGTGCGCGCGCGGCCAAGACGATCGAGCTGGGCAGGCGCGGGTTCTCCATCGCCGTGCTGGTGTTCGTGCTGCTGATCGCGCAGCTGCTGCCCTGGGTCGGTGAGCACGCCGGCTGGGAGGTGCTGCTCGGCAGGGGCGGCGGGATCCCGCAGCTGTTCGCGGCGACCTCCACCGGCATCGGGGTGTTCGTCGGCGCTGTCGCGCTGGTGACCCGGCGCTGGTGGCTGGCCTGGGTCTGCGCCGCGGGCGGCTGGTTCGCCTCCGTCGACGGGATGCTCGCGATCTGGTCGCAGCAGTCCTCGCACGCGACCGGCGCGGCCGGTGGCGGTCCGGGCTTCGGGCTGATCGTCGCCTGGATCGCCACCGTCGCGCTGGCCATCTACTGGATGCGTGCGGCCTTCTCCCGCAGCTAGCCGACCCGCAGGGTGAGGTTGCTGGACGTGTACGCGCTCGCGTAGAGCGTCGTTTCCGGGTGGTAAGCCCGCAGCGTGACCACCGCGCTGAAGGAGAAACTCAGCTTCAGGGAGAACGTCGAGTTGGGCCGGCAGGTCGTGTCGGCGATGTTCACCCACACGCTGCCCTGAAGCTGCTGCACGATGATCGCTTCGAGGCTGTCGGCCGCGTCGCCGCCTTCTTGAGCCTGCAGAGTCCCCTTGAGGGTGACCTTTTCGTTGACCTTCGCCTGCTTCTTGCTGAGCGAGGCGTCGAGTTTGACCTTCTTCTTGCCCGCTTCGGCGGAGACCGGGGCCGGTGCCGGGGCGGCCGTCGCCGACGCGGCCGGGGCGAGCCCGGCCACCAGAGCACAACTGATCGCCAGGGCGGCGAACGCCCGGCGTGCTGGGGGAATCAGTGTCTGGTTCATGATCGAAGTCGACCACGGTTGAGCGCGGAGAGCGCCCGAATACGCACGAAGGTGCCAGGCGTCCCTCCACAGTGGAGTGACGCGTGCGCCCGCCCCCGAACGCCATGAAAGGTCCTTTCCTTGCGAAATTTGCAAGGAAAGGACCTTTCATGGCACTACAGGACGCCGAAGACCTACCGGTCCGCGATGGCCGCTTCCGCTGCCTCGAGCCACTCACGCCACTGCGCGGCCTGCTCGTCCGCCTTCTTCGCGCGCCGCTCGTCGCCCGCCGCACGGGCCTTCGCCGCCTGCGACTCGAACTGCTCGACCCGCTCGCGGAACTGCGCCGCCCTGGCCTGCGCCTCCGGGTCGGTTCGCCGCCACTTGCTGTCCTCGGCCGACTTGATCGCGTCCTGCACGGCCTTCAGTCGCCCGTCCAGCTCGCGGATGCGCTCGCGCGGGACCTTGCCGATCTCGTCCCACTGGTCCTGGATGCGGCGCATGTGCTGCTTCGCCGCCTCCAGGTTCGCGGCGGGGTCGATCTTCTCGGCCTCGACGAGGAGTTCTTCCTTCTGCTGCGCGTTGGTCGCGAACTCGGCGTCCCGCTCGGAGAACACCGCGGACCGCCGGGCGAAGAACTTGTCCTGCGCGGCGCGGAACCGCTGCCAGAGCGCCTCGTCGCTGTCCTTGGGGGCGCGGCCGGCGGCCTTCCACTCGGTCATCAGGTCCTTGTAGCGACCCGCCGTCTCGCCCCAGTCCGACGACTCCGAGAGCGATTCGGCCTCGGCGATCAGCTCTTCCTTGCGGTGCTTGGCGCCCGCGCGCTGCTTGTCGAGTTCGGCGAAATGCGAGCCGCGACGGCGGTTGAACGCCTCACGGGCCTTGGAGAACCGCTTCCACAGCTCGTCGTCGGTCTTGCGGTCGACGCCCTTGACGGTCTTCCACTCGTCGAGGATCGCGCGCAGCCGGTCGCCGGCGGCCTTCCACTGGGTCGACTCGGCGGCGAGCTTCTCGGCCTCGTCGGCGAGGGCCTGCTTGCGGACGACGGCCGCCGCGCGGGCCTCCTCGCGCTCCTGCTTGGCCGAGGCCAGCGCCTTCTCGGCGTGGGCGATGACCTGCTCGATGCGGCCGTTCAGCGCGGCGATGTCGCCGACGACGGCGGCTTCGGCGAGGCCGTCACGCAGCTGTGTCGCCGTCGCCAGCGCGTGCTTCGGGTCGCCCGCGCCGGACTCCAGCCGGGTCTCCAGCAACTCGACCTCGGTGCGCAGGTCGTCGAAGCGGCGCGCGTAGTGGAGCAGACCCTCGTCCGGGCTCCCGGCCTGCCAGACACCGACCGCGCGTTCGCCGTCGGCCGTGGTGACGTAGACCGTTCCTTCTTCGTCGACCCTGCCCCAAGCGGACGGGCTGGGCTCGGCGGGCGGCACGGGGGGTGCGGGATGCCCGCCACCGAGCGCGTGCGGTACCGGGTGCGGTGCCGGGGTACCGGTGGACGTGTTCTCCTGGGCCATCGCAGGCTCCTTATCGCCTGTACGCCCGCTGGCGCGGGCGCCCCGCCTAGCGGCGGGGCCGGGTAATGCGTTGCCGTCTTGCTTCGGGGGCATCAACCCCTTGCGGCATTCAAGCAGCTCAGCGTCCACCGTGGAACCGGATGAACCACCAGAGGGCAGTGATCCTACTTCCGGAGGACCCTCCGTGTCGGTCGGTTGCGGGTGGTAGGTGGCGGGGAAGGTAACGTCGGCGGCCGTGATCCGCCGTGTCGCCGTGCTCCCGCAACCCCCGCTGCTCATCCCCGAACTGGCCGCCGGAGCGGCTGACGAGTGCGCCGAGCTGCGCGAAGCCTGCCTCGCCGCGGCGAGGCGCCTGACCAGTGCTTCGCCGGACTGGGTCGTCATCGGCGCGGCCGCTGGCGCCCCCGCGGTGCCCGAACACGCGAGCGGGTCGTTCCGCGGTTTCGGCGTCGACCTCGGAGTCTCACTCAGCCGGGTGACGGCCCCCGAAACCGAGCTGCCGTTGCCCGCGCTCGTCGCCGGCTGGCTTCGTGAGCAGAGTGGCGCGTCGTCCGTCCGCGTCCATCTCGTGGATCCCGCCACCCCCTCCGACCAGTGTGAACAGTTCGCCCGCGCGGTGGGCGACCACTCCGCCGTGCTCGTTCTCGGCGACGGTTCGAGCAGGCACGGCCCCCGTTCCCCCGGCGGGGAGGACGCGCGCGCCGAGGATTTCGACGCCGGGGTCCGCGACGCCCTGGCCAAGGCAGACACGGGAGCGCTGGCCGCGCTCGACCCCGCCTTGGCCGCCGAACTCGGGGCAGGTGGCCGCGCGCCCTGGCAGGTTCTCGCCGGTCTGGCGGCCGGGGACTGGACCGCCGAGGTCCTCTACTCTGCCGCGCCGTTCGGTGTCGGCTATCACGTCGCGGTCTGGGAGCGCGCGTGATCCGGCCGGTCGCGGTCGTCGGGCCCACGGCGACCGGGAAGACCGCGCTCGCGGTCGAACTCGCCCTCACCCTCGGGGGTGAGGTGGTCAACGCTGACGCGTTGCAGCTCTACCGGGGGATGGACATCGGGACGGCGAAGGCGACCGTCGAGGAGCGGCGAGGCGTGCCGCATCACCTGCTCGACGTCCTCGACGTCACCGAGACCGCCTCCGTCGCCGCGTACCAGCGCGATGCGCGTCGGCGGGTCGAGGAACTCCTCGAAGCCGGTCGCGTGCCGATCCTCACCGGCGGGTCGGGGCTGTACGTCCAAGCCGTGCTCGACGATCTCAAGTTCCCGGGTACCGATCCGGACGTGCGCGCCCGGCTGACCGCCGAGACCGACGAACTCGGCGTCGCCGCGATGCACGCCCGGCTCACGGAACTGGACCCCGTCGCCGCCACGGCCATCCTGCCGACCAACGGCCGCCGGATCGTGCGCGCGCTGGAGGTCATCGAGATCACCGGCGAACCGTTCTCGGCGAACCTGCCGAGACCGGGGCCCGCGCGCTACGACACCGTCCTGATCGGCATCGACCGCGAACCGGCGGAACTCGACATCCGCGTCGACCGCCGCGTGGAGCTCATGTTCGAAGCCGGACTCGTCGACGAGGTCCGGACGTTGCTGGGTCAGGGACTCCGTGACGGGCTCACCGCTTCGAGGGCGCTGGGCTACCAACAGGTGATCGCCGCGCTAGACGGTGACGGCGACTTCCCGGCGGCCTCGGCGGCCACCGCACAGGCCACCCGGAGGTTCGTGCGGAGACAACGTTCCTGGTTCCGGCGGGACAAGCGCATCCGGTGGTTCGACGGCGGTTCGGAGCGGCTGGCCGAGCGCGTCCTCGAAGCGGTGGCCCAGTAATCTTGGCGCCATGGGCGGCATCGAATTCCTCAAGGGACACGGCACACAGAACGATTTCGTGCTGCTTCCCGACCCCGACGGCCGCCTCGAGCTGACCGAAGCGCGGGTGGCCGCGTTGTGCGACCGTCAGCGTGGTCTCGGCGCCGATGGTGTGCTCCGGATCGTGCGGTCGGCCGCACTGGGTGCCGAGTCCGGCGGCGAATGGTTCATGGACTACCGCAACGCCGACGGGTCCATCGCGGAGATGTGCGGCAACGGCGTCCGGGTCTTCGTCCGGTACCTCGTCGATTCCGGGCTCGTACCCGAACGCGACTTCGTCATCGGCACCCGCGCCGGTGACCGGCCGGTGCGGATGCACGCCGACGGCACGGTGACCGTGCAGATGGGACCGGCGGCGATCACCGGCACCTCGGTCACCGTGGTCGCGGGCAAGCCGTTCTCCGGGGTCGCGGTGAACGTCGGCAACCCCCACCTGGTGTCGGTCGTCGACGACGACGTCGACGTGCTCGACCTGCGCGACCAGCCCGACTTCGACTCCGACGTGTTCCCCGACGGCGTGAACCTCGAGTTCATCAACCTGCTGGGCGACAACGCGCTGAAGATGCGCGTCCACGAACGCGGCGTCGGCGAGACGCGGTCCTGCGGCACCGGTACGGTCGCCGCGGTCGCCGCCGCCCTGCACCTCGCGGGTACCGACACCGGTGAGGCGACCGTCGACATCCCCGGCGGCCGCGTGGTGGTCGAGATCCGCCGCGGCGGGTCCACACTGACCGGGCCGGCGGAGATCGTCGCCCGCGGGGAACTCGACGAGACCTGGTGGGCCGGGCTCGCTTAACCGACCGCGATCGGCTCCTTGGGAAGGTCGCGAAGCTTCCGGATCGGCGAGAACACCACCCACAGCAGCGCGGCCGTCTCGCCGACCGCGACGAACCACAGCGTCCCCCGGATCCCGATCGCCTCGCCCAGCACACCGCCGATCAGCCCGCCCAGCGGCAGCATCCCCCACACCACGAAGCGCACGCTGGCGTTCATACGGCCGAGCAGCCGGTCCGGGCAGACGGCCTGCCGGTAGGACACCTGCGCGACGTTGTAGACGATGATCCCGAACCCCGCGATCGCCAGCGCCGCGGGGAACAGCACGATCCGCCAGCCCGGCGCGGCGAGCGGCAGCAACAGCTGGAACGGCCACGTCAGCAGCGGGACGAACCAGATCGACCGCGCCTGCCCGATCCGCCGGGTGATGCGCCCGGCCAGGATCGCCCCGACGATCCCGCCCACGCCGCCGGTCGCCAGGACGACGCCGACGACCGCCGGTGACAGGCCCAGTTCCCGGTTCAGGAACAGGATCTCCACCGCGGTGAAGGCGCCGTTGAACAGGTTCGCGGTCGCGGTGCAGGCGACGATCGAGCGCAGGGCGGCGTCGGTGAAGACGAACCGCAGTCCCTCGGCGATCTGGGGGAGCAGCTTCGCCTCTTCGTGTTGCCCGGGTACTTCCTCGACGGTGCGGATCCGCAGCAGGCACAGGGCCGAGGTCAGGAAACCCACGCCGGTCATCAGCACGGCGTTGGCCGCGCCCGCCAGCTGCACGAGCCCGCCGCCGATGCCCGGGCCGGTCAGGAACGCGACCGACTGGCTCGCCTGGAGTTTCGCGTTGCCCTCCAGGAGATGCTCGCGGCCGACCAACGACGGCAGATACGACTGATAGGCGACGTCGAAGAACACCGTCGCGACGCCGACGAGCGTGGCGACGATGATCAGCTGTGTCAGCGACAGGACGCCCGCCCACCACGCGAGTGGAACGGTGAACAGCAGCGCCGCGCGGACGAAGTCGGCTCGCAGCATCAGGACCCGGCGCCGCATCCGGTCGACCCACACCCCGGCGGGCAGCCCGATGATCAGGAACGCGATGGTCTCGGCCGCGGTCAGCAGTCCCATCTGGAACGGCGTCGCGGCCAGCACGGTGGCCGCGAGCAGCGGGATCACGGTGTGGCCGGCGAAAGCACCCACCTGACTGGCCGTGTCACCCGCCCAGAGCCGCCGGAAGTCCGCGTGGAAGAAGAGGGAGTCTCTGCGCACGACGCCACCTTGGCGCCAGTGATTGGAAACTGTCAATCACTAATCGCTCTAGGCTGTCCCGGTGCCCACTCCACGACGCGCCGCCACCGAGGCCGAGATCGCCGCGATGGCCTCCGGAATAAGGCTGCGCATCATCAGGTTGACCTACTCCGAGGCGCTGACCAACAAGGAGCTCGCCGAACGGCTCGATCGCGATCCGGCGACGACGCTGCACCACGTGCGCAAGCTCGTCGACACCGGCTTCCTCGAAGCGCTCCCGCCGCGACGCGGCACGCGCGGTGCGAAAGAAATTCCGTATCGCTCGACCGGGTTGTCATGGCATCTTGATTCCCGCGACAGGGGGATCGATCAGGCGATCTTCGAGGCTTATCTGGCCGAGATCGCCGACGTGGGATTCGACGAGGTGCAGCAGACGCGCCTGGTCGTCCAGGTGCCGGACGAGCAGATCATCGAGTTCGAAACACGGCTGATGGAGCTCGTCGACGACTTCATGTCCCGGCCGGTCGACCCGGAAGCGAAACGCACGGCCATCTACCTGTCGAAGTATCCCAGCAGGTAATGAATTCGGTCCCGCCGCCGAAACGTGGGACCATGGAGGCACGATGACGGAACTGACACACAACGATCTGAACGACATGGACCCTTCGACCGGCGAACTGGAGCTCGAGGACCGCGCCTCGCTCCGCCGGGTAGCGGGCCTGTCCACCGAACTCGCGGATGTCACCGAGGTCGAATACCGGCAGTTGCGCCTGGAGCGCGTCGTTCTGGTCGGTGTGTGGACCGAGGGCAGCGCCCTCCAGTCCGAGGCCTCGCTCGCCGAACTCGCGCGGCTCGCCGAAACGGCGGGCTCCGAGGTGCTGGAAGGCCTGGTGCAGCGGCGGATCCGCCCGGATCCCGCCACCTACATCGGCTCGGGCAAGGTCAAGGAACTGCGGGACATCGTGATGGCCACCGGTGCCGACACGGTGATCTGCGACGGTGAGCTCTCGCCCGGCCAGCTGCGTCAGCTGGAGGAGAAGGTCAAGGTGAAGGTCATCGACCGCACCGCCCTGATCCTCGACATCTTCGCGCAGCACGCCCGCTCCAAGGAGGGCAAGGCGCAGGTCGAGCTGGCCCAGCTGCAGTACCTGATCCCGCGGCTCCGCGGGTGGGGTGCGGCGCTGTCCCGGCAGGCCGGTGGCCGCGCGGGTGGCGCCAACGGTGGTGTGGGTCTGCGTGGTCCCGGTGAGACGAAGCTCGAAACCGACCGCCGCCGGATCAACAAGCGCGTGGCCAAGCTGCGCCGCGAGATCGCCGCGATGGACACCATCCGCGAGACCAAACGCGGTCGCCGGGTGGCCAACGAGGTGCCGAGCGTCGCGATCGTCGGCTACACCAACGCCGGCAAGTCGAGCCTGCTCAACGCGCTGACCGGCGCCGGGGTGCTCGTCGAGGACGCGCTGTTCGCCACGCTGGATCCGACGACCCGGCGGGCGCAGACCCCCGATGGCCGCACCTACACGCTGACCGACACCGTCGGTTTCGTCCGGCACCTGCCGCACCAGCTGGTGGACGCGTTCCGGTCGACGCTGGAGGAGGCGGCGAGCGCCGACCTGCTCGTGCACGTCGTCGACGGCGCCGACCCGACGCCGGAAGAGCAGGTCAACGCGGTGCGCGAAGTGCTCGCCGAGATCACGAAGCGCCGTTCCGAGCCGCTCCCGCCGGAGCTGCTGGTGATCAACAAGGCCGACGCCGCCGACGAGGTGTCGCTGGCCCGGTTGCGGCACCAGCTGGCCGGTTCGGTGCAGGTGTCGGCGCGGACCGGCACCGGGATCACGGAGCTGGCCGAGGTGATCGCGGAGCGGCTGCCGAGGCCGGAGGTCGTGGTCGAGGTGCTGATCCCGTACTCGCGGGGCGAGCTCGTCTCCCGCGCCCACGCCGACGGCGAGGTGCTGGAGGAAGAGCACGTCGAGACCGGTACCCGGCTGGTCGTCCGCGGCAGGCCCGAGCTGGCCGCGGCGCTGAGCGACTTCCAGACGAACGGCTCGGCTCTGTAGGCAAGTACGTGAAGGGCCCCTTCAGTGCGCTAGACGCAGTGAAGGGGGCCTTCACGTCCCTTCGACGCTGGTGGTGGATTCGTGACCGTGCCGACCCGCGCTGAGGTCCGTGAAGTGCTGCAGGCTCTCGTCGACGGTGCGATCACGCCTGCGCAAGCCGACGACTGGGCGCGTCCCTGGCTCGTCGACGACCGCTTCCCAGTAGAGGACGAATTGGTCCGGCAGGCACTCGACCGGTTGTTCGGCGCCGACCTGATGACTTCACCGTCGAGTCACTTGTATGGCCCGGCCGACTTCCAGGTATGGCTGGAGGAGTTCGACAGTCAGCGCTGAAAGTGGCCTTCGCGACATTCCGCCCCATCTCGGCGTCCGCACCGAACTGCGCGCCGTCCCGGACGTCTCCGTAGTGTGGGGCTTCAGGGGTTCCACGGTACGGAGGTGGATGTGCGGGGGATTGTCGCGGCGGCGGTCGTGCTGGCGGCGTTCATCGGCGGGACGGCTCCCGCCCTGGCGCAGGAGGTCCCGGCGCCGCAGCCGGTGTGCAAGAACAGCGACTCCCGGCTTAGCGAGCTTTCCGGGCTGGTTTCCGACGGCGAGCACCTGTACGCCCTCAACGACGGCGGCACCAAGACTCAGGTCTTCGTCCTCGGCCGCGACTGCAAGGTCCAAAAAGTCATCTCTGCGCCCACGGACCCGTACGACCCCGAAGATCTCGCCCGTACCGCGGACGGCACCTTCTGGCTTTCCGACACCGGCGACAACCGCAAGCGGCGGGACACGGTCGCGCTGATCTCGCTGACGCCGCAAGGCAAAGCGACGCTGCACCGGCTCACGTACCCCGACGGGCAGCACGACGTCGAGGCGCTGATCATGGACCGCTCCGGCACGCCGTACCTGATCACCAAGGACGTCTTCGGCGACGCGAAGGTGTACCGGCCGACGGGGCCGCTCGCCAGTCCCGGGCCGACCCCGCTGGAGAGCGTGGGGTCACTGCAGATCAAGGAGACCTCGACCCCCGGCGGGCCCGTCGGGTCGATCGGTTCGATGACCGTCACCGGCGCGGCGTCGATGGCGGACGGCTCAGTGGTCGCGTTGCGCACCTACACCGACGCCTACCTCTACGCCGTCACCGACGGGGATCTCAAGAGCGCGCTGCAGCGCGAGCCCGTGCGGGTACCCCTGCCGAACGAGAAGCAGGGGGAGGCGATCGCCTTCGATCCGGACGGGACGCTGCTGTCCGGCGGGGAGGGCGTCGGCGAGCAGATCCGGGCGGTGAAGGGCGCGGCGGCCCTCGCCGTGGACGCGGCGAAATCCGAGGGCAGCACGTCGGGCGGGACCTCCGCGGCCGGTGGCACGGGCCAGGGGGCCGACTTCCCGTACGTGCAGGTCGGTATCGCCGCGGTCGTCGTGATCGGCGGCCTTCTCCTGGTCGGCAGGCTGCGCAAGCGGCGTGCTTGACCGAGAGGCGGAAGGGCTGCCGAAGCTGCCGAGCCTGACCCGGGTCGGCTGACCCGGGATCCCGGCGTGCTCCGGCTTGGGGCTACAGCCTGCGAAGAACGGCGACGACCTTGCCGAGGATCGTGGCGTCGTCACCCGGGATGGGCTCGTACGCCTCGTTGTGCGGCATCAGCCAGATGTGGCCGTCCTTGCGCTTGAACGTCTTGACCGTCGCTTCGCCGTCGATCATCGCCGCCACGATCTCGCCCGGGTCCGCCGTGGGCTGCTGGCGCACGACGACCCAGTCGCCATCGGTGATGGCGGCGTCGACCATCGAGTCGCCGGTGACGCTGAGCAGGAACAGCTCACCCTCGCCGACGATCTCCCTCGGCAACGGGAAGACGTCTTCGATCGCCTGCTCCGCCAGTACCGGGCCACCGGCCGCGATCCGGCCGACGAGCGGCACGTACGCGGCCTTCGCGGCCGACTGCGGCTGCTCGACGTCGATGCCCATCGGGTTGTCGTCCGTCGTGGCGAGCACACCCACCGCACGCGGGCGGTTCGGGTCGCGTCGCAGATAACCCTTGCGCTGCAGGGCCTGCAACTGGTGCGACACCGACGAAGTGGAGGTCAGCCCGACCGCCTCGCCGATCTCACGCACACTCGGCGGGTAGCCGAACCGGCTCACCCACAGTTTGATCACGTCGAGCACCTGCTGCTGCCGCACGGTCAGGGTCTCGTCCACCTCGTAGACCTCGGGCAAGGCGCGCACCTTGCCCGAGCCCCTAGGCGCGTTCCCCGCCTTGCTCTCCTTAGCCACCGTCTCGCTCCTTCATCTCCTGCGTCGCCTCCCAGTACGTCCGGTCGCCCGGACCGACTTCGCGTGTTTTCGCCGGTGGCGGACGATCTTCCCCGCCCACGGCACCGGCGGCGTCCGCGCAGCAGACGCCCTGGTCAACGACGTTAGCCCGCCGGGACGACGATTTCAAACATCTGTTCGATGGACACGCCGTGTCGCTCGATTTTTGTCGGTGGAAGGTGGTACACATTCGCACGGGCGTTCGATAGAACGCGTGTTCGATCTTGATGCCGGGTCCCGGCCCGGCGGCGAGTGCAGCAGGACTGCGAGGAGGTTCCGATGTCGATTCTGGCCGATCGAGGACTGGTGCGGCCCAGTTCCCCCGGGCCCGTTCCGGCAGGGGTGGCCCGGCCCGTGCGGGTGGTACGGGGCAGGCGTGCCGAGCCCTTGCGTCCGCCGACCAGGGCGCGGGTCGTGGCGGGCCGCCGCCCCGGCGTCGCCACCGTCGCCCCGGCGTGCCCGGCGCCGCGGCGGCTCCCGCTCAGGTGGCCGTCGCTCGTCGGGATGGCCTTGCTCGTCGCCGGGGTCGTCACCGGATTGGGTCTGTTCTTGGCCGGTGTTCCCGGCGCCGCGGTGCCCGAACGGACCACCACGGTGTCCGTTTCCGCGGGCGAGACGCTGACGGAGATCGCGGCGCGATTCGCGCCAGGCAGTGACACCGGCGCGGTCGTCGCCAAGATCAAGGAGCTCAACTCCCTGGAAAACGCCGTCCTCGTGCCCGGGCTGCCGCTCACGGTGCCCGTCGCGGCCGAGGTCGCGGAAGGCGGGAGGTGATCCCGAAGGGCGCTCTCACCCGTCGTGGGTGAGCTCCTCTTTCGTGTCTGATCGACCCGGCCGTTGCGCTTGCGTGCGTCCGACCAGCGATCTAGTCTCCACCGCTATATGTAGTAGTTACATGGCTGTAGTTGGTCCATAGCTTGGGGTAGACTCGGTACCAGTTGTCCACAGCTGGCCGGTGTTCACCCACCGGATGTCCACAGATCGATCCACATGTCGATCTTTTCCGTCGTTGCGTGGCGACGGGGGCGGGCGTCCACTCGGGACCGGCCGGCGCGGAGGGGAAGGTGATCGGCGGATGAGGTGCCCGTTCTGCCGGCATGCGGACTCTCGGGTCGTCGACTCCCGAGAGGTGGATGAGGGTCAGGCGATCCGGCGGAGGCGCTCCTGCGCCGCTTGCGGCCGGCGCTTCACCACTTCGGAGACGATGGTGCTCGCCGTCGTCAAACGATCCGGGGTCACCGAGCAGTTCAGCCGGGACAAGGTGGTCCGGGGGGTGCGCCGCGCCTGCCAGGGCAGGCCGGTCGACGACGACGCGTTGCAGCAGCTCGCGCAGCGGGTCGAGGAATCGATCCGGTCGGCGGGGCTGGCGGAGATCCCGAGTCACGAGGTCGGCCTGGCGATCCTGGGCCCCTTGCGCGAACTCGACGGCGTCGCCTATCTCCGGTTCGCCAGTGTCTACCGCTCCTTCTCCTCGGTCGAGGACTTCGAGAAGGAGATCTCGGACCTCCGCGAGGCCATGGCTGCCACACCGGACGAGAGCGATCAAGACGCGAAAGACGGCTGATGCCGCCTCCCGCGTGGGAGTGAGGGAAAGACCCATGACCGAGACCGTGGGAACAGGCAACCCGGCCACAGCGCGGACGAACGGGAAGAAGAAGCAGGCGGGCGGGCTCACCGTGCGCCGTGTCTTCACCACCGAGGGCGTCCACCCGTACGACCAGGTCACCTGGGAGAACCGGGACGTCGTGATGACGAACTGGCGCGACGGCACGGTCAACTTCGAGCAGCGCGGTGTCGAGTTCCCCGACTTCTGGTCGGTCAACGCGACGAACATCGTCACGAGCAAGTACTTCCGCGGTGCCGTGGGGACGCCTCAGCGCGAGCAGAGCCTGAAGCAGCTGATCGACCGCGTCGTCCACTCCTACGTCAACGCCGGCCGCGAACACGGCTACTTCGCGAGCCCCGCCGACGCCGAGGTCTTCGAACACGAGCTGACCTGGATGCTGCTGCACCAGGTGTTCAGCTTCAACTCGCCGGTGTGGTTCAACGTCGGCACGACGTCGAAGCAGCAGGTCAGCGCGTGCTTCATCCTCGCGGTCGACGACACCATGGAGTCGATCCTCAACTGGTACCGCGAAGAGGGCCTGATCTTCAAGGGCGGCTCTGGTGCCGGCTTGAACCTCTCCCGCATCCGGTCCTCGCGTGAGCTGCTGTCCTCCGGCGGCACCGCGTCCGGTCCGGTCTCCTTCATGCGCGGCGCCGACGCCTCCGCGGGCACCATCAAATCCGGCGGCGCCACCCGGCGCGCGGCGAAGATGGTCGTGCTCGACGTCGACCACCCGGACGTCGAGGAGTTCGTGCAGACCAAGGCCCGCGAAGAGGAGAAGATCAAGGTCCTCCGCGACGCCGGGTTCGACATGGACCTGTCCGGCTCGGACATCGCCTCCGTCCAGTACCAGAACGCGAACAACTCGGTCCGCGTGTCCGACGAGTTCATGCAGGCCGTCGAGACCGAGGGCGACTTCGGCCTGCGCTCCCGGACGACCGGCGAGGTCATCGACCGGGTCGACGCGAAGAAACTGTTCCGCACCATCGCGCAGGCCGCCTGGGAATGCGCCGACCCGGGGCTGCAGTACGACGGCACGATCAACGATTGGCACACCTGCCCCGAATCGGGCCGGATCACCGCGTCCAACCCGTGTTCGGAGTACATGCACCTGGACAACTCCAGCTGCAACCTCGCCTCGCTGAACCTGCTCAAGTTCGCCACCGAGGACGGCGGTTTCGACGCGCCGCTGTTCGCGAAGGCCGTCGAGCTGGTCATCACCGCGATGGACATCTCGATCTGCTTCGCCGACTTCCCGACCGAGGCGATCGGCGACACCACCCGCAAGTTCCGCCAGCTGGGCATCGGTTACGCGAACCTCGGCGCGCTGCTGATGGCGCTCGGCCACGCGTACGACTCCGACGGCGGCCGCGCGCTCGCCGCCGCGATCACGTCGCTGATGACCGGCGTCTCGTACCGGCGTTCCGCGGAACTCGCCGCGGTCGTCGGGCCGTACGAGGGCTACGCGCGCAACGCCGAGGCGCACCAGCGGGTCATGCGCAAGCACGCCGCCGCCAACGAACTCGTGCGGACCTACCACTCGAACGACGCCGCGGTCCGCGCGCTCGCGACCCAGGAATGGAAGCGCGGCATCGAACTGGGCGAGAAGAGCGGCTGGCGCAACGCGCAGGCCTCCGTGCTCGCGCCCACCGGCACCATCGGCTTCATGATGGACTGCGACACGACCGGCATCGAGCCGGACTTCTCGCTGGTCAAGTTCAAGAAGCTGGTCGGCGGCGGTTCGATGCAGATCGTCAACCAGACCATCCCGCGCGCGCTGGCCGCGCTCGGTTACCAGGGCGAGCAGATCGAAGCGATCGTCGAATACATCGCTCAGCACGGCCACGTCGTCGACGCCCCCGGCCTGCGCCAGGAGCACTACGAAGTATTCGACTGCGCGGTGGGGGAGCGGTCCATCGCGCCGATGGGGCACGTCCGGATGATGGCCGCGGTGCAGCCGTTCCTGTCGGGCGCGATCTCCAAGACGGTCAACATGCCGGAGTCGGCGACCGTCGAAGAGGTCGAGGAGATCTACTTCCAGGGCTGGAAGTACGGCCTCAAGGCGCTCGCGATCTACCGCGACAACTGCAAGGTCGGCCAGCCGCTGTCCAGCGGCAAGAAGGAGAAGGCCGAGCCCGAGGCCGAAAAGGTCGTCGAGTACCGGCCGGTCCGCAAGCGCCTGCCGAAGAAGCGCCCGAGCCAGACGGTGTCGTTCACCGTCGGCGGCGCCGAGGGCTACCTGCACGCCGGTTCGTACCCGGACGACGGCCTCGGCGAGATCTTCGTGAAGCTCGGCAAGCAGGGGTCGACCCTTTCGGGCGTGATGGACGCGTTCTCGATGTCGATCTCCGTCGGCCTGCAGCACGGGATCCCGCTGGAGTTCTACGTTTCGAAGTTCTCCAACCTGCGTTTCGAGCCCGCCGGCATGACCGACGACCCGGATATCCGGATCGCCACCAGCGTCATGGACTACCTGTTCCGCAGGCTGGCTCTGGACTACCTGCCGTACGAGAAGCGTTCGCAGCTCGGCATCTTCACCGCCGACGAACGTTCGGCGCAGGTCGAAGCGAGCTACGGCACCGCTCCCGCCGCGGAACCGGAGAACGTCGACATCGACGCCCTCCGGTCCACTGTGGACTCCTCGTCCGCCGAGCCCGCCAAGGTCGCGCATTCGACGGCGGAACTGGTGGAGTTGAACCTGGGCACCGCTTCCGACGCGCCGCTCTGCATGACCTGCGGCACCAAGATGCGGCCCGCCGGTTCGTGCTACGCCTGCGAAGGGTGCGGAGCGACCTCCGGCTGCAGCTAGATCAAAGCGAATGTCATGAATGGGCCGTTCAGGACGATATATGTCCTGAACGGCCCTTTCATGACACCGGAGGCGCGTGCGTGACCATCGTTGATCCTTTCGGCACACTCAAGCAGGCGCTCTGGATCTGCGGCGGGCAATGGGCGGGCAAGTCCACCGTCTCCCGCCTGCTCGCCCGCCGCCACGGCATCACCGTCTACCACTACGACTTCCACGATGCCCGCGCCCATCAGGACCGCCGCATCGCCCACCGCGTCCGGAACGGTTCGCCCGTCGAGGATCCCGACCCCGAGACCGTCTGGGTCGAGACGACACCCGAACGGATGGCCGCCGACACGATCGCCGGTTTCCCGACCCGGTTCGCCTGGGCGCTGGACGATCTGCGCGCGCTGGTGTCCGGGCGCCCGATCCTCGCCGAGGGCTGGGGGCTGCGCCCTGAACTGGTCGCGCCACTCCTGGATTCACCCCGGCGGATGATCGTGCTGGTGCCCACGGACGAGTTCCGCGAGCACCAGCTTCGTGTGCTGCCCCGTGCCGGGGCGGTGACACAGCGGGTCAGTGACCCCGAACGGGCGCAGCGCAACCGGATCGCGCGAGACCGGCTCGTCGCCGAGGACGCCGTCCGGAGCGCGGAAAGGTTAAGGATCCGGGTGCTGTGGGTCGACGGCTCGAAAGACGCCGAGGCGATCGCGGACGTCGTCGCCGGGCACTTCGGTCCCTACCTGGCTTGAGCGAGATCCAGGACCAGGGCGACCGCGGCCAGCGCCAGGAGTCCGCCCGGGACGATCATGTCGCCGAAAACGCGGGCGCGCACATGCGCGACGACCGCGCCGATGTAGAACAGCACGAGCCCGGTGGCCGCGGCGGCCCCGAGGTACGGGACCCCGAACAGGCCGAGGATCAGCCCCGCCGCGCCCGCGGCCTTCACCAGCCCCAGGGGCACGATCCAGGAACGGGGTACGTCGACGGCGGCGGAATTCTCGAGAACGAACGGGGCATGGACGAAATCGGCGATCGCCGCCCCGGCGTTGAGGGCGATCGTCACGATGGCCACGATGAGGTATGCGGTGAACATGCCCCGTGGACGAGGCCCGTGCCCCGAACGTGACAGTGGTCAGGAACGCCAGCGGTCGAGCACCGCGTCGATGGCGGGCCGGATGCGGTCGCGGGCGGCCTGGCGTTCAACTCCTGCCATGAGGAGGTCGTCGTACTCGGTGTCCAGATGCCGGATCGAGGCGACGACGGCGAGGAACACCGCTCGTTCGGCCAGTTCCCGCCCGGCGGCGGACCGGCCCACCCGGCCGCTGCCGCGCAGGCCCGCGTGTTCGGCGATGGCGCGTGCCCGGTCCGGCGGGCAGCCGGGGAACATCGCGGTGATCGCGGTGTGGAACCGGGCGGTGAACTCGACGTCTTCGTGGGCGCGGCGTTCCCGGTCGCGGCCGCGGCGCCGTTCCCGGATGTCCTCGTCGGCGAGGCATTGTTCCTCGGCGGCGCGCAGTGCCGCTTCTTCGACCAGGATCCCTTGCCGCTCATGGCGTTTCCGCGAACGGTTGAACTTGGTGACGACGGCGGAAAGCCGGCTCGCCTTCTTCGCCCGGCGGGTCAGGGTGGCGTCGCCGGAAGGCAGGAAGACCAGATGGCCGAGGTCGGCGCAGTCGAGGCAATGCGGCTTTTCGTTCTCCGCGAACCACAGGTCGCCGGTGCCGCCGCAGTCGGCGCACGTCCAATCCCGCAGGGCCACCGACACCATGAGGTCGGGTGCTTTCCGTTGCCTGGCTTCGACTTGCGCGCGTTTGGCTTCGGACAGTCCCGGCATGATCCAGTGCGTCCGGAACAGCGGTTCGAGACCGGCGAGCTCGCCGGAGGTCACCTGGAGGGCCGTCCGGTCCCGGGTCGCACCGACGTGCTCGATCTCCGACGCTTCGAGGCCGTTCGCCGCGGCCCAGCGTTGCAGGGCGCCGAGCGCGAAGGTCAGCTTCTCCGGTGCCACCGACAGCGCCCCCGTCAGCGCGGGGATCCGGCCGCGCTGCCAGGCGTCGACGACGTTCTCCGAGAGCCAGCCGATGCCGGTGAGGATGCCGAGCGCGGTCACCGACTTCTTTTTGGCCAGCAGCTTTTCCGCCGTGTCGACGACGCGTTGCTCCAGTTTCGCTTCACCCTGCATCGCCGGGAATCCTAGCGATCACGCGGTTTCGGTCCGGGCCCGGTACGCCCGGATCTTGGCGCGGTTGCCGCAGCGTTCCATCGAGCACCAGCGGCGGTTGCCCGACCGCGAGGTGTCGAAGAACAGCAGGTAGCAGTCGCTCGCGGAACATTCGCGGACGCGGCCGGAGCGTTCGCCCGCGACCAGGCCGATGGCGTCGCGGGCGACGGCGCCGAGGAGTTGCTTCCCGGTGACGGGTGGCGCCCAGGCGAGCCGCCGGGTCTCCGGGTCCACGAGCGGCCTCGGGGTGGCTTCGGTCGCGCTGTTCAGCACGGCGAGGTCGCCGGCCGACGGTGCTTCGCCCCGGGCGAGGGCGGGTGCGACGCGGTAGAGCGTGTCCCGCAGTTCCTTGAGCGCGGTGAGTTCGGCGGGCCGGATCCGGACGTCGGTCAGGGGAGCGGTCAGCGCCAGCCGGGAGCCGGTGAACCAGTCGGCGAGGGCGGACGGCGTATGCGCGATCTCGTAACGCTCGTACGGGCCGGGGCCGCCGGTCAGCATGAGTTCGAGGCTGAGGCTGCCCGGGTCGAACCGGTACCGCTCGCCCTGGGCGTTGACGAGCACTCTTGTTCCCGGAGTCATGTAACCACTATAGTCGGTTTCAGAAACCAGGTAAGACGGTTACAGCGGAGGCGTGATGATCGGCAAGACGAAGGACGCGGGCTGGGAGATCGGCGTGTCCAAGACGGTGGCGTATCCGCTGGACGAGGTTTGGGAGTACCTCTCGGGTCCGGGCCTGGCGGCCTGGCTGGGCGAAGTGTCGCTGGAGCCGGAGAAGGGCGCGCCGTACGAGACGGCCGAGGGCACCGTCGGCGAGGTCCGCGGTTACCGCGAGCGCGAGAAGATCCGTCTCACCTGGCGGCCGAAGGACTGGGATCACGAGAGCACGGTCCAGGTCGGGCTCCGTCCGGCCGGGCCGGGCAAGACGACCGTGGTCTTCCACCAGGAGCGGCTGACCGGCCCGGAAGAGCGCGCCGCGCAGCGGGAGCACTGGCAGGCCGTGATGAAGCTGGTCGTCGACGGTCTCGCCGGCTGATCAGGAGAACGTTCGCCGGGCGAGCTCGGCCAGGGTGTCGGTGATCCGTTCGACGCTCAGGCCGAGCTCGCCTGTTTGATGCAGGAACACTTCGACGGCGAGCGGCGCCAGCAGGACGTCGGCGAGCACGTCCGGATCCGGGGCGCCCGCCTGCTCCGCGAGATGGCGGACATGGGTGCGCCACAGCCGGTACGGCCCGGTGGTGAACCGCGAGTGCCCGACCTCGGTGCCGAGGACGAGATGCGCGTGCCGGGCGAGCAGTCCGATCATCGCCGCGTAGAACGCGGCCAGCCGCTCGGCGGGCGGCGCGCCGGGCCCCAGCGGGGGAGGGCCGGTGAGCAGCCGCTCCTGGAGTTCCCGCTCGTGTTCGTCCAGCAGGGCCACGGCGATCGCCGAGCGGTCCGGGTAGCGGCGGTACAGCGTCGCGCGGCCGACTCCGGCCGCTTTGGCGATGTCCTCCATGGTGATGTCGGCCGCCGGACGTGCGGCGAAGAGCCCTTCGGCGGCCTCCAGGATCTTCGCGCGGTTACGGGCGGCGTCCGAACGTTCCCGTCCCGGACCGTTCGCGAGCAGATCTTCCGGCATGTTTCGCAGCCTAGGGAATATCCGGACGCGGCGTCCACTTGTACCTGGCGAAGCAAGTGGACGCCGTGTCCACTTCCTGGTCTCGGAGGCCCCGATGAGCCACCTTCTCCACCTCGACTCCAGTGCCCGCAGCGCGTCGTTCTCCCGCGAGCTGAGTGCCCGGTTCGCCGGCGCCTGGCGTGCCGCGAACCCGGGCGCGTCCTACACCTACCGCGACCTGGCCGCCGACCCGGTGCCGCCGATCGGCCAGGCCTGGACCGAGCTCTGCGACGCTCTCCTCCAGGCGGGGATCACGGATCCGGAGGGGTACGCCTCCGTGGTGAAGACGCCGGAGCAGCGCGAAGCCTGGGCGGTCATCGAGCCGCTGCTGGCCGAACTGCTCGCCGCCGACGTCGTGCTGATCGGCGCGCCGATGTACAACTTCTCGATCCCCGCGACGCTCAAGCTGTGGATCGACCAGGTGACGTTCCCGAAGATGTCCTTGGCGGGCAAGGCTTTCGTGGTCGCGGGAGCGCGCGGCGGCACGTACCTGCCGGGTACGCCGCGCGAGCCGGTCGACCACCACGAGCGCTACCTGCGCGATTTCTTCGCCGGGCACTACGACGTCCGGGACGTCACCTTCCTGCACTCCGAACTGACGAACGCCCTGGTCGACCCGCGGCTGAGCCCGCGTGACGCCGACCGGATCGCGTCGCGGGAGCAGGCGCTCCTCGGCGCCGAAAAGGCTGGGAGGGAAGTCTGATGGGCTGGGGAATCCTGCTGCTGGCGGGAGTCGTCGAGGTCGCCTGGTCGCAGAGCATCAAGCCGACGGAGAACTTCACCCGGTTCTGGCCGACCGTGCTGTGCTTCGTGCTCGGCGTCGCCGCGGTGTACCTGCTGTCGAAGGCGATGGACTCGATCCCGGTGGGGACCGCGTACGCCGTTTTCACCGGGATCGGCGCGGTGGGCGCGATCGTGTTCGGCATCGTGATCCACAAGGACCCGGTCAGCTTCGGCCGGTTCGCGGCGATGGCGCTGATCGTCGGAGGGGTGGTGCTCGCGAAGGTGACCGAGTGAGCTCCGAGTGTCATGAAAGGGCCGTTCAGGACGAAAGATGTCCTGAACGGCCCTTTCATGACATGTCAGGCGAGCTTCTCCCACAGGAACTCGAACATCAGCGCCCATTTGAACGCGAGCTGCTCGTTGTCGGCCGCCGCGCCGTGCCCGCCCTCGATGTTCTCGTGGTACCGCACGTCGTGCCCCTGCTCCGCCATCCGCGCCACCATCTTGCGCGCGTGCGCGGGATGCACCCGGTCGTCGCGGGTGGAGGTCACGAACAGGACCGGCGGGTACGCGCGGTCCGCGTGGACGTTCTGGTACGGCGAGTACTTCCCGATGAAGTCCCATTCCGCCGGATCATCGGGGTCGCCGTACTCGGCCATCCACGACGCGCCCGCGAGGAGCTTGTGATACCGCTTCATGTCCAGCAGCGGCACCTGACTCACGATCGCGCCGAACAGGTGGGGATAGCGCGTCAGCATAACACCCATCAGCAGCCCGCCGTTGCTGCCGCCCTGGATCCCGAGCCGGGACGGCTCGCTGATCCCGCGCTCGACGAGATCGGCGGCGACGGCCGAGAAGTCCTCGTACACCTTGTACCGCTTGGCTTTGGTCACCGAGGTGTGCCAGTCCGGCCCGTATTCGCCGCCACCGCGGATGTTCGCGACGACGTACGTGCCGCCTCGCGCGAGCCAGCCGCGGCCGATGATGCCGCTGTAGCCGGGGGTCAGTGAGACCTCGAAGCCGCCGTAGCCGGTCAGCAGCGTCGGGCCGCCTTCGGCACCGGAGGGGCGTACGACGAAGTACGGGATCTTCGTGCCGTCTTCGGACGTCGCGAAGTACTGCGAGACCGTCATGCCTTCGCTGTCGAAGAACGACGGAGCGCGCTTGAGGACCTCGACGTCACCTCCGACGTGGCCGTAGCTCAGCGTCGACGGCTGGGTGTAACCGCTGGAGTCGAGCAGGTATTCGTCGCTGACGTCGGGGTCCGTGCCGGTGATCTGCGCGGTGCCCAGTTCCGGGGCGCCGGCGAGCGGCCGGGAGGTCCAGCCTTCGGACGGCGTGAGCACGTGAAGTTCCGTCCGGACGTCGGACAGCGTCGAGAGCAGCAGGTGGTTGTGCGTCCACGCCCAGTACTCCAGCGACGTGTGCGCGTCCGGCGTGAACAACGTCGTGAAGGAGCGCTCGCCCGCCATGAACGCGTCGAAGTCGGAGGCGAGCAAGGCGCCGGAAGGGTACGTCGTGCCTTCGACGGTCCAGTCCGAGCGAAGCCGGATCAGCAGCCACTCACGGTGCGAGGACGTCTGGGCGTCTTCGGGGACCTCGATGCGGTCGAGACCGGCGGCCGTCCGGACATACCTTTCCGTGCGGTAGAAGTCGATCGACCGGTAGACGAAGTCGCGCTCCCAGCCCTCGGTCGGGTCGTGGTGCGCGGACACCGAGACGTCGTCCGGTTTGCCCTCGAAGACCACCGTCGCCTCTTCGAGCGGCGTGCCGCGACGCCATTCCTTCGCCAGCCGCGGATAGCCCGAACTGGTCAGCGTCCCCGGACCGAAGTCGGTGCCGACGTAGACGCGGTCCTGGTCGATCCAGCCGATCCTGGTCTTGGCCTCGGGGACGAAGAACCCGTCGTCGACGAAACGGCGCTCGTCGAGGTCGTACTCGCGGACCACGGTCGCGTCGGCGCCTCCGCGCGACAGTTCGACCAATGCGCGGTGATACCCCGGACGGAGGACGGCCGCGCCCTGCCACACCCAGTTCTCGCCGTCGGCCTCGGCCAAGGCGTCGACGTCGAGCAGGAGTTCCCACTCCGGGTCGTCGAGCCGGTACTGCTCCAGGGTGGTGCGGCGCCACAGGCCGCGGGGGTTGGCCGAGTCCTGCCAGAAGTTGTACAGATATTCGCCGCGGCGCCGGATGTACGGGATCCGGTCGTCGGCGTCGAGGACCTCGCGGACCTCGTCACGGATCTCGGCGAACCGCTCGCCGGTGGACAGTTCCGCCAGCGCCTCGGCGTTGCGGGCTCGCACCCAGTCCAGCGCTGCTTCGCCGGTCACGTCTTCCAGCCACAGGTACGGGTCCTCGTCACTCATGCCCACAGTCTCGCCGGGTGCTCCGTCCCGGCGCCACCAGGTGTGGCATTCCGTATGCTGTGGGCTCGCACGTTTGGGGGACACCATGACCGGCACCGACGAGGTACCCAGACCGTTCGCGCCCCCGCCGCCTCGCCGGAACCCGGGGGCGGCCGTCGTCGGTCTGCTCATCGTCGCCGCGCTGACCACCACCGGGATGGCGATGGCGGGCGGACCGCGGAAGATCGACGGCCAAGCCCTCCCGGCGTCCGGTGTGTACACCTCCGAAGGGGCCAAAGCGCCCGCCGGGAACGCGAAACCCGCGCCGAAGGAGGTGCGGGAACTGGAGACGAACCCGCTGCTGGCGGAGGGGATCGCGCTCGGCGCCGTCACCTGCCGGCTGCCCGCGATCAGCCGCGAGCCCGCGAAACTGGAGACGTACTACAAGACCTTCGTGTCCTGTCTCGCCGAATCCTGGAAACCCGCCTTGGACCAGGCGAACGAACCCGCGCTGACGGTGACCGTGCAGGTGACGCTGCCCGAGACCAGCGCGTGCGGGAAGGCGCCGAGCGAGAACGAGGCCGTCGCCTACTACTGCGGCGGCGACACCACGATCTACGCGCCGACCCAGTGGATGCTGGGCGACGCGGGTCTCGAACGGTCCCGTCATCTCGCGACGATGGCCCACGAGTACGGGCACCACATCCAGCGGTCCAGCGGGATCCTGTCGGCGGCCGCGGAGAAGATGTCGTCGCCGGGCGAGGACAGCCCGGCCGACAAGGAACTCGTCCGCCGCATCGAACTGCAGGCGAACTGTTTCGGCGCGCTCGCCCTCGCGGCCGCCGCCGGTCGCGGCTCGATCAGCAAGTCGCTGGCGAACGCGGCACTCGACGACTACGGCCGCGCCGACGACAGCGACACCCACGGCAGCCGTCGTAACCAGCTGAAATGGGCGAAGGCAGGGTTCTCCGGGAAGACGACGTCGGCGTGCAACACCTGGGCGGCGCCCGCTTCGGACGTCAAATGACCGACGAGGTGATGGCCGAGATCAACACCGGCCTCCAGGCGCACATCTCCGGCGACCGCGCCGGCGCGCGCGAGAGGTTCGCGGCGTTGTGGGAACGGATCGGCGAGGACGGCGACCCGCTGCACCGGTGCGCGCTCGCGCACTACATGGCCGACGTGTGCGACGACCCGGCCGACGAACTCGCCTGGGATCTCCGCGCGCTCGCGGCGGCCGATTCCCTCACCGACGAACGTGCCAAGGAGTACCACGCGACGCTCGCCGTCCGCGGGTTCTACCCCTCGCTGCACCTGAACCTCGCCGAGGACTACCGCAAACTCGGTGATCACGAGTCCGCGAAGAAGCACTGGGCGCTCGGGCGGGAAACACTCGGCGCGCTCGGCGACGACCCTTACGGCCTGGGGATCATCGAGGCCTACGACGCGCTCGCCACCCGGCTCGGTCTCGAACCGGACTCTCCGGACTTTCGCGCACGGCGGTGAGGCCATAACCTGGAGTGACTCAGGTCACCCATCCGGGAGGAGCGCGTATGCGGATTTCCGATCTGTTGCGGAACAAGGGGGCGGCCGTCGCGACCGTCTCGCCGGAGACGAACGTAACCGAACTGCTCGAGAGACTGGCGGAGCACAACGTCGGCGCCTTGGTGGTCGTCGACCCCGAGGGCGGGATCGTCGGGATCGTCTCCGAACGGGACGTGGTGCGACGGCTCAACGAGCGCGGACCCCAGCTGCTCGACGGATCGGTGTCCGCGATCATGACGAAGATGGTCGCGAGCTGCACCCCCGAGGATTCGGTGGACCAGCTGTCGGTCCTGATGACCGAACGCCGTATCCGGCACGTCCCGGTGGTGGTGGACGGCAGGCTAGCGGGGATCGTGAGCATCGGTGACGTCGTGAAGACCCGGATGGAACAGCTGGAGCAGAGCCAGGAACAGCTGGAGGCGTACATCTCGCAGGGCTGATCCCGGTCCGGTCCGTGCAATGAAAGGTCTTTTCCTTGCAAATTTCGCAAGGAAAAGACCTTTCATTGCATCCGGGGGCGGCTACTCGCGCCACCCCGACAGCTCGACCCCCTTCGCGACGTCCACCCGGTACCCGAGCGTCACGACGCCCTTCGCGCCCGAAGCGAGCGTCAGCCGCCACGTGAACTCGCCCAGCTCGGTCCGCTCCACCGGCTCCGGCGTGGTGCGCACGTCCCGGACGGTGATCGCGTCGTCCCGGGAGACCGGTGCCTGGTCCAGCACGGTCACGACGGCCTCGCGCGGGCTGTGGTTGACGATCGTCGTGGTGTACGCGGCTTCCCGTTTGCGGACGCCGGACAGCGTCGCCTTGCTCGCCGTGCGGTGCGTGAGTTCGCGCTCGATCCTGATCCGGTCGTCCACGCCGAGGGCGAGTTCGAGTTCCTCGCCCGGCGCCCAGACGTCCAGCCGCGTGGTGCCGACGAACTCCGTCTCGTGGAACACCGAAGCCTTCCCCGGCCGCAGCGTGTGCTCCGAAGTGTTGACCACCGTCGCCCGCAGGAACGCCTCCGGGGACACCGCCGGAGCGGAGATGTAGCCCAGTTTCGCCGTCAGCTCCAGTTGGGCGAGCGTCGTGCGGTGGCCCTGCGCCCCCGACGGCACCGCCACCGGGCGGCTCGGCCGGTAGGTGACCGCGGTGGTGCCCTGTTCGACGGACGCCGTCAGCGCGGCCATCGGGGGGCCGGCGGGCGCCGGCATGCCCGCCGCCTCCGGCATCCCGCCACCCGCGGGCGACGCGCTGCCGTACGCCGCGCGCGCCATCAACGGCTGGACCGGCCGCACGCGGTCGAGGAACCAGGGTTCGAGCTCCGGTACTTCGACGGTGTTCGCCGGCCGCGCGGTCGAGAGGGCCAGGTCGCATTCCGGCCAGTCCTCGCCGGTGTGCTGGGTGATCCGCCCGTACCAGGTCAGCGAGACGTCCTCGCCGCGGACACGCACGTCGTAGCCCGGCTCCCAGCTCGCGCTCGCGACCACATAGGACAGTTCGAGGCCGATCTCCGCGCGGTCCTCCCCGGGCTCCAGCTCGACCGTGACCGTCGCGCTGTCCACTTCGGACGCCCCTCGTTTCGCCTCGATCTCGCGGTCCAGCGCCTTGAGGTCGTCACGGAGCCGGGCGAGGCGGATGCCGAGTTCGCGGCGCTTGCCCAGAGCCTCGGCCAGCTGGGTGCCCAGCGCGTCGGTGACTTCGGCGACGCGGGGCGGCTCCGCCGTGCCGGCCGCGAGCGCCTTCGCGAAACTCTTGCCGCTACGGGTCGCCAGGCCGGTCAGCAGGTCGACCTTCGCCGTCTCGGCGGAGACCGCGTCCGCGACCTCGTCGACCACCGCCTGATCGGCCTTGCGCTGTTCGGCCAGCGCGCGCAGTGACGCGTCCGCGGGCGCGGGATGGCGCTCGACGGCGACGTCGACCCCGGCGATGACCGCCGGACCGGAACCGGTGACGCGGACCGAATCCGTGTCCAGGTTCCACGGCAGGCCCGCGAAGGCGAAACGCGTTTCCCCGTCGAGGGCCGCCGAAGCCCGCCTCGTGATCCGGGCGTGGTGCGGATAGACGGTGACGGCGACGATCGGTGCTTCCAGGGTGCTCGGCATGCCTCCGACGTTAGTCTCTTGACACCCGATCGGGTGGCCGGAAGCCTCAGCTTCGTCTTGCCCACCAGCCTTTTGGGGGTCTTGTGAGAGTCGCCAGGCTCGCCGCCCTGTTCACCGCCGTCCTGGTCCTTCCGGCGACGGCGTTGCCCGCCCAAGCCGACGCGCCGCCAACGCCGGTCTTCAAGGACGGCCAAGCCCAGCCGGTGTTCGACCCGGCGGACGTCATCCGGGAGAACGTCTGGGTCACCGCGCCGGTCGACAGCGACCACGACGGCAAGGACGACCTCGTGCACGCGGAGGTCGTGCGTCCTCGCGCGACACAGCAGGGCATGAAGGTCCCGGTCGTCTACCAGGCCAGCCCGTACTACGCGGGAGGCAACGACGTCGCGAACCACAACGTCGACGTGGAGCTGTACGTGCCCGGCGCGAAGCGCGCCCCGGCGGGCCCGCGGATCGCGACGAAGACCGTCGGCCCCAACGCGGCACCGATCAGCTGGCGCTACCAGGACTACTTCACCGCCCGCGGGTTCGCCGTGGTGTACGGGGAATCGCTCGGCAGCGGTCAGTCCACCGGCTGCCCGAGCACCGGCGACGTCAACGAGACCATCGGCGCGAAGTCCATTGTGGACTGGCTGAACGGCCGTGCGACGGCACGCGACGCGGCGGGCAAGGCCGCGGTCGCGGACTGGAGCACCGGCAAGACCGGCATGACGGGCGTCTCCTACAACGGGACGCTGCCCAACGCGGTCGCCAGCACCGGCGTCGAAGGGCTGGAGACGATCGTCCCGATCGCGGCGATCTCCAGCTGGTACGACTACTACCGCAACGACGGCGCCGTCGTCGCGGCCGGCGGTTTCCAGGGCGAGGACGCGGACGTGCTCGCGGATTACGTCTACACACGTCAGGATCGCGCCGTTTGCCGTCCGTCGATCGACCGGATCGCCGTGGACCAGGACCGGGTGACCGGCGACTACAGCCGCTTCTGGGACGTGCGGAACTACCGCAACGACGTGAACAAGGTGCGCGCCTCGGTGCTCGTGGTGCACGGTCTCGGCGACTGGAACGTCAAGACCGACCAGGGCACCCGCTGGTACGAAATGCTCAAGGCGCGCGGTGTCGAGCACAAGATCTGGCTGCACCAGGCCGGGCACGCCGACCCGTACAGCCTCCGCCGCGACGTCTGGCTCGCGACGCTGAACAAGTGGATGTCGCACTACCTCTACGGCATCGACAACGGCATCGAGCGCGAGCCGAAGGCCACCATCCAGCGCGAGGACAAGTCGTGGGTGGACGAGCCGGAGTGGCCGCTGCCCGGCACCCAGGACGTCAAGCTGTACCCGTGGCCCGGCGGTTCTTCGAAGGGCAAGCTCGACACGCGGAACCCCGTCCCGGGCAAGGCCGCCGTCGAGACGCTGGCGGACGACGCGGGCAAGACGATCGAACAGCTGGCGGCCGCCACGTCTTCGGGCAACCGCCTGCTGTACTCGACCACTGCGGCGAAGCAGCCCGTGCGGCTTTCCGGAACCGTGAAGACCGATCTGTCGCTGTCCTTCGACAAGCCGGCCGCGAACGTGACCGCGGTGCTCCTCGACCGCGCCCCGGACGGGACGGCGAAGGTGATCACCCGGGGCTGGACCGACCCGCAGAACCGGCGCGACCCCGCCCGCACCGATCCGATCACCCCTGGTGAGAACTACAAGGTCGAGGTGGAACTGGTCGCGAAGGACTACCTGCTCGCGGCCGGGCACAAGATCGAGTTCCTGGTGGCCTCCAGCGACCACGACTACACGCTCCGGCCGAAGCCGGGCGCCGGTGTCTCGGTCGAACTGAACCGCACCACGCTGGTGCTGCCGGTGGCGGGCGGCAAACCCGCGCTGCGTGCCGCCTTCGGCTGATCAGGGCCGCGCTTTCCGGATGCCACGTCTCCCTCGGGACGTGGCATCCGGCGTTTCGGATGGAAAACGCCGACCCGACCTCGGGCTTGTACGGAAAATGTATTTCCCCCGGCTTTGCTCCGTCCTGTCCGGCTTCCCCACCTGATGGAGGTCTCCATGTCCAGGTTGCGCCGTTTCGCAGTGCTCGCCGCGGCCGCCGTCATCCCCGCGCTCGGCCTGACCCTCGCCGGCACGACGCAGGCGTCGGCCGCCCCGAACTTCCAGGTCCCCTTCAAATGCGGCGTCACGGTCACGGCGGCGACGTTCAGCGGGCACAGCCCGGCGAACTCGGTCGACTTCCAGAAGTCGGGGATCACCGGGATGCCGGTGCTGGCCTCGGCGGGCGGCACCGTCACCCGGGTCGCCAACGAAGGCAGCACGAGCTACGGGCGCTGGGTCGAGATCGACCACGGTGGCGGCTGGCGTACCCGCTACGCCCACCTGTCGACGCAGTCCGTCTCGGTCGGCCAGGCCGTCAGCCTCGGCAAGCAGATCGGCACGGCCGGCGCGACCGGCGGGGTGACCGGTCCGCACCTGCACTTCGAAGAGCGGCTCAACGGCGTGGTGCAGAAGGCGGTGCTGAACGGGGTCGCGGTGCCGTACTACGGCCACACGAACTTCACCAGCAAGAACTCGTGCGGCGGCAACCCGTACGAGGCCACCGAGGTGTGCGGCAGCGGCTTCTCGGTCGTTGACTCGCAGGGGCTCGCGAACGGTTCGGGAACCGCGTACCTGCTGTACAACGCCTCGACCGGGGCCAACTGCGTCACCACGTTGAAGGCCGTTTCGCTCGGCACCGCCTCGCCGGTTTCGGCGTTCCTCGAAGTACAGGGTTCGGCTCGCGTGACCGACTCCGGCAGCTTCACCTACTACGCCGGACCGGTGAAGAAGACGGCCGCCTCGACCTGCGTCAAGTGGGGTGGTTCGGTCGGATCGAACGCTTACGAGAGCCCGTTCGAACACTGCGGCTGATCACTCGGGGCCGGGCACTGTAGATCACCTCACCGACAGGATCGGCGTCCCACGACCGGTCCCGCGGCGGTTGTCCACAACGGTCCCGGCTGTCCACAGATCTGTCATGCCCCCACCCCGCGGCCCCATTCCCGCCGCAGGGTGGGGGCATGACCACTTCCACCCCGACCGGCAGGACCAAGGTCGATCTGACGGATCCGGCGGACCTGCTCGCCGCGATCCCGTACCTCCTCGGATTCCACCCCGAGGACTCCGTCGTCGTCTTCGGCCTGCGCGGCCCGGGACGGAGGAAACAGGGCCTCGTCATGCGCGTGGACCTGCCGCCGCCCGGCCTGGAACAAGACCAGGCGCGTGACCTGGCGATCAGGCTCGCCGTGTCCGGCCACACCGGCGCCACCCTCGCGGTGGTCGGCGGTGGCGCCGCGAACAAGGCGGGGCGGCCACCGCGGCGCCGGTTCATCCGGCGCCTGGAAGCCTCGCTGGCCGAGTACGAGATCTCGGTGACACATGCGGTGTGGGCGCCCCGGATCGCCGCCGACGTGCGGTGGGGCTGTTACCGGGAGCGGACCTGTGGCGGGATCCTGCCGGATCCGCGGGACTCGGTGGCCGCCGCGGTCGTCACCGGCGCCGGGCACGTCACCCACGCGAGCCGGGACGAGGTCGAGCGGCTCTTCGACCCCGTCGCGCCGGAGACGCTCGCCAGACGTGCCGATCTGCTCACCAGGATGGCCGATCCGCCGTGGCGAGGGGAAGATCCCGTCCCGGCCGGAGTCGCCGAGGTGAACGCCGCCCTCACCCGCGCCGACAGCGGAGACCGGGCGATCAGCGACGACCAAGCCGTCCGGCTGGCCTGGGCGCTTTCCCTGGTCGAGGTTCGCGGCGCCTGTCTGCTCACGGCCGTCCCCGCGGACTCGTCGCTCGCCCGCGTGGCGGAGGACCTCTGGCTCATCCTGGCCAGGGAGCTCCCGGCACCCGAAGCGGCCGAGGCGCTCGTCCTGAAGGCGCACGCCGCCTACGTCCGAGGTGACCTGGCGACCGCCGGGATGGCCTTGGCCAGGGCCGCCGAGGCCGACCCCGGGCACCGGCTGGCGGAGCTGCTGACCACGGCCCTCAACGCGATGGTGCCGCCGTCCGATCTGATCGAGGTGGTCCTGCGGCAGCAAGCCGAAGGACCACCGGAAATCAGGCTCAGACGTTCTGGCGGGACTGGGTGAACGCCCAGGCGTCGGCCACGATGCCGTCGAGGTCGGTGCGTTCGGGCTTCCAGCCGAGTTCCTGACCGGCCCGCTCGCTGGAGGCCACCAGCACCGACGGGTCGCCCGCGCGGCGCGGCGCGACCGCGGCGGGGATCTCGTGACCGGTGGTGCGGCGGCACGCCTCGATCACCTCGAGCACCGAGAAACCGGTGCCGCTGCCGAGGTTGTAGATGCGGTGTTCGCCGTCGGCGGCGTGCCGCAGGGCCAGCAGGTGCGCGTCGGCGAGGTCGACCACGTGGATGTAGTCGCGGATGGCGGTGCCGTCCGAAGTCGGGTAGTCGTCACCGAAGATCTGGATCCGCTCGCGGTCCCCGGTGGCGACCTGGAGCACGAGGGGGATCAGGTGGGTTTCGGTGGTGTGCCGCTCGCCGAAGGAGCCGTAGGCGCCGGCGACGTTGAAGTAGCGCAGGCTGACCGCGGCGATGCCGTGGGCGCGCGAGAACGACGTGATCGCGTGGTCGATGGCCAGCTTCGTCGCGCCGTAGGTGTTGGTCGGCTGGGTCGGCGCGGTCTCCGGGATGGGGGAGGACTCGGGTTCGCCGTAGGTGGCCGCGGTGGAGGAGAACACCAGCCGCTTCGTGCCGTGGTCGCGCATCGCCTCGAGCAGGCGGAGCGAGGTGAGGACGTTGCCTTCCCAGTACTTCGCCGGATCCGTCATCGATTCGCCCACCAGCGACTTGGCGGCGAAGTGGAGGACACCGTCGAAGCCGTCACCGAGCAGGCGCCGGGCGACCTCGGCGGCGTCGCCCTCGACGAAGGTCGCGTCCGGGTGCACCGCGTCGGCGTGCCCGGTGGAGAGGTCGTCGACCACGGTGACGTCGTGCCCGGCCTCGATGAGGCGGGCCGCGCAGACGCTGCCCACATAACCGGCTCCGCCCGTCACCATCAGCTTCAGGGTCTTGGTCGGTTCGTCGGTCACGTTCGCGCCTTTCTGCTGCGGATGCGGTCGCGGCCCAGTGTCCTCGCCCCCGGGCACGGTGCGCGCCCGGGGGTGGTGCGGCGGCTAGAGCTCGTCGCGGCCCGCGCCACGCGACGGCACGGCGGTGAACAGCCTGGGGTGGCGCAGCTCCGCCGCTTCGTACGCGGCCTTCACCGCCCGGCCCACGGTGTCCACATCGGACTCGCGGACCAGGGCGATCGCCGACCCGCCGAAGCCGCCGCCGGTCATCCGCGCGCCGAGCGCCCCGGCTTCGCGGGCCGAATCGACGGCGAGGTCGAGTTCACGGGTGGAGATCCGGTAGTCGTCGCGCATGCTCACGTGCGAGGCGTCGAGCTGAGGGCCGATCTCGGTGATCCGGCCCGCCCGCAACAGCTCCACGGTGTCGAGGACGCGCTGGTTCTCCGTCACCACATGGCGCACCAGCGGCACGAGCTCGTCCGGCAGCTTGGCGAGCGCGGTGTCCAGCCCGTCGACGCCGATGTCCCGCAGCGCCTTCACTTCGAGCAGCTCCGCGGCGCGCTCGCAGCCCCGGCGGCGTTCGCCGTAGCCGCCCTCGGCGTGCGAATGCTTCGTGCGGCTGTCCATGATCAGGATCCGGACGCCGGATTCCTCCAGCGGGAACGGCACCTGCTCCAGCTCACCGGAACGGACGTCGAGGAACAGCACGTTCGATTCCGTGCAGCACAGGGAAGCGGTCTGGTCGAGCAGGCCGGTCGGCGCCCCGACGAAGTCGTTCTCCGAACGCTGCACCCAGCGGGCCACCTCGTGCAGGGTCGGCGCACCCGCGCCGGTCCCCGGGGTGATGCCCGCCAGCCCCAGGAGGGCGAGCGCGACGGCGCATTCGAGCGCGTGGGAGGAGGAAAGGCCAGCCCCCGAGGGCACGTTCCCCGCGATCGCCACGTCCGCACCGCCGGTGAGGCCCTGGTCCCGCAGGACCCACGCGACCCCGGCCGGGTACGCGGCCCACCCCTCCACCGAGCCGGGCCGCAGATCGGCGATGGTGAGCGGGCCGGATTCCTGGACCCGCCCGTCCGAGCCGAGGGTGGCCACGGTCAGCACACCGTCCTCGCGCGGCGACGCCGCGGCGGCGAGCCGGTGCGGGAGGGCGAACGGCAGCACGAAACCGTCGTTGTAGTCGGTGTGCTCACCGATCAGGTTCACCCGGCCCGGTGCGGACCAGACGCCGGCCGGAGCCCGGCCGTGGAGGTCCTGGAAGGTCTCCGCGGCGTCGGACGCGGCGCTCACCTGGCCTGCGCCAGCACGGCGTGCAACGCCGAGACGGGCACCTGCGCGGTGCTGCTCCCGCCGGTGACCTCGATGGTGCCGCCGGGCGCCGTCTTGCCGACCTTGACCCGGCTGCCGGGCACGATGCCGACCGACTTGAGCTCCGTCATCAGCGTCTCGTCCAGCTGCACGTGCTCGGCGATGCGGCGGATCTCGACCTCGCCGCCACCCATGCGGGCGAACTCGTCGAGCCGCACGAGGTCGGCTTCGGCGGGCGGGGCGGGATCACCGTCGCCGAGCTTGTCCAGCCCCGGGATCGGGTTGCCGTAGGGCGACGTGGTCGGGTGGTCGAGCAGCTTCACCAGCTTGCGCTCGACGGCCTCGCTCATCACGTGTTCCCAGCGGCAGGCCTCGTTGTGGACGTGCTCCCATTCCAGGCCGATGACATCGACCAGGAGGCGCTCGGCCAGCCGGTGCTTGCGCATGACCGCGATGGCGAGCTCGCGACCGTGCTCGGTCAGCTGCAGGTGCCTGTCGTCCGCGACCACGACCAGTCCGTCGCGTTCCATCCTGGCGACGGTCTGGCTCACGGTCGGGCCGCTCTGCTGCAGCCGCTCCGCGATCCGGGCCCGCAGCGGGACGACACCTTCTTCTTCGAGCTCGTAGATGGTACGCAAGTACATCTCTGTGGTGTCGATGAGATCGTTCACGCTGTCCCCTTCGTCCGCGTTGCTCATCGTAGTCGCTGGCACCGACAGCGACGCAGGCGTGGGGAGAACAAGCACCGAGGCGGGAAAAGTCCCCCAAGCTGGGCATGGAGACGTGGGGCACGGGAAGATGGGCCCATGCGCCCCATGATCACCACCAGCGAACTCGCCGAGCGGCTCTCCGGGCCGGAATCCGCACGCTCCGTAGTCCTCGACGTCCGCTGGCGGCTCGCCGGGCCGCCCGGCGCCGATTCCTACCGTGAGGCGCATCTCCCGGGCGCGGTGTACGTCGACCTCGACACGGCGCTCGCCGGGGAGCCGGGGGAGGGCGGCCGTCACCCGTTGCCCGAGCCGGAGACGTTGCAGCGGCACCTGCGGGCGGCCGGGGTCCGCGCCGGTCACCCGGTGGTGGTCTACGACGACTCCGACGGTTCGGTCGCGGCCCGGGCGTGGTGGCTGCTGCGCTGGGCCGGGCACGCCGAGGTCGCCGTGCTGGACGGCGGGTTCGCCGCGTGGGCGGAGGAAGAGCGCCCGCTCACCGACGAGATCCCGTCACCGGCGGAGGGCGACATCGTCGTCGAGCCGGGCGGCATGCCGGTGCTCGACGCGGCTGGAGCCGCCGCTCTCGCGAGGGACGGGCTGCTCTTCGACGCACGGGCGCGGCCGAGGTACGCGGGCGAGACCGAGCCGATCGACCCGCGCGCCGGGCATATCCCCGGCGCGGTCAACGCGCCCTTCTCCGGGCACGTCGGGGAGGACGGCCGCTGGCGAGACGCCTCGGAGCTGGCCGAGCGGTTCGAAGGGCTCGGCGTGGCCCCGGAGACACCGGTCGGTGTCTACTGTGGATCGGGCGTCACCGCCTCGTCCGTCGTGCTCGCGCTCGAGGTCGCCGGCCACCCGGAGCCCGCAGCGCTGTACACGGGTTCGTGGTCGCACTGGTCCCGTGATCCGGAGCGCCCGGTGGCCACGGGGGATCTGCCCGGCTGACGCGCGGAATGGCGCACGAGCCGCGTCCGGGCACTAGAGTTCCGACCATGCGAGCACCGGCCGTCGTATGGGACTCCTCGCTGCTGGGTTACGACCTCGGCGGCGAGCATCCGTTCAATCCGGTGCGGCTCGAGCTGACCATCCGGCTCGCCACCGAACTCGGCGTGCTCGACGGGGTCGAACTGCTGATCCCCGGCCCGGCGGGCGAGGACGAGCTGCGCCGCGTGCACCTCGGCGAGTACATCGAGGCCGTCCGGCAGGCGCCGATGACCGGTGCCGATTTCGCGCACGGGCTCGGCACCGAGGACAACCCGGTGTTCACCGGCATGCACGAGGCCTCCACGCTCGTCGTCGGCTCGACGCTGCTGGCCGCGCGGAAGATCGCCGAGGGCGAGGCGACCAGGGCGGTCAACATCGCCGGCGGCCTGCATCACGCGATGCCGGGCAAGGCGTCGGGCTTCTGCGTCTACAACGACTGCTCGGTCGCGATCTCGTGGTTGCTGGACCACGGCTTCGATCGCGTCGCGTACGTCGACACCGACGTCCACCACGGCGACGGCGTGCAGACGGCGTTCTACGACGACCCGCGGGTGCTGACCGTTTCCCTGCACCAGCACCCGTTCACGTTGTGGCCGGGCACGGGCTACTCGGCCGAGATCGGCAAGGGCGGGGCCGCGGGCACCTCGGTCAACCTGCCGCTGCCGCCCGGTACCCGTGACGGCGGCTGGCTGCGGGCGTTCGAGGCGGTGGTGCCGTCGCTGCTGGAGCAGTTCCGGCCGCAGATCCTCGTCACCCAATGCGGCGTCGACTCGCACGAAGAAGACCCGCTGGCGGACCTCTCGCTCTCCGTGGACGGCCACCGCGCCATCTACCGCAGGCTGCGCGAACTGGCCGAGACGCATACCGATGGCCGCTGGCTGGCCGTGGGCGGCGGTGGCTACCAGCTGATCCGGGTGGTGCCCCGGTCCTGGACCCATCTGCTCGCCACCGTGCTCGACCGCGACGTCGACCCGGCGACGTCGCTGCCGCCGAACTGGGTCGCGTCGATCACCAGGGCGGCGCCGAAGGCCGAGATCCCGCCCGGCATGTCCGACGACCGCGACACCGCCTTCGTCCCGTGGGGGGATGGCGAGGACGAACCGGTCGACATCGCCATCCGCGACACCCGCCGCGCGATCTTCCCCCTGCACGGCCTCGATCCGGACGATCCGAGGGACTGAACATGGTCAGTGAGGACACCAAACGCGACCCCTACGACTACCCGCGTGAGTGGGAGGCCGACGTCCTGCTCTCCGACGGCGGCACGGTGCACCTGCGCCCGGTGATCCCGAGCGACGCCGACGGCCTCGTCGCCTTCCACGGCCGGTTGTCCGAACGCACCCGGTACTTCCGGTACTTCGGCGCCTATCCGCGGATCCCGCAGCGCGACCTCGAACGGTTCTCCGTCGTCGACCACCACGACCGGGTCGCGTTCGTCGCGCTGCTGGGCGACGACATCGTCGCGGTCGGCCGGTACGAACGGCTGGAACACGGGCCCTCGGCCGAGGTCGCGTTCGTCGTCGACGACGCCCATCAGGGCCGCGGGCTCGGGTCGATCCTCCTGGAGCATCTGGCCGCGGCCGCCTCGGAATCCGGGCTGCGCCGCTTCGTCGCCGAGGTGCTCGCCGAGAACGCGGGCATGGTGCGCGTGTTCCGTGACGCGGGCTACCAGGTCAGCCGCGAGATCGAAGAAGGCGTGCTGCACCTGGAGTTCGACATCGACCCGACCGAGGAGTCGCTCGCGGTCGCCCGTTCCCGGGAGCAGGCCGCGGAGGCCCGCAGCGTGCACAACCTGCTGCATCCGAAGTCGGTCGCGGTGATCGGCGCGTCCACCGATCCGACGAAGATCGGCTACGTCGCCCTCACCAACCTGCTCAGCGCCGATTTCGCCGGCACGGTCTACCCGGTCAATCCGGAGCACAAATCCGTCCGCGGCGTCCGTGCCTATCCGTCCGTCGTGGACATCCCCGAGGACGTCGACCTCGCGCTGGTCGCGGTGCCCGCCGAGGCCGTCGAGTCCGTTTTGGACGGTGCGCTGGCCAAGGGGGTCAAGACCCTCCTGATCGTCTCCGGCGGGTTCGCCGAGGCCGGGCCGCACGGGCTGCACGCCGAACTGAGGCTGGTCGGGGAGGCCAGGGCACACGGTATGCGCGTCGTCGGCCCGAACGCGCTGGGCGTGCTCAACACCGACGCCTCGGTCCGGCTCAACGCCACCCTCGCGCCCCGCCTGCCCGCGCGCGGCCGCACCGGGTTCTTCTGCCAGTCCGGCGCGCTGGGCACCGCGATCCTGGCCGACGCCGAAGCACGCGGCCTCGGGCTTTCGACGTTCGTCTCGGCGGGGAACCGGGCCGACGTCTCCGGCAACGACCTGCTCCAGTACTGGGAGACCGATCCGGCGACCGATCTCGTCCTGCTGTATCTGGAATCGTTCGGCAACCCGCGCAAGTTCGCGCGGCTCGCGCGGCGGCTGGCGCGGACGAAGCCGGTGGTGGCGGTGAAATCCGGCAGGCACGCCGTCCGCCCGCAGCTCGCCGCGACCTCGGCGGAGGTCGACGAATCCAGTGTCCAGGCCCTGTTCGAGCAGGCGGGTGTCGTCCGCGTCGACACGCTCGCGCAGCTCTTCGACACCGCGCTGGTCTTCGCCCATCAGCCGCTGCCCGCCGGGCCGCGGATCGCCATCGTGGGCAACTCCAGCGCCATCGGGTTGCTCGCCGCCGACACGGCGCGGGCGCACGGCCTCCGGCTGACCGCCGACCCGGTCGACGTCGGGCCGCAGGCGAGCCCGGAGGAATTCGCCGCCGCCGTGCGCGAGGCGCTCAACTCCCCGGACACCGACGCGCTCGTTGTGGTTTTCGTGCCACCGCTCGCGATCCCGGGGACCGCGTACGCCCGCGCGTTGCGGGAGGCCGTCGTCGAGATGGACAAGAACAAGCCGATCGTGTCGACCTTCCTCGCCGTCGAGGGCGTGCCGGACGAGCTGGCCGTGCTGTCGGAGGACGGCGTGCCGACGCGGGGTTCGGTCCCGTCGTACCCGAGCCCGGAACGCGCGGTGAACGCGCTCGCGCGGGTCGTGCGGTACGCCGCCTGGCGGCAGCGGCCGCAGGGCAACCTCGTGCGTCCCGCCGGCCTGCACGCCGAGCAGGCGCAGGTGATCGTCGCCGAACTGCTGGCGGCCGAGGACGGCAAGACGACGCTGCTCTCCGACGACGACGTGGTCCGGCTCCTGGGCTGCTACGGCATCGACGTCGTCCCGTTCCGGGTCGTGACCTCCGCGGACGAAGCGGTGAAAGCGGCCGAGGACCTGGGCTTCCCGGTCACGCTCAAGGCCATCGACGAACGGCTGCGCGGCAGGCCGGACCTCGCCGGGGTGCGGCTCGATCTGTCCTCTGTGGACGGAGTGCGCCGGGCATACCTCGATCTGCGGGAGATCTCCGGCGACGACGAGGTCTACGTCCAGCGGATGGCGCCCAAGGGCCTGTCCTGCGTGATCGGGCTGCAGGACGACCCGTCGTTCGGCACGCTCGTGTCGTTCGGGCTGTCCGGTCTGGTCAGCACGCTGCTGGGGGACCGGGCCTACCGCGCCGTCCCGCTGACCGACGTCGACGCCGCCACCCTGCTCCGCGAACCGCGGACGTCGCCGCTGCTCACCGGCTACCGCGGTGACGAACCGGCGGATCTGGCCGCGCTCCAGGACATCGTGCTGCGCGTCGCGGCGCTCGCCGAGGACAACCCCGAGGTCCGGTCGATGACGCTCGACCCGATCCTCGCCTCGCCGGACGGCGCTTTCGTGGCCAACGCCCGGATCGTGCTGGGCCCGCCACCGTCCCGTCCCGACACGGGGCCGCGACGGCTGCGGCCGATCAACGCCCCTGCTTGAGCTCCCACTCTTGGGGCGAGCGGGCCGCGAGGTCCTTGTCGTGCTGGGTGAACGTCGCGATATCGCCGCGGATGGTGTTGTGGAACGCGACGATCAGCCCGCCGTGGACGAGTTTCGTCTGCACCGCCCGTGCTTCCCCGGCCAGGGGCCCGGCGGGGATGGTCAGCACGGTCGCGGTGTGCACGAGGTCGAACCCGCCGCCGAGCGGGCGGCTCGACACCTGGCGAATCCTCAGCGTGCTTCCCCGGTAGATGGTGTCGAAGATGTTCTGGCTCTCGCGCGCGATCGTCGCGCGGCCGCGCTGGATCCGGCCGACGACGTCGACGAAGTCCGCGTCCTCGGCGAAGTTCGCCGCCCACGCCTCACCGTCGCCCGCGTTCCAGGCACGTTCCAGCGCGGTGATGATCTCCTCGGTGGACATCGCTATCCTCCTGTAACAACGATCCATTAGTTAGAACAACGTTCCAACTTTCGAGGAGCATACATGTCGGCGGACCTTCCCGGCATCGTCCGGTTGCGCGATCGCCGTGAGGCGCTGACGCTGCGCACGATCCTGACGGCGGCCCGCGGCCTGTTCGCCGAGCGCGGGTACGCGCGGACGCCGATCCGCGTCATCGCCCAAGAGGCAGGGGTCTCACCGCAGACCATCTACGCGCACTTCGGGTCGAAGGCCGGTGTCCTCGGCGGTCTCGTCGACCTCCTCGACGACGAGGCCGGGATCCCCGACCTCGTCGCCGAGGCACAGCGGACCGACGATCCGGTCGCGCTGCTCGGCCTGCTCGCCACGGTCGCCCGCCAGGTCCGGGAACGCTGCGGGGACATCGTCGCGATGCTGAGCTCCGGCGCGGCCGTCGATCCGGATATCGCCGCGACCCAGGCGGAGGGCGCGCGGCGCAACCGGCTCGGCGTCGAGATGGTCATGGACCGTGTCCGGAAGAGCGGCCGCGCCCTGGTGCCGAGGGCCACGGACATCGCCGTGGCCCTGATGAGCGCCGACGTCCACACCAGCCTCGTAGCCGAGGCCGGGTGGAGTCACGACGACTACGAAGCCTGGCTCAAGGACACTTTGGTCGCGTCGCTGCTTCGGTGACGCAGGTGCTCGGCGAAGAACGCCGAGAGCCGGGCGCGCTGGACGGCGACGCTCCGTGCGGGATCGATGGTGCCGACGAACGCGGCCGGCGCGTTCCCCAGTTGCGGCAGCAGGGTCTGATAATCGGTGAAGCTGAAGTGCTCACCGTCCGGCAGCCGTGTTTCCCCGGTCCAGCCGCGCTGGTTGCGCTGGAACTCCTGCCAGGACGCGTCCGACGCCGCGCTGTGGTCGCCGGCGCTCATCAGCAGGAACGGCCGGTCCAGTCCTTCGTCGGCGACGCGGCCGAAGATCCGCTGAGACTGCGAGTGGGCCATGCTGCCGTCCAGATTCGCCCCGGCGACGACGCGCCGGTCGCTCACCATCGTCTCGCCCGCGGTGAACCCGCCGGCGGAATGGCCGAACATGCCGACTTGGCCCAGGCCGAGCGAGTCGAGGACGAAACGCGTGTCCCGCACGCGGGTCTCGATCACGCGTTTCGACACCTCGATGCTCGACGGCGGCAAGGCTTTCTTCTCGACACGGCCGCCGGGGAACTCCACCGCTTCCGCTTCGTGGGTGTGGTCGATGGCCACCACGACGTAGCCCTCGCTCGCGAGCTGTTCCTGCTGCGTGGTGCCGTGCGAACGCGACAACGTGCCCCCGGGTGAATACAGCACGACCGGCCGTCCGCCGCCGATCGCGGGCGCGCCGATCCGGGAGTGGGTGGGGAAGCGGTAGTCGAGCCGGTCCGACGGCATGCCGAGTTTGGCGGCGTCGCCTTCGGCCACCACCTTCGCGACACCCGGCGCCATGTACGGCGCCTTCGGCTTTCCGCTCGGCAATGCCGGGTACCGGACGGTGACCATCAGTTCCCTTGGGGTGCCGGGAACCCACGGGTCCTGGCGGGAGCGGTCGATCAGGTGGAGGTCGGTGGCGCCGACCGCGAACGGGCCGGTCGGCGCGGGCAGGCTCAAGCGGACGGGGGCCGCCGACGCGGACGGCGCGAGGAGGACGGCGGGAAGGGCGAGTGCGGTGGCGAGTACGCCGATCCGGCGCGTTGTTCGTTTCATGGCACCGAACGTAGGGAGCGCGCCCGGCCGCGGACATCGGGAAGATCACCGGTCGCGACCCTGGGATCGGCCCCCGGGTCCCCTTCCGCGTTTAGTCCTCTGAATGCGAACTATCGCATTCAGAGGACTGAACGCGGGGGTAGCGGAGCTCCAGGGCGTCGGTGGTGCCGTCCGCGGCCAGTTCCCGTTTGAGCACCTTGTGCGTGGCCGTCCGGGGCAGCGCGTCGAGCACCCGGACGAACCGGGGCCACTGTTTCGGCCCGAGATCACCTTGCGTGGCAACGAAAGCGGCGAACTCGTCGGCGTCGATCGGCGTCCGGCAGACCAGTGCGGCCAGCACCTGGTCGCCGACGCGCGGATCCGGGACGCCGTACACGGCCGCCTCGCTGACGGCGGGATGCCGCAGGAGCGCGCGTTCGATCGGTGCGGTGCCGAGGTTCTCCCCGTCGACGCGCAGCCAATCGCCGAGCCTGCCCGCGAAATAGCAGTAACCGTCCGAGTCGAGGTACGCCAGGTCGCCGGTGTGGTACATCCCGTCGCGCATCCGCTCGGCTTCGGCCTCGGGATCACCGTAGTACCCGGCGAAGAAGCCGGGACCACCGGTGTTGACCAGTTCCCCGACCGCTTCGGCGGCGTTGAGCAGCTTCCCGCCTTCGCCGAATTCCGCCGGGGGACAGGGTTTCCCGGTTTCCGGATGGAGGACTGCGACGCCGTCGAGCAAGCGGCCGAGCGAACCGGGCGGAGTGGTGGCGTCCCTGCCGAAGTTCACGCCGCCTTCGGTCGAACCGAACGCGTCGACCACGTGGCAGCCGAACCTCGTACCGAACGCAGCGAGGTCGGCCTCCGCGCCTTCGTTGCCATAGACCAGTTCCAGTGGATTGTCGGCGTCGTCGTCCCGCGCGGGCGTGGTGAGCACATAGGACAATGGCTTGCCGACGTAGTTGGCGTAAGTCGCCCCGAATTTCCGGACGTCCGGCAGGAAACCGGAGGCCGAGAAGCGCCGCCGCAGCGCGATCCCCGCGCCCGCCGCGAGCCCGACCGACCAGCCCGCCATGATGGCGTTGGAGTGGAACATCGGCATCGACACGTAGACTTTGTCCTCTGTGGACAGACCGAACCGCGTCGCCAGCATCTCGCCGGGGTAGGCGATCTTCCCGTGCGTGCACCGGACGGCCTTCGGGTCGCCGCTGGTGCCGGAGGTGAAGATCAGCATGAGCAGGTCTTCGGGCTTCGCGGCCACGGGGACCACGGCCTCCCGGGCCGGTTCGAGCTCGCTCAGCGGCAGCACCGGCACGCCCGCCTCGGACAGCAGCGGAAGGTACTTCTCCTCGACGAACACCAGCTCGCAGTCGGCCAGCGCGATGTCCCGGGCGAGCGCCGCGCCCCGCCGCGTCGGGTTCAGGCCGGCCAGCACGTGCCCCGAGAGCGCCGCCCCGCCGAGCAGGAACGAGAACTCGGGGACGTTGTCCGCCAGCAAGCCGAAATGCCCGCCGGGACGCAGGATCCCGGCGAGCGCGGCGGCGTATCCGGCGCAGGCCCGGACGTGTTCGGCCCAGGTCCAGCGCCGGTCCTCGAACAGCAACCCGGTCGAGTGGTCCTCCGCCCGCGCGAGCAGGAGTTCCGTGACCGTGGGGGTCATGCCGGAGCCGCGGCCAGGAGGTCGCCGAGCCCGCCCAGCTGCGCGGTCGCCCCGCCGAAGGTGAACTCGAGCCGCTTCGCCGCGACGAAGTAGCGATGCAGGGTGTGGTCGACGTCGATGCCGACCCCGCCGTGGATGTGCACGGCGGTATGCGCGACACGGTGCCCGGCCTCGGCCGCCCAGAACTTCGCCGTCGCGACCTCTTCGGCCGCCGGAAGCCCTTCGCTCAGCCGCCAGGCCGCCTGCCACAACGTCAGCCGGACGGCTTCGACGTCGACGTAGGCGTCGGCGAGCCGCTGCCGCACCGCCTGGAAACTCCCGATCAGATGCCCGAACTGCTTGCGCTCCCGCGCGTACGCCGCGGTCAGCTCCAAAGCCCGTTCGACGACGCCGAGCTGCTGCGCGCAGACCCCGATCGTGCCTCGCAGCCGCAGCCATTCGCCGACGTCGCCCAAGGACACCGTGGCCTTCGCGCCGGACAGTTCGACGAGCGCCGCGTCGGCGTGGTCGACGGTCCGCTGCGGCGAGACCGTCACCGCGTCCCGGTCGAGCAGAAACACCTGACGGCCGCCGTCGATGGCGGCTTCGACGAGGAACCCGTGCGCGAACGCGCCCGACGGCACCGCGGTCTGCGCGCCGGTCAGCCGCCAGCCGTCGCCGTCGGTCTCGGCCGTGAACCCGCACGGTACGCCGTAATCCGGCAACGCCACCGCGAGGACGTGGTCACCGCGCAGGACCGGGACGATCCAGCGTTCGGCGAGCCTTCCGTCCCCGAAGGAGGCCACCGCCGCCGCGCCCATGACCACCGAGGTCAGATACGGCACGGGAGCGACCGCGCGGCCGATCTCGGCGAGTACCGAGCACTGCTCCAGCAGCCCGAACCCGCCACCGCCGACCGACTGCGGCAGCGCCGCGTCGAGTACGCCCGCCTGGGCCAGTGCAGTCCACAGTGGAGCGTCGAAGCCGCCGGAACCGTGCGGCCCCAGCACCTCGGGGGTGACCTTGTCCGTGAGGATCCGGCGCGTGAGCGACGCGAGGTCTCGCTGCGCTTCGGTGAGCGTGAAGTCCATGGATGTCTCCTAGCGCGTGACGGGCAGGCCGAGTGCGGTCGCGGCGATCATGTCCCGCTGGATCTCGTTGGCGCCGCCGCCGAAGGTGAGGATGAGCGACGAGCGGTGCAGCCGTTCGATCCGGCCGCGCAGCTGGGCGCCGGGGGAGCCCTCGCGGACCACCGCGCCCGCGCCGAGGATCTCCATCATCAGCCGGTAGGCCTCGGTCGCGAACTCCGTGCCGAACACCTTGGTCGCCGACGCCTCCTCGGGGCCGAGCTCGCTGCTGGCGGCGGCCCAGGCGATCCGCCAGTTCCGCAGTTTCAGGTACTCGGCGTGGGTGTGGATCCGCGCCAGGTGCAGCCGCACCCACGGCTGGTCGGCGACGCGGGTGCCGTCGGGCAGTTTCGTGGTCTGCGCCCAGGCGCGCACCTCGCGCAGCGACGTCTGGATCGGCGCGGCCGAGGTCAGCGCGACCCGCTCGTGGTTGAGCTGGTTCGTGATGAGCGGCCAGCCCTCGTTCTCGCCCGCGACCCGGGAGGTCACCGGGACGCGGACGTCGTCGTAGTAGGTCGCGCTCGTGCCCGGCCCGGCGACGGTGTGCACCTTCGTCCAGGAGAAACCGGGGGCCGACGTCGGCACGATCAGCATGCTCAGGCCCTTGTGCCGATGCGCCTCGGGGTCGGTGCGGGCGGCCAGCCAGATGTAGTCGGCGTACTCGATCAGGCTCGTCCACATCTTCTGGCCGTTGATGACGTAGTCGTCCCCGTCGCGGATCGCGCGCGTGCGCAGCGCCGCCAGGTCGGTGCCCGCGCCCGGCTCGGAGTAGCCGATCGCGAAGTGCAGCTCGCCCGCGGCGATCTTCGGCAGGTAGAACGCCTTCTGTTCTTCGGTGCCGTACCGCATGATCGTCGGGCCGACGGTGTTCACCGTCAGGAACGGGACGGGCACCCCCGCCGCGGCCGCCTCGTCGGTGAAGATGAGCTGGTCGAGCATCGGCCGGTCCTGCCCGCCGTACTCGCGGGGCCAGCCGATCGCGAGCCAGCCCGCCCTGCCGAGGTCGCGGACGATTTCCTTGTACACCAGGCCGTTGCCGTACTCGCCGCCGTCGCCGGCCAGGGCTTCGCGGCGCTCCGGGGTCATCAGCCCGGCGAAGTACTCCCGGAGTTCGCCCGCCAGTGCCCGCTGCTCCGGCGTGTAGTCGATCCGCATCCGTCACCTCTGCCGTCGGTGCTCGTTACTGGTGCCATGGCCGCTCGCGGCGGTAGGGTAGAACCTGTTCTAGTTGTACCAGGTGTGACGGCGAGGAGGGAATATGGAGATCGACGTCGATCGCTCACTCTGCGAGGCGAACGCGATCTGTGTCGGCTTCGCGCCGGAGGTCTTCGATCTCGATGACGACGAGGAGCTTGTCCTCGCGACAGGCGAGGTTCCGCAGAATCAAGTAGAACGTGTTACTCAAGCCGTGGCGAGCTGCCCGAAAAACGCGCTGCTCATACGTGGTTAGCACCGTTTATTTGCTGCTTGCGTCGAACAAGAACAGATTCTAGTGTGTGCGGAGAGGCAAGGAGGCCCGGAGTGAGTTTGGACGGCAAGACGGCCATCGTGACCGGCGCCGGCGCGGGACTCGGCCGGGCCGAGGCGCTGGCGCTGGCCGCCGCGGGAGCGTCGGTCGTGGTCAACGACGTGTCCACCGCCGCGCAGGCGGTGGCCGACGAGATCGAGGCCGAGGGCGGCAAGGCCATCGCGGTCACCGGCGACGTGTCGGAGTCCGCGACCGCCGACGCGCTGCTCACCGCCGCCGTCGACCACTTCGGCGGGCTGCACGTCCTGGTCAACAACGCGGGTGTGCTGCGCGACCGGATGCTCTTCTCGATGACCGACGACGAATGGGACACGGTGCTCCGCGTCCACCTGCGCGGGCATTTCCTGCTTTCACGCAACGCCGGGGCGTACTGGCGCGACAAGTCCAAAGTGGACGGCGCGCCGGTGTACGGCCGGGTGGTCAACACCGCGTCGGAGTCGTTCCTGCTCGGCGCCCCCGGCCAGCCGAACTACGGCGCGGCCAAGGCGGGCATCGCCGCGCTGACCGTCTCCACCGCGCGCGGTCTCTCCCGTTACGGGGTTCGCGCCAACGCGATCTGCCCGCGCGCCCGCACGGCGATGACCGAAGCCGTCTTCGGCGCCGACGCGCCGGAGGGGATCGACCCGCTTTCGGTCGACCACGTCGCGCCGTTCGTGGCCTTCCTCTGCTCGCCGGACGCGGATCGCGTCAACGGTCAGGTGTTCCTCGTCTACGGCGGGATGGTCGCGCTGATGCGGCCGCCGTCGGTGGAACAGCGGTTCGACACCGCCAACGGCACCTGGACCCCCGAAGAACTCGCCACCAGCGTGGGCGGCTACTTCGCCGACCGCGACCCGGAGCGGATGTTCTCCGCGTCCGAGATCATGTCGCTGCCGTGAATCGGAGGAGATGACGATGGGCAGGCTCGACGGCAAGGTAGCGCTGATCACCGGCGGTGCCCGCGGGCAGGGCGAGGCGGCCGCGCGGCTTTTCGTCGCCGAGGGCGCGCGCGTGGTGATCGCCGACATCAACGACCTCGACGGCAAGAAACTCGCCGCCGATCTCGGCGAAGCGGCCGTCTACCAGCATCTCGACGTCGGCGACGAAGCCGAATGGGACGCGGCGATCGAGCGCACCCAGGCGGAGTTCGGCCCCCCGACCGTGCTGGTCAACAACGCGGGCATCCTGCACTTCTCGGAACTGGGCAAGACCACGCTCGCCGACTACGAACGCGTCGTCCGGGTCAACCAGATCGGCGCGTTTCTCGGGATGCGCTCGGTCGTTGAACCGATGACCGGGGCCGGAGGCGGCTCCATCGTCAACGTGTCCTCAGTGGAGGGGCTCGCCGGGATGCCGTTCCTCGTCGCCTACACCGCGAGCAAGTTCGCGATCCGCGGGATGACCAAGGTCGCCGCGCTCGAACTCGGCGCGAAGAACATCCGGGTCAATTCGGTCCACCCCGGCGCGATCGACACCCCGATGGTCGCGGCCGCCGCGGGCGGGCAGAAAGTCGACATGTCGTGGGTCGGCAAGAAGGTCGCCCTCGGCCGCGTCGGACAGCCGGAGGACATCGCGAAACTCGTGTTGTTCCTGGCCAGTGACGAAAGTTCGTACAGCACGGGCGCGGAGTTCGTCGCCGACGGCGGCGCGACCGCGACGCACGCTCTCAAGTTCTAGCGCGGAGGTGCCGAGAGCAAAGTGAACACCGCTAACGCAATGGGGCGTTGACAGGTGGAGTAAGACTCGGGGCAGGCTACTGGGAGGTTCTGTGAACGCATCGGTGTCCGTCCCGGGTACGGGTGCGCTCACACAGGTCGGCAGGCTCGCGACGCTGTCGTGGGAAGTCCTGCGCGCGATCTTCAAACGACCGTTCCAGTTCCGCGAATGGATCCAGCAGTGCTGGTTCTTCGCCAGTGTCACCATCCTGCCCACGGCACTCGTGGCGATCCCGTTCGGCGCGGTCATCGCACTGCAGCTGGGATCGCTGACGCAGCAGATCGGCGCGCAGTCGTTCACCGGCGCGGCGAGCGCGCTCGCGATCGTGCAGCAGGCGAGCCCGCTGATCACCGCGCTGCTGGTGGCGGGCGCGGGCGGCAGCGCGGTCTGCGCCGACATCGGCGCCCGCAAGATCCGCGAAGAGATCGACGCGATGGAGGTGCTCGGGGTCAACCCGATCCAGCGCCTGATCGTGCCCCGCGTGCTCGCGGCGATCGTGGTTTCGGTGCTGCTGAACGGTTTGGTCAGCGTCGTCGGCGTGCTCGGCGGCTACTTCTTCAACGTCGTCATGCAGGGCGGCACGCCGGGCGCGTATCTCGCCAGCTTCAACGCGCTCGCGCAGGTGCCGGACCTCTGGATCAGCGAGATCAAGGCGCTCCTCTACGGTTTCGTCGCCGGGGTGGTCGCGGCGTTCCGCGGGCTGAACCCGGCGGGCGGGCCGAAGGGCGTCGGCGACGCGGTGAACCAGGCCGTGGTCATCACGTTCCTGCTGCTGTTCCTGATCAACGTAGTGCTGACCGCGATCTATCTGCGGATCGTGCCGCCGAAGGCGATGTGACATGGCAGGCGAACCCGCTGTCTCCGATCGGACGCTCGAGATCATCGCGCGCCCGGGTGCGATGCTGGAAGGCTTCGGCGGCCAGCTGTCGTTCTACTTCCGCGCGCTGGCGTGGACCCCGCGCACGATCCGGCGCTACGGCCGCGAGATCTTCCGCCTGCTGACCGAAGTCAGCTTCGGCACCGGCGCGCTCGCGGTGATCGGCGGGACGCTCGGCGTGATGATCGGGATGACCCTGTTCACCGGTCTCATCGTCGGCCTGCAGGGCTATTCGGCGCTGAACCAGCTCGGCACCGCCGCGCTGACCGGGTTCATCTCGGCCTACTTCAACACCCGCGAGGTCGCGCCGCTTTCGGCCGGGCTCGCGCTTTCGGCCACCGTCGGCTGCGGGTTCACCGCGCAACTGGGCGCGATGAAGATCTCCGAGGAGATCGACGCGCTCGAAGTGATGGGTGTGCCGAGCATGCCGTATCTGGTGACGACGCGGGTGATCGCCGGCGTCACCGCGGTGATCCCGCTGTACGCCGTCGGGCTGCTTTCGTCCTATCTCGCGTCGCGGCAGATCACCATCTGGCTCTACGGCCAGTCCGCGGGCACCTACGACCATTACTTCACGCTGTTCCTGCCGCCCGAGGACGTGCTCTGGTCGTTCCTCAAGGTGATCATCTTCAGCGTGCTCGTCATCCTGTCCCATTGCTACTACGGCTATACCGCCAGCGGCGGGCCCGCCGGGGTCGGCGTCGCGGTCGGCCGCGCGGTGCGGACGTCGATCGTGCTGATCTCGGTGCTCGACTTCTTCCTGAGCCTGGCGATCTGGGGCGCCACCACGACAGTGAGGATTTCCGGGTGAACAGGAGGATGCTGCTGCAGCGGCTCCGGCACCAGGTGCTGGGGCTGATCTTCCTCGTGGTGGTCGTGCTGTTCTTCGTCACCACCATCGCCTTCTACCAGAAGGCCTTCACTTCGGTGACCCTGGTGAAACTGGAGACCGACCGCATCGGCAACCAAATGCGCGAAGGCGCGGATGTCAAAGTGCGGGGGATGGTCGTCGGCGAGGTCCGCGCGATCCAGGCCCACGGTGACCGCGCGACGATGGATCTGGCGCTGCAGCCGGACAAGACCTCGGTCATCCCGTCCAACGTGTCCGCGCGCCTGCTGCCGAAGACGTTGTTCGGCGAGCGGTATGTCGCATTGCAGATACCCGAGAAGCCGGAGCGGCACATCGCCGAGGGCGACGTCATCCCGCAGGACCGCAGCAGCAGCGCGATCGAGCTGGAAACCGTGCTCGGCAACGTGATGCCGTTGCTGCAGGCCGTTCAGCCGGAGAAGATGGCCAGCACGCTCAACGCCGTCGCGTCCGCTTTGGACGGTCAGGGCAAGCAGCTCGGCGCGACGATGGCGGGACTTTCGGAGTACCTCGGCAAAGTGAACCCGTCGCTGCCCGACCTCAAGGCTGACATCACCGGGGTCGCCGACGCCGCCGCGATCTACGACAAGGCCGCGCCGGATCTGCTGGCCGCGTTGTCGGATCTGACCACCACGAGCAAGACCCTGGTCGAGAGCCAGCGCGGGCTCGCCGACGTCTACTCGACCGTGACCGCGGCCTCGATCGACCTGACGAGCTTCCTGAAAGTCAACCAGGACAACCTGATCCGCCTCACCACCAACCTGCAGCCCACTTTGGACGTCCTCGCGAAATACGCGCCGGAATACCCGTGCCTGCTCAAACAGCTCGCCGGATCGGTGCCCCGCGCGGAACTCGCGTTCGGCAAGGGCACCGCACATCCCGAGGTCAGCCGGGTGACGATCGAGTTCACGCCGAGCCGGGGCAAGTACCTGCCCGGCGTCGACGAGCCGAAGTACAACGACAAACGCGGGCCCCGGTGCTACCCGGAGGTCCCGCCGCCGGGCCGCTGGCCGCAGTACCCGCCGGACGGCGCCATCGACGACGGATCGTCGAAACCCGCCCCGCCGCGCGATCCCGACGGCACCCTGCCCTCGAACGGGACCATTCCCGCGGGCGGGAACGCGGGAGGTTCGATGGTGAACTCGCCGGACGAGCAGCGGCTGATCGATCTGCTCGTGTCGCCGGCGATGGGCACGACGCCGGACCAGGTGCCGAACTGGGGCAGCCTGCTGGTGGGGCCGCTGTACCGCGGGGCGGAGGTGGAACTGCGATGAGGACTGTGCCGAACGTGGGG
>NZ_JBFPJQ010000007.1:0-364826 GCF_041021335.1 Amycolatopsis sp. SB7-3
ATTGAAGATAGGGCTTGGGCCCCGGTCGAGAACCACGAGTTCTCCCGGGGCCCAAGCCCTTTTTTCGTGTCTGCCCTCGCCGAGTGGTAGCAAAGGTCCCTTGCTCCCCGCGGCTCGCTCAGCAGCTATCCCCGGCGGACCGCGCGCCGGCGTACAGGCGACGAGAAGACCAGCGAAGTGGTCGTCTCGCCATAGCGCTGCATCCGCTCTACGAGTTCCTCCAGCTCCGCCGTGTTCCGGCAGGCGACCCGCACCAACCAGCACTCGTCACCCGTGACGTGGTCGGCGTCGAGCACCTGCGGCAACGCGAGGATGGTTTCGCGGAAGCGTGCCGTGTCCAGGCTGCGTACCTTCGCCCGGACCATCGCTTCAATCGGAAGCCCGAGCTTCGTCAGGTCGACACTCGCCGAGTACCCGGTGATGATCCCCTTCTCCTCGAGCCGACGAACCCGCTCGGTCACCGCGGGCGCGGACAGCGACACCCGCCGGCCGAGCTCCGAATAGGTCAACCGGCCGTCGGACTGGAGCAGTTCGAGCAGTTGCCAGTCGAGATCATCGAGGTTCACAGAACTCCAGGTCGATCGTCATACCTGCCAGGGATCTCCAGGCTAGCCGCCGCCGAGACCTGGATTCTCCGATGTCGCGGATGATCACTGACCACGAAGATTGAGCCATGACGACCGAACCCCGCGCACTGACGTTTCCGGCTCTGGACAGCGCGACCGCCGCCGCGCACCTTCGCGCCGAACTCGATCTCGAGGTCGACCCGGACGACCTGGTCCGAGATCTCACTGCCGGCGCCCAGCAGGGATACGTGGTCGTCGAGACCAGAGCCTCCGAGGCCTTCGCGTCCGCTCGTATCCCCGGCGCGATCAATCTCCCTTACCGGGACATGACAGCGGAGTCGGTCAGCGGGCTGGACCGCGAACTCGTCTACATCTGCTACTGCGAGAGCATCCACTGCAACGCCGCGACCAAAGGAGCTCTGAAACTCGCGGAGCTCGGCTTCAAAGTCAAACGCCTCTCCGGCGGTATCACCGCCTGGCAAGCGGCCGGCTATCCCGTTGAGCGAGACACTCTGCCTTCCGCACACACCTCCGCACACACCTCCGCACCCGCCCCGCGCTGCGCCTGCTGACCGCTGAGGAGCAAGGGACCTTTGCTACCGCCGCCTCCTCGCGTGGTAGCAAAGGTCCCCTGCTGTCGGTGCGGTCGTAGGCTGGGGAGGTGACCGCTCCCAAGTTGCTCGTCATCCAGCCGGATGAATCAGATCCGATCGGCCCCCTCGGCGACTGGCTCACCGAGGCAGGTGCCGAGCTCGACATCCGGTTGCTGCCCGATCAGAGTCTCCCCACCGATCTTGACGGATACGCCGGTGTCGTATGCCTTGGCGGCGGGATGGGCGCCAACGACGACGAAGCCCATCCGTGGCTCGCGGACGTGCGGAAGCTTCTTTCGAAGGCCGCCGGCGCGCGGATCCCGACGCTAGCGATCTGCCTCGGCAGCCAACTCCTGGCGGTGGCGCTGGGCGGCAGCGTCGCCACGGGCGATCAAGGACCCGAGGTCGGCCCGGGGCTTGTGTCCAAGAAGGACGCTGCCTGGACCGACCCGCTGTTCGCGGATCTGCCGCTCATGCAGGACGTCCTGCAGTTCCACAACGACGCGATCACCCGGCTGCCCGCTGGAGCCGAGCTTCTCGCCTCCTCGCCGCGGTATCCCTACCAGGCTTTCCGATTCGACCGTTGTGCCTACGGTGTCCAGTTCCACATCGAGACGACGCCCGATGTGGTCCTCGACTGGGCACGGCAGGCACCGGAAATGGCGGAACTCACCCGGCCGGACGTACTGACCCCGGAAAATCTGGCTCGGGTGCATGCCGATATCACCGAAACCTGGCGGCCGTTCGCCCAGCGCTTCGTCCGACTGGTGTCCGGTGACCTCGCTCCGGCTGCGGACCGTCAACGTACTTTGCCGATGGCTTAACGACTTATGTCTCAAATACGTATGGGTTGTTAACACTCGGGTCTACCTGTCAGGTACCTTGCGAAGGGAGTTTCGAAGGGTTCGGAGGTCGGGGTGGAGCCCTCAGTGTTGGTCGTGCTCGTCGTCGTCACGGCCCTAATTTTCGATTTCACAAACGGGTTCCATGACACGGCCAACTCGATGGCGACGTCGATCGCCACCGGGGCGTTGCGTCCCAAGGTCGCGGTGACGATCTCCGCGGTCCTGAACCTGGTCGGCGCCTTCCTGTCGGTCGAAGTGGCAAAGACCATCTCGAATGGACTGGTCGACGACACCAAGATCGGACCTGCGATCGTTTTCGGCGGCCTGGTCGGGGCGATCGTGTGGAACCTGGTCACCTGGTTCGTCGGACTACCGTCCAGCTCGTCCCACGCGCTGTTCGGCGGTCTGATCGGCGCCACGTGGGTGTCCGCCGGAACGGACTCCGTCCACTTCGGAAAGATCGTCGAGAAGGTCCTCGTCCCGGCGGCGCTGTCGCCTGTCTTGGCCGGACTCGTCGCGATGATCGTGACGTACTTCGTCTATCGGATCTTCGTTCGCCGCGGCCGCACCGCCGGCTTCAGAGTCGGCCAGATCATCTCGGCTTCGCTGGTGTCACTCGCCCACGGCACGAACGATGCGCAGAAGACCATGGGTGTCATCACCCTGACGATGATCACCGCCGGCACCCTTCCCGCCGGGGCAGGGCCGCCGCTCTGGGTGATCGTCAGTGCGGCGTTGGCGCTCGCGCTCGGCACATATCTGGGCGGCTGGCGCATCACCTTCACGCTGGGTAAAGGCCTGACGGACATCGATGGCCCGCAGGGCTTCGCCGCGCAGACCAGTTCGGCGGCCGTCATTCTCGCCTCGACCAACTTCGGCTTTCCGCTTTCGACGACTCACGTCTGCTCCGGAGGCATCGTCGGCTCCGGAGTGGGGAGGAATGAGTCACCGGTTCGCTGGCGCACGGCCGGTCGCATGGTGGTCGCATGGCTGTTCACACTTCCGGCGGCCGCCATCGTCGGCGCCGGTGCCGGCCTCGTGACCTCGACCGGCACGGTGGGGACGATCGCCGTAGGCGTCGCGGGCCTCGCGATCGGCATTGGGATCTACCTCCTTTCGCGGCGGAGCCCCGTCAACGCCAGCAGCTTCACCAGCCCCGCCCCGCCCATCCCTGAACAGGAAGTCGGCAAGATCGCCGCTTAGTAGGGAGCAAGGGACCTTTGCTGCCGCGCGAGCCGAGGTGGTAGCAAAGGTCCCTTGCTCCCGTGCGCGTCCGTCTGGCCCTGGGCGGAAGGACGACTACGGTGGAAGCCGATGGTTGAGCGCGCCAGGCCGACCGCTTCCGTGGCGAGATACGGCTTCACCGATCCCCGTGCCGACGGGCAGCTGCGTGCTGCCGGTTGGTGGACCGAATCCGGCCCGGACGGCTCCGCCGCCGACGTGTTGTCCGCCCTTTCCCGCGCCGCGGACCCCGATCTCGCACTGAGCGGCCTGGACCGGATCAGGGAAATCGACCCGGCCGCCTGGAACGGGCTCGACCAGGCGCTGCGCACCAATCGCACGTTCCGCGGCCGGATGCTCGGTGTCTTGGGCACCTCGAGCGCACTCGCGGACTTCATGGTCTCGAACACGGGCTGCTGGAAGACCCTTGTGGGGCAGAAGAGCACTGAGCCGGATCAATACGTGAGCAGTCTTCTCGGCCACCTACGGCCGGAAGGTGGAATGCTCACAGGGCTTGAAGCGGAGCAGGCTCTTCGCGTCGGCTACCGCGAGCTGCTCCTCGGCATCGCAGCGGCCGACCTCGGTCATCTGGTCGAGCCTGGCCTTCGCCAGCCCCCTTATGCCGAGATCGGAGCCCAGCTCACCACGCTGGCGGAGGCCGCGCTGACAGTAGGGCTGCTTGTCGCGGAGTCCGAGGTGGGTGCCAGCGCCGAAGGCCTGCTCGCCGTGATCGCGATGGGCAAATGCGGTGGTCGAGAGCTGAACTATGTGAGCGACGTGGACGTCATCTTCGTCGGCGATGGAGATCTGTCGGTCTCCACGCGGTTGGCCAGCACGATGATGCGCGTGGTCGGTAAGGCCTGTTTCGAGGTCGACGCGGCGCTGCGTCCGGAGGGCAAGGCGGGCGCCTTGGTCCGGACCCTCGACGGACATGCCGCTTACTACCAGAAGTGGGCCAAGACCTGGGAGTTCCAGGCCTTGCTCAAAGCGCGCCCGGTGGCAGGCGACGCCGAGCTCGGGCGTCAGTACGCGGAGATGGTCGCGCCGAAGGTGTGGGCAGCGGCCGATCGCGAGAATTTCGTCCCCGAGGTCCAGAAGATGCGGCGCCGGGTCGAAGGTCATGTGCCTTCCGCGCACGCCGAACGAGAGCTGAAGCTGGGGCGCGGAGGTCTCCGGGACGTCGAGTTCGCGGTGCAGTTGCTGCAACTGGTCCACGGCCGGATCGACGCGGAGCTGCGTTCTCCGTCCACGATGGACGCACTCGCCGCCCTGGGTGACGGCGGCTACGTCGGCCGGAAGGATGCCGCGGAGCTGGCATCGTCGTACGAGTTTCTCCGGACCATCGAACACCGGCTTCAGCTTCGCAGGCTCCGGCGCACGCACCTGTTCCCCGCTGCTTCGGATGTCAGCGAGCTGCGAACGATCGCGCGAGCGAGTGGTGTGCGGCCGGCTCGGGGCAAGAGTGAAGGGGACGTCCTGGTGGCGGAATTCCGCCGCCACCTGCAGAGCATCCGACGGCTTCACGAAAAGCTCTTCTACCGGCCTCTGCTGCAATCTGTCGCGAACGTGCCGACCGAAGCGCTCCGGCTGACCACGAAACAGGCCGAGAGTCGTCTTGCCGCGCTCGGCTATGCCGCTCCGGACGGTGCCCTGCAGCACATCAAGGCGTTGACCGCGGGAATGTCGCGCCGGGCGGCCATCCAGCAGGCTCTGCTGCCGGTTTTGCTGGACCTCCTCGCCGACACTCCGGACCCTGACCGCGGGCTGCTGTCTTATCGGAAGGTCTCCGAAGCGCTTGAGGCAACGCCTTGGTACCTCAGGGTTCTCCGGGACGAGGGCGCAGTCGTCGAGCGGCTCGCTTTTCTTCTGGGTACTTCGCGACTGGTGCCTGACCTACTGGCGAGAGCGCCCGAAGTCCTGCAACTGCTCGGTGATCCCGCACGGCTGGCCGGGCGTACCCCGGCAGAGGTGGCTACCTCGCTGCGAGCCGCAGTTCGGCGGCAGCCGGGTTTGAATGCCGCGGTCGCGGCCGCGAGATCGCTTCGACGGCACGAGATGCTGCGAATCGCGTCGGCAGATCTGCTGGGGTTGCTGGACGTCCCAGCGGTCTGCGCCGCGCTGTCGAGTGTGTGGGTCGCCGTGCTTCAAGGTGCTTTGGCCGCTGCTTTCCGCCAGCGTCAGGCCGAGCTCGGCCAGACTCCCGCGAAGATCGCTGTCATCGGTATGGGGCGCCTGGGTGGGGCCGAACTCGGCTACGGATCAGACGCGGACGTTCTTTTCGTGTGCGAGCCGGCCGAAGGGGTGTCGGACTCCGAAGCAGCGAAGTTCGCTTCTTCGGTCGCCGAGACGGTGCGCAAGATCCTCGGTGCCCCGAGCCCCGACCCAGCTCTGGTCGTCGACGCCGATCTCCGTCCGGAAGGACGGAGTGGCCCGTTGGTGCGGACTCTCGAGTCTTACCGCAGCTACTACGGTCGTTGGGCAGAGGTCTGGGAATCGCAAGCGCTGCTCCGAGCCCGGTTCATCGCCGGTGACGAGGACCTTGGCGATCGGTTCATCGAGATGATCGACCCCATTCGGTACCCGCAACAAGGCCTCGACGCGGTTCGGGTGCGGGAGATCAGGCGGATCAAGGCCCGGGTGGAGACGGAGCGGATGCCCAAGGGTGCCGATCCGACACGGCACACGAAGCTCGGCCGCGGAGGGCTCGCCGATGTGGAGTGGACTGTGCAGCTCATGCAGCTGCGTCACGGGCATGAAGTCGCGGGGCTTCGCACCACCTCGACGATCGAGGCTCTGAAAGCGGCGGCTGAGGCGGGGCTCGCCGAGCCCGCCGAGATCGAGTCCTTGACCGAAGCCTGGCTTTTGGCGACGCGTGTCCGCAATGCCGGGATGCTGGTCCGAGGTAAGGCCGTCGACGAGATCCCCAGCTCCGGTCGAGACCTGGCCGCGGTCGCGCGCGTGCTCGGTTACTCGGCCGATGACGATCCAGGCGAGTTCCTCGACGCCTATCGGCGGACGACGCGACGTGCTCATGCGGTCGTCGAGACGCTCTTCTACCAGGGCTGACCCGCTCTGACCTGCGGTAAGGGAGCAAGGGACCTTTGCTACCGCCCCGCGCTGGACGGACGAGGTGACAGCAAAGGTCCCTTGCTCACACTCGGGCTCGCGGACGGTGAGTGGCGCTTACAGTGGACCGGTGACTGTGCGCGAGCCATTTCGCACCCGGATCAAGGTGCGTCATTACGAGCTGGACACCCTTGGCCATCTCAACCACGCCGTCTACCACTCCTACGGCGAGGTCTCCAGACTCGAGCTGATGGAGCTCGCCGGCGGCCTCAACTCCGGTATGCGCGACGCGAACCTTGCCTTCGTACTGCTCGAGTCCCATATCGTGTTCCGGCGCGAGCTCCGTGCGGGCGATGTCGTCGATGTGACCTGCGACGCCAAGTTCGGCACCGGCAAGACCTTCCACATGGACTCGAACATCTACAAGATCGACGGCACGCTCTCCGCGGAGATCACGTGCACGCTGGGGCTGATGGATCTCGAGCGCCGCAAACTGGTGGACGATCCGCGTGGCCGCATCGAGCGGGCAGGCGTCGATCTGAAGGTTCTTTCCACTTCGGAGTAGCCGTACCGCGAAAGACCGGAATAAGAAACGCCGGTGGTGAGGGCGCTTCCGCACCTCACCACCGGCGTGCTCTTGGTGTTGCCTACCGCACGATCACACGTCGTAGTACAGCGAGAACTCGTACGGGTGCGGGCGCAGCCGCAGCGGGTCGATCTCGTTCTCGCGCTTGTAGGAGATCCACGTCTCGATCACGTCGGGGGTGAACACGCCACCCTCGAGCAGGTAGTCGTGGTCCGCTTCCAGCGTGTCGAGAACCGCGCCGAGGTCGCCGGGGACGAGCTTGACGTTCTGAGCCTCCTCCGGCGGAAGCTCGTAGAGGTCCTTGTCGATGGGCTCCGGCGGCTCGATCTTGTTCTTGATGCCGTCGAGACCGGCCATCATCATCGCCGAGAACGCGAGGTACGGGTTACCGGACGAGTCCGGGCACCGGAACTCGGCGCGCTTGGCCTTCGGGTTGTTGCCCGTGATCGGGATCCGGACACAAGCCGACCGGTTCCGCTGCGAGTACACCAGGCTGACCGGCGCCTCGAAGCCCGGCACGAGCCGGTGGTACGAGTTGACGGTCGGGTTGGTGAAGGCCAGCAGGCTCGGCGCGTGCTTGAGCAGGCCGCCGATGTAGTGGCGGGCGGTGTCGGACAGGCCCGCGTACCCCGATTCGTCGTGGAACAGCGGCGTGCCGTCCTTCCACAGCGACTGGTGGCAGTGCATGCCCGAGCCGTTGTCACCGGCGAGCGGCTTCGGCATGAAGGTCGCGGTCTTGCCGGCGGCGAACACGGTGTTCTTCACGATGTACTTGAACAGCTGCAGGTCATCCGCAGCGTGCAGCAGCGTGTTGAACTTGTAGTTGATCTCGGTCTGGCCGGCGGTGCCCACCTCGTGGTGAGCGCGCTCGATCTCGAAACCGGAGCCCTGCAGGTTGCGGACGATCTCGTCGCGCAGGTCGGCGAAGTGGTCGACCGGCGGGACCGGGAAGTAGCCGCCCTTGAACTTCGTCTTGTAGCCCTGGTTACCGCCCGGCACGTCGGCGCCGGTGTTCCACCAGCCTTCGACGGAGTCGATCTCGTGGAACGAGGCGTGCTCGGCCGAGTCGAACCGGATCGAGTCGAAGATGTAGAACTCGGCCTCCGGGCCGAAGAACACGTTGTCGGCGACGCCGTACTCGGAGATGTACTGCTCGGCCTTGCGCGCGATGTTGCGCGGGTCGCGGCTGTACGCCTCACGGGTGAACGGGTCGTGCACGAAGAAGTTCAGCGAGAGCGTCTTCGCCTTGCGGAACGGGTCGATACGCGCGGTCTCGGGGTCCGGGAGGAGCAGCATGTCGGATTCGTGGATCGACTGGAAACCACGCACCGAGGAGCCGTCGAAGGCCAGGCCTTCTTCGTAGGCTTCTTCGTTGAACGCCTTCGCCGGAACGGTGAAGTGCTGCATAACGCCGGGCAGGTCGCAGAACCTGACGTCGACGACCTCTACGTTCTCGTCGGCGATAAGGCGCTGAATGTCGTCTGGAGTAGTGGGCACCCTCGGTGACTCCTTCTCGTTCGTTGCCGGCGGCAGTACTCTCTTCGGCTCACGCTAAGAGCGCGGTGTTGCCCGACCGTCACCCGTATGTTTCGCCGGTGTTAACGGGGCGGCGATATCGGGTAGTCGACCAGGGCGAATGTGGCCGGCGCCACCGGCATACCCTGGATGGGTGGCGAGATGGACCGGAGAATGGCTGCCCGGAGCCGGTGACGAGACGACTGCCGGTGGCGAGGGTACGCAGCGGTGGCGTGGCGAGCGACTCGGCTTGCCCCAATCGGGTGTCGGCTCGGTAGCGGGCGGCGGCGCACGTCTGCTCGGGCTGATCATCGACTTGGTGCTCGCCTCACTCGTCACGACCCTTTTCGTGACTCCCAGTCTTCAGGATCCGGCCGTCATGCAGACCTTCAATCTCTGGTCGGTCGGCGTCTGGGCGGCGATCACGGTCATCCCCGCGGCCTTCTTCGGCTTCACGCCTGGTATGGCAGTGGTCGGTATCCGCGTCGCCAGGCTCGACGGCGCGCAAATGGTCGGCGTGTGGCGCGCGGTCGTGCGCGCGGCGCTGACCTTTCTGGTCATTCCGGCCGCGATCCGCAACATCGACGGCCGAAGCTGGCTCGACCGGCTGACCGGGACCGTCGTCATCCGCATGCGCTGACCTCGGAGCGGAGCAAGGGACCTTTGCTCTCGCCGGGAGGTGCCGCTGCCGGATCGCCGTGGTCAGGCAGCCGGTGCTGCGGGAACGCTCCCGAGGTTTGGAGGCGGTCGTTGCCGAGCGCGGCGGTGTGCCGCACGCAGGTCCTGGATAACCACTAGCGGCTCGTCGCGCAGCTGTGCCGGGCTTGCCTGGACGACGATGAGACCTGGGGCGACCAGTGCCGGCATCGTGGGCAACTTGTCCGGTTCGAGAGTGACCTCGGCATGGCGGATCTGCAATGCGACGCCGACCTGCGACCACCAGGCGTCGGCGACTCCGACCACCGCCCCGTCCGAAGTCCGCAACTCCGCGCTCCGCGTGGGCCGGGGCAAGCCGCTGCGCTCGAGGACGGACTCCAACCACTGCTCGACGGCGGAGTCGACCCCATCTTGGAGGGCGTTGACGACGATTCGGGGGAGCGCGGAGCCGATCGTGCTGGCCTGGGCAAGCTCGTCTCGAAGTTCCTCAGGCGTGCAGAGCCCGCGATGGACAGCATCGTGGATCATGGCCCGCACCGAGTTGAGTTCGTCCATACGTCGCGCCGCGTCGATCAGGGCCCGGGCGAGCGGGGCGACGGGCAGGCCGTCGATCTCCACTGGTTCCGGCAGGTGGATCGTTCGTTCTACGACGGCGAATCCCCAGGTGGCGACCTTGCTCCGGTGAGGGATCAAGGTGTGCGCACGTCTTTCCGGCGGAAGTCTTCGCACTCCGTACAACCTGGCGGCTTGCACGCCGGTGAGCATCGCCTCAGGGCCAGCGTGAGTCAGTGCGACCTTCAAGAGCTGGTGCTTGGTCGGTGTGGCGTTGGTCAGGAGGATGACGCCGGGTATTGGACGCCTCCACGGCCCGCCTTCTCGGCAATACCGAGAGATCGAGGAGTGTGAGTACCCCAGGGCGACAAGTTTCGCCCGGGCGGCCACGCCGTCCGGGAACATCGCTGCCAGCACTTTCCGGCGGGCGTTCGAAGTTCGGTCCACACAGTGATCATGCGACCACCCACCGACAGTTTTTCGCCCCAAGACGGATCAGGGGTCCTTTGCTACCACCTAGCGGTAGCAAAGGACCCCTGATACTCGTTTGGTCAGCGGCGGCGGATGGTGCGCTGGACGTTGCGCATCTTCGCACCGGCGGGCATCGGGCCCTTGGGCATGGCGGCACCACGGCTGCCGAGCGCGGCCAGCTTCGCTTCCAGCGCGTCGACCTGGGCGGGCTTGAGGTTGCGCGGAAGCTTCATCAAGTAGCCCTGGAGCTTCTTCAGCGGCACCTGCTGCTCTTCGTTCCCGATGATCACGTTGTAGATCGGGGTTTCACCGATAAGGCGGGACACGCGCTTCTTCTCCTGCGCGAGCAGGGACTTCACGCGGTGCGGCGCCCCCTCGGCGACGAGCACGACACCCGGCCCGCCGAGCACCCGGTGCACGGCGTCGAGCTGGGTCGTGGCCGCGACGGTCGGCGTCACTTTCCAGCGGCCCCGCATGTTCTCGAGTGCCCAGGCCGCGGCGCCGGGCTGTCCGTCGGCCTTCGAGTACACGGTCTTCTGAACCCGCCTGCCGAAGATGATCACAGCGGCGAGCGCGCCGAGCAGAATGCCCAGCGGCAGCACGACCCAGTGGACGTCGAAGATGAACCCGATGCCGAACACGACGCCGGTGATGACCAGGAGCGATCCGACCATCCAGGGGATGAGCGCCTTGTCTTCCTTGCGCTGCATCTTGAAGGCCTCGAAGATCTGCCCGCGGCGAGCCTTGCTCGCGGCGCGCTTCTCCTTCTTGGCCAGCTTCGCTGCTTCCTTGTCCTGCTTTCCCGCCATGTGACCAGGATACGGCCGCGTGCCCTGCGCCGATCCCGTCGGGCCCTCTGCGAGGATCGGGGCGTGGTTAGCGCATCGTCCCCGAAGAGTCGTCCAGGCCTGCTCGATGGGCTCGATCCCGAGCAGCGCGCCGCCGCCTGCGCCCCGAGGGGGCCGGTCTGTGTCCTCGCGGGCGCGGGGACCGGCAAGACGCGGACGATCACGCACCGCATCGCCCACCTGGTCCGTTCCGGACACGTCGCCGCTGGTCAGGTTCTCGCGGTCACCTTCACGACTCGTGCGGCGGGTGAGATGCGCACGCGTCTTCGGGGGCTGGGTGTCGACGCCGCCCAGGCGCTCACCTTCCACGCCGCCGCCCGCCGCCAGCTTCGCTATTTCTGGCCGCAGGTGGTCGGTGACCGGCCGTGGGAGCTCCTCGAGAACAAGTTCCGCTACATCAGCCAAGCCGCCAACAAGGCGGGGCTCGGCACCGAGACGGAGCTCCTGCGCGACCTTGCCAGTGAGATCGAGTGGAGCAAGGCCTCTTTGGTATCACCGGACGACTATCCGGCGGTCGCAGCGCGTACGCAGCGGGACACACCGGCGCCGGCGTCGCAGGTCGCGGAGGTCTACCGCAACTACGAGAAGGTCAAGAACGCCGCCCAGGTGCTCGACTTCGACGACCTGCTCCTGCACACCACCGCGGTCCTCGAGGAGCACACGGTGGTCGCCCAGGAGTTCCGCGAGCGCTACCGCTGCTTCGTCGTCGACGAGTACCAGGACGTCACTCCGCTGCAGCAGCGGTTGCTCGACGCCTGGCTCGGCGGCCGCGACGACCTGACCGTCGTCGGCGACGCCAACCAGACCATCTATTCGTTCGGTGGTGCTTCCCCCCGGCCGCTGCTGGAGTTCACCCGGAGGTTTCCCGAGGCGACGGTCGTGCGGCTCGAGCGGGACTACCGCTCGACTCCAGAGGTCGTGGCTCTCGCCAACCAAGTGATCGGTGCCGCGCGCGGCCGTCCTGCGGGCTCGAGGCTGAAACTGATCGGCCAGCGTCCTTCCGGGCCGGCCCCGCGGTTCGCTGAGTATGACGACGAGACCGCCGAGGCCGCGGCCGTCGCCCGCAGGATCCGCGATCTGCTCGACAGTGGAGTGACGGCGAGCGAGATCGCGGTGCTCTACCGCGTCAACGCCCAGTCGGAGGCTTACGAGCAGGCGCTGGCCGAGCTGGGCATCCCGTACCTGGTTCGTGGCGGCGAGCGGTTCTTCGCGAGGGCGGAGGTCCGGCAGGCGATGTCCGCGTTGCGGATGGCGTCGACCGACGCCGACACCGGCGAGCTGGTGACCCGGGTCCGCTCCGTGCTCGCGAAGGTAGGGCTCACGGACCAGCCTCCCGCCGGAGGCGCGGCGAAAGAGCGGTGGGACGCGCTTCTCTCGATCGTCGAGCTGGCCGAGGAGCTGGCTTCCACTGTCGACGACGCGGATCTGCCGCGTTTCGTCGCGGAGCTCGAGCAGCGGGCGACAGCGCAGCATCCACCGACGGTGGAGGGCATCACCCTGGCCTCGCTTCACGCGGCGAAGGGTCTCGAATGGGACGCTGTGTTCCTCGTGGGGCTCGCCGAAGGGACCATGCCGATCCTCCATGCCGACGGCGACGACGCGGCCATCGAGGAAGAGCGCCGTCTCTTCTACGTCGGCGTCACTCGGGCGCGAGAGCACCTCTCGCTCTCGTGGGCTTTGGCCAGGACGTCGGGAAACCGCCGCAATCGGCGACGCAGCCGCTTCCTCTACGGCCTCATCCCCGAAGACCATCCGGCGGCGCGGGTGGCCCGCTCGCAGCAGCCGAAGCAGTCCGGCAACAAGGCCCGGTGCCGGGTGTGCGGCGGGCCGTTGCCGGAGACGCTCGACATCAAACTGGGCCGTTGCTCGCGTTGCCCGTCCAACGTGGACGAGCAACTGCTCGAGAAGCTGAAGTCCTGGCGTGGGGAACGCTCGCGCGAACTCAAGGTGCCGGCCTTCGTCGTTTTCACGGACGCGACGCTGGTCGCCATCGCCGAGCAGCGGCCGACCGACGACACGGCGTTGTGCGCCATCTCCGGAATCGGCGCGACGAAGCTCGAACGCTTCGGGGCGGAGGTTCTCGACGTCGTGCGGGCCTCGGTGGGGTCTTGACCGCGTTCCAGGCATGATCCACGCGGCGAACCCGCTGCTCAGAGCCGATCTTCGCAACTTCGACGGATTTTCTGGAAAATAAGTTGCCCCGGTGCGGCCGGGGGCAATAACCTGCAGGTACCGGGCGGGAAGAGCCCGGACTGGGGAAGAACATCTACAACACAGCGTAGACCGCAGGGCGGTTCGCGCGCGACAGAGAAAGGTGGTGCCGGTGAAATGACGATCAACATGATGCTCACGAACCCTGGCACCCGTCTGTCCTGCGTCGCGGAAGTCCCGCAGGCTCAGCGCCAGGGCACCGTTGTGCCTGTGAGCATCCTCGCCGCCCGCGGCACCCAGCGTTTCGACCTCGGCCGGATCGCCGCTGAAAAGACCTTCTCGCACGCTGCCGCCTTCGGTGGGGCGTACGAGAACGGTGGCGTCGATCTGCCGGTCATCAAGCAGTTCCGTGTTCCGTTGTCCATACGGGAGCGAAGTTCCTGACCTAGTCAGGACCAGAGGCTCACGAAGGCCGCGGAACCGGGTTACCGGATCCGCGGCCTTCGTGTTTTTGCTGCACAAACAAGTTGGCTGCACAACCTAATTGGGGTTCAGCGTTGTCCAGTTCCACCGTGAGTACGAAATCCGTTACGGGACAGAGGAGTGCACTTATGTCATCGGCCATAGCTTTCGCGCCGGGGGAGGCTCTGCCTTTCGCCGACGCCGGCGTCGTAGACCTGCTCGACGCCATCGACTCGCCTGAGTCGATGCTTCCCTGCCGTTCGGGCGACGCGGACCTTTGGTTCGCCGAGTCGCCGGCAGAGCTCGAGCGGGCGAAGGCGTTCTGCGCGGACTGCCCGGTCCGTTCCGCTTGCCTCACGGGTGCCCTTTCCCGGCGTGAGCCGTGGGGCGTCTGGGGTGGCGAGATCTTCGAGCGTGGCGTTGTCGTCGCGCGGAAGCGGCCCCGTGGCCGCCCCCGGAAGAACCCGGTCGTCGAGCCCGCCGCCGAGGCTCGCCCGGTCGCGCGCAAGGTCGAGCGGAGCGCTGCGGCATGACCGTCGAACTCATCACCACCAGGGATTACGAGGCGCGGACGGGAATCCACGCGCCGGCCGAACTGAACGAGATCAAGGTCGAGGAGACCAGCGAAATGTTGCTTTATGAAGAACTGTCCAGGGCCCGAATACGAGACCTCGAGGAGGGAGTCCGCGCTCAGCGGGCTCGAAGCGGCCCACGCGCCGCACGCAGGTGGACCAAGGTCGCCCGTTGGGCGACCCGGCGAGCTGAGCGCCTTCAGGCCTGACCACTCGGGGGAGCGGGGGACCTTTGCTACCACCGCACGGTGGTAGCAAAGGTCCCCCGCTCCCTTTTGGGGCGTGGGGCGAGGCGGCTTGGTGTTCACTGGGGGAATGGCCGTACACACGCACGACGACATCGACTGGGCTGATCGGCTTCGATCGCTTCGCATGGCCGAGGCGCTCGACGCCGAGCCGATGCGGGAGGCGGCTCGACGGCTGCTGAAGGGCATGCCGGATGGCCCGACCATCCTCGACGTCGGCTGCGGCGCGGGCGGGATGAGCGTGCTCTTCGCTGAGGAGCTCGCTTCCGCCGGTGCCAAGATCGTGCTGGTCGACGCGACCGAGCAGCTGCTCGCCGAAGCGCATCGCGTCGTCCGCGCGGCCGCAGGCGACAAGGCCACGGTCGAGACGATCCACGCCGACGTGGCCGACGGCGGGCTGGCCGCCAAGCTTCCGCCCGCCGATCTGGTCTGGGCCTCCCGCGTGGTCCATCACCTGCCCGATCAGCAAGCGGCCATCGATACCCTCGCCCGCTTGGCCCGCGCCGGCGGCTTGGTCGCCATCTCCGAAGGCGGCTTGGACTTCAACTGTCTCCCCTGGGATCTCGGCATCGGGCGGCCCGGGCTGGAGGAGCGTCTGCTCGCCGCGCGCGGTGAGTGGTTCGCCGAGATGCGGGCAGGGATCCCCGACTCCGTTCCCATGCCCTACGGCTGGAACATCGCGCTGCAGCGGGCCGGTCTCGCCGACGTCGATTCCTTCGGCGTGCTCATCCACCATCCGGCGCCCGGACCGGAACTGCTGCGCGAGTTCATCATCGAGCGGCTGACCTGGCTGAACGAGGTGGCGAATGATCGCCTCGCCGATGACGACCACGAGACCGTGGCCGCGTTGGTGGATCCGGCGAACCCCGCCTTCCTCGGTGCACGCCAGGACCTGTTCCTGCAAGGGGCGAAGACGATCCATTGCGGACGGCGATCGTGAACGACGCGGTCGGCTGCTCATTGTGCGGCCGGATTCGCGGCGTCGACGAGGAGCCGGCACAGACGCTCGCCTGGGTTTCCACTCGCGAAAAGAACGTCGTGCGCTGGATGTGCCCCGCCTGCGCTCGCCGCCACGCCCGCGACATCGAGGGAAAGCTGCCGGACGAGTACTGGTGAATCACTCAGGCGGCGTCGATCCGGCCGATCGTGCGAACCTTCGGCCTCGGTGTCCGCGCCGCTTCGGCGAACGCCCTGACGAGCTCGGCCGCGACTTCCATCGGAACCTTCTTCAGCTGGTCGATGGTGCAGCGGACCAGCACGATCCCGGTCGCGGTCAGCGCCAGCGGATGGAAATTGGCGGCGCCCTGTTTCGGGGCGCGGAACTGCCATGCCATGCCTATGTCGTCCCACCAGGCGTCGGCGGTACCGATGGGTCGCCCTCGTCGGTCGCAGAGCGTCGTGTTCCAGGACGGCGAGGGCAGCGGGCAGCCGCTGAGGACCTTCTTCGCCAGCCCATGCGCGTACGTCTCTTCGGGATCGACACGCCGCAGGGCCGCCCGCACCGCGGCTGAGCCCCGTCGGTTGCCGGAATCGAGCTCCTCGTTGAGTTCTTCGAGCGTGCACAGGCCCCAATACAGCGGTAGCGCGATCAACTCGTCTATTCGCGAGGGGTCGAGCTCCAGCCGGGCCAGATCGAGCGCGGCCCTGGCGGGCGGGGCGAACGGAACACCGTCGATCAAGGTCGGCGGCGGCATCCGCGTTGTTCTTCGCGGCAGCATGCCGGGCTCCGCCGGCATGCGCCGGTAGTCGGGGACAAGGAGATGGACCTCTCGAGTGACCGGGCAGTCGACGCCTCGTGCGCGTAGGGCGTCGGCTCCCGTCACCACCACGTCCGGCCCGAACCGCGCGACAGCGGCTTGTAGCAGTTGAAGCCGGGTGGGCGCGGTGTCGCGCAAAAGGATCACACCCGGCATCAGCCTTCGCCAGGGGCCGCCCGGGCCACAGAGCTTCGCGGCGTAGCGCGCGGTGACGCCCGCCTTGCGCAGCTCGCGGCTGGTGATGATCCCTGACTCGCTGGTGTTACTGAGCGCCATGAGTCGGGCGCTTCGTGTAGTGGTCATGAATCGAGGATGGCCGCTGGGCCGACCGGGTGGAACCACTTCCCCGAACTTGTGGACAACTCGCCCGGGCGAGCCTGTTTTCCGCTCAGTCGCACCGTTCCCTGTGGATAACTTCTCAGGCCGCGAAGCCCGGCTGCCAGCGTTCGACGATCGCGCGGGCGGGGATCTCGGCGTCGAGCTGGCAGAGGATGCCGGTCGATCCGGCGGTCACGCGGTGGATCATCAGGTACTCGGGCGGGAGGTTGAGGGAGCGGCCGATCCGGAAATCCCGGCCGCGGGTGTCGCCGACCCGGCCCGCCTGTCGCTGCATCCAGCGGCGGGTGAAGTGGAACGTGTCGCCTGCCAGCGGTTCGGTGAACGGGGCGAGGTAGGCGAGTACGTCGTCGGCCCGAAGGTCCGCGTCGGCCCGGATGAAGCCGGACTCCCTGAGCAGCCGCATCAGTTTCGTGGACTCGCCGTCGAGCGCCAGCCGGGTCATCTCGCCCAGATGCTGCGGAATCCCTTCGGGCAGCCGGGACACCCCGCCGAAGTCGATCACGCACAGCCTGCCGTCGGCGGTCAGCATGAAGTTGCCGGGATGGGGGTCCGAATGCAGGAGCCGGGCTCGTTCAGGGGACGAGTAGTGGAACTCGGTGAGCAGGCGGCCGGCGCGGTCCCGCGTCTCCTTGTCACCGCTGGCGATGATCTTCGAAAGCGGAATGCCGGTGGCCCACTCCGTGACGACGACCTTCGGCGCACTAGCGACCACGCGGGGGATCAGGAACCCGGGGACGCCTTCGAACGCCTTCACGAAATCGCGCTGGTTCTGGGCTTCCGCCTGGTAATCGAGCTCTTCGTTCATCCGTTCGGCGAGTTCCGCCAGGAGCGGTTTCACCTCGGTTCCCGGCACGAAGGCCTGGAACAACCTGCTGAAACGCTGGAGTTGCCGAAGGTCGCTCCGCAAGGCGTCGTCGGCTCCCGGGTACTGCACCTTGACGGCGACTTCGCGACCGTCGTGCCAGGTCGCACGGTGGACCTGGCCGATGCTCGCGGACGCGGCTGGCTCGTCGTCGAAGGCGGCGAAGCGCTGCCGCCAAGTGCGCCCCAGCTGCTCGGCGAGGACCCGATGGGTCTGCCGGGTGGGCATTGGCGGCGCGGCCGCCTGAAGCTTCGTCAGGGCCTCGCGATAGGGCTTCGCCATCTCGTCCGGCACCGCGGCCTCGAAGACGCTCAGCGCCTGGCCGAACTTCATCGCGCCGCCCTTGAGCGTGCCGAGAACCTCGAAAAGCTGCTCCGCCGCCTTGGCCGACAGCGTCGCGTTGACCTCTTCGGCGCTTTGCCCGGTCAGCCGCCTGCCCCAGCCGCCGACGGCCCGTCCCGCTATGCCGAGGGGGATACTGGCCAGCTTCGCCGTTCGCGCGGCCCCGTTCCGGGGGATGGCGGCGTCACGGTCCTCGGCGTTGCGGGAGTCGGTCACCTTCGCGATTCTGCCTTGATTCACCGCGCCCGCGCAGCCTGTTGAGGGAGTGGGTGTGGGCTACATCGCTCGCCGTATCACCGGGCGCCGCATCCGCATCCGGTGTGCGGCGGCCAGTCGCGGTGCCGGATCGTGCCGTCGAAGAAGTCGATCTCCAGTGTCGCGTTCCAGGCGGGCGGAGCCTGGTCGCCGGGGGACAGAAGCCGGAGGGCTTGCGCGGCGGCCAGCGCGGCGCACGCGTGGACGGCGCCGAGGTCCGGCTGTTGCACCCGGCCCGCGAGCTGGCTCGCCACCCTCGGCCAGGAGTCGTCACGGCCGGCACGGTGGAGATCGGCGCAGCGCAGGCAACTGCTGCGTCCGGGCACCACGAGCGGTCCGACGATGCCGATCCCGTCCCGGACGCGTACCGGCAGGTGATTGATCCCGTCTCGGACGAGTCCTTCGACCAGCTCGGGAGCCGGTACGACGGCGTCGGTGAGCAGGACGAGTTCCGGGTGGCGATCCGAGTAGAGCCTGGTGGTCGCGATGTCCGTGCCCGCACGGTGCACCACCTGGGCCAGTGCGTCCCGGCGTGGCATGCCGATCTCGGCTTCGGTGTAACCCGAGCCGAGGTCGCCCTCACCGACGACGCCCGAAGCCCGGACGTCGATATGCCCGACGCCGCCTTTGGCGAGCAGGACGGCGAGGGCCGCGGCCAGCCTGCCGTCGCCGTGGATCGCCACCGCGGTGCGCTTGCGGCGTGCGGTCATGGCCGCCTGATGATGGCGGGCTCGTAGCGACCAGAGCCCTGTTTCCGTTCTCGGTCTCGGATACCCGTCGGATCGCCCCGCGTCGGTCACGAGCCCTCGGGCCGTCAGGTCGGTCATCAGGTCCCGCAGCTGTTCGTCGTGTTCGCTCTGCGCGAGCACGATTTCGTCCGCGGCCCGGTTTCCGTCCAGGTCGCGCAGTGCCGTGGCCACCTCGGTGGCGACGCCGGCGACGACCACGGCGTGGGCGGGGTCGAGGCCGATCTGGATCTCGCCGTTCCCGCGTTCCAGCACATCCAGGCCGGGAAGCAGGGCGGGGAAGGCGGGAAGGATGATCGATCGCAGATCAGGTTCGCGCAGGTTCATGATCGCAGGATCGCACCCGCCCGCCGCCTCGCCGCCCGAAAGAACGCGAGTTATCCACAGGTTGGCCCCGTTGTGGACAACTGGAGGCTGTGACCTTTCGGCTCTCGGAGTTGTCGGTGACTGGCCTTACCGTGGTCGAGTGGTCGAAGCACGGACGCCCTCGTTGAGGGGCCGGGACACGACGAATCCGTCGGACACTCCCGAACACAAGGTCGAGGTACGGCGTAGCCAACGCCGTCACCGGACCGTCACCGCGTACTGGGACGAGGACACCCTCGTCGTGCTGATCCCTGCCCGGATGACCCGGGCCGAGGAGAAGCACTGGGTTGCCGAGATGCAGCGCAAGCTGCTGCGCAAGGGCCCGCGGCAGGCCGCGCCGCCGAAGGCCTCCGACGAGGCGCTGCTGGCGCGCTGCGCCGTGCTCTCGGCGAAGTATCTGGACGGGAAGGCGATACCCGCGAGCGTTCGCTGGGTGCCGCCGATGAGGACGAGGTGGGCGTCCTGCACGCCGGTCGACGCGACGATCAGGGTCAGCGATCGTCTGCGCCGGGTGCCGGGATGGGTGCTGGACTACGTCCTCGTGCACGAACTCGCGCACTTGAAGGAACCAGGGCACAACGCGGCGTTCTGGGAGCTTGTTCGCCGTTATCCCAAGACCGAACGCGCCATCGGCTACCTGGAGGGCCTGTCCTCCGCCGCCGGTTGGGGCATCGCGGCGGAGGACTGACGTGCCTCAGTTCTCGTCTTCGTCGCCCTTGGGCTTGTTCTTCTCGCGCTCGGCGCGTTCGATCTCGGCGATCGGGTCGATGCCTTCGAGCGTCGACTCGCCATCGCCGAGGCGTTCGGAGAAGTCGAGCGGCTCGTCGAGGTCTTCGGCGGTCGGCATCAGGTCGGGGTGGGACCAGAGGCCGTCCCGCTTCTCGATGCCGTGCTGGTCGCCGACGAGCTTCCACAACGAGGAAGCCGCCCGCATCCGCCTGGGGCGGAGCTCGAGCCCGACCAAGGTGGCGAAGGTCTGCTCGGCGGGCCCGCCGGTGGCCCGGCGGCGGCGCAGCGTCTCCCGGAGCGCGTCCGCGCCCGGCAGCCGGTCGCCGATGGCCTCGGCGACCACGACGTCGACCCAGCCTTCGACCAGTGCGAGCAGGGTTTCCAGGCGGTTCAGCGCCGCCTTCTGCTCGGGCGAGGTCTGCGGCTCGAGCAGGCCGGAGGACATGGCCTCTTCGATGCTGGCCGGGTTCGACGGGTCGATCCGGCCGGCGAGCTGTTCGAGCGCCGACGTGTCGACGGAGATGCCGTTCGCGAACTCCTCGACCGTGGCCAGCAGCCGCTGCCGCAGCCAGGGCACGTGGGCGAATAGCCGCTGGTGGGCGGCCTCGCGTGCGGCGATGAAGACCAGCACCTCGCTGGTCGGCAGCTCCAGGCCCTCGGTGAACTTCTCGATGTTGGCAGGCAACAGCGCGGAAGTGGCCGCTGGGCCCAGCGGAAGGCCGACCTCTGTGGAGGTGAGCACTTCGGAAGCCAACTGAGCCAAGGCGTTGCCGAGCTGGGAGCCGAAGGCCATCCCGCCCATCTGCCCCATCATCGAGAGCAGAGGACCTGCGGCCTGCTTGGCCTCTTCGGGCAGGGCCTGGACCCACGCACCCGAAACCTGCTGGGCGACGGGGTCGCAGAGGCGCTGCCAGGTCGGCAGGGTCTTCTCGACCCAGGTGCGCGCGGACCATGCGACGGTCGAGGTGGCTCCGGCGGGCAGGATCGTCGCGGCGTCGAGCCACAGCTCGGCCAGGTGGGCGGCGTCACGGACGGCCGTGCTCGAGTCACCGCCACTGGACGACGAGAAGCCGAGCTTGACGTCTCCGCTGCCGCTGCTGCTGAGGTTCTGCAACGCGATCTGTTTCGCCAGGTCGTAGTTGACCGGCCCGGTCGAGCTGCCGGCCTGGCTGAGCATCTGGCCCAGCTGGCTGAGCATCTGACCGAGCTGATTGAAGGCCTCGGCGCCGGAGGGCTGGCCGCCGGAATCCGACGGCTCGTTCTCGCCTCGTTTGTCGGGATCGGGCGGTCCGAAGCCGAACGGGGGTTTGCTCATGGCACCACCGTACGCGGGTCCCGGGATTCACAGCTCGTCAAGTGGAGTGATGAGCGTGGCCTTCACCGAGAAGCGAACACAGTCACCGTACGCTGTCACGCGTGACAGAGCCCTCGGAGGAGACCACAGGAGCGCGGAGCCGTTCGGGCTTCGCGGGTGACCAGGACCGCTCCGAACGGCGGCTGACCCGGCGCGGCTGGACGCTGCTGGTCAGCGGTGCGCTGTTCGTCGCCTTCGCGCTGGTCGGGTTCTTCATCCCGGTGCCGTACGTGGCGATCAGTCCCGGCCCGACCTATGACACGCTCGGCAAGGACGCCGCCGGGCAGTCCGTGATCCAGGTCAACGGGCACGAGATCTTCCAGACATCCGGCGAGCTGCGGATGACGACGGTCTCCCTGCGCGATGGCGGCATCACGCTGTTCAACGCGCTCGGGCTCTGGGCGAGCGGCCGGTACGCGCTGGCGCCGCGCGAGGAGTACTTCAAGCCCGGCGAGACCAACGAGCAGGTCCGCCAGGAGAACATCCAGCAGCTGCAGGACTCGCAGACCGCCGCCCAGGTCGCCGCGCTGCGGCGCAAGTTCCCGGTGAAGGTGCTCGCGAAAACGATCGTCTCCGGCAGCCCCGCGGACAAGGTGCTCGCCCCGGGGGACCGGCTGCTGGTGGTCAACGGGGCGACGGTCAAGGAAGCGACCGACGTGCGGGCCGCTCTGAACGGCACGAAGCCCGGACAGACGGTCCAGATCACTTTCAAATCCGATGGGCAGGCCGAACGCACTGTGCCGCTCACGCTCGCGCAGCGGCCCGACGGGCCGGAAGGCTTCATGGGCCTGACCGCGGTGGACCGCGCGGACGTTCCCTTCGACGTGAAGATCTCGCTGCAAGACGTCGGCGGCCCGTCGGCGGGCCTGATGTTCGCGCTCGCGATCGTCGACAAGATGGAGCCCGGCGACCTCGCCGGTGGCAGGCACATCGCCGGAACGGGCGAGATCTCGGAGAAGGGCGTCGTCGGCGCGATCGGCGGCATCTCGTTCAAGGTGGTCGGCGCCCGCGAGGCCGGCGCGACCGACTTCCTCGTGCCCGCGCACAACTGCGCCGAGGCGAAGACCGCCGCGCCCGATGGCCTGAACCTGATCAAGGTTTCGACGCTGGACGAGGCGATCACTCAGCTCGAGAACCTCAAGGCGGGACGGCCCACCGCCTCCTGCTGACCGCCGGGGGAGCAAGGGACCTTTGCTATCGCCCGGTGTGCGTTTCGGGCCGGGTGGTAGCAAAGGTCCCTTGCTCTCTTTTCGCTGGTCAGGGGAGCAGGGTTGCCTTCAGGGCTTCCAGCAGGTTGGGCGCCAGCTCCGGGTTCTCGATGATCTCGTCGACAGGGACGTCGCCGGGCTCTTCGGCCTTCCCCGCGCCGCGAAGCCGCATGACGCAGGCTCCGGCGCCATCCCGCAGGACGGCCGCGACGAGCCGGGCCTCGGTCCGGCGCGGGTGGTCGGCGGCCGCCTGACGCAGGCGTTCGGCATCGGTCTCGGGCACGACGGGAAGCTCGGCTTCGGCGTCCGGCGGCAGCACGATGATCTCCTGCGCGAGCGCGCAGCCCAGGACCAGATCGGGCCACGCGATCTGAGCGAGCGCCTCACCCAGGTCACCATCCGGTAGCGACTCCTGCGCGACCGGCGTCAGCGGGGCCGACGGATCGAGCTGTCCGGCCAGTTCGGGCTGCTCGTCCAGCAGCGCCGCGGTCGGGACCAGCGCGAACAACTGCGGCGGCTGATCCCATCCTCCGGAGGCGACGAACTCCTCGACTTCGCGGGCCAGGCCGGCCACGCCCTGCTGCTCACTCGGTGCCATTGCCACATCGTTCCAGGCGGCCGGGACGGCGGCGTCCCGAGTCCGGTTTGGGCGGGTTCCGGGAACTTCCGACGGCATCCGTAGAGTTAGAGCATCAGGGGCCGCACGCGGTACGCGCGCCCCTGCGAAAAGTTCACCAAACCAGGAGCGTGTGCAGTGGCCACTCGGCCCCCCGTGAGCCTGCCGAAGCTGTCCCGGCGCAGCCGGATCCTGCTCATCATCGCCGCCGTAGTCATCCTGGCCCTGCTGCTGGGCGCGAGACTGCTGGACACCTACGTCGACTGGTTGTGGTTCGGCGAGGTCGGCGCCCGGACGGTCTTCAGCACGGTGTTGATCACCCGTGTCGTCTTGTTCTTCGCCGTCGGGCTCCTGGTGGGAGGCTCGCTCGCGATCAGTTTGATGATCGCGTACCGGTCGAGGCCCGTCTTCGTGCCGATTTCCGGCAACGACGACCCGCTCGCGCGCTATCGGTCGGCGATCGTCGGCCGGATCCGGCTTTTCGGTATCGGCATCCCGGTGCTCACCGGGCTCATCGCCGGCGCGTCCGCGCAGGGCGACTGGCAGGTCGTACAGCTGTTCCTGAACGGCACGCGCTTCGGGCAGACCGATCCCGAATTCGGCAACGACGTCGGCTTCTACGCCTTCGACCTGCCGTTCTACAACTGGCTCCTGGGCTGGCTGTTCATCTCCGTCGTCATCGCGTTCTTCGGCGCGTTGATCTCCCATTACATCTTCGGTGGCATCCGGCTCGCGGGTAAGGGCGGCCAGCTCGCCGGCCCGACCCGTGCCCAGCTCGCGATCACCATCGGCATCTTCGTGCTGCTGAAGGCGGTCGAGTACTTCTTCGATCGCTACAACCTGCTGCTCTCCGACAGGGGGGCGCCGCTCTTCGTCGGTGCGACCTACACCGACCTGAACGCGGTCCTGCCCGCGAAGCTGATCCTTCTGTGCATCTCGGTGATCTGTGCCGTCGCCTTCTTCGCCGGCGCGTTCCTGCGCAACCTGCAGCTTCCCGCGATCGCGCTGGTGCTGCTGATCCTGTCGAACGTGCTCGTCGGCGTCGCGTGGCCCGCCGTGCTCGACCAGTTCTCGGTGCGCCCCAACGCGAACGAGAAGGAGTCCGCGTCGATCCAGCGCAACATGGACGCGACCCGCCAGGCGTTCGGGCTGACCAACGTCGAGTACAAGGACTACACCGGAAAGTCCGAGGCGACCTCCGCGGAGATCAAGGCGGACAAGGGGACCGTCCCGAACATCCGGCTCCTCGACCCGAACATCCTCAGCGACACCTTCACCCAGCGCGTCGGCCGTGAGAACTTCTACGGCTTCCCGTCGAAGCTGGACATCGACCGCTACACCCTCAACGGGGTCACGCAGGACTACATCGTCGCGGCCAAGGAGATCAAGACCGAGGGCCTGACCGGCAACCAGACGAACTGGATCAACAAGCACCTCGTCTACACGCACGGAAACGGCTTCGTCGCCGCGCCGGCCAACACGATCGACCGCGCGCTGAAGGACGCCAACTCCGACGGCGGTTACCCGATCGCCACCACCAGCGACACCCAGAACCCGACGGGCGCCGGTTCGACCGACCCGAACAAGCCGGGCATCAAGGTGGACGAGCCGCGCATCTACTACGGCGAGCTGGCGACCGACGCCGCGTACGCGATCGTCGGCGGCAAGGCGGGACAGGCGCCCGGCGAGTACGACACCGCCGTCGACCGCGGCTACATCTACAAGGGCTCCGGCGGCGTGCCGATCGACAACTGGTTCAACCGGCTCGTCTTCGCCGCCGAATACGGCGAGCGGAACATCCTCTTCTCCGACGCCATCGGCGACGGATCCAAGATCATGTTCAACCGTGAGCCTCGGGATCGTGTCGCCAAGGTCGCCCCGTGGCTGACCCTCGACGGTGACCCGTATCCGGCGGTCGTCAACGGCAAGATCATCTGGATCGTCGACGGCTACACCACGATGAACAACTTCCCGTACGCCCAGCAGACCCAGCTCGGCCAGGCGACCAACGACTCGCTCAGCGGCACCACCCGCCAGGCGAACTCCTCGCTCAACTACATCCGCAACTCGGTCAAGGCCACCGTCGACGCGTTCGACGGCACCGTGACCCTGTACGGGGTCGAGGACAACGAGCCGGTGCTGAACGCCTGGAAGAACGTCTTCCCCGGCCTGGTCAAGCCGAGCAGCGAGATCTCGCCGGACCTGCGGTCTCACTTCCGCTACCCCGAAGACCTCTTCAAGGTGCAGCGGGAACTCCTCTCGAAGTACCACGTGAACAACCCGGCGGAGTTCTACGCGCAGCAGGCCTTCTGGAGCGTTCCGCAGGACCCGACGCAGGAAGGCGGCGTGAACGCGTCCGCTTCCGGTGTCGCGAACCAGCCCGGCTACTACGTCCTGGCCACCGCGCCGGGAGACAACAAATCGCGATTCCAGCTCACCAGTTCACTGACCGGTCTCCAGCGGCAGTACCTGGCGGCCTGGATGTCGGTGTCCTCGGATCCCGAGGACTACGGGAAGATGCGCGTCCTGAGACTGCCGACAGGCGCCAGCGGATCGACCCAGGTGGACGGTCCCGTCCAGGTCCAGAACAGATTCCAAAGTGACCCGCGGGTCGCGCAGGACCGGACCCTGTTCAACAACCCGAACGTCACCGTCACGTACGGAAACCTGATCACCCTGCCGGTCGCGAACGGCTTCCTCTACGTGGAACCGGTCTACATCCGGCAGCGGAACCAGCTGAGCTATCCGCAGCTGGCCCGGGTCCTGGTCTCCTACGGCACCAAGATCGGTTTCGCGCCGACGCTCAACGAAGCCCTGGATCAGGTCTTCGGGCCGGGCACGGGTTCCGGGGTCACGCCGCCGCAGACCGGAGGCACACCCGGAACGACCACCCCGCCTCCGGGCACCACGACGCCGCAGCCGCCTGCCACCGGCAACCCGGCGCTCGACAAGGCCGCGGGCGACATGCACGACGCCTGGGTCAAGTTCCGCGCCGCCCAGCAATCCGGCAACTACGCCGACCAGGGTGCCGCCCTGGCCGCACTCGAAGCCGCTTCGAAGGCCTACGAGTCGGCCAAGGCCAACCCGCCGGCGTCCGGTGCGCCCCCGACCTCCGGCCAACCCGGAGGGTGACGTCGCTTACCTAAAGGGCACCTGCTTTGCGCCTGCTCGAAACGCAGGCGTAAGGTAGGTGTCACGACGCGGGGTGGAGCAGCTCGGTAGCTCGCTGGGCTCATAACCCAGAGGTCGCAGGTTCAAATCCTGTCCCCGCTACAGAGGTTGGAGGCCCGTGTCTGCGGAAAGCGCAGACACGGGCCTCCTTCGCATTTGTCCCGGGGGTCGAACCCCCGGACCCCCGCCAGGAGGGCTCCGCCCCCTGGACCCCCGGAGTGAGTGGGTCGCCTGGGGTGCCCAGGGTGACGGTGGTAGCGGGGGACCTTTGCTACCAGGTGGGGGAGCGGGGGACCTTTGCTACCGCGTGGGGGCGGTCCAGCAGGCGTAGCCATCGGGGCGATACAGGACGGCTTCGGTGGCGGGCCACGGCAGGGACGTGACCAGCTGGGTGGTCAGGCGCGGCGAGCGGGCCTGGGCCCGGGCGGCGTCGGTGTGGGCCGGAGTGGTCGTCAGGAGCACGAAGCCACCGTCGTGAAAGAGCGTGCTCGGGCGAATCGGGCCGGCTTCGGTGTCGAGTTCCTGGTCATTCAGTCGCGAGCCCAGCGCCGGGTGCGACGTCCCGTAGGTCATGTAGCGGATCCCGAGACCGGAGACCATGCCCCCCAAATGCCGATTCACCTCAGGCAGCGTGACCAGGTCGGCGAAAAGGTCGCGAAGCGCGCGAGACTCGTGAGACCGCGGAGTCAGCCCCAGCTGAGCCGCGACGTTGTGCAGCACCTGAGCGCCGACAGGGTGCCGTTCGGCCTCGTAGGTGTCCAGCAGGGCGTCACCGGCCCAGCCACGCACGTTCGCGGCGAGCTTCCAGCCCAGGTTCATGGCGTCCTGCACACCCAGGTTCAACCCCTGGCCGCCTGCCGGGAAATGGATGTGCGCAGCGTCGCCCGCCAATAGCACCCGTCCGACGCGGTAGTGCTCCGCCTGTCGCGCGGCGTCCGAGAACTGTGACGCCCACCGGATTTCCGACACCGTCGCTGTCTCACCGTACGAGTCGAGCAGTGCCTGCCGGACCTCCTCGTGCGAGATGGCGGACCGGATGTTCTTGGGGCGCGAGGCCCTGTCACCGTAGACGAAACGGTAGAGACCCGGTTCTCCCAACGGAATCAAGCCTTTGAACGTGGTCGCACCGGTCGGCTCGCCGATGTTCCGCATCGTTCGCCACTGTTTTTGCGCACCGTCAGGGATTCTGTCGAACAGGACGTCCGCGACCACGCCGAAGCCTTGACCGTCCACACCGGGAAAGTCCACGTTCAGTCCTTTGCGTACAACACTTCGAGAGCCGTCGCAGCCGACGAGGTACTTCGCACGCAGCCGGGTTTCGCCACCGTCTGTTCGGTACCGGACAGAGACAGAGTCTTTGTTCTGAACGAAATCGATTACTTCGGCTCCTCGCACTACCTTCGTCCCTTGCGCGGCAAGCCGTTCTTCCAGGTACTCCTCGACCTGGGCCTGTGGAATCCCCATCTGGAAGGGAAATCGAGTGTCCCAGCAGTGGTAGTCGACCGGGATCATCGCGAAGTGTCCGTCCTGCACCGTCGTGAACGAACGCTCTTCGGCGCCGTCCAGAAGTCCGCGCAGCTCCAGTATTTCCGCGGTCCGCGGTTGCAGGTTCAGCGCTTTCGACAGTCCCGTGCGCTCGGGAAGCCGTTCCAGTACCACGACATCGACGCCGGCGAGCGCGAGTTCGTTGGCCAGCATCAGCCCGGTCGGTCCCGCCCCGGCCACGACCACGTCCGTCCCCAGGTTGTCCATACCACTCCTTAACAACGTTAAATTGACCTGTGGCCAGAGTGCCCTTAACATCGTTAAATTGTCAAGGCGTTACCGCTGGGAAGAAGGTAGAAGTGGGTCTGACCAGGCAGGACATCGTCCGCGCCGGGCTGCGGCTGCTCAACGACGTCGGGCTCAACGGGCTGACGCTCCGCCTGATCGCGCAGGAACTCGATGTCAAAGCGCCGGCGCTGTACTGGCACGTGAAGAACAAACAGGAGCTGCTCGACGAGATGGCGACGCAGATGTACGCCGACGCGATGCCGGGCCGGGTGCCGGAAGGCCTGGGGGAGCGGGAATCCCTCGAGGTGGCGTCACGGGCTATGCGCCGGATGATGCTCGCTTACCGTGACGGGGCAAAGGTCTTCTCCGGGACCTTCATGACGGACGACGGCTTGCTCGGCGACAACCCGCTTCAGGCGCGCGTCGACGCGGGGCTCGAACCGTACCTGGCTGGACGAGCGTTGTTCACCGTTTACAGCTACGTCGTCGGCTTCACCATCGAAGAACAGGCCGTTTATCCGATTCCGGGCGAGCGGGACCCGCGCTACGACGTCACGCCCACCGCGTGGGTCTTCGACGAGGACGTCGAGGGCAGATTCAGTGACGGGCTGACCATGGTGCTCGACGGCGTCTTCGCCTGGCTGGATGACAAAGTCTCGCCATAAGGGCAGGTCAAGGGTGCTTTGGGAAGTTAAGGGCACCCGCCTGAAACCCGGTTTCGCCCCCGTGTAATCTATTAACACAACGACGCGGGGTGGAGCAGCTCGGTAGCTCGCTGGGCTCATAACCCAGAGGTCGCAGGTTCAAATCCTGTCCCCGCTACTGTGAAAACGAAGCGCGGATCTGCGGAAATCGCAGATCCGCGCTTCTTCGTTTTCCGGTTCCGTCGCCCGTGCGCCCTCCGGGGCGATCACTCCCCGTTGTTGGTCGGGGCGGGGGACGCGTACCGCTGTCCGTGGCGAAGGCCGGTTGCGTAGCGTGTTCGGTCCATTGTGGACAGGCGTAGTGCGTTGGGCCGAATGAGCGCATATCACTAGCCACAATGGACAGATGTGTTGACCACAGTGGACACAGGTTCCGAAAAGTGGGACCGTAGAGGACGTGTCCGAATTGAATGCAACAGCCGCCGCACTGCTCGGTCTTCTCCACGACGGTCCTGCCACGGGCGGGCAACTGGTCGCGGGGGCGGGTGAGCGTTTCGGCGCCTTCTTCAGCGTGACTCGCAGCCAGGTGTACCGGGAGCTCCCCGCCTTGTCGAAGGAGGGCCTCGTCCGCCTCGGCAAGCAGGGGCCGCGGTCGAGCCAGCAGTACCTCATCACCGCGGCGGGCAAGAAGGCGTTCAAGACGTGGCTGTCCTCCGAAGCCGGTCCTGACCACCTCCGCAGCCCGCTGATCCTCCGTCTCGTGCACGCCGGTTCGTTGACGGTGAAGCAGCGCGCGACCCTCCTCGAATCGGCCCGCGCGAGCTACACGCAGCAGCTCGACGAGGCCAAGGCCGCCACCAAGGCCGCCGACGGCCCGTACGCCAAGGCGGTCGCCGAGTTCGCTCAGGCGCAGGCCAAAGCCGCACTGAAACTGCTGGATTCCATCCCCCAGTCCTGACCCGGACAGGTGCCCACGGCCGGTTCCCCGCAACCGGTCGTGGGTTTTGCCGTAACCTTGGCCGACGTGAGTGATGAGTTCGATGCGGCACTGAAGGACCTGGCCGGCAAGCTGACGCAGATCGAGTCGGTGATGGACCTGGATGCGCTGCGTGCCCAGGTGGCCGAGCTGGAGGAACAGGCATCCAGCCCGAACCTCTGGGACGACCCCGAAGCGGCGCAGAAGGTCACCAGCCAGTTGTCCCACCGGCAAAGTGAGCTGCGACGCATTTCCGAGCTGCGGCAGCGGCTCGACGACCTGGGCGTTCTCTATGAACTGGCCGAGGCCGAGGGCGACTCCGCCAGTGTGGCCGAGTCCGAGTCCGAGCTCACGGCGCTCACCAAGGACATCGACGGGCTCGAGGTCCGCACCCTGCTGTCGGGTGAATACGACCCGCGGAACGCCGTGGTCACCATCCGGTCCGAAGCGGGCGGTGTCGACGCCGCCGACTGGGCCGAGATGCTGCTCCGGATGTACCTGCGGTGGGCGGAACGCCACAACTACCCGACGGACGTCTACGACATCTCCTACGCCGAAGAAGCGGGTATCAAGTCCGCCACCTTCAAGGTGAGCGCCCCGTACGTCTACGGCACGCTCTCGGTCGAGCAGGGCACGCACCGGCTGGTGCGCATCTCGCCGTTCGACAACCAGAGCCGTCGCCAGACCTCCTTCGCGCACGTCGAGGTGATGCCCGAGGTCGAGGAGGTCGACCACGTCGACATCCCCGAGAAGGACATCCGCGTCGACGTGTACCGCTCGTCCGGGCCCGGCGGCCAGAGCGTCAACACGACGGACTCGGCGGTGCGGATCACACACATCCCGACCGGCGTGGTCGTTTCGTGTCAGAACGAAAAGTCGCAGCTGCAGAACAAGGCAGCCGCGATGAAGGTCCTCCAGGCGCGGCTGCTGCAGCGGAAGAAGGAGGAGGAGCGCGCCGAGATGGACGCGCTCAAGGACGGTGGCTCCAGCTGGGGCAACCAGATGCGCTCCTACGTGCTGCACCCGTACCAGATGGTCAAGGACCTGCGGACCGAGTTCGAGGTCGGCAACCCGTCGTCCGTGCTCGACGGCGAGATCGACGGCTTCCTGGAGGCCGGCATCCGCTGGCGCAAGCAGTCCGGAGCCGCGTAACAACCCTGCGTGAGAGAGCAAGGGACCTTTGCTACCACTTTCCGAAAGAGAGTGATAGCAAAGGTCCCTTGCTCGCTTGGCCGCCGGTACCGGGCTACCCGGGCTTAACGGCGGGCATGGGTAGTATGCCGAACCGTGATCCGGCTCGAAGAGGTTTCCAAGGTCTACAAGACCTCGACCCGTCCCGCCCTTGAGCGGGTGTCGGTCGAGATCGACAAAGGCGAGTTCGTCTTCCTGATCGGTCCCTCGGGATCCGGGAAGTCGACCTTCCTGCGTCTCCTGCTGCGCGAAGAGGTGCCGAGCAAGGGTCGCGTCATGGTCTCCAACTTCGACGTCGCCAAGCTCGCCCGTCGCCGGGTGCCGCGGCTGCGGCAGACCATCGGCTGCGTCTTCCAGGACTTCCGTCTGCTGTCGAACAAGACCGTCGCCGAGAACGTCGCCTTCGCGCTCGAAGTCATCGGCAAGCCGCGCCCCACGATCCGCAAGGTCGTGCCCGAGGTGCTCGAACTCGTCGGCCTCGACGGCAAGGCCGACCGTCTCCCCAACGAACTCTCCGGTGGTGAGCAGCAGCGCGTCGCGATCGCCCGCGCGTTCGTGAACCGCCCGCTCGTGCTGCTCGCCGACGAGCCGACCGGGAACCTGGACCCCGACACCAGCCAGGACATCATGTTGCTGCTGGAGCGGATCAACCGCACCGGCACGACGGTGCTGATGGCCACCCACGACCATTCGATCGTGGACTCGATGCGGCGAAGGGTCGTCGAGCTCCAGCTCGGCAAGGTCATCCGTGACGACGCCCGAGGCGTCTACGGCATCGGCCGCTGACCGGCCCCGCCCTCCTCCGTAACCCACGACTTCCAAGGGACATCAACCCCGATGCGCGCCAGTTTCGTCTTCAGCGAGGTAGTCACCGGCTTGCGCCGGAACGTCACGATGACCATCGCGATGATCCTCACCACCGCGGTCTCCCTCGCCATGCTCGGCTTCGGCCTGCTGGCCGTCGGCACGATCGACAAGATGAAGGCCAACTTCCTCGCCGACGTCGAGGTTTCGGTCTATCTGGTCAACGACATCAGCGCGGGTGACCCGAACTGCTCGCAGTCCGCTTGCCAGACGCTGCGTCAGCAACTGCAGGGCAACGAAGGCGTCGAGTCGGTCGTCTTCGAGAACCGCGAGCAGTCCTACGAGCGGTTCAAGAAGATGTTCGAGAGCCAGCCGGAACTGCTCGCGCTCACCGGTCCGGAGGCGCTGCCCGCGTCGCTGCACGTCAAGCTGAAGAACCCCGAGCGCAGCCAGGCGATCATCCAGGAGTACACCGGCAAGCCCGGCGTCTCCAAGGTCGACGACCAGCAGAAGGCGCTGGACCGCGTGTTCAACGCGCTCAACGGGGTGCGGAACCTCGCCTTCGGTGCCGCGCTGATCATGGCCATCGCCGCGCTGCTGCTGATCGCCAACACGATCCAGGTGTCGGCGTTCACCCGGCGCACCGAGGTCGGCATCATGCGGCTGGTCGGTGCGACCCGCTGGTACACGCAGCTGCCGTTCCTCCTGGAGGCGGTGGTCGCCGGCCTGGTCGGTGCCATCATCGGTATCGTCTTCCTGGTGCTCACCAAGGTGCTGTTGCTCGACTTGGTGCTCACCGGTGACGTGTTCCCTGCGGTCGGCATGCTCGAATTGCTGTTCCCGGTGGCGCCGATCCTGCTCGCCGTCTCGATCGTCATTTCGGCGATCACCGGCTACGTGACGCTGCGCCTGTACGTGCGCCACTAGCCGCCCCGATAACCACCTGCCCGAACACAGAAACTCACGTAGAGTCGCCGCTATGCCCAAGGAACGTGGACACAAGGTGATCGTGTCGAACCGCAAGGCTCGCCACGATTACTCCATCCTCGACACCTACGAAGCCGGTCTCGTGCTCGTCGGTACCGAGGTGAAGAGCCTGCGTGAAGGACGGGCATCGCTGGCCGACGCGTTCGCCACGGTGGACGACGGCGAGGTCTGGCTCCGCAACGTGCACATCCCGGAGTACGTGCAGGGCACGTGGACGAACCACACGCCGCGGCGCACCCGGAAACTGCTGCTGCACCGCCAGGAGATCGAGAAGCTCATCGGCAAGACCAAGGAGAGCGGTCTTTCGCTGGTCCCGCTGTCGATGTACTTCAAGGACGGCAAGGTCAAGGTCGAGATCGCGCTGGCGAAGGGCAAGAAGTCCTACGACAAGCGGCAGGACATCGCCAAGCGGGACGCGCAGCGCACCATCAGCCGGGCCATGGGCCGGGCGCTCAAGGGCCGGTACACTGATTGATCCACGGGCCCGCGTCGGACGCCGAGATCCCCGGCTGGCTCTCGGCGCTGGGCATCGACGGGCTCGTGGACCTTCACCTGCATTTCCTGCCGAAGCCGGTCATGGACAAGGTGTGGGCCTATTTCGACCAGGCCGAGGAGCACTACGGCATGGCCTGGCCGGTGCATTACCGCACCACCGAAGAAGAGCGCGTCGAAACCCTGCGGTCCTTCGGCGTGCGCAGGTTCGCGCCGCTGGTGTATCCGCACAAGCCCGGTATGGCCGAATGGCTGACGTCATGGGCGCTGGAGTTCGCGGACCGCGTCCCGGAGGCGGTGCCGACCGGCACGTTCTACCCGGAGCCCGGTGCGCTGTCCGTTGTGGACGGTGCGCTGCGCGCGGGCGCCCGGTGTTTCAAGGCGCACGTCCAGGTCGGCGCCTATGACCCGCGTGACGAGCTGCTCGACGGCGTCTGGGGAGCGCTGACGGACGCGGGCGTTCCCGTGGTCGTCCACTGTGGACACGGTCCGTTGAGGGGTGCCTACACCGGGCTACGGTTGTTCGAAGAGATCCTGGTGCGGCATCCCAGCCTGACGCTGGTGCTCGCACACGCCGGAATGCCCGAGATCGACTTCGCCTTCGAGCTGGCCGGGAAGTATCCGCGCGTGTACCTCGACACCACGATGGTCGGGGTGGAGTTCACCCTGCGCGGCAATCCGCTTCCGCCGGACTGGCAGGACCTGCTGGCAGAGTTCCCGGATCGCGTCGTGCTCGGCACCGATTTCCCCAACATCCCGTACTCGTACGCCACACAGCTGCAGGCGATCGCCGGCTGGGCCGCCGACGATCGCCTGGGTGAGCCGTTCCTGCGGGCGGTGCTGCACGACACCCCCGCGAAACTGCTCAGCGTTTGAGCTGGGCCACCTCGGTGACCGAGACGGCGCGGCCGAGCAGCCGCGTCCCCAGCTCCGAGACCGGGATCTGCTTGCCCGCCAGCAGGAATCCACCCGTCGCCAGCGCCACCCACGGCGCCGGGCCCTGCGCCAGACCGTCGCTCAGCGGGGCGAAACCGTGCGCGGCGAGGCCGAGCAGGCCCCCGGCGATCGCCAGCCCGGCCACGACGAGCTGAGGTGTGTGCGCGGTCGACGCGGGGCCGGAACCCTGCGACTCGAAGCGGGCGAACATCCGCAGCAGGCCGAGGAGCACGAGCCCGCAGGCACCGAGCCAGGCCGGGAGCATCGTCAGCCACAGCACGGAACCCGGTTCGGGGGTTTCGTAACCGAGGCCGTAGACCGCGACACCGGAGACGACGATCAGCGCCGGCATGTGCCACAGGTAGACGCTCATGAACCGCGGGCCGATCCACTTCAGCGCGGCGTCGAGGTTCGGCCGGGCGGCCAAGGCGTTCAGCTGGGGCTTGAAGGCCAGCAGGAGTCCGATCTGGCCGATCGCGAGGAAGGCCAGCAGCACGGTCGGCGGGCTCATGTTCGACACCGGGGCGCCCGGCATGCCGATCATGCTCGCCGGGTACGGGCCGAAGGCGACCATCAGCGCGGTGATGCCGAAACCGGCTGCGGACATGCCCAGCGCGGCGTTGCGGCTCAGCGACCCGAGACGTCCCTGCGTGTAGTGGAAACCGAGCTGGTGCACGGCCATCCAGACGAAGACGGCGTTCGCGAACCCGATCAGGCCGAGGTCGTTGAAGCGGGCGACGTCCACGAGCACGGCGGCGGCGAGCATCACGAGCGGGACCTTCAGGCCCCAGCGGCGATGGGCCGCGGCGAGCATCGGGGTGAGCAGCACGGTGAGCACGTACACGGCGAGGAACCACAGCAACTGGGCGGCGATCGCGCCGCCGACCTGCAACGGCTGCTCCGGAACGCCCATACCGCGCAGGATGTCCGGGACGAACAGCCAGACGGCCACCAGCGGCAGCACCGGGATCATCAGCCGCTTGAGGCGCGCCGCGAGCCAGGAACGGGAACTTTCCGCCCGGCTCAACGAGATCAGGTTCGCCGCGCCGCCGGCGAAGAAGACGAGCGGCATGACCTGGCTGAGCCAGGTGATGATCCACCAGCCGGGCGTCGCGAGGGCGTTCCCGGTCGAGAGATGGCCGTCGGCGTAGGAGAGCACCGGCATTCCCCAGTGCTGGACGACGACCGCGAGGATCGCGACCGCTCGGACGATGTCCAGGAACCTGTCGCGGCCCTGTTTCCCGCTTGTGTGCATGGAAAAGAGCCTGGTGCTTCGGGGCCGCGAAAACAGTGGTGCGGGCCGCCGTATCGATCTTCGGGGTTTTCGCCCCCGGAAGGTGGAGTTTTCCCTACCCCACGCCGTCGGTCTCGGGCTCCGGAAGCGGGGCGGCGCACAGCCGGAACTCCCAGCAGTCGTCTTCGGCGCGGCCGAGTTCGTACCGGGTTTCGATTTTGGGCCCGTCGTGGAGATGGACGTGTTTGAGGACGGTGCCCACGATCGGCTCCGTGTCACCGAGCTCTTGGACGCGGCCGTCGAGCGGCCCGCCGAAGAAGCGGACGCTGCGGGAGGTCCGGTCGGTCATGGGGCCTCCTCGGCTCGGCTCGTTTCCCCACCAACAGTCTGCCCATGTTAGGTGAGTGACCGCTTCGCCACCAAGAGCTACTTCAGCGTCCTAAATAAGTGAGCACCGCGCGGACCCGGCGGTGCTCCACCGAACTCGCTTCGAGCCCGAGTTTCGAGAAGATGTTGCCGATGTGCTTCTCGACCGCGCCGTGCGAGACGACGAGCGAGTTCGCGATCGCGGTGTTCGACAGGCCCTGCGCCATCAACCCCAGCACCTCGGACTCGCGGGCGGTGAGCGCGTCGAGCGGGTTCTTGCGGCCCCGAGCCATGAGCTGCGCGATGACGTCCGGATCGATGGCCGTGCCGCCGCCGGCGACCCGCTTGACCGCGTCGAGGAAGTCCCCGACGTCGGCGACGCGTTCCTTGAGCAGGTAACCGACTCCGCCCGCGCCACCGGACAGCAGCTCGACGGCGTAGCTCTCTTCGACGTACTGGGAAAGCACGAGGACCGGAAGACCGGGAACGGCCTCACGGGCGCCCAGCGCCGCACGCAGGCCCTCGTCGGTGAAGGTGGGCGGCATGCGGACATCGACGATCGCGAGGTCCGGCCGATGCTCCTTGACCGCGACCAGCAGGTCGTCGCCGTTGTCCACGGCGGCGACCGTCTCGATGTCCTCGTCGGCGAGCAGTCGGATCACCCCCGCACGCAACAGAACCGCGTCTTCGGCGATGACAACCCGCATGCTGCCCCCAGCGTCGTGAGTGAATGGCAGAGCCTATTCACTCACGAGCGGGTCACCATTGGCACGGCAGGTCCGCGCGAATCACCGTCGGGCCGCCGGGCGGGCTGACGACGGTGATCACGCCGTCGATCGTGGCCGCGCGGTCGGCGAGCCCGGCGAGGCCGCCACCCGGCCGGACTTCGGCGCCGCCGTGCCCGTTGTCGGTGATCTCGACGACGACCATCGACTCGGTGCGCCACACCTTCACGCCCGCTTCGGTAGCGCCCGAGTGCTTCGCGATGTTGGTCAGCGTCTCGCCGACGATGAAGTACGCCGTCGTCTCGACCGCGGCAGGCGGTCGCGGCTCGACGTCCACCTCGACGTCGACGTGGATCGGCGATTTCGCGGCCTGCGCGGACAAGGCGGCGTCGAGACCGCGGTCGCCGAGGACGGCCGGGTAGATCCCGCGGGCGAGGTCGCGCAGTTCCGACACCGCGAGCTTGGCGTCGAGATGGGCTTCGTCGATCAGCTCGCGCACGGCGTTCGGGTCCTGGTCGAACTTCGACTTCGCGCGGCCGAGGCTCATCGCGACGGCGACCAGCCGCTGCTGGGCGCCGTCGTGCAGGTCACGCTCGATGCGTCGGCGTTCGGCCTCGGCGGCGTCGACACCGCGAGCCCGCGACGCCTGCAGGCGCTCGGCCTTCTGCTCCAGTTTCGCGGCGCGGTTCGGGCCGAGCAGCGAGTACGCCAGGTTGCCGTGCAGCCACCCGACCCACGGGGTCACCCAGATCGCCATCGGCAGCAGCACGACCGACGCGATCGCGATCGGCAGCTCCAGGCAGGCCAGGGGGAACGCCGCCATGAGGTAGGCGAGGTCGCGCCAGGTCGTCGCGTCGGTCAGGCGGGTCAGCCAGCGCTTGACCAGCGAAAGTCCTTCGAGGGGGAGCCGCTCGACCGGCTCCAGCGGGGTTTCGAGCATCGTCCGCGCCCAGCCCCGCTCCCGGTCGGCGGACCAGCGGATGAAGCTGGTCGTGGCCATCAGGATCGGGAAGCCGATCCACACCACCGCGGTCGCGATGCCGACCGCCAGCCCGACGACGACGAGGATGAACTGGAGCAGCCGGAAGAAGAAGCTGACGAACATGTAGGCGATCGTTCGCATCGGCCGCGGCCGCGGGATCCCCACCTGCTGTACCTGCTGGTCGATCGTCATCCGTGAACCTCGCCCCAAGAATCTTCCAGACGGCGACGCTGGGCGTAGGTCGGCCCGAGCAACGCCGTCGCCAGCCGGGCATGCATCCCGGCCAGCGCCTTCGTCAACGCTACCGAGAGCGCGACGCAGAGCACTCCGAGCGCCGCCCAAGGCAGCGCCGAGACCGTCGAATCGACGGTGAACCACGCGTTCTCCCAGGTCGGGAAGCGGTACTCGCCGCCGGGCAGGAAGCGGTAGTAGATCGGCAGCCCGGCGAGGCCGAGACTGGTCGACCAGAACACCGTGACCAGGACGAACTCGATGATCCCGAGCGGGAAGAGCAGGAAGAAGTAGCCGAGGTCGCGCCACGTCGAGCCGTCCTTCAGGCGCGCCTTCCAGCGCACGGACTGGCCGGCGACGGGCAGCGGGAGGTACGGCAGGTCGATGTAGCGGTCGAGCAGCGCGTACACCCTGGCGCGCTCCATCCGGGCCGCGCCGCGGACCGTGAGGATCACCAGGGCGAGGATCGGCAACCCGATCCAGACGACCGCCGTGCCGACGCCCGCCGAGATGAAGGACGTCAGGAGCGCGAAGGCCAGTACGCCCATCGGCAGGTTCATCAGCAGGTAGACCAGCGAGCCGCCGAACGACGGATCGGACCTGCTCAGCTCCCGCTCGGCCGCCAGCGAACTCATGGTCGTGCTCCTCTCCTGTTCGAGGAGTCAAGCATCGCGCCCGGGGACGTCCGCTGACATGGTGCTCGCGGGCATCTCCCAGGTAGGGCTAGCCCCACCTGCGGGATTAACCCGGTTGCCGCCCGCGTTATGATGTACAGGTTGTGTCCCACCAAGGGGGTGAACGGTTTCGACTTTGGACGTTGAATCAGGAGAAGCGTGCCGGTGCAGGCGAGAGACCACCGTAAGCGTCATCGCAAACCAATAAGCGCCGAGCCTAAGAGCCAGCGCGAGTTCGCTCTTGCTGCCTAAGCAGTAGAGCAACTCTGTCGGTCCGGGGTCGCCTCCGACCCGGTCACCGGCATCAGCTAGGAGGCTTACCGTCACACTCGGCTACGGGGTGTGATTGGGAAACAAACAGTGGCTGGGCTCGTCACTTCAGCTTGTTCGCGTGACTGAAGGGGCCAAGTAGAGACATAGCGGACTGCGCACGGAGAAGCCCTGATGATTCGCCAGAGGACCCGGGTTCAATTCCCGGCACCTCCACCGTTTCGCCGAAGCGGCCCTACCCCTCAGGGGTGGGGCCGCTTCTTCTATGTGGGCCTGAGCCGAGTTTCGCTACAGCAGTTGCGTAATCACTTCGGGGACCGCTAGGGTTCATTTACGAAACGGCCGTAGCGAAAAGGAGTGCGATGTCAGCCGAGGAGAAGCGCCGGGGGCGGCCGAGGGACGAGCAGGCCGATGGGCGGATTCTCGACGCCGCACTGGAAGTGTTGCTGGAGAACGGATACGACCGGTTCTCCATCGACACGGTCGCCGCGATGGCCGGGGTCGCCAAGACCACGCTGTACCGGCGTTGGCCGACCAAAGACCACGTGATCGTGGCGGTGGTGGCCAAGATGCAGGACGAGGTGCCGGTGGTCGACACCGGCGATCTGCGCGCGGACCTGGTCGGCTACCTCACCGAGATCGCCGCCGGACTGAACCGGATGCGCAAGGCCGCCAGGTCCAAAGAGGCGAGCGACCGGTCCGCCGGGCTGGTCGCCGAGATCGCCGCTGCCGCCGCCCGGCATCCGGACATCGGCGCCGCGGTGGGGCAACTCTTCGCGCGCCGCAACACCCTGCCGATCAGCCTCATCCACCGGGCGCGTGAGCGCGGCGACCTGCCGCAGGACGTCGACCCGGAGGCGCTGTTCGATCAGCTCGCCGGGGCGCTCTATTACCGGCTGCTGATCACCGGAAATCCGATCGGACCGGCGTATGTGCGCACGTTGGTCGGTACCGCGCTCAGTGGAATCTCCCCAGCCCTTCCCGTGAAAAGGACCACGTCATGACCACCACGTCTTCGTCAAGAGTCCGGATGTCCCGCCGTCGCCGGATCGCGCTCGTCGGCGGGATCGTGCTCGCCGTGCTGGCCGGCTATGTCACCTGGAGCAACCTGCGCCCGGTCGACCTGACCTCCTCGATCGAGATCGACGCCCCGGCGGACAAGGTGTGGCGGGTGCTCACCGATCTCCGCGCCTATCCGGCGTGGAACCCGTTCGTCATCTCGGCGGAGGTGACCTCGGACGGTGGCACGCTCAAGGAGGGAGCCACCCTGCGCAATGTCCTGCGCGACAAGACCGGCGACACCACGTTCACCCCGACCGTGCTCGCGGTGACACCGGAACGGGAACTGCGCTGGCTCGGGCGGATCGGGCCCGGACTGATCTTCGACGGCGAGCACCGGTTCGAACTGCGTCCGCTCGGCCCCGGCCGAACCCTGCTGGTGCAGAGCGAGCGGTTCACCGGTGCGCTGGTGCCGTTCGTGGTGAGCAGCCTGCGGGCCGACACGTTGCCGCAGTTCGAGGCGCTGAACCGGGCGCTGGCTCAGCGGGCGACGGCTCTCCCCAGTTGAATCACGGAGAGTAGCTGAAGCAGGGTCGATTTCATCTCGATTCACCCGCAATGGCGATCTTGTTCCGGTGAAGTGTCATGCTGTGTGTCCGACCATGGCTCTCTTTCGAAACGACCCCGTGTCGCCGGAGGGCCGGAAGAAGGTGGCAGATGACCTGGGCCAGGCATTCCAGTCGTCCCGACCCCGCTGAAGACCAGAGCCGGATGGCAGGTGTGCGCGCGGAGGAAGAAGTCCGCCTCACCCTGCAGAACGGCAGAGCAGCTCGAACCGTCGCAGGGCACGCCTCGGATGCCATCGACTGCGCGGAACTGCTGGCGATGCTCGGACTCGAGGGAGTCCAGAAGAAGCACGCTCAGCGCACCTGACCCCCGATCCGGGTGGTCAATTCGGCCGCGGTCAGACGGACCTCTTCGGCGAGATCGGGCCAAGTCTCCTCGCATCCCCCGGCCCCTGGGCAGAGGTGGCGGAGGGTCACGCTGATCGCGGCCATCGGCCGGCCGCCGTGGTCGAAAACCGGGCAGGCCACCGAGGCGAATCCTTCGGTGACGTGACCGTCTTCGACCGCCCAGCCGAGCCTGCCCTCCGCGTTCAGCGTGCGGCGCAGTTCGGCGAGGGTGCGCGGGCCGCGACCGGTGCGCAGGACGAACGCCGACGCGGCCGGGAAGAGCGCCCGCACATGCGGCGACGGGAGATGCCGCAGGATCGCCCTGCCCGACGCCGTGAGCTGGCCCGGGAGCCGGACGCCGACCTCGGTCACCAAGGTTTCCGGGCGGGTGGGGCGTTCTTTGACCAGGTAGAGCGACTCGTTGCCGTGCAGCACGCCGAGATGTGCGGTGTGGCCGACGCGGTCGGCGAGTTTGCGCAGCAGCGGGACCGCTAGTCGTTCCAGCGGGTCGTGCCGCAGGTAGGCCGAGCCGAGTTCGAACGCGGCGATGCCGAGGCCGTAGCGGCGCTCGGCGGGCAGGTGCGTCACGAAACCGGCGGCTTCGAGTTCGGCGAGCAGGTGATACGTCGTCGAGCGCGGGAGGCCGAGTTCGCGCGCGATCGCGGCCGCGGACACCGGGCCGGGCCGCGCGGCGAGGGCGCGGAGGATGCCGAGGCCGCGGCGTAAGGCTGGTACTTCGCTGCTCTCGCCCATGGCCGGCCTCCTTCGGTTCGTGCGGCTGTTGCGTGCGGCGGGGGAGCAAGGGACCTTTGCTACCACTTCTCTCAATGTCGAGACGAGTGGTAGCAAAGGTCCCTTGCTCCCTTTTCGCAGGTGGGAGCGGTGACTGTGTGGATTTCGGGTCGTCCGACGCACCAAAATCCACACAGTCGGTAGTCGTCGCTACGCGGGGTAGGAGGTGTGTGGATATAGGGACACTCAACGTCTCTATATCCACACGCCCCCTGCCTGGCGGCGACCCGTGGTAGCAAAGGTCCCTTGCTCCCACCGTGCGTGTCTTGGATACCAGACACAACCACCGGTTGGCGCCGCCCACCAGCGGGCATGGCGTTGTCCAATGGGGCCATGCCGGAAACCGTACTTCTCGGGTCCGAACCGCTTCGGCCCGAACAGGTCGTCGCGGTCGCCCGTGACCACTCGCCCGTCGCGGTCAGCGAAGCGGCCGAGAAGAACCTTGCCGCGACGCGTCAGCACATCGACGACCTCGCGCACGCCGAGACGCCGACGTACGGCGTTTCGACGGGCTTCGGGGCGCTTGCCACCAGGCACATCCCGCTCGAGAGCCGCACCGCGCTCCAGCAGTCGCTGATCCGGTCGCACGCGGCCGGCGCGGGGCCGGTCGTGGAGACCGAGGTCGTCCGCGCGCTGATGTTGCTGCGCCTCCGCACCCTCGCCAGCGGGTACACCGGCATCCGTCCGCAGACCGCGCAAGCGCTTGCGGCCATGCTCAACGCCGGGATCACCCCGCTCGTTCACGAGTACGGCAGCCTCGGCTGCTCCGGCGACCTCGCGCCCCTCGCCGCTGTCGCGCTCGCTCTGATGGGGGAGGGCGAAGTCGAGTACAACGGCGAAGTCGTCCAGGCCGCCGTAGCGCTGAAGCACGCCGGGATCGAGCCGGTCGTTCTCGCGGAGAAGGAGGGCCTCGCCCTCACCAACGGGACCGACGGCATGCTCGGCATGCTCCTGCTCGCCGCCGCCGATCTGCGCAAGCTGCTCGATACCGCCGACATCACCGCAGCGATGAGCGTCGAAGCGCTCCTCGGCACCGACCGCGCCTTCGCGGCCGATCTCCAGGCGCTGCGCCCGCACCCCGGGCAAGCGAGGAGCGCGCTACGTATGTGGACGGCGCTGCAGGATTCGAAGATCGTCGAGAGCCACCGCGGCCCGGACTGCAACCGCGTCCAGGACGCGTACTCGCTTCGCTGCGCGCCCCAGGTGCACGGCGGCGCGCGGGACAGCCTCACGCACGCCGAACTCGTCGCCGGGCGTGAGCTCCAGTCCGCGGTCGACAACCCGGTCGTGTTGTCCGACGGTCGCGTCGAGTCCAACGGCAACTTCCACGGCGCCCCGGTCGCGTACGTGCTCGACTTCCTCGCCATCCCGCTCGCGGACGTCGCGAGCATCGCCGAGCGCCGCACGGACCGCATGCTCGACAAGGCCCGTTCGCACGGCCTGCCGCCGTTCCTCGCGTTCGACGCCGGCGTCGATTCCGGCCACATGATCGCCCAGTACACGCAGGCGGCCGTGGTCAGCGAGCTCAAGCGGCTCGCGGTGCCGGCGTCGGTCGACTCGATCCCGAGCAGCGCCATGCAGGAGGACCACGTCTCCATGGGCTGGTCCGCCGCCCGCAAGCTGCGCAAGGCCGTCGAGGGCCTCAACACCGTCCTCGCCATCGAACTGCTCACCGCCGCGCGCGCCCTCGACATGCGCGCGCCCCTGGTCCCGTCGCCGGTCACCGGCCGGGTCCGGGATCTCGTCCGCACCAAGGTCGAGGGCCCCGGCCCCGACCGTCATCTGGCGCCGGAGATCGCCGCCGCCGAAGAACTCGTCGCGTCGGGTGCCGTCCTCGCCGCGGCCCAACTGGAGGTCTGAGCCCATGACCCGCACGGTCCGTGCCGCCCGAGGCACCACGCTCACCGCGAAGAACTGGCAGACCGAAGCCGCGCTGCGGATGTTCCACAACAACCTCGACCCCGAGGTCGCCGAGCGCCCTGAGGACCTGGTGGTCTACGGCGGCACCGGCAAGGCCGCCCGCAACTGGGCCAGTTTCGACGCGATCACCCGCGAACTGACCACTTTGGACGCCGACGAGACGCTGCTCGTCCAGTCCGGCAAGCCGGTCGGCGTGTTCCGCACGCACGAATGGGCGCCGCGCGTGCTCATCGCGAACTCCAACCTCGTCGGCGACTGGGCGACGTGGCCGGAGTTCCGTCGGCTGGAGGCCCAGGGCCTGACCATGTACGGCCAGATGACCGCGGGGTCCTGGATCTACATCGGCACGCAGGGAATCCTGCAGGGCACGTACGAGACCTTCGCCGCCGTCGCGAAGAAGCGGTTCGGGGGCAGCCTCAAGGGCACGCTCACCGTCACCGCCGGTCTCGGCGGCATGGGCGGCGCGCAGCCGCTCGCGGTCACGATGAACGACGGTGTCGCGCTCGTCATCGAGTGCGACCCGCAGCGTGCCCACCGCCGCGTCGAGACCCGCTACCTCGACGAGGTCGCCGACGACCTCGACGACGCGATCCGCCGGGTGGAAGCCGCCAAGAAGGAGAAGCGCGCGCTGTCCGTCGGCGTCGTCGGCAACGCCGCCGAGGTGCTGCCCGAACTGCTGCGCCGTGGCGTCGAGGTAGACATCGTCACCGACCAGACCTCCGCGCACGACCCGCTTTCCTATCTGCCCAAGGGAATCGGCGTCGACGAGTGGCAGGACTACGCGGACAAGAAGCCCGACGAGTTCACCGAACGCGCCCGCGAGTCGATGGCGGAGCACGTCGACGCGATGCTCGGCTTCCTCGACAAGGGCGCCGAGGTCTTCGACTACGGCAACTCCCTGCGCGGCGAGGCGAAACTCGGCGGCTGCGAGCGCGCGTTCGACTTCCCGGGATTCGTGCCGGCCTACATCCGCCCGCTGTTCTGCGAGGGCAACGGCCCGTTCCGCTGGGCGGCGCTGTCCGGCGATCCCGAGGACATCGCGGCGACCGACCGCGCGATGCTGGAACTGTTCCCGGAGAACGAATCCCTCGCGCGCTGGATCCGGCTCGCCGGGGAACGCGTTGCCTTCCAGGGGCTTCCGTCGCGGATCTGCTGGCTCGGCTACGGCGAGCGGCACCTCGCGGGCCTGCGGTTCAACGAGATGGTCGCCAGCGGCGAGCTGAAGGCGCCGGTCGTCATCGGCCGCGACCACCTCGACTCGGGCAGTGTCGCCTCGCCGTACCGCGAGACCGAGGGCATGGCCGACGGTTCCGACGCGATCGCCGACTGGCCGCTGCTGAACGCGCTGGTCAACACCTCGTCGGGCGCCAGCTGGGTGTCGATCCATCACGGTGGCGGCGTCGGCATGGGCCGCTCCATCCACGCGGGCCAGGTCAGCGTGGCCGACGGAACCCCGCTGGCGGCACAGAAACTCGAGCGCGTGCTCACCAATGACCCCGGCATGGGCGTCATCCGGCACGTCGACGCGGGCTACGACCGCGCCGCCGACGTCGCCGACGAGCGCGGCGTGCGGGTGCCGATGCGGGACGCCGAGTGACCGCGTCCTCGCTGCTGGAGGAGATTTCGGACGTCGGCCGCGACCCGAAGCGTGGCGGCTATTCCCGCCACGCCTTCGACGCGGCCGAAACCGAACTGCGCGCGTGGTTCGTCGAGCGCGCAGGACGGCTGGGACTGGGCGTCGAGACCGACCGCAACGGCAACATCTGGGCCTGGTGGGGAACACCCGGTCCGGACGCGGTCGTCACCGGGAGCCATCTCGACTCGGTGCCCGGCGGCGGCGCCTTCGACGGTCCGCTGGGTGTCGCCAGCGCGCTCGACGCGGTGGAGATCTTGCAGGCCAAGGGATTCCGTCCGGCCAAGCCGTTCGCGGTGGTGGTGTTCGCGGAAGAGGAGGGCGGCCGATTCGGCGTGCCGTGCCTCGGCTCGCGCCTGCTGACCGGGACCATCGACGCGGACAAGGCACGCGGCCTGCGTGACCCGGACGGTGTCACGTTCGCCGAAGCGGCGGCGAAATCCGGCCTCGATCCCGAGCGGATCGGCCGGGACTCCGAGCGGCTCGGGCTGATCGGGCGGTTCCTGGAGCTGCACGTGGAGCAGGGGCGCGGGCTGATCGACCTCGGTTCGCCGGTCGCCGTCGGCAACACGGTGATCGCGCACGGACGGTGGCGGTTCTCCTTCCAGGGGCAGGGAAACCACGCCGGTGCGACGCTGATCGGCGATCGTCGTGACCCGATGATCCCGGCGGCGGAGACCGTGCTCGCCGTGCGGAAACTGGCGAAGGCGACCGCTGACGCGAGGGCCACCGTCGGCAGGCTCGTGCCGGTTCCCGGCGGGACGAACGTAATCGCGTCCACTGTGGACCTGTGGTTGGACGCGCGGGTGCCGGGCACGGATACGCCCGAGCTGGTCGCGGAAATCGCGAAACTGGCGGAAGAGGCGGCCGGACAGGAAGGGTGCCGCGTCGAGGTCACCAGGGAGTCGTACTCCGACGACGTGATCTTCGACGACGCGCTGCGCCGTGATCTGGGCACCTGGCTGGGCGGGCCGCCGGAACTGCCGACCGGCGCCGGACACGACGCGGCGATCCTCGCCGGGTTCGTCCCGTCCGGAATGCTCTACGTGCGTAACCCCACCGGGATCAGCCATTCCCCGGAGGAGTTCTCCGAAGCGGAGGACGTCGACCACGGTGCCCGCGCGCTCGCGGACGTCCTGGAGAAACTGTCGACATGACGACATATTGGTGTGAACGCGCCTGGCTGCCGGACGGGATCGCCGACGCCGTCCGGATCGAGGTCGACGGCGGCAAGATCGCTTCCGTGACGGCGAACGCGCCTCACGAAGGGACTGTCCTGAATGGACTGACCTTGCCGGGCTTCGCGAACGGGCACTCGCACGCGTTCCACCGTGCGTTGCGCGGGCGGACGCACCACGACCGCGGGACCTTCTGGACGTGGCGCGAGCGGATGTACTCGCTCGCGTCCCGGCTGGATCCGGACTCGTATTACCGGTTGGCGCGCGGGGTTTATGCCGAGATGGTGCTGGCCGGGTACACGAGCGTCGGCGAGTTCCACTACCTGCACCACGCGCCGGGCGGAAAGCCTTACGCCGAGCCGAACGCGATGGGCGAGGCGTTGCGGCAGGCCGCCAGGGACGCCGGCATCCGGCTGACGTTGCTCGACACGTGCTACCTCGCGGGCGGGATCGGCGTCGAACCCGACGAGGTGCAGCGGCGGTTCTCCGACGGGACCGCTACCAAGTGGGCGCAACGAGTCGGCGAATTGCGGGAAGATGGGACGTTCCGGGTCGGGGGCGCGATTCACTCGGTACGCGCCGTCCCCGAAGACGAATTGTCCGAAGTGGACAACGGGACGCCCGAGGATCGTCCGCTGCACATCCATCTTTCCGAGCAGCGGGCCGAGAACGAGCAGTGCATGGCGGCTTATCACTGGACTCCGACAGGGCTGCTCTGGGACCACGGTGTGCTCACTGAGCGGCTCACCGCGGTGCACGCGACGCACCTGACGCCAGGGGACATCAAGTGGCTCGGTGAGGCGGGGAGTCGCGCCTGTTTCTGTCCGACGACCGAACGGGATCTCGGCGACGGCATCGGCCCCGCGCGGACGCTGCTGGACGCGGGGGTGCGGCTGTCGATCGGCAGCGACAGCAACGCGGTGGTCGACGCGTTCGAGGAGACCAGGGCGCTGGAACTGAACGAGCGGCTCGCCAGCGAGAAACGCGGCCGGTTCACCGCCGAGGAACTGCTCGCTGCCGCGACGGATCACGGCGCCGTCGGCTGGGACGAGGTCGGCGCGCTGGCTCCGGGCGCGGGCGCGGACCTGGTCACGGTCGGCCTCGGGTCGGTGCGGACCGCGGGGATCGAGCCGTCCGGCGTGGTCTTCGCCGCTTCGGGTGCGGACGTACGGGACGTCGTCGTCGCCGGGCGTGAGATCGTCCGCGACGGCGCGCATCAGCTGATCGACCGGCCGGAAACGGTCTTGGCCAAGGAGATCGAGGCATTGTGGCAGTCCTGATCACGGGAATCGGCGAGCTCACGACGAACGACGCCGAACTGGGCAAACTCCGCGACGCGGCCGTCGTCATCGAGGACGAAGCGATCGCGTGGGTCGGTGCGGCGGCGGACGCGCCCGACGCGGATGAGCGGGTCGACGTCGAAGGGCGTGCGGTGCTGCCCGGTTGGGTGGACAGTCACACGCACTTGGTCTTCGCCGGGGACCGGACGGCCGAGTTCGAGGCGCGGATGGCCGGGAAGGCGTACAGCGCCGGGGGCATCGCGGTCACGGTGGACGCGACGCGGTCAGCTTCCGACGAGCAGCTGGCGGCGAACCTGCGGCGTCACGTGGACGAAGCGGCGAGGCAGGGCACGACCTGCCTGGAGACGAAGACCGGATACGGGCTCAACGTCGAAGACGAGGCTCGTTCGGCCCGGATCGCGGCCGATGTGGCCGACGAGGTCACATTCCTCGGGGCGCATCTGGTGCCGCCGGGTGCGGACGCGGAGTCCTATGTGGACCTGGTGTGCGGTGACATGCTCGACGCCGTGGCGCCGCTCGTGCGGTGGGCCGACGTGTTCTGCGAGACCGGCGCGTTCGACGAGGCGCAGTCCGGACGGGTGCTCAAGGCGGCGCGGGAGCGCGGGCTCGGGCTGCGGGTGCACGGGAACCAGCTGGGGGAGGGGCCGGGTGTGCGGCTCGCCGTCGAGCTGGGGGCGGCGAGTGTCGACCACTGCACCTACCTGAGCGAAGCGGACGTCGAGGCTCTCGCTGCTTCGGACACTGTCGCGACCTTGCTGCCGGCGTGCGATCTCTCGACGCGGCAGCCGCTGGCGCCGGCGCGGCGGCTTCTCGACGCCGGGGCGACGGTGGCGCTGGCCAGCAACGCGAATCCGGGCAGCTCGTACACGACGTCGATGGCGTTCTGCGTGACGACCGCGGTGCTGCAGATGCGGATGACGATCGACGAGGCGGTGTGGTCGGCGACGGCGGGCGGTGCCCGCGCTCTGCGGCGTGACGACGTGGGCTTCGTGCGGCCTGGGGCGCGTGCCGACCTTCACGTGCTGGAGGCACCTTCGACGACGCACCTCGCGTACCGGCCCGGGGTGCCGTTGACGGCTGGGGTGTGGCGGCGCGGAAGGCGTCTGACCAGCGGTTTCGCCTCAAAGTGGTAGCAAAGGTCCCTTGCTCCCCCGCGGGTCAGGAGGCTTGGCCGAGGGTCTCCTGGACGCGTTCGCGTAAGGCAGGCGGGAGCTCGTCTAGCAGGTGGGCCCACTGCTCGACCCGCTTCTCGCTCAGGTGTGTGAGCAGATCGAGCACCGGCGCCCACAGGTCCTCGTCGGCGGCCGCGACGCCCAGGAGACCGCGGAACCGGGCTTCGGGAAGCAGCCCGAGGACGTGATCTATCCGGCTCTTGTCGTCGAGGACGAACGCGATCCGGATCAGCGCCTCGTCACCGATGACGGCCAGCGCCCGGCGCACCGTCGGATCGGGCAGGTGACCGACGAACCGGCCGACGGTGATCCAGTCCTCGCGGCGCACCAGCTCACCGGCCACCTCGACCACGGTGTCGAGCGGGATCCGCGCGATGATCGCGCTCGCCCGGCGCGGGTCCAGTTCGGCCGCGACGTCGGCCAGGAACGGCGGCTTCAGCCGCTTCGCGACATCGACGCCCCGGGAGACGTCGACCAGCCCGGCGATCCGCGCGCACAGAAGCGGGCCGAAGACCTTCTCGGCGATCTTCGCGAGAATCGGGCTCGGGACGAGCTTGCTCGCCATCGCCATCCGCTCCAGGGCGGCGAGGTTGGCGTCGAACAGCGTGTCCGTGACCTGCTCGCGGAACGCCTGGAGCTCGGCGGCGTCGACGTTCTCCAGGTACGAGAGCCGTTCCGGGGTGGTGCCGAGGACGCGGGCGAGTTTGAGGATCTCCGCCTGCGAAGCGAAGTTTTCGGTGGTCACAGGCCCACCACCTTCCGAACGGCGCCGCGCAGAAGCGCGGGTACGTACTTCAGCCCCTCTTCGCCCGCTTCGGCCAAGGCCTTGGCCTGGCGGTGGCGCGCGTCCCGCAACGCGTCGGAGAGGTCCTGTTTCTCGTGGTCGGCCAGCGCTTCGATGCCTGCCGGGACAGGACCGCCTAGCTGACCGGTGAGTGTGCGCTCGGCCATGGTCGATCATCATGCCTCATCGGGCCGGGGAAGCAGGGGACCTTTACTTTCGTCCATGGCGGACCGCTCGTCGCGGCTTGTAGCGTCCTGTCGTGTGAAGGACGCTGAGGAGCCCGTACGGCGTGGGCGACGGCTGGTCATGGACGTCGCCTTGTGGCTCGGGCTCTGCGGCTGGGTGGTCATCGACGCCGGATCCAGCACGAGGCACTGGGAGCTGCTCGCCGGGCTGGCCGCGACCACCACCGCGATCGCGACCGCGCGCCGGTATCCGCTCGTCTCGCTCGCCATCGCGATGGTGGCCAGTTTCGTGGTGATGGGCAGCTTCGGCGGCCGGGTGCCGATCTGGGAAGGCTTCGTCCTCGTCGCGGTCGGTTACCTCGCCGGCTATCGGCAGCCGGTCGCGAAGCCGATGCTGCGCCTCTTCGCCGCTGTTTCGGTGCTTGCGGTCCCCGTCGCGCTGCTGTGGAGCAAGGACGGCTTCGCGTCCTGGGGTGCGCTGCTCGGCGTCCTCGTCTTCGCGGGGGTGACGCCGTGGTTGCTGGGCAGGTATGTCCGGCAGCGTGAGGACATGGCACGTGACGGCTGGCGTCGCGCCGAGGAGATGGAGAGCCGTCAGCGGCTCGTCGCCGATCGCGCGCGGTTGCGCGAGCGCACCCGGATCGCCAGTGACATGCACGATTCGCTGGGCCACGAGCTGAGCCTGATCGCGGTGCGCGCGGCGGCGCTGGAGGTCGCGGGCGGACTCGACGAACGACAGCGGCGGGCCGCGGGCGAGCTGCGGCAGAGCGCCGCGACGGCGACCGAACGGCTGCGCGAGATCATCGGCGTCCTGCGTGAGGACGACGCGCCGACCGAGCCGGTGCACGAGAGCATCGACGAACTGCTCGACCGGACCAGGGCTTCGGGCGTGCTGATCGAGTCCTCAGTGGACGAACCGCTCGAGGGCGAGCCGCAGATGGTCGACCGGGCCGCGTACCGCGTGGTCCAGGAATCGGTCACGAACGTGGTGAAACACGCGCCGGGTGCCGCGGTCACGGTCCGGGTCGTGCGGTCCGAAGGGCAGACGGACGTCGTGGTCACCAACTCCGCGCCGCCCGCGGGACCGCTGCCGGGCAGGGCATCGGGCAAACGCGGGCTGATCGGCCTGCGCGAACGGGTGCGTCTCGTCGGCGGAACTCTGCGGGCAGGTCCCCGTGACGGCGGATTCGAGGTCAGCGCGACCTTGCCGCACGACGCGGCGCCGTCGGAGGAATCGCCCGAGAGCCAGGCGGCGATGGACGCGGAGGTTGGGCAGTCGACGTCGGCGAGGGAACTGGAGCGCGCCCGCCGGGACGTCCGGCGCAGCCTGATCCAGGCGATCGTCGTGCCGATGGGGCTCTTCGGCGTGGTGGTCGGGATCAGCGGGGCCGTGTTCCTGGTGCAGTGGTACGGCTCCGAACTCCCCGGTGGGGACTACGCCCGCATCCACGTCGGCCAGACCCGCGCGGAAATCGCCTCTCTTTTGCCGAGCGGCCAGCGGATCGCGCGACCGCGCACGGTGGAGTCCCCCGTGCCGCCGGGGGCGACATGCGAGTACTACGGCACCGAGCGCAGCGTGTTCAACTTGAACTACGAGGCCTACAGGCTGTGCTTCGCCGAGGGGAAACTCGTGGCGAAGGACTTGATCAGTGAAGACGAGCAAAAGGGGGACCCGGATGATCCGGGTGGTGCTGGCCGATGACGAGGCGATGATCCGCGCCGGGGTGTCGGCGATCCTGGCCGCGGACGCCGGGATCGAGGTGGTCGCGGAGGCCGAGGACGGGCGCGCAGCCGTCGAGCAGACCCGCGCGACCAGGCCGGACGTCGTGCTCCTCGACATCCGGATGCCGGTCATGGACGGGCTCAAGGCGGCCGAGGAGATCCGGCGGCTGCTGCCCGAGGTCGGCGTGATCATGCTGACGACGTTCGGCGAGGACGCCTACATCGAACGCGCGCTCGGCCTGGGCGCGAGCGGTTTCCTGCTGAAATCCGGCGATCCCCGCGAGCTGCTCGGCGGTATCCACGCGGTCGCTGGTGGGGCGGCGTTCCTTTCGCCGAAGGTCGCACAGCGGGTCATCGCGCGCTTCTCCGGCAATCAGGTGTCCCGAGCCGAAGAGGCGAAGGCGCTGATCGAGAAACTGACCCCGCGTGAGCAGGAAGTATTGGCGCTGCTGGGTTCCGGACTGTCCAATGCGGACATCGCCGCGAAACTGTTCGTCGTCGAGGGCACGGTGAAGGCCTACGTGAGCACCATCCTCAACCGGCTCGGCGCGCGGAACCGGGTGCAGGCCGCGATCACCGCGTATGAGGCGGGGCTGGTCGGCGGGGGACGGGAGGAGTCCAGCCGCTGACGCCGGCGCCGATGCGTGCGGTGAGCGCGCCGGGGAGCAGCCGGAACACGCCGTTACGGACGGCCACGGCGAGCGGATTGCGCAGCTGCGGCCCGACTTTTCCCGCCTGGACCGAGGCTTTCACAACGCCTTGGCTGCGCGGGCGGCGCTGCTCGTCGTAACTCTTCAATGCCGCGTCGACGTCTTCGGTAATGCTGAGCGCGGCGGCGAGGACGACGGCGTCTTCGATCGCCTGGCAGCCGCCCTGGCCGAGGAACGGCGGCATCGCGTGGGCCGCGTCGCCGAGCAGCGCGACGCGGCCTTTCACGTATGAGGGCAGGGGAGTGCCGAACAGGTAGAGATCGTGGTGGAGCAGCGTCTCGGGCGCGGTCGCTTCGATGAGTTCGGGAATGGGGTCGTGCCAGCCGCCGAAACGGTCTCGCAGATACGACTTCGGATCCTCGTGACGGACGCCCGCTTCGGCGACGTAACTCGCCCACCAGTAGACGCTGTCGTCGTGCAACGGGATGACGCCGATCTCGGCGCCGTCGTCCCAGCTCGTGCTGAGTTCTGTGGGATGAGGGAGGGTGGTCACCGCGCGGAAGGCCGTGCTGCCGCTGTAGACCGGTTCGGGGTGTCGTGGCCACAGCTGCTGCCGGGCCATGCTGTGGATCCCGTCCGCGGCGACGATGACGTCGGCGTCGAGGTCGTCGAGGCGGGTGACCTCGACGCCGGTGCGGACGCAACCCTCGGGAAGGGCGTCGTGGAGCGCGCCGATGAGATCCGCGCGGTGGATGGCGGCGAGCGGGCGGCCGTGATGACGGCGGAACGCCTCGGCATCCCAACGGGTGATGCGGCGGCCGTCGCGGTCGTGGAGACCGCCGGACGCTTGTTCCCGCAGCTTGCCGAGGTGCACGCCCAGCGTCTCGAGTGAACGCAGCGCGTTCGGCCACAGGGAGATGCCCGCGCCGGCGGCGGTGAGTGCCGGTGCCTGTTCGAGGACGGTGACCTCCCAGCCGATGCCGTGCAGCCCGATGGCGGCGCTCAGTCCGCCGATTCCCCCGCCGATCACGATCGCTTCGCGCATGTCGACCTCCTCTACAGTTGTAGAGTACTACTACACTTGTAGAGTGCGAAAGGCGACGATCGGGGACGCGGCCATCGAGGTCATCGCGGCCGAGGGGATGCGGGGGCTGACGCATCGCGCGGTCGACCGGTTCGCCGGGCTGCCGCCGGGTTCGACCTCGTACTACGCGCGGACGCGGGCGGCGCTGCTGGAGCTGGCGATCTCGCGCATGGTCGAACTCGACGAGGTCACCCTCGACCCGCCGCCCGGGCAGCTGGCCGAGTACGTGGCGGGGTTCGCGCACGCGGCGATCACGAAGGGGCGGACGCGGATGCTCGCGCGGTACGAGTTCGCGCTGGAGGCGACGCGGCGGCCGGAGCTGCGGGAGGCCTACGACCGGGGTGGGCTGGTGATCCGGCGACGGTGCGCGGAGGTGCTCACGGCGTGCGGATCGGCGGAGCCCGAGCGGCACGCGCGGGTGCTCGTAGCGTGGCTGGAGGGGACGGTCTTCGACGCGCTGGCTGGGACGGGGTCGCTGCGGCCGCCGGGGCTGGAGGAGCTGACGCGGGGGGCGCGGGAGGTTTTGGCGGGGCTCGGGGTGGCGGGGTAGCAAGGGACCTTTGCTACCACTTGGGGGCTGACCTGCGGAAAGAGAGCAAGGGACCTTTGCTGCCACCTGGGGCGCCGGTCCTGGAGCGAGAAGTCGCGAAAGCCACTTTCGGGACATCTGACGTCCTGAAAGTGGCTTTCGCGACGTGCGGCCGGCGCGGGTGGTAGCAAAGGTCCCTTGCTCCCCGTCAGGCGTCGCGCCGCCGCAGCACGGTGGAACCGGTCGCAAGCCCGGCCGCAGCCCAAGCCGCACAGAGCGCGACGCCGACCCAAGGCGCGTAGGGCGCGATGCCGCCGAAGATCGGATTACGCTGCCCAGGAGTGACCATCGCGTTGACGCCCGCGAAGCCGGGGAAGTAGTTCACGAGGTCTTCCGCGCCCAGCGAACCGGCGAACATCGGGATCATCACCAGCAGCACGAACACCGTCACGATCGTCCCCGCCGTCGAGCGCAGCGCCGTCCCCAGCCCGAGGCAGAGCAGGCCCAGCAGCGCGAAGTAGGCGCCCATCCCGGCCGCGGTCCCGAGCACTTCGCCCACAGAGGAGTCTGGCGAGGGGATCTGCGGCGCCGAAACCGCCACACCGGCGAGCGTGTTCAGCACGCCGTAGCCGAACAGCACCGGCAGCAGGACGGCCGACTTCGCCATCAGGACCCGGTTCCGCACCGGGACCCACTGCAGCGTCGAGCGGATGCTGCCGCTGGCGTATTCGCTCGTGATGAACAGCGTCGCCAGCGCGACGACGGCGAACTGCGTCAGGTAGAACGCCGCGCCGGCCACCACGGAATGCGCCGCCATCGGACGGCTGCTGCCGTCGCTCAGCGAGAAACCCATCCCCGCGGAGTAGGCGAGCATCAGGAAGATCCCGCTGATCAGGCACCACCAGGTCGACCGGACCGACCAGAACTTGGTCCATTCCGAAGAGATCGTGTTCATCGTGCGCTCCACTGCTTGAAGAAGCCGGTCAGCTCGGCACGGAAGAACTCCAGCGCCTTCCGCGAGTCGATCGAGCCGTACTGGTTTTCGATCTCGGTCGGCGGCAGCTGCGGGCGCAGTCCCAGCTGGTCGATCAGGATCGCCGCGTCGGTCACCGACGAATGGCCGCTGTTCTCGACCAGGTCCTGCCTCTTCGGGCCGGTGAGCCGCGGCCACGTCTCGTCCCAGGACGCGCGGAAGTACTTCTCGCCGGTCGGGCTGGTCAGCAGCAGGAACGGCCGGTCGATCGAGACGTCGCCGTAGAACGGGCCGTCGACGTTCACGCCCGCCTTGATCCGCCGGTCGGCGGTCATCGCGGCGGCGGTCGCCGAACCACCGGCGGAGTGACCGGCCATCCCGATCTTCGTCGCGTCGATCGACCAGCGCCGGTCCTTCAGCAGCGTGTCGACGACGAACGTCGTGTCCACGGCACGGTTCGCGATCGCGGAGGGCCACGGTTCACCCGACAGTCCACAAGCGACACACTGGCGCAGCCCGTCGGGGAATTCCGTCGCCCAGGCTTCGTAGGCGTGGTCCACCCCGGCGACCACGAAACCTTGTGCGGCAAGGTGTTCGGCCACCGAGGTCAACGTGATCCGGTTGTTGCCCGCACCCGGCGAAAGCACCACCAGCGGACGCCGTCCCGGCAGGGAGGGCGCGTTCTCCCGTGAGTGGACCCGCACCTTGCTCAGCGCGTCCGGCGGCAGGTCGAGCTTCCGCCCGGCGACCGCGGCCGCCGACTCGGCCTTGGTCATGTACAGCGGCGCACGGCCGATCGGGACGGCCGGGTACCAGACGTTGACCATCAGTTCGCGGCGCTTTTCGGGCACCCAGGGATCGGCTCTCCGCTGATCGGTGAGATGCAGCGTGCGCAGCCCGATCGGGAACGGGCCGTCCGGCGCGGGCAGCGACAGCGCCGGTGCCGGTTCCGCCGACGCGGCCGCCGGCACCCCCAGCAGGCCGGCGATCACCGCCACCATGACCACGAGTGACTTCATGCCGCGACTCCTGTTCCGTATTCGACCGACGACGCGGTCAGTTCCATGTACGCCTGTTCGAGCGAGGCGGTCCGTTCGGTCAGCCCGTGTACGCGGATCCCGAGTTCGTGCACCGCGTCACCGACGAGATGAATGGGCAGGTCGTGCACGACCAGTTCGCCCTGATCGGCTTCCGTGGTCGCGCCGAGCGCGTGCAGGCGCTGTTCGAGGACATGCAGATCGGCGGGGGCGGGCACCCGCACCACGACCGAGGTCCGCGAATTGCCCGCGATGAATTCGTCGACCGGCGCGTCGGCGAGGAGCTTCCCCTTGCCGATGACGACGAGCCGGTCCGCGGTCAGCTGCATCTCGCTCATCAGATGGCTCGACACGAACACCGTGCGGCCCTCCTCCGCGAGCGAACGCATCAGGTGCCGCACCCAGCGGACGCCGTCGGGGTCGAGCCCGTTCACCGGCTCGTCGAACATCAGCACGCCGGGGTCACCCAGCAGGGCGCCGGCGATCCCGAGCCGTTGCCCCATGCCGAGGGAGAACGTTCCGGCGCGTTTGCCCGCGACGTCGCTGAGGCCGACCGTCGCGAGCACCTCGTCGACCCGGCTCGCCGGGATCCCGTTGCTGCGCGCCATCGCCAGAAGGTGTTTGCCCGCGCTCCGGCCGGGGTGCAGCGCCTTCGCCTCCAGCAGCGCGCCGACCTCGCGCAGCGGGAAGCGCAGGTCCTCGTACCTCTTGCCGTCGATGCGGACTTCACCGTCGTCCGGCGCGTCGAGGCCGAGCGTCATCCGCATGGTCGTCGACTTGCCCGCGCCGTTGGGACCGAGGAAACCGGTCACCTTGCCCGGCTCGACGGCGAAGGTCAGCCCATCGACCACCGTCTTCTCGCCATAGCGCTTCGTGAGTCCTCGAAGCGTGATCATCCGCGTCCTCCTTCGTGTCCCTGAATCCTCCGACGCGGGGACACCCGGGGGCATTGCCCCGAAGTCATCGGCCACCCCTTACTTTCGGCAGGTGCCGCTCGGCACGAGTCAGCGCGGAAAGGCACAATCGGCGCCATGACCACCCGCGAACAACGGCGCGTGAATCCGCTCGACCTGGTGATGCTCGTCCTCGCCGTGTTCTCGGTCGGGCTGCTCGCCTACGTGACGTTCTTCCCGCATTCGGCGGAGACGGCGCACCGTGTCTTCGTCATCGACACGACGGTGTGCGGGATCTTCGCGCTGGAATTCCTCTGGCGGTGGCGGCGCAACGGCTGGGAGAAGCGGTTCCCGCTGCGCAACTGGTACGAAATCCTCGGCATGATCCCCATCGCGCATCCGGCGCTGCGCGGCTTCCGGCTGTTGCGGATCATCGTGGTGCTGGTCCGGCTCGCCCGTACGGCGGACCGGGCGTTCGGGGAGCGGTTCACCCAGCGGCTGGTCGAACGGCTTTCGCGGCCGATCGTGCTGGCGATCAAGAAGCCGATCACGATCGCGGTGCTCGACGAGGTGGTGAAGGTGCTGGAGACCGGGAACTATCCGCAGAACCTCGCGCGCTCGCTCGGCGAGAACCAGACCCTGTTGCGGGGGATCATCGCGGAGAAGCTCAAGAACGATCCGCAGGCCGGGCGGCTTTCGAAACTGCCGTTCCACGACGAGGTGGTGCGTTCGGTGATCGACACCGCGATGCGCGTGATCCTCGAAGTGCTGACCGACCCGCGGATCGACGAATTCTTCGCGCATGTGGTGCGGGAGAATCGCGAGCAGATCCGCAGCGCCGTGCAGCTGGGGCTGAACGAGCGTGAGGACGACGAGGAACTGGCGGCGCGGTTGCCGACCAGGCCGCAGCATCAGCTGATGGACTGACCTCTTGAGGTACGCCGGGTGGGCGCGGCGGTCAGCGGATCCTCCGGCCACGGGTGTTTCGGGTAGCGGCCGCGAAGATCGGCGCGCACGGCCGCGTACCCGTTGCGCCAGAACGATTCCAGATCGGCGGTGACGGCCGCGGGCCGTCCGGCGGGGGAAAGCAGGTGCAGCACCACCGGGACACCCGCCAGCTCCGGCGTCGCGAGCCAGCCGAAGGTCTCCTGCAGTTTCACGGCCAGCACCGGCTGCTCACCCGAATAGTCGACCCGGATCCGTGAACCCGACGGCACCTCCAGCCGATCGGGCGCCAGTTCGTCCAAACGCGACGCCTCGGGCCAGGGCAGCAATCCACGCAGCGCGGTGCCCGCGTCCAGCGATGCCAGGTCCGATCGGCGGCGAGCCGAGCCGAGGTCCAGCCAGCTGTCCACAGTGGACAGCAAGTCCGCGTCGGTGACCGAAGGCCAAGGCGGCCCCAGTACTCGATGCAGGAAAGACAGTCGCTCGCGCAATCGCTTCCCGTCTTCCGACCAGCGGAGCAGGCCGAGCCCTTCGGTGCGCAAACCGTCCAGTAGCGCGGCGCGGATCGCGTCCGGCGCGGGCGAGCGCAACGGTTTCTCCGCGAGCACGATCGCCCCGAGCCGCCGCACCGAACGAGCGACGACGTCACCCGAAGACCAGCGCACTTCGTCCACTGAGGACACCAGATTCGGCGCCGCGCGCACGGCGAGGTCCTCGTCGGCGGGGGCGGCCAGCCGGATGACGCCCTGTGCGCGGCCGGGATCGCGGGTCGCTTCGGCCACGGCCAGCCATTCGACGTCGGCGAGTCCGCTGCCGCGCGGGAGTTCGGCCGCGGTTCCGCCCGCCATCAGATACACCGGCGTCCCCGCGGCACGCCGTCGCGCGAGCCGCTCGGGATGCGCCAGCGCCACCACCAGCGCCGGATCGGACGCGTTGCCGCCGTCGGGCACCAGCCGGGAAAGCCGTCGCACGTCACGCTTCCAGCGCTCGTCACCGCGCACCCGGCGCAGCTCGGCTTCGAGATCGGTCAGGGTGCCGCCGCTGTCCAGCAGCGCGACGACTTCGGCGGCCGAGCGCGCGTTGGTCCGCGCCGCGCCGTCCAGCAACGCCCTCGCCAGCCGCGGATGCAGGCCCAGCCCGGCCATCTTCCGGCCGCGCTCGGTGACCGTGCCGTCCTCCGCGGTCGCCCCGAGCGTGGTCAGCAACGCGCGCCCGGCGGCCAGCGCGCCTTCGCCGGGCGGGTCCCACCAGGCGAGGCCGGAACCGTCCGGAGTGGACCAGCAGGCGAGTTCGAGGGCGAACCGCGCCAGTTCCGCCGTCCGGATCTCGGGTTCGGGATAGGCGGGCAGCGAACCCTGCTCGTGCGCGGCCCAGCACCGGTACGCGCGGCCCGGCGCCTCACGTCCGGCGCGACCAGCGCGCTGTTCCGCGACCGCGGCCGAAACGCGGACCGTCGCCAATCCGGGCAGGCCGCGCCGGTGATCGACGCGGGGAACGCGGGAAAGTCCGCAGTCCACCACCGCGCGCACCCCCGGCACGGTCAGGCTGGACTCGGCGACCGACGTCGAGAGCACCACCCTGCGACGATCACGCGGGCGCAGCGCGTCGTCCTGGCTCGCCGCCGAAAGCCGTCCGTGCAAGGGCAGCACGTCGGCGTCGAGGCCGTTGAGAAGTCCGCTCACTCTGGCGATCTCCCCGGCGCCGGGCAGGAAGGCGAGGACGTCACCGTCCCCTTCGGACAGTGCTTTGTGGATCACGCGGGCCACGGTCGCCTCGATCCGCTCGCCGCGCGCGGGCGGGGAGTACGAGACCTCGACCGGATATGTCCTCGCGTGCGCGGTGATCACCGGCGCGTCGCCGAGCAGGGCCGCCAGCCGTCCGGAGGCCACCGTGGCGGACGTCGCGAGCAGCCGCAGGTCGTCCCGCAGCCCGGCGCGCACGTCCAGCAGCAGCGCGAGCAGGAGGTCCGCGTCGAGATGGCGTTCGTGGCATTCGTCGAGCAGGACGGTCGACACCCCGGCCAGCTCGGGATCGCCCTGCACCCGCCGGACCAGCAGTCCCGAGGTGACCACTTCGATCCGCGTCGAAGAAGACACCTTCCGATCGCCGCGGACCGAATAGCCGACCGTTTCACCGACCCGTTCGCCGAGCAGGGACGCCATCCTCGCCGCCGCGGCCCTTGCGGCGAGCCGCCGCGGTTCGGCGACGATCACCCGGCCTTCGCCGTTGTCCAGCGCCAGCGGCACCAAAGTGGTCTTCCCGGTGCCAGGGGGCGCGACGAGGACCGCGGTGCCGTGGGCGTCGAGTGCGGCTTCGAGTTCGGGCAGGACGGCGCGAACCGGCAGATCGGGAAGGGTCACCGCTCGGTGACCTGTGGCGGAGGCGGGATCCGGTAGCCGGACGGGCCGATGTTGCGGTTCAGCGAATCGAGCCATTCCCCGGACGAAATCATCTTCTGGATCGCCTTGGCCACCGCCGCGCGGCCCTCGACGTCGTCCTTGCGCAGGCCGACGCCGTACTTCTCCTTCGAGAAAGGCTTGCCGACGACCCTCAGCAGTTCCGGGTTCTGCGCCACGTAACCGGCGAGGATGACGTCGTCGGTGGTCACCGCGTCCACCTGTCCGGCGAGCAGCGCCGTGACGCAATCCTGGTAACGCGGGTACTCGACGAGCTGCACGGCCTGGGCGAACTTGTCGCGCACCTGCTCCGCCGAGGTGGTGCCGCCCACGGCGCACAGCTTGCGGCCGTTGAGGTTCTCGGGACCGGTGATGTCGGTCGACCGGAGGCGGACGAGGAGATCCTGGCCGGTGTCGAAATAGGGACCGGCGAACGCGACCACCTGTTTGCGTTTTTCGGTGATCGAGTAGGTCGCCACCATCAGATCCGTGATCCCCGAGGTGATGTCCGTCTCGCGGGACGACGGTCTGCTGTCGTGCCAGGTGATGTGATCCTCGTCGACGCCCAATTCGCTCGCCACGTACTTCGCCACGTCGACGTCGAAGCCGACGTAGCGGCCGTCGATCGTCCGTTTGGAAAGGCCCGGCTGGTCGAAGCGGATGCCGATGGTGAGCTTGTTGGACGCGACGGCGCGCGCGACGAGGGAATCCGACGGACCGGCCTCTTCGCCGCAGGCCGCCGCTGTGACCAGCATCAAGCAGGCCACCAGCAGGGCGCGTCCCCTCATCGGGTGCCTCCGTCCGCCGCCTCACGTTGTTCTCAGGGTCGGCGGTTAGCCTAGGCCCGTGCGTAGACCGCCCCAAGTCGTACTCGACGCCGTGGGCACACTCGCCCGGCTCGGACTGGCCGCCGTCTGGTTGGTTTCCGGAGCGCTGAAGATCAGTGCCCCGGGGCAGACCTACATCGCGGTCCAGGCGTTCGATGTCCTGCCGGACGGGCTCGTCCGCCCGGTCGCGATCGGGATGCCGCTCGTCGAACTGGCGCTCGGCCTGTTCCTGCTCGCCGGGTTCGTCACCCGGTGGGTGTCGGTGCTGTCGGTGCTGCTGCTCGCGGTGCTCATCGCCGCGATCGCCCAATCCTGGGTGCGCGGGCTGAGCATCGATTGCGGCTGTTTCGGCGGCGGCGGTCAGATCGCCGCGGACCAGACGCGGTATCCGCAGGAGATCGCCAGGGACCTCGGATTCGCGCTCCTGGGGGTCTGGCTGATCGTGCGGCCGCGGACCTGGCTTTCCGTGGACGGCTGGCTCGGGAACTCTCGCGCCTCCGCCGACGACGACTATGTGGGTATCGCTGAAGGGAACGAATAATCGTGGGTGGAGCTGAGCGCAACGCTCGGAAACGCAAACAGCAGCAGACGGCGGCGCGTTCGGTGGCACAGGCCAGGGGCGTCGCGGGCGGCGACAAGAAGAAGGTCGTCGCGATCACCGTCGCGGTGGTCGTCCTCGCCGCGCTGGTGATCGGTGGCGTCATCTGGACGACGTCCAGCAAGGACAGCACCGAGGGCAAGGTGATCGGCGCGCAGACGGGCACCTCGGCGCCCGGTGTCGTCGAGAAACGCGACGGGGCCGTCGTGACCGTCGGCAAGCCCGAGGCGAAGAAGACCATCGACGTCTACGCCGACTTCCTGTGCCCGGTCTGCAAGCAGTTCGAGGAGACCTTCAAGGGGCAGATCGAGGAGCAGGTGAACAACGGGACCCTGCAGGTCCGGTACCACATGCTGCCGATGCTGAACCAGCGTTCCGACCCGCCCGGCTACTCGCTGGACTCCGCCAACGCCTCCCTCGCTGCGGCCGACGCCGGCAAGTTCCTCGCCTTCCACGACGCGCTGTTCAAGGACCAGCCGGAGGAAGGCGGTCGCGGGTTCGACAAGGCGCAGCTGATCAAGCTCGGCCAGGACGTCGGCATCACGGACCCGACCTTCGTGGTCAAGGTCAACAGCGGCGCGTACGAGCAGGAGATCCAGGACGCGTACAAGAAGATCTCCACGGACCCGTCGCTGCAGCAGGACTTCGGCAACGGCCCCGGTTTCGGCACGCCGACCGTCACTTCGAACGGGCAGGTCGTGAAGCTCGAGCAGGACTGGGTGAAGAAGGTCGTCAGCTAGTACGCATTTAGTCCTCTGAATGCGTTGGTGGCGTGTGCAAGTACCGCATTCAGAGGACTAATTGCGGGCGTGTCGGGGGTGCGAAGCGGAGGCGACGGTGGCGAAGGCCTGTACGCGCGCTGTCTCCGCGGAGCGCGGCCAGACGAGGCCCCACTCGACGTCGGGTGAGCCGGCGAAGGGCACGAAGCGGATCCGCGGGTGGCTGAAGTACTCCCGCGCGTGTGCGGCGAGCGGGCAGATACCGGCACCGGTGGCGATCGCGGCGAGCAGCTCTTGAAAGGTCGCGAAGGGGGCGCCCCGGGTCACGGGGTGCCCGGCCGGCGTCAGCCACTGTCGCGGTTCTTCGATCCAGTACGGCTCCGGCGGATGCGCCGCGCGAAGGACGGTGTCGCGGGCGAGGTCGTCGAGGGTGACTGACCTCCGTCGCGCGAAAGGGTGTTTCGACGACACCGCGAGCACCATCGGTTCGGTGTACACGGCCGGTCCGGTCGTGAGATCGGGTTCGTCGACCGGAAGCAGTGTCACCAGCACGTCGATCTCACCCGATCGCAGCATCGCGAACGGGTCGGCGAAATCAGCCTCGCGAATGAGTAGTTCGGTGTCCGGGTAGCGCTGCCGGAAACGGTCGAGCAGCTCTTCGGTCAGGTCGGCGACGCCGGGTGCCTCGAAGCCCAGCCGCAGCACGCCGCCGATCCCGCGGCCGGCCGCGATCGCGCGGTCGACGCCCTCGTGCAGCGCGCGGTAGGCGGGGCCGAGGTCGTCCCGAAGCCGTTCGCCGATCGGCGTGAGCCGGACCCGTCGGCTGGTGCGGGCGAACAGCGGTACCCCGATCCGGCGCTCCACCTGCTTGATCGACTGGCTCACCCTCGCCTGCGAGACATGCAGACGCTCCGCGGTGCGGCCGAAATGCAGCTCGTCGGCCAGCGCCAGGAAGATCTCGATATCCCGCAGTTCCATAATCTCCAGGTTATCGATGCGGGCCGGTGCCGGTCACCGGGAACCGTATTTCGCGCAGGTCTAGACCATCGATGCTGTGTCATGTGTTAATTCAAGCAATGAATTTACGCGTTCTCGGCATGGGTGGTGAGGTATGACGAAATTCGTGGTCCGGCTCGCTCTGCTGTTCGTTTCGTGTCTCGCGCTGGCGTCGGCGCCGGTGGCGGCACAGGCGGCACCCGCGTTCAAGGTGCTCGCGTTCTACAACGGCACCTACGACGCGGCGCACATCAGCTTCGTCAAGGAAGCCAACCAGTGGTTCCCGAAAACCGCTTCGCAGAACAACTTCAGCTACACCGCGACCAACGACTGGAACCGGCTGAGCTCGCTGCAGCCGTCGCAGTATCAGGTCGTGCTGTTCCTGGACGACCTGCCGCAGACCTCCTCGCAACGCTCGGGCTTCGAGCGCTACATGAACGCGGGGGGCGCGTTCTTCGGCTTCCACGTGGCCGCGTTCACCACCAATCCGTCCACTTGGGACTGGTACCACAACAGGTTCCTCGGCACGGGCGCGTTCAAGTCCAACACCTGGGGGCCGACGACGGCGACGCTGAAGGTGGAGAACCGGCCGCATCCCTCGACCACGCGGCTGCCCGCGACGTTCACCTCGTCGGTGAGCGAGTGGTACGCCTGGACCAGCGACCTGCGCAAGAACCCGGACATCCGGATCCTCGCGTCGGTGGACCCGGTGAGCTTCCCGCTCGGGACCGACCCGAACCAGTCCTGGTACAGCGGGTACTACCCGATCCTCTGGACCAACGCCAAGTACAAGATGCTCTACGCCAACTTCGGGCACAACAAGATGAACTACGAGACGAACCAGCCGCTTTCGTCGACCTTCGGCAGCGAGGTGCAGAACCGCTTCGTCGTCGATGGTCTGCTGTGGCTCGGTGGAAGGCAAACCGCGCGAGGATGAGCCGGTCTTGCGCTATTTCCGCAGGTCAGAGGCGTCGGTGGTAGCAAAGGTCCCTTGCTCTCCCGCGGTGCCGTGAAGGCCTCCTTGCCTACCCTGAAGGTAGTGAAGGAGGCCTTCACGGACGGCCCGCGGTGTGCCCAGAGCCGGGTGGTAGCAAAGGTCCCTTGCTACTCCTCGATGGCGCCCCCGACCGCCCGCAGATGCCGCCGGAACGTCAGCGAAGGCGACTTCGCCCGCTCCGCGAGGAAGTCGGCGAAGCGGACCTGTTCGCGAAGGGACTCTCCGCCGCGTATCCGGTCGGCCTGGCGCCGCTCGGTGTCGCGGATGCCTTCGGCGCGGTCCAGGACCTCGTCCGCCCGGTCGGCGGGGACGAACAGGACACCGTCCTCGTCGCCGAACACGAGGTCTTCCCGCGTCACCGTCCAGTCCCCGACGACGGCCGATTCGAGCGCGCCGTCCGGGCGGGCGGAGACCGAGAGCGGGCCGGTCGGGATCGAACCGAGGCTGAACACCGGCAGCCCGATCTTCTTGATGTCGGCCGAGTCGCGGTGCAGCCCCCAGATCACCACACCGCTCAGCCCGGCCGCCTCCGCTTCGAGGACCGCGAGGTCCCCGACGCAGCTCTCGTCGAGCCTGCCGCCGTTGTCGACGACGAGGACGTCACCGGGGTTCGCGATTTCATACGCCTCCAGGAAGACGTCGACGCTGCCGACATGCCGGGCGGGGGTGACCCGCCCGGCCACGCGGGCGCCGGGCACGACCGAGTGCGTGCCCGCGGGCGCGCACCGGACCTGAACGCCGGCGCGCACACAGCCGTCGGTCAGATGCGCGGTGGTCAGCAGGGAGAACCGCTGCCGAAGCTCTTCGGGATCCATGCCCCGACTTTAGCCACGGCGCCACACCACGAGCTTGTCGTAGTAGTCGTCGTCCTGCAGAGTTCCCATGATCTCCCCGTTGTCGCCCACGATCGCGCCGCAACCGCTGGACGGCGCGGGAAGCGTCTCGACCGGGCCGCCCGGCGTCCACGCCGCGGGAATCGTGGCGGTACCCATGGTCCGCAAGCAGCCGGTGAGGAGTCCCGACCCGTTGAGCGCGGTCACCGTCATGGTCTCCGGCACCGGGATGGACGTGTCAGGGGCCGTCCAAAGCCGTTGTCCCCCTTGGAGGTCGGCCAGCACCTTGCCGTCCCGGATCGCGAGGGCGCGTGCTTCGCGGACGCCCTCGGGAAGGACCAGTTGCCGTGCCGCGCCGTCCTTCCAGAGCCAGACGCCGCCGAACTGTTCCTGCATCAGGATCGTGCCGTCGTGGTCGATGTCCACCGGGCTGAGCAGCGGCGGGGAGTCCAGAAGCACCGGGTGCGCGCGGTCGCCGGCCGGCCAGAACGCCGCCCATGAGCCATAGCGAGGATCGTTGTACACGCGGCCGACGATGTCGCCGCGGTTGTTCATCCCGGTGACGACCGTCTGGGCATATCCCGGGACCGTTTCCAGGAGCTGGAACCCGCCGTCCTGGTGGACGAACGAGCGTTTGGTCCCCGTCGAGATCGCGTATCCGTTCGCGAGAATCGCCTTCGACGTGTTCTCGTCCACGGCTTCGACCGAGCCGTAGCCCGCCGGGAAGCCGTGGTTGCGCACCCTCCAGCCCGACCAGGTGAGCAGTCCCCGGTCGGAGTGCCCCGCGTAGCTTCCGGCCCCATCGGTGGCCACCACCCGGATGGCGTCTCCGCCCGGCGGCCGCAGGTAGCTCATCGTCCAGCCGCTCGCCGACGCCGTGCCCGCCGACACCAGTCCGGCCGCGACGGTGGCTGCCAAGACCAAGCTCGTCCGTTTCATCGTTAACCCCCTGTGAGTCGTGTTCTCCCTGTTTAACGGGGGTGCGGCTCGCCCGTCTGCGTCACCTGACACGCAAGGTGCCGTAAGTAACATCCGTTCAGACCTGTATGTAAGGGGTTGATAAATACAAACCTGTCTGTATCTTCAGTGGCAGCAGCGACCCGGCAACGACAAGGAGCGTCGTGGTGGCCAACAAGGTGTACGTCGTCGGCGTGGGCATGACGAAGTTCGAGAAACCCGGCCGCCGTGAGGGCTGGGACTACCCGCAGATGGCCAAGGAATCCGGGACCAAGGCGCTCGCCGACGCCGGGATCTCCTTCGACGAGGTGCGGCAGGCCTACGTCGGCTACGTCTACGGCGAGTCGACCTCGGGGCAGCGCGCGGTCTACGAACTCGGCATGACCGGGATCCCGGTCGTCAACGTCAACAACAACTGCTCGACCGGGTCGACCGCGCTGTACCTGGCCGCGGAGGCGATCCGGGGCGGCCGTGCGGACTGCGCGCTCGCGCTCGGCTTCGAGAAGATGCAGCCCGGATCGCTCGGCTCGACCTACGACGACCGCGAGCAGCCGATGGGCAGGCACATCCAGGCGCTCGCCGAAATCTCCGAGGTGCTCTTCCCGCCCGCGCCGTGGATGTTCGGCGCGGCCGGCCGTGAACACATGAAGACCTACGGCACCACCGCCGAGCACTTCGCCAAGATCGGCGAGAAGAACCACCGGCATTCGGTGAACAATCCGTACGCGCAGTTCCAGGAAAGCTATTCGCTGCAGGACATCCTCGACTCGCGGATGATCTACGACCCGCTCACGAAACTCCAGTGCTCGCCGACCTCGGACGGTTCCGGCGCGGCGATCCTCGCCAGCGAGTCCTTTGTGGACTCGCATGGGCTGGCCGGGCAGGCCGTGGAGATCGTCGGGCAGGCGATGACCACCGACTTCGCCAGCACCTTCGACGGGACCGCGAAGAACATCATCGGCTACGACATGAACGTCCAGGCCGCGCGCCAGGTGTACGACCAGGCCGGGCTCGGCGCGGAGGACTTCCAGGTCATCGAGCTGCACGATTGCTTCTCCGCCAACGAACTCCTGCTCTACGAAGCGCTCGGACTCTGCGCCGAAGGGGAGGCCGGGAAGCTCGTCGACTCCGGAGACACCACCTACGGCGGGAAGTGGGTCGTCAACCCGTCCGGCGGGCTTATCTCCAAGGGGCATCCGCTCGGCGCCACCGGCCTCGCGCAATGCGCCGAACTGACCTGGCAGCTGCGCGGGACCGCCGACAAACGCCAGGTCGACGGCGTTCAGGCCGCGCTGCAGCACAACATCGGACTCGGCGGCGCCGCCGTCGTCACCGCCTACCAGCGCGCCGAGCGCTGACCCCGAAAGGAAGAACCATGGGCAAGATCAGTGCCTCCGTCGAACTCCCCGCCGCTCCCGACAAGGTGTGGGCGGAGTTCTCCAACCCCAACAACTTCGAGAAGTGGCTGACCATCCACACCAAGTGGAAGGGCGAGGTCCCCGCCGAATTCTCCAAGGGAGCACAGGCTTCCGAGGTCGTCACGATGCTCGGGATGCCGAACACGATCACCTGGACCGTCGACGAGTTCGAGGCGCCGTCGAAGCTGGCGATCTCCGGCACCGGGATGGCCGGGGTGAAGGTCAAGTTCGAGCTGTCGGTGGAGGCGTCCGGAGGCGGTTCGCTCGCCAGCATCGACGCCGAGTTCGCCGGTCAGATGATCGTCGGCGCGCTCGGCAAGGCCGTCGAGAAGGACGGCAAGAAGAACCTCGACGCCTCCCTAGAGAACTTCAAGGCGCTGGTCTCGTGACCGAGCGGTTCGACCCCGGCGGGCTCGGCAAATGGACCGACGAGTCGCGGTTCGAGGTCACGCGCGAGCGACTGATCGAGTACGCGAAGGCCACCAACGACCCGATCTCGGCGCATCTCGCCGGTGACGTCGCGAGCCCGGTGTTCGCGATCGTGCCGGTGTTCGAGTCGCTGATGGAACCCGCGCTCGAGGTCGTCCCGGTCGGCTTGTTCGGCCGGATCGTGCACGGGGAACAGGAGTTCCGGTTCCACCGGCCGATCCGCCCCGGCGACAAGCTCGTGTCGCGGGCGCGGATGACCGGTTACGAGGGCCTGCCGAACGGCACCCGCGGCACGATCCATCTCGAATGCCGGACCGACGACGGCGACCTGGTCAACGAGCAGTACGTGACGCTGTTCGTGCGCGGGTTCGACACCGGGGAGACCCGCGGCGAACTCGGGCCGGACCACAAGTTCGACGAAGGACTCCGTGCCCAGGCGCCGGTGGCGAAGGTGAATCAGCACGTCGACGACGACCAGACGTATCGGTACGCGCCCGCCGCCGGCGATCCGATGCCGATCCATCTCGACGAAGAGGTCGCGAAGGATTCGGGGCTGCCGGGGATCATCGCGCACGGCCTGTGCACGATGGCGTTCACTTCGTGGGCGCTGCTGACCGAGGTCGCCGGGTCCGATGTGGACAGACTGAAGCGGTTCGCCGTCCGGTTCGCCAAGCCGGTGCTGCCCGGCCAGGAGCTGACGACGCGGATCTGGCGCGCGGGCGCCGGGAGCTACGCGTTCGAAACCACCGTCGGCGAAACCGTCGTGATCAAAGACGGTCTCGCGGAATTCGCGGAGTAGGAGCAAAGCCATGGGAGCACTCGACGGACGCGTCGCCGTCATCACCGGCGCCGGACGCGGGATCGGCCGCGAGCACGCGCTACTGTTCGCGCGGGAGGGCGCGAGCGTCGTGGTCAACGACCTCGGCGGGGCGAACGACGGCAGCGGCAGCGACGCCGGGCCCGCGCAGGAGGTCGTCGACGAGATCCGCGCGGCGGGCGGGAAGGCGGTGGCGAACACGGCCAACGTCGCCGACTGGGCGGGCGCCGCCGAGCTGGTGACGCAGGCGGTGGACGAGTTCGGCAAGCTCGACGTCGTCGTGAACAACGCCGGCATCCTGCGCGACGCGTTCATCGCCGGCCTTGAGGAGTCCCAATGGGATTCCGTGATCGCCGTGCATCTGAAGGGGCACGCGGCGGTGCTGCGGCACGCGGCCGCGTACTGGAAGACCGCGAGCAAGGCGGGCGAGCCGGTGGCGGGCTCGGTGATCAACACCGCCTCGGCGTCCGGGACCACGCTGCCGAACGCGGGACAGGCGAACTACGGCGCGGCGAAGGCGGGAATCGCCGCGCTGACGCTGGTCGCCGCCGAGGAGCTGGAGCGCTACGGCGTGCGGGTCAACGCGATCGCGCCGATCGCGCGCACGCGGCTCACCCTGGCGACGCCGGGGATGGGCGCGATCTTCGCCCAGGAGGTGGAAGAGGGGGAGTTCGACGCGTTCTCCCCGGCGAACATCTCGCCGCTGGTGGCCTACCTCGCGACCGAGAAATGCCCGCTCACCGGCAAGGTGTTCGCGGTGCAGGGCGGCGCGATCTCCGAACTCGCGGGCTGGCACGACGTCAAGGTGATCGAAACCGAGGCCGCCTGGGAGATCGACGACATCGCCGCGAGGCTCCCGTGATCGAGTGGTCCGAGACCGAACTGCTGATCAGGGACGCGATCCGGGAATTCGTCGACAAGGAGATCCGGCCGCACCTCGACGCGCTGGAAAGCGGGACGCTGCCGCCGTACGACATCATCCGGAAGATGTTCGCGTCCTTCGGCATCGACGCGCTCGCCCGGGAATCGGTGTCGAAACTGCTGTCGAAGTCTCCTGGATCCGGTTCGGGTGGTGGCCTGGCGTTCGGTGGGCAGGAGGCGATGGCGCTCATCGCGGTGAGTGAACTGGCCGGGGTCAGCCTCGGCATCGTCGCTTCGCTCGGCGTGAGCATCGGGCTGACCGCGCAGACGATCCTGACGAAGGGCACGCAAGCGCAGAAGGAACGCTGGCTGCCCGGGCTGGCGACGTTCGAGAAGGTCGGGGCGTGGGCGATCACCGAACCCGACTCCGGTTCGGACGCTTTCGGTGGCATGAAGACGTCGGTGCGGCGCGACGGTGACGAGTACGTCCTCAATGGACAGAAGACGTTCATCACCAACGGGCCCTACGCCGACACGATCATCGTGTACGCCAAGCTGGACGACGGCTCGGAGGTCCGGGACCGCAAGGTGCTGACGTTCGTGCTGGACAAGGGCATGCCGGGACTCACGCAGGGCAAACCGTTCAAGAAGATGGGCATGATGTCGTCGCCGACCGGCGAGCTGTTCTTCAGCGACGTCCGGCTCGGGCGGGACAGGCTGCTCGGCGAGTCCGAGACCGGCCGCGACGGCGACAGCAAGGCCGAGGTGAAGTCCGGGTTCGCCGTCGAGAGGATCGGGGTCGCGGCGCTGGCGCTCGGGATCATCAACGAATGCCATCGGCTGTGCGTGGACTACGCGAAGAACCGGAAGCTGTGGGGCCAGGAGATCGGGCGGTTCCAGCTGATCCAGCTCAAGCTGGCGAAGATGGAGGTCGCGCGGATCAATGTGCAGAACATGGTCTTCCAGCTGATCGAGAACCTGCGCGCGGGCAAGATGCCGACGCTGGCCGAGGCTTCGGCGATGAAGCTGTACTCGTCGGAGGCGGCCACCGAGGTCGCGATGGAGGCCGTGCAGCTCTTCGGCGGCAACGGGTACATGGCGGAGTACCGGGTGGAGCAGCTGGCGCGGGACGCGAAGTCGCTGATGATCTACGCGGGGAGCAACGAGATCCAGGTGACGCATATCGCGAAGGGCCTGCTGGGTCGCTGAGGGAGCAAGGGACCTTTGCTACCACGCGGGGGTCCGGCTCCCCGACGGACGACTCGCGTGATTGGGCGGACGACACGCGTGATCAGACGGACGACACGCGTGATTGGAGGCGGAACTCGCGTGATCGGGGCCGGAACTCGCGTGCTTGGGGGCGTTCCGGCTCCAAACACGCGAGTTCCGCGCCCGATCACGTGAGTGCGGGGTCAGTCGCGTTCGATCAGGTGACCGACGACCTCCGGGCCGGGGTGGGCGTGGCCGGAGCCGTCGCGACGGAGGTCGACTTCGGGGAGTTCCACCGGGTCGCCGTTGCGGGCGGCACCGGCGGGGCGCGGGCCGATCCAGCCGACGATCAGCCGCGTTTCGCCCTTGAGGAACCGCTGCGCCCGGACGCCGCCGGTCGCGCGGCCCTTGGCCGGGTACTCGCTGAACGGGGTCACCTTCACGCTCGCGCCGGTCGCGGTGACGACCATCGGCTCGCCGTGTTCGGCGTCATCGGTGCGGATCGCGCCGAAGAAGACCACTTCCGCCTCGCCGCGCACGGCGATGCCCGCCATGCCACCGCCCTTGAGACCTTGCGGCCGCACGAGCGAAGCGGCGTAGCGCAGCAGTGACGCTTCGGACGAAAGGAACGCCAGCGTCTCGTTGCCGTCGGTGAGCCAGGTGGCGCCGACGACCTCATCGCCGTCCTTCAGGCTGATCACGTCGAACTCGTCGGAGCGGACCGGCCATTCCGGCGCGCACACCTTCACGACACCGTGCTTCGTGCCGAGCGCGAGGCCGGGGGAGCCGGCGGCCTGTTCGCCGAGCGGGGCCAGGCCGATGACGCGCTCGCCCTTTTCCAGCGGCACCAGTTCCTTCGCGGCCATACCACCGCGCAGCGACACCGTGCCCGCCTGCTCGGGCAGCACCGGCAGCGGCAGCACGTCGGTCTTGAAGGCGCGGCCGCGGTTGGTCACCAGCAGCACCTGCCCGCGGGCGGTCGAATGGACCACCGCGGCCACCGAGTCGTGTTTGACGCGGCCGTTGCGGCGCCGCACTTCCGACGCCTCCTCCGATTCCGCGGCCGTCCGCGCGACCAGCCCGGTGGCCGACAGGATCACCTGACACGGATCGTCGGCGACCTCCAGCGGACCCGACGGCTTCGACGCGGCGAGGACCTCCTTGAGGTCGCCGTCGATCAGCGCGGTGCGGCGTTCGGTCGGGTGGTCCTTGGCGATCTTGGCCAGCTCGGCCGAGACGACCTTCTTCAGCACCGACTCGTCGTCGAGGATCTTCGACAGCTCGGCGATCTCCTCGCGCAGCTTGTCCTGCTCGGATTCGAGCTCGATCCGGTCGTACTTCGTGAGCCGCCGCAGCGGGGTGTCCAGGATGTAGGTCGCCTGGATCTCCGAGAGCTTGAACCGCTTCATCAGGCCGTCCTTCGCGGCCGCGGCGTTCTCGCTCTCGCGGATCAGCTTGATCACCTTGTCGATGTTGAGCAGGGCGATCAGCAGACCGTCGACCAGGTGCAGCCGCTCTTCGCGTTTGCGGCGCCGGTACCGCGTGCGGCGGGTGACGACCTCGTAGCGGTGGCTGAGGAAGACCTCCAGCAGCGCCTTGAGCCCCAGCGTCTGCGGCTGCCCGTCCACCAGCACCAGGTTGTTGATGCCGAACGACTGCTCCAGCGGCGTGAGCCGGTACAGATCCGCCAGCAGCGCCTGCGGGTTCACGCCGACCTTGCATTCGATGACCAGCCGCGTGCCGTTCTCGCGGTCGGTGAGGTCCTTGACGTCGGCGATACCGGTGAGCCGCTTGGACTTGTTGACCTCGTCGGTGATCTTCTCGATCACCTTCTCCGGTCCGACGCCGTACGGCAGTTCGGTGATGGTGATGGCCTGACGACCACGGCTGCCCTCCAGCGGCCCGGTCTCGGCGCTGGCGCGCATGCGCACCACCCCGCGGCCGGTCTCGTACGCGCGGCGGACCTCGTCCAGCCCCAGCAGCGAACCGCCGGTCGGCAGGTCGGGACCCGGGACGTACTCCATCAGCTTGTCCAGCGTGGCGTTCGGGTGGTTGATCAGCCACCGCGCCGCGCCGATGACCTCGGACAGGTTGTGCGGGATCATGTTGGTCGCCATCCCGACCGCGATCCCGGAAGTGCCGTTGACCAGCAGGTTCGGGAACGCCGCGGGCAGCACGGACGGCTCTTCGAGCGAGCCGTCGTAGTTCGGCCGGAAGTCGACGGTGTCCTCACCGAGTTCACCGACCAGCAACATCGCCTCGGGGGAGAGCCGCGCCTCGGTGTACCGCGAGGCGGCCGGGCCGTCGTCGGGGGAGCCGAAGTTGCCGTGCCCGTCGACCAGCGGGACGTTGAGCGAGAAGTCCTGCGCGAGCCGGACCATGGCGTCGTAGATCGCCGTGTCGCCGTGCGGGTGGTACTTGCCCATCACGTCGCCGACCACGCGGGACGACTTCACGTACGCGTGCGTCGGCCGGTAGCCGTTCTCGTTCATCGAGTACATGATCCGGCGGTGCACCGGCTTCAGCCCGTCCCGCGCGTCCGGGAGCGCCCGCGAGTGGATGACCGAATACGCGTACTCCAGGTACGAATCCTCGATCTCCGTCTTCAGCGAGTTGTCGAAGACGTTCGCGCCTGGTTTGTCGAACGCTGACGGGTCGACCTTGGTCGTGGTGCCCTTACGGCGTGCCATTGCTCAAAGCTCCTTGAATAGCAACGAAATCAGGCGTCGATGGCTTCGCGGTCGACCCGGTCGGAGGATTCGACCAGCCAGTTGCGGCGCGGCTCGACCTTCTCGCCCATCAACAGTTCGAGCGCGTTCTCCGCGGCTTCGACGTCGTCGAGGGTGATGCGGCGGACCGAGCGGGTGGCCGGGTTCATCGTGGTGTCCCACAGTTCGTCGGCGTCCATCTCGCCGAGACCCTTGAACCGCGGCACCGGTGTGACGATCTGCTTGCCGGCGCGTTCCAGTTCCGCGAACTTGGTCTCCATCTCCTTCTGGGTGAAGGTGAAGTGGGTTTCCGGGTTGCGGCCCTTGGTGACCAGTTTGTGCAGCGGCGGCATCGCGGCGTAGAGCCTGCCGTCCTCGATGACCGGCCGCATGTACTTGGCGAACAGCGTGATCAGCAGCGTGCGGATATGCGAACCGTCGACGTCCGCGTCGGCCATCAGGATCACCCGGCCGTAGCGCATGGTCGACAGGTCGAACGTGCGCCCGCTGCCCGCGCCGAGCACCTGCACGATGGAGGCGATCTCGGCGTTCTTCAAGGTGTCGCCGAGCGACGCCTTCTGGACGTTGAGGATCTTGCCGCGCAAGGGAAGCAGCGCCTGGTACTCCGAGACGCGCGCCATCCGCGCCGAACCGAGGGCGCTGTCACCCTCGACGAGGAAAAGCTCGCTGCGGGAGACGCCGGTGGTGCGGCAGTCGACCAGCTTCGGCGGCATCGCCGCGCCTTCGAGCGCGGTCTTGCGCCGGGCCGCGTCCTTCTGCTGCTTCTGGGTGAGCCGGACGCGTGCCGCGTCGACCACCTTCTGCAGCACGATCTTCGCCTCGGACTTGGTCTTGCGCTCTTCGGTCCACGACCGGATGTGCTTGTCGACGATGCCCTGGATGACGCGGGTGATGCCGGCGGTGGACAGCTCGTCCTTGGTCTGCGAGGTGAACTGCGGCTCCGGCAGCCGGACGTGGACGACCGCCGTCATCCCTTCGAGCACGTCCTCGACGGTCGGCATGTCCTCCTTGGGCTTGAGCAGCCCGCGGGTTTTGGAAATGGCGTCCTGCAAGGCTTTCAGCACCGCGCGGTCGAAACCGCGGCGATGGGTGCCGCCGTGCACGTTGCGGATGGTGTTGGTGAAGCACTCCACCGTGCGCTCGTAGCCGGTGCCCCAGCGCAGCGCGACCTCGACTTCGGCGTGACGCACCACATTGGACTGCATGACACCGCTGGCGTCGGCCGCGTTCTCCTTGTATGTGCCTTCGCCGTTGATGATCAGCGTGCCGCAGACGGGTTTTTCGCTGTCCGGGGCGAGGAAGTCGACCATGTCGGCGAGGCCGTTGGGGAAGTGGAAGGTCTCTTCGCTGATCGAGTCGTCGACGGCGGTGCGCAGCACGTACGTGACGCCGGGGACCAGGAACGCGGTGTTGCGCATCTTCGCGCGGACACCCTCGACGTCGAGCGCGGCGCCGCTCTCGAAGTAGCGCGAGTCGTACCAGTAGCGGATCGACGTGCCGGAGCGCTCGCCGCGCTTCATCTTGCCGGTGACGTTCAGCCCGGACTTGCGGGTGAACTTGGCCTTCGGGCCCGGCCCGTCGAACACGCCGGGGACGCCGTGCGCGAACGACATCTGGTGGACCTTGCCGCTCTGCTTCACCGTGACGTCGAAGCGGTGCGACAGCGCGTTCACCGCCGAGGCGCCGACACCGTGCAGACCGCCGGAGGTCTTGTAGCCCGAGCCGCCGAACTTGCCGCCCGCGTGCAGCCTGGTCAGCACCAGCTCGACACCGGACAAACCGGATTTGGCGTGCGTTCCGGTGGGGATGCCGCGCCCGTCGTCGTCGACCTGGACGCTGCCGTCGGCGTGCAGGGTGACCACGATCTTCGTGGCGTGACCCGCCACGCCCTCGTCGGTCGAGTTGTCCACGACCTCGGAGAACAGGTGGTTGATGCCGCGGCTGTCGGTGGAGCCGATGTACATACCGGGGCGCTTGCGGACCGCTTCCAGACCCTCGAGATGCGTCAGGTCGTCGGCCCCGTACAGGGTCTCAGCAGTCACTGGGTACTTCTCCTGGAGTCGTGGCTCGCGAACTAGCTCGTGGAGGTGGTGTTCAACGCGACACCGTACTGGAGGATATCCGTCCCCTCCGACAGCTTCGTTCTCCCGAGCCCCGCGTGTGGCGCATCACCCTGTCCCGATGGGCGGGTCACGGCTGGGGAAAGCGACTTCCTCAAGGCTCGGATGAGGCGTTATCGTTTCCGGTGTCACAGGGTGACGGGGGGAACAAGGTGGCCGTCGGAACCGGTCCCACACGCGTCTCGACCGCACAACGCGTCGTGAGTCTCTGGTATTTCGTGGTGGTCATCGGCTCGCTCGGCCTGCTCGCGCCGCTGCCGTTCGTGCACGCGGCCATCCGGCTGCGCCGCACGTTCGTGGTGCTGTACGTGTTCCTCTACGGCGGGGTCTCCTACGGTCTGCTCTATCTGCTCTCCCTCGAGGAGACGGAGGGCGCGGTCGGTACGGTCATGGCCCTTTCGTGGTTCTTCGGCACGATCCTGTTGATCACCGTGTCCTGCGTCCATCTCGCGCTGCTGCGGAAGAAGATCCTCTACCCGCCGCCGACGGCGTGGGTCGAGTCCGGCATGCACTGCGGGCTGTTCTCGATCGACATCTCCGGGTTCGGGCAGGTCGGCCGCAGCAGCGAGGTCTTCGTCCAGGTCCGGCGGATGCTCTTCGGTGTTCTCTCCACCGCCTTCGAGGCCAGCGGGATCGCCTGGGAAGCCTGCCTGAAGCGCGACACCGGGGACGGCATGATCGTCGTGGTCCCGCCGCATTTCCCGAAGTTCCGCCTGGTGTACCCGCTGGTGTCCCGGCTGGCCGCCGAACTGGCCAGGTACAACGTCGGCACCGAGCCCGCCCTGCGGATCCGGGTCCGGGTGGCGATCCACGCCGGCGAGATCGCGCTCGACGAGTACGGCGTGACGGGGCGGCCGAAGGTGCTGCTCGCCCGGCTGCTGGACTCGCGCGTGCTGCGGGACGCGCTCACCGAAGCGCCGGACGAGTCGCCCGTGGTGGTGCTCGTGTCGGACCGGTTCCACGAGGACGTCCAGGACCAGGGCGGCCCCGGTCTCGACACGATGAGCTACCGGCAGGTGCTCGTGCACGAGAAGGAGACCGAGGTCCGCGCCTGGCTGCACGTCCCGGATCCGGTGTTCAGAGAGCTGCCGTGAGGACCTCCAGCGCGCTGTGCTGACGCGCGGCGTCGACCTTGTCGACCGGCCCCGCCCAGCGCAGGCCGTGCTGATCGAGCGACGTGCGGTTGTTCGCGATCGTCGAGTTCGCTTGGCGCGTCAGGTAGGCACGGTACGGCCTGCCCGCCAGCGCCCGGTCGAGCTCGCCGAGCCCCCTGACGTACGCGCCCTTGAACGACGGCCCGTCGGCTCCGCAGTCGCCGGACTCGCACGGATCGCGCAGGATCCCGTTCGAGTGCAGGAGCGACGTCGTGGTGGAGGCGTCCGCGAGCCGCCGGGCCGTGGTGAGCAGGGCGGCGTCACCGGTCGCGCGCTGAAGTTCGACCAGCGCGCCGAGGACGATGCCCTGGTTGTAACTCCAGACCGCCTGGCCGTTGTTGGCGCAGGAGGCGTTCAGGCCGTCGTTGATCAGGGCGCTTCCGTTGATCATGCCGCTCGCGCGGAACCAGTCCCACACCTCGCGTGCCCGCGCGAGCTGACGGGTGTCGCCGGGGATCCGGTTGTGCAGTGACGCGGCCACCTTGACGTACAGCTCGTTGGTGACGGCGTTCTTGTACGTCTTCGCCGTCGACCACCAGAGTCCGCCACCGCAGGTCCCGTCGCGGTAGGAGTACATGTAGTCCGCCGCGATGACGGCGGTGTCGAGGTAGCGGCGGTCCTTCGTGAGGTCGTAGGCGCGGATCCAGGCGAGCGCCCACCAGCCGGTGTCGTCGATGTATTCGTTCGTGAAGTTGCCGCCGCGGTTGCGGTCGAAGGTGTTTCCGATGGCGTAGCGGTAGTTCTGCGAACCCGTTCGCGTGCTGTAGTCGAGGATCGCGGTGAGCGCGTTCGCCGAGTTCCACCAGCCCGTGGTCGGCCAGAGTCCGGTGCCGTTGTCGTAGAACTGCATGAGCGCGGTGGCCGCGGCTTCGGCGCGGTCCTTGGCGGCGACCGTGGTGCGGAACCACGGCGTGCACGCGATTTCCGGCCGGTCGCCCGCCTTTCCGCAGGCGCGCAGGGCGCCGAAACGGTGGGTGGCGGGGTCGTCGACGTTGAACATCAGGGTGCGCCAGCCGCGTTGGCCGTCCGGGATCTTCGTGTCGCCGATCCGGCTGTCGCCCGCCCAGGTGCGGCCGCCGTCGAAGGAGCGGTCGAGCCAGACTTCGTCGCCCGGGTTTCCGTTGGTGATGCTGCCCCAGCCCATGTTGTCGCCGTCGGAGAGATGCAGCGTGATGGCGCGGTCCCAGACGGAGGCCGTGCCGGGTCTTCTTTCGCCGACGGCCAAAGCGGGGTCGCGGCTGTCGCAGTACTTGGCGCAGATCGTCGCCTGGACGGTGGGTTCGGGAGTGGTGGCCGGCGTGAGAGCGAATGTCAACGTTGTCACAAGCAGGGAGGTGAGCCACATGGATTCGAGTGTGGGGGCGGTCACTTTCCGGGCCGATCAAGTCACCCTTTCAGCCCGCGTCGATGGTCTGGAATACTTCTTGCGTGCGTGAAGTTGAACGCTCAAGCAACGTAACCCCGGCCTAGGGAGCAGGTCATGCAGTTCGGAATCTTCACGGTGGGCGATGTGACGACCGACCCGACCACCGGGGAGGCGCCCAGCGAGTACGAGCGGATCAAGGCGATGGTGCGGATCGCGCTCAAGGCCGAAGAGGTCGGCCTCGACGTCTTCGCGACCGGCGAGCACCACAACCCGCCCTTCGTGCCTTCGTCGCCGACGACGATGCTCGGCTACATCGCCGCGCAGACGTCGAAGATCATCCTTTCCACCTCGACCACGCTGATCACCACGAACGACCCGGTGAAGATCGCCGAGGACTTCGCGATGCTGCAGCATCTGGCCGACGGCCGCGTCGACCTGATGATGGGGCGCGGCAACACCGGCCCGGTGTACCCGTGGTTCGGGCAGGACATCCGGCAGGGGATCCCGCTGGCCATCGAGAACTACCACCTGCTGCACCGGTTGTGGCGCGAGGACGTGGTCAGCTGGTCCGGCAAGTTCCGGACGCCGCTGCAGGAGTTCACCTCGACCCCGCGGCCGCTCGACGGTGTCCCGCCGTTCGTCTGGCACGGCTCGATCCGGAGCCCGGAGATCGCGGAACAGGCCGCCTACTACGGCGACGGGTTCTTCGCGAACCACATCTTCTGGCCGAAGGAACACTTCCAGGCGCTGATCAACCTGTACCGCGAGCGGTACGAGCACTACGGGCACGGCAAGGCGGACCAGGCCATCGTCGGACTGGGCGGACAGGTGTTCCTGCGGCCCAAGTCGCAGGACGCGGTGCGGGAGTTCCGGCCGTACTTCGACAACGCGCCGGTGTACGGGCACGGGCCGTCGCTGGAGGAGTTCACCGAGCAGACGCCGCTGACCGTCGGCAGCCCGCAAGAGGTGATCGACAAGACGCTGAGCTTCCGTGAGCACTTCGGCGACTACCAGCGTCAGCTGTTCCTGATGGACCACGCCGGCTTGCCGCTGAAGACCGTGCTGGAACAGCTCGACCTCCTGGGCGAGCACGTGATCCCGGTGCTGCGCAAGGAACTCGACTCGCTTCGGCCGGCGCACGTGCCCGAGGCCCCTACGCACGCTTCTCGTTTGGAGGTCCTGGCATGACCACGATCGCTGTCGTCACCGCGGGGTTGAGTCAGCCGTCCTCGACGCGGCTGCTCGCCGACAAACTCGCCGCGGCGGTTTCCGTCGCGCTGCCGGACGTGAGGATCGAGGTGATCGAACTCCGCGATCTGGCCGTCGACGTCACGAAGAACATGCTGACCGGGTTCCCCTCCCCGGCCCTGCGGGCGGCCATCGACACGGTGACCACCGCGGACGCCCTGATCGCCGTGACACCGGTGTTCACCGCGTCGTACAGCGGGCTGTTCAAGTCGTTCTTCGACGTGCTGGACCAGAAGGCGCTCGACGGGAAGCCGGTGCTGATCGGTGCCACCGGCGGGACCGAACGGCACTCGCTGGTGCTCGACTTCGCGCTGCGTCCGCTCTTCGCCTATCTTCGCGCCGAGGCTGTCGCGACGGCGGTGTACGCGGCTTCGTCGGACTGGGCGTCTCCGGGCGACCTCGACAAGCGGGCGTCGCGGGCCGGGCGGGAGCTCGCTTCGCGGCTGTCTTCGGAATCGCCTGCCGGGGCTCCGGAGAGCGGGTTCGTGCCGTTCGAGCAGCTGCTGGCCGGTGGGTGAGCAAGGGACCTTTGCTCTCTTGCGCTCTCGTGAGTGGCGAGGACGGTTAGGACCGTCCTCGCCACTCACGAGGCGCGTTCAGGGGGTCGGCCAGACCGGCCGGATCTCGATGGTCGCGAACTTCGCGACCGGATGCTTCGCCACGACCTCGATCGCCTCGTCGAGATCGGCGCACTCGATCAGGTCGTAGCCGAGGATCTGTTCCTTCGTCTCCGCGAACGGCCCGTCCGAGACGAGCAGTTCGCCGTCGCGGTGGCGCACGGTGGTCGCCGTTGCCGCAGACCGGAGCCTGCTGCCGGACAACCGCACTCCGCGAGCGGTCATCTCGTCGACCCATTCCTGGGTCCGCGCGTCCAGCGGGTCTTCGCAGTCGTCCGCGCCGGGGAACGGCGTCCCGCAGATCAGCAACATGTAGCGCATCGGTCCTCCTTCGGTCGATCAGTTCATCACCCCGACGAACGGTCTCCTCCGAAACAGACCGTCATGACCAGCGCCTTCCCGTCCCGACCGGCACAATCGACGGAAAGGGACGACGGCGAGGAGACGACGGTGGGCATCGGAAAACCCGTGAAGCAGGCCCTCATCCTGATCGCGGGCATCATCCTGCTGGCGGTCGGTATCGCGCTGCTCGTGCTGCCCGGGCCGGGGTTGCTGCTGGTGCTCGCGGGTCTGCTCGTGCTGGCCTCGGAGTTCCCCGCGGTGGAGAAGTACGTCGATCCGATCCGCGACAGGGCGATGAAGGCGGCCGAGGACAGCGTTTCGTCCCCGCTGCGCATCGCCGGTTCGGTGCTGGCGGGGCTGGGGCTGCTGGCCGCCGGGATCGTCTGGGGCCTGGTGCCGGGCCTGCCGCTCGCGGGCTGGAGCACCGGGTCGAGCTTGATCCTTTCCGGGCTCATCCTGTTCGCGTTGCTGATCTGGAGCTACAAGCGGGTGCAGGCGCGGAGGTCCGCGAACGCCGAATAACAGCCGGGTGGTCTGGTACCGTGCGCCGCGTGGCACCCGACTTCCAGCGCGCACGGCGGCCGGAACAGGTCGAGGCCCGGCGCGCGGCGATCCTCGGCGTGGCGCGCGAACTCCTGGCCGAGCGGCCCGTCTCCCGGATCAGCCTGCGGGAACTGAGCGATCGGGTGGGCCTGGCGAAGTCGAACGTGCTGCGGTACTTCGACAGCCGCGAGGCGATTTTCCTCGAGGTCTTGGACTCGGTCTGGGTCTCGTGGCTCGACGAACTCGAAGGCGAGCTGAGCGCCCTCGACGGCCCCGGCTACGAGCGAGTCGCCACCGTCATCGCGACGTCGATCTCGCGGCAGCGCCTGCTCTGCGAGCTGATCAGCACGATGGCCGCCGTGCTGGAACGCAACATCTCCGTCGAGACCGCGCGGACGTTCAAGACGCGGGCCGGCGAGCGGACCGAACGGCTCGCCGACATCGTCCGCACTCAAGTCGCGTTGGACGGCGAAGCGGCAGGCTACTTCGCGAAGGCCGTCTTCATCCTCGTCGCTGGACTGTGGCCCTACGCGAACCCAGGAGAGGCCGTGGCGACGGTCCTGGCCGAGCGCGGAGCGCCCACCGGCCACGCGATGTTCGTCGACGGGTTGACCGAGGGGCTGGCGAACCAGCTGGTCGGCCTGGCCGTTCGTGCAGGTCAGCGCCCCGAGTGGTAGCAAAGGTCCCTTGCTCCCTTCCCGCACGCGCCGGTCGGGGACAACCTGCCTAAGGTGAGCGGAACCCACTTGCACAAGGAGCGATCATGAGCCCAGGCGGCACCCACACCCTCGGCGATCTCACCGTGAGCCGGATGGGCTACGGCGCCATGCGGCTGTCCGGCCCCGGCATCTGGGGTCCGCCGAGCGACCGCGACGCCGCGATCGCGGTCCTCCGCGAGGCGGTCGAGCTGGGCGTGACCCACATCGACACGAGCGACTTCTACGGTCCGCACACGACCAACGAGCTGATCCGCGAGGCCCTGCACCCGTACCCGGACGAGCTGCACATCGTCACGAAGGTCGGCGCGAAGCGGTCTCCGGACAAGGGCTGGCCGTCGGCGCTCTCGCGCGAGGAGCTGACCTCCGCGGTCCACGACAACCTGCGCAACCTCGGCCTCGACGTCCTCGACGTGGTGAACCTGCGGCTCGCGGGGGAGCACGGCGTCTTCCCGATCCCGGTCTCGATCACGGAGCCGTTCGAGGTGCTCGCCGAGCTCCAGCAGCAGGGCCTGATCCGGCACCTCGGCCTGAGCCACGTGTCGGCCGAGCAGGTCAAGGAAGCGCGCGCCATCGCGCCGGTCGTCTGCGTGCAGAACGAGTACAACGTCGCGAACCGCGCCAACGACGGGCTCCTCGACGCCCTCGCGGCCATCAACATCCCGTTCGTGCCGTACTTCCCGCTCGGCGGGTTCACGCCGCTGCAGTCCGGCGTGCTCGACGACTGCGCCCGCCGGGTCGACGCGACGCCGATGCAGGTCGCGCTCGCGTGGCTGCTCCAGCGGTCGCCGAACATCCTGCTGATCCCGGGCACGTCCTCGCCCGCGCACCTGCGGGAGAACGTCGCAGCCGCGGACCTGGAGCTGCCAGCGGACGTCCTGGCCGATCTCGACGCCCTCGCCTAGTCGTCCGTGAAGGCCTCCTTCCCTCGGCTCAGCCGAGGGAAGGAGGCCTTCACGCGCTTCAGAGGACATCCCGGCGCCGCAGCAGCCAGCCGCCGAGACCGGCGAAGACCACCAGGTAGCCGGCCACCACCAGCGTCGCCTGAGAGACGCTGACGAGTTCCCCGACGCCCGGCGTCGCGCCCGAAGCACCGAGCGACGCCGCCAGCGAACCGGCGTTGGCTCCCGGCAGCGCCAGCTGAAGCGTGCCGACCCAGTCCACCAGCGGGGCCGCGACCCCGAACAGCAGGTTCTGCACCACCAGCAGCCACACCAGGCCGAGCCCGATCGGCAGCGCGACCCCGCGCATCGCGATGGCGAGCGCCGCGCCGAGTGCCGCCCAGGTCATCGCGATGAGCCAACCGGCGCCGATCCCCGTCAGCAGCGATCCGAACGACGGCCAGTTCATCGGCTCGCCCTCCGAAGACGCGATGAGCGCGCTCGTGATCGCGCCGGTCGCGAAGCTCGCCACCACGACGGTCAGCGACGCGACGGCCAGCGCGAACAACTTTCCACTGTAGACGGTCAGTCGTGAAGGTCCTTGCGTCAGAACGGTCTTCCAGGTGCTCCAGCCGTATTCGGAGCCGACGGCCAGCACCCCGAGCACGAGCAGGATCGCCCCGAGGAACACCGGCAGTCCGCCGATCGCGTTGCCGACCAGGTTGGACGGCAGGGTCGAGGCCAGTCCGCGATCGGTACCGGGAGCTCCGCTCGACGAGCCCGCCGCGCCCGCGAGCGGCAGCAGGTAGGTGAACGTCAGGCCGAGTACGACCGCGATCCCCAGCATGAACCAGTTCGCCGGACGCCGGACGAGTTTCGCCAGCTCGGCGGTGCAGCTACCCCACATGACCTGCCACCTCTCCGGTGAGCTCGAAGAAGACCTGTTCCAGATCCCGTTCGCGGACGTGCAGTTCACGCACCGCGATCCCTTCCGTGACGAGTTCGCGGTTCAGCCACGACGCGCGATCCGGGTCGACGGTCAGATCGAGCCCGGTCCCGCTCTCGCGCACGTTCTCCGCGCCGATCCGTTGCCGCACCAGATCGGCGGCACGCGTGATCTCGTCGGACTCGATGTGCAGCACCGTGCCGCCGCGGAGTTCGGCGACGGTGTTCTCCGCGACCAGCCGGCCGCGGGAGACGACGCCGACGCGGTCGCAGATCTGCTGGACCTCGCCCAGCAGATGGCTCGACAGCAGCACGGTGCAGCCCTCCGCGCCGAGCCGCCGGATCAGCACCCGCATGTCGGCCATCCCGGCCGGGTCGAGCCCGTTGGTCGGCTCGTCGAGGATCAGCAGTCGCGGGTCCTTCAGCAGCGCCGCAGCGACCCCGAGCCGCTGTTTCATGCCGAGGGAGTAGGTGGAGTACCGGTCCTTGCCGCGATCGGCGAGGTCGACCATCGCGAGTACTTCGCCGACGCGGAGCGGATCCGTTCCGCTGTAGCGGGCCAGTACCTTGAGATTGTCCGAGCCGGAGAGGTACGGGTAGAACCCCGGCGATTCGATCAGCGCCCCGACCCCGGCGAGGTCACCGGGCGGCCTGCCGAACAGCCGGACGCTGCCGGAGGTCGGCCGGACGAGGCCCAGCAGCATCCGCAACGTCGTCGTCTTGCCCGCGCCGTTCGGGCCGAGGAAACCGTAGATCTCGCCGGGCAGCACGGTCAGTTTCATCCGGTCCACGGCGAGCTGTTCGCCGTACCGTTTCGTGAGTTCGTCTGTGTCCACGGGAAGGTTCATGGTGACGAATGGTGTCGCGGGGAGGCCTGCACCACATCCGTTCACGAGCGGCACTCCGCGTACGTCATCGGACGTAGCCGGATGGCCGGAATCCTGCGACATCTGTCGAAAACACCGGTACCGGACACCGCGGCGATGATCATAGGCTCGGTGGCGTGTCGAAAATCCTCTTGATCCTCCACGTGCTCGCCGCCGTCATCGCGGTCGGCCCGGTCACCGTCGCGGCGAGCATGTTCCCCGCCGCGGCGCGAAAAGCCTTCGCCGAACCGGGTTCCGGGCTGTCCGTGCTGCGCGCGCTCAACCGGATCTGCCGCGTCTACGCGATTTTCGGTATCGCGGTGCCGTTCTTCGGGCTGGCGACGGCGGGAAGCATGCGGGTCTTCGGCGACGCGTGGGTGATCGTGTCGATCGTGCTGACCGCCGCGGCCGCCGGTGTACTGGCGTTGCTGGTGCTGCCCGGGCAGAACGCGATCCTCGCCGCGCTGGACGCGGAGCCGCCGTCGGCGCCGGTCACCGCCGGGCGGGTGGCGATGTACACCGGGATGTTCAATCTGCTGTGGGCCGTGGTGACGGTGCTGATGATCGTTCGGCCCGGGTCGACCACCGGGGCCTGAAAGAGCCTCGTGAGTGGATCACCACTCACGAGGCTTCGGTCAGGCGCTCAGCAACTGGTTGAAGAACGACCGGTAGCGGCGAAGCGCGATCCGGAGGTCTTCGGTGGCCGGTTCGCCCTGGCTCCACGCGGATTCCAGTTCCTTCTTGTGGTCCGCGAAGGTCGTCGCCAGGTTCTGGATCACCACCGCGACGAGTTCGTCGGCTTCCTTGACCGCTCGCCGCGGATCGTCCACAAAGGCCGTCTGGATGCCTTGCCAGCTGTCGCGGAACCGCTCGACGTCGACGTTTTCGAACAGCGTCTGCGCGTCGTCTTCGTTGGTGCGCTGGGAATCGGTGGCCACCAGGTCCTCGGTGCCCAGGGGACGGCCGGCGTCGCCGTCAGTGGTCCGATCCTCGTCGGGTCGTTCCGTCGTCCCCGCCACGCGTTCCGTTCCCTCGGTTTCCAGTGGCCTGCTTTCCATGGGTTTCCGCTCCTTCGCCGGCATCGGTCAACAGATCTTCGAACACTTCGCGGTAGTGCTTCATCGCTTCCCGCAGGTCCTCTGTGGACATTTCGGATTCCCGGTGGCGCACCAGCGTGTCGTGCCCGGCGCGGTAGTGCCGCAACGCGTTGGCGTGCCGGACGGACAGATCCGCGAGCTGCTGGTCGTACCCTTCGGTCGGGTAGCCGCGCTCGGCCATCAACGAGACCAGCACCCGGTCCGCCTCGACGACGGCGCCGGACGGGCGGTCGACGAACTGTTCCTGGATCAGCGCCCATTCCTGCGCGTACCGGTCCTTTGTGGTCTCCGGCAACGGCCGGATGTCGAGATCCGAATGTCGTTTCACCCGCGACGAAAGCTCACGTTCGGCTTCTCGCGGGCTTTCGTGCTCTTTGACGGCCCGGTCGTATTCGGGTCCGAACGTCTCCCGCAATCGCCGCCTGCGCTGTCCTTCGATGACGAACCAAGCGGCCGCTCCCACCACCAGGATCGCGGCGATGACGATGATGATGACCAACCACGTGGGCATCGTTATCTCTCCTCCGGATATTCGCCGGTCATCCCCCGACAGGCGGTGAGTTCCCCGCTTTCTCGGCCGGAAACCCTTGTGCCGCAAGAAGTTTTGGATCTTAGGCCGGATGGCCCAGTGAAATGATCTCTTTTACGCCGCTTCGCGGACGCCTGTGCGTCCATTGGGCGGAGATCGTGAGGCTCGCTAATCAAGCGTCCCCCTATTGGGTGCCGCCGATGACTCAGTGTAGGTAAAAACTCCCGATCACTGCTCCGTTGTGGCACTATTGCCCCGTTCGCAGGAAGAGGGCCTGCGAACGGAGGGGGCCGCCGTAATGGGGCTGCCTGGTACGACAGAAAAGATCATCAGGGGAGGAGATCGTCAAATGTCGACGCCTACGGACGTCAAGGACCCCATCGGCGAGGAGGAGCCGGTCGACCCGGCTCAGCCCAAGCCCGACCAGGGAGAACACCGGCACAGTCCCGATTGTGAGCACCAGAACGAACGGGTCCGCGACTGCCCCGGCGGATGCGCCCAGACGCCGCCGCCCACTCCCTGAGCGATGCTCCTGGTCGAAGAGGTACGCCCGTCACCCGGTTTCGAACCGGTGGCGGGCGACTCTCGGCTACGGAGTGTGCTGTCATAGATCAGTGGCGGTAACACAGCTCGATCAAATCGAGGTCATTCGCAAAGCGCGCGAACTCCAGCGTGCCGGTATCGATGCCGCGTGTTCGGCCCGTCAACGCGAAGGAATCCTTCTGCTCCGCCGGGGCATGGCGTTGCTCGATTCCATTCATCCGGTCGCCGAACGGATGCGGCACGACTGGCTCGCCGCCCGGATCCGGCTGGCTTCCAGTATCGCGACCGTGGGGTCGGAGACCAGTGGGGGCGTCGCTTCCGGGCTCGCCGGTCTGGACGACGTACGACTGTTGCTGAAAGCGGTGGACGACCCCCGTCTCTACGCGGAATTACGCGGTCAGCTCGACCACAATTACGGACTCCTGCTCATGGCGGTGGGTCGGAACGAGGAAAGCACGGCGTATTTCGATTCGTCCCTGGCGCACAAAGAGGCCGCGCTCGCGATGTCGAAGGATCCTTCGACATCGCTCGACCCTTACCTGGGCACGTTGACCACTCGCGGGCTGGCGTACACCAGGCTCGGCGACGTGCGGCGGGCCAGGCGAGACCTCGTCAGCGCCGTGGAACTCGCGGAACGGAACGGCCTGCGGGCTCAGGCCGCGGACGTCCGCCGCCCGCTGGGCACGCTCGAACTCCGGGTCGGGAACGTACCCGCCGCGCTGCGGCTCTACGAGGAAAGCGAGCGGATCTACCGCTCGCTCGACCTGGACATCCCGCCGCTGCTGAGGTGGGAGCGGGCCGAAGCGCTGTTGACCGCGGGTCTTGCCGAAGAGGCCGGAGCCCATCTCGACGAGATCCTGCCGGTGATGCTGGAACAGCGGAGTATCACCAGGGATCTGGGCGGGGTGGAATTGTTCCGCGCGTCCGCGGCGCTGATGACCGATGATCTGGAGCTCGCGCGGACCTACGCCGCTTCGGCCCGGCGTCGTACGCTCCGCTGGGGCTGCCAGACCTGCGTCGCCAACGCGACCATCGTCGGCCTCCGCGCGGACGTGCAGGAAGCCCTGCGCACCAACGAAATCCCGCCCTCCCTGACCTCGCGCGCGTTGCGGGCGGCGAACGGGATGCCGATGCCGCGGCTCGCCGATCAGGCCGCGTTGGCGCGGATGCTGGCGGTCCGTGTCGAGCTGAGGAAGGGGAAACGCAAACGCGCCGCCGAGCTGCTCGCGCGGATTCCGCAGCCGGGACGGCTGACCTCCGTCGATTATCGGATGCTGCGCAGGCTTTGCCGCGCGGAACTCGCGGTGGCCGAGGGGGACAAGGCCAAGGCGCTGGCGGAGATCCGGGCCGGGCTCAACGAACTCGACCGCGTCCGCGACCGGATGGGCGGTATCGAGCTGGTGTCCGGTACGGCGCTGCACGGCAGGGAGCTGGCGGATCTGGCCGTCAAGATCGTGCTGGAGCGGGCCGACGCGGCTCGGTTGTTCGGCTGGACGGAGCGGACCCGCGCGCAAAGTTACCGGTACGAACCGGTTGTCGCGACCGATCCGGAGCTCGCCGAGCGGGTCGGCGAGGTCCGGGGGCTCGATCAGGCGATCCATCAGGCGCAGCACGAGGGGCATCCGACAGCGGCCTTGCGGACGAAGCACGCCGAGCGGTTGCGCGAGGCGCATCGGCTCGGCTGGCATACGGGTCGCTGGGGCAGGCCCCGGCCGGTCGCGCGGCTCGCGGAGGTCGCCGAGGAGCTGGGCGAACGCGCGCTGGTGAGTTTCGCGTCGTCGGGGGACGACCTGGTGGCGATGGTCGTCGTCGACGGCCGATGCGAGCTGGTGCGGCTAGGTTCGGCCGCGCGGGCGGCGGAATCCGCACGGATGCTGAACGTCGACCTCGACGCGCTCGCGCCGGATCGGCTGCCGGCGCCCCTGGTCCAGTCGGTGCTCGGTTCGGCACGGAAACAGGCCGAACGGCTGGACACCCAGCTGGTCCGGCCGCTCGAAGCGCTGCTCGGGGATCGCGGCCTGATCGTCGTGCCGACCGGCCCGTTGTTCGCCGTGCCGTGGGGAGTGCTGCCGGCGTTGCGGTCGCGGCCGATCGTCGTCGCCCCGTCGGCGACGGCCTGGCTGGGGGCGGCGCGGTCGACCGTCTCCCGTGCGCGGAAGGTCGTTCTCGTCCGGGGCCCCGGACTTGTCGGGACGCGTGGTGAGCTGGACAAACTCGCCGTGCATTACCGGACCGCGCGGACGCTGGCCGGTGCCGAGGCGACCGTGTCCTCTGTTTTGCACGCGCTGGACGGGGCGAAGCTCGCGCACATCGCCGCGCACGGCGCGCACGAGCCCGAGAACGCCTTGTTCTCCCGGCTGGAATTGGCCGACGGCGCGCTCTTCGCGCACGAGATGGCCGGGCTGGCGCAACCGCCGACACAGGTCGTCTTCGCGGCGTGTGAACTGGCGCTGAACCGGATCCGGCCCGGGGACGAGGTCCTCGGTTTCGCCAGTGCGTTGCTCGCGAGCGGTTCGCGGACGGTGATCGCGCCGTTGAGCCGAGTCGGTGACGAGGCCGCGGCGGCCGCGATGGACGATTACCACCGCGGTCTCGCGGGAGGGGCCGGACCGGCGACCGCGCTGGCGGACACCATCGCCGTTGATCCGTTCCGGCGACCGTTCGTCTGTTTGGGTGCGGGCTGATCCTCCGGCTTGACAACCCCTGTTCGATCTTCACGACTCCAAGTGCCCGGTTGGTTACTCTTGACCGAGTCGTCTGAACCAATTATGGTCTAGACCACATTCGCCGGCTCGGCGCTTCGGCGGATGTGTCCCCACCTTCATTGGTATTTCGCTCGCTGTGACCCAGGAATCTCGAGTCCGCGGTGGGTGTAGAGATTGGGAAAGGGGTAGGCATGAGCTTCAAACGACGGCTTTTGACCCTGGCGGCCGGTGCGGCGATGGTGCCGGCGGCCCTGGTCGCGATCCCGGCGGGCACCGCCAGCGCGCACGGCTACGTTTCCTCGCCCGCGAGCAGGCAGGCGCAATGCGCGCAGAACACCGTTTCCTGTGGCTCCATCAAATGGGAGCCGCAAAGTGTCGAAGGCCCCAAGGGTCTCATGAGCTGTAACGGCGGTGTCGGCCGTTTCGCGGACCTCAACGATGACAGCAAGGGCTGGAAGGTGCACTCCCTCGGGCGTACCACCACGTTCCGGTGGACGCTGACGGCTCGCCACCGCACCAGCACTTGGGAGTACTTCGTCGACGGTGCCAAGGTCGCCAGCTTCAACGACGGTGGCGCGCAGCCGGGTGCCACGGTCACCCACAGCGTGAACCTGCAGCAGAGCGGGCGGCACAAGATCCTCGCCCGCTGGAACGTCTACGACACGGCGAACGCGTTCTACGCCTGCATCGACGCCAACATCAGCTAGGCGGTGGCGCTCGTGAGTGGTAATGACGGCTCTAACCGTCGTTACCACTCACGAGGCTTTTGTGTCAGGCTCGTCCCATGTGCGAACGGGACGGCGTCAAGCTGACCAATCTCGACCAGCCCTTGTTCGAGGGCGCGACCAAACGCGACCTGGTGGATTATCTGGACGCCGTCGCGGACCGCCTCGTCCCGGTGCTGGCGAACAGGCCGCTTTCGGTGATCCGTATCCTGCGCGGCCAAGACCCGTTCATGCAGAAGAACCTGCCCAAGTACACGCCCGACTGGGTGAAGCGGTACGGGATGTGGGCGGAGACGTCGAAGCGGCAGGTGTCGTACGCGCTCTGCGACGACCGCCGCACGCTGCTGTGGTTCGCGAACCAGCGCGCCGTCGAATACCACCCGACGCTGATGACCACGGACGTCGACGCGGGGCCCACTCATCTCGTGCTGGACCTGGATCCGCCCGCCGGCGACGATTTCGCGCATGTCGTGAAGGCCGCCGTGCTGGTGCGCCAGGCACTCGCCGAATCCGGGCTCGTCGGGACGGTGAAGACCAGCGGTTCCAAGGGAGTGCACATCTTCGTCCCGCTGGTGCCGGGACAAGGCTTCGAAGACGTCTTCGCCGCGACCCGCGCGCTGGCCGCCCGCGCGGAGCGGCTCGATCCGTCGATCGCGACGACCGCGTACATCGTGGAAGACCGCGAGGGCAAGGTGTACCTCGATTCGACGCGGGCGGGCGGCAACACGGTCGCGGCGGCGTACAGCCCGCGCCTGCGGCCGGGGCTGCCGGTGTCGTTCCCGGTGGCCTGGGACGACCTCGAGAACGTGGTCCCCGCCGATTTCACCGTGCACACGGCGCTCGATCTCCTTAGTGGCAAGGATCCCTGGGCCGAGTCGATGCCGGAACCGCAGACCTTGCCCGCCGACCTCGTCGAACAGGGCCACACGATCCCGATCGCGCGGGTCGTGGCGATGCACGAGGGGAAACGCCGGGCGAGGGCGCGCGAGCGGAAGGACTGAACGCCCACGGCGTCACGGTGTTTTGTGTACCTTGGACCGCGCTGGGGGCGGGCGAAGGTACTGGGGGCTTTCGTGGGAAAGATCGATGCCGACGTGGTGATCGTGGGGGCCGGTCCGGCGGGGCTCGTGCTGGGGAACCTGTTGCGGGCGGCCGGGATCGACTGCCTGATCCTCGAACGGCGAAGCCGTGAGCATGTCGAAAACCGGGCGAGGGCGGGTTTCCTCGCCGCGAACAGCGTCCGTGTGCTCACCGAGAACGGGCTCGCCGCCGGGCTGATCGAGAAGGGTGCGAGGCACGACACTTGCGCCTTTCGCAACGATCAGGCCGAATTCGAGCTCAAGTACAGCGAACGGGGGAACGGTGAGGTGCACACCGTTTACCCGCAACAGTTCCTGGTCACCGACCTGATCGCCGAGTTCCTCGCTCGCGGCGGGGAGATCAGGTTCGGCACCGAGGTCTCGTCGGTGTCGGGCATGGACGCGACGGTCATCGCCGATGATCTTCTGTTGCGCGCCAAGTACATCGCCGGCTGCGACGGCAGGCGCGGCGTTTCGCTGAAATCCGTCCCCGCACGGGTCTTCCGGCGGGACCACGACATCTCGTGGCTCGCGATCCTCGCCGAGGCGCCGCCGAGCATGTCCGCGATCGGCTACGCGATCCACGAACGGGGATTCGCCGGGCATATGGCGAGGACGCCGACGGTGACGCGCTATTACCTCGAAGTCCCGCGCGGGGAGGATCCGGAAGACTGGGGAGACGACCGGATCTGGGACGAACTGCACGTGCGGATGCGCTCCCATCGCTACGGCGAGCTCAAACGCGGCGCCATCATCGAGCGCCGGATCGTGGACATGGCCTCGCGGGTGATGGACACGATCCAGCGGGGGAACCTGTTCCTCGCGGGGGACGCGGCGAGCCTCATCAGTCCCGCCGCCGCGAAGGGCGCGAATCTCGCGCTGATGGAGGCCGAGATCCTCGCGCACGCGTTGATCGAAGCCCATACCGAGAGCGACACGACGGCGCTCGATCGCTATTCCGCCGACTGCCTGCCGCGGATCTGGCGGGCGCAGGAGTTCTCGCTCTGGATGATCAACCTGCTGCACGGCCCGGCGGGATACGACGACGAGGCCGTCTTCCAGCGGGCACTGCGGGACGCGCGGTTGGAGAGCCTGCGGGTTTCCCGTGCGCACCAAGACTTCTTCGCCGAAAACTACGTGGGCATCTGAACCGGACGCCCGTCGCGTCCGTATTCCGGGAAAGAGGATTTCGCGGAGTGAAAGGACGAACGACGATGCCGGTACGCATCCGCTGGACGCCGTCGAACCCGCACCCGAACCGTCCCGGCCCCGCGGACGAACCCGAGCCGGAACCGCTAGCCCGCGCGGACTGTGTGTGCGGCGGGGCGCTCGACGCGGAGGAGCCGGACATCGCCTGAGCGCTGTCTCCCCGGCTCCTCCTCGGTGACGAAGCGCAGCGCCCCGGTGACCTCGCGGGTCACCATCCGGGCGCTGTGCCAGCCCGCCGGGACCCAGCCTTCACGCAGGGCGCGGCGGACCTTCTCGGCCCGTTTGACGTGGCGGGCGAACGAATGCCGCCGGATGACCCGCCCGCGCGCGACTTGGCCCGCGCGGGCGTCTTCCGGGGCCACGTCGAGCCACAGCAACCGGACCGGACGGCGGCTCAGCAGGCCGAGCAGGGCCAGCAGGCCGCGGGTGGTGGCCCTGGTCGACGGTTCGTGCACGACGAGCGGGCCGCCGTCCGCCAGCGCGGAGCGGACCACCCGCGCGCGATGCCAGACGTGGACCAGCGGCCGGTAGATCCGGTACGGCAGCGCGGGCGGCAGCCGTTCACGCAGCCGCGCGCGGACCTGGTCGGAATCGAGTACCGGTAGCGCGCCGGTCGCCGCCCGGGACAGCAGGGTGGTCTTGCCCGCCCCGGGAATCCCCGCCACCACCAGCAGGTCGCGACGGCCGAGCCGGAATGCGATGCGATCGGTCATACGGCCTCAACGACCCGGCCGAGGATAAAGGTTCCTTTACCTTGATCGGCACAGGTCAGGCCGTCACGCGCGTTCCCGGCAGCGCGGTCTTGTCCGGCAGCAGCGTCCCGCCCTTGGTGAGCCACGCTACGCCGAACGCGAGGATCGCCACCGACTCCAGCCACAGCGCCGGGTAGAGGTCCTTCGTCAGGTCGTCGAACACCAGCCCGCAGAGCACGATCAACGCCAGGCACACCAGCATGATCACGCCCGACGCGACGTACAGCCGGTTCCGCTCGGGTTTGCGGGCGCCGGGGATCTCCTTGTCCGACTTGGTGAACAGCACGATGCAGAAGAACGCCAAGGTGAGGAAGAAGACCGCGGCGAAGCCGAGGTGCAGCAGCCCGATGATCTCGTCCGAGCGGTCGCCGTTCGCCGGTGTCGTGGGGAAGAGCGCCACCCCGACGGCGGCCACCGCCGCGATGTTCCCGGCGATGTCGTCGACCCGGCCGTAACCCCGGTACGACAACAGGAAGACGCCGATGGCGCACATGACGCCGACCCAGACGTCACGCATTCCCGAGTAGTAGTAGCCGCTGATCGAATTGAGCAGGCCGCCACCGTCGACGACCATCTTCCCGAAGACCAGCACGAAAGGCAGCCCGATCCCGAGGAAACCTATGGCGCGCCGCAAGAACAGGTAGTTGTGGACGAGATTGTCGGATGCCGTTCGCAGGCCCATGGTCGCCTCCGTGCTCAGAGCTGTTCGCTAGATAATGACAGCTCGTGACGACGGTGGGACCGTGTGTTATCGAATTGCTCGCTAGGGAGTCTCCAGTACGACAGCCGCGACGTACCCGCCCATCCCGATCGATGTCTTGACGGTGAGCCCGCTTTCCGGCCGGGACGGTCCGTCCAGCAGCTGCGGATGACCGTCCGCCACCGGTTTCGGTGCCGGGACCAGATCCCGTTCGGCCGCGAGGCAGATCGCCGCGATCTCGGTCAGCGCGCTGCCCGACTGGCTGTGCCCGGTCAGCGGTTTGATCGAGTAGATCCCGGTCTCGCGCGGGAAGACCGCTTCGAGGATCTGGGATTCCGTGCGGTGGCAGAGTTTCGTGCCCGTCCCGTGCGCGTTCAGGTAGCGGACGTCCGACGGCGAGGCGGTCGCGTTCTCCAGCGCGCTCGTCACCGCTTCGATCGCGCTCGTCGAATCGGGGTCGAGCGCCATCGCGTTGTGTGCTTCGTGCGTCATCGCGCCGCCTCGCAGCGTCGCGTACGAATCGGTCTTGCGCTGGGTCAGCACGACCGCGACCGCGGCCTCGGAGAAGGTGAAACCCTTTGTGCCCTCTTGGAAAGGCCGGCAGGCTTCGAGCGGGGGCACGTCGGTGATCGCCACCCCGCAGTGCACGAAGTTGCGCACCATCGGCCTGGTGGCGGACAGATCGGTGGTGACCACGACGACGTCGTCGGCCATGTCCGCGTCCAGCCACATCTTCGCGGTGAGCACGGCGGCGCTGCCGGTCGCGCACATCGCGGACGTGGCCATGGAGGGGCCGTGGAAGCCGAACTCCGACATCAGCGTGGCGATCGGGGTCGAGGGCATCATGCCGATGAATTCGCGCCGGTACATCAGCTGTTCACCGAGTTCGGTGAGCCTGTCCCAGGTGCGCAGGTCTTCGCGGACGCCGCCGGAGATGACCCCGACCCGCCGTCCTGGTGTCCAGCCTCGCGAGCCAGCGTCTTCGATCGCCTCCCGTGCCGCGGCGAGCAGGGCGCGCGCGTGCAGGCTGCCGTCCCTCGCCTTGCCGCCCTCGGGGATGTGCGCGACCCAGCCGGGCAGATCCGGGGTCTCCCCGAAGCCGTCGGTGAATTGGGCGCAGGGGACGCCGCTCGCCAGTCCCTCCCAGAGTGATTCGCGCCCCCAGCCGTAGGCGGTTACGGCGCCGATGCCGCAGATGTCTGTTTTGCTCCGCACGTGTTTCCCTTCAACTACATTCAGTCAACGCTGGGGTGGAATAGCCGCACCGATCAGCTGTCCGGGGAGGACGGCTACGTCGATTTAGTGATCTAATCGGAAGCTACATCAGTCGAATAGGGGGTTTGGATCAGATGGATCCTGACGATCTCGACGGTGGGACTCCCGACACCCACCGGCCCTCGGATCAGGATTCCTCGCCAGCGAACGGCACCGCGACCCGCACGGTGGGAAAAACCGACCGGCACGTGTCGCTCGTCCGTCTGCTGACCGAGTTGTCCGCCGAGAGGGATCGGCGCGGCGAACCCGCGCTCGCTTTTCTCGGCCAGGGGTACCGCCTTTTGGAGCAAAATTCCGACAGCGGCACTTTGGGAACGCAATACCTCACGATGGTGGAGGCGAGCCCGTACGGCATCTGTGTCCATCAGCGGGGCAAAGTCGTGTTCGTGAACTCGGCCACCATGCGGTTCGTCGGCGCGAAGGTGTCGACCGAGATCATCGGGATGCACATCACGGATCTGGTCGACGCGGGTTCGCAGGACGCGCTGCTGGCGCGGATCGGTTCGCTGGCCTCGCCCGGCTCGTTCAGCGAACCGACGGAGATGACCCTGAGGACCCTCCAGGGCCGCAGCGTCACCGTCGAATCCCAGGCGGTGCTCACCACCTGGGAGGGCAAGCCCGCGTACCAGGTGATCATGCGCGATCTGACCACGCAGAAGGCGGCCGAGGCCGGCCTGCGGTTCCAGGCGGCGCTGGTCGGCCACGCGAGCGACGCGATCATCGCGACCTCGCCCGACGGGCTGGTGACGAGCTGGAACCCGGCGGCCGAGGCCGTCTACGGGCACGACCTCGACCAGGTCATCGGGGTGCCGGTGGCCGAGGTCGTCGGCGCGCCGATGAGCCCGCGGGAGGTCGTCGCGGCAGGCGGTGTCGTGCAGGCGACGCATTACAGCGCCGACGGCACGGCGCTGGCGGTGCGCGTCTCCGCGGCCGAGATGTTCGACGGCTACGTGCTGCTGTGCGCCGACGAGACCGCGCAGCGCCGGGCCGAGGCCGAATTCGCCACCGTCGTCGAGACGCTCGACGAGGGAGTGCTGCTGGTGGGCCCCGGCGGACGGATCGAGCTGGCGAACTCCGCGGCGCACCGGATCGCCGGCGTGCCGCCGGGATCGCTGGTCGGCCTGGAGAGCCGGACGCTGCGGCTGCACGACGAACAGGGTGTCCCGGTGCCCGTCGACGATCTGCCGTCCGCGCGGGTGCGCCGGTCCGGGAAGGTCGAGACCGGGCGGGTCGTGCAGGTGCGGCGGCGTGACGGCGCGCATCGATGGCTTTCGCTGACCTCCGGGCCGCTGATGGCGCCCGGCCAGAGCGTGCCCTCGGTACTGACGTCCTTCGCCGACATCACCGAGCGGCGGGCGATCAGCGAGCGGCTGGCCTACGAGGCCACCCATGACCCGCTGACCAGGCTCGCGAACCGCACGTACGCGCTGAACCACCTGCGCCGGACGATCGCCGACCCGGCGGCCACGACCACCGTGATGTTCATCGACCTCGACAAGTTCAAGATCATCAACGATTCGCTCGGTCATACCGTCGGTGACCAGGTGCTGCGCATCATCGGCGACCGGCTGCGGGCCGCCGCCGGGCCTTCGGACCTGGTCGGACGGCTCGGCGGGGACGAGTTCCTGGTCATCACCACCGGTTATACCGAAGCCGCCGAGGTGCGGGCGCTGGCCGATCATCTCCAGCGGCGGCTCGCCGAATCGCTCACCGTGCACGGCCGAGAACTGCATATCAATACGAGCATTGGAATAGTGATCGCCGAACCGGGCGACCGGCGCACCGCCGACGAATTGCTGGAAGACGCCGATTTGGCGATGTATCAGGCGAAAACCTTCGGCCCCGGTCGTTACGCGTTCTATGCGCCGATCATGCGGAAACGAGTACGAGACCGTTTCGCGTTGGAACAGGATCTGCGGAACGCCGTCGCGGAAGGGCTGGTCGAGACCGTTTATCAGCCCGTCGTCGATTTGCGGACCGGCGACATGGTCGCGGTGAAGGCGAAGTCCTGTTGGGATCATCCCGTTCGCGGGCCGATCGATCCGGCGGAATTGGCCGAACTCGCCGACGACGGCGATCTTTTGACGGTCATCGGAGCGGAGGTTCTCGCCAAGGCCGCCCGCGAGATCGCTCGATGGCGTGCCGATCATGGTGTGCACTGTAATGTGAATGTGAGCCTTTCGGTCCGCCAACTGGGCGATCCCACGTTGCTGCAAGTGGTTCAGACAACGTTGGAGGACGCCGGTCTCGGGCCGCAGGACCTGAGTCTCGATGTCGACGAGACGGCGCTGAAGGACGCGGCCGACGCCGTCGACGCGCTGCGGAAGACCGGGGTGCGGGTGACCGCGGAACGGTTCGGCGCCGGGTATTCCTCGCTCGCGCAGCTGTGCAGGCTCGACCTCAGCGTGATCGAGATCGACCGGTCGTTCGTGGCCGACCTCGGGCGATCGAGCGACGCCGAACCGATCGTCGCCGGGATCATGGCGATGGCGCACGCCGTCGACCTGATGGTCGTCGCGGAAGGGGTCGAGACCGCGCGGCAACTCGAGGTGCTGCACGAACTCGGCTGCGATTGGGCGAAGGGGCCCCTCGTGGCTCCGCCGGGCCGGGTCGAAGACCTGAAGCCCACGTACGAACACGTGGTGCGGGGCGCAGTTAGTCCTCTAAATGCTTGAAGTGCAGGAAGCTTGTCTCTGTACCTACTAGTATGTACGGTCAGGAACGTGGACAAGAGGGAAAGGCTCATCGAGAGCACTCGCGAGCTGCTGTGGGAGCGCGGGTACGTCGGCACCAGCCCGAAGGCGATCCAGGAGCGCTCCGGCGCCGGCCAGGGCAGCATGTACCACCACTTCCAGGGCAAGTCCGAACTCGCGCTCGCCGCGATCGGCCGCAGCGCCGACAATCTGCGCGCCAAGGCGGAGGCCGAGTTCTCCGGGCCCGGTTCGGTCGTCGAGCGCATCACCGTCTACCTGCGCCGCGAGCGCACCGTGCTCAAGGGCTGCCCGGTCGGCAGGCTCGCCCAGGATCCCGACGTGATGGCCGACGCGGAGCTGCGAAAGCCGGTCGAGGAGTACTTCGGCTGGCTCACCGGGCGCCTCGCCGAGTTGCTCGAAGAGGGCCGCACCGCCGGTGAGCTCGACCAGGCACTCGACCCGCTCACCACGGCGACCGCGCTGGTCGCGGTGCTGCAGGGCGGCTACATCCTCGCCCGCGCCGCCGGCTCCCCGGACGTGTTCGCGAAAGCCGTCGACGGTGCCCTCGGTCTGCTGACCACCAAGGAGAACTGACATGCCCTTCGTCCGCATCGACACCATCGGGACCGAGAAGCTCGAAGCCCTCGGCAACGCCGTCCACGACGCGCTGGTCGAGACGATCGGCATCCCGGCCGACGACCGCTTCCAGGTCCTCAACGGCCAGAACATCCTGAAATACGACGACTACCTGGGGATCCGCCGCGACGAGGGGGTCGTGTTCGTCACGATCACCATGCGGCAGGGGCGGACCGACGAGCAGAAGAAGGCGCTGTACCGGCGGATCGCGGAGCTCGCCGAGGAGTACGCGGGGACCGAGCCCAGGAACGTGCTCGTCACGATCACCGAGAACAACCCCGTCGACTGGTCGATCGGGAACGGCGAAGCGCAGTACGCGTGATCACGCGGGCGCGGCGGTGAAGGCGTGCTGCTCCAGCAGCCACCACGTGTCGCGTCCGAACGACCAGGTCAGCAGCGCCAGCGCGCCCAGCGTGACCACGAAACCGGCCCAGAGCGGCAGGATCGTCGAGGCCACCACGACCAGCGCGATGCCCTGGACCGCCGCGACCGTCTTGCGCGCCATGCTCGGCGGAAGCGGCGTGTTCAGCCACGGCCACAGCTTGCCCGCCACGACGAAGACGTAGCGCATCGCTCCGATCGTGAGCACCCACGGGCCCAGCGACTGCGCGACGACCACGCTCAGGATCAGGATCAGATACGCGTCGACCTCCATGTCGAACCGCGCGCCCAGCGGCGACGCCGTTCCGGTGCGGCGGGCGACCTGGCCGTCGACGGCGTCCAGGGCGAGCGCGACCGACGCGATGACGACCATCGCGACGATCTCCCGGCCCGCGGTGTCGACGACAAGCGCGGTCACGCAGCCGACCAGCCCGGACCGGGCGAGTGTCACGGCGTCGGCGGGGCCCAGGGAGCGCGCGGTGCTCCGGTTCAGGCCGTAGGTCAGGAATCCGCCCACGGCGAGGCCGTAGGCCGCTCCGGCGAGCCAGCCCAGCGGGCCCAGTCCGGTGACGGCGTCCAGCGTCCCCAGCAGCGCCAGCTGGACGAGGACCCCCAGGAAAATACCGGGGTTGATCACGAGGCCTCCTCGTTATGGTGGCGGTGACCCCGCTTCCAGGGTCCGACATGAGAGGACACGATGGAACGCGCCTTCTGGTTCAGTGGTTCCGGCGACGGTGAGCTCCGGCCCGTCACGCTCCCTCCGGTCGGCGATGACGAAGTGCTGGTCCGCACCCTGTACACGGGCGTGAGCCGCGGCACCGAGACGCTCGTCTTCCGTGGCGAGGTCCCGCCGAGTCAACGTGCGGCCATGCGCGCGCCGTTCCAGGAAGGCGATTTCCCCGGTCCCGTGAAGTACGGGTACCTCAACGTCGGCGTGGTCGAACGCGGTCCGGAGAACCTCGTCGGGCAGGTCGTCTTCTGCCTGTATCCCCATCAGACGCGCTATGTCGTCCCGGCGTCGGCCGTCACGCCGGTACCGGACGAGGTCCCGCCGGAACGCGCGATCCTCGCGGGCACGATCGAGACCGCGGTCAACGCCGTCTGGGACGCGTCGCCGAAAATCGGCGACCGGATCGCCGTGGTCGGCGCCGGGATGGTCGGCAGCAGCGTCGCGAAGCTGCTGGCCGGTTTCCCGGGGGCCAGGGTGCAGCTGATCGACGTCGATCCGGAGCGCGCGAAAATCGCCGAAGCACTCGGTGTCGACTTCTCGACACCCGAGGACGCCCTGGGCGACTGTGACCTCGTCGTGCACGCCAGCGCGAGCGAAGCGGGGCTCGCCCGTTCGCTGGAGCTGCTCGCGCCGGAAGGCGAGGTCATCGAGCTGAGCTGGTACGGCGACCGGCGGATCAGCGTCCCGCTCGGCGAGAACTTCCACTCCCGGCGGCTGGCGATCCGCAGCAGCCAGGTCGGCATGGTCTCGCCGTCTCGCCGGCTGAACCGGACCTACGCCGACCGCTTGGCGCTCGCTTTGCGTCTTCTCGCCGATCCAGGATTCGAAGTGCTGGTCAGCGGGGAATGTCAGTTCCGTGAACTGCCGGACGTCTTGCCGCGTCTGGCCGCGAATGAACCAGGAACGCTCTGCCTCCGTGTCACCTATCAGATGGAGGACACGCGTTAAGGGTTCGACCCGGGAGGTCCGTTGTTCAGTATCACCGTCCGCGACCACGTCATGGTGGCCCACAGCTTCCGCGGCGAGGTCTTCGGCCCAGCACAGCGACTGCACGGCGCGACCTTCCTGGTGGACGCGACGTTCCGCCGGTCCGAACTGGACGCCGACAACATCGTCGTCGACATCGGCAAGGCGACCGAAGAGCTCAAAGCGGTGCTCGCCGATCTGAACTACCGCAACCTCGACGACGTGCCCGAGTTCGCCGGGATCAACACCTCGACCGAGTTCCTCGCCAAGGTCATCGCGGACCGGCTCGCCGACCGCGTCCACTCGGGAGCGCTCGGTGAAGGGGCGCGCGGCCTCGAAGGGCTCACCGTTTCGCTGCACGAATCCCACGTCGCGTGGGCGAGCTACGAGCGTGCGCTGTGAGCCGCCTCCACGTCGTCCTGCCCAACGACATCGACGACGTGAGCGCGCCCAGCGGCGGCAACGTCTATGACCGCCGGCTGTGTGACGGCCTCGCCGCCGAGGCGGTGGAGGTCCACGAGATCCCCGTGCGCGGGAACTGGCCGCGGCCCGACACCGAAGCGCGCAACGTGCTGGCGCGCAAGCTGGCCGAACTGCCCGACGGCGCCGCGGTGCTGCTCGACGGGCTGGTGGCCTGCGGGGTGCCCGAGGTGATCGCCCCGGCGGCACGGCGGCTGTCGATCGCGGTGCTGGTACATCTGCCGCTGGCCGACGAGACGGGACTTTCGCCTTCGCTTGCCGCCGAATTGGACCGGCTGGAACGCGAGACGCTGGCCGCGGTCGACGCCGTGGTCGTGACCAGCGAATGGGCGGCCCGGCGCCTGATCGGGCACCACGACCTCGCCGCGCATCGCGTGCACGTGGTGCCGCCCGGCGTCGACAAGGCCGAAGTCGCGTCCGGGAGCCTGGACGGGACGCGTCTGGTCTGCGTCGCCAACGTGACGCCGCGCAAGGGACAGGGCCTGCTCGCGGACGCGTTGAAGTCCCTGAAGGAGCTCCCGTGGACCTGTGAGTGCGTCGGCGCGATCCGGCGCGAGACCCGCTACGTCGAACGTTTGCGGCGACACTCGCTCGGCGACCGCCTCACCCTCACCGGCCCCCGGTCCGGCGAAGAACTCGAAGCGACGTACGCGGCGGCAGACCTTCTCGTGCTGCCTTCGCGCGCGGAGACGTACGGCATGGTCGTCACCGAGGCGCTCGCGCACGGCATCCCCGTGCTCACGACGGCCGTCGACGCCCTGCCGGACACGCTCGGCCAGGCGTCCGACGGCAGTGTGCCCGGGCTGCTCGTCCCCGGTGAGGACGTCAACGCGCTGGCCGCGGCCCTGCGTCGCTGGCTCACCGAACCCGACCTGCGTGACCGCCTTCGCGCCTCCGCCCGCCTGCGCCGCGAGACGCTGACCGGCTGGGACGAGACGGCCCGTGGCGTCGCCGCCGTGCTGCTGACCGAACGGACGGCGGCATGACGAAGTACGCCCCCAGCTGGCTTCAGCTGCGTGAGGACGCCGATGCCGCCGCTCGCGCGACCGAGCTGATCGAGCCGGTGCGGTCCTTCCTGCAGGAACAGGACGAGGTCGTCATCCGGGATCTCGGCTGCGGCACCGGTTCGCTCGGCCGCTGGCTGGCCAGGCGGCTGCCGGGACGCCAGCGCTGGATCCTGCACGACCGCGACCCGGACCTGCTCACCCACGCGCTGGCGCGCACCAGCCGTCCGGATCACGCTTTGGACGGAAGCGAAGTCACCGTCGTCACCGAACAGCGTGACATCACCGAGTTACGCGCGGAGGACCTCGCCGGAACCTCGCTGGTGGCGGCGTCGGCACTGCTCGACCTGCTCACCGCCGAGGAGATGTCCCGGCTGGCTGAGGCGTGCGTCGAGGCGCGCTGCGCGGTCCTGTTCACGCTGAGCGTTTCGGGCCGGGTCGTGCTTTCGCCCAAGGACAAGTTCGACATCGAAATCTCCGACGCCTTCAACGCGCATCAGCGCCGGGTGACCGGCGGCCGGTGGTTGCTCGGACCGGACGCGGTGGACGTCGCCTTCGGGGTCTTCGAACACCTCGGCGCCACCGTGCGGCGTGCGCCGAGCCCGTGGCGGCTCGGGGCGGATCAGGCCGCGCTGACCGCGGAATGGCTCACCGGCTGGGTCGGCGCCGCTTGCGAACAGCGGCCGGAACTCGCGGCGGACGGCGACTCCTACCTGCGATGGCGGCTCGCGCAGTGCGCGGCAGGCGAGCTGAACGCGGTGATCCAGCACGAAGACCTCCTGGTGGTGCCCGCGTGAAACGGCTCTGGCCCTGGCTTCGGATCGTCGGCGCGTTCGCGATCCTCGGTGCGCTCGTCTGGCAGCTGGGAACCGGCGTGTTCCTCGATGGTCTGCGCGAGGTCGACGCGGGCGGGATCGCCGCCGCGCTCGGGATCGGTTTCGCCACCACGGTTTTCAGCGCCTCGCGCTGGCGCCTGATCGCCCGGCGGCTCAGTCTCGAGCTCTCGTTGGGGACTGCCATCGGCGAGTACTACCGCGCGTTGTTCCTCAACGGTGTGCTGCCGGCGGGCGTCCTCGGCGACGTCGACCGCGCCGTGCAGCACGGACGCGAAGCCGGTGATGTGCCGCGCGGCGTCCGCGCGGTGGTGCTGGAGCGCACGGCCGGGCAGATCGTGGTGATCGGCGCTTCGGTCGTCGTCGTGCTCAGCGTGCCTTCCGTGGTGCCGCCGCCCATCGACCACGTGGTGACGGCCGCCGGGATCGCCGTGGTCGGGCTCGCGCTCGCGGCCGTCGTCACCGGGATGACGGCCGGGCGGCGATGGATCCACAGTGGATCGAAATGGCGACGCGGGTTCGCCGTGTCCCTCGCCGACGTCCGGCTCGGCCTGCTGACCAAGGAAACCTGGCCGGGGGTGGGCCTGCTCTCGGTCGCCACCCTCGCCGGGCACCTCGCCCTGTTCGTCGTCGCCGCGCGCGCGGCGGGCGTCACCGCGCCGGTCGGCGACCTGCTGCCGCTGATGATCCTCGCCCTGCTCGCGATGGGGCTGCCGCTGAACATCGGCGGGTGGGGCCCGCGCGAAGGCGTTTGCGCGCTGCTGTTCGGCGCCGCGGGCCTCGGCTCGGCGCAGGGTGTCACCGTGGCCGTCGTCTACGGCGTGCTCGCGCTCGTCTCCAGCCTTCCCGGTGCGGGCGTCCTGCTCGCGCGTTCTGTCAAGAGTCACCGAACAGACAGGAGAAGCCCGATGACCGTCGAGAGGGTCGTTGAGACCAGACTGCCCACCCGGTACGGCGTTTTCCGCGCGTACGGCTACCTGGACGCCGACGGCACCGAACAGATGGCGCTGGTGCACGGCGACATCGCGACCTCCGGCACGCTGGCGCGGGTCCATTCGGAATGCCTCACCGGCGACGTGTTCAGCTCGATGCACTGCGAATGCGGCGACCAGCTGGCCGCCGCGTTGCGGGCGATCGTCGACGAGGGCGCCGGAATCCTCGTGTACGCCCAGGGCCACGAAGGACGCGGAATCGGCCTGCTCGCGAAGCTGAAGGCGATGCGACTACAGGACGAAGGGCTCGACACCGTCGAGGCGAACATCGCGCTCGGGCTGCCGGTGGACGCCCGCGACTACCGTGCCGCGGCGGAGATCCTGAACGATCTCGGCGTGCGGTCGGTGCGGCTGCTGTCCAACAACCCGGCGAAGGTCGACCAGCTGGAACGGCACGGTGTGCGGATCAGCGAGCGGGTGCCGCTGCTGGTCACGCCGAACGACGAGAACCTGCGGTACCTGCGGACCAAACAGGAACGGATGCACCATTTCCTGCCGCATCTGGACCTGATCGAGTCAGCCGAGCACGGCCAAGGTGTCCCCGAAGCTCTCCACCAGTGACTCCAGCACCAGCCGTCCCTTCTCCGCCGTCGCCAGCGAAGGCCGCCCGACCACACCGGATTCCGCGTACGGGCGCAGGCCCACCGTCAGCAGGTGCCGCCTGTCGTCGGCGAGGTGATCCGCCTCGGTGAACCCGGGCCGGACCAGCGACGGGTGCGCGTGCAGCAACAGGGAGGTCTCCAGCTCGCCGGCGTGCATGTCGCTGTCCAGCGACGTCTCCAGCCCCGCCGCGGCGTGCGCCGCCTGCCAGCCTTCGACGCCGGGGAAGAGCGCCATCGGCGACGTCGACTCCTGGACCACGTTGGACAGGACGTAGTTGCCGCCGTGCGCGTTCACGAGCACCAGTTTCGGGACGCCGGACCGGCGCAGCGACGCGGCGACGTCGTTCACCACGGCGTACAGCGTCGCGGCGGAGATGCTGACCGTGCCCGGCCAATCCGCGTGCTCGTGGGAGCAGCCGATCGTGATCGGCGGGAGCCGCAGCACCGGATACGCCGCGGCGAGGGCGTCGGCGATCGTCGTCGCGATCACCGCGTCGGTGGCGAGCGGGAGGTGCGCTCCGTGCTGTTCGAAACTGCCGACGGGCAGCACCGCGACCTCGGCGCCGCGGGCGCTTTCGTCGGCCGTCGTGGCCGTCGGGAACAGGTTCACGCGGGCTACGGTACCCATATGACCGACCACGCCGCATTGTTGTCCGTGGCCCGCGAGGCCGTCGCCAAGGCGACCGGGATCATCCGCTCGATGACGTCGTTTTCCGTTGCCGCCAAAGGTGATCGCGACATGGTGACCGACGTCGACCTCGCCGTCGAGGACGCCGTCCGCGAGTTCCTGGCGCGCGAAACGCCGGAGATCGGCATCCTCGGCGAGGAGCGCGGGCATGAGGGGAACGAGGACCTGTGGTGGGCGCTCGACCCCGTCGACGGTACGGCGAATTTCGCGCGCGGGATTCCGCTGTGCGGTGTTTCGCTCGGGCTCGTCGACGGGCTGAACAGCACGGTCGCGGCGATCTCCCTGCCGTTCCTCGACGTCACCTACACCGCAGTGGCGGGCCAGGGCGCATACGCGGGCGAAGAGCGTCTTACGGCGTCGAAAGCGACGAAGTTGTCCGACGCGATCGTGAGTATCGGCGACTTCGCGGTCGGCGAGGGCGCGGAGGTCAAGAACCGCGTCCGGATGGCGTTGCTGGCCGAACTCGGCGGCCGCGTGCAGCGGGTCCGGTTCCTCGGCTCCGCGGCGATCGACCTGGCGTGGGTCGCGGACGGCAAACTCGACGCGAGCGTCATCCTCGCCAACAAACCGTGGGACACGATGGCGGGTGTCCTGCTGGTGCGCGAGGCCGGGGGAGCGGTCGTCGACCTCGACGGCGGCGACCACACGGTGCGTTCGGCGGCCACGATCGCGGTCGGCGCCGGGCTGCGTGACGAGCTCGTCGCGTCGATCGCGCGCGTGGCGGGCTGAACTTTGTCACCCGGGAAATGAACCGGACGGGCGCCGTATCCGTGTCTCCTGATAAGGCGCCCGCATCTGGAGGTAACCGTGTTCACCTCGAATGTCCGCGTGACCGAACCGGTCGTCTTCGTCCTGCCGGGCGAAACCGAGGACGTCAGCGGTGAATACGACCGCCGGATGTGCCAGAACCTCCCGGCCACCGGCCTTCCGCTGCTGGAACTGCCGATCGCCGGGGAATGGCCGATGCCGGGGCCGCTGTCGCGGTCGAGACTGGCCCGTTCGCTCGCCGCGCTGCCCGACGACACCGTCGTCCTGATCGACGGCACGGTCGCCTGCGGGGTCCCGGAGATCGTGGTCCCGCACGCGCGGCGGCTCCGGCTGGCCGTCCTGGTCCACCGGCCGCTCGCCGACGATCCCGCGCTCGATCCGGCGCAGGCCGCCGAACTCGACGCCTGCGAACGGGAGACCCTGCGGCTGACGGGGATGATCGTCGCCACCGGGCCGTGGCTCGCGCGGCAGCTGATCGACCGGCACGACCTCGACCCGACCCGGGTGTACGTGGCGACGCCGGGTACGGACGCGGCGCCGCTCGCCGCCGGGGCCGACGGTGTCTCGCGGCTGCTGTGTCTCGCGCCCATGACCGCGCGCCACGGCCAGGACGTGCTCATCCGGGCGCTGTCCCTGGTCGACGAACTGGCGTTCAAATGCGTGTTCGCCGGCGCGACACATCACGACCCCGCGTACGTCGACGAACTGCGCTGGACGGTCGAACGGCTCGGGCTCGGCTCCCGGATCAGCCTCATCCAGCCGCCGGACGACCTCGACCTGGTCTACGACGGCGCGGATCTGCTCGTCCTGCCCGCGCGCGGCGGCACCTCCGGACTGGTCGTCGCCGAGGCGCTGGCGCGAGGGATCCCCGTGGTGGCAACGGAAACCACCGGCGCGCACGACGCGCTCGGCACCGCGCCCGGCGGCGGCGTGCCCGGCATGCTGGTGCCGCCGAACAACCCGTCGGCGCTCGCGGCGGCGTTGCTGCGCTGGTCGCTCGACGCCGAACTCCGTCATTCCCTGCGGACGTCGGCGCTCGCGCGCAGCAGCGTCCTCGAAGAATGGGACGTCGCCGCGGGCAGGCTCACCGACGTGCTCTCCCGGCTGCAGGCGGCGCCGCGTCAGCCGGTTTGATCATCGCCCGGAAGCAGCTATCGGGGGAGATCACCGGATCGGTTGACTGGGCGGCATGCGAATCGTCGATCTTGCGTCCCGTCCCGATCTCCTCGATGCCGCGCTGAACCTCGGCGACGTCGGCGGTGAGTTCATCTACGCCGGGTTCAGCGGCAAGATGATCACGCCGGACCGCTTCCTGCGCCACTGGTCCCGGTATTTCCTGATCGCCTTGGATGACGACGGTGAACCGATCGCGCGGGCGCTGTCGGTCCCGCTGACCTATCCGGCCGAAGACCGCCACGAGCTGCCGTCGCACGGGTGGGACGAGGCGATCCAGTGGGCCGCGCAGGATCTCATGGACGGCCGTGCGCCGGACACCTTGTGCGCGCTCGAAGTCGTCGTGGCGCCGCGAATGCGCGGGACCGGCCTGTCCACGCCGATGCTCAAGGCGCTGAAAGCGCGTGCGGCCGAGACGGGGCTGAAGCGGTTGATCGTCTCCGTGCGCCCGATCGGCAAGGAGGACCAACCCGACGTCCTCATGGAGGACTACGCCCTCCGGCGGCGCGAGGACGGGCTGTTCGCCGACCGCTGGTTGCGCACCCACGAACGGCTCGGCGCGCGGATGATCAAGGTGTGCCCGTTCGCGGTGACCATTTCGGGCTCGATCGCGGACTGGAAGGAGTGGAGCGGTGTCGACCTCGTCGACGGCGACAACGTGATCCCCGGTGGGATCGCGCCGGTGCACGCGAACGTCGAGCGGGACTGCGGGGTGTACGTGGAGGCGAACGTGTGGATGGAGCACCCGTTCTGATCGGCTCACTCCTCGCGGCGGACCTGCGTCTGCGTCGGCAGGAAGGCGTGGTGGTAGGGGTCCAGGACGAGAATCTGACCGTCGGTGCCGTCTTCCTTGACGCGGATCGCGCGCGTCGTACGTTCCCAGTCGGCGTCGAGATGCCAGAGGAACGACTGGCCGTTGCGCAGCGAGACCCGACGGGTGTCCTTCTCCGGCCAGGCCATCGTGCTCACTCCTCGACATCGCGTCGCGGGGCATTCCTCGCGATTTCCGCCGCGATCGTCGCATCGCGCCCGGCGTCGTCCTCCGGTGCCGCAGAGTGGAGCCATGGACCTCGAACGAGTCGGTTTCGCCGGGCTGGGCAGTATGGGCGAGCCGATGGCGCGGAACCTGGTGCGGGCCGGGATCCCGGTGCTCCGATGGAACCGCACGCCGGGCAAGGCCGACCAGGTGGCCGACGTCGCCGAACTCTTCGCGCGCTGCGACGTCGTGATCCTGATGCTCAAGGACGCGGCCGCCGTCGATGCGGTACTCGGGCGCGGCGGGCCCGAGTTCGCCGACCGGGTGGCGGGCCGCACGATCGTCCACATGGGAACGACGGCGCCGGGGCATTCCCGCGCGCTGGAGGCGGACCTCGTCGCGGCGGGGGCGAAGTACGTGGAGGCGCCGGTTTCGGGTTCGCGGGTCCCGGCGGAGGCGGGGGAGCTGGTCGCGATGCTCGCGGGCGACCCCGGCGCGGTCGAGGAGGTCCGGGAGCTGTTCGGGCCGATGTGCCGGGAAACCGTGTACTGCGGGCCGGTTCCCAACGGGCTCCTGATGAAGCTGGCGGTCAACGTGCACCTGACCGCGGTCGTGACTTCGCTGGCCGAGACGGTGCATTTCGGCCGGGCGCACGGGCTGGATCTCGGTCTGCTCGCCGACGTGCTCGGCGCGGGGCAGCTCGCCAGCCCGATCCTGCGGATCAAGGCGCCCAAGCTGGTCGAAGAGGATTTCGCGCCGCAGGCCTCGATCGCGAACGTGCTGGCCAACGTCGAGCTGATCGCGGCGGCGGCCGGGGACGCGGGCCTGAAGCTGCCGCTGATCGAGGCGTCCCGTGCCCTCTACGCCGAGACCGCGCGGCTCGGTCTCGGCGAGGAGGACATGGTCGCCGTCGTCAGGGCGCTCGACACCCACCCGCATCCAGAGGACTAAACGCGATCGTTGCGTGTGCAAGGACCGCATTTAGAGGACGAAATGCGGAAGGAGGGTCAGCCGCGGAGGGCGGAGGCGATCCGGCCCGCCGCGGCGAAGGACTCCTCCTCCGGCTCACCGAGAAGCGGGAGCAGGATGACGGACTCGGTCCCGGCCGCGTACAGCGCGCGGATTTGCTCGACGCACCGGTCGAGCGTGCCGCTGATGCTCAGCCGGTCGATCCACTCCGGCCGCAACCGCCGGGCCAGGTCCTTGCGGTCGCTAGCGGCCTTGACCTCGGCAAGCAGTTCGGCGCCGAAGTCCAGCGGCTCCAGCGCCGGACCGGAGTTCGGCCCGATCGCGGACGCGACGTCGGACCGCGCGCGTTCGCGGGCCCGCTCGGGATCGGCGTCGAGGGCCAGCCAGTTGTAGGTGGCGATCGAAGGGCCTTCGACGCCGATCAGGTTCCGCGTCGCGCGGACGTACTCCGGGGTCGCCGGTTCGGCCAGGAGCGTCCCGTCGGCGACCCGGCCCGCCGCCGCGAGCGACTTCGGGCCGCGGACGCCGGCGACGAGCTTCGGCGGCAGCGCGGGTGGGAACTCCAGTTCGACCTCGTCGAGCCGGACGTGCTTGCCCTCGAAGGAAACGCGCTCACCCGCCAGCAGCCGCCGGATGACCGTCAGCGTCTCCTCGAACGCGGCGAGCGCCGACGTCGGCCACGCGTCGATCTGCCGCATCCAGCTCGGCACGCCGTGCCCGAACCCGGCGATCAGCCGTCCCGGGTACAGCTCCGCCAGCGCCGCGATCTCCATCGCCGCGATGGCGGGGTTCCGCGCCACGGCGGGCATGATGCCGATGCCGAGGGTGATCTTCTCGGTCGCCGCCAGCACCGCCGACGCCGTCGCGATCCCGCCCGCGTAGAAACAGTCCTCGACGATCCAGACCTCGTCCAAACCCTCCTGCTCCGCGCGCCGCGCGAGGCCGGTCAGCCGGGCGGCGGGCAGCTCGCGAGGGATCCTGACCCCGAGCCGTGAAACCATGACGTCCTCCGTTCCTCAAACGCGCCGCAGCACGCGTAACAGATATTCCTTGCGGTCCAACGGGTTGTGATCGGTCCTCGATCGTGACGGCGCCGGTCCCCGGACGGGCCGGTAGCCGTGGAACGACGTCTCCAGCGCGCCTTCCCCTCGGGTCGCCGAGGGCAGGAGCTGGTGCACCTCATGGGTTTTCGCCGCCGGGATCTCGCCTTCCAGCTCGGCCGTCCCGCCCTTCGTGAGCGTCGTCCGCGGGACGGCGCGAGCCCGCGCCAGCAGCGCGGTCACCGGGCCGAGCGTGTCGGCCGGGGTCTGGAGGGTGAACCGGTGCAGGGGTTCGTGCACGGTCGTCCCGGCCTCGCGCAGCGCGGCCATCAGCACCAACGGCGTCAGATCGCGGAAATCGCCCGCGGTGCTGGACATGCTCTTGTCGAACGTGCCGTGGGCGTGGCTTTGCCTGGCGTAGTAGCCGGAATGCGTCATCGTGACCGCACAGTCGCGCACCTCCCAGCCGTGGATGCCTTCGCGCAGCGTCTCCTTCACCGTGTCCTCCACGGCCTTGATGAAGGAGTACGGCATCGAGCCGAGTTCGACCTCCAGGCGGAACGAGATCCCGCTCCCGGGTTCGACGCGCAGTCCGACCGTGGCCAGAAAGGGATTCGACGCCGTGCCGATGAGTTCGGCGGCCGATCCTGTGCCGTCGACGCGTTCCACGCAGATCGTGGTCGTCTCGCTGAACGTGACGTCGATGCCGTACTCGTCCGCGAGCGTCGCCTGTATGACCTCTTTCTGCACTTCTCCGTACAGCGAAACGGAAGTCTCCTGGCGGACCTCGTCGTGCCGCAGGCCGATCAGCGGATCCTGTTCGGTCAGCCGGGTGAGCGCCTGGTGCAGCGGTCCGCGATCGGCCGGGCGCACCGGCGAGACGACGGTTTCCAGCGTCGGCGGCGAGAACCGCGCCTCCCGCATCGGCGGCCGGGCCCCGAGCACGTCTCCGATCCGGACGTCGAGCCCCGAGATCTTCGCTATCCGCCCGGCTTCGGCCGACGCGGACGGCGCGGCCGAGCCGTTGTCGAAAACGCTGATCGCGGTGACCTTGCCTTCGCCGTCGCCGAGCGGGACCTTGTCACGCACGGCGATGCTGCCGGAGAACAGCCGTACGTACGCGATCTTCTCGCCACCCGGCGCGCGCTCGACCTTGAAGACCGTGCCGGACAGCGGCGCGTGGACGTCGGCTTCCTTGGCGGGCAACAGGTTCTCGATGCCGTCGCGGAGCGCGTCGATCCCGGCACCGGTGATCGCGGACCCGAAGTAGACCGGATGAGCGCGACCTTCGGCGACTTTCGCGGCGAGTTCGGCGCGGAGCCGCGACGGCGTGAACGCGTCCGGGGCGGTGAGGTACTCGGTGAGGAAGTCTTCGTCGAGCGTCGCCAGCAGATCGATCACCCGATCGGGGTCCATCGTGATCGCCGACGGCGTGAGTTTCTCGGTGATCTCACGGAAAACGCGCTCCGGGTCGGCGCCGCGGCGATCCAGTTTGTTCACGAACAGCAGCACCGGGATGCCCAGCCGCCGCAAGGTCCGCATGAGGACACGGGTCTGGGCTTGGACGCCTTCGACCGCCGACAGCACCAGCACCGCGCCGTCGAGCACGCCGAGCGCGCGTTCGACCTCGGCGATGAAATCGGGGTGACCGGGGGTGTCGATCAGGTTGACGGTGACGTCGCCGAGGGCGAACGACACCACGGCCGCCTTGATGGTGATGCCGCGGGCGCGTTCGAGCGCCAGCGTGTCGGTCTGCGTGCTGCCGTCGTCGACGCTGCCCAGCTCGCCGATGATGCCGGCGGTGTGCAACAGGCGCTCGGTCAGGCTCGTCTTCCCGGCGTCAACATGCGCCAGAATCCCCAGATTGAGGGTCTTCACGAGTGGTCTCGTCCTCGAGGTAGGCGGAAATTACCTGATGGAAGGACGTGGTCACTCGCAAGACGATCATCTCCTAGGCCGGGAACCGATCTTCCCGACTACAACACCCCCGCCTCGGCCCCGCAACCGAATAACGCAATTCGTCCTCTGAATGCGGTAGTTGCGTGTGCAAGTACCGCATCCAGAGGACGAAATGCGAGAGGGGTGGGTCAGGCCAGGTACTCCGCGGCGGCGCGGAGGCTGACGTAGGACCCGCTGAACGTGTCGATCCGCGGCCCCTCGGTCTCCGGGCCCGGAACGCCGGTCTCGACCCGGATGTAGTCCACAGTGGACTCTCGAAGCCAGCTGAGGAACTCGCGGACCTCGGGGTGCCGGTGCGCCTCGCGGGTCACCACCACGAGGTCACGGGCGCCGTGGACGGCCTCGATCGCGGTCGCGATCCCGTCCGCGCCGACCTTGAGCGCCCGGGTGCCGGGCACGAGTTCGGTCAGATGCGAGCCGAGCCCCCACGGCATCGGCCCGGCCGCGATGATCGGCTCGGTCTCGATGTCGATCACCAGCGGCGGGCCGCCCAGCTTCGGCGAACCCTGGATCCGCAACGCCTTCCGCGCCGCCTCCAGGCCGAGGCGGTGATCCACCGGCGAGATCGGCGTCGACACCGGGGGAGTGCCGAGCGCGGCGACCCGCTCCGACGCCTCCACCAGCCGCTCCATCGGCAGCTCACCGGACTCGACGGCGGCCGCGATGACCGCCGCGATCCGGTTCAGCTCGTCCTCTTCGAACGACACCCCGCCGAGGCAGAGCGCGTCCGCGCCGGCGATCAGCGCCCGTACCGACGCCCGTCCGACGCCCTCGGTCTTGCCGAGTTCGCCCGCGACGGCGCCCATGTCCAGCGCGTCGGTGATGACCGCGCCGGTGAAGCCGAGCTCGCCGCGCAGCACGTCGGTGAGCGCCTTCGGGTTGAGCGTCGCGGGCAGTTCACCCCACGCGGGCACGACGAGGTGCCCGGTCATCACCGCGCGCACCCCGGCCGTGATCGCCGCCTTGAACGGGACCAGTTCGATCTCGTGCAGTTCCGCCTCGGTCCGGGGCAGCACCGGCAGCGCGTGGTGCGAATCGTCCGTAGCCGCCCCGTGGCCGGGGAAATGCTTGGCCGACGCCGCCACGCCGTACTTCTGCAGCCCGGTGATGAACGCCGCCACATGCGGCGACGCCTTCACCGGATCCGAACCGAACGCCCGGACCCCGATCGAGGGATCCTCCGCTGCCAGCGTGAGATCCGCGCACGGAGCGAAGCTGATCGTCACTCCGCACGCGGCCAGCCTCTCGCCCAGCGCAGCCGCGACCGAAGCCGTCAGCTCGACGTCATCCGCGGCGCCGAGTGCGAGTGGCCCCGGCACGAACGAGCCGGTGGCGACGTCGAGCCGCGTGACGTCACCGCCCTCCTCGTCGATGCCGACGAGCACGTCGGGCCGTTCCGCCCGCAGCTGCGCGCTCAGCGCGGCCACCTGCTCGTCGTCGACCACGTTGCGGCCGAACAGGATCGCGCCGCCGAGACCGTCCGCCACCTTGCGGCGCAGCCAATCCGGCGCGGTGGTGCCGTCGAAGCCCGAGACGAGAACGGACGCGGCGAGCTTTTCCGGTGAAGACAAGGATTACCCCTTCACTGCGCCTGCGGTCAGGTTGGACACGAGCTTGCGCTGGACGATGATGAAGAACACCAGCGCGGGCACGGCGTAGATGACCGACGCCGCCATGATGCCGCCCCAGTCCACGGAGAACGCCGTCCGGAACGACGACAGCCACACCGGCAGCGTCTGCTTGTTCTGGTCGCGCATGAACACGAACGCGAACAGGAACTCGTTCCACGCGGTGATGAAGCTGAACACCGAGGTGGTCACCAGTCCGGGCGCGAGCAGCGGCAGCGTCACCCGGCGGAAGGCACCCGCCCGGCTGCAACCGTCGATCATCGCGGCCTCTTCGAGGTCGTACGGGATGCCGTTGACGAAGCCGTAGAGCATCCAGCACGTGAAGGGCAGCGTCGCCGCGAAGTACACCAGCAGCAGCGAAGGCAGCTGGTTGAGCAGCCCGGCGTCGCGCATCAGCAGGTACATCGGGATCAGCAGCGCTTCGAACGGCGCCAGCTGGGCGACGAGCACCAGCAGCAGGAATCCCTTGCGCCCGCGGAAACGCATACGGGACAGGGGAACCGCGGCCAGCACACCCGCGACGAGCGAACACAGCACCGCGCCGAGCGTGACGATCAGGCTGTTGGTGAGGTACGTGGTGAAACCGGGTTTCGTCAGCGCCGAGACGAAGTTGTCGAACGTCACCGAAAGCGGGACGAGGTCGTAGTCCGGGGACAGGACCTGGCCCGGTGTCTTCAGCGAGGAGGTGAACATCCAGTACGTCGGGAAGACGAACAGCAGCGCCACCACCACGCCGAGCGTGCCGAGGCCGATCCGCTGGGTCAGGGACTTCCTCATGACAGGTCGGCCTCCTTCGTGCGCACCAGCAGCTGGACGTACCGGGCGGTGAGCAGGATCAGCACGAGCATCATCAGCAGGGCGGCGGTGGCCGCCAGGCCGAAGTGGTTGCCCGCGAGGCCCTTGAGGTACATGTAGACCGGCAGCGTCGTGCTGGCGCCGTCCGGCCCGCCTTGACGGATCGCCCATACCTGGGCGAACAACTTGAAGTCCCACAGCACCGACAGGAAGGTGACCATGGTCAGGATCGGCCGGATCGCCGGCCAGCTGACCGCCCAGAACGCCTGCCAGGCGTTGGCGCCGTCGATACCCGCGGCCTCGTACTGCTCCTTCGGGACGCCCAGGAGCCCCGCGTAGAGCGTGAAGGCCACGAACGGCACCGCCTGCCAGACCACCAGGATCCCGATGACGGTGAGCGTGCTCGGGCCGGTGGAGAACCACGAATGCCCGATGAAGCTCTCGAAACCGAGCTTCGCGAGCGTCTTGTTCAAGATGCCGTACTGCTGGTCGAAGATCCACTGGAACACCGTGGTCGTCGCGACCACCGGCGTCGCCCACGCGAGGATCAGCGCGACCTGCACGATCACCCGGACCACCGGGTTGAGATGCCGCATCAGCACCGCCATGAGCAGCGCGAGCAGCAGGGTGAGGATCACGACCGACGCGGTGAACACCAGCGTCCGGACGGTGATCTCCCAGAACTCCGAATCGGACAGGATCTCGGAGAAGTTCTCGAATCCGACCCAGACCATCTCCCCGGAGACCAGCTCACGGAGGTCGAGTTTGCGGAGACTGATCCCGATCAGCTGCATCGTCGGCCAGCCCAGCAGGACCAGGATCGCGACCAGAGCGGGAAGGATCAGCAGGTACGGCGCCGTCCGCTCGCCGAGGCGGAGGCGCCGGTTGGATTTCGGGGGTTTGATGCGCGGCGATGCCGGCGGGGTGGCCCCCGCCGGCATCGTCACATCTTTCGTCGTGGTCATCCGCCGATGAGCTTGTCGAGCGCTGCGTTGGCGTCGGCGGTCGCCTGGTCGAGCGTCTTCGTTCCGGTCAGGTAGGCGGTCAGCATGTCCTTGATCGGGTTCTGACCGGACTCGACGTCACCCCACTTGGGGCTGGTCGGCACGGCACGGCCGTTCTTGGAAGCCTCGGCCATCACCTTGGTGAGCGGGTTCGCGTCGAGCGCGGACACGTCGGTCGAGGTACCGGGGACGTAACCGGCCTTGGCCAGCTCGGTCTGGTACTTCGGGGTGGAGAACAGCTTGACGTAGTCCTTCGCCGCGGCCGCGTTCTTGCTGTTGGCCGGGATGACCAGGTTCGAGCCGCCAAGGAAGACCGGGGCCGACTTGTCGGCGGTCTTGCCAGGGATCGCGAAGGCGCCCGACTTCTCCTTGATCTTCGGGTCGGTCTTCGCCGCGGTGTCGACCTCACCCGGGACACCGATCATCATCGCGACCTTGCCGGCGCCGTAGATGCCCGCCTGCTGCGGCGTGGCCTCGTCGGCGTCCTTCGGGGCCTTGGTGCCCGAAGCGTCGGTGAGCTGCTTGTAGAACTCCAGCCCGGCCTTCGCCTGCGGGGTGTCCAGGGTCGACTTGAAGGACTTGCCGTTGGCCTGGGCGATGTCGCCGCCCTCGTCCCAGATGTAGGACAGCAGCTCGTACCAGTTCTGGCCGGGGTGGTAGAGGGCCTGGAACTCGGGGTCGCTGCCGAACTTCGCCTTGAGCTTGGTGATCGCGTCGAGCCACTCCGTGCGCGTCTTCGGCGTCGCGGTGATGCCCGCCTGCTCGAACATGTCCTTGCGGTAGATGACCTCACGGTTCGCCGCGTAGAACGGGACGCCGTAGGTCTTGCCGTCGAACTCGCCCGAAGCCTTGAGGCCCTGCAGCCACTGCGCGCCGTTGAAGTCGTTCACGCTGGAGGTGAGGTCGGCGAGCACGCCCTGGTTCGCGAACGCGGGGGTCTGGGTGTTGCCCAGCTCGATCACGTCCGGCGGGTTGTCACTGGCCAGCGCGGTGGTCAGCTTCTGCTGGATGCCGTTCCACTGCTGGATCTCGTACTTGACCTTGACGCCGGGGTGCGCGTCTTCGAATTCCTTGTGGAGCGAGTTCGTCAGTGCTTCGGGGGCGGTCCCCGTCATGAGCCAGACCGTGAGCGAGCCGTTCGAGGCCGCAGCGCTCGAATTCGTGCTGTCGCCACTGCCGGAACCGGCGCAGCCCGCCGTCGCGAGGGTGATGGCGGCGGCGCCCGCAGCCATCTTGAGCCAGCGCTTCACTCGTGCCGTCCTTTCGATGCCCGGCCACCATGCCGAGCTCCCACAAAATGGTGTAGACCAATGCGGGCAGCGTGGTACGTACCACTCCGACTGTCAAGCGGGTGGCCGGTTCGTTGTAAACGAGCCGCAATCTTTCACCTTGAGTGAGCGTTCGATCACGCTGATGATCAGTTTTCGGCGTGCTCGTCAGCGCCTCGCGAGGCGGGCTGACATGCGGTTTTTCTTTGTCCGTCCCGGTGATCGGGGCATTCGGCGGGTGATCTTTGCGCCGTTCGGTGTAAGGGTGGCGCGCGTTCGCCTAGAGGTCGTCCTCGGCGTCTGCGGGAGGCTTGATCCCGAGCAGTGCGCGCGTCTGATCCTGGAGGAACCACGCCAGCGTCGCGCAGACGATCAGCAGGATCAGCGGGAGGACCGGGCCGCCGTTGGCGAGGATGAACAGCTCCGTGACGCTCGCGCCCACCATGACCCCGGCCAGCAGCAGCGCCGACGGGCCGCCGAAGCGGGGGATCAGCAGGCCGATCGCGCCGGCGACCTCGACCACGCCGGTGACGTACCGCAGCCACTGCCCGAGCCCGATCTCGGCGAAGACCTGTTCGGTGTGGCCGCCGGAGAACAGCAGGTAGCCGCTGTAGAGGAACTCGGCGGCGAGCGCCACGCGCACGACCCACAGCACGATCGAGCCGATGGGCAGGCTTCGTCCGGACATGCCGGGGATCCTTCTCCTGGTGAGGGAGGCTGGCAAGGCGTGAAGTCGGTCCAGTGGGTCGTGAGTGGCGGCGGTCTTGTGTGACTGGATGGACGGCACACGTGATCAGACGGACGACACACGTGTCTGGACGGACGACTCACGGCGAAAGCTTCGCCGCGAGCGTGTCGTCCATCTGATCACGTGTGTCGTCCGTCGAATCACACGTGCCGTCCGCCCAATCACGCGAAGCCGCCGAGGCGGCACGTCAGTTTTGGTCACCGAGGAGTATCTGTTCGAGCAGCAGGTCGACGTCGCGGGCGGACTCGGCTTCGCCTATCCGGTGGAACGTTTCGGCGGCACGGAGCGCGCGGCGGGCGGCCTCGCGGACGCGGCCGGCGGCGCTGAGCACGTGGGCGGCGACGTGGTCGAGCTGCGCGACGAGATGTTCCCTCGCGGGCGCGGTTTCGGTTTCCACCGCGTGCACGGCGGTTTCCGCGGCGTCGAGCGCGCTCAGCGCCGCGTCGACGTCGCCGGACCGCAGCCGGGACAGCGTCGCCGCGTTACGGCAAGTGGCGGCCACGTAGCCGCCGCCGATCGCCAAGGCCGCGTCGGCGGCCCGCGCGTAGAAATCCGCGGCGTTCGCGCCGTAGCCGAGCAGGTCGAGTTGTTCGGCGGCGGCCATGCTCACCGAGATGTACGAATGCCCGGTGTCGCCCGAGTCGTGGAGGATTTCGGCGAGGACGGCGTATTCGTCGAAGGCGCGCGAAGATTCGCCGAGCGCGCGGTAGCTGTCGGCGTACATCCACCGGCAGCGGTGGCCCCAGTCCGGTGACGTGGCGAGCAGGGCGATGGTGCGGGGCGCGACGTCGAGCACCTCGTCGTAGCGGCCGGCGCCGTGCAACGCGGTGACGAGGACGTACCAATGTTCCGCGGTGTCCTTGCCTTTCGACGCGGAGACACCGAGAGACGCGTAGGCGTCGTCGACGGCTTCGGCGAACCTGCCGGTGCCGATCAGCGACAGCGCCCGAAGGTGGCGGAGATGCCCGCGCAACCGTTCCGGACCGCCTACGGGCAGCGTCGCCAGCAGATGCTCCACGAAGACGTCCAGTTCGTCGAGCGATCCCGTGCGCTCGTAGGCGATCCGGACCTGTTCGACCGCTTCGACGGCCTTCTCGCCGACGTTCCCGACGATGAAGGCGTCCGTCGCCGACCGCGCGAGTTCCAGTGTGGTCACCGGATCCTCGCCGTCGCCGTTCCGCAACGACGCTTCGAGACACAGAAGTGTCCCGAGGAGCAAGGGATCACCCGCCTCACCGGCTCGCTCGGCACCCCGTCGCAAGGCCTCGTACGCCTCGGAAGTACGGCCCTGCCCGGAAAGCACGTGCGCCAGCCAGTATTCGCCCCAGCAGGCGGCGCGTTCGTCCGTCCCGGCACGCAAGCGGGCCGCGGCCACCGTCGTCAGCGCGACCCCGGTCTCCACCTGATCGTCGAAGACGAGCCACAGGCCGAGCCAGCATTGGTTGAGCAGGAAGCGGATTTCGTCGCCCTGGCCCCGGAATCCGACGGCCGCGTGACGCAGCCGTTCCTCGGTGTCCTCGCCCTGGAAGAAGATCGCGCGCAGCTCGCTCAGCCGCGGTGCGAGCTCGTCCGGGACATCGTCGATCGCTTCGAGGCAGGCTCGCGCCTCCTCCGGTTCGCACCGGTGATTGTGGATCTCCGCCCGGACGACGAGTTCCTCGGCGGACAGCCCCGGCGGCGGCAGGATCGGGACCCGGGGGAGCGCCGACGGCAGGAGCGGGACGAAGTCCGCCACCGGTTTCGCGGCCATCTTCCGTTCGGCGTAGACGGTGAAGTATCCGGAGTGCTCGCGTCCGTCGAGTTCCTCGGCTTCGACGAGGGCCGCCGCCCGCATCCGCTCGTGCAGCCTGCTCAGGGAGACGCCGTCGTACGGACCGTTGAGAACGAACGGGATCTCGCCGTATCCGGTTTCCGTCAACCGGCGGGTGAGCAGCGCCGCCGAGGCGAAGAACTCGAGCCTGCCGACGGCGTCCGAATGGTCGCCGACACCGTCCAAAAGCGACAGAAGATCGAGACCGGTGTGCTCGTTGCCGGTGAGGGCGCAGAATTCCAGCCGCGACGCGTGATCGCCGTAACGGATCGGATCGCCGGACGAAGCCCGGCTCACCCAGCGATAGGTCGACGCGGCCTCGGCGTATTTGCCGGCGGCGGCCAGTGGTACCAGGGTCCGGCAGAGCCGGGTGATCTCGGCGCCGGCGGAATCGTTCTCGCCCGCGCGGAGTGGTTCCGCTTCCATGGTCCTGCCCCCAGAACAATGACGTAGACGCCGGATCTTAACTCCCGGCGCCGCGTCATGAACCCGCTTTCGGGTGGTTCAGGGGAGACGTACGGCGGCGATCTGGGTCGCTTGTCCGATCAGCCGGTTCTTCTCGTCCCAAAGCTCCGCGACCTCGTCCATCCGGTCGCCGCCGAGTTCGCCCGCGCGCATCCGCACCCGCACCGGACCCGGCGCCGGGAGCCCGCGCAGGTACGCGGTGAACTGGATGGTCGGCGCCCAGCCCGCGATGCCCAGGTCGTAGGAGATCGGCGGCACCGGATCGAGCGCGACGAGCAGGCTCACCGGGTCCCAGTCGCTGCCGTCGGCGAGCCGCAGCCAGGACGAGATGACGCCTTTCCGGGACGGCTGTCCCACCGCGAAACCGGCCGCCGCCGGGTCGAGACGCTGCTCGACGACGTCCATCAGGCCGATGCGGAATCCGCCACCACCGTCGGCGGGCACGGGCAGGCAGTCCTGCTCCGGCGGGAGCTCGACCGGGTCCACTCCGGACCACCACGCGTCGCCGTCGGTCAGGACGCCTTGGGTGATCAGCGCCTCGGTGCAGGGCGCGCCGTCTTGGCTCAGCCGCGCGCGCAGCTGGGTGAGGCCGCGGCCCTCGCGCAGCACCTCGACCTCGACGACCGCGGGGCCGGGTTCGGGCGCCACCGAGAACGAGCCGCTGATCGCGGTCAGATGCGGATGCGAGGAGACCTCGGCGGCCGCCCTGGCGAGCACGGCGAGGAGATAGCCGCCGTGCAGCTTCGTCCCGATCGTCCACTGTGGATCGAGCTCGATGTCGAAGACCGGGTCGTCGCCTCGGCGACCCAGCGCGGTCGCGGTCCGGAAATGCGCCATACCTCAAGCTGACACCGTCAAGTTGACGGTGTCAAGTCAATGCTGGCAGCATCACGGCATGGGCGCGAAGCGGACGAAGGCGCGGCCGGGTGAAGGGGACAAGCTGCGCGGCGAGATCTTGTCGGCCGCCGACGCCCTGCTCGGCGAGGCGGGTACCGACGAGGCGCTGACGCTGCGAGCCGTCGCGCGCCGCACCGGCGTCTCCACGCCGTCGGTCTACGCGCATTTCCCGAGCCGGGACGCCCTGCTGGAGGCGGTCTGCCTGCGGGTGTGGGACGAGCTCGCGCGCCGTATGCGCGAGCACGCCGTCGAGGTCGCCGATCCGATGCGCGCGCTCAGCCGTCGCGCACGGGTGTACGCCCGGTTCGCCCTCGACCATCCGGTGCAGTACCGCGTACTCCTGATGCGTCCCTCCGGCGGCTCGTCGCCCGGCGCGGTCGCCTGCTTCCGGTACCTCGCCGACGCGACCGCCGCCTGCGTACGGGCCGGGATCCTGCGCGGCGAACCGGAGGTCCTCGCGATGGGGCTCTGGTCGGCGATGCACGGTTGCGTGAGCCTGCTGATCGCCCAGCCGGGGTTCGACTGGCCGGATGAGCCGGAAGCGCTGATCGACACCGTCATCCGGATGGCCGGGCTCGGCACGGCGCTCGCCTGCCGCGTCCCGAGGGACGCCATTCCGCCGAGTGCAGTACTGGCGGGTGACCTCGACGGACTGGCGGCGGGGTGGGCGGTGGCCGGCGACCGGACTGGTTAGGCTCTGCGCATGCCCGAGACTCCGACAGCCGACGATCGGCTCCAGGTGCTCGAAGCCATCACCGACACGGAGCTGGGGCACCTCGGCCAGGACAAGGTGATGACCACGATCCTCGCTCGCGTGCGCGAGGTTCTCGGCGTCGACACCGCCACGGTGCTGCGGCACGATCCCGCGGCCCAGCAGCTGCTGGCGATCGCCGCCTCCGGGATCGAGGAAGAGGTCTACCAGGACGTCCGGGTGCCCGTCGGCGCCGGCTTCGCGGGCAAGGTCGCCGCGCAACGCCGTCCGGTGGTCATCGACCACGTCGACGAGACCACGGTGGTGAACTCGCTTCTGTGGGAACGGGGACTGAGCACGATGCTCGGCGTGCCGATGATCGCGGGCGACGAACTGATCGGGGTCCTGCATGTCGGGTCGCTGAAGCCGAGGGAGTTCTCCGAGACCGACATCGACCTGCTGCAGCTGGTGGCCGCGCGGCTCGCGCTGGCGGCGCAGATCGAACTCTCGTCGACCGATCGCGCGGCCGCCGCCGCGCTGCAACGGAGCCTGGTGCCCGCGCGGCTGCCCGCCGTGCCGGGCATCCAGTTCTCCGCGCGGTACGTACCGGGTACCGAACCCGGGGTCGGCGGCGACTGGTACGACCTGTTCTCACTACCGGGTGACCGGCTCGGCATCGTGATGGGCGATGTCGCCGGGCACGGCCTCAACGCCGCCGTGATCATGGGGCGGCTGCGCAGTGCGCTGCGCGCCTACGCGCTCGAATCGGACGACCCGGCGGAAGTACTGTCCAAACTGGACCGGAAGGTGCAGCATTTCGAGCCTGGTTCGCTGGCCACCGTCGTGTACGGACTGCTGACGGCTTCGCGTGACAGCATGGCGATCTCGCTGGCCGGGCATCTGCCGCCGGTGCTCGCGACGCCCGGCGGTCCGTCGGTGTTCGTCGACGCGCCGGTCGATCCGCCCATCGGGGTGACCGGGCCGCGGCGCCGGAGAACCGTCGTCGAACTGCCGCCCGGCGCGGTGCTCGCCTTCTACACCGACGGTCTCGTCGAACGCCGGGATCAGCTGATCGACGTCGGCCTGCAGCGGCTCGCGGGCTTGGTCTCCGCGGAGCAGCCCGGAGCGGTCTGCGCGCGCGTGATGGCCGCGCTCGTCGGCAACATCCCGGCACAGGACGACATCGCCCTCCTCGTCGCCCGGTGCGAACCGAACTGAGTCACCGGACCGGGTGATTCGCGCGGACGCCCACGGCCGCGAGTTCGACAGTCCTGGTGATCCGCCGTTCCCGGGTCTCCGGCTTCTTCGCCGTCAGGATCCATTCCAGGATCAGCCGCTTCGACGACGGCGGGAACTTCTCGAAGTGGGTGCGGGCGGCCTCGTCGGCGTCGAACCGGGCGCGCAGGTCCTCCGGGACACCGTCGCCGTCCGGCACGACCTGCCAGCGGCCCTTCGCTTTGGCGAGGTCGATCATCGCCTGACCTCGTTCGGTCATCTGTCCTTCGGCGATGAGGCGGGCGGCCCGCTCGCGGTTGACCCGGCTCCACGTGCTCCGGGGATTGCGCGGGGTGAACCGCAGCCGTGAGCTGGTGGCGTCGTTCTTGCGGTGCAGCCCGTCGATCCAGCCGAAGCACAGGGCCTGCTCCATCGCCTCTTCGATCCGGACGCTGGGGACGCCACTGTCCTTGTGCCGGATGACCAGCCAGACCTCCTTTTCGGTCCCGGCGTTCTCGGCCAGCCAGGCACGCCACTCGGCGGGGGAGGCGGCGCTGAAGGTGGTCTCGTCCATGGCCGGATTCCTTTCGTCGTAACGTCTACGACCATCATCGGAAGCAAAGTGCTCATCGAGTGAGCACTTTTCGAAGGGAGGTGGCCCTGGATGGAGATCTGGGTGAACCCGGCGTGTTCCAAATGCCGGACCGCGGTGTCGATGCTGGACGAGGCGGGGGCCGAGTACACCGTGCGGAAGTACCTCGAGGAGCCGCCGACGGCGAAGGAACTGAAGGCCGTCCTCAAGCGGCTCGGGCTCGAGCCGTGGGACATCACCCGCACCGCCGAGCCGATCGCGAAGGAACTCGAACTCAAGACCTGGGGCCGCACCCCCGCCGACCGTGAACGGTGGATCGAGGCGTTGGCGACGCATCCGAAGCTGATCCAGCGGCCGATCATCACCGCCGACGACGGGACGACCGTGGTCGGGCGGACCCCGGAGGCCGTTCAGTCGGTACTTCCGGACTGACCGCCCCGCCCCTTGGATGTCCAAAAAGGACACTGTTGGGGATCAAGGGGTCCGATTTGGGGTTTTTGTGCAGTGTTGGCCGGGGGTCGTGAGTGGTAATGGTCGTTCTAACCCTCTTTGCCACTCACGACTCCCCGCTGCCGGGAAAGTGACCACTGTGGACACTTACCCCTCACTGGAACCGTCATCGCGCGATGGCTTCCCGCAACAGGCGGGCGGCGGTGCCCACGGAGCCATCCGCGAGGTTGCCGTAGCCGAGGACCAGCCCGGGTTCGCCGGGCGCCACGCGGTAGTCGTCGAGATCGGCCACGCGCAAGCCTTTGGCCGCCGCCCGTTCCACCACCGCGGCGGCGGATCCGCCGGGCAGTTCCAGTACGAGGTGCAGGCCGGCGGCGACGCCGGACAGGCGTGCCGGGCCGAGCGCGTCGACCAGGGCGTCGCGCCGGGCGCGGTAGCGGCGTCGGGCCGCGCGCAGATGCCGGTCGTACGAGCCGCGTTCGAGGAAGGCCGCGAACGCCAGCTGGTCCAGTGCCGGCGGAGTGGGCGAGGGCTCGACCCGATCCGTCCACTGTGGAGGGACGGCGTACCAGCCGAGGCCGAGCGCGGGACTGAGGGTCTTGCTGACCGAACCGAGCAGTGCGACCCTCGCCGGATCCATGCCCTGCACCGTCCCGACCGGACGCCGGTCGTAGCGGAACTCGGCGTCGTAATCGTCTTCGATGATCAGGCCGTCGGCCTCGCGCGCCCAGGCCAGCAGCCCGGCGCGGCGGGCGGGTGACAAGACGGTGCCGGTGGGGAATTGGTGCGCCGGGGTCACGAGAACGGCCCGGACGCCGGGAGGGATCTCCTCGACGCGGAGCCCCTCTTCGTCGACCGGAACGCCGACGACGTCGAGCCCGGCGCGTGTCGCGACGCGTCGCAGGGTGTGCCAGCCGGGGTCTTCGGCCGCGACGCGGGTGATCCCGGCCGCGAGCAACGCCCGGCACAGGCGGCCGAACGCGTCGGTGACGCCGGACGCGATCCGCACGTCGTCGACGACCGCACCCCGGCAGCGGCGGAGGTGGTCGGCGAGTACGGCGCGGAGCCGTGGATGCCCGCCGGGGACGGGGTAGCCGAACTCGCCGTGGGGAGCGTTCACGAGTACTTCGCGGACCGCCTCCGCCCAGCGCGTCCGAGGGAAGTGCCGTAGATCGGGCAGGCCGGGCGCGAGGTCGATCTCGGGCGGCGACACCTTGCGTACGGCGGGTTTCGCGGGCTCGGCGCCCGACGTGGACCAGCGCACGACGGTGCCCGATCCGGTGCGCGCGGCGAGGTAGCCCTCCGCGATCAGTTGCTCGTACGCCTGCGTGATCACCCAGCGGGAGCAACCCAGATCCGCGGCGAGGGTGCGGCTGGGCGGCAGCGCGGCGCCGGAGCCGAGCGTGCCGTCGCGGATCACGGTGCGCAGGGCCCTGGTGAGCCGCTCGTGCCTTGGGCCCGGCCCGGAGAGGTCGAGAAGCACTTCCCAAGCCAGATTGGTCCGGGATCTGGTCATGTGAACGGACTGTAGTACCGGACCGATCGCGCATAAGGTCCAGACCATGGAAAAGGTGGAACTCGGCCGGACCGGCCGGAAGGTCAGCCAGGTCTCGCTCGGGTGCATGACGATGGGCACCGCCACCGACGAGCGGACCTCGGCGCGGATCCTGGACGCGTACCTCGACGACGGCGGCGACTTCCTCGACACCGCGAACTGCTACTCGTGGTGGGTGCCCGGCGCGACGGGCGGGGAGAGCGAGGAACTGCTCGGGAAACTGCTGAAAGGCAGGCGGGACAAGGTCTTCCTCGCGACGAAGGTGTCGGCCGCGGTCGCCGACGCCGACAGCGCGCGCAAGGGGTACCACGACGACGGCACCGCGGACTGGGACTACATCGGACGGCATTTCGAGGGCGCGGGCGGCGACGTGATCCGGCGCGGCGTCGACGAAAGCCTGCGGCGGCTCGGCACCGACCACATCGACCTGTACTACGTCCACGTCGACGACCGGGCGACGCCGCTGGAGGAGACGCTGGCCGCGCTCGACGAGATCGTCCGCGCGGGGAAGGTGCGGCAGATCGGCTGGAGCAACGTCCGCACCTGGCGGCTGGAACGGATCCGCGCGCTCGCGGAGCGGCACGGCTGGGCCTCGCCGGTGGCCGTCCAGTTGCAGCATTCGTACCTGCGGCCGGTGGCCGATTCGGCGTCGCTGGCCACCGGGGACATGCTCGACTTCCTGCGAGACAACGAAGACATCGCGCTCGCCGCGTACTCGTCGATCCTGCGCGGGATCTACGACGACTCCGCGCGGCGGCTGGCGCATCCCGTCTGGCAGACCTACGCCGGCGCGGACGGCGAGGCGCGGATGGCCGCCGTCGAGAGCGTGGCGCGGGAGGTGGGGGCGACCGGGAACCAGGTCGCGCTGGCGTGGCTGCTGCGCCAGACGTCGCCGCGGGTGCTGCCGCTGATCGGCCCGCGGACCTGGGAACACTACGAGGCGATCCGGCCGGCCTTCACGCTGGAGCTGAGCGCGGAGGCCGTGGCGGTACTGGACGGCGCCGGCGCCTGAGGCCCGGGCCGTGAAGGCCTCCTTCCCTACTTTCAGGGTAGGGAAGGAGGCCTTCACGGACTTTCGGAAGCTCAGGAAAGCTTGCGGAAGAACGCCCGGATGTCCCCCACCAAAAGGTCCGGCGCGTCCTGCGTCGCCCAGTGGCTGCCGCGGTCGAATTCCTGCCACGAAACGATGTTCGCGTGGTCCCGCTCGGCGAAGCGCCGCAGCGGCCGGAAGTCGTAGGCGAAGCTGGCCAGCCCGGTCGGCGCGGTCGTCGGCTCGGCCGGGTGCTCGCTGTGCTTGTCCTCGTAATAGAACCGCGCCGCCGAAGCCGCGGTGTTGGTGAGCCAGTACAGCGTGGCGTTGGTGAGCACGTGGTCGTCGCTCGTGGCCGACAGCAGTTGCGCGCTCCAGGCCAGCTGCCCGGTCGGCGAGTCGGCCAGCGCGTGCGCGAGGTTCTGCGGCGCGCTCTCCTGGAGTTTCGCGTAGCCGGACATGTCGTCGTTGAAGGACTGGAGGAACTGCAGGTACTCCAGTTCCTTCTCGGTCATGCCCTCGAACTCCGCCGGGTCGCCGCTGGGGAACGAGAACAGCTGCGTCACGTGCACGCCGAGCACGTGCTCGGCGTCGATCCGGCCGACCTCGGGGGCGACGAACGAACCGGCGTCGTTCCCGTGCGTGCCGTAGCGCTCGTAGCCGAGGCGGCGCATCAGCTCGGCCCACGCCTGAGCCGTGCGGTACCGGTTCCAGCCCTTCTCGCGCGTCGGGCCGGAGAAACCGAACCCGGGCAGCGACGGGATCACCACGTGGAACGCGTCCGCCGCGTCGCCCCCGTGAGAACGCGGGTCCGTCAGCTGGTCGATCAGGTCGAGGTACTCGAAGACCGAGTTCGGCCAGCCGTGCGTGAGGATCAGCGGCGTCGCTTCCGGCTCCGGCGAGCGGACGTGCAGGAAGTGGATGTTCTGCCCGTCGATCTCCGTGGTGAACTGCGGGTACTCGTTGAGCTTCGCCTCCCACTTCCGCCAGTCGTAGCCCTCGCGCCAGTACGAGACCAGCCGTCGCACGTACTCCAGCGGCACGCCGTACTCCCAGCCCGGCGTGACCGGTCCGCGCTGCACCCCGTCGGTCACCTGGTCGGCGGGCAGTTCGTTCGCCCAGCGGACGCGGGCCAGGCGGTCGGCGAGGTCGTCCAGTTCGGCCTGCGGGACCTCGACGCGGAAGGGCTTGATCTCGGTGTTTTCGCTCATGAGACCAAGGTAGAGTGCCATTAGGAACATCCCGTTCCTAATGGAGGAGCAGCCTGAAGAAATGTTGGAAACCTCGGCAAGATTGCTCCGTTTGCTCTCCCTTCTGCAGACTCCCCGTGACTGGACCGGCACCGAACTGGCGGAACGCCTGGAGGTCAGCGCCCGCACGATCCGCAACGACGTCGAGCGTCTCCGCGCGCTCGGGTACCCGGTGAACGCGACCCGCGGTTCCGTCGGCGGTTACCGGCTCGGCGCGGGCGCCGACCTGCCGCCGTTGCTCCTGGACGACGAGGAGGCCGTCGCGGTCGCCATCGGCCTGCGCACCGCGGCGGGCGGCACCATCGCGGGTGTGGAGGAGACGTCGTTGCGCGCGCTCGCCAAACTGGAGCAGGTGCTGCCGTCCCGGTTGCGCCGCCGCGTGAACGCCTTGCAGGCGTACACGGTCCCGGTGCCGAGGGACGAGCCCGGCCCGCGCGTCACCGCCGAGACGCTCACCGTGCTGACGGCCTGTTGCCGGGATCGTGAGGTGCTGCGGTTCGGCTACCGGACCCACGACGGTTCGGAAACCGTCCGCAAGGTCGAGCCGTACCGCCTGGTGAACTGGGGACGCCGCTGGTACCTCGTCGCCTGGGACCTCGACCGCGGCGACTGGCGCACCTTCCGCGTCGACAGGCTGACCCCGCGCGTCCCCACCGGCCCGCGGTTCACCGCGCGCGAGCTGCCCGAGGGCGTCACCGATCGCGTGCGGCGCGGGGTGTCGTCCGCCGCTTGGCGCTACCGGGCCGACGTCACCGTGCACGCGTCCGCCGAAGAGGTGACCGCGCGGATCAACCCGGCCGTCGGGACGGTGGAGGCCGTCGACGCGAACACCTGTGTCCTGCACACCGGCGCGGACAGCATCGAGACGATGGCCGTCCACTTAGGACTCCTCAACGCCCCTTTCCGCGTCACCGAACCCCCGCAATTAGTCGACTACTTGCGCGAGCTCGCCGACCGGTATCGCGACGCCACCCGCATTTAGTCCTCTGAATGCGGGGTTTCAGCCGGCGAAGGTGGTCAGGAACCGGTCCCGGAACGTGTCCATCCGCCACACCGGCGCGTTCCGGTCCGGGTGCAGGCCGTCCTGCCAGTGCCACGCCGCGACCTTGTCGAGCACGGCCTTGTCCCGCGTGACCACGGTGATCGGGACGTCGTGATCCGCGCCCGCACCGGCGACGATCGGGTTCGGCTGGTGGTCGCCGAGGAACACGAGCACGAGGTCGTCGTCGCCGTACGTCTCCACGTACGAGATGAGCGAGTTCAGCGAATAGGCGATCGAGTCCCCGTACGCGCCGCGCACCTTGGCGGGATCGGTGAACACCTCTTCGGGCGTTTTCCCTTGCGAGGGCATGGGATCGTAGATCGATCCGTCGCCGACGGCGGCCCAGTCGACCATGCGGGGCAGCGGTGTCCACGGCCAGTGACTGGTGACGAGGTCGATCTCCGCCATCATCGGCGGGCGGTCCGGCGTCCCGCGTTCGGCCCGCTGGAACGCCGAAAGCGTGAACTGGTCCGGCATCGTGGCGTAGGAGAACTGCGGGCCGTGATACCCGATGCTTCGCGAGTCGTAGTAGCGGTCGTAGCCGTAGACCTTGCCTTCCGGCCAGTCCTCGGTATGCGCCGGGACGACGCCGACGGTCTCCCAGCCCGCGCGTTTGAACGCGCCACCGAGGGTGAACCGGTCGGTCTTCACGAAGTCGTCGTAGCGGTGCTGGCTGTCGACCCACACCCCGGATTGGAACGTCGAGTGCGCCAGCCAACTGCCCGCGCTCGTCGTCGGCGACGTCAGGAACGCGCTGCGTGAGCCGTAGCCGGCGTTCTTCAGCCGCGTGGTCCCGGCGTCGAGGACCGCGTCGACCTTGGGGGCGATGTCCGAGTCCTGGACGGCCACCCGGCCATAGCTCTCGATGAAGGTGAACAGGACGTCCTTGCCGCGCAACGCGTTCAGCAGCCCGGAAGACGGCGTGTCACGGAAGGCATCGACGGCGACTTCCTCGGCGAAGGCCTGCCTGTCCCGGATCCCGGCCCGGACCTGGCGGAGGTCGTCGTAGGCGAAGGCGACCGCGCTGCGCGAAGCGAGGGGCTGTCCCGGAGCGAGCTGCGCGCCGGAGACCGCGCACACCATCCAGACCACGCTGAGCACGGCCGTCACCCGGGTCGACGCCGTGCGCCGTCCGGCGACCACCCGGCTCAACCGCAGCACGGCCAGCGCCATCAGCACGATCACCACCACCGCGAGCAGTGTCAGCCCGATGAACGACGCGATCGCGCCGGTCCGGCCGATCGACGTGCCGAGCAGGTCGACGCCGTTGCCGAGCACACCCCAGTCGAAAACCGGATTGAACCGCCGGTTCAGCGCGAGCCCGAAACCGATGTCGATGGCCTTGAACACGGTCAGCAGCCCGAGGATCGCGCCGGCGGACACCGCGACGATCCGCCGGGCGCCGTCGCGCAGCATGAGCACCACCGCCACCCCGAGCAGCGCCTCCACCGGCAACCGCACGAACGCCTCGGGTGTCAGCGCGTCGAGGTCGGCCGGCGCGAGCAGCGCGAACAGCACGAGAACGGCGGACAGGGTGGTCACCGCGCTGGACGCGATCTCACGGGCGGCCGTCCGGTCGCCGGGCAGGCCCACGAGGGCGGGGCGCGTGAAAACCGACAAGGCGGGTTCCTTCCGGGTGGAGAAGCCTTCACCGGGTTACACGGACGACGGACCCGGGCGGTTCAGCCCGAGCGCCAGGTGCGCAGCGCCCACCACCAGCCGACGGTGTGCCGCACATGCGTACCGCCGTCGTCGTCCGGCGGATCGAGCGACGCCCCGGTGATCTCGCCGAGCCGGGCGAGCCGGTACCGCACGGTGTTCGCGTGGACGTGCAACGCCGCGGCGGTCTGGTCGAGCCGCCGCCCGTGGTCGAGGTAGGCCAGCGCGGTCGAGACGAGTTGTTCGTGGAAGTCATCGCCCGGCGTCAGCGCGCTCAGCAGGGTGTCAGCGAGCAGCGCGGCGAGCCCCGGCTGGGCGGCGAGCGCGGTCTCGACGGCCAGATCGGCCACCGCGTGCAGACCGCGGGACCGCGCGGCCGTCGGCAGGGCCATCACACACAGCGCGTGCATCCCGCGGACCTCCGCGAGCGGGACGGCGGGGGAGACCACCATCAGGACGTCGTCCCCGAGCGCCGACGGGGTGGGAAGCCGCGGTGCCAGCCCGGTCAGCCGCCCGTCGACCAGGCCGAAGACGCCACCCGTCGCGCCGAGCCGTCGCTCGACGACCCGCGCCTGATACGGATCGCCGACGTCGGAGAGCAGACAGTGATAGCGCCCGCCCGGGTTCAGCCCGGCGTTCGCGACCTCCTCGGCCGAGGGCGCCGCCGTGTCGCCGCCCAGCAACCGCCGCAGCACCCGGGCCCGGCTGTCGTGCACCGTGCGGGAGAGTTCGAGTTCGGCCTCGTGATACCCGGCGATGACCTGCCGTTCGAGCGCACGCGTGTTCCGGTCGAAGTCGACCAGCGCCGCCAGCATGACGTCGTCCGGCACCCCGGCCGCCTTGCCGCGCTCGACGGCGATCTCGACCGCGCGGCTGCGGCCGGCCTGAACCCCGCGCAGCAGCGCGGCGAGCGGCACCCCCTGCGCGGCCCGGTCCGCGCCGAGGACGGCGGCCGCGGCGTAGTCCTGCTCCCCGGTCCCGCCCGGCCGGTCGAACGAGGCGAGCCCGGCGGCGAGCACGATCGCGACATGCCGCCGGTTCTCGCCCACCGGCAGGATCGCGACCTCCGGCGACTCCGTGCGGGCGGCACGGACCACTTCGTCGACGACGTCGGCGTCGGCGGCCATCGCGGCCAGCACCTCGTGGAGCGACCGGTGCGCCATCGCCACCGCCTTCCCGCGCGGATTGTGCCCGGTGCACAACGAAACCGGCGGTCCTTGGCGACCGTCCCCTACCGAGGGTGTCCGGCCGGTTGGTTTCCTGTGAGCTACCGAAAGGTAACAGGCCCTCGCCGAAAGGTGCGCGTGATGCGGAAACGCCGGCTGCTGAACACCGTCCTCGTGACCTGCCTCGCCGCGGCACTGGGCTCGGTGCCCGCCGCCGCGGCGGAAGACGGCCTGCGGCAGGTGCTGTTCGTGGGCAACAACTGGGAGGGGACCGCGGACGTCATCGCGCCCTCCGGCGACTACGCGAAGATCGCGCGCGTCGACATGGTGCCGGACAAGGCCGAGCGGCTCACCGAGATCTACCTGAACCCGATCAAGCTCGCCTTCTTCCTCGGCATCCGCAACGGCGTCGGCGAGGGACACGACCAGCTCGTCGACGACCTCTACACCACGCCGGACGGCCGCGCGGTGGTCGCGTCCCGCCCGAGTTTCGCCGACGTCGTGTCGATCGACCTCGCCACCGGCCGGGTCAACTGGCGGTTCCCGGTGTCGGGTTTCCGCTCCGACCACATGGCCGTTTCGCCGGACGGCCGCAGCATCGCGGTGTCGGCCTCGACGTCGAACACCGTCCACGTGCTCGACATCGAGACCGGACGGCAGCTCGGCTCGTTCAAGACCGGCGACAAACCGCACGAGAACACCTACACCGACGGCGGCCGCTACCTCTGGAACAGCTCGATCGGCGAGGTCAACACCGCGCTCGACGCGCCGTGGCAGGACTTCACCAAGGGCGACCGGCGGCTCACCGTCGTCGACGCGACCACCTTCAAGCAGGTGAAGGTGATCGACATGCGTGAGCGCTTGGACACCTTCGGGCGTGGCGATCTCTCCGACGCCGTCCGGCCGGTGGCCTTCACCCCCGACGAGTCGAAGCTGTACTTCCAGGTGTCGTTCTTCAACGGCCTTCTCGAATACGACGTCGCCACCGACCGGATCACGCGGTCGACGACGCTGCCGAAGAACCCGAACACGAGTGAGGACCGCACCACCTGGGTCAACGACTCGCGGCACCACGGGCTTTCGATGAGCCCGGCGGGTGACAAGCTCTGCGTCGCCGGGACGATGGACGACTACGCGACCATTGTGGACCGCGCCAGCCTGCGGGAGGCTCAGCTCGTGACGGCGGCGAAGCCGTACTGGGCGACCGTGAGCGGCGACGGAAGGCATTGCGTCATCTCGGAAAGCGGCTCGGACCAGGTGACCGCGATCGACTTCGCGACCGGCGCGAAGGTGAAGTCCGTCCCGGTCGGCGACCACCCGCAGCGGATCCGGATCGGCCACGTGCCCGAGGGCTGGTCGGGACCCGCCGGCCGGTGACCCGCGCCGCTCAGCGCACGATCTTGGCCCCGCTGTGGCACCGTTTCAGGAATGAGTCTGCGTCTGGGGCCCTTGCTGCGGCATGTCGACGAAACGTCGGCGACGGTGTGGGTCGAGACCGGCACAGCCGGTGAGGTCGAAGTGCTCGGCACCACCGCGAGGACGTTCGAGATCAAGGGCCACCACTACGCCCTGCTGGTGCTGACCGGTCTCGAACCCGGCTCGTGCGTCGAATACGAAGTACGCGTCGACGGCGAAAAGGTGTGGCCTCCGGCCGATTCCGAGTTCCCGCCGAGCCGGATCCGGACGCTGCCCGAGGAGGAGTCGAGGGTCCGGCTCGTCTTCGGCTCGTGCCGCAAACCGCACGACGGCGACACCTACGGCCCGGACGCGCTGGCCGCGTACGCCCGCCGGATGGCCGCGGGCGAGGAAACCGAGTGGCCGCAGGCGTTGCTGATGCTGGGCGATCAGGTCTACGCCGACGAGACCACCGACGAGACGCAGGAATGGCTGAAACGGCGCCGGGACACCTCCCGCCCACCGGGTACCGAGGTGATGGACTTCGAGGAATACACCCATCTGTACTTCGAGGCCTGGGGCGAACCGGCGATCCGCTGGCTGCTGTCCACCGTGCCGACGTCGATGATCTTCGACGACCACGACGTCCGCGACGACTGGAACACCTCCCTCGCCTGGCAGCGGCGGATGCGCGCGCAGCCGTGGTGGCGGGAACGGCTGCGCGGCGCGATCATGTCCTACTGGGTCTACCAGCACCTGGGGAACCTCGGCCCCGCGGAACTCGCCGAAGACGCCACCTTCCAGCAGGCGATCGGTTCCGGCGGTGACAACGCCGATCTGCTCTCCGCGTTCGCCGATGAAGCCGACAACGAGCGCGACGGCACCAAAGGCGCGCGGTGGAGCTATCGCCGCGACTTCGGCGGCGTGCGGTTGCTGGTCATCGACAGCCGGGCGGGGCGGATCCTGGCGGGCGGCGCGCGGTCCATGGTCGACGACGACGAATTCGACTGGATCGAGGAGAACGCCGCCGCGCCGTGCGACCACCTGCTGATCGGCTCGTCGCTGCCCTGGCTGCTGCCGCCGGTCATCTCCCACCTGCAGTCGCTGAACGAACGTGCCTGCGAGCGTCCCGGATGGCGCGGCAGGCTCGCGGAGAAGATCCGCCAAGCCGCCGACCTCGAACACTGGGCCGCGTTCCGGGCTTCGTTCGAGCGGTTGTCCGCGATGATCGCCCGTGAGGGACGGCGGGACGACCCGCCCGCCACCATCGCGGTGCTTTCGGGCGACGTCCACCACGCCTACATCGCCGAGGCGCACTACCCCGAGCCGGTGACATCGACCGTCTTCCAGCTCACCTGCTCCCCGGTCCACAACGCCATGCCGCGTCCACTCCGCTGGGCCTTCGCCGGCACGTGGTCGGACGCGGTGGCGTCCCTCGCGCGCCGCTGGGCCGACCGGGGCGGCGTCGCGGCCGACCCGCTGACCTGGACCAAGGTGTCCGGACCGCATTTCGGCAACGTCATCGCCACGGTCGAGACCGAGGGCCGGGCGTGCGTCACGACGATCGAGCAGGCGACCGGCGACGGACTGGTCGAAGTGGCCCGACAGAGGCTTACCCGGGCCGAATAGTCGCTGGGTAATATCGGCCCGTGACAACCTCTGCCGAAACACTCGAGTTCCAGTCGGAGGCACGTCAGCTGCTTCAGCTGATGATCCACTCGATCTACTCGAACAAGGACACCTTCCTGCGGGAGCTGGTGTCCAACGCCTCCGACGCACTGGACAAACTCCGCCTCGAAGCGTTCCGCGACAAGGAACTCCAGGCGGACACCGACGATCTCCACATCGAGATCGCGACCGACCCCGAAAACCGCACCCTCACCGTGCGGGACAACGGAATCGGGATGAGCCGGGACGACGTCGTGGCGCTGATCGGCACGATCGCGAAATCCGGCACCGCCGAATTCCTGAAGAAATTGAAGGAGACCAAGGATTCCGCGGCCTCGCAGGATCTGATCGGCCAATTCGGCATCGGCTTCTACGCCAGCTTCATGGTGGCCGACAAGGTCACGCTGCTGACCCGCCGTGCCGGATCGGACGAGGGCGTCCGCTGGGAATCCGAGGGCGAAGGCACATACACCATCGAGACGGTCCCGGACCTGCCGCAGGGCACGTCGGTCGTCCTGCACCTCAAACCCGAGGACGCCGAAGACCAGCTCTTCGACTACACCTCGGCCACGAAGATCAAGCAGATCGTCAAGAAGTACTCGGACTTCATCACCTGGCCCATCCGGATGACCGAAGGCGAAGAGGTCGTCACGGTCAACTCGATGAAGGCGCTGTGGGCCCGTCCGTCGTCCGACGTCACCGAAGACGAGTACAACGAGTTCTACAAGCACGTCGCGCACGACTGGAACGACCCGCTGGAGACGATCCGGCTCCAGGCCGAGGGCACCTTCGAGTACCAGGCGCTGCTGTTCCTGCCCGGCCACGCGCCGCTCGACCTGTTCATGCGGGAGCGCAAACGCGGTGTCCAGCTGTACGTGAAGCGCGTCTTCATCATGGACGACTGCGAAGCGCTGATGCCGGAGTACCTGCGCTTCGTGAAGGGCGTCGTCGACGCGCAGGACCTCTCGCTCAACGTCTCGCGCGAGATCCTGCAGCAGGACCGGCAGATCCAGCTGATCCGCCGTCGCCTGGTCAAGAAGGTGCTGTCGACGGTCAAGACCCTGATGGCCGACGAGAACCGCTACAAGTACGACACCTTCTGGAAGGAGTTCGGCCGGGCCGTCAAGGAAGGCCTGCTGGACGACCACGAGAACCGCACCGCGATCCTCGACATCTGCTCGTTCGCCTCGACGAACGACCCGGAGAAGCTCACGTCGCTGCGTGAGTACGTCGAGCGGATGAAGGACGGCCAGGAGCACATCTACTACCTGACCGGCGAGTCGCGGCAGAGCATCGAGAACTCCCCGCATCTGGAAGCCTTCCAGGCCAAGGGTTACGAGGTGCTCGTGCTCACCGACCCGATCGACGAGATGTGGGTCGACGCCGTCTCCGGCTATGAGGAGAAGCAGTTCCAGTCGGTCGCGAAGGGCGAGGTCGAACTCGACTCCGACACCACCGACGAGCAGAAGGAGGAGTTCTCCGGTCTGCTGACCTGGCTGACGACGACGCTGTCGGAGCAGGTCAAGGAGGTCCGGCTCTCGTCGCGGCTGACGACGTCGCCCGCCTGCATCGTCGGCGACACGAACGACGTCACCCCGACGCTGGAGAAGATGTACCGCGCGATGGGCCAGGAACTGCCGCAGATCAAGCGGATCCTGGAACTGAACCCGGGGCACCCGCTGGTGTCCGGGCTGCGGTCCTCGTTCACCGAGAAGGGCGAGTCCGAAGGGCTCGCGGAGACCGCGGAACTGTTGTACGGCATGGCTTTGCTCGCCGAAGGCGGCGAACTGGCCGACCCCGCGCGCTTCACCAAGCTGCTCGCCACACACCTGCAGAAGACTCTGTAGTCGAAGCGCGTGAAGGCCTCCTTCCCTCGGCTCAGCCGAGGGAAGGAGGCCTTCACGCGCGTTCAGGGCCGGGTCTTCCAGAGCACCAGCACGAAGTACGGCGTCCCGACCATCGCGATGACCAGACCCGCCGGGATCTGGGCGGGCGCGATGACCGTCCGCCCCAGGGTGTCCGCGACGCTCACCAGCAGCGCCCCGAGCGCCGCGGCCACCGGGACGATCCGGCCGTGCCGTCCCCCGACCAGCGAGCGCGCCAGATGCGGTGCGACCAGGCCGACGAAGACGACCACGCCGATGGCGGACACCGCGGTGGCCGCGAGGATCCCGGACGCCGCCAGCACCACCAGACGTGACCGTTCGATGCGCATCCCGAGCACGCGCGGGGTGTCCTCGTCGAGGGCGTGCAGGTCGAGTTCGCGGTGCTTGATCCACAGCAACGGCGTCAGCGCGACGAGCGCGAGCGCCACGGGCACGACCTGTTCCAGCGTGCGGCCGTAGGTCGAGCCGGACAGCCAGGTCAGCGCCTTGGCCGAGTTCCACGGGTCGGAGACCACGATCAGCAGCGTGATCAGCGCCATCCCGGCCGACCAGACCGCGATGCCGATGATCACCAGCCGGTCCGAGTCCAGCCCAGACCGCCAAGCCAGCCCGTAGACCAGCAGGAACACCACGGTCGCGCCGGCCCCGGCGGCACCCGCGATCGACCAGGCGCCGACCGCGGGGACGATGGTGATCAGCGTGATCGCGCCGAGTCCGGCGCCCGCGGTGATGCCGAGCAGGCCGGGTTCGGCGAGCGGGTTGCGGCTGACCGACTGGATGCCGCAGCCGGACACGGCCAGCGCGGCACCGGCGAGCAGCGCGGCCAGCACCCGCGGAAGCCGTTGGTCCAGCACGAAGGTGAGCGCGGTCCCGGTGTTGCCGGTGACCCAGTTCGCGAGGTCGCCGAGCAGCACCATGCGGTCGCCCAGCATCAGGCCTGCCACCGGGACGACGGCGAGGAGAGCCACCAGGACGACGGAAATGAGCACGAGCCGCCGGGTCGATCCGGCGACCCCGACCCGCCCGGCCGGGGCCGGTCGACGCGAGCCGCTTCCCCGGCCGCGCCGCGCCAGCCACACCATCACGACGGCGCCGACGATCGTGGTCACCACCCCGGTGGGCACCCGCACGGCGGCGGCCGAACCCATAATCGCCCGCAGGACGACGTCGGCGCCGAGCACCGTGACGACGCCGACCAGTCCGGAAACCGGCAGCAGGGCGCGATGTTTGGCGATCGGCAGCAGCAGTCGCGTGATCACCGGCGCGCTCAGCCCGACGAACCCGACCGGGCCGGCGACGGTCACCGCCGCCGCGGTCAGCGCGACGGTCAGCACGATCGCGGTGACCCTGGTCTGGCGGACGCGCAGGCCGAGCACGGTCGCGTTGTCGTCGCCGAGGGCGAGGATGTCGAGTCTGCCGCCCATCGCGATGAGCGCCACCACGGCGATCACCACGATCGGCGTCATCTGGCCGGTCGCGCGTAGATCGGCCACCGTCAGCGAACCGCTGCCCCAGGCGAACAACCCGCTCGTCTCCTCCTCGAACAGGAGCAGCAGCAGGACGGTCACCGACTGGAGCGCCAGCAGCATCGCCGAACCGACGAGCACCAGCCGAGGGCTCGCGGCACCGCCGCCCGCGAGACCGAGGACGACGACGGCCGCCGCGAGCCCGCCCACGAACGCCGCCCCGCCCACCGGCACGAGCGGCAACGAGAGACCGAACGCGGAGATGGCGACCACGGCGAAGTGCGCGCCCGCGTTGACTGCGAGCGTGTCCGGCGAGGCGAGCGGATTCCGTGCCACGGACTGCATTCCCGCGCCCGCGACACCGAGTGCGATCCCGAGCAGCAACGCGGCGAGCAGCCGGGGGACGCGCGCACCCTCCAGTACCGCGAGGGTCTGCGCGTCGCCCTGGCCGAAGATCGCCTTCACCACGTCCAGCGGACCGGACGTCGAAGTGCCCTGCGTCAGGTGGATGCCGGCGAGGACGGCGATGAGCACCACCAGTCCCGCCGACACCGCGATGGTGCGGGCACGCATCAGGTCGTGACTGCCTTCACGATCTGGTCGGCGGTCAGGATGATCGACTTCGGTCCGCCGAAGGTCCACGTGCCCGACTCGAGTTTGTGGATCTTCTTCGACACCACGAACGGCAGCCGCTGGTAGACGGCGTTCTGCGCGAGCCCGGTGGTGAAGACGTCCTCTTCGGACGCGCTGTAGAACAGCACGGTCTTCGGGTCGGTGATCGCGGTCAGGCCCTCGACGTCGGTCTGGCCGAGACCCCACTGCGGGTCGACCTTGCCGGTCCAGGCGTTCTTCAGGCCGACGGCCTCGGCGGTGTCGGAGACCAGCGAACCCTTGCCGAACGGGCGGATGCTGACGGTGCTGCCTTCGAGGTAGCCGTCGGCCATCAGGAACGGGGTGCCCGCGGCGCCCTTGGCCTCGACGGCCTTCTTGCCCTCGGCGAGTTTGGCGTCCATTTCGGACAGTTGCTTGTCCGCGTCGGCCTCCTTGCCGACCGTCTTCGCGATCAGCTTGAAGTCCTCGCGCAGGCGGTCGAAGTTCCGGCTCGCGTCGCTGGACTTGGTCACCACGACCGGCACGTACTTTTCGATCTGCGGGACCAGGGTCGAGTCGCGCTCGTCGGCGATGATGACGACGTCGGGGTTCAGCCCGACGATCGCGTCGACGCTGGGTTCGTTGCGCTTGCCGACGTCCTTGACCTCGGCGGACAGGGGAGCGGCCTTGTCCCAGACGTTGTAGCCCGCGACGTCCGCGGCGCCGACCGGCATGACACCGAGCGACGCGACCATTTCGGCCTCGCCCCACTCCAGCGCGACGACGCGCTTCGCCGGGGCCTTGAGGGTGACGGTCTTGCCGCGGGCGTCGGTCACCGTGACCGGTCCGCTCGCGGCGGCGGATTCGCCCGGCGCGGCCGCGGTGTTCTCCGTGGTGCCGCAGGCGGACAACAGCAGGGCCGTCGCCGCGACGAGGGCGGCAGGGATCGACAAACGCATGGTTCTTCCTGGATTTCTCAGGCGGGCCTGGGCGAATACCGCCCGAGTGGCCTGCAGTGGATCGCGCCCGTCACCGGGTCGTTCGCGACGTGGACGGTGACGCCGTAGGCCTGGGAGAGGTGTTCGGAGGTGAGCACCTGCCCGATGTCACCCGTGGCCACGATGGTTCCCTCGCTCAGCAGGACGACCTCGTCGGCGATGATCGCCGCGTGGTCGAGGTCGTGCAGCACCACGCCGACCGCGACGCCTTCTCCTGCCAGATCGCGGACGACGTCGAGGATCTCGACCTGATAGCGCAGGTCGAGATGGTTGGTGGGCTCGTCGAGCAGCAGCACGGAGGTCTGCTGGGCGAGACAGGAAGCGAGCCAGACGCGCTGGAGTTCGCCGCCGGAGAGCTCGTCGACCCCGCGTTCGGCCATCGCCGTCACGCCGGTGAGCTCCATCGCGCGGCGGACCGCGGCGGCGCCGTCGACGTCGACCCCGCGCCAGCCGGAGCGGTATGGATACCGGCCGTAGGCGACGACGTCGCGCACGGAGACCCCGCTCGGGGTGGGCCGGTGCTGGGTCAGCAGCGTGACCTGGCGGGCGAATTCCTTGCCGGACAACGCGTTGCCGCCCCAGACGGCACGTTCGCCGAGCCGGACGCCGCCCTCGCGGGGCTTGTGCAGCCGCGCCAGCGAGCGCAGGAGCGTCGACTTGCCGGAGCCGTTCGGCCCGACCAGCGCGGTCACCGTACCGGCGCGCAGGGACAGGGACACCCCGTCCACCACGGCCCGCTCTTGGTGCGCGAGCACCAGGTCATGGCCGGTGAGCAGCGCGTCTTCCGTAGACATGAGGGGAGCCTAACCTAACGCGAGGCTCAGCCCCATGTCACGAGAGACACAGAGCGCGGGGTGATTGTCCGGTTACGCTGCCCGTGCCGTTTCCCGCCGCCGCTTGGCCAGCCGCTTCCCGACGATCCCGTGCCGCGGCCCGAACAGGTAGACCAGCGTGAACCCGGCGCCCTGCACCAGCACGATCATCCCGCCGGACGCGGTGTCGAGGTGGTAGCTCAGATACAGCCCGGCCACCGCCGCGAGCACCGAGAACGACGGCGCGATCACGAGCATGCGGCCGAACCGGTCGGTCAGCAGGTACGCCGTCGCGCCGGGGATGATCAGCATCGCCACCACCAGGATCACGCCGACCACCTGCAGTGCCACCACCGCGGTCAGCGCGAGCAGGCCGAGCAGCGCGGCGCCGAGCACCCGCGGGTTGAGGCCGATCGCGTGCGCGTGCGTGGGATCGAAGGCGTACAAGGTGAAATCACGGCGTTTGAGCACGAGCAGGGTGAGCGTGATCGCGCCGAGGACGCCGATCTGGATCAGATCCGAGGTGTCGACGCCGAGCAGGTTGCCGAAGATGATGTGGTTCAGGTCGGTCTGGCTCGGGGTCACCGAGATCAGCACCAGACCGAGCGCGAACAACGTGGTGAACACGATGCCGATCGCGGCGTCCTCCTTGACCCGGCTGGTGTCCCGGACGACGCCGATCAGCGCCACGGCGAGGAAGCCGAACACCACGGCGCCCAGCGCGAAGGGCGCGCCGAGGACGTAGGCGAGCACGACACCGGGCAGCACCGCGTGCGAGACCGCGTCACCCATCAGCGACCAGCCGATCAGTACCAGCCAGCACGAGAGCACCGCGCAGACCGCGGACGCGATGACCGTGGACGCCAGCGCCCGCACCATGAAGTCGTAGCTCAGCGGTTCGAGGAACAGGTCGTACAGACTCACGCGAGTTCTTCTTCCCGTTGCAGGACGTCGAGTCCGAAGGCCAGCGCGAGATTCTCGGGCCGGAGCACCTCGCCGGGGGAGCCGTGCGCGAGCACCTTGCGCATCAGCAGGATCGCCTCGTCGGCCAGGCCGGGCAGCGCGTGCAGATCGTGGGTGGAGATCAGGACCGCGGCGCCGCCGGCCGCGAGTTCCTTGAGCAGCCGGGTGATCGTGGCCTCGGATCGCTTGTCCACCCCGGCGAACGGCTCGTCCAGCAACAGGACACGGGCACCCTGGGCGATCCCGCGCGCGACGAACGCGCGTTTGCGCTGTCCACCGGACAACTGACCGATCTGGCGTCCGGCGAGTTCGGTCAGCTCGACCCGTTCCAGCGCGTGGTCGACGGCTTCGTGATCGGCGCGGCGCGGGCGGCGCGTGAAGCCGAGCCGCCCGTAGCGGCCGGTCATCACGACGTCCCGCACGGACAGCGGGAACGACCAGTCGACGTCCTCGCTCTGCGGCACGTACCCGATCACGCCGGTCTTGCGGGCGCGGGTGGGGGCGCCACCGTCGATCGACACCGTGCCGGTGTCCGGCCGGACCATCCCCATGATCGTCTTGAACAGTGTCGACTTGCCGGAGCCGTTCATCCCGACCAGTCCGCACACGCGGCCGTGATCGAGCGTGACGTCGACACCGTCGAGCGCGAGGACGTCTCCGTAATGGACGGTGACGCCTTCGACGCGGATCGCGGCCGTCACGGCTTCGCCCCGGTGAGCGCGGCGACGATCGTCTTCGAGTCGTGGCGGATGAGGTCGAGGTACGTCGGCACCGGACCTTCCGGCCCGGACAAGGAGTCGACGAAGAGCACGCCGCCGAACGCGGCCCCGGTCGCGGAGACGACCTGCCGCATCGGGGCGTCGGAGACGGTCGACTCGCAGAACACCGCGGGCACCTTGTTCTCCTTGACGAACCCGATCGCGCGGGTGATCTGCTGCGGGGTCGCCTGCTGTTCGGCGTTGACCGCCCAGATGTACCGCTCGGTGAGCCCGGTGTCGCGCGCCAGATAGGAGAAGGCGCCTTCGCAGGTGACCAGCGCGCGCTCGTTCTTCGGCAGTGCGCTCAGCGCGTTCGTCATCTCGTCCTGCACCCCTTGCAATTTCGCCTTGTAGGCGTCGCCGTTGGCCTTGAACACGGCGGCGTCGCCGGAGGAGAGCCCGCTGAACGCCTTCACCATGTTGTCCACGTAGATACCCACATTTTTCGGGGACATCCACGCATGGGGGTTCGGCTTTCCCTGATAGGCGTCTTCGCCGATGGCGATGGGCTGGACGCCTTCGCTGACCACCTTGTGCGGCGCGTCGCTCTCCTTGACGAACCGGGCGAACCACGCCTCCAGGTTCAGCCCGTTGTCGAGGATCAAGTCGGCCTTCGCGGCTTTCTTGATGTCGTCCGGCGTGGGTTCGTAGCCGTGGATCTCCGCGCCGGGTTTGGTGATCGACTCGACCTTGAGCTTGTCGCCCGCGACGTTCGAGGCGATGTCCGCCAGGACCGTGAACGTCGTCAGCACCACGGGCCGCTTGTCGTCCGTGCCGCCGGCGGGCCCGCCGCACGCGGACAGGACGAGTGCGGACGCCGCCAGCGCGCACACGGTCTTGCGCAGATTCGCCATCCCGTGAGTCTAGAGTTCGGTATGCCGAACTTCCAACTCACGTGTGCCTTAAATCTCCGTGGCCGTCCGGTCCCGCTCCCGTACGGACTCCAGCAGTAGCTGGGAAACGTCGCGCACGGTGACGTTCTCGCCACGCTTCTCGCTCTGCCGCTGCACGAGACCGTCGTTCAGCATCACGCGGCAGAACGGGCAGCCGGTGACGATCGTTTCGGCGTCGGTGCCGAGCGCTTCGTCGACGCGTTCGAGGTTGATGCGCTTGCCGATCTGCTCCTCCATCCACATCCGCGCGCCGCCGGCGCCGCAGCACAGCGAGCGGTCCGCGTGCCGGGGCATCTCGCTGAGCGTCGCGCCGGTCGCGCCGACGAGTTCGCGCGGCGGCTCGTAGACCTTGTTGTGGCGGCCGAGGTAGCACGGGTCGTGGTAGGTCACCGGGCCGGCGTCGACCGGTTTGACCGGCGTCAGCTTGCCCGCGCGGACGAGCCGGTTCAGCAGTTGCGTGTGGTGCAGGACCTCGTAGTGCCCGTCCAGTTGCGGGTACTCGCGGCCGAGGGTGTTGAGACAGTGCGGGCAGGTGGTGACGATCTTGCGGGTCCCCGGTTCGCGGCCTTCGAACACCGCGTTCAGCGTCTCGACGGTTTGCTGCGCGAGCATCTGGAAGAGGAATTCGTTGCCGGAACGGCGCGCCGGGTCGCCGGTGCACGATTCGTCGGTGCCCAGGATCGTGTACTTCACCCCGGCGAGATGCAGGAGTTCCGCCGTGGCGCGGACGGTCTTGCGGGCGTTGTCGTCGAACGCGCCCGCGCATCCGACCCAGTAGACGTACTCGACGTCGTCGGCGAGTTCGCCGTCGAAGACCGGTACCTCGAAGCCGAGGTCCTTCGTCCAGGCGAGGCGGTCGGAGTTGTTCTGGCCCCAGGGATTCCCCTTGGTCTCGAGGTTCTTGAACAGCACGCCGAGCTCGCTCGGGAAGGCCGACTCGATCATCACCTGGTAGCGGCGCATGTCCACGACGTGGTCCACGTGCTCGATGTCGACCGGGCACTGCTCGACGCACGCGCCGCACGTGGTGCACGACCAGAGGACGTCCGGGTCGATGACCCCGAAGTCCTCCTTGGTACCGACCAGCGGACGCTCTTCGGGGGCTTCCTTCCCGTCCAGGATGTACGGCGCCTTCTCGAAGAGATGGTCCCGCAGATCCATGATCAACAGCTTGGGGGACAACGGTTTCCCGGTGTTCCACGCCGGGCACTGCGACTGGCAGCGGCCGCATTCGGTGCACGTGGCGAAATCGAGCATGCCCTTCCAGGTGAAGTCCTCGATCTTGCCGCGGCCGAACGTGTCGTCTTCGCCCGGATCCTCGAAGTCGATCGGCTTGCCGCCGGATTCCATCGGCAGCAGCGGGCCGAGCGCGTCCGGGAGCCGTTTCGCGGTGACGTTGACCGGCGCCAGGAAGATGTGCAGGTGCTTGGAGTAGAGCACGATCGACAGGAACGCCAGCATCACGCCGATGTGCAGCAGCAGCCCGACGGTTTCCAGCGGCTCGGTGACCGACGTGCCCAGCGGCTCCAGGAGTTCGCCCACGCCGAGGGAGACCCACGCGCCCGACTCGTACGGGAAGACGCCGACCGCCGCCGAAGCGCCGCGGAAGAGGAACATCGTCCAGATCACGTTGAAGATCATGAACAGGATCAGCCAGGCGCCGCCGGTGTGCGAGCCGAAGAACCGCGACGCGCGCTCCTTCCGTTCGGGCGCTTGGCGGATCCGGATGACCGCGAAGACCGCGAGCGAGACGAGTACCGCGACCGCGATGAAATCCTGCAGGAAGCCCAGGACCGCCCAGTGCCCGATGAGCGGGATGTGGAAGTCGTGGTCGAACAAGGCGCCGTACGCCTCGACGTAGACCGAACCGAGGATCACGAAACCCCAGAACGTGAACAGATGCGCGAGTCCGGGGACGGACCATTTGAGCAGTTTGCGCTGCCCGAAGACCTCGGCCAGATGCGTTTTCGCGCGGACGGCCATGACGTCGGAGCGTTTCTCGTCCGGCTGGCCGGAGCGGATCAGTTTGTAGAGCCAGACGGCGCGACGGGCGGCGAAGGCGAGGCCGGCGACGGTGATGAGCAGACCGAGGATGAGACGAACGAGCACGAGTCCTCCGGGGGAGAATCGGCTCAGTGAGAGCCGGTGTAGTACCGGCACGCCTTGCAGGCGTACCGCATTTTGGCCACTCGCCACCGTTTTCGGTAGGCCTCCAGATGGCCCGGCCGTGGCGGATGCACGCCGAGCCTGCGGTGACGGCGGATCCGCCGCCCCGTTTCGAAGAGTTCGGTCGCCAGGCCGAGATAGGCGCGCCTGAGCGCGATCCCCGGCTCCGCGGCGAGGTTGTCCCGGCAGAATCGGTGCAGCAGCGCGAGATCGGGGAGACCGGGGGAGGTCACGCCGGGGAGGTGTTCGACGACGCCGAGACCGGGATGTCCGGCGGGCACGGAGAAGCGCGCGGGGAGTCCACAATGGACGCAGGTGAGCGTGCAACTCAGGCACCGGGTGACGTGGCGGATCCGCCGTTCGCGCTGATCCTCGTCGATCGTCTCGCGAACGTGCCAACCCAAGGGAGCCTCCCAAGACCGTGGTGTGTCCTGTGTCACTCTCAATACTGGAGAGTAGGGCTCGCCCCGATGGCGCGACAGGTCCAACCGGATGGCTTCCGGGCGGCCGGTCGGCGTAACGCTCCGCTCCCAGGCCGGATCGCATTCAGAGGACTAAATGCGGGGAGGGCCCGCGCACGCTTCCGCACACCGTGACCCAGTCGTAGCCGAAAACGGCCCGCCCGGCGTCACGCGCTGGTTATAGTCCTGACCCGGGGTAATGGGGGAGGGAACGACGGCGATGGGCGGGTTCGTCACCGCGGCTCTGGGGTTCCCGGCCGTGCTCTTCAGCTTCCTGCTGATCGTGGTGATCGGCTACTGGCTGCTGGCACTGCTCGGCGCGGTCGATGTCGACGACTTCGACGGCGGCGACGGGCTCCTGGCCGGTTTCGGCGGCGTCCCACTGTCCATTTCGCTCTCTTTGCTGATCGCATTCACCTGGTTCGCCAGCCTGGCAGGGACGGTTCTTCTCGATGACCTTGAGCTTTCGACACCATCGAGGATCGGGTTCGGGGTCGGCGTGCTCGCCGTCGCGCTCGTCCTCGGCACACTCGGGACGAGGGTGATCGTGGTGCCACTACGCCGGGTGTTCGGTCCCGCGAGGGAACCGAGCAGGAAGGACTTCGTCGGCAGGGCGGCGGTCATCCGCACCTCGTCGGTCACGCACGACTTCGGGCAGGCCGAAGTCGCCGCCGCCGACGGGTCGACGGCCATTGTGGACGTTCGGCAGGCGGGCCAAGGCAACCTGACGGCGGGCAGCCGCGTGGTTCTCTATGACTACGACTCCGAACGCGAGTTCTTCTGGGTCGAGTCTTTGGACATCTGAAGCAGAAAAGGAACACTATGGGTGCCATCAGCGTGGGGGCCGGCGTTCTGATCGCCGTGGTAGTTGTCATCCTCCTGGTCTTGCTCTTCACGATCACCAGGTTGTTCAAGAAGGTGCCGCAGGGTAAGGCACTGATCATCTCGAAGGTCCGCCGCGTCGACGTGACGTTCACCGGCGCGATCGTCCTGCCGGTGCTGCACAAGGCCGAGATCATGGACACCTCGGTCAAGGCCATGGAGATCACCCGGACCGGCCGCGAGGGCCTGATCTGCCGGGACAACATCCGCGCCGACATCCGGATCTCGTTCTTCGTGCGGGTCAACAAGACCGTCGAGGACGTGATCAAGGTCGCGCAGGCCATCGGCACCGAACGCGCGAGCCACGAGGCGACCCTGCAGGAACTGTTCAACGCCAAGTTCTCCGAGGCGTTGAAAACCGTCGGCAAGCAGCTGGACTTCGTGGATCTCTACACCAAACGCCACGAATTCCGCGATCAGATCATCCGCGTCATCGGCACCGACCTCAACGGGTACAGCCTGGAGGACGCGGCCATCGACTACCTCGAGCAGACGCCGATGGCGCAGCTCGACTCCGCGAACATCCTCGACGCGCAGGGTATCCGCAAGATCACCGAGCTGACCGCGATCGAGCACGTGCGCACCAACGAGTTCCGCCGCAGCGAGGAGAAGGAGATCACCCGCCAGAACGTGGACGCCAAGGAGGCGATCCTCGAACTGGAGCGGCGGCAGGCCGACGCGGAGATCAAGCAGCGCCGCGAGGTCGAGACCATGCGTGCCCGCGAAGAGGCCGAGATCGCCAAGGTGCAGGCGGAGGAGCGGCTCAAGTCGCAGGCCGCCGGACTGCGCACCGACGAGCAGCTCGGGATCCAGCACCAGAACCAGCAGCGTGAGATCGAGGTCGCGGGCAAGAACCGCGAACGCGTGATCGCCATCGAGAGCGAGCGCATCGAGAAGGACAGGCTGCTCGAGGTCATCGGCCGCGAACGCGAGACCGAGCTGTCCCGGATCGCCAAGGACAAGGAGATCGAGACCGAGAAGCGGTCCATCGCCGAGGTGATCCGCGAGCGGATCGCCGTCGAGAAGACCGTGGCGGAGCAGGAAGAGAACATCAAGAAGCTCCGCGTCGTCGAAGAGGCACAGCGTCAGCGCGAGGCCATCATCATCCGGGCCGAGGCGGAGGCTCAGGAGAACCTCGTCAAGGACATCAAGGCCGCGGAAGCCGCCGAGGCCGCGTCGAAGCACAAGGCCCGCGAGGAGCTGACGCTGGCCGAGGCGCGCCAGCAGGCCGCCGAGCTGGAGACCAGGGCGAAGATCCGCCTGGCCGAAGGCATCCAGGCCGAGGAGGCCGCGGTCGGCCTGGCCGCGGCGCAGGTCAAGGAACGCGACGCCGACGCGCTGGAGAAGGTCGGCCGCGCCGAGGCCATCGTCGAACGCGAGAAGGCGATCGTGCTCGCCGACGCGATGCGCGACAAGCTCAAGGGCGAGGCCGAAGGTCTCACCGAGAAGGCCGCCGCGATGGCCGCGCTCGACTCCGCCAGCCGCCAGCACGAGGAGTACCGCCTGCGCCTGGAGGCCGAGAAGGAGATCCGGCTCGCCGCGCTCAACGTGCAGCGCGAGGTCGCCGAGGCACAGGCCACGGTGCTGGGCATCGGGCTGGAGAAGGCCGACATCGACATCGTCGGCGGCGAGACCATGTTCTTCGAGAAGGTCATCGGCTCGATCGGCCTCGGCAAGAGCGTGGACGGTTTCGTCGAGCACTCGGACGTCGTCCAGACGCTCGGGAAGTCGTGGCTCGACGGAACGGGCAGCTTCACCGACGACCTGACCAAACTGGTCGGCTCGGTGAGCACGGAGGACGTGAAGAACCTGACGCTGTCGGCCTTCCTGGCCAAGCAGCTGCAGGCGGGCGGCCCGGACAGCGGCAAGGTGCAGGAGCTGCTGGCCATGGCGCAGCGGCTCGGCCTCGCTGACACGTCCGTCGCCGCTCTCGCCCCCGCGAAGCAGTGACGACGACCGAACCGGCGGCAGGAACGGAGCAGCTGGACGCGGGCACCTACGAGGTGCTCCGCGCCCGGCTCGCCGCACAGGCCGCCGAACTGGCGAAACGCGCGGACGAGCTCAACACCGCGCGGCTCGGCGTCTTCGGCAGCGCGCAGCTCGCGCTGATCGGCACGGAGCGGATCCGCACCGCGAACAACTGCGTACCGCGCGACGTCGTGTCGGTCGGCGGCCGGATGTTGTTCGGCTACAACGTCTTCATCGGCCTCAAACCGGAGACGACGGTCGACGACGTCTTCTCGCTGCACGGTTTCAGCCATGACGACGAGGCGTTCCGCTTCGACGACGTGCCGGCCGAGGAGCTGCCGGAGCTGTTGCGCGACGAGCAGTTCGTCCGCGATTTCGCCGAGCTGTACCGGTACTACCGGCAGGCGAAACTGCTGCAGCTGCGGCGGGTCGAGGGCAAACTGCTCGCGGTGTTCCAGATCGGCCCGCGGACCGAGGACATCCGCGTGCTGCGCTGGGGCGTGGCCGCCGACGGCAAGGTGTCCTATGTGGACAGCCGGGGCGAACGCGACCACGTCTTCCCGCCGTCGCACGACTTCGAATGGGTCGAGACCGGCCGCGAGCAGCACGTCCTCGGGCGGCATCCGCATATCTCGATCGAGGACGAGGTGTTCGTCGAGACCGTCGGCGGCAACCTGACGATCAAGGTCGAGAACAACACCGAGACCGGTGAAGGCGTCTACTCCGAACCGGTCGACGAGCCACTGCAGAGCCTGGCCGACGCCGAGGTCTCCTACGCCAGAATCGGCCCGCTGATCCTGCTGCGGATGCTGCCGTACAAGGAGACCGAGTACCGGTACCTGGTGTTCAACACCCGCACCCGGAACGTGGTGCGCCTCGACGGCATCGGGCAGGCGTGCCAGCGGCTGCCCGAGGACCACGGGATCATCTTCCCCGGCGGCTACTACCTCGACACGGGTGTCAGCAAGACCCTCGACACCACTGTGGACGGTCTCGAATTCGAGCGCGTGATCCGTTCGCCCAACGGGGAGGACGTGCTCTACGTCTTCCACGCGCGGGCCGACGGACGCTCGCTGCTCCTGCCGTACAACGTGATCCGCAAAGAGGTCTCGAACCCGATCCCGTGCCACGGGTATTCGCTGTTCGACGACGGCACGATGGTGCTGTTCCGCGCGCTGTCCGACGAGCCGAGCCGCGTGCACCCGATGCAGGTGTGGCGGACGCCGTTCCAGTCGGACACGTACGCCGCGTCGCAGCCGGCCGGGACGGGGCCGCTGGAGCGGGTCGGCAACGCCGATCTGGTCCGCGGCATCTCCGACTGTCTCTCGATCGGCCGGATGGTCGAAGAGATGGCGCCGTCGGCGGCGGTGTTCGAGGCGCTGATCGCCGCGTGCTCGCGGGTCTTCGACCACTACCACTGGCTCGGCGAGGCCGAACTCGGCGATCTGCGGTCGCCGCTGTCCGACGTCCGGGTCACCGCCGAGCAGGTGCTCGACGAATTCGAGACGGTCACTTCGCTCACCGCGCAGGCGGCCGAAGCCGTCGAAGAAGCGGCAGCCGAGACCGCGTCGCTGGTGCGCAAGGTCCGCGGCGAGGCGCTGAACGCGGCCGACGCGTGGGTGCGCAGGCTCGCGGAAATGCACCGTGCGCGCGGGCATCTTGTCACCGTGCGGGAGCTGCGGTACGTCGACACCGACCGCGTCGACAAGCTGATCGCCGATCTCGACGGGAATTTCAGCGAAGCGGCGCAGCGCGCCGTCCGGTTCCTGCAGGGCGAGGACGCGTTCACGAGCTATCACGCCGAGGTCGACGGCCTCATCGAGGCGGCGGGCGCGATCTCCACGGTCGCCGAAGCGGTCCCGGTCGCCGAACGGCTGGACGAGCAGTCCGGCGGGCTCGAAGTCCTCACCGACGTCGTCGGCGGGCTGGAGATCGCGGACGCCGTGGTGCGGACGAAGATCCTCGAACGTGTCGGGGAGGTCATCGGCGCGGTCAACCGGGCTCGCGCGACCCTCGACGCGCGGCGCAAGGAGCTGCTGGAGACCGAGGGCCGGGCCGAGTTCGCCGCCGAGTTCGCGCTGCTCGCACAGGCGATCACCGGCGGGCTCGCGGTCGCGGACACGCCCGACCGCTGCGACGAGCAGCTCGGCAGACTGCTGCTGCAGCTGGAAAACCTCGAGTCGCGGTTCGGGGAGTTCGACGACTTCCTGGCGTCGCTCGGCGAGAAGCGCACCGACGTCTACGAGGCGTTCTCCTCGCGCAAGCAGGCACTGCTCGACGAGCGGGCGCGCAGGGCGGACCGGCTGGTCGATTCGGCCGAGCGGATCCTCACGAGCGTGACCCGGCGGGTCGGCACGCTCGGCTCGGTCGACGAGATCAACACCTACTTCGCCTCCGACCCGATGGTCGCGAAGCTGCGCAGCGTCGTCACCGAACTGCGTGACCTCGGTGATCAGGTGCGCGCCGAAGAGCTTGAAGGCCGGGTCAAGGCCGCGCGCCAGGAAGCCGGGCGCGCACTGCGCGACAGGCTCGACCTCTACGGAGAGGGCGGCGAGACGATCCGGCTGGGCCGCAACACGTTCGCGGTCAACACGCAGGACATCGACCTCACCCTGGTGCCGCACGACGGCGGGATGAAGTTCGCGATCACCGGCACCGATTACCGTTCGCCGGTGCGGGATCCCGCGTTCGAGGAGACGCGGCCGTACTGGGACCAGTTGCTGGTCTCGGAGTCGGCCGAGGTCTACCGCGCCGAGTACCTGGCGACGTCGATCCTGGCCGAACAGCCGGACTTGCAGGACGGCGATCTGCTGGATGTCGTCCGGCGTGCGGCAGGGGATCGTTACGACGAGGGTTACGCGCGTGGCGTGCACGACCACGACGCCGCCGCCATCCTGGCGGTGCTGGTGCGCCTGCGGTCCGCCGCCGGGTTGCTGCGGTATCCGCCCGCCGCCCGGGCCGCCGCCCAGCTGTTCTGGGCTTTCGGCGCCGAAGAGACGGCGAAGTCCGCCTGGACCACGCGTGCCGCGTCGCTCTCGCGGGTGCGGGAAGCGTTCGGGCACACCACGGCGATCGACGCGCTGGCAAGGGAACTCGCCGACGCGATGGCCGCGTTCGCGACGTCCTCGGGGCTGACGCTGGATCTCGAACTCGCCGGCGAGTACCTGTTCGAGGAACTGGCCGACGCGTCGCCCGGGTTCGTCACCAGTGGTGGCGCGCGGACGCTGCTCGACAAGTTCCGGCTGGACCGCCGGAGCTTCGCCGAAGACCTGCGTGCGCTCGAAGATCTGGTGGATCGTCATCAGCTCGCCGAGGCCTGGCTTTCGTCCTTTGTGGACTCTGCTGGTCTTTCTCGTGACGAACTCGCGGAGGCCGTCGCGATCGAACTGGCCGACCTGCCGCGGTACGACTCTTCGGCTGAACTTTCGGCCACTGTGGACGGTCTGCTCGGCTCGCATCCGCGGATCGTCAACCGGTCACTGACCCTGCGGCTCGACGAGACGCTCGCCAGGACCCGGCGATTCCGGCGCGACCGAGTCCCCGGTTTCCGGGCGTACCAACGGTTGCGCAACGACCTGGTGGCGGCCGAGCGCGACAGGCTGCGGCTGGCCGAGTACAAGCCGAAGGTGATGAGCGCCTTCGTGCGCAACAGGCTCCTCGACGAGGTCTACTTGCCGCTGATCGGCGACAACCTCGCGAAACAGCTCGGCGCGACGGGCGATGCGCGGCGGACCGATCAGTCCGGTCTGCTGCTGCTCATCTCGCCGCCCGGTTACGGCAAGACGACGCTCATGGAGTACGTCGCGAGCCGTCTCGGGCTGGTTTTCGTGAAGGTGAACGGACCGGCGCTCGGGCACGAGGTCACGTCGGTGGATCCGGCGGACGCGCCCAACGCGACGGCGCGGCAAGAGGTCGAGAAGATCTCGTTCGCGCTGGAGCAGGGCAACAACGTGCTGCTGTATCTGGACGACATCCAGCACACCTCGCCGGAACTGTTGCAGAAGTTCATCTCGCTGTGCGACGCGCAGCGGCGGATGGAAGGCGTCTGGGAGGGCCGGACGCGGACGTACGACCTGCGGGGCAAGCGGTTCGCCGTCTGCATGGCCGGTAACCCGTACACCGAGCAGGGCAAGCGGTTCCGGATCCCGGACATGCTCGCCAACCGCGCGGACGTGTGGAACCTCGGCGATGTGCTGTCGGGCAAGGAAGACCTGTTCGCGCTGAGCTACATCGAAAACTCGCTCACCGCCAACACCGTGCTGGCCCCGCTGGTCTCGCGGGAACGGTCCGATGTGGACGTTCTGGTCCGGCTGGCCCGCGGCGACGGCTCGGTGCGGGCGGATCAGCTGAAACACGCGTACTCTGCGACCGAACTGGAGCAGATCCTCGCCGTGCTGCGAAAACTGATCAAGGTGCAGCGGATCGTCCTGACGAACAACCAGGCGTACATCGCTTCCGCGGCGCAAGCGGACGCGTCCCGGGTCGAACCTCCGTTCCAGCTCCAAGGCTCGTACCGCAACATGAACAAACTCGCCGGCCGGATCGTGCCCGCGATGAACGACGCGGAACTGGAAGCGCTGATCGACGACCACTACGCCGGCGAAGCGCAGACGCTCACTTCGGGCGCCGAAGCCAACCTGTTGAAGCTGGCCGAACTCCGCGGGCGGCTGACCGCCTCTCAGGCGCAACGATGGGCGGACGTGAAGGCGGCTTATCTGCGTGCGCAAGCGCTGGGCGGGGACGATGAGGACCCGATGAGCCGCGCTGTCGGCGCTGTGGGGCTGCTGGCTGATCGGGTGGGTGCGGTCGAGGCGGCTATCGAGCGGGCTTCGGAGCGGATGGTTGTGCGGGATGTGATGTAGGGCTTTCTTGGGTTTTGACTGCGGCGGCCCATTACCGGGAGACGGTGATGGGCCGCCGGTTTTGTTGCCATGGTGGACAGTCCTCGCGCTGAGGAGGCTCGTTGCCGAAAAACGGCGACGGCGTCTACGCGTTTTCCCATTGCTGGAATTGGTTTCACGTTATTTGCTGGTGATACTGATGTCGTGTGCGTTGCCGAAAATCGGCAATGCGTCTGCCGCTCGTGGGGTCGGGAATTGTCGGTGGTGGGTCGTATGTTCGTGGGGTGGACACTCATTCCGCGCCTGTGGCGCTCTTGGAAGGCCTCACCGATCCCGAGGTGCTGGCCGCGGTGAACGATGCCGCGAATATGTTGGACGACAAGGATTCCGTCGCGTTGGCGCAAGCAGCGTCGGCGGGGATCGCGCGTTTGGAGGCGGTGCGGTTTCGGGCGTTGGCGCAGTTGAACCGGCATCGTGAGGGTGCGCGGAGTGTGGCGCAGGAGGTCGCGTTCGCATTGTCTGTCACGGACAATCATGCGGGCGACATGGTCGCTGCGGCGGACGCGCTGACCAGCCGGCTGCCTCGCACGTTGAATCTGATGGACGAGGGGGAACTTGGTGGGTTCAGCGCGATGAAGGTCGCGACGGCCACTGCCTGGCTGTCCGATGAGGACGCTCAAGCGGTCGACGCCGTGTTGGAGGATCGGATTGGTGGCAAGAACCCGGATCAGGTCCGGAAGGCGGCCAACCATGCGGCGAACACGATCGATCCCGAGGGCGCCGGTAAGCGGGCTGAGCGGCATCGTGAGGGTCGTCGTCTGACGGTGCGGCAGGGTGAGACCGGGGTGGCGTCGATCGAGGTCGAGGATGGGCCGGTGGAGAAGGTCGCTGCCGCTTATCAGCGGATCGATCGTGAAGCGCGGGCTCTCAGAACCGGTGGTGAAACCCGTACTCTCGACCAGTTACGGGCCGATGTCGCCCTCGATCTGCTGCTCGGCGGCCAAGGCGGCACGAGCGAACGCAGCGAAGTGTTCCTGTACATGGATTTGTTCACCTATCTCGGCCTGAACGACGATCCGGCGGAACTGGCGGGGCATGGCACGATCCCCGCCGCACTGGCCAGGCATATCGCCGCCGGTCAGAACACTGTGTTACGGCGGATCATCACCGACCCGCTCTCCGGGCAGGTGCTTGACCTCGGCCGCGACCGCTACCGGCCGACAGCTGGTCTGGCCGAGTTCGTGCGAGTGCGGGACCGTGAATGCCGAAGACCCGGCTGTCACCGACCCGCCCAAGCCTGCGACATCGACCATTCGGTGCCGTGGCAACACGGCGGCCACACCTCCGATATCGACCTCATCGATCTCTGCCGCCGCGACCACCGGTTGAAAGACGAACCCGGCTGGATCTACCGGCTCGCCTCTGATGGCACTCTGACGATCACCACACCCACCGGGCAGCAGTGCGACAGCACGCCACCGCCGCTGCACGAACCCCGCCCGGCGGCCGACGAGCCGCCACCGTTCTGAACCCGTTGCCGAAAAGCGGCGACGGGCGGAAGGCTGCAGTGGGCTGAAAGTTGCCGGAGAGCGGCGACGAGCGAGGACCGCAAGCCGCCGACAGCTGAGCCTGCCAACAAGGCACCGTCGCCGAAAAACGACGCCAAAGCCAACCCCCAACCCTCAAGACCCCAAAGCCGCCAACTGCCCTACCGTGAGCCGTTCCACCAAAGGCACCGCCCGATACAACCCATCACGGCAATCCACCCGCACCGGCCCGGCGATATGCGGATGTTCCTCCACCACGAGCAAAGCGGCCGCCACCCGATCAGGCGCCCACTCCAGCGCGCCGGCGAGGGCCGAAACGGAAAGCGCCCGGTCGGCATGCAGAAGGGCGGCGAGCACGGTCAAGGCGTCACCGGCGAAAACCGCGACCCGGTCGTCGAGCATGATTTCGTTGATACGCGCGTGAAACCGGGAGAGGTCGTCCATGCGGGCGCCGGCGGGGGTCGAGGTGCCGAGGACTTCGGCGCCCCGGCGCGCGATCCGCACCCATTCCTGATTCGACCGGACGCTTTCGTCCCACACCCGTTGCGGCATTTCCTCGTCGATGACGTAGCGCTCGCGCCGGCCGTCCCGTTCCCGCCGGAGCATCGCTTGGGCTTCGAGGTAGGCGACGGCGTTCGAGATCGAGGCCGGGCTGACCTGGAGCCGCTGGGCGAGTTCGGCGGCGGTGAGCACACCGTCGTCGCTGACCGACAAACACGCGAGCAGCCGGGCGGTCATGCGGGGGAGGCCGGTCGCGACGATCATTTCGGCGAACTCGGTTTCGAAGGCACGGACGGCTTCGGGGTCGCGGCCGTAGCCGTTCTCGACGACGGGGACGGCGCGCGGCCGGGGTTTGCCGCGCCGCGCGCGTTCTCCGGTCACCCGGGTCGCTTCTTCGGCGCGGTAGCCGGATCGGCCGCTGTTGCGCGCGACCTCGCGGCTGATCGTCGACGTCGGACGCCCGAGCCGACGGCCGATCTCGGCGTAACCGAGGCCGTCCTTGAGCCAGGTCGCGATCAGCCGACGGTCCTCCTGGGTCAGTCTGCCGCCCGGCATGGGCACCTCCTGTGCGTTCACCCGCAGATCATTGCAACACGTCGTTGCATTCACCGACAAGATCGTTGCAACGATTTACGGAAATCTACCAGCAAGAACACCAAAAAGGCCAGCAACTAGCTTTGAAGGGAACCTGAATGCAACGTAGCCTTTGGGCATCGGTAAAAACTGGGAGGAACAGAAATGACCACCTCGGTCCCACATCTCACCGAGCTGCCCCTCGAACGCCCGAAGGGCTGCCCGTTCGACCCGCCCGCAGAGCTCGGCACGCTGCGCGACGAGCACCCGCTCGTCCGGCTGACGTTCCCCGACGGGCACGAAGGCTGGCTCGCGACGGGCCACGCGATCGCCCGGGCGGTCCTCGCGGATCCCCGGTTCAGCGCCCGGCAGGAGCTGATGCATTCGCCGCTGCCCGGGGCGGCCGCGATGGTGGAGATGCCGCCCGCGGCACCGGGGATGTTCATCAAAATGGACGATCCCGAACACGGCCGCTACCGCAAGCTGCTCACCGGCAAGTTCACCGTCCGCCGGATGCGGCTGCTCGGCGAGCGGGTCGAGCAGGTGACCACCGAGTACCTCGACGCGATGGAGCGCCAGGGAACGACGGCCGATCTGGTACCCGCCTTCGCGCAGCCCATTCCGGCGCTGATGATCTGTGAGCTGCTCGGCGTCCCCTATGAGGACCACGAGTTCTTCCGCCGCAACGTCATGCCGCTGAACCTGCCGGACGCCTCGGCCGAGGAGCAGGAAGCCGCCATCAACGCGTTGGGGGAGTACCTCTACAAGCTCATCCTTGCGAAGCGGGCAGAGCCGACCGATGACATCCTCGGCGAGCTGACGACCACGGAGCTCACCGACGAGGAGCTGACCAGCATCGCTTTCCTCTTGCTGGGTGCCGGTCTCGACACCACGGCCAACATGCTCGCGCTGGGCACTTTCGCCCTTCTGCAGCACCCGGACCAGCTCGCCGCTCTGCGCGAGGATCCGGAGCTCATCGACGGCGCGATCGAGGAACTGCTGCGCTATCTGACCATCACGCACACCGGGGCGCGCACCGCGCTCGAAGACGTCGAGATCGGCGGACAGCTCGTCAAAGCGGGCGAAGTGGTCGCGCTTTCGGCCCAGGCGGCCAACCGCGATCCGCTGAAGTTCCCGGAACCCGACCGGCTCGACGTCCGGCGGAACGCCGCCGGGCACGCCACTTTCGGGCACGGGGTGCACCAGTGCCTCGGCCAGCAGCTGGCGCGGGTGCAGATGAAGGTCGCTTTCACCGGGCTGCTCGCGCGGTTCCCGAAGCTGCGCCTGGCCGTTCCGGCCGACGAGATCCCGATGCGGACGGATTCCGACATCTACGGGGTGTACGCGCTCCCGGTGGCCTGGAGCTGATCGCGATGAGGCTCGAAGTGGACCGGGAACGCTGTGTGGGCGCCGGAATGTGCGTGCTGACCGCGCCGGAGGTGTTCGCGCAGGACGAGGAAGACGGCCGGGTCCGGTTGCTGGACCGCGATCCGGCGGAGATCGGCGACGCCGTGCAGTTGTGCCCGGCGGCGGCGATCACGGCGAACGCCTGAAGATCACCCAGGCCAGGGGGTGCCGGGCGGGCACCCCCTGGCGCGGGGATCAGCCGATTTCCGCGAGGACCTTGCCCGCGTCGGCGCTCTGCACGGCGGTGCCGGCGTAGAGCTGCTGGACCCTGGCCTTCTCCTGGGCGTTGGGGTTCACGTTGGCGCAGCTGACGCCACCGGTCGAGCCGGACATCAGCGACGAGCACGGCCCGGGCTTCACGTCGGGCAGGCCGAGGCTGTGGCCCAGTTCGTGCGACGCGATGCGGGTCTTGTTGTAGCCCTGCTGGACGGCCTGCCTGCCGTACCACACGGTGACCGTGCCGCTCGGGCGAACGGGACCGAGGGTGGCGCGCGGCCAGCCGTTGTCGGCGATGATCCGGATGTTGACCCGCTGGCCCGGCGTCGCCTTCACGAGACGGACGTTGGTGACGTTGGTGTTCCAGACGTTGACGCCCGCGGCCACCGCGTCCTTGAACTCCGCGGCCTGGCTGTCGTCGTAGGTCAGAGTGGTCGCCATGATCTCGGCGGCACCCGCGGAGGGTGCCGTGAGCGCCGAGATGGAGAGCGCGGCGCCGGTGAGCACCGCGGCGAAGGTACGTCGAAGCACGTTTGAACTCCTCGCGTCGAAGGCGTGCTGGAATTTCGGAGCAGTGTCGACACTGAACCTGTCGAAGCGCTCGGGGTACCCGCCGATAGTCGTCTGTCGTTAACCATGATCTTGACGCGACCGGAAGACTGTGCCGTTATGACGACGGCACGTTTCACCGGACACGAAGCACCGATCCTCGCGGTCGCGGTGAAGGGGAACCTGCTGGTCACCGGGGGTGCGGACCGGACGGTCCGGGTCTGGGACCTGGAGACCGGGGCGCAGCGATTCGCGCTGAGCGGCCATGATCGGCCGGTGCTGGCGGTGGGTATCTCGGGTCGGCACGTGGTCGGTTGCGATGGGGCGACGGTGCGGAGCTGGCGGATCTCCGGCACCGAGGCGCATCCTCCGGAGGTCCAGACCACCAAGCGGACCGTGGCGGTCGCGGTGGCGAAGGAGTTCGTCGTGTCCGGCGCGGGGAGCACCGTCGAGGTCCGGCGGCTGGACGGCGTGACGGTACGCGGCCTGCGCACCGGCGGCCCGGAGATCGAGTCGGTCGCGGTGACCCCGGACGGCCGGTTCGTCGTCGCCGGGGACGACGCCGGGGGCGTGCGGCTGTGGAACCGGGAAGTCGTTTCCCATTACCGGTTCGGTGGGGCGGGCGCGATCCACGTGATCGCGATCTCGCCCGACGGCGAGCAGGTGCTGTCCGCCGACGGCGAGACGGTCCGGTTGTGGGGCCGCAACGGCGATCCCGCCCTCGTCTTCCCCGCGCACACCGGGGTGGTGCGGGCGCTGGCCTTCGGCGCGGACGGGAAACTGGTGCTCTCCGGCGGTTCCGACGGCGAGGTCCGCGTCCGCGAGGTCGACGACCCGCGGGACTACACGCTCCTCAAGGGGCATCAGGGGAATGTCCGGGCGATCGCGTGCACCGCGGGCAACGAGAAGATCGTCACGGTCGGGGACGACCGCACGATCCGGGTGTGGGACCGCTTCGGCAACCAGATCGACGGCACCGGGTTCGTCGAGCCCAAACCGGGCCGGGCGCGGCCGCGGATCACGCCCGACGTCGAAAGCCCGGTCGATCTGATCGGTTTCCACGACGACGTGCGCACGCTCGCCGCGGTCATCGCCGACCGCGAGACCAGCCCGCCGCTGTGCGTCGCGCTGCTGGGTCCGTGGGGGTCCGGCAAGTCGAGTTTCGTCCGGCAGGTGACGGACCGGGTGGCCGAACTGGCCAGCCGGTCCCGCGGCGACGCCGCCAACAGCGTGTTCGCCGGTGAGATCCGGCAGATCCGGTTCAACGCCTGGCAGTATCACGACGACCATCTGTGGGTCGGGCTGGTGGACCATCTGTTCCGCAACCTCGGCGCACCCGAGGCGCATGCGGACGCCGGCGAGGTCCACGCCGAACGCGAAGCATTGCGGACCCGGCTCGCGGGGCTGAAGGCCGTGAAGGCGGACTCTCCGCTCACTTGGCGTTGGCGGCTCTTGGTTTCCGGGGTGGACCGCGCCGAACGACGGCGGCGACGGCTCGCGGTGACGGGTTACGCCGTGGCCGGTGTGCTCGGCATCGCCGCGGCGATCACCGGCTGGGCCTTGTGGCACAACGCGATTCTCGCCGCGGCGGGTGCCGTCGTCGCGCTCGGCGCCGTGCTGACCCCGGCACTCACCACCGCCAGGGCCGCCCTCGCGCCGGTCAAGTCCACATTGGACAAACTGCGGAACGACGTCGACAAACGCGAGGAACGCTTCGAGGCCGAGGTGCGGGAGACCGAGGAACGGCTCCGGCGGTTGGACGCGGCAAGCAGGCTCGGCGATCTGATCGAGGAGGCGAAATCCGGTAGATACGGGGATTACCAAGGGGTTTTCGCCCGGGTCCGGGAGGATCTCGCGGATCTGAGCGCCGATCTGGCCGACGCGCGGGAGCAATGGCTGCTGGCGGGCGGGAAGGGCAAACCGCCGCTGGAACGGATCGTCCTCTACATCGACGACCTCGACCGCTGCCCGCCGTCGAAGGTCATCGAAGTGCTGGCCGCGGTCCATCTGCTGCTGGCGCTGCCCGCGTTCGTGGTGGTGGTGGCCGTCGACCCGCGCTGGTTGCGGCGATGCCTCGACCAGCACCACGAAGAACTGTTCGGCGCGGGGGAGACGAGCCGGACGGAGTACCTCGACAAGATCTTCCAGATCGTGTTCGCCCTGCGCCCCATGGGAAGCGCGGCGGACGAACTCATCGACGCCCTGATGCCGATCGAGCGACGGGAACCGCGGACGTCGGCGCACGAAGAATGGCCGGAGGACGAGAGCTCCCCCGAACGCGGCGAACAGGCGGAGGTCGTGGTCCAGGACACGGCCCCGCCGACGTTCTACAACATGCGGCCGGATCGGTTGCGGCTCACCGAGGTCGAACGCGATTTCGTCCACGTGCTGCGGAAAAGACTGAACACCCCGCGCGAGATCCGGAAACTGGTCAATCTCTACCGGCTCGTCCGCATCGGAATCCCCGACGCGGAGCTGGAGGCGTTCGTCGCCGGCCCCTATCGCGCGGTGCTCGTCCTGCTCGCCCTGCTGGTCGCCGATCCGGCCGCCGCGCGTGCGACGTTCATCGCGCTTTCCGCCGGGGAATCGTCACGCGACGCCTTTCCACCTGAATGGCGGCTAGACGTCGAATCCTTCGATGATCTACAGGTTTACCGGAATTGGGTGGGCACTCTCGCGCGCTTCAGTTTCGAAACCTACGATCTGGTGACCGAGGAGACGGAACCGGAAACCACGTTGTAGCTACACTTGCCCGCTACGACGGCTAGGGGGCGGCGCATGCGGAGATCAGGCTGGCTTTCGCTCGTCTTCGGCGCGCTCGTCGGGACGCTCGTGATCGTCCTGCTCGCGACCACGGTCACCGCGCCGTCGAACGCGTCCAGGGCGGACTGCGTCCGGCTGGTCACCAGTTCCTCGACGGAGAAGGGCGATCTGATCGCCGAACTGGCCGGACGGTACAACGAGACCGGCCGGACGTTCGACGGCGGCAAATGCGCGAAGGTCGAGGCGCACAAGAAGACCTCGGGCGCCACACTCGACCTCATTGCCGACGGCTGGAACGACGTCGACGACCGCCAGCCCGAGCCCCAAGTCTGGATGCCGAGTTCCTCGCTCTGGCTCGATCTGCTGCGGCAGCGGGGGAAAGGCGAGCGGATCAAGGCCGGGCCGAAGACGTCGCTCGCGACCAGTCCGATGGTGATCGCGATGCCGGAACCGATGGCCAAGGCGATGGGCTGGCCGGAAAAGACCCTCGGCTGGGGTGACGTCCTGCAGGTGAACCGGGACGGTGGCTGGGCCTCGAAGGGCGCGGAGTACGCGAAGTGGGGCAACTTCACGCTCGGCAAGGACAATCCGCGGCGGTCGACGTCCGGGCTCGCGGCGACCATCGCGACCTACTTCGCCGCGACCGGCGGCGACTACGGCAAGATCGGGACCGCGGAGACCGTGCAGTTCGTCCGCGGGATCGAGGCGTCGGTCGCCTACTACAGCGACGATTCGGTGGCGTTCCTCAAAACGCTGTACGACGAGGACCGCAAGAAGCCCACGCCCTACATCAGCGCGATGGCGATGCAGGAGCAGATGGTCTACCTCTACAACCGCGGCGTGCCGACGGGGGATCCGGCGCAGCTGAACGCGAACCCCGTCGCTCCGCTGCGCCCGCTGGTCGCCGTGCACCCCAAGGAGGGGACGATGCTGATCGACCACCCCTTCTTGACCACCGCGAACGCGTCGCCGGACCAGCAGGCCGCGGCCGAGGACTTCTACGCCTTCCTGCGGGAAGAGGGGCAGCAGAAGCGGTTCCGCGATCTCGGGTTCCGCGACCCGGATGGCAAGCCGGGGCCGGATCTGGCCGGGGTCGTGGGCACTCAGGGGACCCAGGAACCCCCGAAGATCGGCGTCCCCACCGGCGAGCAGATCCAGAAGATGCTGGACGGCTGGGAGTACACGCAGCGGCGCGGCCGGATCCTGCTGGTGCTGGACCTGTCCGGTTCGATGAACGAGCCGTTCGACAAGAACCGCAAGGACAAACCGTATTCCGAGAGCCGCATCGCCCTGCTGAAACCCGCGATCCGGAAACAACTCGAGTACCTGCATCCCGAGGACGAGGTCGGGCTGTGGACGTTTTCGGACGGGTACGAGGAAAAGATGCCGATCGGCAAGGTCAAGAACGTCCGCGACCCGATGCTCCGGCTGGTCGAGAACCTGACCCCTAGAGGGGATACGGCGCTGTACCAGACGGTGATGGCGGCCAACGACAAGATGCGGCGGGAGTTCGATCCGAACCTGATCAACGCCGTCGTCTTCCTGACCGACGGCGAGAACACCGAAGCCGGGACGAAGGAGCAGGTGCTGCAGAACGTCGACGCCGACCGGCTGGACAACTCCGTCCGGATCTTCACCATGGCCTACGGCGCGCAGGCCGACAGCCGCGTCCTCGACGAGATCGCGCAGAAGTCCAAGGCCCGCAGCTATCAGGCCGTCGACCCGCACGGCATCGACAAGATGTTCGTCAACGTCTTCAGCAACTTCTGACATGGCCGAGTACGACAACCGGCCGTTCCACGTCGTCGCGGTGGTGCTCGGCCTGATCGCCGGGATGATCGGCCGCGCGGTGACCTATCCGCATCCGCAGGCGTGGCTTTTCGGCGCGGTCGCCGCGCTGGCCGTGCTGGTCCCGGCCGAGACCGCGTTCTTCGTGCTGAACGGCAGGCGGCGGAGGCCGGCGCGGGAGAAGAAGCGTGCGCCGCAACCCACGCCCTACGACCACTTCAGCCTGCTCGGCCGGGCGCTGACGGCCATCGAAGCGGTGCGGCCTGGCGAGACCGAGCTTTCCGGAGCCTTCCGCCGGGCGGTGGCCCGGCTGGAAGAACACAAGAACCGGGACACCCCCGAAGTCGTCGAACTGCGGGTGACGGTGAAGCAGACCACCGACCGGCTGGAACGACACGCGGGGGACGAGAACCCTGATCCGGTGATGCTCGTCGAACGGATGGGGCTGTACCGGGAAACGCTCGAAGAGGCTCTCCGGGCGGTCGAACCGCGTTGAGTGTTCGGTGCCGAACAGACTACGGCCGTGCGTCATGCTGATCTGGCAGCATGCCGTTGATCGGGCGCCGGGTTGTCGAGGGCGTGGAACATGTGGTCGTGCCGGTGGAGCACCGGTTCAGCCTGGAGGAGGCCGTGCTGGCGGTGATGGCCGCCAAAAGCACCGTGCGGCCCGCTCCGGGGATCAAGGTCGCTCCGCTGAAGGTGTCGGAGGTACGGTCAGCGCTGCTTTACGCGGCGAAGCACGCCGATAGGCGACACCAGATCGTGGACAGCTATTTCGTCGAGGCCGAGGACGGACCGTTGCACCGGCTGGCCGAGTGGATCAGATCGGAACTGGTCCGGCTGGGCATCTTCACCACCCACGACGGTTCCGCCGCCGGATCGGGTGGCCGACTCGGTTACTCTCCGCGATAGGTGTTCACGACTGCCTGGGAGGGTGTTTCGTGGGTTTGGGCCAAGAGGCCGCCGAAGAAAGAGAACGTCCGTTCCTGGAGCGACTGGACGAACCCGTCCGCGCCCGGTTGCTGGAGATGGGGACCCCGCAGACCTACGAGGCCAGACAGGCGCTGATGCGGGCGGGCGAACCCGGCGACTTCGTCATGTTGCTGCGGTACGGCTACGTGAAGGTGACCAGCGCCGATCGGATGGGCGCGACCGTCATCCTCGACGTCGGCGTACCCGGCGATCTGCACGGCGAGATCGCGGTGATCGCGGGCGGTATCCGGATGGCCGACGTGGTCGCCATCGAAGAGGTGCACGTCCGGCGCATCGCGGCGAGCGAGTTCAACCGGTTCCTGCTGGATCATCCGGCGGCGATGCGCGAAGTGCTCGTCAGCGTCGCCCGCCGGTTCGTGCTCGCCCAGCGTCAGCGGACCCAGTCGTGGAAACCGCAGGCGGTGGCGCGGGTCGCGACCCGGCTCGACTACCTGGTCGACGTCTGTGGCATCCGGACACCCGCCGGCTGGCGGATCGGGATCCCGTTGAGCCAGGACGAACTCGCGCAATTCATCCCGATGGGCCGGACCATGGTCGCGCAGGCGCTGGACAAACTCCGGAAGGCGGGAGTTGTGGCCAGTTCGCGCCGTGCGATCACCGTCATCGACCGCGAGGCATTGCGGGTGATCACGGAAAAAGGTGTGACTTAGCTCACTGGCGTTGACCATCGCGAGGTCACGTTTTGTTCGGTTCCGAACAGAACTTCCGGTGAGGAGTGGGAACACTGCTTCCTGCCGCCAGTTTTCACCGATCAGGGGAGGGGTCGCAGAGATGCAGGTGCTGACCTCAGGCCGATACAACGCGCACACCCACGCCGTGCTTTCCGTCGACATCGTCGGTTCGTCCAAGGCCAGCGACGACCTGCTGGACCCGATGAAGACCGAGATGGAAACGCTGGTTTCCCGCTCGTTCAACGCGGTGGGGCTCGCCCCGGGGGAAGCGCGTCACTTCCGGGAGACCGGGGACGGGCTGATGGTCGCGTATCCGGACCATGCCGTCGGGCAGCTCTGCGAGGTCGCGTTCCACCTGGACCATCTGCTCCGGACACGCAACCGCTACGCCAGGGTCCCGATGCGGGCACGGGTGGCGGTCCACATGGGACCGATGGCGGACAACCACCGCTACCACCGCACGTACATCACGCTGACCCGGCTGCTGTGCGCCTCGACCTTCAACGACGCCGTGGGCTACTGGTGCCGTTCGGATCCGACGGGCGACAAGTTCGGCGCCGGGATGATCGTCTCGCAATCCGTGTGGCGCAACGTGGTCGAGCCGTTCGGGGTCGCGCTGGTCCCGCCGGCCCGCTGCGCCCGGATCAGCGTCACGACCCCGGACTTCGCCGACAGCGCGTGGATCCACTTGCCCGGTTTGGACGCGGAAGCGGTCCTCGCCGAACTGAACCCCGCCGTCGCGGTGCCGCTCGTGTTCGACCGGGTGAGCCGGTTGTCCACGACGGCCTGACCCAGACCGGGCGGTCCGGTTTCCAGGGAGGGAAAACCGTATCGCTCGCCGGTTCCCGGCCCGGTACCCCTACGCCGGGCCGGGAACCGGACCCCGGGCGCGGGGGGTGGGGGCGCGGGTCATCCCCGCCGCGCCCTCGCATGGAAATGTCATGAAAGGGCCGTTCAAGACGTTTTTCGTCCTGAACGGCCCTTTCATGACGTCCGGGCGCGCCTACTGGCGGCACCTCTTGCCGCTGTTGATGCACTTCACCAGCTGGTTCATCAGCCGCTGCGACATGACGTTCGCGAAGTCGTCGTGGTCGGAGCGCGGGTTGTGCTTCTCCTGAGCGAAGGCGTCGACCGCGTATTGCCCGGCGGCCTGGATATTCGACGGGATGTTGTACACCAGCGTGATCCGCAGCTGCGGCACGTTCTTGAAGCCACGCGGGCATTTCCCGTTGCGGTCGGAGAACACGATATGCGTGCGGTGGTTCGCGCTGTCGGTGTTCTTGCCGTCCCAGCAGTTCGGGAACGAGTGGACGCGGGTGACCTTGCTGCCCCGCGGGCAGATCGGGTACAGCTCGGTGAGCCGGTCCTCGAAGCCGGTGCAGGTCCAGCTGGGCCGAGCGTTGGCCGGGCCGTTGGTGCTCTGCTTGGCGTCGCCGTAAAGCACGCGCAGGAACTTCGGCATCGCGACGACACGGCGGGCGCCGCCGCTGGTGAAGGTCAGGTCGACCTTCTCCGCGCGCTGGATCTCGCCTTCGTTGTTGCCGATCTCGTTGTTGTCATTGACGCCGGGCAGATCGGCCGCCTTGCCGTCGGACTTCTTCTTCTCGGCGTCACCGGCGGCGTTGACGTTGCTGTTGTCGCCGCCGTTGTCGAGACCGCCCTTGCCGTTCTGCTTCACGGCGCAGCCGGCGAGCTGGTCCTCGTTCTTCGCGACCGGCTTGCCCGCCTGCCGCATGGTGTCGCCGATCTGCTTGATCGACGGCTTCCGTTTGTTCTTCAGCTCGTCGAGCACCTGGCCGGCTTGTTTTCCTTGTGCCAGCTGGTTGTTCGCGTTCTCGGACTCCCGGTCGAGTTTGTCGAGGTTCTCGTCGATCGCGGGCATGGCCTGGTCGGGAACCTCTTCGAGTTCGCTGGCGACGTCGGGGCAGTCGACCTGGGCGGCCGCCTCGTCCTTCGCGGCATCGACGCGGTCGGCGGCGAGTTTCTCCTCGTTCGCGGCCTCGTTTTCTTCCTCTTCCTCGGTGTTGATCCGGACGACCGGCCAGAAGTAGGCCGACTTGTCCCCGTTCTTGCAGGTGGTGCCCGCGCGCAGCAGGCTCTTGTTGTTCGAATCCGCGTTGGTCGAAAGATTCCCGACGTAGTCGTGCAGATGCTCGGCTCCATTGCGGACGCCGGGCTGCGCGATGAAGTTGTCGCCGTTGAAGTGGCCGTTCTCGTTGCGGCCGCAGTCCACGGTGAACGTCCCTCGTGCGCCTCGTTTCGCGAGGTCGAGGTTGACGTTGTTGCCGCGGGGGACCTTCGTGATGTCGATGAAGAACGACTTGTCCGCTCCGTCGGCCCTGGCGGCGTCTGGGGTCCCGGTCGTGTTGACCACGACGATCCCGCCGACGGCGAAGGCGAGGGCGATGGCGCCCGTGGCGACCTTGGTGCGGCGCGCCATGCGATGGCGGCCGGCGGATCTTTGGTTACGGGGCATGAACTTGTTCACCTCGTTCGGTGTCGTTGCCCGGAGCCCGGGGGATGCGTCGCCGGGAGTGCCGGCGTCACTGACTCCGTGTTGGCTGAAACGGCCCCGAACGAGAGGCGGTTCAAAAAGCGATCTCGCCGTTATCTTTTCGTTACCTTCAGAGAAGGAAAAGGCCCGGCCTCGGGGCAGTCGAGGCCGGGCCGGTTCCCGCTTCTCAGGCGTCGACCTTGTCCTTGGGCTCCGCCTCGGGAGCGGTGGGACGGGCCGGAAGGAAACGCTTGATCAACGGGAAGAACAGGATCACCAGGATGATCACGTAGACCACGATCGCGAACGGCGTGTTGACCAGCCCGGTCAGCGAGCCGTCACTGAGCTGCAGCGCGCGCCGCATCTGCTGTTCGGCGGCCGGGCCGAGGATCACGCCGATGATAGCCGGGAGGACTGGCAATCCGTAGCGGCGCATCGCGAACCCGATCAGGCCGATCACGAACATCACCAGCAGGTCGAAGATGTCCGCGTTGACCGCGTACGCGCCGACACTGGCGAAGAACAGGATGCCCGCGTAGAGGTACGGCCGCGGGATGCGCAGCAGCTTCGCCCACAGCGGCGCCAGCGGCAGGTTCAGCACCAGCAGCAGCGTCAGGCCGACGAACAGCGAGGCGATCAGGCCCCACACCAGCTTCGACTCGCGTTCGAACAGCAGCGGGCCCGGCTGGATGCCGTACTGCTGGAACGCCGCCAGCATCACGGCCGCGACCGCGGTGGTCGGCAGGCCCAGCGTCAGCATCGAGACCAGCGTGCCCGCCGCCGAGGACGACGCGGCCGCTTCCGGGCCCGCGACCCCTTCGATGGCGCCCTTGCCGAATTCGTCCTTGTGCTTCGACAGCCGCTTTTCGGTCAGGTACGAGAGGAACGTCGGGATCTCCGCGCCACCGGCCGGGATGGCACCGAACGGGAACCCGATCACCGGACCGCGCAGCCACGGCTTCCAGGTCCGCTTCAGATCGGCGCGCGAGAGCCACGGCCTGCCGACCGGGATCGGCTTGAAGGTGTTGCGCCGCAGATGCGCGGCCACCCACAGCGACTCGCCGACGGCGAACAGCGCGACCGCCACGATCACCACGTCGATCCCGTCCGCCAGATGCAGTGAACCGAAGGTCAGGCGCGACTGGCCGGTCATCTCGTCCAGGCCGACGAGGCCGATGGTGAGGCCGATCAGCAGCGACGCGACACCGCGGATCCGCGAGTTGCCGAGCACCGAGGTGACCCCGATGAACGCCAGCACCATGATCGCGAACAGGTCGGGCGCGCCGATGTCGACCGCGTACTTCGCGATGATCGGCGCCAGCAGCACCAGCGCCATCGTGCCGAGGATGCCGCCGACGAAATGCCCGATCGCGGCCGCCGCCAGCGCCTGGGCGCCGCGGCCCTTGCGTGCCATGGGGTTTCCGTCGATCGCGGCGACCACGGAGAAGCTCTCACCCGGGGTGTTCAGCAGGATCGACGTCGTCGAGCCGCCGAACATGCCGCCGTAGTAGATGCCGGCGAACATGATGAACGCCGCCGTCGGCTCCATGCCGTAGGTCACCGGCAGCAACAGGGCCACCGCCATCGCGGGGCCGATCCCCGGCAGCACCCCGATCGCGGTGCCCAGCAGCACACCGAGCGCGGCGAGCGCGAGGTGCGTCGGGGTCAGCGCGGTGCCGAACCCGTCGATGAGTTGCTGCAGCATCAGAACACCTCCATCAACGGGCCACCGGGCAGCGGGACACCGAGCAGGTTGTTGAAGATCAGGAAGGTCACGACCGACATACCCGCCGCGATCAGCGGATCACGCACCAGGTTGCGGCTGCCGAGGGCGAACGCCGCGCCCCAGAACAGGATCGCGCCCGAGATCGGGAAGCCGACGAGGCCGATCAGCGCCGCGTTGGCGAGGAAGGCACCGCACAGCAACAGAACCGTGCGCATGTCGGCGGGCGCGGTGAGGTCGATGTCCTCGCCGCCCTCGGCCTCGCCCTTGCCACCGCGCAGGACGTCGCGCGCCAGCAGTACCGCGACGATCAGCAGCAGCGAGCCGACCAGGACCGGGACCGCCTTCGGCCCGACGGGACCGCGCTGGGCGAAGTCGGTGGGAATGCTCAGCGCGTCGGTCAGCACCAGCACGCCGAGCACCACGAGCACCACGCTCACGCCGAGTTCGGAGCGCCCTTTCAGCCACGTGGTCATGCCAGACCCAGCTCTTTCAGCACCGTTGCCACTCGAGTGTTCTCCTCTTTGAGAAACGAACCGAACTGCTCACCTGGCGCGAACGCGCCGGTCCATCCGTTGCGCTGCAAGGCTTCCTGCCACTGCGGCGTCTTCTGCAACCGCTCGAACAGGCTCACCAGCTTCGCCCGGTCCGACTCGGTGATACCCGGCGGCGCGACGATGCCGCGCCAGTTCGTGAACTTCACGTCCACCCCGGACTCCGTCAGCGTCGGCGCGTCGATGCCGGGGAGCCGCTTCTCGCTCGTCACCGCCAGGACCCGGAGCGTGCCCGCCGCGATCTGGTCGCGGTACTCGCCGACACCGGAGACGCCGAACGCGACCTTGCCGCCGAGCACCGAGGCGAGCAGTTCGCCGCCGCCGTCGTACTGGACGTAGTTGACGGACTTGGGCGCGAGCCCGATCGCCTTCGCCATGAGCATCGGCGCCAGGTGGTCCGGCCCGCCGGGGGACGAGCCGCCGCCGACCTGGACCGCGCCCGGGTCCCGTTTCCAGGCGTCGAGCAGCTGGCCGATGTTCTGGTACGGCGAATCCTTGCCGACCACGACGATGTCCGACTCTTCGATCAGCTTCGCCACCGGCGTGGTGTCGAGCAGCGAAGACGGCGACTTGTTCGTGAACACGCTGCCGACGACGCCGAGCCCCATCGACATGACGAGTTTGCCGTTGCCGCGTTCGGCCACCGTGCGGCCGAGGCCGACCGTGCCGCCGGCGCCGGGGAGGTTGAACACCTCCGCGTTGCCGAGCAGGTCGGCGTCCTCCATGGCCTTGGTCGCGGTCCGCGCCGTGATGTCGTAACCGCCGCCGGGCGCGTTGGGCACGAGTACCCGCAACGACCGGATCTGCGAGCCCTCGTCGGCCTCGCTGCCCGGGGTGAGCAACGGTGGCACCAGCAAAACGGCGACGAGCGCCGCCGCGATGGCCAACCAGCTACTGGGCTTCACTGTGATCCCCGCCTCTCTGCCGCGTGGTTGGACATGTTGCACTCGTGTAAACAGAGATGTCTCGCTTAGACGCCTAAGGGTTCTTTTGTTCTTTGTGGTCACGAGGAGGTGGCGATGGGTGCCCGGGGTTCCTTGGCCCGCCAGCTCCTCGTGTGGCAACTGGTAGTCGTCAGCTGCCTACTGTGCGCGGTCGGCGTGCTGGCCGTCGTCCAGGCGGGGAACAACTTCCGCACGACCGAGGGACGCCGGGCGCTTTCGGTCGCGGAGAGTGTCGCCGCTCAGGGCATTGTGGGCGACCTCGACAACGGCCCGTGGGAGCTGAACGCGCCCGCGGAGACCGCGCGAAGCCTCTCCGGGGTCGATTTCGTCGTGATCGCGGGAGCGGACCGTTATGTGCTCGCGTCACCTGATCCGGGGCAGGTGCGCACGCTGCTCGACCTCGGCGACAGCACCGTCCTCTCTGGACGGTCGTGGGTCGGCGAACTCGACGGCTCGATCGTGGCGCACGTCCCGGTGCTCGACGAGAAGGGCGGCAAGGTGGTCCGCATGGTCGCGGCGGGCTCGAAGTCGCCAGGGTTCTTCGCCGGAGTGCTCGAGTCGCCGGACAACGCCCTGCGCGTGCTGGGAGTCGCGCTGGTGATCGGGGTGAGCGGTTCGCTGCTGCTGGCACAGCGGGTGAAGAACCAGACGCTCGGCCTGGAACCGCACGAGATCACCGCGCTGGTCGAGAACCGGGAGGCGCTCCTGCACGGCATCAAGGAGGGCGTCGTCGGCCTGGATCCGCAGCACCGGATCACCCTGGTGAACGATCAGGCGCGCGCACTGCTGGCGCTGCCGGACGACGTGGTCGGCCGGTCGGTCGAGGACCTCGACCTCAACGAACGCATCCGCGACCTGCTCACCGGCCGCGCGACCGGCGCCGACCAGATCGTGCTGCGGGAGGGGAAGGTGCTCACGCTGAACCGGATGCCGATCGACGTGCGGGGAGCCGTGGTCACCCTGCGGGACCGCACCGATCTGATGACCCTGCGGGACGAACTCGACGCCAGCAGGCACGCCACCGACACGTTGCGGGCGCAGGCGCACGAGTTCAGCAACCGGCTGCACACCATCTCCGGACTGCTGGAACTCGGGGAATACGAAGAGGTTCGCGGCTATGTCAGCCGGATCAGTTCGGCTCAAGGGGAGTGGCGCGCGGAGGTCGGCTCGCGCGTCGGCGACCCGGCGGTGGCGGCGTTGCTGATCGCGAAGGCGTCGCTCGCGGCCGAACGCGGGGTCGGGCTGCGGATGGCCCCGGACAGCGAACTGGACCGCGTCGATGACGCCCTTTCCACGGATTTGGTGACAGTGCTGGGAAATCTCGTCGACAACGCCCTGGACGCGCTGGGTGGTGAACAGGGCTGGATCGAGGTCGGCGTGTGGCAGGAGGAGGACGAAGTGCGGGTGGAGGTCCGTGATTCCGGGCCGGGAGTCGCCCCGGAGATCGCGGAAGAGGTGTTCGAGCACGGGTTCACGACGAAGGCCGCCGCGCACGGCCAGCGCGGTCTCGGGCTCGCGCTGATCCGGCAGGCGTGCGTGCGGCGAGGCGGTTCGGTCGAGGTGCACAACTCCGGCGGCGCGGTGTTCACGGCGAGGTTGCCGCGATGATCAAGGTGCTCGTCGTCGACGACGATTTCATGGTCGCGAAGGTCCACAGTGGATACGTCACGCGTACGGAGGGGTTCGCCGTGGTCGGGGTCGCGCACACCGGTGCCGACGCGATCCGCCTGGCGCGGGAACTGAAACCGGATCTGGTGCTGCTGGACGTCTATCTTCCCGATGTCGACGGGCTTTCGGTGCTGCGGGAACTGCGCGCGACCGAGGACGTCGACGTCATCCTGATCACCGCCGCGACCGACGTGGAAACCGTGCGGCAGGCGATGCGGGGCGGTGTCCTGCACTATCTGATCAAACCGTTCGAGTACGCGTCGCTGCGCGATCAGCTGACCCATTTCGCGTCGTTGCACCGGCGGCTGGACCGCCTCGCCGAGGCCGGGCAGGCCGACGTCGACCAGGTCTTCGGCGCGCGGCCGAGCGCGAAACCCGTGCTGCCCAAGGGACTCACCGCCGAGACCGCGCGACTGGTGGAGAACGCCTTGCGGGGCGCGGACGGCGGGATGTCGGCGAGCCAATGCGCGGAGGCGACCGGTGTCGCGCGAGTGAGCGCGCGCCGGTACCTGGAGCATTTCGTGGCGACGGGGAAGGCCGAGGTGACGCTCAAGTACGGTGGGACGGGACGGCCCGAACGCCGTTATCTCTGGTCGTGACCCCTCCCCGCATTTCGTCCTCTGAATGCGCGACGTCGGCGCGGAGCCCGGCGATCAGGCGGGCGAGGCCGTACTCGAACGAGGCGGCCGGATCCTCGTCGTGGTCGCCCTCGGCGTGCTGCTGTTCGTCGATCGCGCAGCCGAGGGTGTACCGGCTGATCGCGAGGATCGCGTGCGTCGCGTCCTCCTCGGCGAAACCGGCCCGCAGCAACGGTTTGATCAGCGGTGTCATCGCCGACCGGCCGGTCGGGCGGGAGCCGGCGTGCAGGCGGGCGCCGTCCCGGTAGGACAGCAGCGTGGCGCGGATGGTGCGGGCGCGCCGGGCCAGCCACTCGGCCCAGTCGTCCATCGCCGCGGGATCGTCGAGCGGGGCGAGCCGGTCGTCCAGCATCGTTTCGGCCATCTGGTCGAGCAACGCCTGCTTGCTCTTGAAATGCGTGTAGAGCGCGGGACCGCGCACGCCGAGCTTCTCCCCGAGCTTGCGCAGGCTCAACCCGTCCAGCCCGACCTCGTCGAGGAGCTCCAGCGCGGCTCGAACGTAGCCATCCCGTCTCACGACCATGCGCACACCTTCGCCGGTCCGTATCGAAGTTGACAACTCGGCAGTACCTTATCACTGTTAAGAACTTAACGGTGATAAGATCTGCTGGTAGGATGATTGGAAGTCTCGATGGAGAGCCTGGGAGGACGGCCGCGATCTTGACCAGTGGCGGATTCGGCGTCGATGGTCACGTCGACCGTCGCGCCGGTGCCCAAAGAGCGAATTTCCCACGCGATGCCGCTCTTCGCCATGCTGCAACGGATCGGCGGATCCTTCGGGACGTCGGCCCTGACCGCGGTCGTCACCGCGTGGCTCGCCGCCGCTCCCGGATCCGCGCCGAAATGTCCACAAAGGACTGACCGGTGACGGTGGGTTTGTTCCCGTCCGGCGGGCGTGAAGGTTTCCAGTGTCATCCGGGACAGCGGGTGGACAACGCCGTAGGCTCAGGTGAATGAGCACGGCACCCACGTCGGAGCATCCGACGGTCGAAACCCGGCACCAGACCCAGTTGCTCACCCTGTTGCGCGATGAGGGACCGATGTCCCGCGTCGAACTGGGGGAGCGGCTGGAGCTGCCGCGTGCCCGGGTGGGGGCCGAGGTCGCGCGGCTGGCCGAGGTCGGCCTCGTCGAGACCGCGGGTCCGTCGGCGAGCCGCGGTGGCAGGCGGTCCACGTTGGTGCGGCTCGCGGGAGACCTGCGGGTGCTGTCGGTCGACGTCGGCGCGACGTCGGTCGGGGTCGCGCTCACCGACGCTTCGTGCGAGGTGCTGGTGCACACCGTCGAGGACTGCGACGTCCGGCAGGGGCCGCACGCCGTGCTCAAACGCGTCGTCGCGCTGGCGGAGAAGATCCGCGAAGAGGCGCCGGGCAAACTGATCGCCGCCGGGATCGGCCTGCCGGGGCCGGTGAGTTTCGCCGAGGGTATGGCGGTCGCGCCACCGATAATGCCCGGCTGGGACCGGTTCTCCGTGCGCGACCATCTCGGCGGACTGCTGCGCTGCCCGGTCACCGTCGACAACGACGTGAACTCGATGGCGCTCGGAGAACGGCACGCCGGGGTCGCGCGCTCCATCGACGACCTGGTGTTCGTCAAGATCGGTACCGGTATCGGCTGCGGGATCGTGCTGGGCGGCAAGGTGTACCGCGGCGTCGCCGGCACCGCGGGCGACATCGGGCACATCCGCCTCGACGACTACGGGCCGACCTGCGCCTGCGGTGAGACGGGCTGCCTCGAGGCGTACTTCGGCGGCGCCGCGCTCGCCCGCGACGGGCTGACGCTCGCGCGCAGCGGCCGGTCGACGTACCTCGCCGACGTCGTCGCGGCCCGCGGCGCGATCACCGCGCAGGACGTCGGCCGCGCGGCGGCGTCGGGCGACTTCGGCGCGGTCAACCTGATCCGCGACGGCGGGCGGCGGCTCGGCCAGGTGGTCGCGTCGCTGGTGAGTTTCGTGAACCCCGGCATGGTCGTGATCGGCGGCGGCGTGGCGCAGCTCGGGCATCAGCTGCTCGCCGAGATCCGCAGCTCGGTCTACCGGCGGTCGCTGCCCCTCGCGACCGGGAACCTGCCGATCGTGCTGTCCGAGCTGGGGGACACCGCGGGGGTCATCGGGGCCGCCTGGTCCGCCACGGACCGGGCCTTCACGCTCAGTAGCTGAGAAGCCGGGCCGCCGCGGTTCCGGATGTCATGAAAGGGCCGTTCAGGACAAATTACGTCCTGAACGGCCCTTTCATGACATCTGGGCCGGAGCGTTGGGTGAGCATCCGGCGGCACGTTGGGCACTCACCTGATTCCGATTAGTAACGTCAAGATCGTACAGACTTTCGCTCGAAAAGTGCGAAAGTCTGCGCGGTTTGGGACGGCTAATCGGGTGACGGCGGGCTTTAGTCGACATTTCTGTCCTGTTGTCACCTTGACGGGTGACGGGCACCACCCTACTTTCGCTGGCTAAGTAACAAAGTTTGTTACGGCCGATTCGTAAGTGGGGACTGTGTGGCGGTGACGGAATCCGGGCGGCTCGACCCAGTCAGCCCCCGTACGGCGAACCTCGCCGCGCTGCTGCGGGCGTTGCGCGAGGGGCCGCTCTCGCGCACCCAGCTCGCGGCACGCTGCGGGCTCACCAAGGCGGCCGTCTCCGGGTTGATCACCGAGCTGTCCGAACGCGGTCTCGTCCGCTCCGCCGGACTCCAGGGTGGCGGCAACGGCAGGCCCAGCCAGCTGGTCGAGCTGAACGGCGGCAGCGCGTGCGGGCTCGCGCTCAGCGTCGAGGCCGACCGTTTCGCCGCCGTCGTCACGAACCTCGACGGCCGCGTGGTCGCCGAGCGGACCGAGACGGCCGACGTCGCCGCGCTCGGGCTGCACCGGAGCATGGACGAACTCGCCTTCCTCGCCCGGACCGTGCTGCTGGACGGCAGGCCGGTCGGGGTCACCGTCTCGGTGCCCGGCCTGGTCGATTCGGCCGCCGCCGTCCTCCGGTTCGCGCCGACCCTGCGCTGGCGCGACGCCGAGATCGCCGATCTCCTCGCCGCCCGGCTCGGCCTGCCGGTCGAGGCCATCACGGTCGACAACGAGGCCAACCTCGGCGCGGTCGGCGAGGCCGTCGCCGGGGCCGGAAAAGGCGTGCGGGAGCTCTTCTACCTCAGCGGCGGCACGGGGGTCGGCGGCGGGCTCGTGTCCGGTGGCGCGATTTTGCGCGGTGCCAGGGGTTTCGCGGGCGAGGTCGGGCACATCACCGTCGACCCGTCGGGCGAGCAGTGCCCCTGCGGCCGGGTCGGCTGCCTGGAGACCAAGGCCGGGCTCAACGCCGTCCTGCGCGGCGCCGCCTCGCCGGGCGACCCGCTGCACGATCCCGCGCTCGGCGTCGACGGCCGGGTCGGGCTGCTCAAGCACCGCGTGCAGCGCGGTGACCAGCGCGCGGTCGCGGCCGTCTCGGAACTCGGGGTCGCGCTCGGCATCGCGGTGTCCACCGTGGTCGACGTACTCGACCCGGACCTCGTCGTGCTCGGCGGCTACTTCGCCGAACTGGGCGAGTGGCTGGTCGAGCCGGTGCGCCGCGAACTGTCCGCGCGTCCGCTCGGGCACGAGCCCGCTTGCCGCGTCGAGCCGTCGCCGCTGGGCACCACCGCCCCGCTACGTGGCGCCGCACATCTCGCCACCGAACGGCTTTTCGCCGATCCGACGCTAGTTCCCACCACGGCCGAGGAGGCTCCGGCATGACCCTGCTATCCGTCCGGGGGATCGTGAAGACGTTCCCCGGGGTGCGTGCGCTGGACGGGGTCGACTTCGACGTCGAACCCGGCGAGGTGCACTGTCTGCTCGGCCAGAACGGCGCGGGCAAGTCCACGCTGATCAAGACGCTCGCCGGAGCCCACCGGCCCGACGGTGGCGAGATCTTCTGGCAGGGCGAGCCGGTCACGCTGCCCTCGCCGGTCGCCGCGCTGAAGATCGGCATCGCGACCATGTACCAGGAACTCGACCTGGTGCCCGGGCTTTCCGTGGCGGACAACATCTTCCTCGGCCGCGAGCGGGCGAAGTTCGGGTTCACGCGGATCAGCGAGTCCCGGAACAAGGCCGCGAAACTGATGGCGCGGCTGGGGCATCCCGAGATCGCGCCGTCGACCGAGGTCGGCAAGTTGTCCGCCGCCGGTCAGCAGCTGGTCTCGATGGCGCGGGCGCTCGCCTACGACGCGAAGCTGCTGGTGATGGACGAGCCCACCGCGGCGCTGGCCGGCGAAGAGGTCGACAACCTGTTCCGCATCGTCGGCGAGCTGACCGCCGAAGGTGTCGCGATCGTCTACATCTCCCACCGGCTCGAAGAACTGCGCCGGATCGGCCACCGCGTCACCGTGCTCAAGGACGGCAAGACCGTCTCCACCGGCCTCGACGCCAAGGAGACACCGACCTCCGACCTCGTCGCGCTGATGGCGGGCCGCAAGGTCGAAACCGTCTTCGGTCCGCGCCACCAGGAACACGTCGACCCGGACAACGAGGTCCTCAAGGTCGAGAACCTGACCACCGTCGGCGAGTTCGAGAACGTGAACTTCACCGTGCACGCCGGGGAGGTCGTCGGGATCGCGGGCCTCGTCGGTTCGGGCCGAAGCGAGCTGCTGGAGACGATCTTCGGTGCGCGCAAACAGGACACGGGTTCGGTGTCGGTCGACGGCGAACCCGTCCGGCCGGGCAGTGTGTCCGCGGCGGTCAAGGCCGGGATCGGGCTGGCGCCCGAGGAACGCAAGAGCCAGGGACTGCTGCTGGACCTGCCCGTCGTGCACAACGTGACCCTGGCGAGCCTGAGCAAGTACGCGACGTTCGGGTTCACCGAACGGGGCAGGGAACTCGACGACGCCGGGGAAAGCCTGCGGCGTCTCGATCTCCGGCCCGCCGACCCGCACCGGATCATCCGCACGCTGTCCGGCGGCAATCAGCAGAAGGCGGTGCTGGCGCGCTGGCTGGTCCGCGGCTGCCGGGTCCTGCTGCTGGACGAGCCGACGCGCGGGGTCGACGTCGGCGCGCGGGCGGAGCTGTACCGGCTGATCGAGGAACTGGCCGCGACCGGGGTCGCGATCGTGCTCGTCAGCAGCGAGATCCCCGAGGTACTCGGCCTGTCCGACCGGGTGCTGGTGCTGCGTGAAGGACGTGTCCTGGCTGAAAAGCCGTCCGCGGAGCTGACAGAGGCGGAAGTGCTCGACGTGATTCTCGAAGGGAGTGCGGCGTGACCGACCAAGCCGAATCGGTGCGTACGGAGAGCGCCGTGGAACCTTTGCCCCCCAAGAAGACAGGGTTCAAATTCACCGCCGATCCCCGGCTGCTCGGGCTGACCGGGGTGCTGGTGATCCTGTGCATCGTCGGCCAGGTGACCAGGCCCGACCAGTTCTTCACCGACGGCAACATCTCGACGATCCTGCGGCTCGCCGCGGCCATCGGGGTGGTCAGCGTCGGGATGACGTTCGTGATCATCGCCGGTGGCATCGACCTCTCGGTCGGGTCGATCGTGGCGCTGTCCAGTGTCTGGCTGACCACGTTGGCCACCCAGTCCTACGGCCCGTTCGTGATGATCCTTTGTGGACTCCTGGTCGGCCTCGGCTGCGGGCTGATCAACGGGATCCTGGTCTCCTACGGGAAGATCGTGCCGTTCATCGCCACACTGGCGATGTACGTCTCCGCCCGCGGCCTCGCGGAACGCATCAGCGGCCGCCGCACGCAGGTGGTGTCCGAAGCGGGATTCCTGGACTTCTTCCGGGGTGACCTGCTCGGCATCCCGGTGCTGATCTGGATGTTCGCGCTGGTGTTCGCGATCGGCTGGGTGGTGCTGAACCGCACCACGTTCGGCCGCCGCACCTTCGCCGTCGGCGGCAACGCCGAGGCGTCGCGGCTGGCGGGCATCAACGTCAAGCGGCACACCGCGCTCGTCTACGGCGTCGCCGGGCTGTGCTGCGGTATCGCCGCGTTGATGGTCGTCGCCCGCACCACCGCGGGCGCCTCGACCAACGGCATGCTCTACGAGCTCGACGCCATCGCGGCGGTCGTCATCGGCGGCACCCTGCTCACCGGTGGCCGCGGCTCGCTCATCGGCACCCTGATCGGCGTGCTGATCTTCACCGTGCTGTCCAACATCTTCACGCTCAACAACCTGGACACCGACATCCAGAACATCGCCAAGGGCGTGATCATCGTCCTGGCCGCGCTGCTGCAGTTCCGCTCCGTGAAAAAGACAAAGACGAGCACTTGATCACCGTGGATGGAGAGTCGTCATGACCGAACAATCCCTGCACCGCCGCCGTTTCCTGCTGGGAGGCGCGGCCGTCGGAGCGGGTGCGCTGCTGACCGCGTGCACCTCGAACGAGGCACCGGCGCAGAACAACGCGGCCAACGTGGCCAACGCCGGGGCGAACTCGCAGCCCGGAACCCCCGTCACCATCGGATTCTCGGCGCCTGCCGCGGACCACGGCTGGATGGCGGCCATCACCAAGAACGCCCGCGCGCAGGCGCAGAAGTTCAGTGAGGTCACGCTCAACGCGACCGAGGGCACCAACGACGTCAACCAGCAGATCTCCCAGGTGGAGACCTTGATCAACGCCAAGGTCAACGTCCTGGTGATCCTGCCGTTCGACGGCAAGGCGCTGACCGCGGTCGGCCAGCAGGCGATGGACGCCGGGATCCAGGTGATCAACCTGGACCGAGTCTTCGACACCCCGCTGGCATACCGCACCTGGATCGGCGGCGACAACTACCGCATGGGTGTCAACGCCGGCAACTACATCGCCCAGCAGATGAAGGCGAAGAACATCGCCAACCCGGTCATCGGCGAGGTCGCGGGCATCGACTCGCTGCCGCTGACCCAGGAACGCAGCAAGGGCTTCAAGGACGCCTTGACCCGTCAGGGTTTCACGGTGGGCCCGCGGGTCTCGGCGCAGTTCACCCCGGAGTCGGGCGAGCAGCAGACCTCGAACCTGTTGCAGTCGGCGTCCAAATTGGACGCTCTGTGGAACCACGACGACGACCAGGGGGTCGGTGTCATCGCGGCGATCAACAACGCCAACCGCAAGAACTTCCTGATGGTCGGCGGCGCGGGGTCGAAGAACGCGATGAACCTGATCAAGTCCGACGCCGAACCGCTGAAGGCGACGGTGCTCTACAGCCCGTCGATGGCGTCCTCGGCGATCTCCCTCGCCCGCCTGCTCGGCCAGGGCAAGGGCGCCGGCGACTTCGCAGAGCACGAGATCCCCGCCGAGATCACCACGTACTCCGCGGTGGTCACCAAGGAGAACGTCGACAAGTACATGGACGTCGGCTTCGACTCGTAAGACCCGCGTACCCGACACGCAAGCGGAGACATAGGAGGGGTATTGAGCACGGCAACGGAAACGATCGGGATCGGCATGGTGGGCCACGCGTTCATGGGTGCGGTGCATTCGCACGCGTGGCGCAGCGTGCACCGGTTCTTCACGCCACCGCTGATCCCGCGACTCGCCGTGCTCGGCGGCCGTGACGAGGGGCGGGCGAAGGCCGCGGCGGAACGGTTCGGCTGGGAAGACGTCGAGACGGACTGGCGCGCGCTGATCGCCCGCGACGACGTCGACCTGGTCGACATCTGCACACCGGGCGACAGCCACGCCGAGATCGCGATCGCCGCGCTCGAAGCGGGCAAGCACGTGCTGTGCGAGAAACCGCTGGCCAACACCCTCGCCGAGGCCGAAGCGATGGCTGAGGCGGCGGCGAAGGCACGGGCCAACGGCGTCCGGTCCATGGTGGCGTTCAACTACCGCCGGGTGCCCGCGCTCGCGCACGCCAGGAAACTGGTCGCGAGCGGGGCGCTCGGCGAGATCCGCCACGTGCGGTCGGTCTACCTGCAGGACTGGCTGTCCGACGCCCAGGCGCCGATGACCTGGCGGCTGCACAAGGACAAGGCGGGCTCCGGCGCGCTGGGCGACCTCGGCGCGCACATCGTCGACGCCGCCCAGTTCGTCACCGGCGACACGATCACCGGGGTTTCCGCGCTGACCAACACCTTCGTCAAGGAGCGGCCGGACGGCGACGGCGGCACCGGGCGGGTCACGGTCGACGACACCGCGCTGTTCCTCGGCCGGTTCACCGGCGGCGCGGTGGCGAGTTTCGAGGCGACCCGGTTCGCGCTGGGCCGCAAGAACGCGATGCGGCTGGAGATCAACGGGTCGAAGGCGAGCCTCGCGTTCGACTTCGAGTCGATGAACGAACTGTCCTTCTTCGACGGTGGCCAGCCGCCCACCGAGGCCGGGTTCCGCCGGATCCTGGTCACCGAACCCGAGCACCCGTACGTCGGGGTGTGGTGGCCGCCGGGCCATCTGCTCGGCTACGAGCACACCTTCACCAACGAGGTCGCCGATCTGCTCACCGCGATCGGCGAAGGCAAGGATCCCGAACCGTCCTTCGAGGACGGATTGAGGGTTCAGCAGGTCTTGGACGCGGTCGAGCGCAGCGCGTCCGACGAGGCGCGATGGACCACTGTGCCCGGAGTCACCGTGAAGGGGAGTAACTGAGGAGTAGATCCAGCCGAAAGTCGCATGACGGCTATCACTGCGACTTGGTTCGATCCGAAACATCCGACCATCGGAGGTTGGGGTTCTCGGGTTCTTGAAAGGTGGAGAAATGCCTGCTCACGAGCGTACGGGCATCTGGTTGATCGGGGCGAGGGGGTCTGTCGCCACTACCGCGGCGGTCGGGCTCCTCGCGCTCCGCGCGGGGGTGGCCGGCGGTGGCGGCTGTGTCACCGAGCTGCCCGCGTTCGCCGGGGTTCCGTTGCCGGGCTGGGACGATCTGGTCCTCGGCGGGCACGACATCGTGCACACCCCGCTGGAGAAGCGCGCCGAACAGCTGGCGCACGCCGGTGTCTTCGGGCACTCGGTGTTCTCCGCGGTCCGGTCCGGACTGGCCGAGGTGGACGCCGAGATCCGCGACGGCTACCACCCGGCGACGCACACCGGTGCCCAGGCCGACGCGGCCGCCCGGCTCACGGCGGACATCCGGTCTTTCGCCGACCGGCACGACCTCGCGCGGGTCGTGGTGGTCAACGTGTCCTCCACCGAGGCTCCGTGCCCCCACCTGCCCGAACACGACGACCTCGACGCGCTCGAGGCGGCGCTCGCCGATCCGGCGCGGGCGGTGCTCCCGTCGAGCTCCCTCTCGGCCTACGCGGCCTTGAAGGCGGGAAGCCCGTACGTCGAGTTCACGCCGTCCGCGGGGATCACCCTGCCCGCGCTGCGGAAGCTCGCCGAGCGGGAAGGCCTGCCGTACGCGGGCTGCGACGGCAAGACGGGCGAGACGCTGCTGCGCACCGTCCTCGCGCCGATGTTCAGCGCGCGGGCGCTGAAGGTCCGCTCCTGGGCGGGTACCAACCTGTTGGGCGGTGGCGACGGTGAGACGCTCGCCGACCCGGTGACCGCGAACAGCAAGCTGGAATCCAAGGCACGCGGGCTCGCGGCGCTGCTCGGCGAGGACGTCACGGCGCCGCTGCACATCGACAACGTGCCCGACCTCGGCGAGATCAAGACCGCGTGGGACCACGTGTCGTTCGAGGGTTTCCTCGGCGCGCGCATGAGCCTGCAGTTCACCTGGACCGGCTACGACTCCGCGCTCGCGGCGCCGCTGATCCTGGATCTGGCCCGCTTCGTCACCGCGGCGCACGCCGCCGGCCAGAGTGGCGCGCTGACCGAACTCGGCTTCTTCTTCAAGGATCCGCTGGGCAGCGACGAACACCGCTTCGCCGAGCAGACCGCCCGCCTGGTCACCTGGGCGGCCGACCTGTGAAGGCCTATGTGGAACTCGTCCGGGCGCCCGCGGCGCTGACGGTGCTCGGCGACACGGTCGCCGGATCCGCCGCCGCGGGGCTCAAGATGACCGGACGGCGGCTGCTGCTGCCGCTGTCCTCGGTCGCCTTCTACTGGGCCGGGATGGCCCTCAACGACTGGGCGGACCGGAACCTCGACGCCGTGGAGCGGCCCGAGCGCCCGATCCCGTCCGGGCGGGTGAGCGCGGGCGCGGCGCTCACCACCGGTGCCGCGCTGACCGCCGCCGGACTCGGCCTGGCCGCGCTCGGCGGCGGCCGCCGGGCGATGCGCGTCGCGGTCCCGCTCGCGGCGTCGGTGTGGGCCTACGACACCGTGCTCAAACCGACCCCGGCCGGACCGGTGGCGATGGCGGCGTGCCGCACGCTCGACGTCCTGCTGGGTGCCGGTGATTCGCCGAAGAAGGCAGCCACGGCCGCGGCGGCGGTGGGCGTCCACACGCTCGGCGTCACCGCGCTCTCCACCGGCGAGGTCCACGGGGCGAACCCGGCGACCGCCCGGGCGGCCTTGGCCACCAGCTGCGCGGCGACAACGTTGGCATTGACCGGACCGGCCCGTGGGGGCTGGCATCGCGCCGCCTCGATGGCCGCCGGTTCGGGCTACGCGGGCCTGGTCGGCCGGGCGCAGGCGGACGCCGTCCGCGACCCGTCGGCGAAATCCGTGCGGTCGGCGACCAAGAACGGCATCCACGGCATGGTCCCGCTGCAGGCGGCGGTCACGGCCAAGGGCTCGGTACTGGGGGCGGCGCTGGTCGCGGCCGCGCTGCCGATCGCCCGCAAGCTGTCGAGGAAGGTGAGCCCCACATGACGTTTTCCCTCGGATACGGCACCAACGGCTTCTCCAACCACCGCCTCGACGACGCGCTCGCGGTGATCGCCGACCTCGGCTACACCGGGGTGGCGCTGACGCTGGACCACGATCACCTCGACCCGTTCGCCGACGATCTGGCGCGGCAGGTCGACCACGTGGCTTCCCGGCTTTCGTCGCTCGGCCTGAACCGGGTCGTCATCGAGACCGGCGCGCGCTACCTGCTCGACCCGTGGCGCAAGCACTCGCCGACGCTGCTTTCGGACGACCCCGCGTTGCGGATCGACTTCCTGGCGCGAGCTTTGCAAATCGCCGGGGACCTCGGTGCGGATTGCGTGTCGTTCTGGTCCGGCGTGTCCACTGTGGACAAGGATCTGGCCTGGTCGCGGTTGCGTGAAGGGGTCGCGGCGGTCCTGGAGCACGCCGCGCGGCTGAACGTGCGGCTGGCGATGGAACCCGAGCCGGGCCACCTCGTGCAGCATCTGGACCAGGTCCTCGACCTGCGCAAGGAACTCGGCGAGCCGGACCTCTTCGGGGTCACGCTCGACGTCGGGCACTGTGTCGCCGTCGAGCCGGTGAACGCGGCCGAATGCGTCCGCCTCGCCGGTCCGCTGCTGTGGAACGTCCAGCTGGACGACATGCTGCCGAGGGTCCACGAGCATCTGGAGTTCGGCGACGGGCATCTGGATCTGCCGGGGACGCTCGCCGCGCTGGCGGAGATCGGCTACACCGGGCTGGCCGCGGTCGAACTGCCGCGGCACAGCCACGCCGCGCCGGACACCGCGCGGCGGGCCTTCGAGGCGCTCACCGCGGCGATGCCGCAGACGTGGCAGACCAAGGCGGAACGCCGGATCCGGGAGAAGCCGTCGGTGATCGGCTCGATCTTCCCGGCCGTCGGCCGCGAGGTCGGTCGTGAGGCGCTGCGCCCGGACGTCGATCCGCAGGGCCTGGTCCACGGCACGGTCGACGACCGGGCACGGGTCCGGCTCGTGTCGGTGCTGGCCGAAGTCCTCGACGACGCGGCGCTGGCCGCGGAACTGCGCGATCTCTACCGCTACGGCGACGACGCCGAGCGGCGCGGGGTCCTGCGGGCACTCTCCGCGCTGGAGTCGCCGGGCGCCGAAGTCACCGATGCCGGGATCAAGCTGGTCGAGGACGCCTTGCGCGCCAACGACATCAGGCTGGTCGCCGCCGCCATGGGTGCCTTCGCCCGGTTCCTGGACGACCACACGTGGCGCCACGGCGTCCTCAAATGCGTCTTCGTCGGTGTGCCGCTGGCCGCCGTCGCGGACCTCACTTCCCGCGCGGACGACGAGCTGCGGAGAATGCTCGCCGATTTCGCCGACGAACGCAGGGCGGCCGGACGTGACGTACCCGCCGACGCCCTCGAACTCCTCAAGGAGAACTGAGCCAGTGCGTATCTTCGATCCCCACATCCACATGTCCTCCCGGACCACCGACGACTACGAAGCCATGTACGCGGCCGGTGTCCGCGCGCTGGTCGAGCCCGCGTTCTGGCTGGGGCAACCGCGTACCAGCGTCGGCTCGTACACCGACTACTTCGACGCGCTCATCGGCTGGGAACGGTTCCGCGCCGCGCAGTTCGGCATCCGGCACCACTGCACGATCGCGCTGAACCCCAAGGAGGCCAACGACCCCCGCTGCCGCGAGGTGCTCGACGTGCTCCCGCGATACCTGGCGAAGGACGGCGTGGTCGCGGTCGGCGAGGTCGGCTACGACTCGATGACCAAGGAAGAGGACGAGGTCTTCGCCCAGCAGCTGGCGATGGCGCTGGAACACGACCTCCCCGTCCTGGTGCACACCCCGCACCGCGACAAGCTGGAAGGCACCAAGCGCACGCTCGACGTCGTGCGCGAGGCCGGCGTCGCGCCGGAGCGCGTGGTCGTCGACCACCTCAACGAGGTCACCGTCAAGCTGGTCAAGGATTCCGGCGCCTGGATGGGTTTCTCCATCTACCCGGACACCAAGATGGACGAGCACCGGATGGTCGAGATCCTGCGCCAGTACGGACTGGACCAGATGATCGTCAACTCGGCCGCCGACTGGGGCCGGTCCGATCCGCTGAAAACCGCCAAGACCGGGCAGGCGATGCTCGACGGCGGGTTCACCGAGGCCGACGTCGACAAGGTGCTGTGGCAGAACCCGGTCGACTTCTACGGGCTCAGCGGCAGGCTCACCCTCGACCCGCTGCCGGGGTTCACCGGCGAGGCCGTGACGTTCGAGGGCAACTCGGTGCTGCGGGGTGCCCGCAAATGATCTCCTACTGTACGAACGTCCACCCGGCCGAGGACGTCGACGGCATCGTCGCGCAGCTGGAGCGGTACGCGCTCCCGGTGCGTGAGCGGCTGGGCGCCGACCGGCTCGGCGTCGGGCTGTGGCTTTCCGCGCCGGTCGCGCGCGGGCTCGCCGAAGACGCCGGGGCGCGCAAGCGTTTCCGTGCCGAACTCGACGCCCGCGGGCTGTCGGTGTACACGCTCAACGCCTTCCCGTACGGCGGCTTCCACGACGACGTCGTCAAGCACTCGGTCTACAGTCCTGAGTGGACACACCCGGACCGGGTCGCCTACACGATCGACTGTGTGAACGTGCTTTCCGACCTTCTCGCCGAGGATGCTTCTTACGGCAGCATATCCACGCTGCCGTTGGCTTGGCGTGAACCGTGGGGCGAACAGGACGATCGCCGGGCGACCGAAGCCTTCGCCGAGGTCGTCCGCGCGATCGGTGACCGGCCGATCAAACTGGCCGTCGAACCCGAACCCGGCTGCGTGCTCGACACCGTGGCCGACGCGCTGGGCTGGCTGTCCGGCCGCGTCGATCCGGAGTACGTCGGGCTGTGCCTGGACACCTGTCATCTCGCGGTGTCGTTCGCCGATCCGGCGGAGACGCTTCGGGCGATCGCCGAGTCCGATGTGGACATCGTGAAGGTGCAGGCTTCCGCCGCGTTGCACGTCGAGGATCCTGCCGAAGCCCGTGACGCGCTCGCCGCGTTCGCGGAACCGCGATACCTGCACCAGGTCCGCGAGTTTTCGGGTGGTGTCGTGCGCAAGGCCGACGACCTGCCCGAGGCGTGGACCGACCTGCCGGGGGAGGGGCCGTGGCGCGTGCACTTCCACATGCCGCTGCACCAGGCGCCTGCCGCGCCGCTGTCCACCACGACCGACGTCCTGCGCACCGTCGCCGCCGAGCTGCCCGGCGAACCGCATATCGAAGTCGAGACCTACACCTGGAGCGTGCTCCCGGACGCGGGTGACCTCGTCGGCGGAATCGCCGCGGAACTCGAATGGGCACAGGCGAACCTCGTCAAGGAAGGGGCGTCCGCGTGAAACCCTTGGTCGTCATCGACGTCGTGGGGCTGACCCCGAAGGCGTTGCGGGACATGCCGAAACTGTCCGCCGTCGCCCGCGACGGCTGGCAGGCCGAACTGGGCACCGTGCTGCCCGCGGTCACCTGCAGCGCGCAGTCGACGTTCCTCACCGGGCTCATGCCCGCGCAGCACGGGATCGTCGGCAACGGCTGGTACTTCCGCGAACTGGGCGAGATCTTCCTGTGGCGCCAGCACAACCGGCTCGTCGGCGGCGAGAAGCTGTGGGAGACCGCGAGGGCGGCGCACCCCGGCTACACGTCGGCGAACGTGTGCTGGTGGTACGCGATGGGGATGAGCACCGACGTCACGGTGACCCCGCGGCCGATCTACCACGCCGACGGCCGCAAGTCGCCGGACGCCTACGTGCGCCCGCCCGAACTGCACGACCAGCTGACCGGCGCGCTGGGGGAGTTCCCGCTCTTCCAGTACTGGGGCCCGACGGCGTCGCTCAAGTCGAGCAAGTGGGTCATCGGGGCATCGCGGCAGATCCTGCGGGAGAAGCGACCGGATCTGCTGCTGACCTACGTCCCGCACCTGGACTACGACTTGCAGCGCTTCGGCCCCGACGCACCGCAGGCACGGCAGGCCGCGCGGGAACTGGACAACGCGCTCGCGCCGCTGCTCGACGACGCCCGCAACGCCGGGGCGACCGTGGTCGCGCTCAGCGAGTACGGGATCACCAACGTGCACCGGCCGGTCGACATCAACCGGGCACTGCGGCGCGAGGGGCTGCTGGAGGTCTACACCCAGGCGGGCATGGAGTACCTCGACCCGTGGGCGTCGCGCGCGTTCGCCGTCGCCGACCACCAGGTCGCGCACGTCTACGTCCGCGACTCCGCCGATCTGGAGCGGGTGCGTTCGATCGTCGGCGAGCTGACCGGCGTCGACGAGGTCCTCGACCGTGAGGCGCAGGCCAAGTACGGGATCGACCACGAACGCGCGGGCGAACTCGTCGCGGTCGCCGAGCCGGACTCGTGGTTCACCTACTACTACTGGCTCGACGACGCACGGAAGCCCGACTTCGCGCGCGGCGTCGAGATCCACCGCAAACCGGGTTACGACCCCGCCGAGCTGTTCTTCGACCCGGAGGACAAGTTCGCCAAGGCGCGGGCCGGGCTCAACCTGGCGAAGAAGTTCGCCGGGCTCCGATACGCGATGGACGTCGTCCCGACCGATCCGCGCTGGGTGCGCGGCTCGCACGGACGGCTGCCGGATTCCGCAGAGGACGGTCCGGTGTTGCTCTGTTCGGATCCGGCCTTCCAGCCGTCCGGCCGTGTGGGGGCCACCGACGTGCACCCGCTGCTGTTGTCGCTGCAGGGACTGAAGTAGAGGAGGTCCTCGGTCCAGTGGGTCGTGAGTGGTAAGTGACGTTCTAACGACACTTACCACTCACGACCAACGCAAGTCCTTCCTTGATCGCCGCCGCTCATCGAAAGGATCGCCACTGCTATGTCTTTGAAACGACGATTGGGTGTGCTCGTCACATCCGTGGTCACGGCTCTGACAGGCGTCGCGCTACCGATGCAGACAGCATCGGCGCACGAAGCGGCCACGGTGCTCGTGTTCTCCAAGACCGCGGGCTTCCGGCACGATTCGATCTCCGACGGCATCAAGGCGATCAAGGATTTGGGGGCACAGAACCACTTCGCGGTGGAGGCGACCGAGGACGCGGCGGCCTTCACCGATGCGAACCTCAAGCGGTTCGACGCGGTGGTCTGGCTTTCCACCACCGGTGACGTGCTGAACGCGGACCAGCAGACCGCGTTCGAGCGGTACGTGAAGGGAGGCGGCGGGTACGTCGGCGTGCACGCCGCCTCCGACACCGAGTACGACTGGCCCTGGTACGGCGAGCTGGTCGGGGCGTACTTCAAGTCCCATCCGCAGATCCAGCAGGCGAACGTCAAGGTCGAAGACCACGAGCACGTGTCCACTGTGGATCTTCCGGAGACCTGGCCGCGCACCGACGAGTGGTACAACTACCGCGAGAACCCGCGGAGCAACGTCCACGTGCTCGCGAGCCTGGACGAGAAGAGCTACCAGCCCGGCGACGGCGCGATGGGCGATCACCCGATCGCCTGGTGCCACGAGAACTCCGGCGGCCGCTCCTGGTACACCGGCGGCGGCCATACCAAGGCCTCTTACGCCGAGCCTGCCTTCCTCAAGCATCTGGCGGGCGGCATCAAGTACGCCACCAAGCTGAGCGAGGCGGGCTGCGCCAAGACCCAGGAAGACCCGGTCGACGCGGACTTCGACCAGATCACCCTGGCCAAGGGCGAGGAGAAGACCGGCGAGCCGATCGCGCTTTCCGTGCTGCCCAACCGCGACGTCCTGCACACTTCGCGCGACGGCCGCGTCTGGTACACCAGCTCTTCCGCGACCACCTCGCTGGCCGGGCAGATCCCCGTCTACAACCACGACGAGGACGGCCTTCAGGGCGTCGCCATCGACCCGGACTTCGCCAAGAACCGCTGGGTCTACCTGTACTACGCGCCCAAACTGAACACCCCGGCCGGTGACGCGCCGGAGAACGGCACCCCCGCCGACTTCGAGCCGTTCAAGGGTTACAACCAGCTTTCGCGGTTCAAACTCGGCACCGACAACAAACTCGACCTCGCGAGCGAGCAGAAGATCCTCCAGGTCCCGGCCGAACGCGGCATCTGCTGCCACGCCGGCGGCGAGATCGACTTCGACGCCAAGGGCAACCTCTATCTGTCCACAGGGGACGATTCCAACCCGTTCGCCTCCGACGGTTTCACCCCGATCGACGAACGCGCCGACCGTAACCCGGTGTACGACGCGCAGCGCACGTCGGCCAACACCAACGATCTGCGCGGCAAGGTGCTGCGGATCAAGGTCGGCGCGGGAGGCAAGTACACGATCCCCAAGGGCAACCTGTTCCCCAAGGGCACGGCCAAGACCAAGCCCGAGATCTACGCGATGGGCTTCCGCAACCCGTTCCGGTTCGCCGTCGACCGCAAGACCGGCTGGATCCACCTGGCCGACTACGGTCCCGACGCCGGCGCGGCCGACCCGAAGCGCGGTCCCGGCGGCACGGTCGAGTTCAACCTGATCAAGAAGCCCGGCAACTTCGGCTGGCCGTACTGTGTCGGCGACAACCTGCCGTTCATCGACTACGACTTCGCCACCAAGCAGTCCGACGCCGCCTTCGACTGCGCCAAACCGAAGAACACCAGCCCGCGCAACACCGGCCTGACCGAGCTGCCGCCGGTGGAGAAGGCGTGGATCCCCTACGACGGCGGTTCGCTGCCCGAGTTCGGCACCGGCCCCGAGTCGCCGATGGGTGGCCCGGTCTACCAGTTCGACGCGAAGAACCCGTCGCAGACGAAGTTCCCGGAGTACTTCGACGGCAAGACCTTCGCCTACGAATGGGAACGCGGCTGGATCAAGGAGATCACCGTCGGCCCGAACGGTGAACGCGGCGCCATCAAGCCGTTCTTCGACTCGATGGACCTCGTCCGCCCGATGAACCTCGAGTTCGGCCCGGACGGTGCGCTCTACGTCCTCGACTACGGCACCGGCTATTTCGGCGGCTCCAAGGAATCCGCCGTCTACCGCATCGACCACACCAAGGGCCGCCGCACGCCGGTCGCCCAGGTGGCCGCGGACAAGACGTCCGGCCAGGCGCCGCTGACCGTCAAGTTCGACCCGGCCGGGACGAACGACCCCGACGGCGGCGCGCTCACCTACGCCTGGGACTTCGACGGGAACGGCACGACCGATTCCACCGAGGCCACCCCGGTTTCCCACACCTACGCCGCGAACGGCCAGTACACGGCGAAGCTGTCGGTCACCGACTCCACCGGGCTGACCGGTTCGGCGAGTGTGGTGGTCACCGTCGGCAACACCGCGCCGGTGGTCACGCTGAAGACCCCGGTCAACGGCAGCGTGTTCAGCTTCGGCGACATGGTCCCGTTCAAGGTCGAGGTGACCGACGCCGAGGACAACCCGATCGACTGCTCCAAGGTGACCGTCGAATACATCCTCGGCCACGAGGGCCACGGACATCCGCTGAGCCGCGCGACCGGTTGTGAAGGCACCATCGCCACGCCCGCCGACGAAGGACACGGCGCGGACGCCAACGTCTTCGGCGTCATCAACGCCAGCTACACCGACAACGGCGGAAACGGCGTGCCCGCGCTCACCGGCGAGGCGGAATCCATCCTGCAGCCCAAGCTGAAGCAGGCCGAGTTCTACACCCAGTCCAGCGGGATCGAGGTCGTCGCGCACGCCGGCGCCAGTGGCGGCAAACGCGTCGGGCACATCGAATCCGGCGACTGGATCAAATTCGACCCGGTGAACCTCGTGGGTGTCAGCGGCATCGGCTACCGGGTCTCGTCCGGCGGCGCGGGCGGCACGATCGAGGTGCGCTCGGGCGCGGTGGACGGACCGCTGGTCCAGACGGTCACCGTCGCCAACACCGGCGGCTGGGACACCTACGCCGACATCCCGGCTTCCGCCATCACCGACCCCGGCGGCACCGGCCCGTTGTTCCTCGTGTTCAAGGGCGGTTCCGGCGGCTTGTTCGACGTCGACGCGATCACCTTCGAGGAGCAAGCATGAGCCGTCCGATCACCCTGTTCACCGGCCAGTGGGCGGATCTCCCGTTCACCGAGGTGTGCAGGCTGGCCAGTGAATGGGGCTACGACGGCCTCGAAATCGCGTGTTCCGGCGACCACTTCGAGGTCGACCGCGCACTGTCCGAAGAGGACTACATTCCCGGCCGTCTCAAGCTGCTCGCCGAGCACGGCCTCAAGGTGTGGGCGATTTCCAACCACCTCGTCGGCCAGGCCATCTGCGACGACCCGATCGACGAACGCCACCAGGCCATCATCCCCGCCAGGGTGTGGGGCGATGGTGAGCCCGAAGGCGTCCGGCAGCGGGCGGCGAAGGAGATGGCCGACACCGCCCGCGCGGCGGCGAAACTCGGTGTGGACACGGTGATCGGCTTCACCGGCTCGAAGACCTGGAAGTACGTCGCGATGTTCCCGCCGGTCTCGCAGGCGGTCATCGACGACGGCTACCAGGACTTCGCGGACCGGTGGAACCCGATCCTCGACGTCTTCGACGAGGTGGGCGTACGGTTCGCCCACGAGGTCCACCCGTCGGAGATCGCTTACGACTACTGGACCACGAAACGTGCGCTCGAAGCTGTCGGCGACCGTCCGGCATTCGGGCTGAATTGGGATCCTTCGCATTTCATCTGGCAGGACCTCGACCCGGTCGGCTTCATCCTCGACTTCGCCGACCGGATCTACCACGTGGACTGCAAGGACACCAGGAAACGGTTCGACGGACGGAACGGACGGCTCGGCTCGCATCTCCCCTGGGGAGATCCCCGACGCGGCTGGGACTTCGTTTCGACCGGGCACGGCGACGTGCCCTGGGAGGACTGTTTCCGCGCACTGAATTCGATCGGCTACGCCGGTCCGATCTCGGTGGAGTGGGAGGACGCCGGCATGGACCGGCTCCGGGGCGCGGCGGAGGCCGTGACCTTTCTGCGGGGGCTCCTGTTCGACAAGCCGTCGGCGGCCTTCGACGCGGCTTTCAGCAACCAGAAGTGAGGGCGGTTTCATGTGCGGTGAAGAAGCTGAGCAGTTCCACTCCCGGCGGGCGCTCCTGCGCGGCGCGGCGACGGCGGCGGTCGCGGTCGGCGCGGCGGTAGCCCTGCCGGGCGTGGCCAGTGCCGCCACCGAGGCGGAGTCCCAGGGCTCCGGCCACCACGGACGGGGCCGGGTCCCGGTGGAGAAGATCAGCATCCAGCTCTACTCCCTGCGCACCGCGCTGCAGGCCGATCTGCCGGGAACCCTGTCCGCGCTGGCGGACATCGGCTACCGGAAGGTCGAACTGGCGGGCACCTACGGCCGTTCGGCCGAGGAGTTCCGCGGTCTGCTGGACAAGAACCACATCAAGGCGACGTCCACCCACGTCGGCATCGACGGCGACCTCGACAAGACCATCGCGGACGCGAAGATCCTCGGGAACACCCGCGCCAACGTGCCGTGGGCGAATTTCGGCACCATCGACGGCTGGAAGCAGTTCGCCGGCCGGATGGACGCGGCGGCACGGAAGTTCCGCCAGGCCGGTATCCCGCTCGGCTACCACAACCACGCGCACGAGTTCGCGCCCATCGACGGCGTGCGCCCGTACGACGTGCTCACCAGGAACACGAACCCGCGGTACGTGCACCTGGAGATCGACCTGTTCTGGGCGGTGGAAGGCGGGATGGACCCGGTTTCCCTGTACCGGCAGCACTGTCCGCGCGTGGTGCAGTACCACGTCAAGGACCGGACCGCGGCGGGCGAGATGGTCGACCCCGGCAAGGGCGTCATCGACTTCCCGCGCATCTTCCGCCACACCCGCCCCCACCTCGCCGAATACATCGTCGAGCACGACAACCCCACGGATCCCCTGAGCACCGCCCAGACCGGATTCACCTATCTCCGCAACGTCCGCTTCTAACTGGGGAATCCACAATGGACAACAAGAAACGCGGGCTGTCCCGCAGATCGATGCTCGCGGGCACCGCGGCCGGGGTGATCGCCCCGGTCGTGGTGTCGGCCAGCGCCGGTTCGGCACCGGCCGCCGCGGCCGGGATGACCCGCAACATCACCATTTACGCCGACTACGTTCCCGGCACGACCCGGGTCGGCTACGGGCTCGAGCCCGGCAAGCCGACGATCCCCGGGCCGCTCCTGGAGTGCTACGAGGGTGACACGCTGGTGATCGAGCTGGTCAACAACACCGACCAGCGCCTCTCGATCCATCCGCACGGTGTCAACTACGACACCAAGTCCGACGGCTCGCCGTTCAACGATTCGTTCAACAAGCCCTACGAAACCAAGACCTACACCTGGAAGACCCGCACGGCGTATCAGGCGGCCAACGGTTTCTGGATGCCCGGCAGCGCGGGGTACTGGCACTACCACGACCACGCGTTCGGCGGCGACCACGGCACCGCGGGCCTGATGAAGGGTCTCTACGGCGGCCTGATCGTGCGCAAACGTGGCGATCTGCTGCCCAGCAAGCAGTTCACCGTGGTGTTCACCGAAATGTGGATCAACCACCAGGTCGCCCCGAACACCCCGATCTTCGAGGCGAACCTCGGCGAACGCGTCGAGTTCATCTGCATCGGGCACGGCAACCTGATGCACACCTTCCACCTGCACGCGCACCGCTGGGCGGACACCCGCACCGGCATGCTCACCAGCGCGACCGACAACGCCCCCATCCTCGACAACAAGACCCTGGACCCCGGCAACTCCTTCGGATTCCAGGTGATCGCCGGTGACGGCGTCGGGCCGGGCGCGTGGATGTACCACTGCCACGTCCAGCAGCACTCGGACGACGGCATGTCCGGGGTGTTCCTGGTCCGCAACGCCGACGGCGGGATGCCCGCGGGCGCCCAGGAGGCGATCGACCGCTTCAAGGGGCACCAGCACACCACCACGTCCACACCGAACGCCACCGGCGCCTCGGCCCACCACCACTAGTCTTGAAAGGAGCGAGAACTTGAGACGAGTATTTTCGCAACGCCGGCTCCGCAGACGGTCACTGGCCGCGCTCGCGGTCGGCGCCGTCGTCACCTCCGGGCTGCCGCTGGCCATCGCGCCGGTGACCGCCGAAGCCGCGACGAACGTCCCGGTCAACGTCCTGGTCTTCCACGGCGCCGCCGCGGACCAGAAGGACCCCGTCCTGCGGGCCACGGACGCGATCGCGAGCCTGGGCCAGGCGAACGGCATCTCCGTTTCGTCCTCTTCGGACCCCGCGGTGTTCACCGCGGCCAACCTCGCGAAGTACCGCGGCGTCGTTTTCCTTTCCGCGCAGGGCATCACGCTCAACCGTGACCAGGAAACCTCGCTGCAGAACTACATGAAGGCGGGCGGCGGGTTCCTCGGCCTGTCCGACGCCGCGCGGGCCCAGGACGGTTCGCAGTGGTTCTCGGGGCTGATCGGTGCCCGTCCGGTGGGGGCGCGTCCCACACCGGAGGCCGTCGCGTCGGTCACCGCGAGCGCGGAGAACCCGCCCAACGAGACCAAGGAAAAGCTCACCGACAACAACGAGAACACGAAGTGGCTGGCCTTCCAGCCGACCGGCTGGGTCGCCTACAAGCTGGCCGCCCCGGTGGCCGTGAGCAGCTACGCGCTCGTCTCGGCGAACGACTACGCCGGGCGTGACCCCAAGAACTGGACCCTGCAGGGATCCAACGACGGGACCACGTGGATCGATCTGGACACTCGCACAGGCGAGACGTTCCCGGACCGGTTCGTGAGCCGGACGTTCACCTTCGCCAACACCACGGCGTACTCGAACTACCGGCTGAACATCACCGCCAACGGCGGCGAGCCGCTCATCCAGCTGGCCGATTTCAAGCTGTTCAAGGACAACTCGACCACTCCGCCGCCGCCGGAGCCAGACCCGGCGCAGGCCACGGTCGACGTCCTCGACAAGGCGAACCCGGCCACCGCGGGCCTGCCGCAGAAGTGGGTGCGCACCGACCGGTGGCTCAACTGGGAGGTCAACCCGGTCGGGACCGTGCACACGGTCGCGCAGGTCGAGGAATCGACCTACAAACCGGGTGTCGGCGCGAACGGCGCCTTCCACCCGATCTCGTGGTGCCGTGACTACGACGGCGGCCGCTCCTTCTACAGCGGTATGGGCCGGACCGAGGCGAGCTACGGTGAGGCCCAGTTCCGCAGTCACATCCTCGGCGCGCTCAAGTGGACCACCGGCATGGTGCGCGGTGACTGCAAGGCGGGTATCGCGGCCAACTACAAGGTCGAACGCCTGACCGGGATCAACCAGCCCGGCCAGCTCGACCAGATGGGCGAGCCGCACGGGCTCACCATCGCGCCGAACGGCCGGGTGTTCTACATCGGCCGCGCCGCCTGCGCCGGCAACACGGTGCCCGCGCCGAACGACTGGACCAACCCCGAGATCGGCGCCGGCTGCGGCACGATCCACCAGTGGGACCCGGTCACCAAGAAGCCGAAGCTGCTCACGACGCTGAAAGTGATGGGCAACCGCGGCAGCGGCGACGAACTGGTCAAGAACGAGGAAGGCCTCCTCGGTCTCGTGCTGGACCCGAAGTTCAGCGAGAACGGCTGGATGTACGCCTACTGGATGCCGCACTCGTCGGTCGACATCGACAAGCGGATCGGCAAGCGCACGGTCTCGCGGTTCACCTACGACCTGAAGAACCAGACGCTGGACCAGGCGACCCGCAAGGACCTGCTGTCGTGGGACGTCCAGGTCCACAGCTGCTGCCACGCCGGCGGCGGCATGGACTTCGACAAGGACGGGAACCTCTACATCGGTTCCGGTGACAGCAACTCGTCGCAGGGTTCCAACGGGTACTCCGGCAACAACTGGACCCAGGACTACAAGGGCGTCTCGTTCCAGGACGCGCGCCGTACCGCCGGCAACACCAACGACCTCAACGGCAAGATCCTGCGGATCCACCCGGAACCGGACGGTACCTACACCAACCCGGCGGGCAACCTGTTCCCCGAGGCCAACGACCCCGGGAACAAGACCAGGCCCGAGATCTACGTGATGGGCGTGCGGAACATCTCGCGTCTGCAAGTCGACAAGAAGACCAACTGGCTGACCGCCGCCTGGGTCGGCCCGGACGCGACCTCGCCGAGCCCGGAACTGGGCCCGGCCAAGTACGAGACCGCCACGGTCATCACCGAGGCCGGTAACCACGGCTGGCCGTACTGCATGGGCAACAAGCAGCCGTACCGCGACCGCAGCAGCACCGACGCCGCGGTGCTCACCGGCTGGTACGACTGCGACAACCCGGTCAACACCTCGCCGCGCAACACCGGCCTGGTGAACCTGCCGCCGATCAAGAAGAACATGATCTGGTACGCGCCGGACGGCGGCGGGCCGGTGTTCCCCAACCGCCCCAACAGCTCCGTCCCGACGTACAACGCGGCCGAGGCCACCTACACGCAGCCCTACCTCAAGGGCGGCGGCCAGGCGGTCATGACCGGGCCGACGTACCACCGCGAACTGGTCAACACCAACAGCGGCGTCGCGTGGCCGTCGTACTGGAACGACAAGTGGTTCATCGGTGACCAGAGCAACGGGCAGAACCGGATCGCGGTCACCCTCGACCCGAACGGTGTCGCGAAGCAGGATCCGCCGGTGTTCGCCGAGACGGTGCGGCAGATCATCCCGACCGGTGGTGGCGACACCAAGCTCAACCAGTGGATGGACGCCAAGTTCGGGCCGGACGGCGCGCTGTACGTGCTCGACTACGGCGGCGGCTTCTTCACCCTGACCAACAACCAGAAGCTGCTGAAGATCAGCTACACCGGCGGAGAGGCCACGCCGTCCGCGGCGGCGGCGTCGACCATGGTGCAGAACAAGCCGCTCACCGCGGCCTTCACCGGGTCGAAGTCCGGCGGCGTCTCCTACAAGTGGGAGTTCGGCGACGGCACGATCTCGACCCAGCCCGACCCGCGGCACACCTACCCGCGTACGGGTCTGTACACCGCCAAGCTGACCGTGACCTACGCGGACGGCGAGACGGTGACCACGCGGAACTCGGTCAGCGTCGGGTGTCTCGTGGCGGATTCCAGTGCCACGGTGACCATCGGCGACACCGACACCGGGGTGACCAACCGCAACGCCGGTGGCGGCTGCACGGTCGACGACATGATCGACGACGAGAGCACGTGGACCTCCCACGCCGGTTTCGTCAACCACGTCACCCAGGCCGTGGACCGGCTGGGCGACCTCGGCGTGCTGAACGCGGCCGAGTCGGACAAGATCAACGCCGCGGCCGCCGCGTCGCCCATCGGCAACAAGGGCGTCACCGGTTACGACGCGATCTACGACGGCACGGCCGAATCGTTCCGCAACTGGTCGCAGGCGCCGTCCGGGCAGTTCGCCATCCAGCCGGACGGGTCACTGCGACCGTCGGGCGGGCTCGGCATGCTGTGGTACTCGGCACGGCAGTTCGGCAACTTCTCGGTGAAGCTGCAGTTCAAGGACATCGCGCCGACCGGCAGCGCCAACAGCGGTGTGTTCGTCCGGTTCCCGGATCCGCGCACCCCGCTGGAGCAGCGTCCGCCGGGCAGCTGTGGCACGGTCGGTTCGGCGAGGACGTCGCAGGCCTGGGTCGCGATCTACTGCGGCCACGAAGTCCAGCTGTACGACGGCGCCACCGGTGAGCCGCAGAAGACCGGGTCGATCTACAACTTCGACCCGCGGCCGCTGGACCAGGCGGGTGTGAAGCCGAAGGGGACCTGGAACGAGTACGAGATCAAGGTCGTCGGGCAGAAGTACACGATCATCCGCAACGGCGTGGTGATCAACGAGTTCGAGAACGCGCCGGGGATCCAGTCGTCTCGGGCGGGCGACCCGTCCACCGACTTCCGGCAGTTCGTCAGCGGGTTCATCGGTCTGCAGAACCACGGTGACAACGACCTGATGGAGTTCCGCAACATCCGGGTGCGGCAGCTGTAGCGCGAAACCGGCCGGGCGCGCGGGTCCGCGTGCCCGGCCGGTCTCCCTTTGTACGGAAGGTTTCCCTGCGATGTCCCCAAGAACCCTCGTCGTGGCCCTGGTGGCCGCGACACTCGCACTGGCGGGCCTGGTGTTACCGGGCTCGTCCGCCCCCGCCTCCGCCGCACCCGTCCAGACCCTGGAATGGACCGCGGGCGACAGCACCGACCACTACCTCAGCGCGCCGTCGACCGCGGTGGCCGGTGAGACCACGATCGTCTTCAAGAACACCGAAGAGCTCGGCTCGACGATGTCGCACACGCTGACGTTCGACACCTCGACACCGGGCTACAACCACGACGTCAACCTCAACATCCTCGCCAACCCCTACGACGACAAGGGCGGCGTGCACGAGGCCACGGTGACGCTGACCCCAGGCAAGTACCGGTACTACTGCACGATCCAGGGTCATACCAAGATGATGGGCGAGTTCGTCGTCACCGACGGCGGCGGCGCCGACACCACCCCGCCGACCGTGACCGCGAACGTGACCGGCACCAAGGACACCGCCGGGAACTACGTCGGTTCCGCGACGGTGAATCTGTCCGCTTCGGACAGTCAGTCCGGCGTGGACAAGGTCGAGTACCAGCTCGACGGCGGCGCGTGGACCGCGTACACCGCACCCGTGGCGGTCACCGCGGCCGGATCGCACATGGTCCACTACCGCGCTACCGACAAGGCCGGAAACGTTTCGCCGGAAGGGATGTCGTCCTTCACCGTCGTCACCGGACAGCCCGGTGACACGACACCGCCGACGGTGACGGCCGAGGTCACGGGGACCAAGGACGGTGCGGGCAACTACCTCGACACCGCCACGGTGAAGCTCACCGCCACGGACGCAGGCTCCGGTGTCGACAAGGTCGAGTACAAAGTGGACGAAGGCGTGTGGACCGCGTACACCGCTCCGGTCGCGGTCACCGCTCCCGGAATGCACATGGTCTCCTACCGTGCTGCGGACAAGGCGGGCAACGTCTCGCCGGAAGGCATGGCGCACTTCACGGTCGTCAGCAGTGACACCACCGCGCCGACCGTGACGTCCGAGGTGACCGGGACCAAGGACACCGCCGGGAACTACGTCGGCAAGGCGACCGTGACCCTCACGGCCACCGACGCCGGCTCGGGTGTCGGCAAGGTCGAGTACAACCTGAACGGCGGCCCGTGGCTCACTTACTCGGCGCCGCTCGCGCTGACCGTGGTCGGCGCGCACACGGTGAAGTACCGCGCCACCGACAAGGCGGGCAACGTCTCGGCCGAAGGCACGGCGACGTTCACCATCGTCGAAGGCGACGACAACACCGCGCCGGTCGTCTCGGTGGTGGTGAGCGGTGATCTGGACGGAAGCTGGTCGTACATCGAGGACGCGACCATCAACCTGACCGCGACGGACGCCGGGTCCGGGGTGGACAAGATCGAGTACCGGCTGGACGGCGGGGCCTGGACGGTCTACACCGCGCCGGTGAAGGTGACCGCGCTCGGCACGCACACGCTGGCCTACCGCGCGTCGGACAAGGCCGGCAACGTCTCGGCGGAACAGGGCGGCGCGTTCACCATCGTCGCCGCGCCGCCGGGCCCGGACGCGTGCCCGGACTCCGACCTCCGGGACACCGTGATCCTCGGGACGGCGGACAGCCAGGTCGAGAACCGCGACACCGGCGACGGCTGCACGATCAACGACGTGATCGACGACGAGTCGGACTACTCGTCGAACGACCAGTTCGTGACCTACGTGCGGGCCGTGACCCAGGAACTCCTCGACGGCGAGATCATCTCGTCCGACGAGCGGAACCTGATCGTCACCGCGGCGATCGAGTCCGGTATCGGCGGCACGGCCATCGAGCCGGAACCGGAGCCCGGCAAGAAGAAGCCGGAGACGAAGAACCCCGGCATGAAGAAGACCGTGAAGACGCCGATCCGGGACGTCTGAGCGAAGTCGGTTACCTTTCTCGCGTCGCGCTCGTCATGTCCATGACGGGTTCGGCGCGAGAAAGGTATCGACATGACCGGTGAGGCGCTGGCCAGCGCGTTCGAGGAGCAGCGCGGGCGTCTGGTGGCCGTGGCCCAGCGGATGCTCGGCTCCCGCACGGACGCCGAGGACGCGGTCCAGGAGGCCTGGCTGCGGCTCGCGCGCCAGGACGCCGACACGATCGACAACCTGTCCGGCTGGCTGACCACCGTCGTCGGCCGCGTCTGCATCGACACCCTGCGCTCCCGCAAGACCCGTCCCGAGGACTCCTACGACGAGCCGCCCGAGCTGCTGGTGCTCGACGATTCGCCGGAAGAGGACGCGCTGCTCGCCGAATCGGTCGGGGTGGCGCTGGTCGTGGTGCTCGACACCCTCGGCCCGGCCGAGCGGCTGGCGTTCGTGCTGCACGACCTGTTCGCCGTCTCGTTCGCCGAGATCGGCGAGATCCTCGGCAAATCCGCGGACGCGGCGAAGATGCTCGCCAGCCGGGCCCGCCGGAAGGTGCGGGGACAGCGTCCGGCCGACGAGCCGCGGCAACGCGCCGTCGTCGACGCGTTCCTCGCCGCCGCGCGCGAAGGGGACTTCGACGGGCTGATGGAGATGCTCGACCCCGACGTGACGTGGCGCTCGCAGAGCCGTCACGGCGAGGTCGTCCGGCTGGGTGCGGCCGAGGTCGCCACCCGGGTCCAGCGCGGAGCGCGCGCCGCCGGTATGACCCGTCCCGCGCTGGTCAACGGCAAACCGGGGATCGTGTCGTGGAGCCGGACGGGCAAACTGCTGGGCGTGATGTCCTGCACCATCGTCGACGGCCGCATCGTCGGAATCGACTCGGTCAGTGATCCACGTCGCCTCGCGGCCATGGGTGTTACCTCTCGGGAGTCCTCCTCGTCGAAGTAAGTGAAGGACCGACGAGAAGGAGAAATCCCATGCAGGCAAGGCTCGAATTCCTCAAGACCGCTCTCGCGCCGAAGCTGGTGAAGCACTTCGTCTCGGCCGCGAAGGTGCTCGACGGCAGCGAACTTCCTTTGGCGACAAGGGAACTGGTGAACATCCGCGCCAGCCAGATCAACGGCTGCTCGGGCTGCCTCGACATGCACACCAAGGACGCGGCGCACGCGGGGGAGACCACGACCCGGCTGAACCTGGTCGCCTGCTGGCGTGAGGCGACGGTCTTCACCGAGGCCGAACGCGCCGCGCTGGAACTCACCGAGCAGGGCTGCCGTCTCGCCGACGGCAGCGGTGTCACCGACGAGGCGTGGGAGGCCGCCGCCAAGCACTACGACGAGGACCAGCTCGTGGCGCTGGTGGCCCAGATCGCGCTCATCAACGCCTTCAACCGGCTGAACGTCATCACCCGGCAGCCCGCCGGGGACTACACGCCCGGCCAGTTCGCGGCGCACTGATGGAGACCGCACTGTGGATCGTCGCCGGTCTGCTGGCCGTGATGTATCTCGTGTCCGGTGTCGGGAAACTGTTCCTGCGCAGGGAAACGATCGCCGGAGTGGCCTCGGGTGCGGGATGGGTGCTGGATTTCGGCCCGGGCACGGTGAAGTTCATCGGGGTGGTCGAGATCCTGGGCGCGGTGGGCCTGGTCGTTCCCGCGCTGCTGGACATCGCGCCGGCCCTGGTGCCGCTGGCGGCCCTCGGACTGGCGCTGGTCATGGCGGGCGCGCTGGTCGTCCGGTGGCGTCGCCGCGAGCCTCTGATCGCGCTGCTGGACCTGGGGTACCTCGCGTTGTGCGCCTTCGTCGCCATCGGACGCGCCTGAAGTACGTGAAGGCCCCCTTCCCTCGGCTCAGTCGAGGAAAGGGGGCCTTCACGCGGGATCAGCTCAGGTGCGCTGTTTCGACCGTCCGAGGAGACGACGGCGGGCGTGGCCGTTGGTGCGTTCCTCGTGCAGTTCCTTCAGCGACAACATCATCGCGTCTTCCTGCTTCATCAGCGGGTCGTTGCGCAGGTCCTTCCAGACCGACACGCACAACCCGACCATCACGAACACGAATGGCACCGCGATCAGGATGGTGAGGTTCTGCAACCCGGTCAGCGCCTTGTCCCCGCCGACCAGCAGCATCACCGCCGCGACGGCGCCCATCAGCACGCCCCAGAAGATGACGACACCCTTCTTCGGGTGCACGCTCCCGCGCTGGGACAAGGTGCCCATCACCACCGAAGCCGCGTCCGCGCCGGAGACGAAGAAGATGGAGACCAGGATCATCACCAGGATCGCGATCGGGACGAACCACGGCAGGGTCTCGAGCAGTTCGAACGTCGCCGACTGGGCACTGCCCGCGCCCGCGATGTCCGTACCCGCCCGCTGCCTGCTGATCGCCGCGCCGCCGAAGATCGCGAACCAGATCAGGCTCACGATGCTCGGGATCGCGATGACACCGAAGATGAACTGCCGGATGGTGCGGCCGCGCGAGATCCGCGCGATGAACATGCCGACGAAGGGCGTCCACGAGATCCACCACGCCCAGTAGAAGACCGTCCAGCCACCGAGCCAGGTCTGCATCTCCTCGCCACCGGTCATCCCGGTACGGCCGGACATCTCCGCCAGTTCGCGGAAGTAGTCGCCGATCGCGCCGGGCACGATGTTGAGGATCAGCACGGTCGGCCCGACTACCAGCACGAACACCGCGAGCACCGCGGCGAGCACCATGTTGATGTTGGACAGCCACTGGATCCCCTTGGCCACCCCGGACACCGCCGAAGCGATGAACGCGATGGTGAGGATCGCGATGATCGCGACCAGGAGTCCCTTGCCGGGATCGTCGATCCAGCCGACGGCGCCCATACCGCCACCCACCTGGAGCGCGCCGAGACCGAGCGAAGCGGCCGAACCGAACAGGGTCGCGAAGATCGCCATGATGTCGATCGCCTTGCCCAGCGGGCCTTCGGTGCGCCGCTTGCCGATCAGCGGTGCGAACACCGAACTGATCAGCTGGCTGCGGCCCTTCCGGAAGGTGCTGTACGCGATCGCGAGACCGACGACGGCGTAGATCGCCCACGGGTGCACGGTCCAGTGGAACAACGTCGTCGCCATCGCGGTGTGGACGGCTTCGTCGGAGTTCGGGGCCGCGGTGCCCGGGGGCGGGCTCGCGAGGTGGGAGACCGGTTCGTACACCCCGAAGAACATCAGGCCGATGCCCATGCCGGCGCTGAACATCATCGCGATCCACGACGACGTCCGGAATTCGGGGAGTTCCTTGTCCCCGCCCAGCGGGATCCGGCCATAGCGGCTTATGGCCAGACAGACCGCGAAGAGCACGAAACCGCTCGCGGTCAGCACAAAGGCCCAGCCGCCGTAAGGGATCACGGCGTCGTTGAGGAGGGTCGACGCGACACTCGCGAGGCTCTCGGGGGACAGGACACCCCAGATGATGATCGCGAGCGCGAGGGCCGCCGCCACACCGAAAACGGTCCGGTCGGTTTCGGCGGGTCGTTCGGCGGCGAGGTCGAGCGGGACGTGCTCATCGGGCGGGTGCCCCGGACCTGTCGTGTCCGGCGCGTGGGCGAGGTCCGACGCGGTCTCCGCGACGACCTCTTCTTCCGCTTGTTTACCGTCCTGCGAACTCATGTTCAGACACGCGCCGATGACGGCGCGATCTCCTTCCGCCCGAGTTAACCCGTTTGCACCACTGCACCCTAACCAGAAAACTGGTAACCGGCAGAAAATGCGGGCGAAGAGGTTTAAACCGGTGATTGTGGGCCTGACCTCGGCGGATGTGCGTTCGTTCGACGGTCTCGGCGGGGAACGTGTCCCTCGTGACACCGGTGGTCAGGGGAGCGAGCCGAGTTTTTCGCAGAGAGCCCTGCTGAACTGGGGTTCCTGCCATCGGTCGGGTACCCAGCGGTAGAGCACGCGCGGCGACGGGCTTCGGGGAAGTTCGTGCGGTCGGCGACAAGCCGCTTCCGGTTTGAAGGGATTAGGCCGTGGCACCTCCTTTCCAGAAGGGCCGGCCGAGCGGGTCGCCGCCGGCGGTGTCCGGGCGGCCCTGCCGCGCGTGGTTGCGCTCCAGCAGGTAGGTGACGAGGGCGATCAGGGCGAGGATGACGATGATTGCGGTCATGGCAGTAAGTTTGCGCCGCTCGACATCCTGCCAAAAGTGGCAGTTCTGTCGTTGTGCGACAAAATCCTGCCAGCTATGCTTCGGACATGCTGAAGAGCGTCGCCGTGGTGCTGCTGGACGACTTCGCCGCGTTCGAGTTCGGTGTCGTCTGCGAGGTGTTCGGTTACGACCGCACCGATGACGGAGTGCCGCTGCTCGACTTCCGCGTGTGCGGGGAGCGGGCCGGAGAGCCGCTGAGCCTCGGTCACGGCGTCAAGGTCACCCCGGAACACGGTCTCGAAGCGACCGAAGACGCGGACCTCGTCGTCGTCCCCGCCTGCGACGTGCGCGACGAATATCCACCCGCCGTACTCGAGGCGCTCCGTGCGGTTTCGGCGCGAGGGGCCACGCTGCTTTCGGTGTGCACCGGCGCGTTCGTGCTGGGCGCCGCGGGGCTGCTCGACGGGCGGCGGTGCACGAACCACTGGCGGCACAGCGAGCGGTTCCGGAAGCGTTTTCCCGAGGCGAAGCTGGATCCGGACGTCCTCTTCGTCGACGACGGCGACATCATCACCAGCGCCGGAACGGCCGCCGGCATCGACGCGTGCCTGCATCTGGTCCGCCGCGAACTCGGCTCCGCCGCGGCCACCGCGATCGCCCGGCGCATGGTGGTGCCCCCGCAACGGGAAGGCGGGCAACGCCAGTTCGTCGAGGTGCCGATCCCGGAATGCACCGGGGACAGCCTTCAGCCGGTGCTCGCCTGGATGCTCGACACCATCGACCACGAACATCCGGTCGCCGATCTGGCCCGCCGGGCACGGATGTCCGAACGCACCTTCGCCCGCAAGTTCGTCGCGGAGACGGGCACCACACCGCACCGATGGCTTTCGACACAACGGGTTCTGCACGCGAGGTCGCTGCTCGAAGAGACGACGATGAGCATCGACGAGGTCGCGCGTCGCTGCGGCTTCGGCTCAGGAGCCTTGCTGCGTCACCATTTCCACAAGGTCGTCGGCGTTTCCCCGCAGGACTACCGACGAACCTTCGCGCCGCAGCGGGTTTGACGTTCGGTCTCAGTCCTTCGATGGCTTGTTGAACAACCCGAGGGATTGCGCGAACGCCGCGCCACCGGCCAGGAAGACGAGCGGCAGCGTCTTGGCCCAGAACGCGCCGACGTCGAGCGAGATGAGCAAGGCGAGCAGCCCGCCCGCCAAGGCGGCCAAGACGAGCATTCCCAGGGCGAGGCGGGGTTTCGAGACCATGTGTCCTCCAGGAAACGGGTTCGGAAGAGCAAGCTTCGCGACCGTTCCGGGGGAGGAAGAGGTCATTTTTGCCCCGTGCGGGGGTTTCAGGGTGAACCCCGGGCGCGGGCCGAAGAGGGCATGAGTTTGCACCGCGGCCGGATCCGGGCATACGATCAGGGCAGTCGTACAGGACGAACGCCCTAGGAGATGACGGTGGCAGGATCCCCGGCCGCGGCGCGTGGCAAGCTCGTCCGGCAACGGTTGCTCGAAGCGGCCGTCGCACTCGTGCCCGAACTCGGCTGGTCCGCGGTCAGCACCCGGATCCTGGCCGAGCGCGCGGGTGTCACGCCGAGCGTCGTGCACTACCACTTCCCGTCGCTGCAGGCCTTGATGATCGAGGCGGTGCTCGGCGCGATGCGTGAGGTCGCGGTCGCTTTCGAGCCGGCGCTGGAATCCGTCGAGACACCGGCCGACGCGGTGGACGCGCTGCTGGCGTCGGTCGGCGAATACTCCGGCACCGACCCGATGTCGTTGCTGTTCGCCGAGGCCTATCTCGCCGCGACCCGCGATGACACCTTGCGCCAAGGCATCCGCGAACTGCTCGCCGGCTTGCGCACCAGGTTCGGTGGGTGGCTGGCGGAGCGGGGAGTGGCCGACGCCGAGGACACGGCGGCGGCACTCCTCGCCGCGGTGGACGGGCTTCTGCTGCATCGGGCGCTCGGACCGGAGTCCGGCCGGATCGTCTCCCCGGCCGTCCTGCGCAGGCTGGTCGGCTGAACGAAAGGGAGGGACCCCCATGAAGGTGGCGATCTGCGGGGCCGGGATCACGGGTCTGGCGCTGGCGCACCGGCTCGCGGCGCTGGATGTCGAAGTCGTGGTGCTGGAACGGGCCGCGGGGCCGAGGCAACAGGGGTACATGATCGACTTCTTCGGTCCAGGGTTCGACGCCGTCGAGGAAATGGGACTGCTGCCCCAGGTCGAGGAAGCGGCGTATCAGGTGGACGAGGCGAGCTTGCTGGACGAGCGCGGCCGCCGCCGGGCGGCGATCGACTACGTCCAGTTCGCCAAATCGGTGCGGGGACGGCTCTGCAGCATCATGCGGCCGGATCTGGAACGGGTACTGCGTACCGGTCTTCCATCCACAGTGGACGTTCGATTCGGTGCCGGGGTCACCGGCGTCGAGGACCTCGGCGACCGCGTGCGGGTTACCTTGGCGGACGGCGAGACCCTCGAAGCCGATCTGCTGGTCGGGGCCGACGGGATCCATTCGGCCGTGCGGCGGCTGGTCTTCGGTGAAGAGAGCCGGTTCTTGCGTCATCTCGGTTTTCATACGGCGGCCTTCGTTTTCGAGGACGAGGAAATTCGCGCGCAGGTGGGCGAGCGGTTCTGTCTGACCGACACGGTCGGGATGCAGATGGGTTTCTACGGTCTCCGCGACGGCAAACTCGCGGCGTTCGCCGTGCACCGCACGACGGACCCGGCCCTGCCGGACGACACGCGGGCGGCGTTGCGCGCGACTTACGGTTCGCTCGGCTGGGCGGTGCCGAAGGCGCTCGATCTGTGCCCGCCGCCGGGCGAGGTGTACTACGACCAGGTCGCGCAGATCGAGATGTCTTCCTGGAGCCGTGGGCGGGTCGTGCTCGTCGGGGATTCTTGTTACGCCGTCTCACTTCTCGCCGGGCAGGGCGCTTCACTGGGTATCGCGGGCGCGTTCGTTCTGGCCGAGCAACTCACCCGGGCGCCCTCGATCGAGACCGCGCTCGCGGAGTACGAGCGTCTGGTCCGCCCGGTGGTGACCGAAAAGCAGCAGGTCGCCCGGCGAGGCGCGCGATGGTTCCTGCCCGCCAATCGGTTCCTGCTCCTGGCGCGCCGGGCGTTCCTTCACGTGGCCCGGCTCCCGGGACTCGAACGACCACTCGCGGCCGCCGTCACGGGTAAATCGACGGCGTTGGTGACGAATCTGAAGCGTGGGGCCGAGATCCGGAGCCGGTGACTTTCGGAAGCTTCGCGGGGTCGGCCTATGTCCTGAGGTGCATGGTGTTCCTCCTTGGTGTTCCGGTCGGGTCGAGGTAGGCGGGCGGGGTGAATTCGGGGAGTCCGTCTTGGGCGATCTGGACTTTCCATTCGCTGCGGTGGATCAGCCGGTGGTGTTTGGTGCAGAGCAGGACGAGGTTGTCGATTTTTGTTTCGCCGTGGTGTCGCCAGAAAACGATGTGGTGGGCGGTGCAGCGGGGGACGGGCATGTCGCAGCCTGGGAAGGCGCAGCCGCCGTCGCGGAGGGTGAGTGCGTATTTCTGGGCGAGGGAGACGGTGCGTTTGGAGCGGCCGATGTCGAGGGGTTCGCCTGCGGTGCCGAGGACTCCGGGTCTGACGCGGGCGTCGCAGGCGAGGATGCGGGCGTCGGTGGCGCTGATCGGTCCGACGAGGTCGAGGTGGGCTTCGCCGATGTCGCGGATCAGGTCGTCGTAGGACATGGTGATGAGGATGTGGGTGGCTTCCCCGGCTTGGCCGGGGAGGTTGCGGCTGGTGGTCTTCAACCGGACGTAGTCGGTGAAGGCGTCGCCGTAGCGTTCGTCCTGGGTGCGGGAGTCGCGGACTCCGTCGATGGCTTTGTGGGGTTTGGCCATCGGATCGAGGTCGGATTTGAGGCGGGCGTAGGTTTCCAGGTCGAGTCTCGCTTTGAGGCCGAGGGTGCCGTCGCGGTGTTTGATGAACCGTAGTTCCGGGCGGGTGTCTTTCGGATCGTCGTTGCGGGGTTCTTTGCCGTCGGGGTCGAGTTCGTCCAGCAGGCGGCGTCCGGCGCGGGCGATTTGCCGTGGCCCCGCATGTCTGGCCAGTTCGACGAGGATCTTCTCCCCGGCCCGCACATCGTCCTCAGGAACACTGGACGGGATCCGGGCGAGAGTCTTGATGATCGCGTCGATCTGGCCACCACCGATCGCGCCCTCCGCAGCAGCCTCAGCCGTCAACGGCGCCAACGGTGGTTCGGGATCCCCGCCGATAGCGGGGCCGGGATGCAGGGCCAGGACCCGGTCGGCGCGGGCGGCGGCTTCCTTGTCCGACACCAGGAAATCCTCGAGAATCAGCCCAGCCAGCGTCGAATGACCGCTGCAGCCCCGAATCCCGCGGGAATTGATCTCAGCGAGGATCGCGTTCTGCTCGGCATCCAGTTGGCGCTTAAGAACTTCGAGTTCCTGTTTACGCGCGTGCAGCGTCGCGGTGTCGACGCGCCACCACTCGGTGGACGTCTTCGGGGATACATCGTCGCTGGACACAAGATCAACGGTACGCAGGTTCGAACACCTGTGCTATCGTACGTTCGGACTATATCGTTCTCAATAAAACGGTGGCTTGATTCGCCGAAGCGGATGCTGAAGGATTCACGCGGAAGCTTCGGGTGGGGTTGCCCATGGAGGAAATACGGGTGCCCCGCACAAGGCCGTCGCAGCGCTGTCCTATAAGGACTCATCCCCGTCGTTAAGTGCCGTGCCACCCGTACACCATGCCTGCCGGCCGCGTCACCTGGGCAAGAAACGCCGCGATCACCAAGTGGGACGCGCGGAGACACCTCCATCCACCGTCAGGTTGTGCCCCGTGATCCACGACGCGAGCGGCGAGGCGAGAAAAAGGCAGGCGTTCGCGACGTCGCCAGGAGTGCCGAGCCTGTCCAGCGGCGCGGCCTGTCGCCAGCGGCGGACGCCCTCCGGCCAGGCGTCGTCGAGGCCGGGGCGCTCGATCAGGCCGGGGGAGACGGCGTTGACGCGCAGTCCTCGCGAGCCGTATTCGAGCGCGGCGGCGCGGGCGTGCATGACCAGGGCGGCCTTCGCGCTGCTGTAGTGCGCATGTCCCGGCGCGGGCTGGGTCGCTTCGATCGAGGCGATATGAATGACGCTGCCGCCGTTCATCACCGCGGCCGCGGCTTGGGTGCACGAGAACGCGCTGGTGAGGTTCGCGTCGAGGACGGCGCGCCAGCTTTCCGCCGACATCTCCGGCAGGGGTTCGATCGGCTGCACGCCGGCGTTGTTGACCAGGGTGTCCAGTCGTCCGGTCCAGGCGGCGGCAGCCGTCACGAGCCGTCGGCATTCGCCGTCGTCGGTGAGGTCGGCGGCGAACGTCTTCGCGGTGCCGCCCGCCTCCTGGATCCGGTCGACGACGGCGAGCGCCGATGCCTCGTCACGGTGATAGTGCACGGCGACGGCGCTGCCCGCCTCGGCGAACCGCAGCGCGATGCCGCGGCCGATCCCGCCGCTGGCCCCGGTGACGAGCGTGGTGGTACCGGTCAGGTCGAGCATCGGGGTCCTTTCAGGCGAGACGGCGGCGGATCCACCAGAAACAGAATCCCGCGAGACCGAGGGCGAGCACCAGATACAGCGCGCTTTCGATCCATTGGAACGGCCAGAATCGTGTGGGCGGATGGTAGATCACGTGCTGCCGGTAGCCGAGCTGGTTGATTTCGGCCAGGCACAGGTCCATCGGGTCCGCTCCGGTGCCGCGGCCGCCGGGTGGCGCCGAGGACGAACACGGGCCGGTCGACGTCGGCATGGTGACGTTCTCGACGGGTTTGCCGGAAGCGTCGACGGTTTCGCCCGCCAGCAGCCAGCCGCCGGGATCCGGTGCCTTGGCTTCGAAATGCAGCACCCCGGTGTTCGGGTTCCGGCCGATTCCATCCACAGTGGACGGAGAGAGTTCCAGGGTCGCGTCGATCGAGGGCAGCAGATGGGGCCGCACGACGATCGGCACGGCGACCTGGATCACCGCGAACGCGGCCAGCGTGACGGCCATCGCGGGCAGGCTGCGGCGCACCAGCATGCCGATGGTGACGCCGAGCGCGAAGGCGAACGCGGAGTACGCGATGGGGACGACACCGCGCGCGTCGAACACCATCGCCGAAAGCCGTGGGAAATCCTTCACGGCGGCCGTTTCGAAGGTGGTCGCCCACCAGGTCACCGCCAGGCTGCCCACGCCACCGGCGAGCATCGCGGCCACGCCGGTGATCCCGAGTTTCACCGCCAGCCACCGTGTCCTGGTGACGCTCTGGTTCCAGATCAGCCGATGCGTCCCGGCTTCGAGTTCGCGGGTGAACAGCGGCGCGCCCCAGAAGAGGCCGATGAGCGCGGGCAGCAGGAGCACGAGCGCGGTGACGGCCAGGAAGGTGTTCTGGTGGTCGTTGAGGAAGCGCTCGATGAAGTCGTCGCAGGCGGCGGTGTCGCCCGCGCAGGTCGCGATCCCGGTGGCGTATTCGCCGGAGATGGCCGGCCCGGTGACGGCCAGGACGAGCGCTAGTACCGCCAAGGCCCCGAACACGGCCGCGGCCGGGAGCCGGAATTGACGCCAGGTCAGCCAGATCATCTCCGGACCTCCAGGATCCGCCGGTGGTTCGCGGTGGTTTTGGTCAGGTAGGCCAGGACGAGATCTTCGAGGCTCAGCTTGCTCACCGTCCACACCGGATCGTGGATCGGTTCCTCGGTGCGCACGACGAAGGTGCTTTGGACGTCCGTATGGCTTTCCGAGACGACGTGCTGGCTCGACGGGAGCCTGGCGGCGTCCCGGCGCGGGCCGGTGAGACGGTGGTGGGTGGCGAGCAGGGTCTCGACCTCGCCGGACACCTGCACGCGGGAATCGATGAGCACGATCAGGAAATCGCAGGCGCGTTCCAGATCCGAGACCAGATGGGACGACAGCACCACGTTCAGTTCCTGCTCGACGGTGGCTTCGAGCAGCCCCTGCAGGAATTCGCGGCGCGCCAAGGGATCGAGCGCGGCGACCGGTTCGTCGAGGAGCAGCAGTTCCGGCCGTTTCGCCACGCCGAGGGTTAGGGCGAGCTGGGCGCGTTGACCGCCGGAGAGTTTCCCGGCCTTGCGCGTGGGATCGAGACCGAGCCGGGCGATGCGGTCCCTGGCCAGCGCGTCGTCCCAGCCTGGGTTGAGCCGTGCGCCGAGTCGCAGGTGGTCCGCGACGGAAAGACCGGCGTAGGTCGGGGTGTCCTGCGCGACGAAGCCGACCTTCGCGAGCTGGGCCGGGCTGGCGCCGGGACGCCCGCCCAGCACGGTGATCCGGCCGGTGGTCGGCGGCAGCTGGCCGGCGGCCATGTTCAGCAACGTGGTCTTGCCCGCTCCGTTGGGGCCCACCAGCCCGACCACGTGCCCGGCCGGGATGTCCAGCGTGCACTCGGAAAGCGCCCAGTTCTTGCCGTATCTCTTGCCGAGACCCTCTGTCCGCAGGACGGCGGTCATGCTATTTCCTCTCCGGCGACGGTCCGAAAGGTCGTCATGAACAGCGCCTCGATGCTCTCGTCGTCGAGCCCGGCCTTGCGGGCCTTCGCCAGCCAGCGCTGCAGATCCATCCGCAGGGGGCCGTGCGCGGCGAGGGATCCATCGGTGAGCGTCGCGGTCACGAAGGTGCCGACGCCCGGCCTCGCGGCGACGAGGCCCTCGTGTTCGAGCTCGCGATACGCCTTGAGCACGGTGTTGGGGTTGATCGCCAGCCGGGCCACCACTTCCTTGACCGTCGGCAGCTGGTCGCCCTCGGCGAGCAGGCCGAGCCGCAGCGCCTGCCGCACCTGGCGGACGAGCTGCAGGTACGGCGACAGGCCGGAGTGGTCCTCGAGGTGGAACTCGATCATGGTAACTCCATTTATCTAGTTACCTAGTACTATAGAGACATGAAGGAGCGCGGTGTCAAGACGGAGGGATCGCTAAACGCGCTTCCGTAGCGCGAGCACACCGGCGACGGCGAGGAAGACCAAGCCCGCGAGGACGTAGCAGTTTCCCAGCCACTGCTGGGCGGTCGTCCATGTCTGGCCCGGCCGGTCGAAGGCCGGGAAGTACCGGAACGGGGCCGCGACGAAGATCGTGGCGACGACGCCGGTGACGGCTAGCCAGGCTGCCGCCCTGCGGCGATCCTGACGCCTGAGCACGGCGAAGGCGATGGTGGTGAACAGCGCCGGGGCGATCCACACCCAGTGATGCGACCACGACGTCGGCGAGATGAGTAGGGCGAACGTCGCGTTCAGCAGCAGCGCCGGCACCGGCGCCGAGCGGTACATGGTCACCGTCACCAGCACCAGCAGCACACCGGTGAGGACGATCCAGAGCGGTTTCGCGGCGGACTCGACGCCGAAGCGCGCCAGCACCGCTTGCAGGGTCTGGTTGGTGTGGAACGACGTGCCGCTGATCCCGGACGCCCCGGCGAGCCCGCCGAACCAGTAGCGCGCGGACGCCTCCGGCGCGACCGCGAACGCGAGGGCCGAGGCGGCCACGAACGTGCCCACCGCGGTCAGCGCGCCACGGAAGTCCTTGCGCACCAGGAAGAACAGCAGGAACGCCATCGGCGTCAGCTTGACGGCCGCGGCGAGACCGACGCCGATACCCCGGTAACGGCCCCGCGCCAGCAGGCAGTCGGCCGCGACGAGACCCATCAGCAACAGGTTGATCTGGCCGAAACCGAGTGTCTGGCGGACCGGTTCGAGGAAGAGCGCCGGGGTGATCGCCAGCGACGAGACGAGCAACGCCTTCCGCCGGTTCCCAGACGGCCACAGCGTGCGGACGATCCCGTAGAAGGTGATGCCCAGCGCGGCCAGGCTGAGCGCGAATAGCAGGAGTACCGCGCCCGTCCACGGCACCAGTGTCAGCGGGGTGAGCACCAACGCGGCGAACGGCGGGTAGATGAACAGCAGGGGGATGCCGGCGTCGGAAAGCGGCAACGCGCCGTAGAGATCGCCGCCGCTCCACAGCGTGTCGACGCCGAAACGGTAGATCTCGAGGTCGCTGTGGGAAGTGCCCGCCGTCGCCATGGCCACGGCGCACGCCAGCGCCAAAGCGGCGAACGCGCCGAGCGACCATCGGGCCCGACCGCGCGACTGGGTGGGAGACATCGCGTGGTGACCCTTCGGACGTGCGTCGATGATCTCGACTGTACCCGGCGGGTGAGAAGCGACTTCCGTCGGCAGTCACGGCGCGAACATTGGTCTAGACTTTTCATTCCCCAGTGTGGTGAAAGGGACCGATCCATGCGCGGAACGACGGTGTTGCCGAGGACGCCTTGCCTGAAACCGAAGGCGGGGGAATTGCCACTGCATCGGCTGGAGGTCCGCGCGCCGGACGCCCTGCCGTTCACGGTCGGCACCTTCGACACGATCGGGCCGATGTCGCGGGCGGCGTTCCCGCATCGGCACACCTTCTACGAAATCGTCCATGTCACCGGCGGCACCGGTGACCACGTCATCGATTTCACCCGATGGGAATTGGGGCCGCCGCAACTCGCGGTCATAACACCGGGGCAGGTGCATCATTGGGATGCCCGCGATCTCACCGGATTCGTCGTGTTGTTCACCGACGATTTCCTGCTCGAACACCCGTCGGATCGCGAAACCCTGCGAAGGCTCAGCCAGCAGCCGTGGCGGCTCGACGAACGCGCGGCCGAGGAGACGGCGCGGCTGGTCGCCGAACTCGACGAGGAATTCCGTTGTGGCGGGCAGGGTACCGATTCGGTGCTGCGGGCCCTGATGCACGTGCTGATCGTGCGGGCGGGACGGCTTCCCGGCCTGGCGGATCCGCGTCCGCCTGCCAGGGCTCAGGCGGTGGGCACGGAATTCGCCCGGTTGCTCGGCAGACCCGACCTCGGGCTCTGGTCGGTCGGCGCGCTCGCGGAACGTATCGGGGTCACGCCGGGATATCTCACGGACGCGGTGAAAACGGCGACCGGCCGGACGGCGGCACAACTGATGCGCGAGGCGCGGACACGGGAGGCGAAACGGTTCCTGCTCGGCACGGATCTCACCGTGCGGCAGGTCGCCAGCCGGGTCGGTTTCGCGGATCCCGCGTATTTCTGCCGGTTCTTCCGGCGGGAAACGGGGTTGAGCCCCGGGGATTACCGCCGGACCGGAGACGCGCCCCCGGAGATTCACCACGACTGACCAACCCAGTCCATCGTCCGCAGCTGATCTTCTCCATACCGTCGAGGGTGATTCCCGAAGCCCCCACGAGGAGCAGGTATGGACGAAGAGAACAAGCTCAGCCGGAAGACCGTGCTGAAGGCCGCGATCGCCGCGGGTGTGGCGGCTCCGGTCGCGTTGATCGGCGGCCCCGCTCTCGCACGCACCACCGTCGCGAGCGGCCAGGCACCCGAGCTGACCCCGTACTGCGACGACGGGGACGACCCGACCATTCCGCAGACCGAAGGTCCTTATTTCAAGCCGAATTCCCCGCAGCGCACCTCGCTCGTCACGGCGGGCACGCCGGGAACGCGGCTCACCGTGTCCGGCTACGTGTTCGGGCTCGGCTGCCTGCCGATCGCGCGGGCACTGCTGGACTTCTGGCAGGCGGACGTCAACGGCGCCTACGACAACGTGGGGTACACCTTCCGCGGTCACCAGTTCACGAACGACCAGGGCGCGTTCTCGCTGAGCACCATCGTGCCCGGCCTGTACCCCGGTCGTACGCGGCACATCCACGTCAAGGTCCAGGCGCCCGGCAGGCCGGTGCTGACCACGCAGCTCTACTTCCCCAACGAGCCGCGCAACAACACCGACACGATCTTCGATCCGCGGCTGCTGATGACCGTCCGGGACGCGGGCACGGCCAAGGAGGCGGCGTTCGACTTCGTGTTGAACGTGCCGCAGACGCCGACGTCGACCTCGCGGCCGACCAGTACGACGCCGACGACGTCGACTTCGACCTCCAACCCGCCCGGCGGGACGACCTGGGCGGCGGGAACCGGCTATTCCGCGGGCGCCCGGGTCACCTACAGCGGTCGCGGTTACGTGTGCTTGCAGGCGCACACCGCCCAGCCCGGCTGGGAGCCGCCGTCCACACCCGCGTTGTGGCGCGCGGAGTGACGGACAGCCGCTGCGGAGGGAGATAAACGCGGGTGGATTCCCGCCGCCGGGTCCCACACCCCGGCGGCGGGGTCCACCCGCTTCCCTTGGGGTGAGGAAAACCCCACCCCAAGTAGGAGCTTTGCTTCAATGCGGGCCCACCGTTCCGTCGACGATGATCGATTTCGACAGCGGAACGAAGGGATGAACGGTATGACGAACGGCCGGAAACGGTGGGCTAGACGGGGAGTGGTGGCCGCCGCCGTGGTGGTGACGGGGGCGATGCTCGCTCCCCTGACGAGTCCGGCTCTCGCGGCGGAGACGACCACGACCTGGCGGGATCCGGTGCGGTCGCTGGACCGGGCGGCGTATCCGCTGCGCTCGACCGAACCGGGCCGCAACACTGCCGATCTCCGGGCGCTGGGCGGGATGATCGCCGACGCGAAGGTGGTCGGCCTCGGCGAGGCGACCCACGGCTCCCACGAGTTCTTCACCATGAAGGAGCGGGTGTTCCGCTACCTCGTGGAGGAAAAGGGGTTCCGGGCCTTCGCGCTGGAGCTCAGCTGGTCCGCCGGCCTGGAGATCGACGAGTACGTCCAGACCGGGCGCGGCGACGCCCGTGAGATCGCGAAGCGCACGTTGGCAGGATCCCCGTGGGATCGCGAGGAGTTCGTCAGCCTGATCCGGTGGATGCGCGATCACAACCGCGCGCACCCCGATCGCACGGTGCACTTCGTCGGTGACGACCTCGGCGCGCCTTCGGTGAACGACGCTTTCTTCGCGCGGATCACCGACTACATCGGCAGGCATCATCCGGAGGCGCTGCCCCGGCTCAACGAGCTGTACACGGGACTGCGCCCGATCGACGACGCGTTCGCCTACGTGCGTAAACCCGTCGACGAGCGACGGCGGCTCGCCACACAGGCGGAGCAGGCCTTCGAGCTGGTCAAGGGGCTGACCGGCGCGGACGCCCACGGCTGGACCGAGCAGCACGCCCGGTTCGTCGCGCAGACCGCCCGCTTCCTCGCCGTCGATCTCGCGGATCCGAAGGGGCTGCCCGCGGCCCAGATCCTGCGCGACCAGGCGATGGCGCAGAACGTGGCCTGGTGGCAGCGGCGGACCGGCCACAAGATCCTGCTCTCCGCCCACAACGCCCACGTCGCGTACATCCCCGACATGCCGTCGATCTACCCGAAGACCCAAGGCGCCTTCCTGCGCGAGACGCTGGGCCGCGGCTACCTGCCGATCGGGTTCAGCTTCGACCGGGGTTCCTTCCTGTCCAAGGACACCGCGGTCGGTGGCGAGTGGAAGCCGTTCTCCGTCCCGGCCGCGCCGTCCGGGACGAACGAGGACACCCTCGACCGGGTCCGGTTCGACGACTTCTACCTGGACCTGCGCACCGCGCCGCCCGCCGCCCGCGCCTGGCTGGACACCGCCCGGCCCACCCGCACCATCGGCACGCTGTTCCCCGTCGACCCGGCGGACATCTCGCTCGGCCGCTCCTACGACGTCGTCATCCACCTGCACGACGTCCGCCAGGCTGATCTGAGAAGGTAGTGACGTCGCGCCCGTTTAGGGGTTTTTAACCCGGTTTTCCTGGCGTGCCGCGACGGATCTCGGTAGTAGTCGAAGTGTTCCGGTACCCCCTGTTCCAGTACCCAGCGGAGGAAATCCCTGATGTTCAAACGGATGCTCAGCGCCTTCGGGGTCGGCGGCCCGTCCGTCGACACCGTGCTCGACTCGCCGCACGCCGTCCCCGGCGAGGTGATCACCGGCCAGGTCCGCATCCAGGGCGGTTCGAGCGACGCCCAGATCGAGGAGATCCTGCTTTCGCTGGTCACCAGGGTCGAGGTCGAGCACGGCGACCACGAGCGGGCCGGGACCGCGGAGTTCCTGCGGGTCAGTGCCGGCCGCAAGGTACGGGTGACGGCGGGGCAGCTGACGACCGTCCCGTTCCAGATCGCCTTGCCGTGGGAGACGCCGATCAGCGCGGTGGGCGGGCGTGAGCTGCCGGGCATGGTCGTCGGCGTGCGCACCGAACTCGTCATCGCCGGCGCGCCGGACAAGGGCGACCTCGACCCGGTGCTCGTCGGGCCGCTGGAATCGCAGGACCGGGTGCTGGAGGCGTTCGGCGAGCTGGGCTTCTCCTTCCGCAGTGCCGACGTGGAGGCCGGGCGGTTGCACGGCGTGCGGCAGGAGCTCGGGTTCTTCCAGGAGATCGAGTTCTTCCCGCCGTCGCGCTACGCCGGGCGGGTCAGCCAGGTGGAGCTGACCTTCGTCGCGAGCCCGGACGACCTCGTGGTGGTGCTGGAGGCGGACAAGCGCGGCGGCATGTTCCGCTCCGGCGGCGACTCCTTCGGCCGCTTCCACGTCTCGCACGAGGAGGCGCTGCGCACCGACTGGGCCGCCGCCATCGACGGCTGGCTGGCCAAGGTCGCCGAATCCGGCGGCGGGCACGCCATGTTCGGCGGGCACCAGGAGCACTACGGCCACGAGTACGACCACCACGGGCACCACGGCAGGCGTGGTCCGGGGATGGGCGGTGTGGTCGCCGGTGCCGCGGCCGGTGTGGTCGGCGGCATGATCCTCGGCGAGGTCATGGAGGACGTCTTCGACGGCGGCGACGAGGGTTTCGAGGAGTGATCCGGCCTTCTGGGCACACCGGCTCGCCGGTGTGCCCAGAAGTCACTTCGCCGGGACTCAGGTGTACCAGGTGGGCTCCGGGAGTTCGTTCAGCAGCGCGTAAGCACCGACTTCACGGCGTTTGTACGCCACCGGATCGTGCAGGGAGTGCGTCCGCAGATTCCGCCAGAACCGGTCCAGACCGTATTTCGTGGCGCTCGCGCGGGCGCCGGTCAGCTCGAAGATCTTCGTGCCGATTTCGAGGCCGGTGTCGATCACGCGCTGTTTGGCGGCGGCGATGAGAACCGCGATCTCGCCGCGTGCCTCGGGGGTCAGTTCCTCGCGCGGAGCGTGCAGCACGGCGGAGATCGCGGTGCCGGCCTTGTCCACCAGCGCCTCGGCGGCCCACAGCTTCGACTGGAGATCCCCGTAGCCGTCGAGGATGTACCACTCCTCGCCGGCGGACGGCTTGTTGTCGCCGCCGTACGGCCACGCCCGGGTGTGCTCGCGCGTGTACGCCAGCGCGGTTTCGAGGGCGCCTTGTGCGATGCCGAGATAGAAGTTGGCGAACACCAGCTGGATCGCCGGGACGTTGAGCGTGTTGTAGGTCAGCGGGTGGAACTTCTTGTCGACGTAGCCCGCCGCGCTCGCCCAAGGGACGCGCACGTCGGTGATGGTCACGCTGCCCGATTCGGTGAGCCGCTGGCCGATGTTGTCCCAGTCGTCGTGGAAGACGATTCCGTCCTGGTCGGACGGGACGATCGCGAAAATGTGGTCCTCGGTGCCTTCGAGGACGCCCTCCAGCACGGTCAGATCCGAGACCTTGCTTCCGGTGGAGAACGACTTGTGTCCATTGTAGACGATCTCGTCGCCGTCCTCGGTGATCTTCAGATCGGAATCGCGGGGGTTGACCGCACCGCCGAAGAAGAAATCGTTTCGCGTATACAGTTCTTCGACGGCGGCGATCTGGTCGTCGGTCGCCACGAGGCGGGCGGCCCAGGCCCAGAGATAGTGGTAGCCGAGCAATTGGCCGATCGAGCCGTCACCTCGGGCGACCTCGCGGATGACGCGATAGGCGGTCTCCCAGCTCTGGCCGCCTCCGCCGTGCTCGACCGGGCCGAGCAGCGTCACCAGGCCGGATTCCTTGAGCAGCCGGACTTCCGCGTAGGGCGTTTCGTTCTTCCGGTCGCGCTCGGCCGCGTTCACCGCGAGTTCCGCGGCGACCTCCTTCGCGGCCGACAGCCATTCATTGGCGGATCGGATCCGGGGCTCGGTCGTGGTCATGGGGTGAATTCCGTTCTGTGCGAGGGCGAACGGGAATTCCGGGCAGGGCGGAGCGCCCGGAATTCCCGGGTGTTTCTCTAAGATGAGCGACACTTGTTCAGGCCGTACAGCGCATGCGTCCGAGTAGAGCAGTGGCACTTTGGGGTGTCAACGAACGTCCGCGCTCTGAGACCGCGCCCTTCTCGCGATCAGAACCAGTGCAGGCAGTGCGGCGGACGCTCGGTGCGGAACAGAGCGTCGGCCATCGCCGCGGCCTCCGGGTGATGGGCGCGGATGTGGCCCGCCCGCACGAGTGTGCTCGGAGTGGTACCGCCGAGATAGATCGAGCCCAGATCGCTCACGTCGAGGGACAGATCGGGTTCCCGCTCCGTCGGGACACAGGCCGCCTCGCCGTCCCGGACGGTGAGCAGATGGCGGCCGTGCTCGCCGAGCGCCGGGTCGCCGACGTCGAGGACGAGCTCGCCGTCGGTCGGCCAGCCGCGGGCGGTGAGCGCGCGGGGGACGTCGAGCAGCCGCACCCACAGCCAGTCCGTGTCGCCGCCGAGTTCGCCCGCGCGGAAGTCTTCGAGCTGCCAGCGCAGCGGATCGTCGAGCGGACGGTGCTTGAACACGACTTCGCTGACGAGGTCGTGCCCGAGCAGGAACCTGGCCAGTGCCGTGGACACCGCGTCGTCGGTGGCGATGGTCTCGTCGACGGTCAGGGTGTCGGGTTCGGTGAGTGAATAGGAGGCGTAACCGTCCGGGACGCCGTCGGCGTCGCGATGCACGGCGACGTGACGCTGCGCCCGGGAGATCGGGGGTTGCCCGGCCCCCGCTTCCCACCAGCCGTGCGGGCGCGACAGCGCGCCGGGCCTGGCGCGGCGATACCGGTCGTAGACCGCTTCCAGGATCTCGCCGCAGTCGGCCCGGCGCAGCAGTTCGATCGAGCCGGTGGCCACCTCGGCCGCCCGGGGGACGGCGAGGGCGGCCCGGTGCCGCTGCACCGTCAGGCGCCGGGTGTAGGTCGCCGGTCCGTAGCCGAACCGGCGGTAGATCAGGGCCTCCGACGCCAGCAGGACGGAGAGGAATTCGCCCCTGGCCCGGAAGTCGGCGAGCTGGTGCCGCATCATCGCGCTGAGCACGCCTTGCCGACGATGCGAGGGCAGGACGCCGACCGCGGTCACCCCGGCGGCCGGCACGACGACCTCACCGGGCAGCGTCAGCTCGAAGGAGTACGCGGCGGCCGTGCCGACCGGCCGCCCGTCCTCGGACACCGCGAGCAGGCCGCGGTCCATTTCGAGCGCGGACCAGGTCTCGCCCGCGGTGTCCGGGAACCGGGCGAAAGCGGTGAACATGGTGTCGACGAAGACGGCGCGGTCGTCGGCGGTGGTGGAACGGATCTTCATGGGCACAGTGCATTGCCGTTGCCCGGCGGCGTCAAGCGATTTGCGGTTCGAGGAACCCGGCGTACCGGCCGCCGAGCCGGGCCAGTTCGCCGTGGCTCCCTTCCTCCGCGATCCGGCCGCCGTCCAGGAAGACCACGTGGTCCGCACGTTCGACGGTCCGCAGCCGGTGCGCCACCATCACCACGGTCCGGCCCGCCATGAGCCGCTCGATCCCCTCGTGGACGGCCGCTTCGTTGACCGGATCGAGTGCGGAGGTCACCTCGTCGAGCAGCACGATGGGCGCGTCCTTCAGCAGGGCGCGCGCGATCGACACCCGCTGGCGTTCCCCGCCGGACAGCGACGCGCCGCCCTCGCCGACGTTCGCGGACCAGCCGCCGGGCAGCCGTTCGATCACCTCGTCGAGGCGGGCCGCCGTCGCCGCGGCCCGCACCTCGGCGTCGCCGGCGTCCGGACGGCCCAGCCGGACGTTCTCCTCGATCGTGCCGTCGAAGAGGTAGACGTCCTGGAACACGATCGCGATCCGGGACATCAGATCGTCGGTGCTCATCATGCGGACGTCCACCCCGCCGACGCGCACCGCGCCCGAATCCACGTCGTGGAACCGGGCGAGCAGCTGCAGCACCGTGCTCTTCCCGGCGCCCGAAGGGCCGACAAGAGCTAGCTTCTGTCCTTCGTGGACGGTCAGCGACAGACCGTCGAGCACCGCTCGGCCGCCGCGGGTGAAGGCGGCCGACTCGAACTCCAGATCGTGCCGCTCCGGCCGGACCGGTTCCGGCGGTTCCGGCAGCGGTTCGGTGCGCAGCAGCGCGTCGAGCCGCACCAGCACCGAACGCGCGCCGCGGAGTTTGCCGCCGATGTCGGTCAGCGAGAGCAGCGGATCTGCGCAGCGCGTGGCCAGGACGAGGATCGCCACGACCTCGGCGGCCCCGATCTGCCCGCCGAGCGCGAGGAACGCGCCCAGCGTCAGCAGGACGGTGAACAGCGCCTGCACCGTGAACGTCAGCCCCACGACCCCGGGCAGCGCGGACAGGGTGGACCGGCGGTTCGCCCGCTGAACCTCTCGCAGCGAGTCGTCGAGCAGCCGGAAGCGTTGCTCGGCCCGCCCTCCGGCGCGCAACACCGGCTGGGCCTGCAGGTACTCGATCACCCGGCCGGTCGCCTCGGTACCGCGCCGGGCGGCCTCCTCGTCGGTCGCGGCCGACGAACGGCCCGTCCGCATCTGGATCACCGCCACGACCGGGACGGCGATCAGCGCGGCCAGCCCCAGCCGCCAGTCGAAGGCGAGGATCACGAACACGATCGTCAGCGGGGTGACGCAGGCGGCCACGAACGGGGCCAGCAGATGCGCGATGACGCTCATCGCCCGCAGGACACCCGGTCCGGCGAGCGCCGACACCTCGCCGACCCGGTTCCCGCCGTACCAGCCCATCGGCAGGCGGGCGAGATGGTCGCCGAGCCGGTGGTACATCCCGCGCAGCAACGTCGTCCCGGTGCGGAAGCCGGAGAGGTCGGCGCGGTAGCGCAGGATCGCGAACACCGAGAAGGCCGCGCCGAACGCGATCAGCCACGGGACGGCGTCGCCGGGAGTGCTCCCGAGCAGCGCCCGCAGCAAGGGGACCAGCAGCGCGTAGGACAGCCCTTCGACGACCCCGGTCACCGTCATCAGCGCCACGGTCCGCCGCACCGGCGGGGCGTGGTCGGGGCCGAGGACGCTCAGCAACATCCGGATCATCGAGGGCCCCCCTGTCGTTCGGTGGCGTGCTGGGAACGCCAGAAGGCGGCGAATTCCCCGTTCCGGGTCAGCAGTTCCGCGGGCTTGCCGCGTTCGGCGATGACGCCGTTCTCCAGTAGTACGACGGTGTCGGCGTCGACGACCGTTTCCAGCCGGTGCGCGATGACCAGGATCGTCCGGTCGGCCCGTGCGGTCGCGAGAGCCCGGCGCACGGCCAGTTCGGTCTGCGGATCGGCGAACGCGGTGGCCTCGTCGAGCACCAGGACGGGCGTGTCGGCGAGCAGGGCGCGGGCCAGCGAGATCCTCTGGGCTTCCCCGCCCGACAAGCCGGTTTCCTCGTGCAGCACCGTTTCGTAGCCGCGCGGCAGTTCGAGGATCCGGTCGTGGATGTTCGCCAGGCGGGCGGCGCGCACGACGTCGTCGAGATCGGCGTGCGGCACGGCCAGCGCGATGTTCTCCGCGACCGACGCGCGCAGCAGACGGACGTCCTGGAACACGAAGGAGACCTTGCGATACAGCTCCTCGCCACTGATCTCGCGCAGATCGACGCCGCCCAGCAGGATCTTTCCTTCGGTGGGGTCGAAGAACCTCGGCAGCAAACTGACCAAAGTGGACTTCCCGCCGCCGGACGGGCCGACGAGGGCGGTGACGGTGCCCGGTTCGAGGACCAGGTCGATGCCGTGCAGGACCTCGCGGTCGGCGTCGTAGCCGAACCGGACGTCGCGCAACTCGATGCGATGCCCTTGTGGCACAAGGGGATTCTCCGGTTCCGGCAGGGGTCGCACACCGAGCACGTCGCGGATCCGGCCGGTCGCGCGCCGGGCGGCCTGCAGTTCGTCGAAGCCGTGGCCGAGTGCGGCCACTGGGGCGGTCAAGCCCAGGCCCAGCACCAGGAACGGCAGGAGATCGACCGGGGCGAGGCCGCCGCCGGTGATCAGCAGCGTGCCGCCGATCAGGATCACCAGCAGGACGAACGGCGGCGACAAGGCCAGCTGCATCCCAGCCGCCGGCCCGGCCATCCCTCGTACCCAGCGGGTGAAGGTGGCGACGAAATCGTCCGCGGCGGTGCGGAACCTGCGGTGGGCGCGGCCCGCTCCGCCGAACGCCTTGACCACGGCGATGCCCTGGACGAATTCGACGACCGAATCCGAGATCCCCGCCATACCGCGGTCGAACTCCTCCTGCTCGCGCAGCCGGGAGGGCGTCATCATCAACGGCACCAGCGCCACCGCCAGCACGACCGGGATCAGCGTGATCAGGGTGAGCCGCCAGTCGATGGTGAGCAGGTAGCCCAGCGACACCAGCGGGACGACGAAGGCGGAGACGAGCTCGCCGGGTGTGTGGGCGATGAACGGGTGCACGGCGCCGACGTCCTCGCCGACGACCTTGGCCAGCTCACCGGTGCGACGTCCGGAGAACCAGCCGATCGGCACGCGGCCGAGGCGTTCGGCGAGCAGACGGCGGAAGGTGAGCTGGACCCGGCCGTCGAGCAGATGCCCGATCCCGGACGACGCGGCCGTGAGCACCAGCCGGACGAACAATCCGGCCGCGCCCACGATCACCGCGGTCCAGACCCGGCCTTCGTCGACCGGGCCGGGCGCCAGCAGCGCCCGGCCCAGCTCGACGACCGCGAGCAGCGGCGCCAACCCCGAGATGGCGCCGATGATCTGCAGGACGACGACGGCGGCGAAACTCCCGGCGAACGGGCGCAGCAGCCGGGCTGTCGTAGGCGCCGTCATGACTCGGCCAGCGCGCGGCGCAGGACGCCGCCCAGCTCGTCGATCTGGCGGCGGGACACCTCGGCGGACAGGATCGCCTGTGATCCGTGGAAGGTGCCCGGCCAGTGGTGCAGCTCGACCGAAACCCCCGACTGAAGCAGACGAAGCGCGTACTCGATGTTCTCGTCGCGGTTGGGGCAGAGCTCGGCGGAGGCCACGTACGCGGGCGGCAGCCCGGAGAGATCGGTGGCCCGCGAAGGAGCGGCATACGGCGAAGGCGCGGGCTTCCCGGCCAGGTAGTGCCCCCACGCGGCGGTGATCTTCGCGCGGTTCATCCACGGCGTGTCGGTGAAGTTCCGCGCCGACCACGACTCCTGCCGGTCGTCGAGCCCTGGCTGGTTGAGCAGCTGGAAGCAGATCCGCGGGCCGTCTTCGTCGCGGGCGCGCAGGGCCGTCGCCGCCGCGAGCCCGCCACCCGCGCTGTGCCCGCCGATCGCGATCCGGTCGGGGGAGACGCCGAGTTCGGCCGCGTGGTCCGTGGTCCAGGTCAGCACGGTGTAGACGTCGTCGAACGCGGCCGGGAACGGGTTCTCCGGCGCCAGCCGGTACTCGACCGAGATCACCGTCGCGCCGGACGCCTCGGCGAGCCGCGCTGCCCAAGGGTGTTCGGTCTCCAGGTTGCCCATCACCCAGCCGCCGCCGTGCAGCCAGATGATGGCGCCCCGCGCCTCCCCTGGCCGGTAGATCCGGATCGGGACGCCCGGGTCGCCGGGCACGGTCCGGTCTTCGACCTCCATGGCCGAGGTGTCGGGCCGCGGTACCGACATGGCCAGCTTCGCGAGCTTCTCGCGATCCGCGATCGGGTCGTCGAGGTTCGCCGCGGGGAACAGGGCGATGAAGGCTTCGAGTTCGGGGTCCATGACGACGATCTTTCCGGTTCCCGGTCCCGAGGGCGGCCGCCATCCGTCGCGTGTGATCGCCCCTTCGTGCGACGATCGCCGCGTAGGCTCGCCGACATGGAGGCATTGGCCGCGCGGTTGTCGCATTTGGATCCCGACGTCGAGGGCGCGATCCGGGTCGTGATGTTCTACGACACCCTGATGCGGCGCCGGGTCGACCTTCCCGCGCTCGCCCGCGCCACCGCGGGATTGGCGGAATGCGCGGCGGGTATCCGGCTGCACAGCACGGGGCGCACCATCCGCATGGCCCCCGACGGACGCGAAGCCGCCCCGGCCTCCGTACCCGCGTCCATCACGATGGCCGTCACCCTCGACGACGAGGAGATCGGCACGGTCTGGCTGGAACGCGAGGGGGAGGCCGCCGCCCTCGACGAAGCGGTGCTGGACCGCCTCGCGATCGCCGTGGCGACGGTCGTCGAACGCTACGGGCCGGCCCGCACCACCATGGCCGATCCGGCGCTGGTGGAACTCGTGATCAGCTCCGCCAGTGACGACGCCGCCAGGAACCGGGCCTTGCGGCTGCTGGGTTTCCCCGGTGACGCGCCGATCCGCGTGATCGCCGTCCGGTCCGGGCTCCCGCTCGAGAAGATCGGGGGCCTGATCTGCCACGGGCGCCCGGTCAAGGCCGCGTCACTCGGCGACGTCGGCATCATCCTGGCCGCCGCGGTGGATCCGGCCCGGTTCCCCGAAGACGTCCGCGCGGGGATCGGTGACGCCGAATGCCCGCATCGGTCCTGGCTGGACGCGACGACCGCGCTGCGGTTCACGACCGCGCGCCGTCCGGTGATCCACTATCGCGACCTCGGAGCCCTCGCGCTGCTCGCGCGGATTCCAGAGGAGGACACGCGGGCCAACGCCGACGTCGTCGCGATCACGAAGCTGGCCGCGGATCCGGAGGACCTGCGGACGCTCGACGCCTACTGCGCCACGGGTTCCGTGCGCCAAGCCGCCGATTCCCTGCACCTGCACCACAGCAGTGTGGCGCGGCGGCTCACCCAGATCGGCAAAAGCTTGTCCGTCGATCTGACCGATCCGCTCGGCCTGACGCGGGTGAGGCTCGCCCTCACCGCTTGGCGCCTGCTAGGCGAGTGACTACCTAGTGATCTTCGCCGGGCCCTCGAAATAAATAGGTAGCCCACGCGAACTTTCGTCGGTTTCCGGCTTCCCTTGGCACGACACAGAATCAGCGCGTTCGTCCCCACTGAAGCGGCGGGATCCCCGCCGCAGAAATGAGTCGGAACATGCGACTGCGCTCCCTTGTCCTGCTCGCCGGCACCGCCTTCATGGCACTGCTCGGCTCGACCGCCCCCGCCGCGACCGCCGCCGAACCCTCGGGCGTGCAGCCGATGATCATCGGTGGTCAGTACGCGCAGAACGCTCCCTGGGCGGCCCGGCTGTTCGTGAACGGCCAGCAGAACTGCACCGCCACGATCATCGCGCCGCAGTACATCCTCACCGCCAAGCACTGCGTCGCGAGCAGCGGCAGCTACACGTTCCGCATCGGCAGCCTCGACCAGCAGAGCGGCGGCACCATGGCCACCGCGGCGAGCATCACCCGCCACTCGGGCGCGGACCTCGCCATCGTGCGGCTGACCAGTTCGGTCAACGCCACCTACTCGCCGCTCGGCACCACGAGCAACGTCGCCGTCGGGCAGAACGTCCAGGTCTACGGCTGGGGCGCGACCAGCCAGTGCGGTTCGGAGATCAACTGCCAGTCCCGTTACCTGAAGGTCGCCACCGTCCGGGTCAACTCGGTCAGCTGCAGCGACTACAACGGCGGGATCGCGGTCTGCGCGAACCGCGTCGACGGCATCACCGCCGGCGGTGACTCGGGCGGTCCGATGTTCTCCGGTGGCCGTCAGGTCGGCGTCGCCTCGACCAGCGACCGGTCGAACAACACCGCGTACACCAACATCACCCGCTACCGCAGCTGGATCCAGCAGGTCGCCGGAGTCTGACCCCTTTCGTGAGTGGTGAGGACGGTTCCAACCGTCCTCACCACGCACGAGCGTTAACACCGAACCGCAGCCTCCTATTTGTCAATTGACACTCAACTCCGGGCCGGTCGACGCGATAATGTGGCGGTCGGCGCCGGTGGGTCGGCGCCGTGGACCTTGGGAGGGGGCCAGTGGCGCGACCGACGCGGGCTCTCGACCGCACGATCGTCGTGGTGGACGTCGTGGGGTTCACCGCGCCGGACCGCAACCGTCTCGACCGGCTGGCCGTGCACCAGGGCATGTACGAGGTCTTGAAGATCGCGTTCGCCGAAAGCGGTATCGACTTCGATTCGTGCGCGCACGAGGACCGCGGCGACGGCGTCTTGGTCCTGCTTCCGCCGGGTACGACCAAAAGCCTGGTCGCGGACCTGCTGCCGGATCGGCTCGGGGTCGCCCTCCGCCGGTACAACCACACGCGGACACCGCAGGCGCAGATGCGGCTGAGGGTGAGCCTCAACGCCGGCGAAGTGATCGGCGACGACAACGGCTGGGTCGGGGACGCGGTCGATATCGCTTTTCGCATTCTCGACGCGCAACCGGTGAAGGACGCCTTCGCCGAATCCGATCGGATGATCGCCTTCATCTCATCGGAGCGTTTCTTCGCGGACGTCATCGAGAAGGACCCGGGTTTGTTGCCCGAGTTGTACCGTCCGCTACCTGTTTCAGTGAAGACGTTCACCGGAATGGCTTATTTACGGCTGCACGGGGAAGCCATCGCGGATTCGGTGGTGGTGCGCGCCGAAGAACTCTTTCCGGCCGACGTGGCCGGTCCGGTGCTGGAGTTGGTCCCCCGCAAGGATCTGGTGGGCCTGCGTCGCCATCTGACCGGAATGAGGATCCCGAATCTCGCGATCATGATGAGCCGTGCGCTCGGCCCCGCGGTCCAGCCGCCGCGGCTGGACGGCGTCACCGACGCGTGGGAAGCCTTTCAGCTGCTCACGGACTTCAACGCGGGACCGGACGGCATCCCGCCCGCGCTGACCTTTCTCGGGCTGCTGGCCGAAAACGCGGAAGGCAAAGCGGACGCGATGATCGAGGGCTGGCTGGCGAACCAGGCCCGGTCCCTGCGGCTCGCTCCGGCGCTCGGGCATCAGCGGCTGACCAGGCCGCCGATTCCGGACCGCCCCCATCTGCATCTGATGATCATGCTCGAACCGGTTTCCGCTGATCCGACGCGGTGCACACTCGCGTTCTGGAGACAGGACGATCCGGACGTCTGGCCGCCGCCCCTCGGCGGCGTGCGTGAAATCGAAATCGAAGAAGTCGAGCTCAGGGTCGATGACGTCATCCTGGAGACCGAGGCGGTCTGGTCCGGTCAGAGCATGTCCGCCTCGGTGGAATTCCTCCTGCCCAGGACATTGATCAATTTGCCGGTGCAGCGGTGGGCGAAGGAGCATGAGACCGGTCAACCCCAGCCGTTGCGCTACGGGTACCGTCTCGGAATACGCTCTTTGGAGAGGATGCGGGCGAGGCATTGGCATCGCGCATGGCATGTTCGCTGGGATTCGATGGTGAAGGACCCCGCCGCCGACCGGCTGCACTATTCCGGTTGCCCGGAGGTCGAGGATCACCCGATCGACGCCATCCTGAGCGACGAGCACTGGGTCGGTCTGGTATTGGCGAAACCCCCGTCGCCCCAAGCGAAACCGGATGGGCCGCCGGACGAACTGACGAGCGCGCTCCGCAGCGGCCTCCCGGTCGTGCTCTGGCATCCGGACGCCGAGCCGGAGACCCTGCGCGAGTTGCTCGACTGGGTATTGGCCGCGGAGAGCGGTTTCAACGAACTTCCGGATCGTCGCAAACTGGCGAATTCCGGTATGGCGGTACCGTTCAAGAATTCTCTGGCTCACGATCTGGTGGTAATGTGGGACGACCCCAAACGCGTGATCGTTCTGGACCAGCCGTTGATCCCGACTCGACTGTAAGGGGATACCGCGGATGAGCGGGAACGATCAGGACGCGGCCGTGGACGGCCGGACCCCTCGGCTCGACGCACCCGATTGGTGGATCTACCGGGGCACCGGGATGCCCATTCACGACATCGATCTCGCGCAGTTGCTGCCCGCGCCACCACCGTGGCGGTCCTATCGCGGTGATCCGCCGCCGGAGAACGACGTACCGCCGCCGGACGACGGCGAGGCGGAACGCCGTCTCGGTACCGCGTTCACGCTTTCGGAGCAGGACGCCGACGCCGCCGAACTGAACATGGTCAACGCCGCCCTGTATCTGCGGCGCCCGTTGCTGGTCACCGGGAACCCGGGCACCGGGAAGTCCAGCCTCGCGTACCGGATCGCCAGGGAACTGGGGCTGGGCAGGGTGTTGCGCTGGGCGATCACCAGTCATACCGCGCTGAGTTCCGGGTTGTACGGCTACGACGCGATCGGCCGGGTCCAGGCGGCCGCGACCAGTCAGGCCCAGCGCGGGGACGAGGTGGAGGAACCGCCGATCGGCGATTTCGTCCGGCTCGGCCCGCTCGGCACCGCGTTCCTCCCCAGCAGGTTGCCGCGCGTCCTGCTGATCGACGAACTCGACAAATCCGAGGCGGATCTCCCCAACGATCTGCTTTCGATCTTCGAGGACGGCGAATTCTCCATCGAGGAATTGACCCGTGTGCGCAACCGGCATCCCGAAGTCACCGTGCACACCGCCGACCCGCAGCGCACCGCCGTGGTCCGCGACGGCCGGATCGCCTGTCACGCCTTCCCGATCGTCGTCATGACCAGCAACGGGGAGCGGGAGTTCCCGCCCGCGTTCCTGCGCCGGTGCCTGCAGTTGCGGATCGAGAACCCGGACGAGGAGCAGCTCGCCGCGATCGTGGCCGGTCATCTGGTCGGCGAGAACGGTGAACACCGCGACCGGCTCATCCGGGAATTCGCCGAACGGAGCAAGGCGGAAGGCGGGCTCCCCACCGACCGGCTGCTCGACGCCGTCTATCTCGCGACGTCGGGCGCGTACCAGCCGGATCAGGAGGCATGGCCGCGGCTGGTGGACGCCCTGTGGCAACGACTGACGGTGCGGTGACATGGACGGGCCGGGCGGTGTGTCCGACTCGCGTTCCGCCCCGGTGGCGGACCGGCGGGACACCGGTTTTCCGCGTGGGGGCAAGCGGTTCGGATTCGAGGACCTGAACTGGACCGACGTCGCCGACATCGTGTGGCTGGCCGCGGCCATCTCGCCGCGGCAGGCCGAGGAAAGGTCCGCGCCTGCCGAGGAGCCGCCCGAGGAAGTACGGATCCGTAACGCACCCGCCGACCGGGGGGAAATCCCGGAACTTCCCGAGCCGGGGCCGTCCCGCCTCGTGGACGTCCCGCCGGAGCCGGAAGAGGACGATCAGGTCGTCGCGATCGAAGCCGTACCCGGTGAGCTGCCGGAACCCGCGGTGGACGGCGCCGGGCCAGGGGGAGCGGTACTCCTCGAATCGCTGGAGTACTTCCGCGCACTGAGAACACTGAAACGAGAGATGGCCTCGCGGCGACACAACAATGTGGTCCTGGACGAAGTGGCGACCGCCGTCCGGGTCGCGGAGACCGGCCGGTGGTGGCCGGTCACCCGATCGAGAAAAGAGCGCTGGCTGGACCTGACGCTCGTCCTCGACAACGGTCCGTCGATGGCCTTGTGGCGCCCCAGGGTGTCGGCTTTCGTCGAATTACTCCGGCAAGTGGGTGCTTTCCGGACCATCCAGGTCCGCCTGTTGGAAACCGCTAAGGACACCGAAGAAAACCTCGTTCTGCGTGGTGGCACGCCCGGCGCGCCCGCCCGCGATCCGGACGAGATCCTCGATTCGTCGGGACGGCGCGTGGTGTTGCTGGTGACCGATGGAGTGGGTGACGCCTGGCAGAAGAAGGACGCGCTCTACCCGATGTTGGCCCGGTGGGGCAGGAAGATGCCGGTGAGCATCGTGCACCTGCTCCCGCACTGGCTGTGGGGCCGGTGCGGGATGAGCCCGCACAAGGCCCGGTTGCGCGTGCCGAACGCGGTGGCGCCCAACGGCAGCTGGAAATGCGACCTCGCGGACGCCTGGCTCGAACCGGGCTCGAAAGTGCCCGATCATCTCGTCCCGGTGCCGGTCCTCGAACTGCGGCCGACGTCGCTGGGCTGGTGGGCCGGACTGATGACCGGCGGAAACGACGACACCGTGGAAGGAACCGTCGTACTCGCCACGGAACGGATTTCCCAGTCCGATTTCGATGACCCGCCGGTAACTTTGTCACCCGCCGAAAGAGTGCAACGATTTCGCAGTGTTGCGTCGCCGCCGGCGCTACGCTTGGCGCAGTTACTCGCGGCGGTACCGGTCCGTCTCGACGTGGCGAAGCTGGTGGGACAGGAATTCGTTCCGGAAGCGGGCCCGGAACACCTCCTCGAACTTTTGCTTTCGGGGATGATGTACGCTCCCGCACTCAGGGAGGGCAAGTCCACTTGGGACACAGACGGGGTCTTCGCTTTTCCCGAGGCAGTCCGGGAACTGCTGCTCAGCGGCGCGCGGCGGTCGGAGACGGCCAAGGTCGTCCGAGTGGCCGCCACCCATTTCGGTGACCGGATCCGGTTGATCTCCCACCTCCGAGACGCCATCGCCGACCCGAACAACACACCGGACCCAGACCTCACCCACGAGTCCCCGGCCGATGTGGAGCTGGAAACCGCGCTCATGCGCGCCCTTTCCGGGCCGTACCTGTCCCGTGCGGATCGGCTGCGCAACGCCGCGGCAAGCCAAGTCCTCCCCATACACGTATCTGAATCAAAGACTGCGAGCTCAACGATGCCCGAGACGGCCGAACGTCCACCTGCCTCGACGCCTGTGACACAGGGACGCTCGTCTTATCTCAATGAGCCCGAAGCGAACGAGCCGACGACCCGGATCGTGCACCCTTCGGCGGCGGAAACCTCCCGGAACTTCCCGGACCGTCAGGCCGACGACCCGCCATTGGTCTTCGGCAACGTCCCCCCGCGGAACCCCAACTTCACCGGCCGCGACGAATTGCTCGACCAGCTCACGAAGCGGTTGAGCAGTGGTACCACCGCCGTGCTTCCCTCGGCGCTGCACGGTCTCGGTGGTATCGGCAAGACCCAGATGGCCGCCGAATACATCTACCGGCATCTCCAGGATTACGACCTCGTCTGGTGGATCGACGCCGCGCACACCACCCAGATCCGCGCCGGTCTCACCGAACTCGCCGGTGTCCTCGGACTTCAGGGCGCGTCGGAGACCAATGTCGCGGTCCCCGCGGTCATCGAGGCACTCCGGACCGGACGTCCCTTCCGCCGCTGGCTGCTGGTGTTCGACGCCGCGGAGAGCCCGGAGACCGTGCTGCCGTTCTTCCCGCGGAACGGTCCCGGCGAAATCCTGATCACCTCGCGCAACTCCGACTGGGCGGGGATCGCGCGCCCGCTGGAACTCGCGGTGTTCAAAAGAGAGGAAAGCGTCGAGCTGCTCGGCCGCCGCGGTCCGGAGATCGACCCGGCCGACGCCGACGAACTCGCCGAGAAGCTCGGCGATCTGCCACTGGCCGTGGAGCAGGCTGCTGCCTGGCGCGCGGTGACCGGGATGCCGGTGCAGGAGTATCTGCGTCTGTTCGACGAGTCGGTCGAGGAAATCCTCGACACCGCTTCGGCGCCCGACAACGAGGTATCCGTCGCCGCCGCGTGGAACGTTTCGTTCGAGGAACTGAAGACCCGCAACCCGGCGGCCCATCAGATCCTGCACATCTGCGCCTTCTTCTCCCCGGAACCGATCTCGCGTGACCTGCTCACCGGGGTCAACCGGGTGTCGATCTCGCCCGAGCTCGACGCCGCGCTCCGTGACCCGATCAAGCTGGCGCGCGCCATCCGGGACATCAACCGCTATGGCCTCGCCAAGATCGACCACGGGAACAACACGCTTCAGCTGCACCGGCTGGTGCAGCTGGTGCTGCGCAACCGGGTGATGGCCCGGCAGGTGCACGCGCGCATGCAGCACGGCGCCCACCAGCTGCTCGCCGCGCTGGACCCCAACGACCCGGAGTCCAGCAGGCACTGGTCGCGCTACCGCGAACTGCTGCCGCACGCCTACGCGGCGAATGTCCTGGACTGCGACAACGACTGGCCGCGTCAGCTCTACATCAACCTGATGCGCTACCTGTTCGAGTACGGCGATCACGAGGAGGCGGCGCGGCTCGGTCTCGAAGCGCGTAAGCGGTTCACCGATGCCCTCGGCCCCACCCATCCGCAGACCCTCGAAGTCTCGTCGAGGCTCGGGCTCTACCTGTGGGCGATCGGCCGGTACTCCGAAGCCGCGGAGCTCAACCAGCGCACTCTCTCCCTGCGCATGCAGATGTCCAGTGAAGAGAACGAGGAGACCTTCGCGCTTCAGCGGAACATCACGATCGATCTCCGGGCGCAGGGTGATTTCGCGGGAGCGACCAAACTGAGTGAAGAGATCCTTCACAAGGCCAGGCGGATGTTCGGCGACGACGACCCTGAGACGCTCTACGCCGCGTTCCAGCATGGGATCAGCCTCCGGTTGGCCGGTGCCTACCGGGAGGCACTGGAGCTGGATCAGGACACCCTCCGGAGGCGGATCGAGGTCCTCGGCCGCGATCACGTCCGTACCTTCAGCGTCAACAGCGGAAGGAACGTTGATTTACGCGAGGCGGGTGAGTACGGCCAGGCCCGGATTCAGCAAGAGCGGCTCACGGAGAGCTTCATCGCCCGTTTCGGTCCGGATCAGCTGGACTCGGCGGGTAACTCACTCCTGCTCGCGATGGCCAGAAGGAAGGACGGCGACCACCCGGGGGCGCTCAGCCTGTCCACGGAGGTCCTCAAACGGTTCCGGCTCGCTTATGGCGATGACCACGGCACGACGATGGCCTCGGCGCTGGCTCATTCGATCGATCTTCGCCACTCGGGTGATCTGGCCGCGGCGAGGAAGCTCGGTGAGGAGACGTTCGAGCGGTACCGGCGTGGTCTCGGCGAGCATCACCCGCATACCCTCGTCGCCAACGTCAACCTGGCGGTGACTCTGCGGTTGATGGGAGACCCCGCGGCCGCGCGCGTCCTCGACGAGCGGGCCCTCGAGCAGTTCCGAGCCAGCATCGGCCCGGACCATCCCTATGCCATCATCGCCGCGATCAACCTGGCGAGTGACCTGGCGGCGGTGGGCGAGCTCGACCGGGTGGTCGAGCTGGGGCGAGACGCGATCGAGCGTGGCACGCAGGTACTCGGCGAGGATCATCCCGTGGTCCTGGCGGCGTCGTTCAACCTGGGACTGGACCTGGCCGCGCTCGGCCGGACGGAGGAGGCCGCGCCGTTCCGCGACCCGATCCTGGCGCGGTACCGCCGGATCCTGGGTGAGGCCCACCCCGGAACACAGGCGGCCGGTCGCGGTATCCGTGCCAACTGCGACGTGGACCAGATCCTGATGTGAGTCAGCCCGGTACGAGTTGCCCGATCCAGGAGGCGACATCCTCCACGGTCGGTGGCCGCGTGCCGGACCGCAAGCGCCGATGGACCGCGCGGACCAGCTCAGGACAGTGCAGCAAGGCGCGGGCGGCAGGGTGGAGGCCTCGGGCGGAGAGCGCGAGGCCCAGCCCGACCAAGGAGTTCGGCCGGTCCGGATCCGCGGCGAGCTCCCGCCGGTAACCCTCGACCGCTTCGAGGTGATCGCCTGCGGTGTAAGCGAAATCAGCTTCGGTGGCGCCGGGTACCGTCAGTGGTCGCCCCGCGCCGCCGAGGGAGAGCCGGATGAGGTCCGTTCTGGCCGGGGACCAGCCTCCGTCCGGTATCGGCGTCGGAGGAAGGCTTGTCGCGTCGAGATTCGCGGGTGGCCTCGATCTTCCGCTGAGCCACGCCCTCGCGAGTTCGGCGACGACGGACGGGTCCGGACGCAGGTGCCGGGCCCGCCATCCCGCGCTGTGATCGCGGCGGGCGGCGGTGGCCAGTTCGCTCGCTTCCGCCGAGACGGGCTCGCTCTGCCAGGGCCCGAGGCGTTCGGCGATGGCGTCGAGAAAGCGTCGGCCGGCGTCGGTCAGCGTCGAGTCCGCGTGCAGGACTCGCAGGGTGTGCCACGTTTGCTCACGCCAGTAGGCGAATTCGAAGCCGGAGCGCCGGGCATTCGTCCCGGCCCTGGCCAAGGCGCGCCAGAAGGCGGTGACGCCGAAGAAGGCGTAGACCCCTTGCAGAGCACCACTGAGGGGGCGTGGATCATCCCGCCAAGCCACGTAGATCCGCTCTCGGGGATCCGGCTCGTACAACTCGACGAGGTGCAGCAGACCGCCGAGCACGATGTGCTGGAACTCGTGGATCAGGGTTTCGGCGAGGGAGGCCCCGTCGGTGGGCAGTCCGACGACCGCGCTGCCGAACGCCTCCCCGGTCGACGCGCTCGGATTGCGGAAGAGCACCTGGGGTTTCGGAACCAAGGAAGCCAATCCCACCGGCATGATGCGGGCCAACCCGGGCAAATGGGTGGCGACCAGACGGCAGGCCTCGTCGATCAGCCGTTGCCAATCCGCCAGATCCTTGCCCGGTAACCGTTCCGGTGGGATCGGTTCGTAAAGCCCGCGATAGGGATCGACGTCGTCGAGCCACAACGAGAACCGGTGCGCGCCGACCTGACTTCGTACCCGTCGGATTCCCCACCAACCCGGGGCGTCGGAGTCGAGTGCGTCCGGCAGATGAATCGTCGCGTCGGCGTTCGACACGAAGTACCGGCCGTTCGCGCCTCGCACGACGACCGAAGAAAACGTTTCGGTGTCCGGAAAGCGGGCCATCCCGAGTGACGGGAGTATTGCGTTGCCGTGCCACGCCGGGATGACGGTCTCGAAGTCCAGCTCCGCCCGGATCGCCGCGGCCGCCGCGATCGCGTGCGCGTGCCCCAGGTGCATCCACAAAGGACCGACGCCGTCGATTCCGTTGCGGAGCAGGCGAGTCGTGTAGCCGGCCCAGCTTCCGGTATACGGATTGGTGAGCATCCTGTTCACCGAACGGGGTGCTCGTGCTTCGGCACGGGCGAGGAGTTCCCAAGCTGAATCCAGCGGCGGTAACGGGCCTGAATGATCCGGTGCCTTCGCGGCTTCGGTCAGCAAGGCGTGGATCAACAGTTTCCGGCGGCTTCGTTCGGCCCGTCGCAGTCGCCGTGTCATGTCCTCGTCGCCGTCGAGCCGGGCGAGCGCGTCGAAGTCTCGCCACGACAACCGGTGGAACGCGGGACGAGACCCGGCTGCTGCCGGCATCAGTCGATCCGTTCGCCATTTCCGCCGCCTGCGCTTCTGTAGCGTGCGCGGACGAGGGTGGTGCGTTCGACGACATGGTGCGCCGATCGGCGGAGGGCCTCACTGTCCAGCTCTCGTAACGCGGTGAAGGAGACCGCGTCGAGATCGAGCAACGCGGATTCGATGTCCGGTTCCGTGTCTGCCGAGAAAGAACTCATCGTGCCGATTCCCTCCACCCGTGAAACGGTTGCGAGAGTTGAACCTCGCTCAGGATAGCCGAGATTTCGTGCCGGATCAGGCCTCGGCGGCCGGTGGAGGCCGTCCGGCCGCCAATTCCCGTAGTGCGCGAGGGCTGGTGATGGTGACGCGCTGACGTGCGGTGCGCACCACGCCCAGCCGCCGGAGTTCGTCGAGGCCACGGATCAGGGTGCTGCGCGAGACCCGCGCGAAGCCCGCCAATTCCCCTTGGTTGAAGCGGAGATCGACCTGTTTCCCGGCCGTCCAGTCGACGGCGTGCTGCAACGCGAGTTCCAGGAGAACTGCGGCGAGGCGTTGCGGGAAATCCGGGCCGCCGGATTCGAGACGCAGCCGGTCGGATTGTTGCAGCCGGATCGCCGCGGTCCGGAAGATCTCCTCGGCGATACGCGGTTGCTCGCGTAATACGCCGAGGAATTTGTCCCTCGGTACGACGAGGGTGTGCACCTCGTCGATCGCCGACATCGTCGCGGAACGGGGGAGTCCGCTGATCGGGGCCAGTTCGCCGACGATTTCCGCCGGGCCGCGGGCGGCGAGCGGGGCGTCCTCGCCGCGATAGTTGGTGGCGCTGATCTTCACCCAGCCGTGCAGGACGACGAACATGCTGGTGGGCGGACTGCCCTGGAGGGCGAGGATCTGGCCGGGTCGCCACACTTTCAGGTGGCCGGCGCGCCGGAGGGCGGACTGCTCCGCCGGTGTCAGCCGCCGCCAGGTGCCCAGACTCCCGTTTTCAGCCGCGGAGGAACCGGTCATCCTGGCCCTCCGGTTCCCCGGGAACCGGATCGGTGCTGTGTTCCATTTGACGCATCAGCCACTCCCCCGACTCGTCAGCATGGTCAGTGGGCAGAACGACCCGGAAGTTTCGAACCGCGACCGGTAATTGTGCCAGGCACGGGGTGACTTCACCAGGCCTCGGGCCGGCGACGGGGGAGGGTGTCATGCACAGTGCGGAAAGTGTCATGGGACGGCCGAAGGATCACCGCCGCCTGCCGGTGGGGCAGAACCCGCGGACGCCCAAGGCGTTCGGCCGAAGACCGGCGTTCTTCGCGCCGCATCCGCCGCTGATGTCGGGTGGGTGGTATCAGGGTGAGGACCACGAGGTCGTCGGGCCGGGGCGGTATCCGGTGCCCCGGCCGCCCGCCAAATCGGCGAAGGCCGCGTTGCTGTGGGCGCTCTTTTTGGGGCCGTTGGGTCTTTGTTACGTGTCACCCGTCGGCGGGCTGATCGCGACGGCGGTCTCGATCACGGCGATCACCTTCGGCGGCGCCGCGCTGGTGGCCGTGATCTGGCCGGTCGTCGTGGTGCTGTCGCTGGCGGCCTTGTCCGGGCGGCCGGACGACGACAGGAGATGACATCCGGCCGGTCTCCGGCCGGATGAACCGTGGTGGGGGACGCTCAAGGGGGGCGGCCCCCACCACGGTTCCCCCCTCGTGAGTGGCGATTCGGGTTCTAACCCGAATCGCCACTCACGACCACCTGTACCGATCGGCCGCCCTCGCGACCATCCGAAAGTCGCGTCCTCTTGCTCCGATCATGCAGCCCCTGGGCCGAACCCTTGAACCGATCAGGCACCTGTGTTTCCATCTGCTCGATAGCCGCGTCAAAGGTGCAGTTTCGAACACGATCGAACGGGTTCAACGCAATTCCTGGAGGGCTCCGTGCGCCGTCGTACCCTGCTGAAGGCCGCTGGTGCGGCTTCCGCCTTCACCTTGCTCCCGGCGAGCGTCCGGCAGGCACTCGCCGCCGAAGCGCCGACGGGCGGGCTCGGCGTCATCGAGCACGTCGTGGTGTTCATGCAGGAGAACCGGTCGTTCGACCACTATCTCGGGACGTTGCGCGGCGTCCGGGGTTTCAACGATCCGGCCGCGATCAAACTCCCGTCGGGAGCGTCGGTCTTCCAGCAACCCGACGGCACGGGCACCCTGCTCCCGTACGCGATCGACGATCAGTTCATGGCCGACGTCGACCACAGCTGGTCCGGCGGGCACCGGGCGTGGAACAAGGGCCGTCACGACGCGTGGCGCGCGGCCAAGGGGGTCCGGTCGCTGACCTATCACACCCGTTCGGCGCTGCGGTTCTATCACGAACTGGCCGACGCGTTCACCGTCTGCGATGCCTACCACTGCTCGGAAATGGGGCCCACGAACCCGAATCGGATGTACCTGTTCACCGGCAAACTCGGTTACGAGCCGGACGGGACGACCCGGGCGATCGGCAACGCCGCCTGGCAGAACCCCGGGCACACCGGCTACACCTGGAAGACCTACGCCGAGCGTCTGCAGGCCGCCGGCCGTAGCTGGCGCGTCTATCAGGAATGGGACAATTACGGCGACAACTCGCTGGACTATTTCAGCAGTTTCCTCGCCGTCGGCACCAAGGCGCTGTCGAAGGTGAAGGACTCCGCGGGCAAGGCCTTTCCGAAGCTGGAGTACTTCTACTACGCCCTCGATTCGGCTTCGGCCGCCGAGCGCACCCGGCTGCTCGACGGACTGGCGGCCGGTGTGGCGACCCTGACCGCGTCCGAACGCGCGTTGTACGACCGCGGGCTGGCGCGGGTCGCGCCGAAGCAATTGTTGAGCGCCTTCAAGAGCGACGTCGACTCGGGCAGGCTGCCGTCGGTGTCGTGGATCGTCGCGCCGGAATCCCAGACCGAACATCCCGCGTGGGGCCCGAACACCGGGGCCGATCTGGTGAAGTCGATCCTCGACACGATCGCGTCCAAACCCGAGGTGTGGAACAAGACCTTGTTCCTGCTGACCTACGACGAGGACGGCGGCTTCTTCGACCACATGCCACCGCCCGCGCCGCCGGCTTCCGACGACGAGGGCAAGAGTTCCGTCGCCACGACCGACGAATTCGTCTCCGGTGAGCCGATCGGGCTGGGCATACGGGTGCCCATGTTCGTGATCTCACCGTGGAGCCGGGGCGGGAAGGTGTGTTCGGAGGTCTTCGACCACACTTCCGTGTTGCGCTTCCTCGAACAGTGGAGTGGTGTCGCCGAGCCGAACATCTCACCTTGGCGGCGCACCGTCTGCGGTGACCTGACTTCGGCGCTGGACACGACGTCGCCGAGCGCGATCTATCCGGCGCTGACGAAACCGGTGCCGACGAGCGGACCGTGGAACACCCAGCCACAGCCGCCGTCCGTGCAGAAGCTGCCGGTCGCGGAGACCGGGGTGCGGACCGCGCGCCCCTTGCCGTATCGGCTGACGGCTTCGGGACGGGTGACCGCAGAACGATTCTGGATCGACTTCGCCAACACCGGGACGGCGGGCGCGCACTTCTACGTCTACGCCAACGCACACCGGACCGACGGGCCGTGGCGCTACACCCTCGGCGGGAACGCGACGCTTTCCGACTATTGGCAGGCCGGTTCCCCGGACGGCGCGTACGACCTCACCGCGCACGGCCCCAACGGTTTCGTGCGGCGCTTCGCGGGCAACCGGATCACCGCGACGACCGGCGGCAAGCCGAATCCGGAAGTCGTGCTGCGGCCCGGTTCCGGCGTCGTGTACCTGAAGATGACCAACGCCGGCGCCGCTTGCGAGCTGACCGTGCGGACCGGCAACCGGGGCGGCGGACCGTGGACGTACACGGTCGCCCAGGGCGCGACGGTCGAGGACTGGTTCAGCACCGAAGGCGGCATGGGTGGCTGGTACGACCTGACCGTTCAGGGGCCGGACGGCTTCCTTCGCCGCTTCGCAGGGCATGTCGAGACGGGCGTGGAAACCATCAGCGACCCCGTGATGGGCTCAGGACCGCTCACCGCCACCGTCCGTTCGGCCGACAGTCAGGAGATGGTGGGGGAGAACGGTGCCGCCGCGAACGCCGTCGACGGGAATCCCGCCACCCATTGGCACACCAAGTGGTCCGGCGGGGAAGACCCGCTGCCGCACGAACTGCACCTCGATCTGGGTGCCGCCCGCACGGTCACGGGCTTGGCCTACTTGCCGCGTCAGGACGGCTCCGACCACGGACGCGTCGGCGGCTACGAAGTCCACTTGAGCACGGACGGCTCGGCCTGGGGAAGTCCTGTCGCCACAGGTACTTTCGCGGACGACGCCGCCCGTAAGACGCTGCGGTTCTGGCCCACCCGGGCGCGCTATGTGCGGTTCCGCGCCCTCACCGAGGCGGGTGGACGCGGGCCGTGGACGTCGGCGGCGGAGGTCACCCCGCTCGGCTGGAGCTGACGCGCCGGGGTCACTCCAGTGACGTGTCGCCGAAGTGTTCGAGCAGCAGCCGCAGGCCGCCGATCAGTTCGGCCCACTGCGCGGGTTTCAGGTCGGGCAGGAGGTCGGCTTCGTTCTCCAGGTGGAGGACGAAGACCTCGTCCACGACCTGACGTCCCTTGGCGGTCAGCCGGATCTTGACCGAGCGGCGGTCGTCGCTGTCGCGCACCCGCTCGACCAGGCCCTTGGCCTCCATGCGGTCGATGCGGTTCGTGATCGCCCCGGACGTGACCATCGCGGCCTTGAGCAGCGCGCCGGGCGTCAGGCCGTCGGCTTCCCCGGAGCGGCGGAGCGTGGTGAGCACGTCGAACTCCCACGACTCCAGGTCGTGCTTGGCGTTGAACTCCTTGAGCTTCCGGTCGAGGATCCGCGAAAGCCGCTGAACGCGCCCGATCACCTCGGCGGGCCAGAGCTTGTCTTCGAGGTCCGGCCGCTCGTGTCGCCAAAGCGCGATCACCGCGTCCACCGCGTCGGCCATGACGTCCTCCAAACGTCTCAACATTAAGAGACTTGACATTGACAGAACTCGCTGGTGTTATCTCAATGTTGAGATTATCAGTGAGGAGACATCATGGCGATCATCGCCGAGCGGCCCGTCGTCCCGGCGGAACCGGCGGCCGCGAAACCGACGCTGCGTGACGCCGGGCTCGCCGCGCTGGCCCCGGCCAGCTGGGGCACCGTCTACGTCGTCACCGCGACCCTGTTGCCCCCGGACCGGCCGTTGCTGGCCGCCGCGCTACGGGCGCTCCCGGCCGGGCTGCTCCTGCTGGCACTGACCCGGCGGCTCCCGCACGGGTCGTGGTGGTGGAAGACGACGGTGCTCGGAATGCTCAACTTCGGCGCCTTCCTGCCGTTGATCTTCTTCGCCGCGTACCGCCTCCCCGGCGGGGTCGCCGCGACCCTCGGCGCCCTGCAACCCCTACTGGTGGCGCTGCTCGCGCTCCCGATGCTCCGCGTCCGGACCCCGGCGCCGATCCTGCTCGCCGCGATCGCCGGCGCCGGCGGGGTCGCGCTGCTGACCCTTTCGTCGGAAGCCCGGCTCGACCCGCTCGGCCTGGCCGCCATGCTCACCGCCGTCGCGCTCATGGCCGTTTCCCTGATCCTGACCAAGAAATGGGGCCGCCCCGAGCATCCGCTGGCGATGACCGGCTGGCAGCTGACCCTCGGCGGCATCGTCCTCGCCCCGGCGACGCTGCTGTTCGAAGGACTCCCGAGCTCGCTGACGACGGCGAACCTGATCGGCTACGGCTACATCGGCATCGTCACCACCGCGCTGGCGTACCCGCTGTGGTTCCGTGGCATCGACCGGCTCGCCCCGGCGTCGGTCTCCCTGCTGACGCTGACGAACCCCTTGGTCGCCACGGCCGCGGGATTCCTGGTGCTCGATCAGACCCTCACCGGCTGGCAGCTCACCGGATTCGCCGTCGCGCTCACCGCGTTGACGCTCAGCCAGACCCTCGCCCGGCCCGGTCGCGCAGGTGCCCGGTGAGCTCCGTGACGGTCGGATGGTCGAACAGGACACGGGCGGGGAGTTCGACGCCGGTCAGCTCCCGGAGCCGCGTCCGCAGATCGATGACGGCCAGGGAATCGAGCCCGAGTTCGGTGAACGGCTTGTCCACGGGGATCGTGCCCGGATCGTGGTGACCGAGGACCTCGGCGAGTTCCACCCGCAGCAGCTCGCGCAGTTCCCGCTCCGTGGGCTGATCCGGCCAGTGCCGGCCGGGTGACGGCGGCGCGGGTCTCGCGGCGGGGCGGCCGAGACCGTCGGCGATCGGGGGCAGACCGGCGGCGGTGGGGTCGAGCCGGGCGGCGATCAGGACCGGTTCGGCGTGTCCGAGCGCGGCGTCGAACAGCGCCATTCCCTGCTCGAGGGTCAGCGCGGCCACCCCGGAGGTCTGGATGCGATGCCGCGCCGCTTCGGGGATCTTCGAGCCGAGGCCGATCTCCAGATCCCAGAGACCCCAAGCGATCGACGTCGCGGGAAGCCCCTCCGCCCGCCGTCGCACGGCCAACGCGTCGAGGAAGCGGTTCGCCGCCGCGTAGTTCGCCTGTCCCGCGTTGCCGAAAGTGCCGGCCAGTGAGGAAAAGAGCACGAAAGCCGACAGGGGGAGGTGCCGGGTGGCCTCGTGCAGGATCATCGCGGCGTCGGCCTTCGGGCGGAAGACGGTGTCGATACCGGCGGTCGTCTGCGCGGTGAAGGCGGCATCGGCGACGACGGCGGCGGAGTGCACCACGGCGGTGAGCGGCGGATCACAGGAGTCGACCAGTCGCCGGACGAAGGCCGGATCGGCGATGTCGCCGTCGACGATCCGCACGTCGGCGGGCAGTCCGCGGAGCTCGTCCGCACCGGGCGCGGCCGGGCCGCGGCGGCTGACCAGCAGCAGATGCCGGACCCCGTGCGCGGCCACGAGATGCCGGGCCAGCGCCCCACCGAGCGCGCCGGTGCCGCCGGTGATCAGCACGGTCCCGGCCGGGTCGATCGGACGGCCGGACGCGGGCGCGGTGCGGGCGATCCGCAGCGCGTGCGGTACGCCGTCCCGGATCGACAGCTGGGGTTCGGGGTTGCCGCCGACGAGTTCGCGCACCTTCTCGACCGGGAGCGCGGTGTCGACCACGGTGACCAGGCCGCGGTACTCGCTCGACGCGGCGGCCCCGAGCCCGAAGAGGGCGGCCGACGCCGGATCGGCCGCGTCGCGGGTCACGACGACGGTGCGTTCCCCGCGCGGAAGGGTGTCCTGCAGCGCGGTGAGCGCGCTCCGGACGTCTTCGGTCTCGACGATCCGGACGTCGTCGGCGCGCGCGGCCGTGACGGGGATCCAGCGCGGCGCGTAGAGCATCGTGTTCCCGGCGGGCAGCGGCCGGGTGAGCAGCGATTCCACGATCGCGACGGGTGTTCCGGCCGGGTCGAAGAGTTCGACGCGGACCTCGCCGGGGCCGGACCGTACACAGTGGACTCGCGCCCGGCGTGCGACGGGGGCGAACACGTGGACGCCGCTCCAGAAGAACGGCACGCGTGCTTCGTCTCCGGGCGCTCCGGCCAGCGCGAGGGTGTGCACCGCCGCGTCGAGCAGCACGGGATGCAGGGCGAACCGGCCGTCGACGTCTTCGGCGAGCGCGATGTCGGCGAACAGTTCGTCGCCGTCCTGCCACAGTCCGGTCACCGCGCGGAAGGCGGGACCGTAGTCGAGGGCCGCGTAAGCCCGGTCCAGGTCGACCGGTTCGGTGGCGGGAGGCGGCCACTCGCCCTTCCACGGTTGCGCGAAGACCTCGGAGCTCCCCAGACGGCCGGTGGCGTGCCGCGTCCAGGTGCCGGAATCCTTGGCGTAGATGTCGATCCGGGGTCCGTCCACGACCACTTGGAGCGCGACGTCTTCGGAGCGGCCGAGCCGCAGCGGTGCCTCGATCGTCAGCTCGGCCACGTTCGTTCCGCCCGCGTGGACGGCGAGTTCGACGAAGGCACTGGCCGGGAACAGTGTCGCGCCGCCGACGACGTGGTCGGCGAGCCAGCCGTGCGTGCGGACGCCCGCCGAGCCGCCGTGCACGACCCTGGGCGAGTCGGGGGCGACGAGCGCCGGGCCCAGCATCGCATGGCCGTCGTGGCTCCGGCGCGGTCGCGGATCGAGCCAGAACCGCTCGCGCTGGAAGGGATACGTCGGCAGCGTGACCCGGCGGGCGCCGCTGCCGTCGAAGACGGATCGCCACGACACAGGCACGCCGGCGGTGTGCAACTCGCCCGCCGCTTCCAGGAGGCTCCGACTCGTGTCCATAGTGGACACTGTGGGTAGGACTGCGCCCGCCGCCCTGCTCAGCACGGCGGACGGACCGATCTCCAGGCAGATGGCGGTTTCCGTCGCGACGACGGTGTCCAGCGCGTCGGCGAACCGGACCGTTTCCCTCGCGTGCCGCACCCAGTACTCCGGGTCGACGCCGGTGATCGCGCGGCCGGTCAGGCCGGAGATCAGGGTCGTCTCCGGTGCGCGGTAGGTCAGCCCGGCGGCGACCTCGTGGAATTCGGCGAGCATCGGCTCGATGAGCGGCGAATGGAACGCGTGGCTGACGCGCAGGCGTGTGGAACCCGGCCACTGGGCCGCGATCGCTTCGGTCACGCTCGCGGCTCCGGACAGCACAAGGGATCGAGGGCCGTTGACGGCGGCGATCGCCACCTGGTCGGCGAACTCCCCGACCAGCGGGGCGACTTCGGCCTCGGCCGCCCGGACGGCGATCATGACGCCGCCCGGCGGCAACGCGGCCATCAGACGGCCGCGCGCGGCCACGAGGACTCCGGCGTCCTCGAGGGACAGGACACCGGCGACGTGTGCGGCGGCGATCTCGCCGATCGAGTGCCCGGCGACCGCGCCGGGCCGGAGACCCCAGGATTCCAGCAGCCGGTACAGGGCGACTTCGTGGGCGAACAAGGCGGCTTGCGCGTGATCCGTCCGGTCGAGCAGTTCCCCGCCCTCGAACGCGACTTCACGGACTCCGCCGCCGAGTGCCTCGCACGCCGCGTCGAACGCCTTGCGGAACACCGGGAACCGCTCCGACAGTTCCCTGCCCATTCCCGCGCGCTGCGCGCCCTGCCCGCTGAACAGGAACGCCGCGGCCGCCGGTCCGCGCACGGTCCGGCCCCGGCGTTCGCCCGTGGCGAGGGCGCGCAACGCGGCGAGATCGCCGGACGGGACCAGCGCGCGATGCTCCAGCGCGGAGCGGGTGGCGAGGGTGAACGCGACGTCGTCCTCGTCCCGGCCGCCCACGGTCGCCAGCAACCGGGAGGCGGCGGCTCGCAGGGCGCCGTCCCCGGCGGCGCTCAACAGCCACGGCGCTCCTAGAGACGCAGAAGCTCCATTTTCGGGCGAGGGCGGCGCTTCCGAGACGAGAACGTGCGCGTTGGTGCCGCCGATCCCGAACGCGGAGACCCCGGCGTGCCGGGTTCTCGGTCCGGCACGCCATTCCCGGCCTTCGGCGAGCAGGCGCACATCGCCCGCGGACCAGTCGACGCGGGGGCTCGGCTCGTCGGCGTACAGCGACGGCGGCAAATGCCCGTGCCGTAAGGCTTCCACCATCTTGATCACCCCGGCGACGCCCGCCGCGGCCTGGGTGTGCCCGATGTTGGCCTTCACCGAGCCGAGCCACAGCGGCCGGTCACGTCCGCCACCGTAGGCGGCGATGAGGGCCTCCGCCTCGATCGGATCGCCGATCGGGGTGGCCGTTCCGTGACCCTCCACCGCGTCGACGTCGGCCGGGGACAGACCGGCGTCGGCGAGCGCGGACGCGACGACCGCGCGCTGGGCCCGCCCGCTCGGCGCGGTCAGCCCGTTCGACGCCCCGTCGGAGTTGACGGCCGAACCGCTGAGCAGCGCCAGCACCGGATGCCCGTTCCGGCGGGCGTCCGACAGCCGCTCCAGGAGGACGACGCCCGCCCCCTCGGACCACGCCGTGCCGTCGGCGCCCGCCGCGTAGGAGCGGCATCGGCCGTCCGGCGAAAGGCCGCGCTGGCGGCTGAATTCCAGGAACGTGCGCGGGGAGGACATCACCGTCGCGCCGCCGGCCACGGCGAGCGAACACTCCCCGGCACGCAGCGCGCGCACGGCCCAGTGCAGTGCCACCAGCGACGAGGAGCAGGCGGTGTCGACCGTGACCGCCGGGCCGTTCAGCCCGAAGGTGTAGGAGATCCGGCCGGACGCGAGCGCGTGCGAGGACCCGATGCCCAGCCGCCCCTCCATCCGATGCCCTTCGAAGCGGCTGGCGTAGTCCTCGTTCATCACGCCGACGAACACCCCGGTGTCGCTTCCGCGCAGTGTGGCGGTGTCGAGACCGGCGCGTTCGAACAGCTCCCACGACGTCTCCAGCAGCAACCGTTGCTGAGGGTCGGTCGTCAGGGCCTCTCGCGGTGACATCCCGAACAGGGCGGGGTCGAAATCCAGGGCGTCGTACACGAATCCGCCGCGGCGGGTGGTGGAGCCGCCGAGCCTGCCGGGGTCCGGGTCGTAGCGGACGGAGTGCTCCCAGCCCCGGTCGGTGGGGAAGTCGCCGGTCGCGTCGACGCCGCCGGCCACCAGGTTCCACAGGTCTTCGGGCGAGGTCACGCCGCCGGGGAACCGGCACGCGGTCGCGACGACGGCGATCGGTTCGTCGTCGCGAACGGGAACGGTTCTTCTCGTGGCGGGTCTGCTTTCCCCGGACAGGAGCCGTTCGAGCTCGGCGATGACCGCGGCCGGGGTCGGGAAGTCGTAGACGAGCGCTTGGGGGAGGGCCAATCCGGTCGCCTCGGCCAGCCGGTGCCGCAACTGCACGCCGCTCACCGACGTCAGGCCCAGTTCGGCGAACGGCCGGTCGCGCCACCGCTCGCCGACGTCGCACAGTTCGGCGATCGCCTCGCGCACCAGCGTTTCCGCCTCGGGCGGCGGAACGCGCAAATCCTTCCGCAGCGCTTTCCCCGACGGCGTCCGGGGAAGGCGCTCGACGAGGTGGAAGGCGACCGGAACCTTGTACGCGGAGAGCCGGTGGCGGCACAGGCGGCGTACCGCGTCGAGATCCGGTTCGCCGGAGACGAGGAACGCCACCGGGACCGCGCCGAGGACCTCGTCGGGTCTTCCCGTCACCAGAACGTCTTCGACACCAGGGACTTCGGCGATGACCGCCTCGATCTCCGTCGGGTGCACGTTCTGGCCGCCGCAGACGATGACGTCGTCGGCGCGGCCTTCGAGGATGAGCCGTCCCTCGGCGAGAGCGCCCACGTCACCGGTCCGGTACCAGCCGTCCGGCCCCGCTGCGCTCGGCGCCACGCCGGGACCGCGCACCTCGATCTGCTCGTCGACGACGCGGATCTCCATGCCCGGCACCGGTGTCAGATGATCCTCGCCGGGGAGCTGGACGGCGATCTTGCCACTGGTCTCCGTGCTGCCGTAACCGTCGAGGACTTCCATGCCGAACAGTTCCCGGACGGCGGCGCGAGTCGGCGCGGTGCACGGCGATCCCCCGGAGAGGCACAGTCGTGGCGCGGGGAGAACGCCGCGAACCTCCTGACGCAGATTCAGAAACGTCGCCGGGACGCCGGCGAGGACACTGCCGGGGAACGCGGTGAGCGCCCCGCGCAGATCGCGGTCGACGATCCTCGTGTGCGTGCCCAGCGCGATCGTCCCGGCGAAGGCCAGCGACAACGCGTACGCGTGGTGCAACGGAAGCGGCCACAGAACGGTGTCTTCGCCGGAGATCCCGTACATCGGGCCGTAGCAGGCGGCCGACGACCAGAGCGTCGCGCGCTGGGTCGTCAGCACGCCTTTGGGGCGGCCGGTCGTGCCGGAGGTGTAGAGCAGCCAAGCGGGTTCGTCGAGGCCGAGATCGTCTCGCGGTCCACCCCGCGGGGGCGACGGCTCGTCCTCGACGAAGACCACTCGTAGCCGGAGCTTTCGCGCGAGCTCCGCGTGCCTGGCTTCCGTGATCAGCAGAACGGCGCCGGAATCGTCGGCGACGCGGGCGAGTTCGGCCGCCGTCGACCGCGCGCTCACCGGAACGCCGACCCCGCCCGCCCGCAGCACCGCCAGGCCGTACTCGGCGAATTCGACGCGACCGCCGACGTGGATGAGCACCCGTTCGCCGCGGGCGATCCCGAGCCCCGCCGCCAACCGGCCGCTCGATTCCAGCAATTCCCCGAAGGTCAGGGTCCGGTACTCGTCGGTGAACGCCGGCCGAGCGGACTGCCGTTCGCGTAACAAGGTCACCAGCGGGCGGATCTCGGTCATCCTTCGAAGGTATAGGCGCGCGGGTCCGCACGGCGACGTGCTTTCCTTCCCGAACGGGCACTTTTCGCCGACGGATCGCGCATCAGGCGGCCTTTTTGTTCCGCTCGGTCGCGGACCAGCCGTCGTCGTCCTGGTCGAGGCCGGAAACGGTGCCGTAGAAGACACTCTCGGCGTTCCGGTCACCGGAGAGGTGGAACCGCAGCCACGCGGTGATGGCGCCGATGACCCGGTCGCGGGTCTCGCCCTGGAGGAAATGCGTGGCGCCCTTCAGCTGGCCGTACACGGCGGGAACCTGGTCGCAGGCAAGGAATCGGCTGCGCACGTAGAAGGCGGGCACGACGACGTCCGCCTGCCCGGACACGAAGAAAGCGGGTCCGTGCAGCTTGTTCACGTTGCCCTGCGGTCCGGGCATGATCGGCAGCGTGGTCTTGACGAGCGGGTCCGCCCCGGCCGCGATCGCGCCGCCCCCGCCTTGCGAATGCCCGGCGGCGGCGATCTTCCCGGTGGCGATGCGGCCCTGGAAGACGCTGCCCGCACGGGAATTCTCCGCGATCAGATACCGGGCGCCCGCCAGCATCTCCTCGCCGGACCCCGACTGGCCGGTGTTCGCGGCCGCGACGACGTAACCCCAGCTCGCGAGATGGGTGAACAGCTGCTCGTACTGGTCGACGGTGGCGTTCGTGCCGTTGCCCCAGATCAGCACCGGATGCTCGGTGCCGTCCGAGGCGATGTCCGCCGGGTAGTAGAGCGTGTGCGCCGGACCGCCCGCCGCCTTGACCGCCTGGTGCGGCCCCGCTTTCTCGTACACGCGCGGACTGGTCGGGGCGACGGCCGATGCGGCGACGGCGGTCTGCGGGACCACCGTCGCCGACACGGCCAGTGCCAGCACGGTCAGCAATGCCCTGCGGCTCAAGGAACGCATGGTGTCTCCGAACGGTTTCGAGGAGTGATGTCGTGATCATTCCAAGCGGAGCGCTTGTTGTTTCCTGGAAGTTCCCCAGAATCGCGGGCGGGCGGATTGTGAACGGTGACAATCGGTGGAACGGAATGAATACGGGTACTTATTCAACCGCGGTTGATCGCAGGTCCGTGAAGGCCTCCTTGCCTACCTTCAGGGTAGGGAAGGAGGCCTTCACGGACTTCAGGGGCGAGCGAGCGTGTAGGCCTACGCAGTCCAGGTGACCGGAAGCTCGTGCACGCCGTAGATGTTCATGTCGGTCTTCAGCTTGACCTCCTCGGCGGGCACGGCCAGCGCGAGCGTCGGGAAACGGCGCAGCAGTCCCTCGAAACCCGCGCGCATCTCGATCCGCGCCAGCTGCTGGCCGAGGCACTGATGGATGCCGTGCCCGAACGACAACAGACCGCGGGCGTTGCGGTGCAGGTCCAAGGCGTCGGGGTTTTCGAACCGCCGCGGATCACGGTTGGCGGCCAGCAGCGATATGATGACCGTCGACCCCGCGGGGATCGTTTCACCGCCGAGCTCCAGATCCTCCGTGGCGTACCGGAAGAAGATGTCGGCGACGGACAGGTAGCGAAGCAGTTCTTCGACGGCGCCGGGGAGCAACTCCGCGTCGGCCCGCAGTTCGGCGAGCTGCTCAGGGTGCTCCAGGAGCGCGAAGGTGCCCAGCGCGAGCATGTTCGCGGTGGTCTCGTGTCCCGCGAGCAGCAGCAGGAACGCGGCGCCCGCCAGCTCCTCGATGGTGAGGTCTTCGTGGCGGCCGAGGTCGGACAGGATGTCGTCCTCGGGCGTCTCGCGTTTGCGGGTGACCAGTTCGGTGAGGAACGTGTTCATCCCGATGAACGCGGCCATCTTCTCCTCCAGCGTCTGGTCCCTGACCATGAGCTGCGCGGAGTTGGCCTGGAAGCTCTCGCGGTCCTCGTAGGGGACGCCGAGCAGTTCGCAGATCACCAGCGACGGTACCGGCAGCGCGAACTCCTTGACCAGGTCGATCGGCGGAGTCAGGTTCGCCATCGCGTCCAGCCGCCGTTCGGTGATCTCGACGATGTGCTCTTCGAGCTGCTTCATCCGCTTCACGGTGAAGGCGCCGGTCAGCCGCTTCCGCAGCCGGCCGTGGTCCGGCGGATCCATCGCGACGAACATGCCCGGCATCGGCGGCGACGGTTCGGTGGGGGCGGGCATCCCCGTCTCGTACGGCACGTGCAGGATGCCGATGTCCTGGCGCGAGCTGAAGCGGGTGTCGGCCATCATCTGCCGCACCTCGTCGTAGCCGGTGACGAGCCAGCCCTCGTGACCGTCGGGGAAGATCATGGGACTCACCGGGCGGGCCTCACGCAGCCGGGTGATCTCGCGGGGCGGGTCGAAGGGCCCCGCGTCGCGCTCCATCGGGAGGCCCTGCGGGACGGGAACCGTCTGAGTCATCGCTTCGCCTTTCGTGGTGGTTGTGACGGCCACTCTCCCCGCGAGGCCTGACATCCGGCTGACACGGCGCTGACACCACCCGTGTCAGCGCCGTGGCGGGGCCGTGTCAGCGCGGCCTTCCAAAGTGGTGCCCATGAACGACACAGCGATCGCGGTCTCCGGACTGCGCAAGACCTTCGGCGACAAGGTCGTGCTCGAAGGCATAGACCTCGAAGTCAAGGCGGGCACCATCTTCTCCCTGCTCGGTCCGAACGGGGCGGGGAAGACCACGACGGTGAACCTGCTGACCACCCTGATGAAGGCCGACGGCGGCACCGCGAAGGTCGCGGGCCACGACCTGGTGACCGAGGCCAAGGCGGTGCGTGCCGCGATCGGCGTCACCGGCCAGTTCGCGGCGGTCGACGAACTGCTGACCGGCCAGGAGAACCTCCAGCTGATGGTGGATCTGAGCCGCGGGAAAGCCGGCAAGAACGTCGTGTCCGAGCTGCTGGAACGCTTCGACCTGGTGGAATCGGCGCGCAAGCCGGCGTCGACCTACTCCGGCGGTATGCGCCGGAAGCTGGATCTGGCGATGACGCTCGTCGGCGATCCGCGGATCATCTTCCTCGACGAGCCCACCACGGGCCTGGACCCGCGCAGCCGTCGCACGATGTGGTCGATCATCCGCGAGCTGGTGGCGGGCGGCGTGACCGTCTTCCTCACCACCCAGTACCTCGAGGAAGCCGACCAGCTCGCCGACCGGATCGCAGTCCTCGACCAGGGCCGCCTGGTCGCACAGGGCACGCCCGCCGAGCTCAAGCGCCGGATGCCCGGCACGCACGTCCGGCTCCACTTCACCACCGTCGCCGAACTCGACGCGGCGGCGCGGATCTTCCCCGGAGCCACCCGCGACGACGAGGAACTCGACCTGCGGATCCCCAGCGACGCCGGGACGAAATCCCTGCGCTCGCTGCTCGACCGGCTCGACGAGTACTCGATCGCCGCCGAAGAGTTCTCCGTCCACACCCCTGATCTCGATGACGTTTTCCTCGCCCTGACCGGCCACGACACGGAGGCAGCCCGATGAACTCCCCCTCGACGGTGATGTTGCGCCGTAACTTCAAGCACCTCGTCCGCAATCCGACCTCGGTGTTCAACGCGATCCTGATGCCGGTGGTGATGATGCTGATGTTCGTCTACGTCTTCGGGGACGCGTTCAGCGTCGGCGTCGACTACATCGACTACGCGACACCGGGGTTGATGCTGCTGGCCGTCTGCTACGGCCTCGGCGCCACCGCGACCGCGGTGAACTCCGACATGACCAAGGGCATCATCAACCGGTTCAAGGTCATGGACGTCTCCCGCGGCGCCGTGCTGACCGGGCACGTCATCGCCAGCGTGCTGACGAACCTGGTCGCCATCGCGGCGCTCACCGGGGTGGCCTTCCTGCTCGGCTTCTCGCCGGCGGCCGGTTTCCTCGACTGGCTCGGCGTGGTCGGCATCGTCGTCCTGCTCGGTTTCGCGGCGGCCTGGCTCACGGTCGCGCTGGGACTGGCGGCGAAATCCCCGGAAACCGCGGGAATGGCCTCGGTTCCGCTGGTCATGCTGCCGTTCTTCAGCAGCGCGATCGTGCCCGCCGAGAAGATGGGACCGGGGCTCCGGGAGTTCGCCCAGTACCAGCCCTTCACGCCGATCATCGAGACCCTGCGCGGGCTTCTCAACGGGGCTCCCGCCGCGGGCGACGTGCTCCCGGCCCTGGGCTGGTGCGCCGGGATCGCGCTCGCCGGATACCTGTGGGCGTCCTCGACGTTCAAGAAGCGAGCGTGACTTCGGCCAGCTGTTTCCAGTCCGCCGCAGCGCCTTCTCGCGCCGCCTCCGCGAACTTCGCTTCGCCGAGGCGGCGCAGCGCTGTCTCCTCGATGCGGGTCACGTCCGGCCGGGACCGGTCCGGCAGCCCGCGCAGTTCGTCGGCCGCCCCGAGCAGCCTGCCTGCCTGTTCGGGATCGTCCTGGCGCAGGGCCAGATCCGCGATCCCGACGAGCACGTGGGCGATCAAGGGCTGGTACTGCACTTCACGTGCCGCCTGATAGGCCGATTCCCGGTGTTCACGGGACCGGCCGAGATCGTCGGTGAAGTAGCCGCGAAGGTCGTGGGTGATGGCGCGGACGTGTCCCAATCCCGCTTCGTCGCCCATCACGGTCGTCGCGAAGTCGAGCTGCTTCGCCGCTTCCTCGGTTTCGCCACGCCAGTGGAGGAGTTCCGCCTGCGAGAGGGCGAACATGCCCAGGGCACCCGGCCAGGTGACCCGCTCGGCACGACGCTCCGCATCGGCCGCGGCGGCCGCGCTGGCCTCTTCGTCGCCCATCAGCCAGAACAGCTGTGCCTGCCGCGCCCGCAGCCGGATCAGGTCCTCGACAGAACCGACCTCGGTCACCACCGTGACCGCCTGTTCGTAGTACTCGCACGCGGTGGCGAACTCGCCGCGCGTGGCGAGCCGGTCCGCCAGTTCGGTCAGGGCGAACGAGATCCCGAACCGTTCCCCGATGGCCCGGAACTCGCTGAGCGCCCCCTCGAGATATTCGTCCGCCTCCCGGCCGGGATGGCCGAGCGAGACGCGCATCTTGCCGAGGTGCAGCCTGCCCAGCGCGCGGACCCAAGGGTTTTCGTCCGCCAGCACCGGTTCCCACGCGGACAGCGCCTCGTCTCCGGCCAGCATGCGTTCCAGCGGGACGACGAGGCCCAGCAGCGGATGCTTCTTCTCGGTGCGTATGCCCAGCCGGTACGACTCGTGGATCCACTTCGCCGCGGTGTGCTCGTCGGCGAAACCGGAGCTCACGAAGAGCGAGACGAGCCCGTACACGACGGCCGCGATCTCTTCCGGCACCTCGCCCGGCGTTTTGACGGCCGTGCTGACCAGCTCCATGCCTTCCGTGCGATGCCCGCTGAGCCACCAGTACCAGCCACAGGCCGCCGCGAGCCGCATCGCTTCCGGCGCTTCGCCCGCCGTGAGGGCGCCGCGCATCGCGGCGGTGATGTTGTCGTGCTCGGCGTTGAGCTTGGCGAGCCATTCCAGCTGCTCGGCCTGGCGGAGCATCGGCTCGGCGGCCTCGGCGAGGCCGGTGAAATACGCGAGATGCGCGTGGCGTGCCAGCAGCGTTCCGTCCGCCTCGGCGAGCCGTTGCGCGGCGTACTCCTTGATCGTGCCGAGCATCCGGTAGCGCGGGGCCTCGTCGCCCGCGGAGACCAGCAACGATTTCTCGGTCAGCGCGGTGAGCAGTTCGAGGACCTCGTACTCCTCGACGGCCTCGCTGACGCAGACCCGCTCGGCCGCTTCCAGGCTCGCCCCGCCCGAGAACACCGAGAGACGGCACAGGACCGTCCGTTCGGCGTCGGACAGCAGCTCCCAGCTCCAGTCGACCATGGCGCGCAACGTCCGGTGCCGGGGCAGCGCGGTCCGGCTGCCGCCGGTGAGCAGGCGGAACCGGTCGTCGAGCCGGTTCGCGAGCTGCTCGACGGACATCGTGCGCAGCCGGGCCGCGGCCAGTTCGATCGCCAGCGGCATCCCGTCCAGGATCCGGCACACACGCGCCATCGTGTCGAGAGTGCTCTTGTCGGCCACGAAATCCTTGCGCACCGCGCTCGCCCGGTCCCGCAGCAACCGGACGGCGGGGGAGGACTCGATCTCGCCGGGGGCGGCGTGCCGGTCCGGGACGGCCAGCGGCACGACGTGCCACAACGTCTCGCCGGTGATGCCGAGCGGCTCCCGGCTCGTCGCCAGGATCCGGAGACGACGGCATTCCCCGAGCACCCGATGGGCGAAGGCCGCGGCCGCCTCGATCACGTGCTCGCAGTTGTCCAGGATCAGCAGGACTTCCCGGTCGCGGATCGCGGCGACGACCCGCTCGGCGGGTTCGGCGTTGGAAGAGTCGCCGAGCAGCGCGTCCCGCAGGCCGAGCGCGGCGAGCGTCGCCTGGGCGACGTCGTCATCCGGGCCGATGGCCGCGAGCTCCACCAGCCACGCGCCGTCCGGGAGGTCGCCGAGCACGGTGCGCGCGGTTTCCGTGGCCAGCCTGGTCTTCCCCGAACCGCCGGGCCCGATCAGGGTGGTGAGCCGGTGCTCGGCGACGAGCTCGCGGACCTTGGCGACGTCGTCGTCCTTGCCGACGAAGCTGGTCAGCTCGGCGCGCACGTTGGTCTTGCGGTTCTCCTCGCGCCGCCCCAGCTCGCCCCGCAGCAGCTGGACGTGCACCGCGGACAGTTCCGGCGAGGGATCGACGCCGAGCGCGTCGGCCAGTGCTTCCCTCGTGCGCTGGTAGACGAGCAGCGCTTCGGTGTCGCGGCCGGTCGCCGCGAGGGCCCGCAGCAACGCGGCGACGAGCCGCTCGCGCAGCGGGTGCGCGGCCACCAGATCGGTCAGCTCGGTGACCAGGTTCGCGCCGTGCCCGAGGTCGAGTTCCGCGTCGAACCGGTCCTCCAGCGCCGTCAGGCGAAGCCCTTCGAGCCGGGTGACCGCGGCGTCGAACGCGCCGCTGTCCTGCAGGCCGACGTCCTGCATGGCCGCCCCGCGCCACAGCCCGAGCGCCTCGCGCAGCCGCCTCGGCTCCTCGTCGCCGCGGGCCTGCTCGATGAGCCGCTCGAAGCGCACGGCGTCGACGTCTTCGGGCGCCACCTTCAGCCGGTAGCCGTCGGTCTGTCCCTCGACGACGCCGTCCGGGAGCACCTTCCGCAGCCGGGAAACCAAGCGCTGCAAGGCGTTCGTCGCGTCGGCCGGGGGCTGCTCGCCCCAGATCCAGTCCACGAGCGACGCTTTCGGGACCACCCGGCCCGGCTCGAGCGCGAGGGCGATCAACAGCCCGCGCAGCCGCGCGCCCGGCACGTCGGCGAGCCCGCCGTCGTCCGTGTGCACCTCGAAGGGCCCCAGCATCCCGATCCGCATTGGGCCGATTTTGCCACGGGTGACCAGGGGACTTACGACTCGCCGGTGATCCTCGCCGAACCGATCGAAGCCGCGGTGATCGCCCTGGCGGCGGCCTGTGTCGACGAACCGGAGTTCAGGCCGGTGAGCGACGCCCGGTCGAGGGCGTGCACGACGAACTCGTAGGTGTTCACGGTCGAGGGCGAGCACGGGCCCTGGTAGCCGTAGAGGCTGGCGCTGCCGCGGTAGTAGACCTGCCTGGAGCCGGCGGGCACCGGCGGCCGGTAGACGTGCTGGACGTTCTGGGGGAGCGAGGCCGTGGACGCCGGGATGTCGTAGATGACCCAGTGGATGAGGTTGGCGTTGTCGAGGTCGCGCATGACGATCGCGTAGCTCTTCGCCGCGGCGGGAGCGCCCGACCAGGCCAGCGGTGGCGACTCGTTCTTCTTGGCCGGATCGTTCCCGCCGCCGCTGGTGCACTCGTGCACCTTGGGTATGAGGCCGCCGTTGGCGAAAGCGGTGCTGGACAGGGTGAACGCGTTTTGCGCCGCCGACGCCGCGGGGGAAAGGCAGACGGCGCCGAGGGCGAACAGGGCGCAGAACACGATTCTCGTTGCTCTCACTGGAGTCTCCCGAGGCCGTTTGTGGTTCTCGTGCGCGGAATTCAGCGTAGGGAGCCCGGAAAGCGGCGGCTAGCGCACTTTTCCGGCCGAACGAGGTGTTTTCCCCGGGCTCAGGCGCGCACGAGCACCGAGAAGTAGATCGGCCTGCTGGCCGGGAAGAGTTCCCGGTTCTCCTCGTCGACCATCTTCCAGAAGACCTTGCAGTCGGCGGGCGCGGTCGGCGGGGCGCTCACGGTGACCGTCACCTGCACGTTCCCCTGCGGGGCGGTGTCGTTGACCGGGATCCGGTCCGGGGTGCGGCAGGCGCCGGGCGCGACCGGGAGGTCGGTGCGGCGCAGATACCGCTTCCGCCATTCGACGGTGCCGGTGTTCTTGAGCTCCCACACCTTCACGAACTGGCTGCCCGGTTTGACCACGGTGTCGTCGGGGATGGTGACGTCGGCGACGAACTTGCTCGCGTCACCGGGATGGGGCGGCACGGACGGCTCCTGCGCGTCCGGCAGGAGGACGACCACGACGGCGGCGATCGCGGCGACGGCGACGAGGGCGAGCGCCACCAGGAGGAATTTGGACCGTGACCGCGGCGCGGGATCCGGTTCGCGATCCGCGGAGAGCACGAGCTGGACACCCTGCCATCGGGCGTGCCATTCCTCTTCGTCACCGTCGCAGGCGCGGACGAACTCCCGGACCGTCTCCCACGGCTGCAACCGCTTGCCGGTGACGGTGAGGTGCAGGGTCGCGTGGGACACCGCGCCGGACTTCGCGGCCATCTTCCGGAAGGACGGCTCCCCGGCTCGCGTCCGGAGCTTCCGCAGTTCCTCCATGAACGCTTCGAGCTCCGGCGCCCGTTCTCCTGTTCGCGGTTCCGGCACGCTCCCCCTCGCGATCGTGTCCACCGTGACAACGTTTTTCGTCACTCTTCGCGGCTTGGTGACTATATCGCGAAGAGTGTCCGGATCGCCGCGCTGACCAGCGGAAGCGGCCCGCCTCGGGCGCTGTCAAACGCTGTCAACCTGCGGTTTTTGACGTCAGACGTTGTGTACAGGCGGTTCCGGGTGACACCGCTTCCGGGCCAGTGTCGGTCACGAGCTGCTCACGGGGAGCAGCCATCGAGTGAAGGAGCAGTCATGCGCAAGGTGGCAACCGCCGCGATGTTCGCCGCTCTGTCCGGGGCCACGCTGGGGATGACGGCGGCACAGCCCGCGGTGGCCGCACCCTCGGTCAACATGGAGGCCGTGGTCAAGGCGGCCATGTGGGATCCGTACAAGGCCGACCAGTCGATCACGCCGGGCTCCGGGGAGAGCGTCAAGGTGGTCGAGCAGGCGCTGGCCGCGAAGAACCTGCTCGACAAGAAGCAGGTCGACGGGCACTTCGGCACCTCGACGGTGACCGCGTACCAGAAGTACCAGAAGTCGCTCGGGCACAGCGGCCTCGCCGCGAGCGGTCTGCCGGGCAAGGGCTCGCTGACCGAACTGGGCAAGGGCCGCTACACGGTGACCGCGCCGATCGGCGTCGGCTCGAAGACCAGCCTGGACGGCAAGACGGTCAACAAGCGCACGGCCGACATGATCGCGGCCGCGGAGAAGAAGGCCGGGGTGAAGTTCACCATCACGCAGGGCTCGTACAACGCCGGCGGGGTGGGCGCTTCGGGCGGTACGCACGACGGCGGCGGCGCGGTCGACATCTCGGTGAACAACCTCCCGAACAAGACCGCCGCGGTGAAGGCGCTGCGCGAGGTCGGGTTCGCCGCGTGGCACCGCACGCCGAGCCAGGGCGACTGGGTGGAGCACATCCACGGCATCGCGATCAGCGACACCGACATGTCGCCGCAGGCGCAGGCCCAGGCCGGTGACTACTTCAAGGGCCTGAACGGGCTGGCGAGCCACGCCAAGGACGACGGCCCCAAGGTGAAGAAGGTGACCTGGGAGGAATTCAAGCGTGGGTGACGCCACGGCGTTCCGGACGGGGCGGGCGGCTTCGGTCGCCCGCCCCGTCAGCGCGGGCCGGTCCGGCGCCAGTGTTCGGCCGCCTCGCCCATGTCCTCGCGCAGATGCCGGAAGAACCGGCTGGTGGCGTCCAGCCGGGCGCACGCCGGGCCGTCGAGCAGGGCGGCACCTCGCCGGGTGACTTCGGCCCATTGGGTCATCGCTTCGAGACTCGTCTGCCAGGCGCGGTAGCCGAAGTCGTCGTCGATGACGTATCGCTGCCGTCTGCCCTCACGCTCGCGAGTGATCAGGCCGCGTTGTTCGAGCCAGCCGACGGCCTTGGACACCGACGCGGGACTGACCTCCAGCCTGGCCACCAGTTCGGCGGCGGTAGCGCCACCGGAATCCGCGGTGAACAGGCACGCCAGAACCCTGGCCATCATCGCCGGGACGCCGGTCGCGGCCATCGTCTCGGCGAATTCGGTTTCGAAGTCGCGCAGCGTTTCCGGGGGCTGTGGTTTTTCCGGCGCCGGGCCGGGTTTGCGGCGGCGCGCCCGCCATCGCGTCGCCTGCTGCGCCTGATCCGCCCGGTAACCGTGGGCGCCGCCGTTGCGCGCCACCTCACGGATCACGGTCGATTTGGGGCGGTCCATCCGGCGGGCGATCTCGGCGTAGGCGAGTCCCGCCGAAAGTCCCGACGCGATCTGCCCGCGTTCGTCGCGGGTCAAACGGTTTCCCGGCACCCGTCCTCCGGTGCATTCAGTGGCATGGTCATTGCATCGATTCTAGGTTCTGTGTTGCAGCAACAGGAAAAATGAGCCTACGGTTTCCTTGTAAGCGAAGAAATCAGGAGGGGCACACGGAATGACGGCCAAGGTATGCCTGGTCACCGGAGCTTCGTCGGGGATCGGCCACGCCACCGCGCTGGAGCTCCTGCGCGCCGGGCACATCGTCTACGGCGCCGCGAGGCGTGTGGAGAAGATGGACGACCTCCGCGCGGCGGGCGGCCAGGTGCTCAAGATGGACGCTCGGAACGAGGACGATCTCCGCCGAGCGGTCGGCACCGTTCTCGACGAGCGGCAACGAATCGACGTCCTGGTCAACAACGCGGGGACCGTGCTGCACGGCGCCGTCGAGGACGTGCCGCTCGACAGCGCGCGCGACCAGCTCGAAGTCAATCTCCTCGCGCCCGCCAGGCTCGTTCAGCTCGTCCTGCCCGCCATGCGGGGCAGGCGATCCGGCACGATCGTCAACGTCTCGTCGATCGGCGGCGAGATCTCCTTGCCGTTCGGCGCTTGGTACTACGCGTCCAAGCACGCGCTCGAAGCCTTCTCCGACACGCTCCGGATGGAGGTCGAGCCCTTCGGCATCGACGTCGTCATCATCCAGCCGGGCATCATCAAAACCGAGTTCGAGGACCAGACTTCCGCACAGCTGAGGGAGAACTCCGGCCACGGGGCTTATCGCGAGATGGCGGAAGCCATGGCGCGGCACGGGGAAACCGGGCTCAGCGACGGCTCCGACCCGTCCGTGGTCGTGGACGCCATCCGCCGCGCCATCGAGGCCGGGAAACCGGAGACGCGGTACGCCGTCGGTCACCTCGCCGAGCAGCTCCTGGAGCTCAACAGGACCCTGCCGGATCGCGAATTCGACCAGCTGGCCATGCGTGCGACGAAGTAGCTCAACCGCTCGGCTGTTTCTCGACGACCCTCCGGTGGCGCGTGCGCGCGACACCGATCCACAGCAGGACGGTGACGACGGCGCCCGGTGCCGCGGTCAGGTACACCGGCCACGCGCGGAAGCCGGACATCCACAGCATCGCGACCAGGCCGAAGGTGATCAATGTCCAGATCAGCGCGAGTGCGCCGCCCCTCCGCCGCCACCGGGCGGTGAGGCCGCGCACGCTGTCCCCAAGTCGGCTCACACCGGTGGATACCCGCTCATCGCCTGGTCAACCCCCGGAAATCAGGCCCGGAGGTAACCGGTGATCATCGCCACGAGCTCGTTCTCGAGGCGCGTGACGTCGATGGAGCCGGGCGAGGCGATGAGCTGGTGCACGGTCAGCTCCACGGTCGACGCGACGAGCCGGGCGGCGGTGTCCTTGTCCCGCACGCGGACTTCGGGGTGGCCGTGGAGCAGTTCCCGCAGATCGGCGATCATCTCCCATTCCAGCCGGGTGATGCGGTCCAGCAGTTCGCCGGAACGGGGCGCCTGCTCGATCATGATCTGCAGCAGCCGCGGATCGTCGAGATGGTTCTCGATCACCGTGCGCACGAAATCCCGGATGACGGTTTCGAGCGGCTCCGGTGATTCCTTGTACCGGCGCAGCGTCTCGGTGGCCCGGTCGCCGTCGAGGTGGCGGGTCAGCAACTCGGCCAGGATCGCGTCCTTGTTCGGGTAGTACTGATACAGCGAACCGATCGAGATCCGGGCCCGTTCGGCGATCCGGTTCGTCGTCCCGGCGGCGTACCCGAACTCGGCGAAAACGTGAGCAGCCGCGGTGAGGATGCGCTGCCTGGTGAGCTCGGCCCGGACCTGGCGAGGCTGTTTACGTGGCTGAAGCCGTCTTTGCTCCGACGTCATGACACTCCCGGTGAAGCGGCGCGAAAGCGAGTAGCGAGCGTGCTGAACAATTGCTCATAATTATGCCATGACCAGCACTGATACCCGTCCGCGCAGGCTGTCGCCCGAACAGGTCCGTGCCCGGCTGGGGGAGCCGGAGGCCATGATCAGGGCCAAGGTCCACGACCGGATCGACCGGCACGGCCACCGGTTCATCGCCCATGCCCCGTTCGTGGCGATGGCGACGTCGGACGCGACGGGCCTGCCCGACTGCTCGCCGCGCGGCGACTACCCCGGCTTCGTGAAGGTGCTCGACGAGCGCACCCTGGCCATTCCCGACCGGCCGGGCAACAAACTCGCCGAGTCGTTCCGCAATCTCGCGGAGAACGACGGCATCGGCCTGATGTTCGTGGTCCCCGGCGTGCGGGAGGTGTTCCGGGTCAACGGCCGCGCCTATCCCACCGACGAGCCGGACGTGCTCGCCAGGATGCGCACCGAGGGCAAACCGGCGGTTCTGGCGATCGTCGTCGACGTGGTGGAGACCTTCTTCCACTGCGGCCGCGCGCTGATCCGGTCCCGGCTCTGGGATCCCGCGAGTCAGGCGCTGGCCGACGAATTGCCGTCCGTCGGCGAGGTCGCCGCCGAGCAGATGGGTCCCGACGTCGATCCCGCCGTGCTGCAGACCATGCTCGAGACCGGCTACCGGCAGTTGTACTGAGGTGATCCCGTTGACGCAGAAGACCGTTCTCGACCGCGTGGAACCGGTCGCCGAGGATGTCGTCTCGCTCGTACTGCGCGGCGCCGAAGGACCGTTGGCGCCCTGGGAGCCGGGCGCACATGTCGATCTGTCCCTGCCGAATTGGCTGACCCGGCAGTATTCCCTGTGCGGGGACCCGGCGGATCGCGGCCATTACCGCGTCGCCGTCCGCCACGACCGGCTGAGCCGGGGCGGTTCGGAGTACGTCCACCTGTTCCTGCGCGCGGGCCGGACCCTCGATGTCTCGTTGCCCCGCAACAACTTCCCGTTGCTGCCCGCCCCGGAGTACCTGTTCATCGCGGGCGGGATCGGCATCACGCCCATCATGCCGATGCTCGCGGCGGCGGGTGACTCGGCCAGGTTGGTGTACGTCGGCAGGTCCGAAGCGACCATGCCGTTCGCCGCCGAACTCAAGGCGGCGTACGGCGACAGGGTGCGCCTGCACACCGACGGCAGACCCGATTTCGCCGCGTTGGCGGCCGGACTCGGCCCGGACGCGCTCGTCTACTGCTGCGGCCCCGCGTCGATGCTCGACGCGGCCGAGGCGACGTTCCCCGCGCACCGCCTGCACCTCGAACGGTTCCGGCCGGTGGCCAAGGAATTCGCGCCCGATGTGCCTTTCGAGGCGCACTGTGTTCGTTCGGGCCGGACGGTGCCGGTCGCCGCGGAGGAATCCTTGCTGGACGCCTTGAACCACGCGGGGTTCCGGATCCCGTCCGGGTGTCGTGAAGGCGTTTGCGGGAGTTGCGAGATCCGCGTCGTCGGTGGGGAACCGGAGCACCGCGACGACATCGGCGCGCCGGCCGGGCGGATGTACTGCTGTGTCTCGCGTGCGTCTTCGCGGTTGGACGTCGACCTCTGACCCGGCGTAGGCGCTACACCGTATTACTCACGATGCGCAGGGTTCCGTTGGCAAGGACGTGTCCGGCCTTGAACGTGTCGGTGACGTTCGGGGCGTCGAGCCAGTCGGCGTCCAGGTCTTCGTCCCAGCCGAAGATCTGCTCGGCGATCGTCAGGGCCCGCGTGTCTTCGCCACGCAAAAGCGCTTCGGCGATGCGCAGATACTCCCCGGGCCGGTGGCCGGCGTAGCGCGTCGCCATCGCGGCCACGTCCTCGACCATCCGCTGCCCTTGATCGGGATAGAGGGCGGCAAGGCAGGCGAGTACGTATCGGGTCGCGGGTGGTTCGGCCTTCCACCGGGTCAGGAGCGCGGGAAGTTGCCCGCCGACGGCGAGGTGCACGTCCGGTGTCCACGGAGCCGCGTCGGGGGCCCGTCCCCACGCGGACGCGGGTTCGGCATCGGCGAGGACGCCGGCCGGAAGGCAATCCGCCGCGGCGACCAGCCACGTGTAAAGGTCGAGCCGCCGGGAGGCGCGGAGTCCACCTGTGGTGATCAACCGGCCCACGAACGGCAGTGCCGGGGCCGTCGCGGAATAGCAGCTCCCCTGGTGAAGCAGGTTGTCGCCGAAGAGTTCGTCGAGGAGTTCATCCCAGTTGTCGTCGTCTCGAGCGAGCGCCCGGATCAGCTTGGGAATGTCCTCCGCCGGACTGTGGGCATGGTCGAGCTCGCTCCACTCAACCTCGTCCAGCCCGCTCAGATCGGCGCGCGCGTCGGAGACGGGATCAGGAGTCAGTTCCAGGGCGTACGACGGAGGCGCGGGCGCGATCACGACGGTGGGGACAGGCGGCCGCGCACCGGGATTGGTGCGCACGATCGGCGCGTTCCGGAAATGCGTGAGCATGCTGGGGTCGCATCGGCTGCCACCCTGCCGGTATCCGCCGAAACCCCGCGCCAGGCGGGCAGCGGCCTTGCCGACGGCGTCGATGGTCCGATGTCCCTGGACGTCGACCGGATACGGGCCCTCGTCCAGCGCGCACACGATCCAGCCCTCGGCCTGCGCCGGGCGTGCCACGACCGTCGCGAAGCCGTACTCGGCCAGAGCTTCGGTCAAGGCTTCGGCGCTCACCCTGTCGGAGACCGCGTAGTTGTGCGTGCCCGCTATCGCCGACCAACCGGCCATGGCCGCCCCCTTTTGTCATCGCAAGCCTGCCATAGTCGACGTATACGGATCGTCGGCGCCCGCTGGCTAAGCTCACGCGGATGGTGGAACCCGCATACGATCCCGAACTCGCCGCCGTCCTGCCCGCGCTGAAGGGAAATGTGCCGGTCGGCATGACGGCGGATCAGCTGGAGCGGTACCGGGCGTTGCCGTTCCCGACGATCGAAGAACAGATCGGCGATCGCCCGGTCACCTGGACCGATCACACGATCCCTGGATACGGCGGCGCGGAAATCGTCGTTTCGGTCATCGCGCGCCGGGATCATCGCGGCGGCGGGCCGGGGGTCTACCACGTGCACGGCGGCGGAATGGTGATGGGCGACCGGTTCGCGTCGGTGGGACCGCTCGTCGAATGGGCGATGAAGTACGACGCCGTCGCGGTCACCGTCGAATTCCGCCGCGCGCCCGAACATCCGGATCCGGTGCCGGTGGAGGACTGCTACGCCGGCCTGGAGTGGATGGCCGCGCACGCGGGCGAGCTGGGCTTCGACCCGGGCAAGCTGGTCGTCTTCGGCGGCAGCGGCGGAGGTGGCCTCGCCGCCGGGGTCACGCTGCTGGCGCGCGACCGCGGCGGGCCGGCGCTGTGCGGCCAGCTGCTCCAGTGCCCGATGATCGACGACCGGAACGACACCGGGTCCGCGCGCCGGTACGACGGCGTCGGCGTCTGGGACCGGACCAGCAACCTGACGGCGTGGACGATGGTCCTCGGCGACCGGCGAGGCGGCCCCGACGTCTCGCCGTATGCCGCCCCGGCCCGCGCGACCGATCTCGGCGGACTGCCGCCGACGTTCATCGACGTCGCCGCCGCCGAAGTGTTCCGCGACGAGGCCGTGGCGTACGCGAGCGCGATCTGGGCGGCCGGGGGAGAGGCGGAATTGCACGTCTGGGGCGGCGCGTTCCACGGCTTTTACGATCTCGCACCGGAAACGGCCGTCGCCCGATCGTGTCTCGCCGCCCGCGATTCCTGGCTGGACCGGCTGCTCGCCGGACGTGAATGAATTTCCCCGAATTGCCGCCGCACCGGGCCGGTGTAACCCTGGTCATACCGAACGACACCACCACCACCACGAAGTACAGGAGTCGTTATGACCACCACCGAAATGCCCGCCGTCCACGAATGCACGGTCAGCGGATGTTCGTACAACCACGACGGCTGTCACGCTTTCGCCATCACGGTGGGCGGCGGCAACGGTTCGGCCGATTGCGGAACGTTCGTCCCGCTCAATACCAAGGGCGGACTCGATCGAGTGACCGCGCAGGTGGGCGCCTGCTCCCGGTCCGACTGCCGCCACAATTCCGCACTGGAATGCACCGCTTCGAGTGTCCGGGTGGGACCGGGCGAGGGTGACCATGCCGCCAACTGCCTGACCTACGCGCCTTAGTCACCATTTTGCGCGTGAAGGCCTCCTTCCCTCGGCTCAGCCGAGGGAAGGAGGCCTTCACGCGCTTGGCGGCACGGGCCGTCAGGCGCCGGGCTGGTCGCAGCTGGCGGCGTCGGTGCCCAGCACCGGGTCGGTCACCGGACGGCTCGTGATCGGGATGGTCTTCTGCGTGGTCAGCGCGCCGTCGCGAAGGGTGTAGACGGTGCGCGTGCCCGAATAGGTGAGCGGGTCGGCGCCGATGTCGTCGGCCTCGGCCGCGACGGTTTCGAAGGTGCGGCCGCCGCCGTCGAGCGAAGTGCACTGGTAACCCAGGTGGGCGGCGATGCCACCGCCTTCGGCGACCGACAGCGGCTTGTCGTCGTCGCCGACGACCTGGGCGAGGTTGCGGCCGTCGTAGTGCAGCGCGGTGAAGAACGTGGTGTTGGCGCCGACGGACTGGGTGACGATCAGTTCCGCGCGGCCGTCCCCGTTGAGGTCGGTGACGCGAGGGGCCGCCAGCGGCACGGAGCTGTCGGCGCCCAGGTGGATCGACGTGAAGGTGCCGTGCACGGTGGCCGAGATGACCTGGTCGTCGGGTCCGGTGAGCTGCGCGGTGACGGTCTCGATCTCGCCGTCGCCGTCGAGGTCGGCCACGGTGGTGACCGGGTCGGCGGAAGCCGGGCTCGCCAGCGCCGGGACGATGGCGGCCAGGCTCAGCGCCGCGACGACGCCGGTGATGGTGGTGGTGCGGATGATGCCGGTGTGCTTCATGGTGTTCTCCCTCCCACGCTCCCGGTGAACTTTTCACCGAAAGTGCTCTCATGAAGGGAGACGGTTGCGGATCATGGACGTGCAGTGAGAGTGTGATGTGCCACACAAACGCAACCCGGTGGCCCGCCCCCGAAGGAGCGGGCCACGCGGGGTCAGCCGATGGCCCACGCTTGCAGTGCGGAGCCCGTGTCGGCCCGTTGCGTCACGGCCGCACCGTCCGAAGTGGACGCCGTGGTCAGCAGCAGACCCGAGCGGACACTGGCGATCTTGTAGGTGCCGTTGGGCTGTTTGGTCGCGTTCCAGCGCTGGTTGGCCCCGCCGGTGCACGTCCATTGGATGACGCGCGCGCCCGCGGTGGTGGCCCCGCCTTCGACGTCGGCGCACAGTTTCGAATGCGCGTTGGTCAGCGTGTAGGAACCGTCGGACTGCCGGGTGAACAGCCACTTCTGGTTGGCGCCCTGGTTCGGCGTCCAGGTGACCAACGGGGTTCCGGCGGCCGTCGACGAGTCCGGGTCGTCGAGGTTCTTGCCGGACGCGGCCAGGGTGTGGACGCCGTCGAGGGTGCCCGCGCCGGCGTCGGTGAACTTCAGTGTCTGTTCGGCCGCGGTCCGGCCGCCGCCGACGGTGTTGCCGGTGGTGTCGGTCCAAGACCGCAGCGGGGTGGTCTCCGCCAGGCGTGAGGTCTTGCCGGACAGGCCGAGCGCGAGGCCGCTGTACCGGTTCACCAGCCGGAAGGTCCCCTTGTCCACAGTGGACGGGATGACGAACCACTGCTGCCCGACCGTCGAAGCCGACGTCACGGTCGGTTTCGCGCCCCACGCCCGGCCCGCCTGCACGGCGTCGACGCCGAGGAGCTGGCCGGTGGCGGCGTTGGCGATGCGATACGAGCCGTCGCCGTCGGAGGAGAACTGCCATGCTTCGCGGTCGGATCCGGTCGTGGCCGCGACCGACGTCGTCGTGGTTCCGGTGCCCTGCGCGAGAACCCGGCCGTCGCCGAGACCGATCCGGTACTTGCGCGAAGTGTCCACAGGGGACGGTGCGGGCGCCGACGACGTGATGGTCTGCGTGGTGTACTCGCCGCCCGCGTTGTTCGAGCAGGCCACCGCGCAGTACGACCGGAACTGCTTGCCGATGATGGTCGAGTTCGTCTTGTTCGCCGCGTCGACGAACCAGCGGTACCACGACTGGTTGGTGTAGCTCCCGGTGTCGCCGATGAGACGCCATTTCTGCGTCGTCAGGTCGTCGGTCACGTAATAACGCTGGGGCACGACGCTGTCCACGGCCTCCGGAGCGCCGATGTAGAGCCCGAGATGCGCGTTGTAGGCGATGTTCATGATGAACAGGTCCGACTTCTTCGGCAGCTGTCCCGCGGCGATCTGCTGGGTGACGTTGCCGGTGTTGGCCGGGTCGTAGTCGTCCGCGACGGGGGTGTAGCCGGTGTCGCCCGCGGCGGACACGGGGACCATGTTGCTCTCGCGGCCGCCGACGCCGGGCTGGCTCCAGCCGCCGTCGAACCACTTCTGCCACGAGCCGGACGCCATCTTGGCCGAGATCGGCGAACGCGCGACGTGCGCCAGCCCGGTCATCGGGCCGCCCGCGCCGGCCTTCGGCACGATGCGCGAGCCGTAGTAGACGTAGAAGTAGCCGGAGGCGGTGTCGACGAACAGGCGCGGGTCGCCGTCGCCGTAGTCGAACGTCTGATGCGGGAACGCCGCCGTGTCACCGCGTTTCGTGCTGTACGGCGAAGTGATCGCGTGATCCTTGATGGTCCAGGTCTTGCCCTGGTCCTTCGAGACGGCCATGTCGATCGCGTCGTAGTGGGAGAACGAGTACGCGCCGAACGGCTCGGGGGTGAACTCGTTGTGGATCAGGCCGTACCAGTCGCCGGTGTCCGGATCGACCCAGGTGCCGACGAGGTCGCAGAAATTGCGCTGCGAATAACCCGACCCGGCGGGCGGATCGGTGGATTCCTTGCCGGTGGGGCTGTTGTTGCAGCGCCAGGTGGTGTCGTCGTTGCGGTCGGCGGGATTCGCCGGGTTCACCGCCGAACTGATCGGGTTCTTGGTGAAGCTGTCGAAATCGCGTCCGCTGTAGAAGTCCCATTCCCGTGGCTGGTCCGCGCCGTAGAGCGCGGCCGCCTGCTGGAAGTAGAACGTGCCGTCCTTGTCGACATAGGTACTCGCCGGGGTGTCGGTGGTCGGGCTGAACGACTTCTTGGCGTCGACCGTGATGGTGTACGTCGCGTCCGGCGGCGCGGCGTCGGACGACACCGGTACCACCGTGGTCGCCGCCACGGCCAAGGCCGCGGCGCCGAGAAGAGGCAGGGTCCGCATGACTCTCTCCCAAGGGTGACCCGCACCACAGTTGGCGGGGCGGTCGCCGATGCTATGAACGTTATTGCGCGTAAGTCAACGCTTTCAGTCAACTTCAAGCGTCGGTCATGCACTTATTGCGCGGAAAGTCCAAGCGGCCCGATGTGGAAGTCCAAGGCGGTCAGTCGGGTACCAACGGCGGGTCGTCGGCCGGGGGAACACGCGAACTCCAGCCGCCGGGGACGGCCTGGACACGCGACTCGCGGAAGCGTGCTGGAGAGACACCGGCCCGGCGGGTGAAGAGCCTGCTGAAGTAGGCGGCGTCCTCGTAACCGATCGCCTGCGCCACCTCCTGCACCGGCATCCGTGTGGTGGCGAGGAGTTCCTTGGCGCGGTTGAGGCGGAGGGTCAGTAGGTGATCCTTCAGCCCGGTCTCGGTGCTCCGGCGCACGGCGGTGCGGAGTTCGGGAAGGGTCATGCCGCGGCGGGCCGCGATCTCGGCGACGCTGAGCGGCAGCAGGGCGTCCTGCGCCAGCGCCTCCAGCAGGGGGCCGTCGTCGGGGGTGCTGTCGGCGGCCCGCCGCAACGCCACCAGCAGATGATGTACGGCCGCCGAGGCGTCGACCTGGGCGAGCGGGCTGCCGCCGCGCGCGCAGCGCACGATCCGGCTCACGATGTCGCGCACGGCCTCGACGTCGCCCAGTGGCACCACCGGCGTCCCGGGCGTGACGTACCCGAGTTCGACATAGGCGTCCACGGCACTGCCGTCGAAGTCGACGAAGCATTCTTCCCAGCCGTGCGCGGGGTCGGGCGCGTAGTGGTGCCCGACCCCGGGGACGAGCCACAGCAGCGCGGGCGCGACGACCTCCTGCCGTTCGCCACCCGTCACGGCGAACCACCCGCGCCCCTTCGACACCACCACGGCCACGTAATGGTCGAGCACCCGCGGCCCGACGGCGGGCAGGACGCCGTGCTGCAGCCCGACCCCGAGGCACACCAGGCCCAGCCGTCGGTGCACGGCGGACGGTGTGAAGTACCGCATCCAGGTCCGGTAACCCATCCCCGCATCTTCGCGCAATCAGCCCAAAGCGGCGTCGAGGGTGACCGCCGCGTCGATCAGCGCGAGATGGGTGAAGGCCTGCGGGAAGTTGCCGAGCTGTTCGCCGCTGGGCGCGATCTCCTCGGCGTAGAGGCCGACGTGGTTGGCGTAGGTCAGCATCTTCTCGAACGCCGCCCGCGCCTCGTCCAGCCTGCTCGCCCGGGTCAGCGCGTCGACGTAGGCGAAGCTGCACAAGGAGAAAGTGCCTTCCGTGCCCGCCAGCCCGTCCGGCGACGCGGCCGGGTCGTACCGGTGCACCAGGCTGTCGACGACCAGGTCCTTCCCGATCGCGTCGAGCGTCGAGAGCCAGAGCGGATCCCGCGAAGGGAGGAAACCGGTGCGGGGCATCCGCAGCAGCGACGCGTCCAGTTCGTCGCCGGTGTAGTGCTGGACGAACGCCTGTCTCGTCCGGTGCCAGCCCTGGTTCAGGATCTGGTCGTAGATGCTGTCGCGCTGCCACGTCCAGTCCTCGATCGGGGCGGGACGGCCGTGGGTGCTCGCCATCCGGAGGCCGCGGTCGAAGGCGACCCAGCTCATCAACCGGCCGTAGGTGAAGGACCGGCGGCCGCCCCTGGTCTCCCAGATGCCCTCTTCCGGCTGGTCCCAGTGTTCGCCGAGCCAGTCGAGCGCCGCGCGGACCGCGGTCCACCCGCGATGGGGCAGCTCGAAACCTGCCCGGTCGGCGGCGTAGACGCTGTCCATCGCCTCGCCGTAGATGTCCAGTTGCAGCTGTCCGGCCGCGTCGTTGCCGATCCGGACCGGGCTCGACCCGCGATAGCCGGACCAATGCGGGAGGTCCTCCTCACGGAGATCCGTCGCGCCGTCGACGCGGTAGAGCACGGCCAGCGGCCCGCCGTCCCCGGTGCCGCCTTCGCGGATCCGGTCGCCCAGCCAGCCGCCGAAGCGTGCGGCCTCTTCGGTGAAACCGAGCGCCAGCAACGCGGAGACCGAGAACGACGCGTCCCGCACCCAGGTGTAGCGGTAGTCCCAGTTCCGTTCCCCGCCGAGTTCCTCCGGCAGCCCGAGGGTCGGCGCGGCGACCAGTCCGCCGGTCGGCCGGTAGGTGAGCAGTTTCAGGGTGATCGCCGAGCGGGTCACGATCTCGCGCCAGCGGCCGCGGTAGGTGGAGCGGGCCAGCCACGAACGCCACCAGCCCACCGTGCCGTCGAACAGGGCGGTGAACTCGCGGAGCCGGATCTCCCGCGGCGGTTCCGCGGTGTCGGTCTCGAGGACGACGCCGCGGACCTGTCCCGCCGTGAGACTCAGCCGCAGATGCGCGTCGCCGCCTTCGAGCCGCGTCTCGGCCAGGTGCTCGTCGCCGGGTTCGCGGACCGGGTGCAACGTCAGCGACAGTTCGCTCGACACGAAGACGACGCCGTGCCCGAACGGGATCGCCTCGTGCGGACGACGGCCGTAGTCGAACCGCGGCGCGACCTCCATCTCGAAGGTGATGCTGCCCCGGACGCAGCGGACGAGGCGCGCGATCCGGTGCCGGGCGGTCGCGGCGCCGTCACGCGGGGGCATGAAGTCGACCACCTCGCCGATCCCGTCCGCGCCGGAGAACCGGGTGATCAGGACCGCGGTGTCCGGGTGGTACATCTGCCTGCTCGTATGCGGCCCGCTCGGCCGGATCCGGAACCGGCCGCCGCGTTCGTCGTCGAGCAGCGCGCCGAAGACCGACGGCGCGTCGAAACGCGGACTGCAGAACCAGTCGATCGACCCGTCGGTGGTGACCAGCGCGGCGGTCTGCAGATCGCCGATCAGGCCGTGGTCGGCGATCGCGGTTTCGGGCATGGCGCCTCCTCGGGCATCGGGTGCGGTCGGTGATCACCGTCGTCCGGACGGGTGGGCGCCGCCTCATCCGCCCGGGGTGAGGTGGCCAGGTGGTGGCCACGACACCGTGGTCGGCACCCCGATCGGAAGGCCACGCCGATGCTCGTGCCGCCCTTGGCCCTCGCCCAGTTCGTCGCCAGTTACGCGGCGACGACGATGACCGTGGCCGTGAGCGTGCTCGCCGCGGACCTCGGCACCACGGTGCTCGGCGTCCAGACGGCGATCACGTTGTTCACCCTCACCATGGCGGCGCTGATGGTGCCCGGCGGCAAACTGACCGACGTCCTGGGGCGCAAGCGGTGTTTCGTGGCCGGCCTCGGCGTCTACGGCGCGGGCGCGCTGCTCGTCTCGGTCGCGCACGGGCCGGTGGCTCTGGTGCTGGGGTATTCCCTGCTGCAGGGCATCGGGTCGGCGCTGATGATCCCGCCGATCTACATCCTGGTGACCGTCGCCAGTCCCGACGTCGAGACGAGGGCCCGCCGGTTCGGCGTGATCTCCGGCGCGGGCGCGCTCGGCGCCGCCGCCGGTCCGCTCCTCGGCGGGCTGATCACGACGTGGCTGGGCTGGCGGGCCTCGTTCCTCCTCCAGGTGCTGCTCGTCGGCGTGATCGTCCTGCTCGCGCTGCGGATCGCGGAACCGATGGAAACCCCCGCCCGCGCCCCGTTCGACGTCGGCGGTGCGGTGCTTTCGGCGGCGGGCCTGTTCTTCGTCGTGGCCGGTGTGCTGCGCCCGGCCTGGCTCCTCATCGGACTCGGCGCCGCGATCCTGGTCGCCTTCCACCTCCACATCCGCGCACGGGAACGGGGCGGCCGCGAACCGCTGGTGTCCCCCGCGCTCTTCCGCGACCGCGTCACCCGGCTCGGCCTGATCACCCAGCACGTGCAATGGCTGATCCTGCAGGGCTCGTTCTTCGTGATCGCCGTTTTCCTGCAACAGGCCCGCGGGTACGACGCCGTCGAAACCGGGCTGACGCTGACACCCGCCACGATCGGCATCCTCGCCGCTTCGGCGGCCGCGGGACGGATGGCCCGGCGGCACGCGCAACGCCGGCTGATCCGCGGTGGTTTCGTGCTCGCCATCGCCGGGCTGCTGCTCGTGCTCCTGCTGGTACGGGCGGATTCAGGGGTGGCGAGCGCCGTTCCGGGGCTGTTCCTGCTCGGTGCCGGGGTCGGGATCATGCTGACGGCGTCGGTGAACCTGGTCCAGTCGCGCAGCCCGGACGCGGCCCAGGGCGACATCTCGGGGGTCTCGCGCGGTGTGTCCAACCTGGGTTCTTCGGTGGGGACGGCGCTCGCGGGCTCCGTGCTGGCCGGGGCGGCAGGCCACGGCTTCGCCTGGGCACTCGCGACGATGACCGCGGCCGGGGTGACCGGCCTGATCGCCGCGGTGCTGCTGCCCACGCGATAGGTCCACTGTGGACGAACGCCGGTGCCGCACGGCGGTCACGATCACCCGCAAGGCGATGCTCAGCACCAGCAGGTTCGCCACCATCTGGATCATCACGAGGATCCGCGCCGTCGCCGAAACCGGCGCGATGTCGCCGAAACCGACCGTCGTGAACATGGTGACGGTGAAGTACAGGGCGTCGGTTCGCGTCAGCTCCGTGCCGAACGAGCCGGGCCGGTCCTGCCCGAGCACGTAGTAGACGTCGGCGAACAGGAGCAGGAACAGCGGAACGACCAAGGCGAGCGCCTGGATCCCTTGCAGGGCGGGGAACGGCGAGCGCAGGATCATCCGCACCTCGCCGACGACGACCAGCACCACGATCGCGAGACCGCAGGCGAAGGCGGCCACCGTCCAGGGACGCAGCCCTTGGTCGACGGGAAGCAGGTAGTACAGGCACAGCAACGCGGTGACGGTGAGCAGCGGCCGCAGCACCGCGAGGTGGACGAACCGCCATCCGGCCGCCATGATCTCTCCTCACGACTCGGTGTCCAGCAGGCCGCGCCGGAGCGCGATCGCCACGGCGTCACGTCTGCTGCGGACGTCGAGTTTCGCGTAGATGCCGCGGACGTGGGTCTTGACGGTGTTCGGCGATACCGTCAGATCCTGGGCGATCTCGTCGATCGAGCGCTGGGTCGGCAGCAGGCGCAGGACACTGCGTTCCCGTTCGGTCAGCGGCGCCGGCATCGGCGGAGTGCGCGACTCGCGGCGCCGGGCGAGCAGTTGGGAGGCGAACCGCTCACCGCTGCCGAGTTTGCCCAGCCGCGCGGTCAGGAACGCGATGACGTCGGAAGGGGCGAACACGAACGGGAACCGGACGTCGCCGGGTTCGGCGGCGCGCAGGGCGTCGTCCAGCGACCGCACGGCCCGTTCCGGCGCACCGGCCGCGAGCGCCGCCCGCACGCCGATCAGCGACGCCTCGATCCCCGACCACGGCAACAGCATCGGCGCGCCGTCCTCCGACAGCGAGCGCAGCACGGCACTCGCCGCGCCCTGCCTGCCGAGCCGCAGCTGGGTGCGGGCCCGCATCAGCAGCAGTTCGCCGGAACCGGCGATGATCGGCTGGGCCCAGCGAAAGGTCTCCCGTGCCTGATCGGCCGCGCCGAGCCGCAGCGCCGCCCGGTGTTCCAGCACCGCGCACCACGCCGCGTGTTCGGCGGAGAAACTCCGCCCGGTGCCGAGCCGGGTGCGGGCGCGGCGCATCCTGCGCAGTCCCGAATGCCAGCCGCCTAGCTCGAATTCCGCCGCGCCACGCAGGGTTTCGGCGATCAGGCCCAGATTCGCGGCCGCGCGGGCAGGCGCGTCACCGAGCATCCGGCCGATCTGTTTCGCGTGTTCGACGCATTCGGCGGCCTCGCCGCGCAGCAAGGAGCCGTAAGCGAGTTGCGCGGACACCTGGGCGCCTTCGAGCGAACGATGCGGGTCGTGCGCGGCATGCCGGGCCTGCACCCGCCGGGCCAGCGCCTCCATTTCGCGGTAATCGCCGTCCGATCCGGCCAGTCCGCTCAGCGTGACAAGGCATTGTGTGGCCAGGAAATGGTGACGCGCGTTCCCGGCGGACTCGGCGACGCGGGTCAGTGCCGCCCGTGCGGAGGCACGATCGCGGCGTGCGGTCAGCACACCCACCCGGTGCAGGGTCGCCAGCCCGCTGAGCCGGGTGTCCGCCGCCAGATGCTCGTCGACCTGTTCCGCCGCGCGGACGGCCTGCGCCGGGCCGCGGTCGACCTGGGCCAGCCGGGATCGCACCAGTTGCCGCAACACGGTCAGCTCCGCCTCCGGTTCGGCGGGCCAGGCCGCGTCCGCGCAGCTCAGCTGCGACTCGGCCGACGTCGGTTCACCCCGTTCCAGATACAGCGCGGCCGAGACCAGCGCGAGCAGGGGAGAGGCCACGGCCCGCCGTTCGCCGAGGACGGCGAGCGCGAGCCGCAGGACGTTGTGCTCGCCGCCGAGATACAGCGGCACCGCGTGGCGGCGCGAAAGTTCGCCGACGCGGGTGGTGTTCCCCGAACGGACGCTGTGCAGCAGCGCGGCGGCGGCCTGGTCGTGTTCGGCGAACCAGCGCGCCGCGGCCGCGTGCAGGGATCTCGTCCGGTCCGGATCCCGGCGCAGCAACTCGGCCCGGAGGTAGGTGCGCAGCAGGGGAGGGACCCGGTGGCGCGGCGGGGTTCCGCCGGTGTGGACCACACGCGCGGGTTCGCCGAGTTCGCGCAGCAGCGCCTCCGCGTCCGGCCGGTCCGTCAACGCGGCCGCCAGCCCCACCGGGACCTCGTCGCAGATGCTGATCGCGCGCAACAGATCCCGGTGGATGGCGGAGAGGGGAGCGAGCACCTCGTCGGTCAGGTAGTCGAGCACCGCCCGGTCCCGTCCGGCGAAGAAGTCGGCGAGATTTCCTTGACGTGCCGCCGAAGCGGCGGCGAGACGCAGTCCGGCGGGCCAGCCGCCCGTCCTGCTCACGAGCAGCCCCACCTGATGGGGCGGGATGCCCGGCCCGATCGCCGCGATGAGGGCGTCGGCCTCCTCCGGCGAGAAGCGCAACCGGTCCACGCCCACTTCGACGAGCCCTCCCGCGACACGGGCGCGCACCAGCGGCAGCGGTGGCTCCAGACGGCTCGAGACCACCAGCCGCAGCCCCGACGGCTGATGCCGCAGGAGCGCACGCACCCCGCGCCAGGTGCCGGGATGGGTGATCTCCTGCGCGTCGTCGAGGACGAGCAGGACGGGTTCGTCCACGGTGTCCAGCGCGTCGGCGATCGTGGCCAGGAAGGCGGGATCCGTGCCGGGGGACTCCGGGACCGCCAGCGAGCGCAGGGGATTCCCCGCCGGGATTCGGTCGCAGCCGCACAGTGCTTCGAGGACCGCCGACCAGAAGAGCCGCTCGTCGTCGTCCTCCGCGTCGGCGGACACCCAGGCCACCACACCGCGACGGCGGGCCGCCCATTCGGCGAGCAACACCGTCTTACCGAGACCCGCGGGTGCACCGACGAACACCAACGCGTGTTCTCCCGCTTCGTCGAGAGCGGCGAGCAAACGCGGCCGGGAAACGAGATCCGGGGGCGGATCGGGGATCGTCACCTTTGTCCTCGGAACCCGTCTTCGCGGCGGAATATGCTGATCCTGCATCATGCGCCAGCCTCCTTCGCGGTCAGTTTCACATCATCGGATCGGATACTGCCAGGCAATTCGGCGGTCTCACCCGCGCTGGGCGAGGAAAAGGGCGAGCGCACCCAGAATCGTGTGCCGCGTGATGGCCCGTGGAGATTGCCGGAGAAAAGGGAATGGCCGGAAACGGCCGACGTCGGTATTCGTCGCGACACAGTTCTTCTGGATCGGTCCCGCCGAGTTCGCGGTACTCGACCTCCTGGGGACCGGCCGGGTCGGACCCGAGACGGGGTTCTTCTCGCTCGCCGTCCTGCTCGCCGCCCTGACCTCGGTGACCTCGATCCGGCTCGCCGCGCGGGCCGGTCTCGACCTGCTCGCCCGAATGCTCTTCCTGCCGTGGCACACCTGGTCTTCGATCATGGCGGCGATCGACCTGGCGGTACTCGCCGCGGCCTGGTTGCTGGCCGGGCGGGGAAAGGGGAACCGATGAGCCCGTTGGCCGGAATGAATTACGTCTTCCGGGGCAGTGGCCGAATCCCCGAACAGGCGAACCGGGCGGTAGACGATTTCCGGGGAATGTTCGTGGTCCCGGTCGGCCGCGAGCTGATCGTCTTCGGCACGGTGACCGAGCAAAGAAGCGTTTCGCGCATTCTGTGCGCACTCGAAGCGCTCGGGATGCGCGTGGACTCCGTGCACCGGGTCCGTGAACTGCCGTCGCGGGTTTTCCCGATCGCGCGGTGAATCGGGAAAACCCGCGGCCGGGATCAGAGCCGTTCGGGGAGGGCGAACTCGCCGAACGCGGCACGCAACCGCGCCTCTTCCTCGTCGGTGAGATTCGTGGTGACCAAGGCGGCCCCGGTCTCCTTGAACGGCTCGGCCACCCGGTCGAGCACGGCACCGTCCGCCATCACGAACAACGCGGACGTGCCGGGTGTGACCTTGGCCCGGACCGCGGCGATGAAGTCGTCGTCGATGCCGACGCGGGAAAGCGAGCCGGTCAGCGCCCCGATCGCCGCGCCGACGGCCATTCCCAGCAGCGGCACCAGGAAGATCAGGCCGAACAGCAGTCCCCAGAACCCGCCGCCGAGCGCGCCGGCGCCGGTCAGCGAACCGAGGTCCTTGGTCTTCGGCTTCTTCCTGCCCTCGGGCCAGGTGACATAAGCCGCGTCGGCGATCTTGATGAGCTGTTGTTTCTGCAACCGTTCGAGCAGCGCGAGCGCGTTCTCCGCGCCGTCCGCGGTGGGAAAGGCCCATACGGTCAGCGAACTCATGGTGTGTCCTCCTCGGTCGGGATCGGTGCTCGGAGGCCGCACTGTGCTCCGGGCGGCGGCATCCCCGCATCGCCCGGGCCGGATGAGGCGGACCGGCGGGATCGAGGCCCTGATCTCACCTGGCGTGGGGGAGGCCGCCGTCACGGTGGACCGACCATGATCGCCCGGGTCCGCAGCCCCGCTTCCGAAAAGAGGGACCATGAGCGAAAGAGCGCATCACTGGACCACCACGGCGGGCACCGGCCCGTCGTCCCCGCCGGAACACGCCGCGAGGGTGTCGCGGCGATCGGGCTGGGTCTGGTTCGCCGCGTCGATCACCATCATGGCCGGCCTGTTCACCGCGGTGGAGGGACTGGTCGCGCTGTTCGAACAGAACTACTACCTGCTCGGCCCGTCGGGGCTGCTCGTCTTCGATCTCGGCGCCTGGGGCTGGATCCACCTGATCGTCGGGGTCCTCGCCGTGTGCGCGGGGAGCGCGTTGTTCACCGGGGCGCCGTGGGCCCGCGTCGTCACCGTCCTGCTCGCCGGGTTCAACGCGTTGGCGCAGCTGGTGTTCCTGTCCGCGTACCCGATCTGGGGCGTGGTCGTCATCGCCCTCGACGTCCTGGTGATCTGGGCCGTGCTCGTGCACGGGGACGAGACCTCGGACGAGCTCTGGTGACCCGCTGACCAGTACAGTCGTGGCCTCGCCGGGGTCGCGATCCTTCGGACGATCGAGAGGTTGACTTGCCCGCTCGAACGACATCGCGGTCCTGGCGGATCCCTTCGGCCAAGGTGACGGTGCCACGCGTGCCGGGGATCTTCGTCCCGCGCGCCCGGCTCACGGCCCTGGTCGACCGTGCCGGAACCCGGCCGGTGACCGTGCTCCGTGCGCCCGCCGGTTCCGGCAAGACCACCGCATTGGCCTGCTGGGCCCGCGATCGGCGGGACGTGGCCTGGGTGTCGCTGGACGAAGACGACAACGACGAGCGCCGTCTGTGGTCGGCCGTCCTCCTCTCGCTGCGCCGGAACCTCGGCCTCCCGGAGTTCCGGCTCGGGCCACCGTCACCCGGACGGCGCACCGAGTTCCTCGCCGATCTCGGTGACGTGTTCACCGGGCTGCGTGATCCGGTGTGGCTCGTCCTGGACGACGTCCAGGAGATCTCCCGTCCGGAGCCGGTGGAAGCGCTCGCCGCGCTGGCCCGGCACCAGCCGCCGATGCTGCGGCTGGTGCTGGCCACCCGCGTCGAGCCGAAACTGCGGCTGGCCCGCCTGGCGGTCGAAGGCGCGCTTTCCCGGCTCGGCGCCGCCGAACTCCGCTTCAGCGTGGAGGAAACGGCGCACCTGCTTCGGTCCACCGGGGCCACGGTGGGCGAGGACCGGGTCCGCGAACTGACCGAGCGCACCGCGGGATGGGCCGCCGCGCTCGGCTGGGCCGCGGTCTCGGTGCGCGAGGCCGAGGACGCGGACGGGCTCGTCGCGGCCGTCGGGGGCGACGAGCTCGCCGTGGCCCGGTTCTTCGCCGACGAGGTGCTCTCGCGGTTGCCGACCGCGACGTCGGATCTGCTGTTGTGCGTCAGTGTCTGCGACAACGTGAGCGCGGCGCTCGCGGCGCGGCTGACCGGTTCGCCGGACGCCGGGGTGACCCTGGACGAACTGGAGCGCGAGACCGGATTGGTCGTGCGCACGCCGGCCGACACCTACCGGCTTCCCGCGCCACTGCGGGGTTTCCTGCAGGCGGAGCTGACGCGACGGTCCCCGGCGCGGGCACGGCGGCTGCAGGGGATAGCCGCCCGCTGGTACGCCGGGGAAGGGCGGTTCGGGGAGGCGCTGACGCACGCCGTCGCGGGGCGGGACCGGCAGGGCGCCTTACGCCTGGCGCGTGACCACGCAGTGCGCCAAGTGCTGGCAGGAGACGGGAAACTCGTCCGGGGCGCGCTCGCCTATCTGGGCGAGGGGGCGTTGAGCGCGAGCCCCCGGCTCCGGCTGGCGTCCGCGCTGGAACACGTCCAGCGCGGGGAGTTCACCGCCGCCGCCACCGATCTGGGTGACGACGGACTGCGACGGCTGGCCGCGCCCCATCTCGCGCTGGTGACCGGGAACGGGCCGCCCGAACGCCCGGTGACGCGGTCGCCGGAGTCGGTCGCGTGGGACAAGGTCGACCTGGTCTGGCGGGCGCTGCACCGGGGCGCCCGTCGGCACGCCGTCGCCCGTGCCGAAGCCGCGCTGCGCCTCGCGCACGGGGAACGGCTCGAACATCTCGTCCTGCACAGCAGACTCGCGCTCGCCGTCGCGACGGGATTGCTCGGTGACCACACGGCGATGCGGCGCGCGTGCATCGGCGCGCTCGCCGTCGCCCGGCGGCACGGCTGGTGCCGCTCGCCGGGCGTCGCCGAATGCCATCTCATGCTCGCTTACGACGATCTGATGCGCTTCGAACCCGTGGCGGCCGCGGGCGAGCTGAGCAGGGCCCCGCGGGCGGAAGTGCCCGTCTCCGCGCCGGTTCTGGGGCCACTGCGGGGTTTCTTCGAAGGTATGGTCCGCTTCGACGGCGGTGACCGGGCGGCGGGCTCGCAGGCCATGCGGGCGGCCCGGCGGCGGCTCGCGGATCTCGAACTGCCCCGCGAGATCACCGGGATGTGCACGGTCGTCGAGCACCACGCGGCGCTCGTGGTGGGCGAAGGCCTGCACGCGGCCGAAGTGTTCGCCTGGGCACAGGAGAGCTTGTCCGGCACCGCCGAACTGGCCCTGCTCCAGATCCGGGCCCATCTCGCCGTCGAGGAGACCGATCTCGCCGAAAAGGTCCTGCGCGCCACCGAATCCGCTCCCGCGTTGCTGCCGGCCACGCCGGTGGACACCCGCCTGGCCGAGACCGCGCTCGCGTTGCGTTCCCACCGGCGGACCCTGGCGCTGCAGGCGCTCGACCGCGCGCTCACCCTCGCGCGGCCGCAACGGCTGATCCGCCCGTTCGCGCTCGCCGAACCGCGCGTCAGGAACCTGCTGATCGACCATTCCGGTGGTTTCGGCTCGCTGGACCGCTTCGCGCAGACGGTCCGCGGGCGTCTCGTGCCGAACACCCCGCCCAGTGAACTGACCGATCGCGAGCAGGTGGTGCTGCGACGGCTGCCGTCCCAGCGTTCGCTCGACGAGATCGCGTCGGATCTGACGGTGTCGGTCAACACGGTGAAGACCCACGTCCGGTCGATCTACGGCAAGCTCGGGGTGAACAACCGCCGGTCGGCCGTGGTGGTCGCGCGCCACCACGGCCTGACCTGAGCGGGCGGTCAGCCCTTCCGGCGATCCGGCGAGCACAGCAGCGCCTCGGCCCAGCGCGCCCGCGGATCGACGTCGATGAGCAGCGCCTTGGCCAGCAGCGTCGCCGGCACGGCGAGGACGGCGCCGAGCGGCCCGAGCAGCCAGGTCCAGAACACCAGCGCGAGTACGGTGACCAAAGTGGACAGACCGACCGACTCGGCGACGAACCGGGGCTGGATCAGCGACTGCACCACGAAGTTCAGCAGGACGTACACGGCGATGGTCACGAGCATGGCGCGCCAACCGCCGTCGAGGAGTGCGATGAGCGCGGGCGGGGCCACCCCGATCACGAAACCCACGTTGGGCACGTAATTGGTGACGAAGGACAGCAGCCCCCACAGCACGGCCGCCGGGATGCCGAGCAGGGCGAGCGCGATCGTGTCGAGTATCGCCACCGCCCCGCCGAACACCGTCGTCACGACCAGGTACCGCCTGGTGCCGAAGGCGAACCGCCGCAACGCCGCGCCCACCCACGGCCGATCGCGCGAGATCCGGCCGAGCCGTTGCCCGGCCCACGCCGATTCGGTGCTCAGGAAGAGCATCAAGGCGAGCAGGAAGGCCAGGTTCGTGACCAGTCCGCCGAGCCCGGCGAGCAGGGATCCGGCGAAACCGATCAGCTTTCCCGTGTCCATAGTGGACAGGATTTCGCGCAGTTGCGGCTCGCCGACCCCGAACCGGCCGAGGAACGCCGTCCCGTCACGGAGCAGTTCGTCGGCCTGCCCGGCGTAGCGGGGGAGCAGGGCGGAAAGCTGCGCGAGGGAGACCACGACCACCAGGAAGAGCGCGAGCAACGCGGCGTAGACGGTGACGACCAGGACGGCGACCGTGAGCCAGCGTGGAAAACCCTTGCCGCGCAACCAGGTCCGCACCGGGTCGAGGGTGATCACGATGACGAGTGCGAGGAACACGGGCCCGGCCAGCCAGGCGACGGCGTTCAGCCCGGCCAGCACGACGACCGCGGCGGCGGCTCCCAGGAGCACCACCAGCGCGCGGGGAAACGGCGTGCCGGTGGCGGGAGGTGGCGCCGGAATCGGGGGCGGCCTTTTCGTGAGGCTCCGGGTCTTCTGTCGCCCGCTGGTTTTCCGGCGGCGGAACCGGTACGCGGGGAATGCGGCGAACGATATTCGCACCATCTGGCACCTTCCGGGAGGACGGATCGGCGTTCCACGGTGGCAGGCCGCCGGTTTCCGAAGATCACCCGGTGCGGGCGAAAAGTGGCGCGCGGCCGCCCTTTCGGGCGCGCTCCGGTGCCTGCACGATCATCGGAATTTCCGGTATACGTGGAAGGGAGGGCGCCGCCGGGGAGGACGGCATGGCGCTTCAAGCAAGGGGGAATACCGATGTTCGACGCGCGTCTCGTCGCTGATCAAGTCAGCCCGTTCGCCAAACCGAAGATCAGAATCCTGTTCTACACCGATGTCGTCGGCTTCTCGGGTAACGGCGGCTTCTCCTTGGGAATCATCCGTGATCTCCTTTTGGGGAATCAGCCATTCTTCGCCGAGTTCGAGATCGATTTGATCAACCGGCACGCGGGCGGGCACGCCGCCAACAAACTCACTTCCGAAGTGCTCGGCCGCTACGAGCAGGTGTGGTTCTTCGGCATCCTGCAGTCCAACATGCCGGGGGAGCCGGAAAACGAACTCGTCGACGCGGAGGTCGCCGCGCTGCGATCGTGGATGGACGCCGGTGGCGGCGTGCTCATCTGCGGCGACCACTCGAATCCGCGTCCGCCGGGCGCGGACCCGTCGCTGCCCGACTACCTGAACCTGGGGCGGGCGCTGGGGCACCGGGTCCCGCGCGCGGGTGAGCTGCGGGTCTGGAACGACCGGCCGGACGCCAGTGTCGAGTTCAGCCACAACACGCACCAGCCGGATCCGTGGGGCAGTGACATCAACAATCCGATTCCGAACGATCTCGACCCGTACCCGCAGGAGCTGATCCTGCGGAAGCGGTTCGGCAGGCCGCATGCGCTGTTCCAGGGACGGCGGGGGCCGATCACGATCTTCCCGGACCACATGCACGAAGGGCAGCTGGTCATCCCGGCGCAATTCCCGGCGGATGTCTGGCCGTCCGGCCGTGCGGGGCAGCCGAAACCCGAAATCGTCGCGCAGGGCACCGACAAGCGCAACGGCCAGGTCTACGGCGTGTCCTGTGTGTACGACGGCGCGGCCGCCGGCGTCGGGCGAATCGTCGCCGACGCGACTTGGCACCACTATTTCGACATCAACCTGTGGGGTTTCGAAAAGGGCGGCGAAGTGCTCGACCGCCTCACCGAGTACTACGTGAACCTCACGCTGTGGTTGGCGCCGAAGCCGGTCAAGCTGGAAGTGAACGCGCAGCTGCTGTACTGGCTTTCGCACAACATGAGCGTCCGCGCGGTGCTGCCGGAGGGGTTCCGGGTGCCGGGGAGCACCGCGGCGGGCCTAGTCCGCGAAGTCGGCGGGCAAAGCGTGCTCGACGACCTCGTCTGGCCGCTGGAGGGGGCACCGGGGGTTCCCGAAGAACTGCTGCTCGGCGCCGTCGTCAAGGAATCCGTCGCGGCGCTGAGCGGAGGGGACGTCTCGACGTTCGACGCCGTCGACGTCGTCGAGCGGGGCCTGCGGGCCGGGGCCGAGGAGTACGCCGCCGAGCTGCGAGCAGCGCTCGACGACGTCGAAGGCCTGGGGGAACGGCTGGCGCAGGGCATTCGCTGACGCGCCGCCGCTACCGTTGCTCGCTCGCAGAAGTCCGTGAAGGCCTCCTTCCCTCGGCTCAGCCGAGGGAAGGAGGCCTTCACGGACTTATGCGTGTGTCCCCAATGTGGCATCGGAGACGCTCAGCGTCCCCAATGCCACATTGGGGACATTCGCCCGCCAAAACGCGTCCCTCAAGGAGGCCTTCACGGACCCGGCCGGTCACACGATCGAGGCATGAGGCCCGTCTCCCGGCGTTCCGCGGGTATCCCCCGGGAAACGGAGGAGGCAACGATGCCCGACAACGAACTTCCGGGTTTCCTGATCATCGGCCTGATCTTCGTCGTCGCGGACGGCCAGGTCCTGTACCGCGGTGCCCGCCGCTTCCTGACCGCGCCGGACGCCCGCGAGGGAAGCGGGTCGGTGGCCTGGATGGTGGTGACGGTCTTCCATCTGGCGGCGATCGGGATGCTCGCGCTGCTGGCGGTCGTGGCCCCGGACTGGTCCGGTTCGACGGCCGCGTTCGTCGGCAGGCTGGGTGTGTTCCTGCTGCTCATGGCGGTGGCCCACGTGCTCACCCTGTCCGTGCTCGCCCGGCGGCGCGAGGATGACGTGGCGGTCGGCACGCGGCGGCGGAAGCGCGCGGACGACGACGTCGAACCGGTGCGGGAGCCGACGGTCACCCCGGTGCCGGGGCAGGAGGGCCGGACGCCTCGGGTGAGCCCGGATCTCGGGGACCAGGGGCCGTATCGGGCCTGAGCCCGAGCGCCGAATGGAGCTGACGCGCCCACCAGCGCACTTGCGCGGACGAGTCCTCGGCCGCGGCACCGGTGAGCCCGGCGCTGCGCCGGAAATCGCTCCCGTACAGCGGCTCCGTGGCCATCGCCTGGTGCAGGGCGGCGACGGCGAGCCGTGTGTCGTCGAGTGAGCCGCCGGGCGCCCGGAGCCGGTGGAGGGCGTCGACGACCGGGTCGAGCATCCCGCTGCCCGGGTCGCGCCAGCCCGCCGCGTGCAGCGCCACCGCGAGCTCGCCGTAGCCGTCCCGGTACAGCGCGTGCAGGGCTTCGACGAATTCCAGCAGGTCCGCGTCGTGGTCCAGCCAACTGGTGAGCAGGTCCTGAAGCGCGTCCCGGAGACGGCGGCCGCCGTGCCGGAGCAGTTCGGCGAGCAGCTTCTCGCGGTTGCCGAAGTGATGGGCGACGCCGGCGTCGGTCATGCCGACCCGCGCGGCCACGGCGCGCATCTGGACGGCGGCGACGCCGGACTCGCCGAGCAGGGAAGCGGCGGCGTCGAGGATCAGCCGCCGGGCCTCTTCGGGCGCCCGTCGTGCGCGGGAAGTCGTCACGAGCGGATCGTACCTTGATGGGCCAAGGTATCTGCGTTACCTTGACGGTCCAAGGTAAGGGGGATGCCATGCGTACCGAAATCAGCCTCGACCTGGGCGAGGTCACCCTGCGGGGCACGGTGACCGGCGCCGGTCCGACGGTCCTGCTGCTCCACGCGGGCGGGGAGCGCCGCGAGGTCTGGACGCCGGTCGCCGCGGTGCTGGCCCGGAACGGCTTCCGATCCGTGGCCTTCGACCTGCGCGGACACGGCGACAGCTCCGGCCGGGCGACCACGCTCCGGGCCCTGGCCGACGACGTGGCCGGGATGATCGCGAGCCAGCCCGCGCCGGTCGTCCTGGTGGGCGCCTCGGTCGGCGGCCTGGCCGCCATCGCGGCGCTCGCGGATCCCGCCGTCGCGGCGTGTGCGTCGGGGCTCGTGCTCGTCGACGTCGTACCCGACCTGGAGCCGGGCAGGGCGCGTTCGTGGCTGGATTTCCACGGGCTCACCGGCCGCTACACCCGCCTGGTCGACGACGTCCTCGGCTCGGGTCCCGCCCTGCTCGCCACGGCCGGGGCCGTGGATCTGCCCATCCTGGTGGTGCACGGCGGCCAGGGATCGCCGCTGCGCGACGCCGACGTCGGCCGTCTGCGCGCGGCGGGGCGTCAGGTCACCGTCGTCCGCGTCCCGTCGGCGGGTCACCTGGTGGCCAGGGACGCCCCCGAACACCTCGCGGACCTCGTGTCCGGATGGCTTTGTGGCATCGGTCACGGGGCGGTTCCGGCGTCCGGGGGAGGTGGGCAAGATCTGCGGTAGAGCTGTGCGGCGCAGGTGAGCGACAACGACGTGCACTCGGCGCTACCAGTTGGTAACTTATTGTCGGGGCATCGAAAACCCCATAAGAAGCGGCAACAACGCGCTGCCTACAATGTCGGGCATGACCCACAGCGAACCAGCGCGATCAGCTGCCCCCCGCACCGGATCGCCGGCGTCCGCCTCCTCCTCGGCCGTCTTGGCGAGGGGAATCACGATTTATGGTTGCGGATCGGACGAGGCCGCCTTGTTCCGGGAGATGGCTCCTCGTTTCGGCGTGATTCCGACCATTGTGGACGAGCCGGTATCCGAGGCCAATATCGGGCTGGTCTCCGGAAATCGGTGCATCAGTATCGGTCACAAGACCAAGGTCACGAACTCCATTCTTCTCGAACTCGGCAAAGCGGGTGTCGAATACATCTCCACCCGGAGCATCGGCTTCAACCACATCGATGTGGAATACGCGGCGAGCGTCGGTATCACCGTGGGCAATGTCGCCTACTCGCCCGACAGCGTTGCCGATTTCACGCTGATGCTGATGCTGATGGCGGTGCGTGACGCCAAGTCCATCGTCCGCCGGACCGAGGTGCACGACTACCGGCTGAACGAGGTGCGCGGGAAAGAGCTGCGCGATCTGACCGTCGGCGTGGTCGGAACAGGGCGGATCGGGGTCGCGGTGCTGGACCGGCTGCGTGGTTTCGGCTGCCGGGTGCTGGCCTACGACACGCTGCTGACCGCGTCGGCCGATTACGTCCCGCTCGACGAATTGCTCCAGCAGAGCGACATCGTGACGCTCCATGTGCCGCTCAATACGGACACATATCATCTTCTCGACCGGAAGAACATCGAGCGGATGAAGGACGGCGCGTACATCATCAACACCGGACGTGGCCCGCTCATCGAAACCGAAGCCCTCATTTCGGCGCTGGAAGACGGAAAACTGGGCGGAGCGGCATTGGACGTCGTCGAAGGAGAGGAAGGCATCTTCTACGCCGACTGCCGGAACAAGCCGCTCGAGAGCGAAACGTTGCTGCGGCTGGAAAAGCTGCCGAACGTGCTCATCAGTCCGCATACCGCCTATTACACGGACCACGCACTGAGTGACACTGTTGAAAACTCCATCATCAATTGTCTCCAATTCGAAAGCGGGAAGTAGTATGGGTAGGCTGAAAATCGGAATTCTGTTCGGCGGGCTTTCCGAAGAACATCCTATCTCCATCAAATCTGCGCGTGAGGTCCAGAAGAACCTCGACCTCGAGAAGTACGAGCCGTACTACATCGGGATCACCCGGAGCGGCTCCTGGATGCTGTGCGACGGCCCCGCCGAGGATTGGGAGAACGGGAACGTCCGCCCGGCCGTCGTGTCGCCGGACCGCGGGGTGCACGGTCTGCTCGTCCTGGACGAGGGCAAGTACGAGACGATCGCCCTCGACGTGGTGCTGCCGGTGCTGCACGGCAAGTTCGGTGAAGACGGCGCGATGCAGGGCCTGCTGGAGATCTCCGGCATCCCCTACGTCGGCTGCGACCTGCCGAGCTCGGTCATGTGCATCGACAAGTCCCTCACCTATTCCGTCGTCAACGGTGCAGGTATCGCGACGCCGACCTTCCACATCGTCACGCCGGACAAGGACGTCGACCCGGACGAGCTGAACTACCCGGTCTTCGTGAAGCCGGCCCGCTCCGGCTCGTCGTTCGGCGTCAGCAAGGTCTCCTCGAAGGAAGAGCTGCCCGCCGCGCTGGCGGAGGCGCGCCAGTACGACGCGAAGATCCTGATCGAAGAGGCCGTCATCGGCAGCGAGATCGGCTGCTCGATCCTGGGCGACGGCGAGGACCTGTTCGCGGGCGAGGTCGACCGGGTCGCGCTGACCCACGGCTTCTTCAAGATCCACCAGGAGGAGAGCCCCGAGACCGGTTCCGAGAACTCGACCTTCATCGTCCCCGCGGACATCCCGGACGAATCGCGCGACCTCGTGCAGCAGACGGCCAAGGTCATCTACCGCGCGCTGGGCTGCAGCGGGCTCGCGCGGGTGGACCTGTTCCTCAAGGAGGACGGCAGTGTCGTGCTCAACGAGGTCAACACCCTGCCCGGCCTGACCTCGTACAGCCGCTACCCGCGGATGATGAACGCCGCCGGCCTCTCGCTCGGCGACGTGATCGACCGCCTGGTGAAGCTGACGCTGGCGGGCGTGCCGAATGAGGGATGATTTCGTCTTCGTCGACGAGGTCGTCTCCGGAATCCGGTGGGACGCGAAGTACGCCACGTGGGACAACTTCACCGGCAAGCCGGTGGACGGCTACCTGGTGAACCGCGTCGTCGGCACGCGTGCGTTCTGCGCGGCGCTGGAAAAGGCGCGGGACAAGGCCGGGGAGCTCGGCTTCGGTCTGCTCCTTTGGGACGTGTACCGCCCGCAGCGCGCCGTGGACCGCTTCATGCGCTGGGCGGAAGAGCCCGAGGACGGCCGGAAGAAGGCCAGGCACTACCCGAACATCGAGCGGCCGCAGATGTTCGAACAGGGCTACGTGGCCACCAAGTCCGGGCACAGCCGGGGCAGCACGGTGGACCTGACGCTCTACCGCCTGGACACCGGTGAGCTCGCCGACATGGGCGGCGACCACGACCTGATGGACGTCGTCTCGCACCACGGTGCCGACGGTGTGCCGGAAGAGGCCGCGAAGAACCGCGCGCACCTCTGCGCGGTCATGGAGGGCTCGGGCTTCAGCTCGTACGAGTGCGAGTGGTGGCACTACACCCTGAAGGACGAGCCTTACCCGGACACCTATTTCGATTTCCCCATCGAGTAGACGGGCGCGTGAAGGCCCCCTTCCCCCGGCTCAGCCGGAGGAAGGGGGTCTTCGTGCTTTTCGGGGTGTATCCGCCCAACCGGTCTTGAACACCATTTCATCCCATGAATTGCCGGGGGCGCCACGACGTCGTGGATGGCCTGGGGCTGACCGCTTTACATCATGCCGGGCCTCACTTTGCTCTCGGCGTTCCACGCCGACCAGACCGTGGGAAGCGGGCTCGGCCGTTCGTGTGAACAAGTGCCGAAGAACGGAACGTGAACCGACGGGGGCGGTGATCCTCCGAGTAGAAGTCGGGCCGCGCGAACGGCCTAATGGAGCCTGCGAACAGCCCAATCCGGAGTGCCCGGACAAGCGTCTACGCGGGTGCTTTACTTATGTTCGCCAATCGAGTCAATACCGCATGCGGAGTTTCGGATATTGATCTTGGCGGCTCCCTTCACTACGAAAATCACACTGTTCGTCAATTGCCGACATGGATTGTTCATGCCATGCTGCACATGTGCGCATCAGCTGGGGCTGACATGGTGTGCGCGCTTTACTGGGGACAGGGGGGACGCGTCGGGTGACTCGCGACCACGAGGCAGACCAAAGACTTCACTCGCCGAACCTCTGAACCGAAACCGTAAGATCGGACATGTCCGAGACCTCGCACGAAGCGGGCAGCGGTTCCGTCAGTGTTCGTCTCGCAGATCGCCGTCGGGGCGATGGGAGGATGCCGTTCAGCTTCGGTAGTTCGTCGGAATACGCGCCGGACGGTCAACTGGGAGACCGTTGTGGCGGGCCGCTCGCACGCGGTTCCGCCCGTGGCGCTTGAGGGATCCTCACCGTCGAGGACATCCCGTCCAACGGCCGAGGCCGGCATCGGACGGGTTCATGGTGTCCAACCGCCGAAGCCGGGCAGTTGGACGGTGGGGTTTTCGTGGCGTGTCCAAATAGTTGATGAATCAACAGATTCAATGGGGGCTAGGTGGATCCGACGAGAGTTGACTTGTCCGCTCTCCCTGTCGTCGAAATCGAGCTGTCGAGACTGTCTTCTGCCTGTTCGCCGCGGACTTCGGGCGAGGATCCAGAGCACGTCGAGACACTGTTGTCGGCGGAGTGGGAGCTTCCGCCCATTCTCGTTCACCGCCCGACGATGCAGGTGGTCGATGGCCTGCACCGGCTGAAGGCGGCACGAGTCAGGGGCGATACGAAAATTTCCGCGAGGTTCATCGACGGCGCCGAGTCCGACGCCTTCGTCCTCGCGGTGGAAGCGAACATCCGGCACGGGTTGCCGCTTTCGCTCGCGGATCGGAAACGGGCGGCCGTCCAGATCATCGGGACGCATCCGCAGTGGTCCGACCGGCGGGTGGCCTCGGCGACCGGCATTTCCGCCGGCACGGTGGCGGACCTGCGTAAACGCGGCGGCGAAGGCGGCAGCGGCGCCAGGATCGGGCGGGACGGGCGGATCCGTCCAGTGGACAGTTCGGAGCGGCGGAAGCTCGCCGCCGACCTGATCCGCAACGATCCCGGTCTGTCGCTCCGCCAGGTCGCCAAGCAGGTCGGCATCTCCCCGGAGACGGTGCGGGACGTGCGCGGCAGGTTGGAGCGTGGGGAGAGCCCGACCCCGGACGGGAGCAGGAGACTGCGGACCAAGCCGGATCCGTTGAGCCTCACCGAAACCGACCTCGGTCATTCGCTGGACCGGGAACGGCTCACCGTGCTGGAGCGGCTCAAGGCCGATCCGGCGCTGCGGCTGAGCGAGGTCGGCCGGATCCTGTTGCGCATGCTCGCCATGCACTCCATGGACGGGCAGGAATGGGAACGGATCCTGCATGGTGTCCCGCCGCATCTGTACGGCGTGGTCGCCGGTTTCGCCAGGGATCACGCCCGGGTTTGGGCGGGGTTCGCGGATCATCTGGAGAACCGGGCGACCGATCTGGCGGCACGATGAGCGCCGGCGGCATCGGGTAGGCACGGGCAGGGCGAAGGGGACTTTTCCGCTCCACGCGGTGAAAGTCCCCTTTTCTCGCGCCCGGTGCCCAGGCCCCGTCGCTCGACATCACCGGGTGGGCGGCCTAAGAAGTAGCTGTGACCATCGAGAAGGCGCTTGTCGTCGGCACCGGCCTGATCGGCACTTCGGCCGCGTTGTCCCTTCGGGAAAAGGGTGTGGCGGTTCATCTCTCCGACATCGACGCGCAAGCCGTCCGGGTGGCGCGGGAGCTCGGCGCCGGGCGCGAATGGACCGGCGAGGAAGTGGATCTGGCGGTGATCGCCGTTCCGCCGCAGCTCGTGGGCGAGCGGCTGGCCGAACTCCAGAAGCAGGGCGCGGCACGGGCGTACACCGACGTGGCCAGCGTCAAGGTCGATCCGATCGCCGACGCGGAGCGCCTCGGCTGCGACATGACCTCTTACGTACCAGGGCATCCGCTCGCCGGCCGGGAGCGCTCCGGCCCGGCGGCCGCCCGGGTGGGGTTGTTCGCCGGCCGCCCTTGGGCGCTGTGCCCTGGCCCCGGAACGGGAGCCGAGGCGCTGCGGCTGACCCGCGAACTGGTGGCGTTGTGCGGGGCCGAGGTCGTCACCGTCGGTGCCGCCGAGCACGACTCGGCGGTGGCGCTGGTGTCGCACGCCCCGCACGTGGCCGCCTCGGCGGTGGCGGCGAGCCTGGCCGCCGGCGACGACGTCGCCCTGAGCCTCGCCGGGCAGGGGTTACGGGACGTCACACGGATCGCGGCCGGAAATCCTTTGCTGTGGCGGAGGATTCTCTCCGGCAACGCGGTTCCGGTGGCGGCGGTGCTCGACCGCATCGCGGCCGATCTCGCCGCGGCGGCCACCGCGCTGCGCGCCGGTGACCTGGACGATCTGACGGAACTGCTGCGCCGGGGCGTGGACGGCCACGGCCGGATCCCGGCCATCGGGTAGCAAGTCATCGTGATTCAGCACCGCCCAAGCGTGTTTGGAACCGGAACTCGCGTGCTCGGGGGCGGAACACGCAGGTCCTTTGTGGACGAACAGACCGTGGTGTTCCCGGGGCCACTCGTGGACATCGACACGATTCAGCACGATTGAGCTCGCCGACTTCGTGCGTGAGAGGGATGCCCAAATGGAAGTAATGTTGCGCTTCGGGGCGTCGCCCAAGAGCGATGACGACCCCGATCCCTGGTCGAACCGGGTCCGCCCCGGGACGGTGCGCAGAGTCCTCGCGTACTTCCGTCCCCATGTCGGCAAGGTGGCGCTCTTCGTCCTCATCGCCGCGATGGAGGCGTTCGTCGTCATCGCGACCCCGTTGCTGATGAAGGAACTCATCGACGGCGGCATTCTCAAGAACGACTTCGGTGTCGTGATCCTGATGGCGGTCCTGACCGCCGGGCTGGCCGTCGCGGGCGCGTTGTTGTCGCTGATGTCGGCGTACGTCTCCGCGAAGATCGGGGAAGGCGTCACCTACGACCTCCGGGTGCAGGCGCTGGATCACGTCCGGCGGCTGCCCATCGCGTTCTTCACCCGCACCCAGACCGGGGTGCTGGTCGGCAGGCTGCACACCGAGCTCATCATGGCGCAGCAGGCGTTCGGGCATCTGCTGATGGCGGCCACCAGTGTGGTCACCGTCCTGTTGGTGCTGGCCGAACTGTTCTACCTGTCCTGGCTCGTCGCACTCGTCACGCTGGTGCTGGTGCCGCTGTTCGTCGTGCCCTGGATCTGGGTGGGCCGGATCATCCAGCGGCGCACGGGCACGTTGATGGAGACGAATGCCGGTCTCGGCGGCCTGCTGCACGAGCGGTTCAACGTCCAGGGCGCGATGCTCTCCAAGCTCTTCGGCCGCCCGGACGAGGAGATGGCCGACTACCGCACGCGCGCCGGGAAGATCCGCAAGATCGGCGTGAGCATCTCCATCTGGGCCCGGATGTCCTTCGCCATGATGGCGCTGATGGCCTCGATCGCCACGGCGGTCGTCTACGGCGTCGGCGGCGGGCTCGTGATCGACGGTGCGTTCCAGCTCGGGACGCTCATCGCCATCGCCACCCTGCTCGGGCGCCTGTTCGGGCCGATCACGCAGCTGTCGGGGATGCAGGAGACCGCGCAGACCGTCGTGGTGAGCTTCTCCCGGATCTTCGAGCTGCTCGACCTGAAGCCGCTGATCCAGGAACGCCCGGACGCGAAGGAACTCGAAAAGGACGTCGCCCCGGGTATCGAGTTCGACGACGTGGCGTTCCGCTATCCCACCGCGGACGAGGTCTCGCTGGCGTCGCTCGAACACCTGCGGACCAAACGGGAACACGGCGACGTCACGGCGGACGTCCTGCGCGGCATCAGCTTCGAGGCCCCCGCCGGAACGCTCACCGCACTCGTCGGCCCGTCCGGCGCCGGCAAGAGCACCATCACGCACCTGGTGTCGCGGCTGTACGACCCGAATTCGGGAGCGGTCCGCTTCGACGGCCACGATCTGCGCGACCTCACCTTCGACTCGATCCGCGGGACGGTCGGGGTGGTCAGCCAGGACGCCTACCTCTTCCACGACACGATCCGGGAGAACCTGCTCTACGCCCGCCCGACGGCCACCGAGGACGAGCTGATCGAAGCCTGCAAGGGGGCGCAGATCTGGGAGCTGATCCAGTCCCTGCCCCGCGGGTTCGACACCGTGACCGGCGATCGCGGCTACCGCATGTCCGGTGGGGAGAAGCAACGGCTCGCCATCGCGCGGCTGCTGCTGAAGGCGCCCACCGTCGTCGTGCTCGACGAGGCGACCGCGCATCTGGACTCCGAGTCGGAGGCCGCCGTCCAGCGGGCGCTCAAGACCGCGCTGCGCAGCCGGACGTCGCTGGTGATCGCGCACCGGTTGTCCACGATCCGCGAGGCCGACCAGATCCTCGTGATCGACGGCGGAACGGTCCGTGAACGCGGCACGCACGACGAGTTGCTGGCGCGGGGCGGGCTGTACTCGGAGCTCTATCACACGCAGTTCGCCAGGCCGGAGAACAACGCGGCCAAGCCGGAGCCCGAGGAAGACGAGTTCGACGAAGAGCCTGAACCGCTGGACACCGTGGTCTACGGAGGATGACGATGAGTTCCGCAGCGCAGGCCGCGTCGACGGTGCCGGCCCTCTTCGCCCGGCAGGTGGACCGGGCACCGGACGCGGTGGCCGTGGCCGACGGGGACCGGATCCTCACCTACCGGGAGCTCGACGAGCTCGCGGGCAGGCTGGCCGGGCGGCTGATCGCCCGCGGCGCCCGCCGGGTCGCGGTCATGCTGGACCGCTCGGCGGAGCTGCTGGTGGCGCTGCTCGCCGTCTGGAAGGCGGGCGCGGCCTACGTGCCGGTGGACGCCTCGTATCCCGCGGCGCGGGTGGCGTTCATGGTCGAGGATTCGGGCGCGTCCCTGATGCTGTGCTCCGCCGCGACCCGCGACGGCGTCCCGGCGGGGATCGAGTCCGTGCTCGTCACGGACGAGGCGGGCGAGGCCGCGGTCGTCCAGGCGAGCCCGGAAGACCTGGCGTACGTGATGTACACGTCCGGGTCGACGGGCAAGCCGAAGGGCGTGGCGGTCCCGCATTCCAGCGTCGCGGAACTGGTGGGGGATCCCGGCTGGGCGATGGAACCCGACGACGCGGTCCTCATGCACGCGCCGCATTCCTTCGACGCGTCCCTGTGCGAGATCTGGGTCCCGCTGGTGTCGGGTGCCAGGGTGGTGATCGCCGAGCCGGGGCCGGTGGACGCCCGGCGCCTGCGGGAGGCGGTCGCGGGCGGGGTGACGCGGGCACATCTCACCGCGGGCAGTTTCCGTGCGGTGGCGGAGGAAGCGCCGGAATCGTTCGCGGGTTTGCGCGAGATCCTGACCGGTGGGGACCTGGTGCCCGCGCACGCCGTGGACCGCGTCCGGCAGGCCGCGCCGGGCGCGCGGATCCGGCATCTGTACGGGCCGACCGAGACGACGCTGTGCGCCACCTGGTTCGTGCTCGAACCGGAGGACGAGCCGGTTCCGGTCCTGCCGATCGGCCATCCGCTTTCCGGCCGTCAGGCCTGGGTGCTGGACGACTCGCTGCGGCCGGTGGCGCCGGACGTGGTCGGCGAGCTGTACCTGTCCGGCGCCGGTCTCGCCGACGGTTACCTCGCCCGGCCAGGGCTGACGGCCGAGCGGTTCGTGGCGGATCCGTTCGCGCCGGGCGAAAGGATGTACCGGACCGGCGACCTCGCGAAGTGGACGCCGGACGGTGAGCTGCTTTTCGCGGGCCGCGTGGACGACCAGGTGAAGATCCGCGGGTTCCGCGTCGAACCCGGCGAGGTCGAGGCCGCGATGACCGCCCAGCCGGACGTCCACGAGGCCGTCGTGGTGCCGATCGACGGACGGCTGATCGGGTACGTCGTGGCGGACGTCGATCCCGCCCTCGTCCGCGAGCGGCTCGGCGCTGTACTGCCGGACCACCTCGTTCCCGCCGTGGTGATGACGGTGGACGCGTTGCCGCTCACCGGCAACGGCAAGGTCGACCGGGCGGCGCTGCCCGCCCCCGACTTCACGGCGAAGGCGGGCGGACGCGAACCCGTCACCGAGACCGAGCGTGTCCTTTGTGGACTATTCGCCGAAGTGACCGGTTCGGCCGGTGCGGGCGTCGACGACGGCTTCTTCGCACTGGGCGGGGATTCGATCCTCGCGGTGCGCGTGGCGGCCCGGGCGGCGAAGGCCGGTCTGCTGGTGACGCCTTCGCAGATCTTCCGGGAGCAGACCCCCGCGCGGCTGGCCGCGGTGGCGGGTGCCGTGGCGGCCGACCGGCAGGTCACCGGCCCGCTGATCGAGCTGACCGCGGAAGACGAAGCGGAACTCGCGGCCGCGGTCCCGGACGCCGTGGAGGTCTGGCCGCTGGCGCCGCTCCAGGCGGGCCTGCTCTTCCAGACGACCCTCGACGACCAGGGTTCCGACATCTACCAGACCCAGTGGATCGTGGAGCTGACCGGCGAGCTGGACGTCGCCAGGCTGCGTTCGGTGTGGGAGGCGGTCTTCGCCCGGCACCCCGAGCTCCGGCTGACCTTCCACCGGCTCGCTTCGGGCAAGGCGGTGCAGGCCGTCGCCGGCCACGTCGACCTGCCGTGGCGCGAGGTCGATCTCTCCGGCACGGACGTCGAGGAGGCCGTCAAGGCGTTGTCCGCGGCGGAGCAGCGGGACCGGTTCGATCTCGCCAAGGCGCCGCTGTTCCGGCTCGTCCTGATCAAGGTCGGTGAAGACCGGCATCGGCTGCTCGTGGTCAATCACCACATCCTGACCGACGGCTGGTCGGTGGCGGTGATCCTCAACGAGGTGTCGGCGGCTTACACCGCCGGGGGATTCCCGGAGCGGACCGCCGCCTCGTACCGCGACTACCTGGCGTGGTTGGACAGGCAGGACAAGGAAGCGGCGCGCACGGCGTGGCGGGCGGAGCTGTCCGACATCGACGTGCCCGCGCTGGTCGCCAAATCGGACGCGGCGACGGACTACGACTACCGCGTCACCCATCTCGCGCCGGAGCTCTGCACGCGGCTCACCGATTTCGCCCGCGACCACGGCCTGACACTGGCGACGGTGGTGCAGGGCGCGTGGGCGCTGGTGCTGGCGCGGCTCGCGCGGCGGACCGACGTGGTGTTCGGCACCACGGTCGCCTGCCGTCCCGCCGAACTGCCCGGTGTGGAGGCGATGCCGGGGCTGATGATGAACACGATCCCGGTGCGGGTCTCACTGGACGGCACACAGTCCATAGTGGACATGCTCACCGGCCTGCAGCGGCGCCAGGTCGCCCTGATGCCGCACCAGCACCTGGGATTGACGGAGATCCAGAAGACGGCCGGACCCGGCGCGATGTTCGACACGCTGCTGGTGTTCGAGAACTACCCGCGGGACTTCGCCGACCAGTTCTCGTATCTGGGCACGGTCGAAGGGACGCACTACCCGGTGACCGTCGGGGTGATCCCGGGCGACGAGTTCCGGATCCAGCTCGCTTATTGGCGCGGGCAGATCGACCGGGCCGTCGCCGATTCCCTGCTGGACTGGTTCGCCGGCGCGCTCGGCGCCGTCGTCGAGGATCCGGCCGCCCTCGTCGGGCGGACCGGAATGGGCGAGATCCCGTTGCCCCGCTGGGAACCCGCGTTGCTGGACGGCGTGCCGCTGCCGGAGCTGATCGGGCGGATGGCGGCCGAGCGGCCGGACGCGGTGGCGGTCACGGACGGCGAAGGCGACCTGACCTACGCGGAACTGTGGGACCGGGCGACGAGGTTCGCCGCGGTCCTGCGGGCGGGCGGGGTCGACCGCGAACGACGGGTCGGGCTCGTGGCCGGACGGTCCGCGTGGTGGCTCGTCGGGATGCTCGGGGTTTCGCTGGCGGGCGGCGTCTTCGTCCCGGTTGATCCCGCGTATCCGGCCGAGCGGGTGAAGCTGATCTTCGGCAGCGCCGATCCGATGCTGGTGGTGTGCCAGGGAAAGACCCGCGACGCGGTGCCGGAGGAGTTCGCCGACCGGATCGTCGTGCTCGACGAACTCGACCTGGCGGCGGCCCCGGAAGCGAGTTTGCCGAAGGTGGGGATGCGCGACGCGGCGTACGTGATCTACACGTCGGGCTCGACGGGGACGCCGAAGGGCGTCATCGTCACGTACTCGGGCCTGGGCAACCTGGCGATGGCGCATATCGAACGGCTCGCCGTGACGCCGTCGTCCCGTGTCCTGCAGTTCGCGGCGCTCGGCTTCGACACCATCGTGTCCGAGGTGATGATGGCGTTGCTTTCCGGGGCGACGCTGGTGATGCCGCCGGACGAGGATCTGCCGCCGCAGGCGTCGTTGAGCGACACACTGGAGCGCTGGGACGTCACGCATGTGAAGGCGCCGCCGTCCGTGCTGGCCACGGTGGACGTCTTCCCGCCCGGGGTGCGGACGGTGACCGCGGCGGGCGAGCTCTGTCCGCCCGGGCTGGTGGACCGGCTTTCCGCCGACCGCCGGATGCTCAACGCCTACGGGCCGACCGAGACCACGATCTGCGCGACGGTGAGCATGCCGTTGTCGCCGCACGGCGAGGTCATCCCGTTCGGCGGGCCGATCGCCGGTGTCCGCGGCTATCTGCTGGACGCGTTCCTGCGCCCGTTGCCGCGGGGTGTCGTCGGTGAGCTGTATCTGGCCGGAATCGGGGTGGCGCGGGGATATCTGGGCCGCGCGGCGCTGACGTCCGAGCGGTTCGTCGCCGATCCGTTCGTCCCCGGCGAGCGGATGTACCGGACGGGCGACCTCGCCTATTGGACGGACGAGGACGAGCTGGTGTCCGCCGGCCGGGCCGACGACCAGTTGAAGATCCGCGGGTTCCGCGTCGAGCCGCGCGAGATCGAGTTCGCGCTGTCCAACAACCCGCGCGTCACCCAAGCGACGGTGACCGTTCGCGAGGGTCGTCTGGTGGCCTACGTGTCGCCGGGCGACGTCGACCCGGAGGCGCTGCGGACCGAACTCGCCGAGCGGATGCCGGCGTACATGGTGCCCGCGGCGGTGATGGCGCTGGACGTCCTGCCGCTGACACCGCACGGGAAGATCGACCGGAAGGCGTTGCCCGAACCGGATTTCTCGTCGAAGACGGTCGGCCGGGAACCGGCGAACGAGGCCGAACGGATCCTGTGCGAGGTCTTCGCCGAGGTGCTCGGGCTGGCGCGGGTCGGCGTCGAGGACAGTTTCTTCGAACTGGGCGGGGATTCGATCTCGTCCATGCAGGTCGCGTCCCGCGCGCGTCGTGACGGTATCTCGCTCACGCCGAAGCAGGTGTTCGAGCACCGGACTCCCGAACGGCTCGCGCAACTGGTGACGCTGGTTCCCCAGCAGGAGTCGGCCGTGGCGGCCGATGGTGTCGGTGAAGTCGCGATGACACCGGTGATGCGGCTGTTCGGGGACGGCGTCGCGGCGCCAGGGTTCGCGCAGTGGATCGTCCTGGGTGCTCCCGCGGATCTGACGGAAGAGACGTTGACCGCGGGCCTGACGGCGGTGTTGGACACGCACGACATGCTGCGGGCACGGATCGTCGACGGACGGCTGGTGGTCGGCGAACGCGGTGTGGCAGGGACTTTCACGCGGGTGAAGGTCGAAGGCGAGCTGGACGAGACCGCCGCCGCTCGGGAGGCCGTCGGACGCCTGGATCCCGCCGCCGGGGTGGTCGTCCAAACCGTGTGGTTGGACGCCGGACCGGAGCGGGTGGGCCGGATCATCGTGGTGGCGCATCACCTCGTGGTCGACGGGGTTTCGTGGCGGGTCCTGGCGGCGGATCTGCAGGCCGCGTGCGAGGCCGCCGCCGCCGGGCGGAAACCGGAACTGGAGCCGGTGGCGGTGTCCTTCCGGCGGTGGGCGGGGCTGCTGGAGGAATGGGCCGTCTCCGCCGAGCGGGTCGCGGAACTTCCCGCGTGGCAGGCGATTCTCGGAACCGGGAATCAGCAGGCTGCGGTGGGCGAGGTGCGCTCGCGGTCGTGGGTGGTGCCTTCGGCGGAGACGTCGGTGCTGGTCGGGCGGGCCCCGGTGGTGTTCCACTGCGGGGTGCACGAGGTCCTGCTGGCCGGGCTCGCGGGAGCGGTGGCGAGGTGGAGCGAGACGGACTTGGTGCTGGTGGACGTCGAGGGCCACGGTCGTCATCCCGCCGAGGGCATGGATCTGTCCAGGACGGTGGGCTGGTTCACCAGCACGCATCCGGTCCGCCTCGACGTCTCCGGGATCGACCTGGCCGGGGTGCTCGCCGGGGACGCGGCGGCGGGGACGTTGCTGAAGGTCGTGAAGGAACAGTCGCGTGCGGTGCCCGGCGACGGGCTCGGGTACGGCTTGCTGCGCTACCTCAACGCCGAGACCGCGCTCTCGCTGGCGGAGCTGCCGTCGGCGCGGATCGGGTTCAACTACCTCGGGCGGTTCGCCGCCGGTGACGGTGGCGACGTGCGGGCTTGGCAGCAGACGGGCGAGATCGGCGGCTCCGTCGACGCGGACATGCGGCTGCCGCACGGGTTGGACGTCAACGCGATCGTCCAGGACCTGCCGGACGGGCCGGAACTGATCCTCATGCTCGAATGGTCGGACGGCGTGTTCGACGAGGCCGGGATCGAACGACTCGTCCAGGAACTGCTGGCCGTGTTGTCCGGGCTGGCCGCCCAAGCGGAAGACCCCGCCGCGGGCGGGCACACCGCATCCGATTTCGGTCTCCTCGAATTGGACCAGGACGAGATCGAGAGCTTCGAAGCATTGGCAGCGGAACTCAGCGAAGGCCGGGCATCGTGAACACTTCGACGAACACTGGATCGGCACTGGCCGAAGTCTGGCCCCTCTCCCCGATGCAGGCGGGCATGCTCTACCACGCCTCGTTGGACGACGAGGCACCCGACATCCATCTCATCCAGCAGTCGCAGATCATCGACGGCCCCCTGGACACGGAACGGTTCCGGAAGTCCTGGGAGCTCGTCCTCGCCAGGCATGCCGCGCTGCGGGCGAGTTTCCAGCGGAGGAAGAACGGCGAGACGATCCAGCTCATCCCCCGGGAGGTCAAACTCCCGTGGGCCGAACGGGATCTGTCCGATCTGTCCGAAGAGGACGCGCTGGCCGAGGCGACCGTGATCGCGGAGAAGGAACGTTCCACGCGCTTCGACCTCACGCGGCCGCCGTTGCTGCGGTTGATGCTGATCCGGCTCGGCCCGGACAAGCACTGTCTGGTGACCACGAGCCATCATCTGCTCATCGACGGCTGGTCGCGGGCGATCATGGAGGCGGATCTCCTCGAGATCTACGCGACGGGTGGCGTCGCGCGTGCCCCTGGTTCCTACGGGAACTACCTGGCCTGGCTGGGAAAGCAGGACAAGGAGGCCGCCAAGGCGGCTTGGCGCGCGGAGCTGGACGGCGCCGACGGTTCGGCGCTCGGGCTGCCGGAAAACCCCGGGAAGGCGCACGGGCTGCCGTCGAGCGAAGTGGTCCGTCATTCGCCGGAGTTCACCACCGCGCTGGCCGAATTCGCTCGCGGCAACGGTTTGACGTTCAACACGCTCGTTCAGGGCGCGTGGTCGCTGGTGCTGGCGAGGCTTTCCCGCCGTCAGGACGTGGTGTTCGGCGCGGTGGTCTCCGGACGGCCCGCGGAACTGCCCGGTGCGGAGCAGACCGTGGGCCTGTTCATCAACACCGTGCCGGTGCGGGTGCGGTTGGACGCGGCTCAGCCGGTCTTGCGGATGCTCACGGAGCTGCAGGGGCGGCAGTCGGAGATGATGGCGCACCACCATCTCGGCCTGCCGGAGATCCAAAAGCTGGGCGAGGCGGGTTTCGACACGATCGTCGTCTTCGAGAACTACGCCGACCCGGCGAGCGACTCGCCGTCCGCGCTCAGCCTGACGTTGCGGGACTTCAACCAGGCGACGCCGTACGCGATCACGCTGGGTGTCATGCCAGGAGAAAGCCTCGAAATCGAACTGCAGTATCACGCGGACGTCGTCGGAGACTCCGTCGCCAAGGCGGCGCTGGACGGGCTCACCCTGGTGCTGGAGCAGATCATCGCGGAGCCGGGAACGCCGGTCGGCAGGCTGGACGTACTGGACGCCGCCGGGCGGGCGCTGGTGGTCGAGCGCTGGAACGAGACGGACGACATCGTCGGCGCGGCGTCGGCGGTGGAGATGTTCGGCCGTCAGGTGGACCGGACCCCGCACGCGACGGCGATCGTGGCCGCGGACCGGGAATGGTCGTTCGCGGAACTCGACGAATGGTCCGGGAAACTCGCCACGGTGCTGACCGCCCGGGGCGTGCGGCGCGGCGATCGTGTCGGCGTGGTGGTCGAAAGGTCGGCGGAGCTGCTGGCGGCCTGGCTCGCGGTCTGGAAGGCCGGGGCGGTGTACGTGCCGATCGATCCGGACTATCCGGCCGAGCGGGTCGCGTTCATGCTGGAGGATTCCTCGGCGGCCGCGGTGGTGTGCCGGGTCGGGACCGCGACGCCGGCCGGATATCAGCGGATCCTCGTGGACGATCGCGTTTCCGGTGAGGCTTCGCTGGTGCCGGTCGGCGCGAACGACTTGGCGTACGTGATGTACACGTCCGGGTCGACCGGGACACCGAAGGGCGTGGCCGTCTCGCACGGCGGCGTCGCGGCGTTGCTGGGGTACAAGGTGTGGGACCTGCACCCCGGCGACGCGGTGCTGATGCACGCGCCGCATACGTTCGACCCGGCGTTGTACGAGGTCCTGGTGCCGCTCGTGGCGGGGGCGCGGGTGATCCTCGCCGGCCCCGGCGTGATCGACGCGGACCGGCTCGCCGCCCACGCGGCGGAAGGTCTCACCTCGGTGAACTTCACCGCCGGCCAGTTCCGGGCGCTGGTGCAGGAGAAGCCGGATTGCTTCGCGGGGCTGAGGTACTTCCAGACCGGCGGGGACGTGGTGCCGCTCGGTGCCGTGGAGCGGGTGCGGCAGGCGTGCCCGGACCTGCGGGTGCTCCATACTTACGGTCCGACGGAAACGACGTTCTGCGCGTCGTGGAAGGTGATCGAGCCCGGTGACGAACTGGGGACGACGCTGCCGATCGGCAAACCGCATCCGGGACGGCGGCTGTACGTGCTGGACGTCTTCCTGCGGCCGCTGCCGCCGGGCGTCGCGGGCGACCTGTACATCGCGGGCGCCGGGGTGGCGCACGGCTACCTGGGCCGGACCGCGCTGACGGCCGAACGGTTCGTCGCCGACCCGTTCGCGTCCGGCGAGCGCATGTACCGGACCGGGGACCTGGCCTACTGGAACGACGAAGGTGAGCTGGTCTTCGCCGGACGGGCGGACACACAGGTCAAGATCCGCGGCTATCGCGTGGAACCGGGCGAGGTCGAGGCGGTGCTGGCAGACCAGCCGGGTGTCGACCAGGCGGTGGTGGCGGTCCGCGACGGACGGCTGATCGGGTACGTCGTGTCCGGCGCCGGGGTGGATCCGGTGCGGCTGCGGGAGCGGATCGCCGGGCTGCTGCCGGAGTACATGGTGCCGTCGGTGGTGATGGCGCTGGCCGCGCTGCCGGTGAACGCGAACGGCAAGGTCGACCGGAAGGCGTTGCCGGAACCCGATTTCAGCGGGCACATCGCCGGCCGGGAACCGGTCACGGAGATCGAACGGCTGCTGTGCGAGCTGTTCGCCGAGATGCTCGGGCTGGCGCGGGTCGGCGCGGACGACAGTTTCTTCGAGCTGGGCGGCGATTCGATCGTCTCGATGCAGCTGGCGGCGCGGGCGCGGCGCGAGGGGATGACCTTCGGCGCGCGGGAGGTGTTCGAGTACCGGACCCCGGCGGGGCTCGCGTCGTTCGTCGAGCTGGGCGAGGAGCCGGACGAGGTCCCCGCGGCGCGGAAACCCGCCGCCGACTTCGAACTGGTCGACATGGGCAAGGACGAGATCGAAGAATTGGAGTCGGAGTTCGACACCGTGTGAGGCTCGCTTTTCGCCTTGGGGTCGTGAGTGGCGTTTCGGGTTAGAACCCGAAACGCCACTCACGACCCCGGTGAGGCCAACGATGTCTGGACGAAGGGGACTTTCGCCGCATGGGATGCGGTGAAAGTCCCCTTCGGCACATCCGGCACCGGTGGGCTTGTCGCGAAAGCCACTTTCGGGACATCAGACGTCGCGAAAGTGGCTTTCGCGACACGGTTTTGGCCACGTGAAGCGTTGCGAAAGCCACTTTCCCAACCTTCAAGGTTGCGAAAGTGGCTTTCGCAACACCGTCGGCTGGACGCCCCCGCGCCGAACCGTGGCCTGGTGACCTTGGGTAAGGGGTGTGTGGAAATAGGGACACTCAACGTCCCTATTTCCACACACCCCGCACCGCAGTCCCTTTCACCACAGGAAAAGCGGCCGTTGGACATGTTGTCCGTGCCGACCCTTCGGGCGACGATTCTGCGGGGGGACATGCCGCGTTCGACGTCGGCTCTTCGACTTCGCGCAGGACGGGATTCGCCGAAGGACTTCGCTGATCGAGGGAGAAATTGATGGCTCAGTCGCGGATCGAGGACATCTGGCCGCTGTCGCCGTTGCAGGCAGGGCTGGTCTTCCACGCGGTCTACGACGGTGAGGGGCTCGACGTCTACATCGGACATTGGGTCCTGGAGCTGGACGGGCCCGTGGACGCGGCGAGGTTGCGCGCGGCGTGGGAGGCGCTGCTGGCCCGGCACGCTTCACTGCGGGCTTGCTTCCGGCAGCGCAAGACCGGTGAGACCGTGCAGATCATCGCCAGGCAGGTCGAACTGCCGTGGCGCGAGATCGACCTGTCCCACCTCGAAAACCCCGAAGCCGCCGTGCACGAGCTGGCCGAAGAGGACCGGACGAAGCGGTTCGACCTCGCGACGGCGCCGTTGCTGCGGCTGACCTTGATCCGGCTCGGCGACGACCGCCATCGCCTCGTGGTGACCTGCCATCACGCGATCATGGACGCCTGGTCGCTGCCGATCGTGTTCGACGAGCTGTCGGCGCTGTACGCGGCGGCGGAGCTGCCGGAAGTGACGCCGTACCGCGAATATCTCGCGTGGCTGAGCCGCCAGGACAAGACGAAGGCGCTTTCGGCCTGGACGAAGGAACTGGGCGATCTCGAGTCGCAGACGCTGGTCGCGCCCGCCGATCCGGGACGGGCGCCCGGGATTCCCGAGAGCGTCACGGTCGAACTTCCCTCGGAGCTCACCCGCTCGCTGGAGGAGCTGGCCCGCGGCAACGGGCTCACGCTGAACACGGTGGTGCAGGGTGCGTGGGCGCTGGTGCTCGCCCAGCTGTCCGGCCGCACCGACGTCGTGTTCGGCGCGGTGGTCTCGGCGCGCCCGCCGGATCTGCCCGGCGTGGAAGGAATGGTGGGGCTGTTCCTCAACACCGTCCCGGTGCGCGCGCGGTTGCGTGGCTCGGCGCCGGTCGTCGAGATGCTGGCGGAGCTGCAGAAGCGGCAGTCGGCGCTCATCCCCGACCAGTTCGTCGGGCTGGCGGACATCCAGCAGGCGGCCGGTCCCGGCGCGAGCTTCGACACGATGATCGTCTTCGAGAACTTCCCGCGCGAGCTCGGCGGCCCGGAGTCCACCGCCCCCTTCGGCATTCGCGTGAACCAGGGCCAGGAAGCGGCTCACTATCCGCTGACGCTGGTCGCCGTTCCCGGCGAGTCGATGCTCGTCAAACTCGACTACCTCACGGACCTCTTCGACGAGGCGGCCGCGCTCGCCATCGTCGAGCGGTTCACCGGCGTGCTGCGTCAGCTGACGCGCGGTCTCACCGTCGCCGACATCGAGGTCATCAGCGAGGCCGAGCGCGAAACGGTCGGTCGGTGGGGCGTGTCGTCCGAGCCGACCCCGGACGTCCTGGCGCCGGATCTGTTCTCGCGTCAGGACGAAAGCGCGGTGGCCGTCGTCGACGGTGACGAGACGCTGTCGTACGGAGAGCTGGCCGAGCGCGCCGAGCGGCTCGCCGGGTACCTGAGCGGCAAGGGCGTCCGGCGCAGAGACCGGGTCGCCGTCGTGATGGACCGCTCACCCGACCTGATCGCGACCCTGCTCGCCGTGTGGAAGGCGGGTGCCGCGTACATCCCGCTGGACCCCGCGTATCCGGCGGAACGCGTGAAGTTCATGCTGGCGGACGCCGAACCGGCGGCGGTGGTGTGCACGGAAGCGCACCGGAACGCGGTGCTGGACGGCGGTCTCGCCCCGATCGTCCTCGACGATCCGGAGACCCGGCGAGCGGTCGCGGAGTCCGCGCGGCGGTCGATCGGCGTCACGGCCGACGACGTCGCGTACGTGATGTACACGTCGGGCTCGACGGGCACGCCCAAGGGTGTCGCGGTGTCGCACGGCAACGTCGCGGCACTGGTCGGCGAGCCCGGCTGGGACGTCGGTCCCGGAGACGCCGTGTTGATGCACGCCTCGCACGCCTTCGACATCTCCCTGTTCGAGATGTGGGTGCCGCTGCTGACGGGCGCGCGGCTGGTGCTCGCCGGCTCGGGGGTGGTGGACGGCGAGGCGCTGGCCGGTTACGTGGCCTCCGGGGTCACGGCCGCTCACCTGACCGCCGGCAGTTTCCGGGTGCTGGCCGAGGAAGCTCCGGAGTCGGTCGCCGGACTGCGCGAGGTGCTGACCGGCGGCGACGCGGTACCGCCTGCCGCGGTCGAGCGTGTCCGGCGGACGTGCCCGGACGTGCGGGTGCGGCATCTGTACGGGCCCACCGAGGCCACGCTGTGCGCGACATGGTGGCTGCTCGAACCCGGCGACGGGATGGGCGCGGTGCTGCCGATCGGCCGTCCGCTCGCGGGACGCCGGGTCTACGTGCTCGACGCGTTCCTGCGGCCTGTTCCGCAGGGCCTGCCTGGCGAGCTGTACGTCGCCGGAGCCGGTGTGGCGCAAGGCTATCTGGGCCGGTCGATGCTGACGGCCGAGCGGTTCGTCGCGGATCCGTTCGTCGCGGGCGGCCGCATGTACCGGACCGGCGACCTGGCGTACTGGACGGAGAACGGCACGCTGGCGTTCGCCGGCCGCGCCGACGACCAGGTGAAGATCCGCGGTTACCGTGTGGAGCCCGGCGAGATCGAGGTGGCGCTCGCCCGGCTGCCCGGCGTCGCGCAGGCCGTGGTCGTCGCCCGGGGCGAGCACCTGATCGGCTACGCCGTCCCCGAAGCGGGGCAGGCCCTGGACCCGGCGCTTCTGAGCGGACAGCTCGCCGAGACGCTGCCCGAGTTCATGATCCCGGCCGCGATGCTGGTGCTGGACGACTTGCCGCTGACCGTCAACGGGAAGGTGGACCGGCAGGCGCTGCCCGAACCGGACTTCTCGGCGAAGGCGGCGGGCCGCGAGCCCGCGACCGAGGACGAACGAGTCCTTTGTGGAGTGTTCGCCGACGTCCTCGGGCTGGAGCGGGTCGGCGTCGAGGACAGCTTCTTCGAGCTGGGCGGCGACTCGATCTCGTCGATGCAGGTGGCCGCCCGCGCCCGGCGCGAGGGCATCTCCCTGACCCCGCGGCTGGTCTTCGAGCACCGGACGCCCGAACGGCTGGCGGCGCTGGCCAAGGACGCCGTGGCACCGTCCACAGTGGAGTCCGGGGTGGGCGAGATCCCGATGACGCCGGTGATGCTCGCCCTCGGCGAGAACGCCGTGCGGCCGGGCTTCGCACAGGCCAGAGTCCTCGTCACTCCGGAAGAATTCAGCCAGGAAGCGCTGGTCAAGGCCGTGCAGGCCGTACTGGACACGCACGATCTGCTGCGGGCGCGCGTGACCGCGGGCCGGCTGATCGTGCCCGAGCCGGGTGCGGTGGACGCGGCCGGTCTGGTGACGCGCGTCGAGGCCCGAGACCTGGACGAGGCCGCCGGACGCGAGGTCCGGAAGGCGACGGCCACGCTGGATCCGGCGACCGGGACCATGCTGCGCGCGGTGTGGATCGACGATCCGGAATCCGGGCAGGGACGGCTCGCGCTCGTGGCGCATCACCTGGCCGTCGACGCGGTCTCGTGGGGAATCCTGCTGCCCGATCTGCGGTCGGCCTACGAAGGCGCGGCGCTCGAACCAGTGACGACGTCGTACCGACACTGGGCGCGGCGCCTGGCCGCGCAGGCGCGCGACGAGCGTGCCGTGGCCGAAACCGGCCGCTGGCTCGCCCTCCTCGACGGGGCGGAACCGGCCGTGGACCTGAGCGCGGGCAAGACGCACTCGTGGTCCGCGACGCTGTCCGGCGCCGTGGCGGACGACCTGCTGACCCGGCTGCCGAACGCCTTCCACTGCGGAATCCAGGACGTCCTGCTGGCGGGTCTCGCGGGTGCGGTGACGCGACTGCGCGGGACCGGCGCGCTGCTCGTGGACGTCGAAGGACACGGTCGCGAGGCCGCCGACGGCGAAGACCTGTTGCGCACGGTGGGCTGGTTCACCAGCGTGCACCCCGTCCGCTTCGACGTCTCGTCGGGGAACCTGCTGAAGACCGCCAAGGAACAGATCCGCGCGGTCCCCGGAGACGGACTCGGCTACGGGCTGCTGCGGTACCTCAACCCCGAGACCGGCGCCAGGCTGGCGGAGTCGCCGTCCGCGCAGATCGGGTTCAACTATCTCGGCCGCACCAGCCTTTCCGCCAAGGACCGTGCGTGGCAGCCGGCGGGCGAAGGGCCGCTCGGCGGTGGGCCGGACATGATCCTGGCCCATCCCGTCGAGGTCGGCGCCGAGGTACAGGACACGCCGGAGGGGCCGCGGCTCGGGCTCGCCATCGACGGCCGGGATGTCGATCCCGCCACGGTCGAGCGTCTCGGTGAGGCATGGCTGGCGACGCTGAACGCGCTCGCCGACGATCGCGCCGCGGGCGGGCACACGCCGTCCGACTTCGCTCTCGTCGAGCTGGCGCAGCAGGACGTCGCGGAGCTGGAAGCCGCGACGCCGGGCCTGACCGACATCTGGCCGCTTTCACCGCTCCAGGAAGGCATGCTCTTCGAGCGGGCCGTCGCCGACGACGGCGTCGACGTCTATCAGAGCCAGCGGATCCTGGACCTCGACGGACCGCTCGACGCGGACCGGCTTCGGGCCGCGTGGAACCAGGTGGTCGCCCGGCACGACTCGCTTCGGACGGGCTTCCACCAGCTGGGTTCCGGCGCGACGGTGCAGGTCGTCGCCGCCGAGGCCGAAATCCCTTGGCGCACGGTCGATCTGTCGCACGTCGGCGAGGAGGACGCGGCCGCGGAGATCGAGCGACTGCTCGCCGAGGACCAGGCCGAGCGGTTCGACGTGACCAAGGCGCCGCTGCTCCGGCTGATGCTGATCAAGCTGAGCCCGGTGCGGCACCGGTTCGTGCTGACGTCGCACCATGTTCTCCTGGACGGTTGGTCGACGCCGCTCGTCCTGGGCGAGGTGTCGATCGCGTACGCGGGCGGACGAGGACCGTCGAAGTCACCGTCCTATAAGGACTATCTGAGCTGGCTGAGCCGCCAGGACGAGCAGGCGACGCAGGAGGCGTGGCGCGCCGAACTCGCCGGTTCCGACGAGCCGACCGTGGTGGACGCCGACGCGGACAAGGCGATGGTCGTCCCGGGCGAGCACGCCGAATTGCTGCCCGAAGCGGCGACACGGGCGCTCACCGGATTCGCCCGCGGACACGGCCTGACGCTGAGCACGATCGTGCAGGGCGCGTGGGCGCTGGTGCTGTCGCGGCTCGCGGGCCGCACCGACGTCGTGTTCGGGACGGTCGTCTCCGGCCGTCCGGCGGACGTGCCGGACGTGGAGCGGATGGTGGGGATGTTCATCAACACCGTCCCGGTCCGCGTGCGGCTCGACGGTGACCTGCCGGTGCTGGAACTGCTCCAGGACCTGCAGAGCCGTCAGTCCGCGTTGAGCGAGCACCAGTACTTGGGGCTGTCGCAGGTGCAGCGCGCGGCGGGGGCGGGCGCGGTCTTCGACACCATCGTGATGATCGAGAACTATCCGCACGACGCCGACGGTCTCGGCGACGACGGCGGGGTGTCGATCAGCTCGGTCGTGACCAGGACCGGCACCGGCTATCCGCTGACCATGAGCGTTTCGCCCGGCAAGACCCTGCAGATCCGCGTGGCGTACCGGCCCGACCGGATCGAGTCAGGAACGGCGGCCGAGGTCGCCAGGCAGGTCGTGCGGGTGCTGGAGCGGGTGTCGGCGGAGGCCTCGCTTCCTGTGGGCCGCCTCGGCGTGACGAGCGAACCGGCGCGTGCTTCCGTGGTGGAGCACTGGAACGCGACGGGCGAGGCGACGTCCGGGACCACGGTGCCGGAGCTGTTCCGGCGGTGGGTTGCGGAATCGCCGGACGCGGTCGCGGTCGTCGACGGGGATCGCACGCTGTCCTACGCCGAACTCGACCGGGAATCCGGGGGGCTGGCCGGATATCTGGCCTCGCGAGGGGTGCGGCGCGGTGACCGCGTCGGTGTCGTGATGGAACGTGGCGCGGATCTGCTCGTCGCCCTGCTCGCGGTCTGGAAGGCCGGCGCGGCCCAGGTTCCGGTGAACGTCGATTACCCCGCGGAGCGGATCGAGCGGATGCTGGCCGATTCCGGTGCGGCGCTGGCGATCTGCGTGACGGCGAGCCTCGACGCGGTGCCGCACGGGATCGAGCCGGTCGTCATGGGCGCGAGGGAGTACGCGGCGCCGCCCGTCATCGTCGGCGTGCACGACACGGCGTACGTGATGTACACGTCGGGTTCGACCGGCGTGCCCAAGGGGGTCGCGGTGCCGCACGGCAGTGTCGCGGCGTTGGCGGGTGACCCGGGCTGGTCGCAAGGACCCGGGGATCGTGTGCTGCTGCACGCTTCCCACGCCTTCGACGCGTCACTGGTCGAGATCTGGGTGCCGCTGGTGAGCGGGGCCACCGTCGTGGTCGCGGAACCGGGTGCGGTCGACGCGCAGCGGGTGCGGGAGGCGATCGAGCGCGGCGTCACCACCATCCACCTGACCGCCGGGACTTTCCGTGTGGTGGCCGAGGAAGCGCCGGAGTCGTTCATCGGGCTGCGGGAGATCCTGACCGGCGGCGACGCGGTGCCTCTCGCGTCCGTGGAGCGGATGCGCCGTGCCTGCCCGGACGTCCGGTTCCGCCAGTTGTATGGCCCCACCGAGATCACCCTGTGTGCCACCTGGCTCGTCCTCGAACCGGGTGCCGAAACGGGCGACGTCCTGCCGATCGGCGGACCGCTGGCCGGACGGCAGGCGTACGTGCTCGACGGGTTCCTGCAGCCGGTGGCGCCGGGGGTGACCGGAGAGCTGTATCTCGCCGGTGCCGGTCTGGCGCACGGTTATCTGGGTGCTCCGGACGCGACGGCGCAGCGTTTCGTCGCGAATCCGTTCGCGGCCGGTGAGCGCCTGTACCGCACCGGCGACCTCGCGCGCTGGACCGAAGACGGCGAACTGCTGTTCGGCGGCCGCGCCGACTCCCAGGTGAAGATCCGGGGCTACCGTGTCGAGCCGGGCGAGATCGAGGCCGCGCTGACCGCACTGCCCGACGTCGCCCAGGCCGTCGTGGTCGCCCGGGAGGAACGCCCCGGCGAGAAGCGGCTGATCGCCTACGTCACCGCGGAATCGGAACTGGACGCCGAGACGGTCCGGACGCGGCTCGCGCAGCGGCTGCCGGAGTTCATGGTGCCCGCGGTGGTGCTCGTACTCGACACCTTCCCGTTGACCCTCAACGGGAAGATCGACCGCGCCGCCCTGCCCGCTCCCGAATTCGCCGGGAAAGCCGCCGGCCGTGAACCGCGCACCGAGGCCGAACGCGTGCTGACCGATCTGTTCGCCGAGATCCTCGGCGTGGACCGGGTCGGCGCGGACGACAGCTTCTTCGAACTGGGCGGCGACTCGATCCTCTCGATGCGGCTGGCCGCCCGCGCCCGGCGCGAGGACTACGTCTTCGGTGCCAAGCAGGTCTTCGAGCAGAAGACCCCCGCGGGGATCGCTGCCGTCGCCGGACGCGGTGTGCGGCAGGCCGAGGTCGCCGACGGCGTCGGCGAGGTGCCGTGGACGCCGGTCGTGCGGGCGCTGCTCGAACGCGACCCCGGCGCGATGTCCCGGGGCGCGCTGGCGCAATGGGTGATCGCGGGAGTGCCAGGCGACCTGGCCGAGACGGCGCTGACGGCCGGTCTGCGTACCGTGATCGATACGCATGACCTGCTGCGCAGCCGGGTCGTCGACTCCAGTCTGGTCGTGGCGGAGCGGGGAACCGTGGACGTCGCCACAGTGCTTCAGCGGGTCGAGGCGGGCGACGGTGACCTCGACGAGATCGCGGAGCGCCACGCGCACGAGGCGGCCGGACGGCTCGATCCCGTCGCGGGTGTGCTGTTCCAGGCCGTGTGGGTGGACGCGGGCGCCAAGGGGCGGCTCGTGCTGGCCGCCCACCACCTCGCGGTCGACGTCGTGTCGTGGCGTGTCCTGCTCGCCGATCTGCAGGCGGCGTGCGAGGAACCGGTGCTCGACCCGCCGCCCGTCTCCTTCCGGCGCTGGGCGCGGACGCTGGCCGAACAGGCCGCGCGGCGGACCGGGGAACTGGAGACCTGGAAGGAAATCCTCGACGGCGCGCGGGCGCGGGTCGGCGTACTCGACCCGAAACGCGACACCATCGCGACCTCCGGCCGCCGCTCGTGGACGTTGCCGCGGGAACGGGCGAGCGTCCTGGCGGAGAAGGCGACGGCGGCGTTCCATTGCGGCATCCACGAGGTGCTGCTGGCCACCCTCGCCGGCGCGGTCACCCGATGGCGCGGCGGCACCGCCGTCGTGGTGGACGTCGAAGGTCACGGGCGTGAGCCCCTCGAAGACATGGACCTTTCGCGGACGCTCGGCTGGTTCACCGATGTCCATCCGCTGAGGTTGGACACCGCCGGGGCGGACACACCTGGCCAGTTGTTAAAGCAGGTCAAGGAAAACGTGCGTGCGGTCCCCGACGGCGGGCTCGGTTACGGGATGCTGCGATATCTCGACGACGAAACCGGAAAGGTGCTGGCGGCACTGCCGTCGCCGGAGATCGGGTTCAACTACCTCGGCCGGTTCTCGCCCCGGCCCGACGGCGACGCGGAACCCTGGCAGCTCGCCGGAACCATCGGCGGCACGGCGGAGGACGACCTGCCGCTGCGGCACGCCGTCGAAATCGACGCGGTGGTGCTCGACGGCGACGCCGGACCCGAGTTCACCCTGACCATGACCTGGGCGGAACGGCTGCTCACCGAAGCCGACGCGGAATCGCTCGGCAAGGCATGGCTGGACTCGCTGACGGAGCTCGCGACTCACGCTGAAGCCGGCGCGGGAGGACACACGCCGTCCGACTTCCCGCTCATCGAGCTGACGCAGCGGGAAGTGTCGGACGTCGAGGCGCTCGTCCCGAACCTGCACGACATCTGGCCGCTTTCCCCGCTGCAGGAAGGGTTGCTGTTCCACGCGGTCGACGAGCGCGGCCCGGACGTCTACGCCGGCATCCGCGACATCATCCTCGACGGACCGCTCGACGTCGCCCGGTTCCGCGCGTCGTGGCAGACCCTGCTCGACCGGCATCCCGCGCTGCGGGCGGGTTTCCACCGGCTCGGCTCCGGCAAGGCCGTCCAGGCGGTCGTCCGCGATGTTCCGGTGCCGTGGCAGGAAACCGACCTGTCCCACCTGCCTGAAGCCGAGGCGCTGGCGGAATTCGAGCGGCTCGCGGCGGAGTCCCATGCCGAGCGGTTCGACCTGGCGAAGGCGCCGCTGCTGCACCTGCACCTGGTGCGGTTCGGCGACCGCAGGCACCGGCTGGTGCTCCGGTCGCACCACATCTCGGCCGACGGCTGGTCGCTTCCGGTCTTCCTCGGCGAGGTGATGGCGGCGTACGAAGGCGAGCGGACGCTTCCCACCCCGACGTCGTACCGGGAGTACCTCGCCTGGCTTTCCCGTCAGGACAAGGCGGCCGCGAAACAGGCGTGGCGGACCGAACTCGCCGGGCTCGACGAGGCGACCCACGTGGTGCCGCCGGACACGATCGCCGTGCCCATCGAGCCGGACCGCGTCCGCTTCGAACTCGACGCCGAACTCGGTACCCGGCTGATGGAGTTCACGCGGCGCCACGGCGTCACGACGAACACGCTTTTCCAAGGTGTCTGGGCACTTCTGCTGGCCAGGCTGACCGGACGCGACGACGTCGTCTTCGGGACCACGGTGGCCGGACGGCCGATCGAGATCCCGGGTGTCGAATCCGCGGTCGGCCTGTTCATGAACATGCTGCCGGTCCGTGCCCGGCTCACCGGCGCCCAGCCGTTCCTGGAGATGCTGACGGATCTGCAGGAACGCCAGGTCGCCCTCATGCCGCATCAGCATGTCGGGCTGACCGAGATCAACCAGCTCGCCGGTCCGGGCGCGGCCTTCGACACGATCGTGGTGTTCGAGAACTACCCGCCGCCGCCCCCGCCGTCCGACGATCCCGACGTCCTCGCGTTGCGCCCGGCGGGGATCCCGGACGACACCGGGCACTATCCGTTGTCCATCCGCGCTTCCGAAGGCGGCGGCGTCCACGGTGAGGTGATCTACCGGCCGGACGTGTTCGACCGGACGCGGATCGAGGAGATCGTCGCCTCGATCGTCCGGGCACTCGACCAGGTCGTGACCGAACCGCGGGTGCCGGTCGGGCGGGTCGCCCTGATCGGGCCGGAGCAGCGCCGTCTGGTGATCGACGAGTGGAACCGGACCGAGGTGCCGTTCGAGGCCGAAGCCCTGCCGGTGCTGTTCCGCCGCCAGGTGGAGAGGTCTCGCGACGCCGTGGCGATCGAGGACGCGAAGCGGACCCTGACCTTCGGCGGGCTGCTCGGCGAGGTCGAGACGCTGGCGCGGTTGCTCGTCGGGCTGGGTGTCCGGCGGGAGACCCGGGTCGGTGTCCTGGTGGAGCGGTCGGCCGAACTCGTGGTGACGATGATGGGCGTGTCGTTCTCCGGCGGGGCTTTCGTGCCGGTCGACCCGGACTATCCGGCCGAGCGTATCGAGCTGATGCTGATGAGCTCGGCGCCGCAGGTGCTGGTGTGCACGGCGGCCACGCGGGCGGTGGTGCCGTCGACGTTCGACGGCGAAATCCTGATGCTGGACGAACTCCCGGCCGCGGATCCGGCTGTCGTCCTGCCGCCGGTGAAGCCGACCGACGCGGCGTACGTGATCTACACGTCGGGGTCGACGGGGGTGCCGAAGGGTGTCATGGTCACCCATTCCGGGCTCGGGAACCTGGCGACGGCGCATATCGAACGCCTCGGCGTGACGTCGTCTTCGCGGGTTCTGCAGCTGTCCGCGATCGGCTTCGACGCGATCGTCTCCGAGCTGTACATGTCGCTGCTGGCCGGCGCGACCCTGGTGCTGGCCGACGCGGAGACCATGCCGCCGCGGGTGACGCTCGGAGACGCGCTGCGGCGCTGGGGGATCACGCATCTCACGGTGTCGCCGAGTGTGCTGGCGGTGGAGGAGGATCTGCCGGACACGCTGCGGGGCGTGCTGACCGGCGGCGAGGTGTGCACGCCCGCGCTGGTCGACCGCTGGTCGCCGGGCCGCCGGTTCATCAACGCCTACGGCCCGACCGAGACGACGATCTGCTCGACCATGAGCGCCCCGTTGTCGCCGGGACACGAGGTGGTCCCGCTCGGTGGCCCGATCCGGAACGTGAAGCACTACATCCTCGACGCGTACCTGCAGCCGGTGCCGCCGGGTGTCACCGGCGAGCTGTACATCGCCGGGGCCGGGCTCGCTCGCGGGTACCTGGGGCGGCCGGGCCTGACGGCGGAACGGTTCGTCGCGGACCCGTTCACCCCTGGCGAGCGCATGTACCGCTCCGGCGACCGGTTCCGCTGGGACCCCGACGGCGAGCTGATCTTCGTCGGCCGGGTCGACGCGCAGGTCAAGGTGCGCGGCTACCGGGTCGAGCCCGCGGAGATCGAGAACGTGCTCGCCGAACATCCGGGCGTCGCGCAGGCGGCGGTCGCGGTGCACCGGGATGGGCCGGGTGACAAACGGCTCGTGGCCTACGTCGTGCCGTCGGACGGCGCCGACGGCTCGCTGACGTCGGTGCTGCGCGAGATGGCGGCGGAACGCCTGCCGGAGTACATGATGCCCGCGGCGTTCGTGGCGCTGGAGAAGATGCCGCTCACCCCGAACGGCAAACTCGACCACCGGGCGCTGCAGGCACCCGACTTCTCCGGCATGTCCTCCGGACGCGACCCGCGCACGGCCATGGAGGCGAGGCTGTGCGACCTGTTCGCGGAGGTGCTCGGCCTGGAGCAGGTCGGGCCCGACGACAGTTTCTTCGAACTCGGCGGCGACTCGATCATCTCGATGCAGCTGTCGGCCCGTGCCCGCCGCGAAGGGCTGGAACTGAGCCCGTGGCAGGTGTTCGAAGAGAAGACACCGGAACGGCTGGCGACGCTCGTCAAGGAGATCCCGGCCGAAGGCGAAAGCACCCCGGAACCGGAGCCCGCCGGGGGCTCGCTCCTCGCCCTTTCTCCTGACCAGCTGGACCAACTCGAGGCCGGATTCTCGTGAGTGGCAAGGACGGTTCTAGTGAGAGGTAAGTCAAATGCGGCGTGGAGATGGCGGCGAGAGCTTGCTCGCCACGGAGACCTCGCGCGCACCCTTGACTGTCCACAAGGGACGCCAGGTCGGGTTTTGATGTCCGCTTTGAGCACTTTGCGTCGTATTGCCCGGGGGTCGTGAGTGGCGATGGTCGTTCTAACCCTCTTTGCCACTCACGACCCCGCGCGGAAACGTATAGATATGCATCAATCGGACACCGGATCGGCACGAGATGTCCCTTGTGGACACTCAGGGCCGGTCCGCCTGCATCGCCGTCCGGACTCACGCCGAATAGGCCTTCCTGCCCGCCTGAAGCAGGCGAAGAAGGCCTCCGCGGCAACGGCGCGGAGGCGCTCATCTGCAGCTCGATAGAACGACCATTGCCACTCACGAGCCCCATCGCGAACGCGAGTTCACCCACCCACCAAGGAGCAGATCGTGACCGTTGACGACACTCGCGCGAAACCGCGTTCCAGCGTGGAGGACGTCTGGCCTCTTTCCCCGCTGCAGGAGGGAATGCTCTACCACACCGCGCTCGACGACGACGGGCCGGACACGTACACCGTGCAGACCGTCTACGGTATCGACGGCCCGCTGGACGCCGCGCTGCTGCGCGCGACATGGCAGGCGCTGGTCGACCGGCACGCCGCGCTGCGGGCCTGTTTCCGGTACGTCAGCGGCGCGCAGATGGTGCAGGTCATCACCCGCGACGCGCAGATCCCTTGGCGTGAAACGGATCTGACCGGGCTGCCCGAGGAGATCCTCGAAAGCGAAGTGGACCGGCTGGCCGCCGACGAGCTGGCCGAGCGGCTCCGTATCGAGGTGGCGCCGCTGATGAAGCTGCACCTGATCCGGCTCGGCCCGGACCGCCACCGGCTCGTGCACACGCTGCACCACGTGCTGACCGACGGCTGGTCGATGCCGATCATCCACCGCGAACTCGCCGCGATCTACGCCGCGGGCGGGGACGCTTCCGGCCTGCCGCCCACAGTGTCCTATCGGGACTATCTCGCCTGGCTCGGCAAGCAGGACAAGGAAATCGCCCGCGCCGCCTGGCGCGAGGAGTTCGCCGGGATCGACACGCCCACCGCGGTCGCGCCCGCCGATCCCGGCCGGGTGCCGGAGATCGACACCGAGATCGTCGAGCTGTCGACGGAACTCACCGAGGGGCTGGCGAATCTGGCGCGCGGCCACGACCTCACGCTGAACACCGTGGTGCAGGGTGCGTGGGCCGTCGTGCTTTCGCAGCTCGCCGGTCGCACCGAGGTCGTGTTCGGCGCGACCGCTTCGGGCCGTCCCGCCGAACTCGCCGGCGTCGAGTCGATGGTCGGCCAGCTGCTCAACACCCTGCCGGTGCGTGTGCGGCTCGACGGCGCCCGCCGCGCGGTCGACCTGTTCGCCGAACTGCAGCGCGACCAGTCGGCGCTCATGGCCCACCAGCATCTCGGCCTGCAGGACGTCCAGGCCGTGGTCGGGCCCGGCGCGGTCTTCGACACGCTGGTCATCTACGAGAACTTCCCCCGCAAGGGGCTCGGTCAGGCCCACGACGGCCTGACCCTGCGTCCGGTCAAACGCGGGCGCAACTCCTCGCACTACCCGTTCACGCTGGTCACCGGCCCGGGTGAGCAGATGCCGCTGATCCTCGACTACGACCGCGGCCTGTTCGACGAGAAGGTCGCCGGATCGGTCGTCGGCGCGCTGGCCCGCGTGCTGGAGCGGCTGGTCGCCGAACCCGACGTCCTCGTCGGCCGGTTGACCCTGCTGAGCGAGGCCGAACGCGCCCTGGTGGTGGACGAATTCAACGCGACCGAAGGCCCGGTCCCCGGGGAATCCGTCGTCGAACTGTTCGCCCGGCGGGTGACCGAGGCGCCCGAGGCGGTGGCGATCACCGACGCCGACGGCGCGGATCTGACCTACGCCGCCCTCGATCAGGCATCGAACCGGCTGGCCGCGCACCTCGCCGCCCGTGGCGTCGGCCGCGGCGACCGCGTGGGTGTCGCCATGGAAAGGTCGCCGGAGCTGCTGATCGCGTTCCTGGCGATCTGGAAGGCGGGCGCCGCGTACGTCCCGGTGGACGTCGAGTACCCGGCCGAGCGGATCGCGTTCATCCTCGAAGACTCCGGGGTCTCGGTCGTCGTGTGCACGCAGGCCACCAGCGGGGTCGCGCCGGAGGACGCGATCGTCCTTGACGCGCCGGAGACACGCGCCGCCATCGACGCTTTCGCCGGCACGGCAACGGAATTCCGGCCGAGCGCGGACGACCTGGCGTACGTCATGTACACCTCCGGATCCACCGGCCTGCCCAAGGGCGTCGGCATCCCGCACGGCGGCGTGGCGGGACTGGCGGGCGACCGAGGCTGGCAGATCGGCCCCGGCGACGGCGTGCTGATGCACGCGACGCACGTCTTCGACCCGTCGCTGTACGCGATGTGGGTGCCGCTCTCGACCGGCGCGCGTGTCCTGCTCACCGAGCCGGGTGTCCTCGACGCGGCGGGGGTGCGGCAGGCCGTCGCGCGCGGCGCGAACTACGTCCACCTCACCGCCGGGACCTTCCGCGCGCTGGCGGAGACGTCGCCGGAATGCTTCGACGGTCTGGTCGAGATCGGCACGGGCGGCGACATCGTTCCCGCGCAGTCCGTGGAAAACCTGCGGCGGGCCCAGCCGAACCTTCGGGTGCGCAACACCTACGGGCCGACCGAGACCACGTTGTGCGCGACGTGGCTTCCGATCGAACCCGGTGACGTCGTCGACCGGGAACTGCCGATCGGTCACCCCATGACCAACCGCAGGATCTACATCCTCGACGCCTTCCTGCGGCCGGTCGCGCCGGGTGTGGCTGGCGAGCTGTACATCGCGGGAACGGGACTGGCGCGGGGATATCTCGACAGCCCGGGCCTGACGTCGGAACGGTTCGTGGCGTGCCCGTTCCTGCCGGGCGAACGTATGTACCGCACCGGCGACATGGCCCGCTGGACCCGCGGCGGCGAGGTGGTGTTCCTCGAACGCGCCGACGACCAGGTGAAGATCCGCGGCTACCGCGTCGAACTGGGCGAGGTCGAATCCGTGCTGGCCGCGCAGCCTGGCGTGGTCGAGGCCGTCGTCATGGCGCGCGAGGACCAGCCGGGGGAGAAGCGGCTGGTCGGCTACTTCGTCTCCGACGGCGGCGACGCCGGTCCGGAGGAGATCAAGCGGCAGATGGGCTTGGTGCTGCCCGCGTACATGGTCCCCATGGCGGTCGTCGCGCTGCCCGGCCTTCCGGTCACGCCCAACGGGAAGGTCGACCGCCGGGCGCTGCCCGCCCCGGATCTCGCCGGCCGCGCGTCGGAGAAGGCGCCCGAGAGCGAATCCGAGAAGGTGCTCTGCGATCTGTTCTCGGAGATCCTCGGCGTCGACAACGTGGGGGTCGACGACGCCTTCCACGACCTCGGCGGCAGTTCGGCGCTGGCGATGCGGCTCATCGCGCGGATCCGCGAGGTGATCGGCGTGGATCTGCCCATCCGGCAGCTGTTCTCCTCGCCGACGCCCGCCGGTGTCGCCAGGGCACTCGCCGCGAAGTCGCGGCCCGCGCTGGAGCCGGCCGAGCGGCCCGAGCGGGTTCCGCTGACCGCGCGGCAGCTGCGTGCGTGGCTGCTGGCCAGCCCCGGCGAGGAGACCGCCGGGCTGCAGATCTCGGTCGCGCTGCGCCTGCGCGGCAGGCTCGACGTGGCCGCGCTGGGGGCGGCACTCGGCGACATCGCCGCCCGGCACGAGGTGCTGCGCACGACCTTCCCCGGAGACGCGCAGAACGTCCGGCAGCTGGTCCACGAGCCCGCGGCCATCGAGCTGACCCCGGTGCCCGCCACCGAGGAGGAGCTTCCCGGTCTGCTCGCCGGGCTGCGTGCGTCGGTCTTCGACCTCACCAGTGAGGTTCCTTGGCGCTGCGACGTTTTCGCGCTCGCGGAGAAGGAACACGTGCTGCATCTGCGGCTGCACCGGATCCTCGCCGACGACGACTCGCTCGACGTGTTCTTCCGCGACCTGGCGGCCGCGTACGGCGCACGGCGTTCGGGCCGGGTCCCGGAACGCGCGCCGCTGGCGCTGCAGTTCGCCGACTACGCGATCTGGGAGCAGCGGCTGCTCGCGGACGAGGACGAACCGGGCAGCCTGATCAACGAGCAGGTCGTCTTCTGGCGGGACACCCTCACCGGGATCGAAGGCGAGACGGTGCTCCCGTTCGACCGGCCGCGTCCGGCCGTCCCGTCGCGCAAGGCGGGCACGGTCGAGTTGCGGCTCGGCGCCGAACCGTACGAACGGCTGACCAAGGCGGTGGAACGGCTCGGCGCGGACACCATCCACGTCGTGCACGCCGGTCTCGCGATGCTGCTGAGCAAATTCGGTGCGGGCCAGGATCTGGTGATCGGGACGAAACTGGCGCGGGACGAGGACCTCATCGACCTCGAACCGATGATCGGCCCGTTCGCCCGGCCGCTCGCCCTGCGCACGGATCTCTCCGGTGACCCGACGTTCCTCGAGGTCGTCACACGGGTGCAGGAGGCCGTCCGGGGTGCGCGTCAGCAGCTCGACGTGCCGTTCGAGCGGATCGTCGATCTGCTGGACCTGCCCGCCTCGCTGTCCCGCCACCCCGTCTTCCAGGTGGGGCTGGAGGTCGACGAGGAGGACATCGGCGCGTGGGACGCGGCGGAACTGCCCGCCCTGCGCACCAGCGTCGAACCGGGTGGAACCGAGGCCACGGAACTGGATCTGGCGTTCAAGCTCACCGAGCGGCTCGACGAGGACGACGACGAGGACGGTCTCGAAGGCACTCTTCGGTACGCCACCGACCTGTTCGACGAGGCGACGGCGAAATCGGTGGCGCGGCGGCTGGTCCGCGTCCTGGAGCAGGTCGCGGAGGATCCCCAGCGGCGGATCAGCGAGCTCGACCTCTTCCTCGACGAGACCGAACGCGGCCGTCCGGCGATCGCACCCGCGCGGTGGGCGGGCGAGGTGCCGGCGGTGGTCGCGGGACTGGGCCCGGTCGGCGCGCTCGTGCTCGACGAGCAGCGGCGTCCGGTCGCCCCAGGCGTCGTCGGTGATCTCTACGTCACCGGTCCGGCGGTCGACGAGGGCAAGTCCGGTGAGCCCTGCCCGTTCGGCGAGCCGGGGCACCGGATGCTGAACACCGGCCTGCTCGCCCGCAAGACCCCGGCCAAAACCCTGATCGTGGTGGGGGAGCGGCGCCGCACGAGTACCGCGGTGAAGACGGGTGACTACGAGATCCTGTTGCCGCTGCAGCCGAACGGCGACCGGCCGCCGCTGTTCTGCGTCCACGCGAGCGGCGGGCTGAGCTGGAACTACGGGCCGCTGCTGCGGCATCTGCCCGCGAACCAGCCGGTCTACGGCGTGCAGGCGCGAGGTCTCGCGCGGACCGAACGCCTGCCCGAGAGCGTCGAGGAAATGGCGGCCGACTACCTCGCGCATATCCGTGCCGTGCAGCCGACCGGGCCGTACCACCTGCTCGGCTGGTCGCTCGGCGGCCGGATCGCGCAGGCGATGGCCGCGATGCTCGAAGCCGACGGGGAAGAACTCGGCCTGCTCGCCCTGCTCGACGCGTATCCCGTCTACATGGGACGGAACGCGACCGGCACGGTGACCGAGGAGGCCGCGCGCGACGAAGACGGCCTCCAGAAACGGAAACAGCAGGATCTGGAGCTGGCGGGCGGCATGGTCCAGGGCCCCGGTGCCCGGGAGCGGCTGGAAGCGGTCATGAAGAACCTCTGGAAGGTCGGGCCGCAGCACACGGCCTCGCCGTTCAACGGCGACATCCTGCTCTTCGTCGCCTCGGAGGACCGGCCGGCGCACCTGCCCGTGTCGGAGGCCGTCGCGGGCTGGAAGGACTTCACCGGCGGCACGATCGAACACCACGAGATCCCGACCAACCATTACGACATGGTGCAACCCGCGGCGTTGGTCCAGATTGGGTCCATCGTCGCCGAGAAGCTCCGGCCTCGGCCGGGCGCCTGAAAGGAAAACCGATGAGCAATCCCTTTGACAACGAAGACGGTTCCTTTTTCGTGCTGGTGAACGACGAGGGCCAGCACTCCCTCTGGCCGACGTTCGCCGAGGTGCCCGCGGGCTGGACCCGCGTCCACGGCGAGGCCCCGCGCCAGGAATGCCTCGCCTACGTCGAGGAGCACTGGACGGACCTGCGGCCGAAGAGCCTGATCGCCGAAGTCAACGGCTGAGCGGGGGTGTCCAGCCGCTCAATGCGGACGGTTGGACGAGCCTCGCCACCCGCTCGTGCTCGTGAGTGGCGTTTCGGCTTCTGACCCGAAACGCCACTCACGACGGAAAGGAACTGCCGTGTTCGAGGAGCTCAACGTCGTCAAGGGCTTGGAAATCCACCGGAGGAACCGATTCGACCCGGGGGCCGAACTCCTTTCCCTGATGGCCGAAGGCCCCATCTCCGCCTTGGGCACCGAGGAAGACGGTGAACGGCGGACGGCGTGGCTCGCCACCGGATACGACGAGGTCCGCCAGGTCCTCAGCTCGGACAAGTTCAGCGCGCGGCTCATCTACGGCGGGACCGCGGCCGGGATCGCCTGGCCCGGTTTCCTCACCCACTACGACCCGCCGGACCACACGCGCCTGCGCCGCCTGGTCACCCCGCCGTTCGCCATCCGGCGGATGCAGGGGTTCCGGCCGGAAGTCCGGCAGATCGTCGAAGACACCTTGGACACCATCGAGGACATGGGCGGGCCGGCTGACTTCGTCCCGCATTTCGGCTGGGCCATCGCCACGACGGCGACCTGCGATTTCCTCGGCATCCCGCGCGACGATCAGGCCGATCTGTCGCGCACCCTGCACGCCAGCCGGACCGAGCGGACGGACAAACGGCGCAACGCGGCGGGCAACAAGTACATGCAGTACATGAACAAGGCCGTCGCCCGGGTCCGCCGTGATCCCGGCGACGACCTGTTCGGTGTCGTGGTGCGCGAACACGGTGACGAGATCACCGACGCGGAACTGGCCGGGGTGGCCGCGTTCATCATGGGCGCGGGCGGCGACCAGGTGGCCCGGTTCCTCGCGGCGGGCGCGTTGCTGATGGTCGATTTCCCGGAGCAGTTCGACATCCTGCGGGAACGGCCGGACACCATCCCGGACTGGCTGGAGGAGCTGAACCGGTACCTGACGACCGACGAGAAGCTCCACCCGCGCATCGCGAAGGAGGACGTCACGATCGGCGGCCGTCTCGTCAAGGCGGGCGACACCGTCACGTGCTCCCTGCTGGGCGCCAACCGCGCGAACTTCCCGGCACCGGAAGACGAATTCGACATCACGCGGGAGAAGTCGCCGCACGTCTCGTTCGGCCACGGGATCCACCACTGCCTCGGCAGGCCGCTGGCGGAGATGGTGTTCCGGGAGGCGATCCCCGCGCTGGCGAGGCGTTTCCCCAAGCTCAGGCTCGCCGAGCCCGAGCGCAAGCTCAAATTCGGCCCACCCCCGTTCGACGTGGAAGCCCTGCTGCTCGACTGGTAGCGCCGGAAACCTGAGGAGAATCATGGTAGTTCCCTTGCCGCATCAGCGGATCCGGCTCGATCCGGCGCCGGAGCTCTCCGCGTTGCAAAAAGAAGGCCCCCTGCACCGGTACGACACGGAAACGGGGCTGAACGGCCGCAGGCAATGGTTGGTCACCGGATACGACGAGGTCCGCGAGATCCTCGCCGACGCCACCCGGTTCAGCTCGATGCGGCCGGTCGACGACGAGGCGGACCGGGCCCATCTGCCGGGCATCCTGCAGGCCTACGACCCGCCCGACCACACCCGCCTGCGTGGCACGGTGGCCGGGGCGTTCAGCGTCCGCCGGATCGAGCGGTTGCGGCCCCGGGTCGAGGAGATCATCGAAGAGGGCCTGGACGATTTGGAGAGCATGGGCTCGCCGATCGACTTCGTCCGATACGCGGGCTGGCCCATGCCGGCGCTCATCGCGTGCGAGTTCCTCGGTGTCCCGCGCGACGACCAGGCCGATCTGTCGCGGATGATCCGTGACAGCCGGGAAAGCCGCATCCCCAAGCAGCGGGCCCAGTCGAGCCTCGGTGTCGTCAACTACTGCGAAAAGCTCGCGGCCCGCGAACGCCGTGATCCCGGTGACGAGCTGATCGGGTTCATCGCGCGGGAGCACGGCGACAAGGTCAGCGACGAGGAACTGTCGGGGCTCGCCGAAGCGATCCTGATCGTGGCCGTCGAGCAGATGGCCGCCCAGCTGGCGATGGCGGTGCTCCTGTTCGCGACGAACCCGGCCCAGCTGTCGCTGCTGCGCGAACGGCCGGAACTCGTGGACAGCGCGACCGAGGAGGTCTTGCGCTTCCCGACGATCGTCGAGGCCCCTTCGCCGCGGACGGCGCTGGTCGACCTGAACATCGCGGGATACGAGATCCACGCCGGTGACGTGCTGACCTGCTCGATGCTGGCGGTCAACCGCACGCTCGGCGACAAGTTCGACATCACGCGGGAGAACAGCCCCGGGCATCTGGCCTTCGGGCACGGCATCCACCACTGTGTCGGCGCTCCGCTGGCCAGGCTCGAACTGCGGGTCGCGCTGCCGATCCTGGCCCGGCGGTTCCCCGGCCTGCGGCTGGCGGTGCCGGAGGAGGAGCTGCGGTTCGTGGCGGGCAAACCCGCGCCGTTCAACATCGAGGAGCTCCCCGTTGAGTGGTGAGGACACGCGTCCGCTGCACATTCGCAGACAGGACCTCGATCCGGCCGACGAACTGCGTGCCGCCGGACCGCTGTCGAAGGTCACGGTGGGCACCGGCGCGGACGCCGAGACCATCTGGATGGCCGCGGGACATTCCGTCGTGCGCCAGGTTTTGGGCGACCACAAGCGCTTCAGCACCCGGCGCCGGTGGCACGCGCAGGACGAGGTCGGCGGGGAAGGCATCTTCCGGCCGCAGGAGCTGGTCGGCAACCTGATGGACTACGACCCGCCCGAGCACACCCGGATGCGGCAGAAGCTGACGCCGGGGTTCACGCTGCGCAAGATGCGGCGCATGGAGCCGTACATCGAGCAGATCGTGTCGGAACGGCTCGATGCCATGGAGGACGAGGGTTCGCCCGCCGACGTGATCGAAATCGTCGCCGACGAGGTTCCGGGAGCCGTGCTGTGCGAACTGATCGGGGTGCCCCGTGACGACCGCGCCATGTTCCTCAAGCTGTGCCACGGACATCTCGACGCCTCACTGAGCCAGCGGAGACGAGCGGCCGCGGGCGAGGCGTTCTCCCGCTACCTGCTGGCGATGATCGCCAGGAACCGCGAGGAACCCGGCGAGGGACTGATCGGGGCCGTCGTCGCCGAACACGGTGACGAGGCCACCGACGAGGAGCTGAGAGGCTTCTGCGTGCAGGTGATGCTGGCCGGTGACGACAACATCTCCGGCATGATCGGCCTCGGCGTGCTGGCGTTGCTGCGGCATCCCGAACAGCTCGCCGCGGTGCGGGGCGACGGGCAGGCGGCGGACCGGGCGGTCGACGAGCTGATCCGGTATCTCACCGTGCCGTACGCCCCGACCCCCCGGACGGCGATGGAGGACGTCGCCATCGGGGACGAGGTGATCAAGGAGGGCGAGACCGTGCTGTGCTCGCTTCCGATGGCGAACCGCGATCCCGCGCTGGTGCCGGATCCGGACCGGCTCGATCTGACCCGCGAGCCCGTGCCGCATGTGGCGTTCGGGCACGGGATCCACCACTGTCTCGGCGCTTCGCTGGCGCGGCTCGAACTGCGCACGGTCTTCACGTCGCTGTGGCGGCGTTTTCCCGGCCTGAGGCTCGCGGATCCCGAGAAGGACACCATGTTCCGCCTCACCACACCGGCTTACGGGCTCACGAGCCTGATGGTCGAGTGGTGAGTGAAGGTACAGGTGAGGCGTCGGTACAGGTGGTCGTGAGTGGCGATTCGGGTTCTAACCCGAATCGCCACTCACGACCCGCCGGACCTAGTACGCACCCGTCGTCCATGACGGCGCTGGACGTCCCGCCCGATCGCGGATGAAGATTGCGGCGCGGCCCCGGGCCGGACCGCGATTCCTGGTCTATGAAGGAGCTTCCACTCGGTATGGAGCACGCAATCGACGAGGTCGCGCCGGCCGTGGAGCCGACCGCGAACTACATGATGAGGACGCACTGCGACCCGCATGAGGACATGTTCACGTTGCGGGAGAAGGGCCCCTTGGTCCGGATTCTCGGTGACGCGTCCACGCAGCTCGGCAAGGGCTATGTCTGGCAGGCACTCGGGTACGACGTCGTGCGCAAGATCCTCGGCGACCACGAGAACTTCACGACGCGCCCCCGGCTGACCGAGGCCGAGGCCGAACGGACGACCAACGGCGAAGACGTCCCGATGGCGCCGCAGTTCGTCGGGCAGATCTCGACCTACGACCCGCCCGAGCACACGCGGCTGCGCCGGATGCTGACGCCGGAGTTCACCGTCCGGCGGATCCGGCGGCTGGAACCGGCGATCCAGGAACTCATCGACGAACGTCTCGACGAGGTCGAGGCCGAAGGCAAACCCGCTGACGTACAAGGACTTTTCGCCGATCCGGTGGGCGGCGGTGTCCTTTGTGAACTGCTCGGCATCCCGCGCGACGACCGCAACGAGTTCATCCGCCGCATCCGGCGCAACGTCGACCTCAGCCGCGGCTTCAAGGCGAGGGCGGCCGACAGCGCGGCGTTCAACCAGTATCTGCTCGGTCTCATCACCCGCCAGCGCAAGGATCCCGACGACGGTTTCCTCGGCATGCTGGTGCGCGAACACGGGGACAACGTCACCGACGACGAGCTGAAGGGCCTGTGCACGGCGCTGCTCCTCGGCGGTGTCGAGACCGTCGCGGGAATGCTGGGCTTCGGGGTGCTCGCGCTCCTGGACAACCCTGAACAAAAGCAGTTGCTCTTCGAAGGCCGCGAGCAGGCGGACCGGGTCGTCAACGAACTGCTGCGCTATCTCTCGCCGGTGCAACAGCCGAATCCGCGGATGGCGCTCCGGGACGTCGTCGTCGGCGGACAGCTGATCAAGGCGGGGGATTACGTCCTCTGCTCGATCCTGATGGCCAACCGCGACGAAGCGCTGACGCCGAACCCGAACGTTCTCGACGCGCGGCGCCCGCCGGTTTCGGACGTCGGATTCGGGCACGGCATCCATTACTGCATCGGCGCCGCGATCGCGAGGTCGGTGCTGCGGATGGCGTATCAGTCGCTGTGGCAGCGATTCCCCGGGCTGCGCCTGGCGGTGTCCAACGACGAGGTCAAGCTCCGGAACGCGTTCATCGACTGCCCGGATCAGTTGCCGGTCACCTGGTAGAGGGGAAGCGCAATGCGCGTGTTGTTGTGGGCGTGTGGATCACGCGGCGACGTCGAACCGCTGGTCGCGTTGGCGGCGCGACTGAAGGAATCCGGCGCGGAAGTGCGGGTGTGCGCGCCGCCGGACAGCGCCGAACGGCTGGCCGAGCTCGACGTGCCGCTGGTGCCGGTCGCCCGGCCGGACCGCGGGATGAACGACGGCGAGGGACGGGACCCCGAGCTCGCGGCCGCCGGGATCGCCGATCAGTTCGACCAGATGCCCGCCGTCGCCGAAGGCTGCGACGTCGTGGTGGCGACCGGTCTGCTGTCCGGCGCCGTCGCGGTGCGGTCGGTGGCCGAGAAGCTCGGAATCCCTTACCACTACGTCGCTTTGTGCCCGATCCACCTCCCGAGCCACCTCGAAGCACCGCAGCGGGAGATGTACAACCAGGGCGCCGACGGCCTGTTCGGCGACGCGCTCAACGCCAAACGTGCCGAGATCGGCCTGGCGCCGGTGAAGAACCTCTTCGACTACTGCTCCACCGAAAAGCCTTTGCTGGCGGCGGATCCGATCCTCGCGCCGCTGGAGCCGCGGCACGAAGCCGTGCAGACCGGCGCGTGGATCCTGCCCGACGAGCGGCCGCTTCCCGCGGATCTGGAGGCGTTCCTCGCCGCCGGAGCGCCGCCGGTGTACGTCGGTTTCGGCAGTTCGTCCGGCACCGCCGACGCGGCGAAGGTGGCCATCGAGGCCATCCGCGCGAAGGGCCACCGCGTGATCCTTTCCCGCGGCTGGGCCGGTTTGGACCTGCCCGAGGACGAGGCCGACTGCTTCGCCGTCGACGAGGTGAACCTGCAGGAGCTGTTCCGCCGGGTCGCCGTCTCCATCCATCACGACGGCACCGGCACGACCCATATCGCCACCCGGGCGGGCTCCCCGCAGATCATCGTGCGGTCGATCGTCGGCCAGCAGTACTACTCCGACCGGGTCGCCGAGCTGGGGATCGGGGTCGCCCTGGAGGGACCGGCGCCGAGCTTCGAGGCCATGTCCGTCGCGCTCACCACGGCGCTGGATCCCGAGACCAGGGCCAAAGCGACCGAGGTCGCCGGCACCATCCGCGCCGATGGGACCACGGTGGCCGTGGACCTGCTGCGCGACGCGGTCAGCCGCGAAAAGCCGTCGGTTCCCGCCTGAAACGAAGAGATCGGGGAATTACGTGAAGCGCGTGTTGCTGGCGACGTCCGGAAGCCGCGGAGACGTCGAACCGCTGGTGGCGTTGGCGGTACGGCTGCGGGAGGCGGGGGCCGAGGTGCGGATGGCCGCGCCGCCGGACTCCTCCGAGCGGCTGGCCGAGGTCGGTGTCCCGCTGGTGCCGGTCGGGCAGTCGACCCGCACGGCGATCAAGGACGCGAAACCGCCGTCGCCCGAGGACGGGCCGCGGCTTTCGGCCGAGGCGATGGCCGTCCAGTTCGCCGAGGTCCCGGCCGCCGCCGAGGGCTGTGACGTCGTGGTGACGACCGGGATGCTGGCCACCGCGGTCGCCGTCCGGTCGGTGGCCGAGAAGTTGGGCATCCCTTACTACTACGGGTTCTACTGCCCGCGCTTCATCCCGTCGCCGCACTACGCGCCGCCGCCTCCGCTGGGCGAGCCGCCCGCGCCGGAGGGGGCCGACAACCGCGCGTTGTGGGAGCGCAACAGCCGCAGCGCCCTCAGGCGGTTCGGCGAGCCGCTCAACGCCCAGCGGGCCGCGATCGGCCTGCCGCCGGTCGAGGACGTCTTCGGCTACGGCTTCACCGATCACCCCTTGCTCGCGGCCGACGCGTCGCTGGCCCCGCTGCAGCCCACGGATCTCGACGTCGTCCAGACCGGCGCTTGGACACTGCCCGACGTGCGGCCGCTTTCCGCGGAGCTGGAGGAGTTCCTCGCCGCGGGTCCGCCGCCGGTTTATGTCGGTTTCGGCAGCATGCGCGCCCCCGAAGAGGCCGCCAAGGTCGCCGTCGAGGCGGTGCGCGCCCACGGACACCGCGTGATCCTTTCCCGTGGCTGGGCCGATCTGGCGCTGATCGACGACCGGAGCGACTGCTTCGCCGCGGGGGAGGGCAACCAGCAGCTGCTGTTCGGCCGGGTCGCCGCGGCCGTCCATCACGGTGGCGCCGGGACGACGACCACGGCCACCCGGGCGGGTGTTCCCCAGGTCGTGGTCCCGCAGATCGCGGACCAGCCGTACTTCGCCGGCCGGGTGGCCGAACTGGGCATCGGCGTAGCGCACGACGGCCCGACGCCGACCTTCGAGTCCCTGTCCGCCGCGCTCGAGACGGCGCTCGCCCCGGAGGTCCGTGAGCGGGCGGCGGCCGTGGCGGGCACGATCCGCACCGACGGGGCCGCCGTGGCCGCGAAATTCCTCCTCGACGCGGTCGACCGCGTTTCCGTCTGAACTCAGGGGATACGAAATGCGTGTGTTGTTGTCGACGACCGGACTCCGCGGCGACGTCGAGCCGGTGGTCGCGCTGGCGGTGCGGTTGCGGGAACTCGGCACCGAGGTGCGGGTGTGCGCGCCGCCGGACACCGTGGAGCGGCTGGCCGAGTTCGGTATCGAGGTCGTCCCGGTCGGGCAGTCGTTGCGCGCCATGATGCGGGGGATGGCGGAAGGCCCGGAACCGAGGCGTCCCGCCGACGAGCTCGCCGAGCAGTTCGACGCGGTCCCGGCGGCCGCCGAGGGCTGTGACGTGGTGCTGGCGACCGGCGTCCTCTCCGCCGCCATCGCCGTGCGGTCGGTGGCGGAAAGCCTGGGCATCCCGTACTTCTACGCCGCCTACTGCCCGATCTACCTGCCGTCGCCGTACTACCCGCCGCCGCTGTCGCGGGGCGACGGACGGCCGCCCGCGGAGGCGATGGACGACAACCGGGCGCTGTGGGACTTCTACACCGACGTCTTCTCCCAGCGCTACGCGGACGCGCTCAACGGCCGTCGCGCGGCGCTCGGCCTGGCACCGGTGGGGAACCTCGTCGAATACGGTTTCACCGAGCGGCCCTGGATGGCGGCGGATCCGGTCCTGGCCCCGCCTCGGCCGGAACTCGGCGCCGTCCAGACCGGCGCCTGGATCCTGCCGGACGAGCGGCCGCTTCCCGCGGACCTGGAAACGTTCCTCGCCGCCGGAGCGCCGCCGGTCTACGTCGGTTTCGGCAGTACGCCCGAGATCGCGGACACGGTGAAGCTGGCCGTCGAGGCGATCCGCGCGCAGGGGCACCGGGTGGTGCTCTCCCGCGGTTGGGCGGACATGGCGCTTCCCGACGACGGAGCCGACTGCTTCGCCGTCGGTGAGGTGAATCTGCAGGCGCTTTTCCGCCGTGTCGCCGCCGTCGTCCACCACGCCGGCGGGGGTACGACGACCGTGGCCGCGCGGGCGGGCGTCCCCCAGGTCGTGCTGCCGCAGATCACCGATCAGCCGTACTTCGCCGAGCAGGTGGCCGCGCTGGGCATCGGTGTGGCGTTCGAGGAGTTCGGCCCGGCCCCGACCTTCGACTCGCTGTCCGCCGCGCTCGCCACCGCGCTCTCCCCGGAGACCCGGGCCCGGGCGAAGGCCGTCGCGGCCACGCTCCGCGGCGACGGGACGACCGTGGCCGCGGAGCGCCTGCGCGCCGCCGTCGGCCACGTTTCCGTTTGACCATCAACCGACCAGGGTGAGGAACATGTCCGATCTGGCTGCAGCACCGCACGAGAACCGGCAGATGGCGCAGTGGTTCGGCGCCGACGCCGAACGGTACGACCGCGCCCGGCCCACCTATCCCGAGGCACTGGTCGACCGGATCGTCTCGTTGAGCCCCGGCAAGAACTTCGTGGACGTCGGCTGCGGGACCGGCCTCTCGTCGCGCCCGTTCCAGGCGGCGGGCTGCACGGTGCTCGGCGTCGAACCGGACGCGCGGATGGCGGAGGTCGCCCGCAGGCGTGGGCTCGACGTCGAGGTCGCCAAGTTCGAGGACTGGGACCCGGCGGGCCGCACCTTCGACGCGGTCACCTCGGGGACCGCGTGGCACTGGGTCGACCCGTTCGCGGGCGCGGCCAAGGTGGCGGACGTACTCGTTCCCCAGGGGCTGATCGCGTTGTTCGACAACGGGTTCGAACTCCCGGAAGCCGTCATGACCGCGCAGGGGGAGGCGTACCGGCACGCGATGCCGGACGTGAAGTTCGAGCCACCGTCCAAAAAGGACGAAGACGTCGAAGAGTACGTCGAGCAGATCTACGCCAAGCAGTACGTGAAGGCGGCCGAAGGCATCCTCCGGACCGGCGCGTTCACTCAGCCGGAGGAACTGCGCTTCGAGTGGTCGCGCGTCTGCACCCGGGACGAATGGCTCGACCAGATCCCGACCCAGGGCGGGCTCAACCACCTCGCGGAAGACGCGCGTGCCCGGTTCCTGGCGTACCTCGGCTCGGCGATCGACGAGATCGGCGGCTCGTTCACCATCAACTACGCCACGGTCGGCATCGCCGCGGTCCGGCGCTGAAGCATCCAGGGGATACGAAATGCGCGTGCTGTTTTGGTCGTACGGAACCCGCGGCGAGATCGAACCGCTGGTGGCACTGGCACTCCGGTTGCGCGAGCGGGGCGACGAGGTGCGGATGTGCGCCCCGCCGGACTACACCGCGCGGCTGGCCGAGGCCGGCGTGCCGCACGTCGTCGTCGGCAAGCCGGTGCTCGAAGAGGCGGGCGCGCTGGGCGGACCGCCCGAATCGCCCGAGGCCGCGATCGCGGGGATCGCCGAGCAGTTCGAGAAGATCCCGGCGGCCGCCGAGGGCTGTGACGCGGTGGTGGCGACCGGGCTGCTGTCGGGCGCGATCGGTGTCCGTTCGGTGGCCGAGAAACTGGGCATCCCGTACTTCTACGTCGTGCCTTCGCCGGTGCTCGTGCCGTCGCCCGAACACCGGGGGATGTACAACAACGGCGCCGACGGCATGTTCGGCGGCGCGCTGAACGAACTGCGCGCCACGATCGGCCTCCCGCCGGTGAAGAACCTGTACGACTTCAGCAGCACCGACAATCCCTTCCTGGCGGCGGATCCCGTCCTGGCCCCGGCCGGCGGCGGTGTCCGGACCGGTGCGTGGATCCATCCCGACGATCGGCCGCTTTCGGCGGAACTGGAAGCATTTCTCGCCGCGGGCGAGGCGCCGGTGTACGTCGGCTTCGGCTGCTCGCCCGCCCCCGCCGACATCGCCAAGGTGGCCGTCGAGGCGATCCGCGCGCAGGGCCGCCGGGTCGTGCTTTCCACCGGCTGGGCCGGTTTGACGCTGCCCGACGACGGCGCCGACTGCCTGGCCGTCGGTGAGGAGAACCTGCAGGCGCTGTTCGGCAGGGTCGCCGCGGCCGTCCATCACGGCGGCACCGGGACGACGCATGTGGCCGCGCTGGCCGGCGTTCCGCAGATCGTGGTCCCGCAGATCGCGGATCATCCGCAGTTCGCCGCCAAGGTGGCCGAATTGGGTATCGGCGTGGCGCACGACGGCCCGAACCCGACGGTCGATTCGTTGTCCGCCGCGCTCGTCACCGCGCTGGCGCCGGAAACCCGCGCCCGCGCGAAGGCCGTCGCCGGCACGATCCGCACCGACGGCACGACGGTGGCCGCACAGGCGCTGTCCAGGCTCGTCGGTTGAAGCGCGACAAGGCGGTGACCAAAATCAGCACCATGTCCCCACGCCGGCTGCTGGCGATTTCCCCGCATTTGGACGACGCGGTCCTTTCCCTCGGCGCGAGTCTCGCCCGAGCGGCGGGGGACGGCGCGGAGGTGCTCGTCAACACGGTCTTCGCCGGAACGGCGCCCCCTCCGTATTCCGCGGCGGCGGAACGCATGCACGCGGTCTGGGGTCTTTCCCCGGAGGACGACGCGCCCCTCCATCGCCGGACCGAGGACATCGCCGCGCTCGCCCGTCTCGGGCTGGCGTACCGGCACGGCCGGTTCCTCGACTCCATCTACCGGAGGCTGCCGGACGGCCGATGGCTCACGGATCACGTGGAGGGCGGGCAAAAGCTCGCGGTGGCCCAGGATTCACCGGGCGATGACGGTCTCGTCGCCGAGATCGAGGACGACATCGAGGCGATCGTCGCCGAATTCGAGCCGACGCTGATCGTCACGTGCGCGGCCGTCGTCGACCATCCCGACAACCTGGCCACCCGTGACGCCGCGTTGTCCGCCGCGCGTGCGATGAACGTTCCGATACGGCTGTGGGAAGACCTCCCGTATTCGATGTTCACTCCGGGAAAGATCGAATTGCCACCCGGTTTCCGCCTCGGTGATTCCGAATTCCTTCCCGCGACAGCGGAGAATTGGAAACGGAAGAACGAAGCCGTCGAGTGCTATTCTTCCCAGCTGACGATGCTCAACGGCCGGAACAAGAATCTCTTCGCGAGGCTGGACGAGCACGCGCGGAAGAACTCACCGCGGGGCGGATTCGGCGAAACCATCTGGCCCGTTCTCGTCGACGAAGACAACGGTTAAGCGAGGTACCGGAGTGTCCGCAACGCTCACTCATCTGCCGTCACCATCATCGGACGCCGCCCCCGAGGGCGGGCGCGGCCGCTGGGCGTTCTGGCGTTCGCCCGCCGATCAGCCGCCGTGGGCGCGTCCGGCACTGCTGGGCATCGCGTTCGTGGCGTTGGTCCTCTACGCCTGGAACCTGCCGAGGGTCGACTTCGCGCCGCTGTACTCGGACACGGCCAAGAGCATGTCCGAGAGCTGGAAGGCGTTCTTCTACGGAACCGTCGACCCGGGGGCCACGTACACGCTCGACAAACTCGCCGGATCGTTCGCGCCGCAGGCCATCTCGGCCAAGATCTTCGGTTATCACGAATGGTCGCTGGCGCTGCCGCAGGTGATCGAGGGCGTGATCTCGGTGCTGGTGATGTACCGGGTCGTGCGGCGCTGGGCGGGAGTGGTGCCCGGCCTGCTCGCCGCCGGCGTCTTCACCCTCACCCCGGTCCTCGCGTCGATGTTCGGGCACAGCATGCAGGACGGCCTGCTCACGATGTGCCTGGTCCTCGCCGTCGACGCCTACCAGCGCGCCGTGCTCGAGGCGCGGCTGAAGTGGCTGGTGCTGGCGGGTGTCTGGGTCGGGATCGGCTTCCAGGCGAAGATGGTGCAGGCGTGGATGATCCTGCCCGCGCTGGCCATCGGCTATCTGCTCACCGCCCCGGTCGAGCTGCGCCGCCGGGTGACGCATCTGGGGATCGCCGGTGTGGTGACGCTGGCGGTGTCGCTGTCGTGGATCGCGCTTTACACCTTCACCCCGGACAGCGCGCGGCCGCATGTCAGCGGCACCACGAACAACAGCGCGTTCGCCATGGTGTTCGGCTACAACGGTCTCGGCCGCATCGGCGTCCACCTGCCCGGCGCCGAAGACCCCAACGGCCGCGGCGGCCTGCCGTCGCTCGGCCCGGGCGGCCCCGGCGGCGGTCCAGGCGACTTCCCCGGTGGCCCTGGCGGTCCTGGTGGTCCTGGTGGCCCCGAGGGCGGTCCTGGTGACGGCCCCGGTGGCGGCCCCGGCGGGCCGGAAGGCGGCCCCGGGGATCCGCAAGGTCCCGGTGGTGGTCAGGGTCTCGACGAGAACGGGAACTTCGGGACCAAGCACCAAGACGAGCAGAACGGGAACGTCGGCCCGAAGGCCGACGGCGACCAGCCGCTCGGTCCGGGTGGTCCGCAGCCGGATCAGTCCAAAGTGGAAACACGAGCGGATCCGATGGGGGCGACCAAACTCCTCGACGGTCACCTCGGTGTCGCGATCGCCTGGCTGTTCCCGCTCGCCCTGCTGTCGCTGCTGTGCGGGCTCTGGTGGTGGCGCCGCGCCGAACGCACCGACCCGGTGCGCGGCGGACTGGTGATGTGGGGCGTCTGGCTGGTGACCTTCCTCTTCGTCTTCAGCGCGAGCGACGTCGCGCACACCGCGTACGTCGCCTCACTCGCTCCCGCGATCGCGGCCCTTTCCGGGCTCGGCATCGTGACCTTCTGGCGGGCGTACCGCAACGGCGGCAGGCAGGGCTGGATCCTGCCGGTCGCGATCGCCGCGGAACTGGCCTGGGGCGCCTGGCTGTGGTCCCATTACCCGAACTTCCTGCCGTGGGCGAAATGGGGCACGCTCGTGCTCGGTGTCGCCGCCCTCGTCGTGCTGATCCTGGCGCGAGTGCGGGAAAGCGCGTCGAAATCCCTGGTCACGGCGGCGCTCGTACTCGGGGTCGTGGCGATGATCGCCGCGCCCGCCACCTATGCCTTCTCCGTACTCCATCCCGATTACTCCGGCAGCTCTTTCGACGCCAATGCCGGACCGGCGTCCGGCTCCTTCTGAGGCGGGCCGGTGTCGTTCTCAACGTCTGCGGAAGTCTCCGCCGGCCGGAAAGGAAATCTGCAGATGCAGGAATCGCTCGACTCCACCGAGGTCCACCGTCGTTTCCAGCTGATCGCCAACGGCCCCGCGCTGTTCAACGCGGTGGTGTCCGGCATCGAGTTGGACATCTTCGACTTCCTGGAAGAGCGCGGCGGTGCCGACGCCGCGGCGCTCGGTGAGTTCACCGGCCTGGAGCCGCACAAGGTCCGCGTGCTGATGCTCGCGCTGACCACCTCGGGCCTGATCGAGAAGCGGGGCGTCGACTATGTGAACCACCCGGTCGCGACCGAACTGCTCGCCACGACCGGGCCGGAGAGCTGGCAGCACATCCTGCTCAGCTGGAAGACCATCTACTACCCGGCGTTCGCGCGGATGACCTCCGCGCTGCGCGCCGGCACCAACGAGGCCCTCGACGCCCTCGAAGGCCCGGGCGACACGCTGTACGCGCGGCTCGGCAACGACCCGGAGAAGGCGCGGATCTTCTACACGGCGATGTCGGCGTTCTCGCTGCAGACGATGCCGGGGCTGCTGGAGCACATCGACGTGAAGTCGTCGCGGCATCTGCTCGACGTCGGCGGCGGTGACGGCACGACGGCGGCGGCCCTGCTGAAGGCCAACCCCGGCCTCAAGGCCACCCTGCTCGACCTGGCCAGCAGCGTGGCGCTCGCCGAACAGCGGGTGCCCGCCGAGGTCACCGACCGGCTCACCCTGCACCCGGCCGACCTGCTGACGGACCCGTTCCCCGGCGGCACCGACCACGCCTTGTTCAGTCACGTCCTCGACACCTTCACGGCCGAGCAGTGCGTGATGTTGCTGGCCAAGGCGTACGAGGTGCTGCCGTCCGGCGGGAAGATCTCGATCTACGGCTTCGCGGCCGCGGACGACGAGACCGGCGGCCCGCTTTCGGCGCGGCTTTCGTTGTACCTCAACATTCTCGCCACCGGGCGGGGGATGGCCTGGCCGCAGGCCGAGGCTTCGGCGTGGCTCAAGTCGGTCGGCTGCGTCGACGTGCGCTCGGTCGAGCTGCCGTTCGAGCACGCGCTGGTGACCGGTACGAAGCCCTGACCGACAGCGGTTGGTGTCGCGAAAGCCACTTTCGGGACGTCTGACGTCCCGAAAGTGGCTTTCGCGACATGCCTCATTTCGCTGGAGGTACGTGAAGGCCCCCTTCATTGCGCTAGACGCAGTGAAGGGGGCCTTCACGTACTTCCGAGAGGCCGGTCGCGGGTGCGGGAAGGGTTGCGAAAGCCACTTTCGCAACCTTCAACGTTGTGAAAGTGGCTTTCGCGTCACCCACCCGCACCCGGCGCACGAAAAGGCCCCCATCCTCACCAACGGATGGGGGCCTTCACGCGTAGCCGAGCTCAGGCAAGCCGCGGCTTGATCAACGCCGCGAGCCGCGCGACGCCCTCTTCGATCAGTTCCGGCGTGAGCAGGCTGATCGACAGCCGGAGCTGGTGGAATCCGCCCTTGCCGCCGTAGAAGTGGTGCATCGGGGTGAACAGCACGCCGTGTTCGCGGGCGGCGGTTTCGAGCAGTTCGTCGTCGACGACGAACGGAACCGTGACGGTGACGAAGAAACCACCCGTCGGCGTGTTCCAGCTGACGCCCTCGCACGAGCCGAGCCCGCGCTCCAGCGCATCGAGCGTCAGCCGCAGGTTCCGTTGGTAGATAGCGATTTCCCGCGCGTTGGCCTTGGTGAGGCTGAAGTCGTTGAGCAGGAGTTTCCCGGCGATCACGGCTTGGGCGATGGGCGAGGTGTTCACCGTGAGCATGCCCTTGAGCTTCGAAAGCTGGTCGGCGAACAGGCCGCCGTCGGTCATCCGCTGGTCGGCCACCGCGAAACCGACCCGGGCGCCGGGCATCCCGGTCTTGGCGAAGGAACCGAGGTAGACCACGGATCCCGACCGGTCGAGGGATTTCAGCGAGGGCAGCCGCTCGGAGCCGAAGAGGCCGTACGCGTTGTCCTCCAGGAGCAGGATTCCGTGGGACTCGGCGACATCGAGGAGCCGGTGGCGCGATGCCACGTCCATGCTGGTGCCGGTGGGATTGGCGAAGTTGGGGGTCACGTAGCAGGCGCGCACCCGCTTGCCCTGCTCGTCGGCGCGCTTCAACTGGAGCACGAGGTCGTCCGGATCGATGCCGTTCTCGTTCGACCGCACCGGCCACACGGGAGTGTCGGTGAGCAGCGCCGCTCCGGTCAGGCCGACGTAGGTGGGGGCGGGGGCGAGCAGCACGTCGCGCTCGCCCGCCCGCAGCGTGCGCAGGACCAGGAACATCGCCTCCTGCGCGCCCACCGTGACGACGACGGATTCCGGGGCGGCGTCGATGTTCTCGTCTTCGGCGAGGTTCCTGGCGATGAGATCGGCGATGACGCCCTTGGTGGTGCCGTATTGGAAGAGCGTGCGCGTCACCACGGCCTCGTCCATTTTCCGGTCGCGCCGGAGATGGTCGCAATAGGCGTCGAGGTAGGTGTGAATGAGTCGTATGTCGAAGAACTCTTCATACGGCCGGCCTGCCGCCATGGAAATGGCCACAGGGTATTCGTCGATCAGTTCGTTCAGCAGGTTCATCGACGAGATGGCCGGATCGGTGAGCGATCCGTGCAGCGTTTCCACGTTCAAGTGAGTGGACAGACCGTTTGAATCCATGAATACTAGGATTTCCACCGGCCGCCGGAGTGTCAAGAAGAGGCGGTGGACGCCCCATTTCCCGGGAATTGTCCATCACCGGTGCTCTCGGACACCGGATCTCCGAAGGTACGGTCGGCTTCGCGCCACGTCTCGGCGCAGCAGCCCTTTTCCCTCAAGGAGCATCATGCTGATGACAACCGAGAACGGGATCCGGTTGTCCTACAACGATTGTGGCGACGGTCCGCCGGTCCTTCTGCTGACCGGCACCGGTGCGCCGAGTTCGGTGTGGGACCTGCATCAGGTGCCCGCGCTCCGCGCCGCCGGTTTCCGGGTGATCACGATGGACAATCGCGGGATCCCGCCGAGCGACGACGGCGCGGACGGATTCACCATCGAAGACCTCGTCGCGGACGTGGCCGCACTGATCGACTATCTGGACGCGGTGCCGTGCCGGATCGTCGGTACGTCGATGGGTTCCTATATCGCGCAAGAGGTCGCGCTCGCCCATCCGGAACTGCTGGAATCGGTCGTGCTGATGGCCGCCTGCGGCAAGAGCAGTCTCGTCCAGCGCGAGCTCGCCGAGGGTGAGGCGAAGCTGATCGAGCAGGGCATCGAGCTGCCGCCGGGTTTCCTCGCCGCGGTCCGCGCCATGCACAACCTGGGGCCCGCGACGCTCGCCGACGACGATCTCACCGGAGACTGGCTCGATCTGTTCGCGGCGGCGGGCTCCTGGGGGCCGGGTGTCCGGTCGCAGTTGCTGCTGAGCGCGTTGCCGGATCGCCTCGCTTTCTACCAGGAGATCAAGGTGCCCTGTCACGTCGTCTCCTTCGAGCACGACCTCGTGGCGCCACCGGCGGCCGGGCTGGAGCTGGCTTCCGCGATCCCCGGCGCGACCTACCGCACGATTCCCGAGTGCGGGCATTTCGGCTACCTGGAGAACCCGGAAGCGGTGAACCGCGAGCTGATCCGGTTCCTCCGCACCGAATCGCGCGAGACACTGGGAGAGACCGTATGACCGTCCTTTCGGCGGCCACGACCCCCGCCCTGTTCGAGGCGACCGCAGCGGTGCTGCCGGATCGGCCCGCGGTGGCGATGGACAGCACCACCCTCACCTACGCCGAGCTGAACGGCGAGGCCAACCGGCTCGCCCGGCGGCTCGTCGCGCACGGCGTCGGCCCGGAGCGGCTCGTCGCGCTGGCGATGCCGAGGTCGATCGAGTTCGTCATCGCGATTCTGGCCGTGCACAAGGCGGGCGCGGCATACGTGCCGGTCGATCCGGACTATCCGGAGGAACGCAAGCGGCAGATGCTGGACGACGCGGCGGCACACTGCCTCCTGTGCCTGCCGGGGCAGGACGTGACCGGCGCTCCCGTCATCCTGAGCGTGGCGCGGGAGCCTGGCCGGGAAGAGCCGAACCTGGGCGACGAGGACCGGATCGGCCCGTTGCGTCCCGACCACCCCGCGTACGTCATCTACACCTCGGGTTCGACGGGCCGTCCGAAGGGCGTGCTGGTCACGCACCGCGGGATCCCGAACCTGGCCGACGACTACGTGCGCCGTCAGGAACTGGGGCCCGGCAGCAGGTTGCTGGCCTTCGCCTCACCCAGCTTCGACGCCGCGGTCGCCGAATTCTGGCCGATCTGGCAGGCGGGCGGCTGTCTCGTCCTGGCTTCCGCGCCGGATCTGGTGCCCGGTGAGCCGCTCTCCCGGCTGGTGCGCGACCAGCGGATCACCCACGTCACGTTGCCGCCGTCGGCGCTGGCGCCGCTGGAGGAGGCGGGCGGCCTGCCCGCCGGGCTGACCCTCCTGGTCGCCGGCGAGGCGTGCCCGGCCCCGGTCGCGAAACGCTGGGCCGTGGACCGCGTGATGATCAACGCCTACGGTCCGACCGAGACCACGGTGGCGGTCACCGCGAGCGAGCCGCTGACCGGGGAGGAGACGCCGCCGATCGGCAGGCCGATCACCGGTGTCCGTACCTATGTCCTGGACGACCGGCTGCGTCCCGTCGAGGACGGCGACGTCGGCGAGCTGTACGCGGTCGGCCCCGGTCTCGCCCGCGGCTACCTCCGAAGAGCGGCCGCGACCGCGGAACGGTTCCTGCCGGATCCCTTCGGCGGCCCGGGCGGGCGCATGTACCGCACCGGAGACCGGGTGCGGACGCGTCCGGACGGTCAGTACGTCTTCGTCGGCCGGGTCGACGACCAGCTGAAGGTGCGCGGCCACCGGATCGAACCGGGCGAGGTCGAAGCCGCCCTGCTGGCGGTGGACGGCGTGGCCCAGGCGGTGGTGACCGAGCACGAGAACAGGCTCGTCGCCTATGTGGTCGGTGCCGGAGGCGAACGCGTGCCCACCGAAAAACTCCTGACACCGCTTCGAGAACAGCTGCCTGGATATCTGGTGCCCGACGTGGTCGTCGGTCTGCCCAGCCTGCCGGTCTCGCCCAACGGCAAGATCGACCGGGTCGCCCTGCCCACTCCCGAAGAGGAGCACGCCGGACGCGCGGCCGGACGGGCGCCGCTCACCCCCACGGAGATCATCCTGGCCGAGCTGTTCGCCGAAGTGCTCGGCGTCAGCACCGTCGGGGTGGAGGACAGCTTCTTCGAGATCGGCGGCCATTCGCTGCTCGCGACCCGGCTCGTGAGCCGCGTCCGCGAACGCTTGAAGATCCGGCTGAGGGTGCAGGCGTTCTTCGACGCCCCGACAGTCGCTCAGCTCGCCAAGGTGCTCGACGGCGCACACACCTGACCTGGAGACCATTCATGCAGACGACGACAGCCGTCGACCTCGGCGATCCCGACCTGTACACGACCTTGGCCCGGCACGAGCGGTGGCGCGAGTACGCGGCGGAAGACGCGATGGTGTGGAGCGGGCCGGGCAGCTCGCCCAGTGGTTTCTGGTCCGTGTTCTCGCATCAGGCGTGTGCGGCGGTGCTCGCGCCGTCGGCGCCGTTCACCTCCGAGTACGGGATGATGATCGGCTTCGACCGCGATCATCCCGACAACTCGGGTGGGCAGATGATGGTGGTCTCCGAACAGGACCAGCACCGGAAACTGCGCAAACTGGTGGGGCCGCTGCTTTCGCGGGCGGCGGCGCGGAAACTGTCGGAACGGGTGCGGACCGAGGTGACCGGCGTCCTCGACCGGGTGCTCGACGCCGAGGTGTGCGACGTGGCCGCGGCGATCGGCCCGCGGATCCCCGCCGCCGTCGTCTGCGAAATCCTCGGTGTGCCCGCCGAAGACCAGGACATGCTCATCGACCTGACGAACCACGCGTTCGGCGGCGAGGACGAACTGTTCGACGGGATGACCCCGCGTCAGGCGCACACCGAAATCCTCGTCTACTTCGACGAGCTGATCACCGCTCGCCGGGCGAGTCCCGGTGAGGATCTCGTCAGCACCCTGCTTTCCGACGACGAGCTCTCGATCGACGACGTCCTGCTCAACTGCGACAACGTGCTGATCGGCGGCAACGAGACCACGCGGCACGCGATCACCGGCGCGGTGCACGCTTTCGCCACCGTGCCGGGACTTCTGGCCCAGGTGCGGGACGGGGACGCCGACGTCGACACCGTCGCGGACGAGGTCTTGCGCTGGACTTCGCCCGCGATGCACGTGTTGCGGGTGACGACCGGCGACGTCACGATCAACGGCCGCGACCTCGAAGCCGGCACGCCGGTGGTCGCGTGGCTTCCCGCGGCGAACCGGGATCCCGCCGTGTTCGACGATCCGGACACGTTCCGGCCGGGGCGGAAACCCAACCGGCACATCGCTTTCGGGCACGGCATGCATCACTGCCTCGGGTCCGCGCTCGCGCGGATCGAGCTGGCGGTGGTGCTGCGGGAGGTGGCCGAACGAGTGTCGCGGGTGGAGCTGGTGAAGGACCCGTCCTGGTTGCGGGCGGTCGTCGTGCAGGGATACCGGGAACTCCCGGTGCGGTTCACCGGTCGCTGACCCGACGTCCGTCCGATGTGGACGGAAGTGTCAAGCGGACACCATTGATGCGGAAATGGCTTCGCGCCATCCTGTGATCGAGGATTACATCTATTCCACGGAGGAATGTCTTGTCTTCTCACGAAAACACGCAGAATTTCGAGATCGACTATGTGGAAATGTATGTGGCCAACCTCGAGGTGGCCGCGTCCGGCTGGCTGGACAAGTACGACTTCTCCGTCACGGCCACCGACCGGTCGGCCGACCACCGGAGCGTGACGCTGCGGCACAGCTCGATCGCGCTGGTGCTGACCGAGCCGCTGTCGGACCGCCACCCCGGGGCCACCTACCTGCAGACCCACGGTGACGGGGTGGCCGACATCGCACTGCGCACCCCCGACGTGGCCGCCGCCTTCGAGGCCGCGGTGAAGGCGGGCGCGCAACCCCTCCGCGAGCCGGAGAAGGGCGCGGACTCGGTCCTCACGGCCACCGTCAGCGGTTTCGGCGATGTCGTGCACACCCTGATCCAGAGCGACGGCGCCGAGGAGGCCCCGCGCGGCAAGGGCGGCGTGGAGCTGGGCGTGATCGACCACTTCGCGGTCTGCCTGAACGCCGGTGACCTCGGCCCCACGGTGGCGTTCTACGAGCGCGCGCTCGGGTTCAAGCAGATCTTCGAAGAGCACATCGTGGTCGGCGCGCAGGCGATGAACTCGACCGTCGTGCAGAGCACGTCGGGCGCGGTCACGCTCACCCTGATCGAGCCGGACAAGACCGCCGACCCCGGCCAGATCGACGACTTCATCAAGGAGCACCACGGATCCGGTGTCCAGCACATCGCCTTCACCAGCCCGGACGCGGTCCGCGCGGTCAAGGAGCTTTCCGCGCGCGGCGTGGAATTCCTGAAGACCCCGGACGCCTACTACGACCTGCTCGGCGAGCGGATCGAGCTGGAGACGCACTCGCTGGACGACCTGCGCGAGACGAAGCTGCTCGCCGACGAGGACCACGGCGGCCAGCTGTTCCAGATCTTCACCGCCTCCACGCACCCGCGTAAGACGATCTTCTTCGAGATCATCGAGCGGCAGGGCGCCGGAACCTTCGGCAGCTCCAACATCAAGGCCCTGTACGAAGCCGTGGAGCTGGAGCGCACCGGGCAGAGCAAGCTCGGCCCCGCCCGGCGATGACCCACCTCTGCCTGGACGACCTCGAACGTGCCGCACGGACCGCGCTGCCCGGCGAGATCTGGGACTTCCTCGCCGGGGGCAGCGGCGCCGAGGCGTCGCTGGCGGCCAATCGCACCGCGCTGGAGCGGATCTTCGTGATCCCCCGGATGCTGCGCGACCTGACCGGTGGCACCATCGAGGCCGAGGTGCTCGGCCGGCGCGCTTCGCTCCCTGTGGCGGTCGCGCCGGTCGCGTACCAGCGGTTGTTCCATCCCGAAGGCGAGCTCGCGGCGGCTCGGGCGGCGCGTGACGCCGGGGTGCCGTACACCATCTGCACCCTGAGCAGTGTCGGCCTGGAGGAGATCGCGGCCGTCGGCGGACGGACGTGGTTCCAGCTTTACTGGCTGCGCGACGAAAAACGGTCACTGGAGCTCGTGCGCCGGGCGGAGGACGCCGGCTGCGAGGCGATCGTGTTCACCGTCGACGTGCCGTGGATGGGACGGCGGTTGCGGGACATGCGGAACGGTTTCGCGTTGCCGGAATCGGTGACGGCGGCCAACTTCGACGCCGGTGCGGCCGCGCATCGCCGTACCGAAGGGCTTTCCGCCGTCGCCGATCACACCGCGCGCGAATTCGCCCCGGCCACTTGGGAATCCGTCGAGGCGGTCCGTGCGCATACGAACCTTCCGGTGGTGCTCAAGGGGATCCTCGCGGTCGAGGACGCGGTGCGCGCCGTCGACGCGGGGGCCACCGGGATCGTGGTGTCCAACCACGGAGGCCGTCAGTTGGACGGTGCCGTTCCGGGGATCGCGATGCTGGAGGAGATCGCGGACGCCGTCTCCGGCGGCTGCGAGGTGTTGCTGGACGGCGGGATCCGGACCGGCGGTGACGTGCTCAAGGCGCTCGCCCTCGGCGCGTCGGGGGTACTGATCGGGCGGCCCTTCATGTGGGGGCTGGCCGTGGACGGCCAGGCGGGCGCCCGTCAGGTCCTCGACCTGCTCGCCGTCGAACTCCGGAACGCACTGGGCCTGGCGGGCTGCGACTCGGTGAGCGCGGCCCGGCGGTTGAGCACTCGGTACAGCGGGTCGTGAGTGGCGATTCGGGTTAGAACCCGAATCGCCACTCACGACCCACCCGACCCACGCGAAAGGTGAGGTCCCAGATGCTGGCCCCTTTTCCACCCGCGACGGTGCGTCCTCGTGCCGATCGCGATCACGCCGACCGCATCGCCCGGTCGGCGGCGACGACCGACGGCGTGCACATGCGGACCGAGGACGTCCGCGCCTGGATCACCGAACGCCGTGAGGCCAACGTCTTCCACGTCGAACGCATCCCCTTCGCCGATCTCGACCAGTGGTGGTTCGAGGACGTGACCGGGAATCTCGTGCACAGCAGCGGACGGTTCTTCGCCATCGAGGGCCTGCACGTGGTCGAGGCCGACGGCCCCCACGGCGACGGGCCGTACCGCGAATGGCGGCAGCCGGTCATCAAACAGCCCGAGGTGGGCATCCTCGGCATCCTGGCCAAGGAGTTCGACGGTGTCCTGCATTTCCTCATGCAGGCCAAGATGGAGCCGGGGAACCCGAACCTCGTGCAGCTCTCGCCGACCGTGCAGGCCACCCGCAGCAACTACACCAAGGCGCACGGCGGCACGAACGTCAAACTGATCGAGTACTTCGCCCCGCCCGATCCGGAGGGGATCATCGTCGACGTCCTCCAGGCCGAACAAGGCTCTTGGTTCTTCCGCAAGTCCAATCGCAACATGATCGTCGAGACCGTCGACGACGTGCCGATGTGGGACGACTTCTGCTGGCTCACCCTCGGCCAGATCGCGGAGCTGATGCACGAGGACGAGACGATCAACATGAACGCCAGGAGCGTGTTGTCGTGTCTTCCTTACCACGACACGGCTTCCGGCGCGCTGCTTTCCGACGTCCAGCTCCTGTCCTGGTTCACGAACGAGCGTTCGCGCCATGACGTCCGTGCGCGGCGCATCCCGCTCACGGACGTCGACGGCTGGAAACAGGGCGTCGAAGCGATCGAGCACGAGGACGGCCGGTACTTCAAGGTCCTCGCGGTCGCGGTCAAGGGCAGCAACCGAGAGAAGATCAGCTGGACCCAGCCGCTGCTGGAATCCGTCGGCACCGGGGTCGTCGCGTTCCTCGTACGCGAGATCGACGGCGTGCCGCACGTCCTGGTGCACGCCCGCGCCGACGGCGGTTTCCTGGACACCGTCGAGCTCGCCCCGACCGTCCAGTGCACGCCCCACAACTACGCGCACCTGCCGCCGGAGAGCCGCCCGCCCTTCCTCGACTTCGTCCTCGACGCGCCGCGCTCGCGGATCCGGTACGAGGCGGTACATTCCGAGGAGGGTGGTCGTTTCCTCAACGTCAGGGCCCGCTATCTCGCGATCGAGGCGGACGACACGATCGTGGCCCCGCCCGGTTACGCCTGGGTCACGCCCGCCCAGCTCACCGCGCTCACCCGGCACGGGCATTACGTCAACGTCGAAGCCCGCACCCTGCTCGCCTGTATCAACGCCGCGGCGGCGCAGCCGCGAGGAAAGGCATGACATGAAGCTGATCACCGTCCTCGGGGCGTCGGGTTTCGTCGGCTCGGCCGTCACCCGCGCGCTGGCGCGGCAACCGATCCGGTTGCGAGCGGTGGCGCGCAGACCGGTCACGCCGCCGCCCGGCCCGGCCGAAACGACCGTCGTCACCGCCGATCTCACCGACCGCGCCGCTTTGGCCGAAGCGGTCGCGGGCTCGGATGCGATCGTGTACCTGCTGCTGGCGGACGGCGGCTGGCGGGTTGCCGAGACCGAGGAAGCCGAACGCGTGAACCTGGGCGTGATGCGCGATCTCGTCGAGGTCGTGAGCGGAAAACCTCCGCTGGTGATCTACGGCGGGGCCGCGTCGCAGGTCGGTGTGCCGCCCAGGGAACCGATCGACGGCAGCGAGCCCGACGAGCCGGGAACCCCGTACGACAAGCAGAAACTGGCGGCGGAACAGGTCCTCAAGAAGGCCACGGCCGACGGCCTCGTGCGCGGGATCAGCCTGCGGCTGCCCACGGTGTTCGGCGAGAACCCGGCCGAGGGCGCGAACCTCGACCGCGGTGTCGTGTCCGCGATGGCGCGGCGGGCGCTCGACGGCCAGGACCTCACCATCTGGGGCGACGGCACCGTGCGCCGCGACCTCGTCCACGTCGAGGACATCGCGGCGGCGTTCACCGCCGCGCTGGCCGCCCCGGACGCGTTGGTCGGCGGCCACTGGCTGCTCGGCGCCGGCCGCGGAGACCAGCTGGCCGACGTCTTCCGGCTCGTGGCCAAGGAAATGGCCGACCACACCGGACGCGAGCCGGTGGACGTGACCTGTGTGGAACCCCCGTCGCACGCGCCGGCGACGGATCTGCGCAGCGTCACCATCGATTCCACGCCGTTCCGGGCGATCACCGGCTGGCGTCCGGAGATCTCACTGCCCGAAGGAGTGCGCCGCACCGTCGCCGCGCTGACCACCCCTGTTCACGGAAAGGCTCGCACATGACCACGCGCGTATGGGACTACCTCGCCGAATACGAGACCGAACGCGAAGATCTGCTCGACGCGGTCGAGACGGTCTTCAACTCGGGGCAGCTCGTGCTCGGCGCGAGCCTGCGCGGCTTCGAGACGGAATTCGCCGCGTACCACGGCATCGGGCACTGCGTCGGGCTCGACAACGGCACGAACGCGATCAAACTCGCCCTCCAGGCGCTGGGTGTCGGGCCGGGTGACGAGGTGATCACGGTGTCGAACACCGCCGCCCCGACCGTGGTCGCGATCGACGGCACCGGCGCCACTCCCGTCTTCGTCGACGTCCGTGAGGACGACTTCCTGATGGACACCCGCCAGGTCGAAGCCGCGATCACCGAGCGCACCAAATGCCTGCTTCCCGTCCACCTGTACGGCCAGTGTGTGGACATGGCACCGCTGAAGGAACTCGCCGCGAAGCACGGACTGTCCCTTTTGGAGGATTGCGCCCAGGCGCACGGCGCCCGGCAGAACGGCACGATCGCGGGCACGACCGGCGACGCGGCCGCGTTCTCCTTCTATCCCACCAAGGTGCTCGGCGCGTACGGCGACGGCGGCGCGGCGATCACGTCGGACGAGAACGTGGCCGCGAAGCTGCGCCGGTTGCGTTACTACGGCATGGAAGAGCGCTACTACACGGTCGAGACGCCTGCCCACAACAGCCGGTTGGACGAGGTTCAGGCCGAGATCCTGCGGCGCAAGCTCAAACGGCTCGACGCCTACACCGCCGGCCGCCGCGCCGTCGCCCAGCGCTACGTCGAGGCCCTCGGTGACACCGAACTGAAGCTGCCGAAGACCGTCCAGGGCAACGAGCACGTGTACTACGTGTACGTGGTGCGGCACCCGCGTCGTGACGAGATCCTCGAACGCCTCAAGGCCTACGACATCCACTTGAACATCAGCTACCCGTGGCCGGTGCACACCATGACCGGATTCGCCCACCTCGGTTACGAGAAGGGGTCGCTGCCGGTCACCGAGAAGCTGGCGGGCGAGATCTTCTCGCTGCCGATGTACCCCGCGCTCTCACCCGACCTGCAGGACAAGGTCGTCCACGCCGTCCGCGAAGTCCTTTCCACCCTCTGACCGAGCACAGGAGCAAGCCGTGCAAGCACGCAAACTCGCCGTCGAAGGCGCGATCGAGTTCACCCCGCGCGTCTTCCCCGACGACCGGGGCCTGTTCGTCTCGCCGTTCCAGGAAGAGGCCTTCGCCGAAGCCCACGGCGGCCCGCTCTTCCCGGTGGCGCAGACGAACCACAGCATGTCCAAACGCGGTGTGGTGCGGGGAATCCACTACACCGTGACGCCGCCGGGCATCGCGAAGTACGTCTACTGCGCCCGCGGCAGGGCGCTGGACATCGTCGTGGACATCCGGGTCGGCTCGCCCACGTTCGGGAAATGGGACGCGGTCCTGATGGACCAGCAGGACTTCCGGACTATGTACTTCCCGGTCGGCGTCGGCCACGCCTTCGTGGCGCTCGAGGACGACACCGTCATGTCGTACATGCTTTCCGCGGGTTACGTGGCACAGAACGAACTCGCCCTTTCGGCGCTGGACCCCGCGCTGGGCCTGCCGGTCGGCACCGAGGTGGAGCCGACCCTGTCCGAACGCGACCAGGCCGCCATCACGCTCGCCGAGGCGGAGCGGCAGGGGCTGCTTCCCGACTACGCCACCAGCGTGGAACTGGAGCGGCAGCTGACCGGGGTTTCGCTCTCCGCCTGAGTTTCTCTTCCACCAAGGCGCTGATCCCAGCGCCCCCAATGTGGGGTCAGGGACGATCAAAGATGCTTTCGCGCCGGGGTCGTGAGTGATAAAGAGCGTTCTAACGCTCTTTATCACTCACGACCTCCATCGAAAACCCATCCGGCCTTGAACTGACCAACAGCATCGCTCAACGTCCCCAATGCCGCTTGGGAGCAGGTCTTGCTCGGAACACCGCGATCCACGACCTCTTGACAGCTCTTCCACCCGGCCGACGAGGGCCATCACGGACCCGACACGGCGCCGCCCCAGCGGCGGCGCCGACCGTGATGGCCCTCTTCGGCGCGGCCGCATAGCCGAGTAATCGATATCCAGGGCGAGCCGGACGCACCGGCCCGCCGGGGGAAGGACGCCGAACTTGACGACCGATGGCCTTCAGCCGTCAGTGGACCCTTCGAACGACAACGCTTTTCTCCGCTGGGTGCGGAAGCACCGGCGATGGTTGTACGCGGGCGTGGTGATCGCCCTGCTCACCCAGATGGCGATCGCGATGATCACGACCGCCGTGGAACAGTCCCCGACCATCGACGAGCCGGTCTACGTCGGCACCGCGGTGGTCTACCTCGAAGAGCACAGCCTGCGGTACAACCCCGAGCATCCGCCGCTGGGCAAGCTGATCATCGCGGCCGGGGTGGCCTTCACCGATCCGAAGATCGCCCCCGGCTTCTCCGGCCACGAGTGGGAACTCGGCAAGCACGTGGTCTACGAAGCGGGCAACGACCCGGACCGGCTGATGCTGGCCGCCCGGCTCCCGGTGATCCTGCTGACGTTGTTGTTCGGGCTGGTCGTCTTCGCGTTCGCTTCCGATCTCGCCGGTCGCGCGGGCGGGGTGCTGGCGCTCACCCTGTTCACCTTCTCGCCCGACGTCATCGCGCACGGATCGCTGGCCACACTCGACGTGCCGGTGGCCGGGTTCCTGCTGACGTCGGTCTGGCTGGTGTGGCGTGCCCGGCGCCGCCCCGGGCTCTACCTCCCGCTCGCCGGACTGGCCCTCGGCGCGGCCACGGCCACGAAGGTGCTTTCCCTGGTGGTGGTCCCGGTCCTGATCCCGCTGGCCGTGCTGTCGGTATGGCACGCCCGCCGCGCCCGCGGACTCGACCTGAAGAGCCCGGCCCTGCTGATCGGACGCGGTGTGCTGGCGGGAGCCGGGATGGCGCTGATCGCGATCGTCGTGGTGTGGGCGTCGTATCTCGTCGTGGATCCGGGCCTGCGCTGGGAGACGCCGTCGGGTATGCAGCCCCTGCACGGGATGCGCACGCTCGTCGAGTGGCTGCCGTTCCCGCAGCCGTTGCGGGACGGGATGCGCTTCCAGTTCGAACTCGAAGACCATGTGTGGCACAACTTCCTGTTCGGCAGGCACTACACGGGTTCGCTCTGGTACTACGGGCCCGCCGCGCTGCTGGTGAAGACACCGTTGGGGGCGCTGGCGATCTGGCTGGCGGGCGCCGCCGTGCTGCTGTCGGTCCGGCGCCTGCGCCCGGCGGCGCCGTACGTGCTCGTCCCGACCGCCCTGCTGATGGCCACGGCCATGGTCATCGTCCGCGACAACGGCGTGCGGTACCTCGCCTTCGCGCCGATGTTCCTGGCCGTCGCCGCGGCCGCGGTGCTCGTCGTGCGACGGCGGTGGGTGAAGGTGGCGGCGGTGGCCGTGGTGGCCTTCGCCGCGGTCAGCTCGCTAATGACGTTCCCGTACTACCTCCCGTACTCCAACGAGGCGTTCGGCGGCCCGGAGAACACGCACAAGTACCTGCTGGACTCGAACGTCGACTGGGGGCAGGATCTGGGCCGCCTGGCGGATCGGTTGAAACAGGACTACGCGGGCGAGCGGACCTGGCTCGTCTATCAGGGAAGCGGTCTGCCGTCCTACTACGGCATCGATGCCGCCGATCCGCTCACGGTGCCCGAGGATCAGGTGCACGGTGTGCTCGCCGTGTCGGATTCCGCGGTCCTCGGCGCGTTCGCCGATCCCATGGGCGGGGGAGGGGCGCCCGGGAACGGCCACGGCAGCGACCTCGGCTCGCTGATCGCCGGCAGTACGCCGGTCGAGCGAGTGGGCCATTCCATGACGATCTACCGCCGCCCGTAACGTGCGCTTAGTCCACTTGAGACGGTTGATCGCCTCATTTCCCTTGCCGTACCGGGCTTGGACGCGTTGACCATCGAGTTCACCGAAGCCTAATTTCGGAAATGTCCACTGCGATCCGCGAAAGGTGAGACCAATGCCCGCTGCGCAGGTCAAGCAGCTGCTCCGTAGCAAGCTCAGAACATGGGGGTGGATGTACCGATGACGGCCATCGTCGAACCGGCCGAGGACCTTTCCGTCCTCACCGGACTCACCGAGATCACCCGATTCGCCGGCGTGGGCACCGCGGTGTCCGAGTCGTCGTACTCGCAGACCGAACTCCTGGAGATCCTCGACATCGAGGATCCGAAGATCCGCTCGGTCTTCCTGAACAGCGCCATCGACCGGCGTTTCCTCACCCTGCCGCCGGAGGGTCCCGGCGGCGCCCGCGCGGCCGAACCGCAGGGCGACCTCCTCGACAAGCACAAGCGGATCGCCGTCGACATGGGTTGCCGCGCCTTGGAAGCCTGCCTGAAGTCGGCGGGCGCGACGCTTTCGGATCTGCGTCACCTGTGCTGTGTCACCTCGACCGGTTTCCTGACGCCCGGTTTGAGCGCGCTGATCATCCGGGAAATGGGCATCGACCCGCATTGCAGCCGCTCGGACATCGTGGGCATGGGCTGCAACGCCGGTCTCAACGCGCTCAACGTGGTCGCGGGCTGGTCCGCGGCGCATCCCGGCGAACTCGGCGTCGTCCTGTGCAGCGAGGCGTGTTCCGCCGCCTACGCGCTGGACGGCACGATGCGGACCGCGGTGGTCAACAGTCTTTTCGGCGACGGATCCGCGGCGCTCGCGCTCGTTTCCGGTGACGGGCGCGTGCCGGGTCCGCGCGTCCTCAAATTCGCCAGCTACATCATCACCGACGCGGTCGACGCGATGCGCTACGACTGGGACCGTGACCAGGACCGGTTCAGTTTCTTCCTCGACCCGCAGATCCCTTACGTGGTCGGCGCGCACGCCGAAATCGTCATCGACCGGCTCTTGTCCGGGACGGGCCTGCGCCGCAGCGACATCGGCCACTGGCTGGTGCATTCGGGCGGGAAGAAGGTGATCGACGCCGTCGTCGTCAACCTCGGCCTGAGCCGGTACGACGTGCGCCACACCACCGGTGTGCTCCGCGACTACGGGAACCTCTCCAGCGGCTCCTTCCTCTTCTCCTACGAGCGGCTCGCCGACGAAGACGTCGCCCGCCCGGGGGACTACGGCGTGCTCATGACCATGGGGCCTGGCTCCACAATCGAAATGGCGCTAATTCAATGGTGACGCGTAACGAAATCGAGGGCGAACTGGTGCTGCACTTCGACGGATCCCGTCCGCTGTCGGCCGCGGTCGTCGAGGAGATCGGCGCGTTCTGCGATCGGGCCGAGGACCAGCGTGAACCGGGACCGGTGACCATTCACGTCACGGGCGCCCCGCCCGCCGACTGGGCGAAGGGGCTGGCGGTCGGGCTCGTGTCCAAATGGGAGCGGGTCGTGCGGCGGTTCGAACGCCTCGGCAGGCTCACGGCCGCGGTGGCGTCGGGCGAATGCGCCGGAACGGCGTTGGACCTCCTCCTCGCCGCTGACATCCGGATCGCCGAACCGGGCACCACGCTGCGGCTCGCGTCGGCGGGCGGAGGCACTTGGCCGGGGATGACCGTGTACCGGCTCACCAAACAGGCCGGGGCGGCGGGCATCCGCCGGGCCGTGCTGCTCGGAACCCCGCTCGACACGGAGCGCGCGCTCGCCCTCGACCTGATCGACGAGGTGTCCGACGATCCGGCGAAGACGCTGGCCGAATTGGACGTCGTCGTGGACGGCGCCGAGACGGCGATCCGGCGGCAGCTGATCTTCGAAGCGGGCTCGACCACCTTCGAAGAGGCGCTCGGCTCCCACCTGGCCGCGGCGGACCGGGCCCTGCGGCGGGAAGCCAAGTCGTGACGGCTCTTTCGCCAGGGCTCGATCTCCGGGCCCTGGCGGGGGAGGCCCACCGGGTCGACGACGAGGTCCGGACGCTGCGCGCGGCCTTCGTCGAGGCGCACGCCGAGGAGCTCTACGCCGAACTCACCGGCGGCCGGACGCGGTACCTGCGGCTCGACGAACTCGTCCGCGCCGCCGCGCTCGCCTTCCCCGGCCTGGTGCCGTCGGAGGAGCAGATGGCGGCCGAGCGGGCGCGGCCGCAGGCGGAGAAGGAAGGGCGCGAGATCGACCAGGGCATCTTCCTGCGCGGGATCCTGCGCGCGCCGAAGGCGGGCCCGCATCTGCTCGACGCCATGCTCCGGCCCACCGCCAGGGCCCGGCGGCTGCTTCCGGAGTTCCTCGAAACCGGGGTCGTGCGGATGGAGGCCGTCCGGCTGGAGCGGCGGGACGGCGTCGCGCACCTGACCCTGTGCCGGGACGACTGCCTGAACGCCGAGGACGCCCAGCAGGTCGACGACATGGAGACCGCGGTCGACCTGGTGCTGCTCGACCCGTCGGTCCGGGTGGGGCTGCTGCGGGGCGGGGTGATGAGCCATCCCCGCTATCTCGGGCGCCGGGTGTTCTGCGCGGGGATCAACCTCAAGAAGCTCAGCTCCGGTGACATCCCGCTGGTGGATTTCCTGCTGCGGCGGGAAACGGGGTACATCCAGAAGATCTTCCGCGGTCTGCTGACGGACGATTCCTGGCATTCCCGGTTCACCGACAAACCCTGGATGGCGGCCGTCGATTCCTTCGCCATCGGCGGTGGGACCCAGCTGCTGCTGGTCTTCGACCACGTGCTGGCGGCGTCCGACGCGTACCTCAGCCTGCCCGCGGCCAAGGAGGGGATCATCCCCGGGGTGTCCAACTTCCGGCTTTCCCGGATCGCCGGGCCGCGGGTGGCCCGGCAGGTGATCCTCGGCGGCCGCAAGCTCCGGGCGGACGAGCCGGACGCCCGCTCGATCGTCGACGAGGTCGTGCCGCCGGAGGAGATGGACGCGGCCATCGACGGCGCGCTCGCCCGGCTCGACGGGGAAGCCGTCGCCGCCAACCGGCGCATGGTGAACCTTTCCGAGGAACCACCGGAGGAATTCCGCCGGTATATCGCCGAATTCGCGCTGCAGCAGGCTTTGCGCATCTACGGCGCGGACGTGATCGGCAAGGTGGACGGCTTCGCGGTGGGCTCGCGATGAACGGCGTCCGGTACGAGAAGAAGGACCACGTCGCCTACGTCACGATGGACCGGCCCGAGGCGCTGAACGCGATGAACCGGCGGATGCACGCGGAACTCGCCGGGATCTGGGACGACGTCGAAGCCGACGACGACGTCCGGGCCGTGGTCCTCACCGGGGCGGGGGATCGGGCGTTCTCCGTCGGGCAGGATCTCAAGGAACGCGCGCGGCTGACCGACGAAGGCGTTGAAGCGTCGACGTTCGGCAGCAGCGGTCAGCCGGGGCATCCCCGGCTGACCGACCGGTTCACGCTGTCCAAACCGGTGGTCGCGCGTGTGCACGGCTACGCGCTCGGCGGCGGTTTCGAACTGGTGCTGGCGTGCGACATCGTCGTCGCTTCCGAAGAAGCGGTCTTCGGCTTGCCGGAGGTCCGGCTCGGCCTGATCGCCGGGGCGGGCGGGGTGTTCCGGTTGCCGCGCCAGCTTCCGCAGAAGGTGGCGATGGGATATCTGCTGACCGGCCGCCGAATGGACGCGGCGACGGCGTTGCGCCACGGGCTGGTCAACGAGGTCGTCCCGTTCCCGGAATTGGATCGGTGCGTCGCCGAATGGACGGACGACCTGGTGCGCGCCGCTCCGCTTTCGGTACGGGCGATCAAAGAGGCCGCGCTGCGATCGCTCGACCTCCCGCTCGAAGAAGCGTTCAAAACCTCGTATCCGTGGGAAGAACGGCGACGGACGAGCGCGGACGCGAGCGAAGGCGCCCGTGCCTTCGCCGAGAAACGGGATCCGATCTGGACCGGTCGCTGAATTCGGGTTGGACCATTGTTCCGTGTGGCGGATGATGGAACATTCGGGGTAAGAGAATTCTCGCTCGAGTAAATGCCGGGCCTGCTTCTTAGTTCACCCGAGACCGCCGTCCGGGCCGGGAAACCCCGGCTTTCCCGCGCCCGGTACCGGCAGAAACCCTGGATATCTGTGATGACAACCCTCGCCACGGTCGAACTCGACAACCAGCGTATCGACCGGATGGTTCCGCTGGTCACACCCGCCTTGCTGCACCACGAACTGCCGCTCAGCGCGACCGCGGCCGACACGGTGCGCCACGGCAGGGAAAACGTCCTCCGCGTGCTCGACGGCACGGACGACAGGCTGCTCGTGATCGCCGGGCCCTGTTCCATCCACGATCCCGCCGCGGCACTCGAATACGCCGACCGGCTCGCCGCGCTCGCCGGCCGGTTCGTCGACGAACTCCTGGTCGTCATGCGCGTGTACTTCGAAAAGCCCCGCACGGTCGGCGGCTGGAAGGGGCTCATCAACGATCCGCACCTCGACGGCACCGGCGACGTCAACCGCGGGCTGCGCGTCGCCAGGGACCTGCTCCTCGAACTCGCCGAGGGCGGTCTGCCCGCCGCTTGCGAATGGCTGGACACCACGATCCCGGCGTACCTCGCCGACACCGTCTCGTGGGGCGCGATCGGCGCGCGCACCGTGGAAAGCCAGAACCACCGCATGCTGGCGAGCGGCCTGTCCATGCCGGTCGGGTTCAAGAACCGCCGCGACGGCGATGTCGGCGTCGCGGTCGACGCCATCCGCGCCGCCGAGGCCCGGCACGTCGTTCCCGGTGTCGACCCCAGCGGCCTGCCCGCGATCCTGCACACCGTCGGCAATCCGGACTGTCACCTCGTGCTGCGCGGCGGCAACAGCGCGCCGAACCACAACCCGGCGTCCGTCCGCGCGGCGCTCACCACGCTGCAGAACGCGGGCCTGCCCCGCCGGGTCGTGATCGACGCGAGCCACGACAACAGCCGCAAGGACCACCTCCGGCAGCCCGTCGTCGCCGGCCAGATCGCCGAACAGATCAAGAACGGCCAGCGCGGCATCGTCGGCGTCATGCTCGAATCCAACCTCCAGGCGGGCCGCCAGGACCTCCACCCCGACCGGCCGCTCACCTACGGCCAGTCCATCACGGACGCCTGCATCGACCTCGCCACCACCCAAGAGGTCCTGCAGACCCTCGCCACGGCCACCGCCGCCCGCCGCTCCGGACTGCGCTGACCCGTGATCGCCCCCCAATCACGCGAGATCGCCGTTCAATCACGCGAGATCGCTCTTCAATCACGCGAGATCGCTATCCGATCGCGTCGGCGCAGCCCATCGCGGCGTTCGGCGCGGCGTCGCCACGGGTGCGTTCGAGATGCGCTTCGCCCCAGACCCTGACTCCCTCGACCACCGGCAGAACCGTGGCACCGTAAGGAGTGAGCCGGTAGATGACACGCGCCGGGACCGGCCCGGTGACCACGCGCTCGACGAGCCCGTCGGCTTCGAGTTCGCGGAGCTGTTCGGCCAGCACCTTGGGCGTGATGGGGGCGCCCCGGCGGCGGAGGCCGGCGAAATGGGATTCGCCGTGGGCGAGCCAGTACAGGAGCGTCAGTTTCCATTTCCCGCCGATCGCGGCGAACGCCGCGGCCATCGGACAGCCCGGCAGCGGGTTGGGACGGGGAAGGTTACCCGGAAGTGCCTTCTTGTCCATGGTCGTCCTCCGCTCGGATAGTTCGGACCATGACCGTGCCATACAAACGAATCCTGACAGTGGGCCTTGCGGCCCTGATGCTGGTCGCGACGGCGGCGTCGGGCGACGCGTCGACCTCGGGCACCGATCCCCAGCGGGCGTTCGACTGGGAGATCGGCACCTGGCGCTCGACGGTGCGGGTGCTCGCCGAGCCGCTTTCGGAGTCCGCGGACCAGTGGCTCCAGTTCGCGGGCACCAGCACCGTCCGCCCGCTCATGGACCGGCGGGCGAACGCCCTCGAATTCGAGGTTTCGGGCCCGGACGGGCGGATCGACGCGCTCAACCTGCGGCTGTACGAACCGCAGGCGCAGCGGTGGAGCCTGACCTTCGTCAACATGCGCGACGGTCTGCTCACCCCGTCGGTTTATGGCGGGTTCCATGACGGCGTCGGCGAGTTCCACGGCGACGACCAGCTCGGCGGTCGTCCGATCAAGGTGCGTTTCCTCGTCTTCCGGCAAGGCGCGGACGAAGCGCGATTCGAGCAGGCGTTCTCGGCCGACGGCGGGGCGACCTGGGAGACGAACTGGGTCGCCGTGGACCGCCGGGTCCGCTGGTGAGGCTTCGGTGCGGTGGGTCGTGAGTGGCGTTTCGGGTTCTAACCCGAAACGCCACTCACGACCACCCGCACCACGGCCGCACTCACGTGACTGATTGGACGACACGCGTGAGCCGATGGACGACACGCGTGACTGGGTGGACGACACGGCGAGCCGTCCTTCTGGACACGTGTGTCGTCCCGCTGATCACGCGTGTCGTCCATCCGCGCACGGCGGCAGGGAACGCCACTCACGACCCACGCGAGGCCGGACAGGTCACCCTCGACCCACGCCGTCCAGCAAAGCGAGCTCCTCTTCGCTCAACCGCAGTCCGCCCGCCGCGACGTTCTCCGCCAGATGCCCGGGATCGCCGGTCCCCGGGATGGCGAGGACGTGCGCGCCGCGGTGCAGCGTCCAGGCGAGCCGGATCTGCGCCGAAGTCGCGTCATGCGCCGCGGCGACCTTCGCGACCTCGGCCTCGCCGCGAACAGCGCCGGGCGCCGCTCCCGGAATAGAGGTCGTGACGGCGAAGAACGGCACGAAAGCGATACCGAGCTCCCCGCACAGGTCGAGCAGGGCGTCGTCCTCGCGGTCGGTCATGCCGTAGCGGTTCTGCACGCAGACCACCGGAGCGATCGACAAAGCCTCGGTCAGCTGGTCCGCCACGACGTTGGAGACACCCAGATGGCGGATCAGGCCGGCCTCGCGCAGCTCCGCCAGCGCGCCGAAATGGTCGGCCATCGAGCCGGGCTCCTTGCCCATCGCCGCGCCCCAGCGCAGATTGACGACGTCGAGGTGGTCGAGGCCGAGTTGCCGGATGTTCTCCTCGACCTGGCCGCGCAGCTGATCCGGGCGGGCGAAGGAGAACTCGCCGTCGCGGTCGCGGCCCGCGCCGACCTTCGTGGTGATCACGAGGTCTTCGGGATACGGCTGGAGCGCGGTCGCGATCAGTTCGTTCGCCGAGCGCGTGGGCGTGAAGTAGAACGACGCCGTGTCGATGTGGTTGACGCCGAGTTCGATCGCGCGGCGCAGGACGGTGATCGCGTCCTCGCGGCTCTTGGGTCGCTCGTCCCAGGGCATCCCGGTCAGCCGCATCGCGCCGAGCCCGAGGCGGTTGACGGTGAGGTCGCCGAGCCGCCAGGTGTCGTGAAGATTCGTCATGACCATCAGCGTCGTGAGGAGGCCGTCCGTAGTCAGAAAATGGCAACAAGCTGCCACGTACTGGCGAGGCTGGGGCAGTATCGGTGTCATGCGGACGAGTGATGCGGTGACGGTCGTGCGCGGCGAGGAGGAGCTGTTCCGCCGCGTCGGGCACCTGTTCTCGACCGTGACCGACCTGGCGTGCGCCGCCAACGACCTCGCGACCTGGGTCGCCGCCCACGGAGCCGGCGAGCTCGCCGAGCGCCGGGCGGGCCAGGTCCGGATCCGCAAGATCTACCGCGCCGGGCTGCTGCTCGACGAGGGCGCCGCGCAGGAGCTCGCGAGGGTCCGCGACCGGCACGGAGCCCAGGTCCGGATCTCCACCGAGGACCTCAACGAGACGATCGTCCTGGACGGCAGGCTCGTCATCCTCGCCGGTGACCTCAGCGCCGGGCAGCGCGGCTACAGCGTCATCACCCAGCCCGAAACCGTGCAGGGTGTGACGTCGCTGTTCGAGGCGGCCTGGCTATCGGCGACCGAACTCGCCGTCTTCGACGCGCAGGTGTCCGAGATCCGGCGGCTCGCGCCCGCGGTGCTGGACCTGCTCGGCAGCGGCGTCAAGGACGAAGCCGCCGCCCGGACCCTCGGCCTCGGCGTGCGGACCTACCGGCGCCGGGTGGCCGAACTGATGGCCGCCCTCGGAGCCGAGTCCCGCTTCCAGGCCGGAGTCCGGGCGCGCGAGCTCGGCTTGGTCTAGGCCGCCCAACCCGGCAGCGGTTCGCAGCCGCTCTCGCGGACGAGACGCAGCAAGCGGTTCATGGACGGCCCGGGTGGCCAAAGGCCCCCGACCGGGTGAGCTTCGGCTGCTGTCGGTGCCCACCGGGAGGGTAAGATCTCCCCTCCGGGGACGCCGTGGAAATCTTCCGGGAACCAACGCGCGGCCGGATGCGTCGGTGTACACGAACGGCGTCATCGCGTTTACGGAAACGGTGCGCACGCGTGGGTGGGAACTCATAGGGTGCGCGGTAGAGCAACATGGGTCAGGCAAGTACGGGCCGGAAGGATCATTCATGACTCGCCGATTCGATCCAGAGCAGATCGCCGCGCTGGCCAAGAAGGTCGGCGGGCTCAAGGACGGCTACACCGGCACGGGCAAGGACCTGGGCGACGGTGATCCCGGAGCGGCGTTCGGCGATCTGAAGAACGCGGCCAGCACGGGGACCACGATGAAGGGTTTCCACCGCGGTGTGAACGCCGAACTGGCGGCCGCCGCGAAGCTCGTCGACGCCGCGTCGAACGCGCTGGCCAACGCCGCGCAGCGGATGCGCAACGACGAGGCCGCGGGTGTCGACACCCTCCGCGGCCACGCACGCGAGCGGGACTGATCGGACTGAAGACGGGAACCAGGGGGATTTACCGATGACCACCGCGGAGCGGAATCCGAGCACGCTCGACGACCCGTCGCACGACCGCCCGAAGTCGCTGGACGCCATCGACAAGCACGCCCAGCAGACGCAGAAGCTCAACTCGGGCGCGGTCAACGACCAGGCCAGGAAGGTCGGCGGAGCCGCCACCCGGGCCAACGACCTCGGCGACGACCTCAAGGCCTTCCGTGACGACGTGCTGCGCCACTGGGAGGGCAAGGACGCCGACGCCGTCGCCGACCATCTCGAAAAGCTCGGCAAGGCCAGCTACAAGGTCAGTGACAAGGCCGAGGCGGCCAAGAACATCCTCCAGCGGGTGTCCGAGATCATGGACGAGGTCAAGAAGAAGGTCGCACAACTCGCCCAGGAAGCCAACGACAAGGACGCGGACAACCGCAAGCTGATCGACTCGGCCCGCCGCCGGAAGAACAGTTCCGAGGACGACAACGAGATCGCCGCGGCCGCGTCGGACATCGAGCGGCTCCGGCAGCTCAACGAAAAAGACTCGAACGGCAAGAAGGACGAGATCGAAAAGGCGCTGGACGACGCCGAGAAGCAGATCGACGAGCTTCTCAAGCCGCTCGGCCTGGAGATCGAAGGCGGCTTCCTCGAGCTGATCCCGGCCGACGACGGCCAGACCACGGCGTCGAGCGTCCACGCCAAGCCGGTCAATCAGCACCTGAGCGCCACCCCCAGCTACGGCGGGGGAGACGGCGGCGGTGGCGGAGGAGGCGGCGGTGGCGGTGGGGGCCACGCCGGGGTTCCGGGCGACGGCAGGCCTGCCAAGCCGATCGACGCCCGCGGTGACAACCCGGCGAAGATCGCGGAGAAGTTCCTCGGCCGCAACGCCGGCGACCTCAAGGGCAGCGGTGAGCTCCCCGCCATGCAGTCGTGGGTGCCCAACAACGTCAACTGCGCGAACTTCGTCTCCGGCTGTCTCGAGGCGGCGGGCCTGATCGACAAGGGGCAGGCCAGTGCCTCGGTCGCGGGTCTGACGGCCAACCTCGAAGCGGACGGCTGGCGGTCGGTGCCGCTTTCCGAAGCGAAGCCCGGCGACGTGGTGATCTCGAACAACGGCGGGCACGTCGTGCTGTACGCGGGCGATGGTCAGTTCATCGGCTCGAACAACATCAACCCCGACGGTTCGCAGAAGATCAGCATGGGCGGCGGTGGCGGCCTCGTGAAGATCCTCACCCCGCCGACCTGATCCGACAGAACGCCGTAGCAGCACCGGGCAGGCGGACGCGATCGCTCGCGTCCCCGCCCGCCAGTGGGAGGTAGCTTGATGTACACCCCGTCCGCACGACCGTTTCCGGTGGCGCTGAATCCCGGCGACCCGGTCCGGGAAGCGGTGCTCCAGGCCGCCACCGCCCGGCTCGACGAGGAGTTCGGCGATCAGGTCCGGGTGGCCGTGGAACAGCTCGACCGGCTCGGCCCCTGGGTTTTCCTGCAGGGCACGATGCGTCCCGCCGAAGCGGGCCGCCCGTACTACGCCGGCACGATCTACGAGAACCGCCGGGCCGACGGCGTCATGTCCGACGTCTACGTCGCCCTGCTCAAGAAGAAGAGCGAAACGGGCGTCGACGACGACCCGCGGTCCTGGCGGGTGGCCAACTGCGCCATCGGCCCGACCGACGTCGCGTGGCTGACCTGGCCGGACGACTACGAAATCCCGCAGGAGCTGTTCGGCTTCTAGGCCCGAGTCCATTCCGGCAGGGTGCGGGCGACCTCGTCGGGCGAGGGCATCCGGGCGATCTCCTCGGCGATCGCCCGGGCCGCGTCGCGATACGCGTTCCGGCCCAGCAGGGTCCGTGTGTGCGCGGCGACGGCTTCCGCGCTCAGCTCGCCGGGCTGAAGGCTCAGTGCGGCCCCCGCGGCGCACAGCGCTCCGGCGTTGGCGAAGTGGTCGGCTCCCTGGGGGAGGACCAGTTGCGGGACACCGGCGGCGAGCGCGCCGAGCGTCGTGCCGCTGCCGCCGTGGTGCACCACCGCGTCGACGTGCGGCATCAGGTCCGGTTGCGATATCCAGGCCCGCACCGTGACGTTGTCCGGGACGGCGCCGAGTTCCTCCGGGCGGATCCGTCCCGAGGCGACGACGACGTGTGCGCCGAGTGAGGCCAGCCCCCGGATGGCCGTGGTGAGCACTTCCGGCGTGCCGAACGCGGTGCCGAGGGTCAGGTAGATCAACGGTCGCGCGGTCGTTTCGAGCCGCGCCGCCGGTTCGGAGAACGGAACGGGACGTAGTTCGACGCGTTCGGCCGTCGCGAGGAAGTCCTTGTCCTGCAAGGACGGCGGGCAGATGTCGAGATGCGGCCGGTCGGGCCGCGTCGGCGGCTGGAGCCCGATCCCGTCGGGGAACATGCGGCCGAAACCGTGCCAGAGTCCCGGGATCCCGGCGCGTTCCGCGGCGACGGCCACCCCCGGTTGTCCCCACTCGTGCACGACGAGGTCGGGCTGTAGCCGAGCCAGTTCCGGTTCGAGGTCCTCGGCGTAGATCTCGTAGAACGCGTCCGCCGGCCGAAACGGTCGGAGGCCGTTCCTGAGCAGTGGCGGATGGACGTTCTCGCCGGCGGCGAAGAACACCTCGTGCCCGGCGTCCCTGGCGGCGATCGCGAGCGGGATCAGCGGATAGGTGTGGCCGACCGACGCGAGGCTGGCGAAGAGGACACGCATGGTCGAGATGTTAGCACCAGATGTTCAGAACATCTGAAACTGCGCGGGGATGCAACCCCTTCCCGGCGGGCCCGCCGGGAAGGGGCGCGAAGCGGGTTACGGGATGACGCGGTTGCGCAGGTTGTTCGGGTACGGGCCTTCGCCGTGGATGTTCAGCTCGTTGGCCACTTCGAAGCTGTAGTACGGGTGCGAGCTGAAATAGCTGTCCAGATTGGTGCCGCCGAAACAGATCAGATCCGCGCCGCCCGCCGCATTGGGGCCGTTGCAGAGACTCAAGGTCGGGTAGCGGAAGGAATCCACCGGCCGGAAACCGGCGCCACCGGGACCGGGAACGGGAAGATGCCCGATCAGCCCGCCGGGGTCACCCGGCCAGTTCGACTCGACGGGCTGCCGCCGCCCGTCGGCGAACAACACGCCCTGGATGTTCCGTCCGGGCGGCTCGGTCTCCAGGACCGTGCCCGCGACGAGCGCGCCGAGGCTGAATCCGACGATGTACACCTTCGTTTCGAGGTCGCAGCCGTAGGTGACATAAAGGTTGTAGAGCGCGGTCCGGAGATTGGCGACACCGGCGTCGACGTCGGCGTACAGATTGACGTCCCCGGCGCTGTTCGGATACGGAATGCGCACCGGGTCGGCGCCGCCCGGCGCGAGTCCCCGGTCCAGAAGCTTTTGTGCGCCGCCGTCCTGATATCCCGGGACGACGAACATGACGGGCCCGCACGGACCGTCCGGCCGGGCGGGTGCCGCCTGCGCCGTTCCCGTGCCGGCGATCGCGCCGACCAGGGTGACGACGGACAGGATGGCGGTCGCGAGCAAACGCGCTGCGGTTCTTTTCATCGGTTTCTCCCCACTGTCGTATTGCCGCGCCGAACATTAATGAGCGCGGATGAAATACCGATGAAATGCAGCGCTGTACCCGCTTTCGGGTGAAGTTTCGGCGAGAGGTAGTTTCCGTCGTGACGAAAAGGCGTGGGATTTCGATGCCGGCACTGGCCGTTGACGGAGTTCCCGCGAGGAGACGCTGCCGAATCTCGGCTACACCGACACCATCATGAAATCGACGGGCTGACGGGGGAGCACCCGCGGCGCCACGGGTGTCCTGCCGGATCCGCGGGCTCAGGCCCTGGTGTTGACGCTGACCGGTCGCGAACCGGTCGGCGGGGTCCAGCCCTGCAGGGTGGAGCGGATGCTCACACGGTTGGCACAATTGATCACCTGGTAATGCAGGTGATAGTCGGTGGCCGCCCCGGTCTTGCCCGACCAGCCGATGATCCGGCCCTGCGGGACCCAGGCGCCCGCGTCGTAGATGGCCCGGTTCAGGTGGATGTATTGCGTGCAGGTGCCGTTGGAGTGCCGGATGATCACCTCGATGCCGTTCGACGCGTACGGCGACCAGCCCGAGACGAGGATTTGGCCGCCCTGTGCGGCGGACACCTCGTAGTTTGCCGGGAGTGCGATGTCCCAGGCGTACTCGTTGTAGGGGCCGGTGTGGGAGAAGGTGCCCTCCGGTCCCTGCGAGATGGTGTAGGCCTCACCCGCGGGGTACGGCATTTCGTAGTAGAAGTCCGCGGCCGAAGCCGTGGCGGAGCCGGCGATCGAGAGGCCTGCCGCCGTCAGTACCGCGGCCGCCATCGTGATCAGCTTGCGCGGTAACGCTTTTCCGCTCATGTGTCCCTCGCTTCCGTGCGCTCGACGCCCTGCCATCGGCCGGGCGTCCCTGACTAAACAGGCAGGCCACGGCTCCGACAATGGTTTGTTCAGGGCTTGCGCGAGGGCGAGGATCGGGCTATCCGGTCAGCGACGACCCGCGGCGAGAATGACGAGGAACTGGCCGCCGCCCGGCTCGACGGCGGCGGTCACCGGCAATCCCGGCACCAGCCGGGAGAAGCGGTCCACCAGCCAGTCGGCCGCCTCTTGCGCGTCCTGTCTCGTCGGGCAACGGGCCACCAATTCGCGGCCTCCCTTGCGTTCCAGCCGCCCGGCGACGGTGATCAGCGGCGCGGGCTCGACCACGTGCAGCCGGTCCGGCCAGGCGATGACCACCTTGACCGCGCCCTTGCGGGTGTTGCAGCCGCGGTGCGCGAGCCGCTCCGCGATCTTGGCCTTGCGGTCCGCGGTCCGGCTGTCGACGCTCGGGCCCCGCGGGTCGTTCACCGACATGTCCGGGTCGACCGGTTCGTCGCACACCCAGCAGCGCCAGCCGTCGCGTTCGGCAACGTCGTCGAGAAGACTCACCCGGCCAACCTAGCCTGAACATCCGTGAAGGCCTCCTTAAGGGACCCAGAGTCCCTCAAGGAGGCCTTTACGGACCGTCTATTTCGTGCAGTGGATCCCGGCTTCACCCCGGTACATCACGAAGCTGATCTTCACCGAGTACAGATGGATGATCACGCACTGATCCTGCGTGTACCCGTAGACGGAAGCGTGGTCGTAGGCCTGCTGCAACGCCGTCCGCTTGGCCGAGGCCGACGTCTTCTCCACCGTGGTCCCGAGGAACGCCCGGGTCTCCTCGGCGCTCGCCGTCGACGGCGCCAGTGTCATGAGTCCCGCGAGGACCACGGCGGCCCCCGTGGCGCGGGCGATCGTCCTGTTCATGTTTTCCCCTCCTGGTTTCAGCGCTGGCAGTAGAGCCAGACGCGCGCGCTGTAGTAGTCGAAGTGCGACCGGATGTCGGAGCCGCGGACGTAACACTGCGAGTCGAGCCAGCCCGTGTTGCGCGCGTACAAGCGCGCGACCTTTTCCGCCGACGCGACGGCGTCCGACGGTCCCGGGCCGATGCCGGTCGCGTAGAAGTCCCCGGTCTCCACGGCGAACGCCGGCTGTGCCGACATGGTCACCGCGCCCACCACCAGGGCGGCCGCGGTCAGCAACTTCTTCATGGGAGATCCCCCTTCCGGGTGTCAGCCAGGATCGACCGACTCCCCTTGGTCATTCATCTCAGCTAACGTGGAAACCGTAGGGCGACGGCCGTCTGGATGTCAACCCAGATGAACGAAGCAATGCATGTCATTCATTTCAGCTAACGGAGGTGAAGATGACCGAACCACGGGCGACCACGCTCACCGACCGGATCGACCGCCTCTTCCAGGTGGTCCGGCGGCCCAACGGCGAGCAGCACAGCCACGAGGAGGTGGCGCGGGCCTGCCGGGAGAGCACCGGCGAGTCGTTTTCCGCCGCCTACCTGTGGCAACTGCGGACCGGTCGCCGGGACAACCCGACCAAACGGCACCTCGAAGCGCTCGCGGCGTTCTTCCAGGTGCCGCCCGCGTACTTCTTCGACGACGAACAGGGGAGGGCCCTTGCCGAGGAGGTCGAATTGCTGGGAGCGTTGCGCAACGGCGCGGTGCGCAACCTGGCGTTGCGCGCGGTGACGCTGTCCGAGGAGGGGCTCGGCACCGTGACCGACATCGTCGAGGCGATCAAGCGGCGCGAGTCCAAGCGTGACCAGGGGGAGTAGCCATGCTGGGCAGGAAGAGTGCGCTCTGGCGCAGATGTGAGCGCATCGCGGGCGGCGTGCGGCTGCCGGAGCCGTTCGACGTCACCACGTTGTTCGGCGAGGTCGCGGCGATGCGGGGGCGGCCCATCGAACTGGTGCCGCTCGAAGCGCGGCCGGGGGCGCCGTGCGGGGTGCTCGCGGCCACCGATCGGGCGGACTACGTGTTCTACACGCGGGACACGTCCCCGTTGCACCAGCGGCACATCCTGCTGCACGAACTCGGTCACCTGCTCTGCGGGCACGTCGAAGGCGAGGTGCGGCCGGAGGCGATCGCGGAGATCGTCGCGCCCAGCCTGTCGGTGGACCTGGTCCGCCGCGTCCTCGGCCGCACCACCTACGCGCGGGAACAGGAGAAGGAAGCCGAGCTCGTCGCTTCGCTGCTCATGCGCCGCGCCGCGCGCACCGGGCCGGAAAACGATCGGCTGCGCCACGCCCTCGGTTCATGATCAGCTACCTGTCCGCCGCGCTGCTGGCGCTGATCGGCCTCACCCGGCTGATGACGGTCCGCGCCGGCCCGGGGTACCTGGCCACGTTCTTCCTCAGCATGGCGGTGGCCCTCGCCGTCTCGGCCGAGGACACGGTCCGGCTGCTCGGCGACGAACTGCTCCCGCGGCTGGTCACCAACGCGCTGCAACTTCTCGCAATGCGCGCGTTGCTGCAACTGGTCCGCAGCACCCGGTCGCCGGAGAAACCGACGCCGTTCTGGCCGATCGTGGTGTGCTGGACCCTGATGGTGGTGTGCTACCTGGACTTCGCACCGCATCGGTCCGAGGCGGGCACACCCGAGTTCCAATGGCGCCTCAGCATCGTGGCGTACCAGGTGGTCCTCACGACCTACGCGGTCACGTGCCTGGTGCTGTTCATCCGCACGCTCGTCCGCAGCGCCGCGGGCCGTCCGCGAGGGGCGTTCCGGACCGGGCTGCGGATCCTGGTCTGCGCCGCCGTCGTCACCATCGGCTGGGCGCTGTTCTCCGGGCTTCCCTCGCTGTGGCTGGAGATCACCGATCTCGCGGACCTCGACTTCCTGCCCCGGGCCCGTCTGGTCGGGCTCTGCGCGATGGTGTTGTGGGTCCTCGGTGGACTGTTCACCACCTGGGACGGCGCGCTCCGGCTGGCGCGTGCGTGGCTCAGGATCCGGGCGGTGACACCGTTGTGGAAGGAACTCGTCGCCGCCCACCCGCAGATCGCGCTGCCCGTGCGGCACGACCTCGAATTCACCCTGTACCGCAGGGTGATCGAGATCCGTGACGGGCTGCTCGCCTTGCGGGCACACGTCCCGCCGCACCTCGGGGACTGGCTGCACACCCCGGTCGACGAACCCACGCGCGCCGCCGCCGAACTCGCCGCCGCACTGGTGATGCGGCAGGCCGGCCGGAGCTGGCCGAACCGATCGGCGGGGCCGCATCCCAGCGCACGGGACGAAAGCGCCTGGCTGAGCGCGGTTTCGTCCGCGTTCACGCGGTCCCGCGTCGTGCGGGAGGTACGCGAACGCGCACTGGCGGAGGTCAAGGCTTCTTGAGTTCCGGTGCGGCCGGCCCGGTTTCTTCACAGTCGAGTCCTCGGAATTGCTTTCACGTTATTTGCAGGTGCGGTGTTGCCGAAAATCGGCGATGCCTTTGTCGTTCGTGGGGTCGGGAATTGTCGGTGGTGGGTCGTAGGTTTGTGGGGTGGATACTCATTCCGCGCCTGTGGCGCTTGTGGAAAGTCTCACCGATCCCGAGGTGTTGGCTGCGGTGAACTCCGTGGTGGATTCTTTGGATGACAAGGATTCCGTGGCGTTGGCGCAGGCGGCGTCGGTGGGGATCGCGCGTTTGGAGGCGGTA
>NZ_JBFPJQ010000008.1:0-302969 GCF_041021335.1 Amycolatopsis sp. SB7-3
CAGGCGGGCGACGCGCCGGAGCAGCACCTGTGGGAGCTGCAGCTGATCCAGAAGCGGCGTGGCGTCGAGGACTCACCGTCGCTGTACTCGTCACCCGGCTGGCTGAAGATGCGCAACGACTACCTGAGCACGAGCTCGGCGCCGTCGGTGAACATCCAGTACTTCGGTTTCGGGTCGACCAGCCCGCAGTGCATCGGCGTCGCGTACGTGCTGCTGCCGGAGTCGTTGAATCTGTACCTGTGCACGCCGAAGCACGTGGCGCACGAGATGGAGCTGTTCGCGACGGAACTGACCGGGGCGGTGCGGGAGCTGCAGGAGCTGCTGGCCTAGTGAGGGTCTGAAACGGGCCGAAGGCGTCCTTCGCCGCGTCGGATGCGGTGATGGACGCTTTCGGCCCAGGTAAGGTTCCGGTGTGCTGGGGAAACTGGGGTTACTGGGTGGATTGCTGCTGGTCGTGGCGGGGTGCGGCGAGCCTCCGCCGCCACCGCCGCCGGTCCCGCCCACCGTCCACACGCCGGATCCGGGCCCGGTGGTCCCGGCAGGCTGTCTCGACACCGGCGTGACGGTGAAGTCCGGGCCGGTCGAGGCCGCACTGGGCCATCGCGCCGTCGTACTCACCCTCACCAACTGCGGCACGACCCCGCGCACGCTTACCGGCTATCCCGAAATCCGCTTGCTGGACAAGGAAAAGCGGCCGATGAACGTCGCCGTGGAGCACGGCACGTCGTATATGGCGATCGATCCCGGCGTCAGCCCGCAGACGGTCCAGCCCGGCGGGACGCTGCTCTCGGTCGTCTCGTGGTCGAACACGGTCACCGTGGGTTCGCCGGAGGCCGGTGCCTATGTGACGGTCGCGGCGGCGAAGGGCGATCCGGAGCAGCGGATCACGGTCGATACCGACCTCGGGACCACGGGCAAGCTGACGCTGACGGCTTGGAACGCCAAGCTCAAGAACTAGGGTTTTGTGACGAGACCGCACGGCTTCGCGACGGTTCCGCCGCAGGCCACGGCGAGCACGACGAAGCGCCCTTACGATCGGTGAGCCTTTCGATCTTGGGGGAACCATGCCGCGCATCCTGCTCGTCGAGGACGACGTCGCACTCGCCGAAGCGCTCACGCTCGCGTTGAAGGCCCTCGGCCACGACGTCGTCGTCGCGCCGACCGGGGAGCGGGCGCTGGAGGCGCTGTTCACCGACCGGCGCGAACTCGATTTCGTCCTGCTCGACGTCATGTTGCCCGGGATGGACGGGTTCGAGGTGTGCCGCCGGATCCGCGCGCGCAGCCGGGTGCCGCTGGTCCTGCTGACCGCCCGCGGCGACCCGATCGACATCGTCGCCGGGCTGGAGTGCGGAGCCGACGACTACGTGGTCAAACCCGCCGAGCCGCGGGTGATCGACGCGCGGATCAAGGCGATCGGGCGGCGTGCCGTCACCGCTCCCGGGCCGTCGGCCGGTCAGTTGCGGGTCGGGCGGCTGGAGATCGACGCGGCCGCGATGAGCGTGATGCGCGACGGCGTCGAACTGGCGCTCACCGCGACCGAGATCCGGTTGCTGGTCGAGTTCGCCGAGCATCCCAACCAGGTACTGAGCAGGCGGACGTTGCTGAAACGGGTCTGGGACTACGGCTATGTCGGCGATTCGCGGATCGTGGACGCGGCGGTCGCGCGGTTGCGGGCGAAGATCGAGGACGATCCGGCGAATCCCGTGGTGCTGAAGACCGTGCGCGGACTCGGCTACCGGTTGGTGGGCGAATGAGGTTCGGATTGCGTGCCCGGGTGACCGCGGCGGTCGTGGTGGTGACCACGACGGCGACGGTGGTCATGGCCTTCAGCGCGGCCAAGATCCAGGAGGACGACGCGCTCGACCGGTTCACCGCCGCGGCGAAGATGTCGTTCGGGGCGATGTTCGGCCAGGCATGGCCTCATCTCGAACAGTCCATGGCGGGTTCCCCCCGGGCCTTGGAGATGTTCTCCCAGGGAATGGACAAGGCCGCGGCGGACTGGATGCTCGTCACGAGCCATCCCCAGTTGACCAACGACGACTTCAAAGCCCCCGAAGGACCTCTCTCGGTCGTCAAAGCCTCTTCGCAAAGCCACGACTGGACGACGGGTGCCGAGAACGCGGCCCCTCCCGACCGGCGAGCCGCGCTGGAAAGCGTGCGAAACCTGGTCATCCAGCGGACCCAGGGGCCGGAGAAGCTGTTGTCGGCGACCACGACCGATCCGGCGACCGGGCGCAGGCTCCTGGTGCTGAGCGGGAACTTCGTCGCGTACTGGGTGGTGCAGTTCTTCGACCTCACCGCCTTCGAGCAGGATCTGGCCGCCCAGCGCTGGAAACTGGTGTGGATCGCGCTCGGTGTCACCGTCTTCGGCGTGGCGGCGGCCGTCTTCGCGGCGGGCCGGATCCGGCGGCCGGTGCTGCGAGTCGCCTCCGCCGCGCGTGACCTGGGCGACGGCGCCTTCGACGTCCGTGTCCCGGTGAAGGGCCGCGACGAACTCGCCGATCTCGCCGCGTCGTTCAACACGATGGCCGATCGGGTCGGCGCGGCGATCGGGGAACTGCGCGCCAAGGACCGCCAGCAGCAGCGGTTCGTCGCCGACGTCGCCCACGACCTGCGGACCCCGCTCGCGTCGATGGTCGCCACGGTCGACACCCTCGACGACGCCGGCCCCGAGGTCAGGACCCGCGCGGCCGAGTTGCTCGGGACGCAGACCCGGCGCCTGGCGCGGCTCGTCGAGGATCTGCTGGAGATCTCGCGGTTCGACGCGGGTTCCGCGGACCTGCGGCCCGAACTCGTCGACCTGCCCGCGCTCGTCGAGGACGCGATCGAGGTCAGCGTGCCGGAGACGCCCGTCCAGGTGACGAGCACCGGCGACACGACCGTCTCCGCCGATCCGCGCCGCGTCCACACCATCGTGGGCAATCTGCTGGTCAACGCCGAGCGGTACGGCCGGACGCCGATCACCGTGTCGGTGGAAGGCCTTTCCGACGCGGTGCTGATCCGGGTGTCCGACGCCGGACCCGGCGTGCCCGAGGAGTTGCGGCCGATCCTGTTCGACCGGTTCGTGCGCGGCGATCACGCGCGCCAGGCGACCGAGGGCAGCGGGCTGGGGTTGTCGATCGCCAGGGAGAACGCGCTGATCCACGGCGGCGACATCACCGTGGACAACGATCGCGGCGCCGTTTTCACCGTGCGTCTTCCACGGGAGTCACCAGCGTGAGCCCACGTGGCGCGTAGCCGTCGAAATACGGCAACGGGATGTGGGTGAGCACCAGCAGAAGCGCGGTCAGCACCCCGATCTGGGGCAGTTTCAGCTCGCGGTGACCGAGCCAGAGCCACACGACCACGAAGAAGTTGGTCATCAGCAGGAAACCCCACCGGGCGTCGTCCCAGCCGCCGAACGCGAGCAGCACCGGCGCCCCGATCGCGGCGGCGGGCACCACGGCCGCGAGCGTGGGCCGGTGCAGGTACAGGAAACCGCCGAGCACCACGGCCGCGATCGGCAGCAGGTAGAGCAGGACACCGGTGATCGAGTACAGCCGCCAGCTTTCGGACTGGGTGCGCCCGAACAGATCCAGCGCGTCGGCGCGGTAGGCGAAGTCCGCTGTGGACAGTGCGCGCCGGAGACCGTCGATGGTGCCGGGAGCGGCGGGCGGCAGGGCGAGGATCCCCAGGCCGAGTGCCGCCGCCGGAGTGATCAACGCGCACGCGCGCCGGAACGGAAGCTTCCGCAGCAAGGCGAAACCGAAGATCGGCAGCACGGTGAGCAACGCGATCTCGTGCACGGTCACCGAAAGCGCCATCACCGCGCTCGCGAGCACAGGTCTGTTCCGGTGCACCGCCCACAGCGCGCCGGACAGCAGCAGATACAGCACCTGGTCGAGGTAGCCGACCTCGTGGAACAGGTAGCCGCCGGTCGGCAACAGGAGCCAGCCGACGATCAACCACCGTCGGCTTTCGGTACGGCTGTGGAAGAAGACGAGCGTCACGACCGCCAGAAGCGCGCCGAGGACGGCGAAACTCGCGACCGCGAAGACCGTGTAGTCCTGCCCGAACGGCTTCAGGAGCGTGCCGACGAGGAAACGGCGGTGGAATCCGTCCGTCAGGGACACGGCCTGCAGGGTCGCCGCCCACTCCCCCGGCAATCGGAACCCGGTGTAGCCGGCGAGAAGCACGGCGATCGCGAACAGTGCGGTGACGCTTCGTCGCGAAGTCTTCCCGGCGACGGGGACCGGGGCCCGCTCGAGCAAGGTGGTCATGACGCCAAGCTAGGAACGGATCGTCCCACTGCCGTGATGGTCCCGCGACAGTTCCGCCACAGAACCGTTACATGGTTGTCGAAGTCAGGAAGGCCTGTTCGGACCCGTCCGCGACGAACGCGGTCCGCGCCTTGCCGTTCATGGGCAGCTCACAGGAAAGCCATTTCACCCCGGACGGGAACAGCCCTTTCAAGGGCTCGGGCACCGCCGGGGAACCGGCCTGGCATTTGTAACCGTCCAGCACCTTCGCGACGGCCTCGGGACGCAGCTTCACCACCGCGGACAGCCGGAAGTCGGACGGCCCCGGCGCCGCGACCCGCCCTTCGGAGGCGCCCATCCGCTCCTCGACCCAGGACGCCTGGACGATCTCGCCGACCTCCGGGAACGTCTCGGCGACCGGCGCCGGATCGGTGTGGACGGCCACTTCCTTCGGCGGGACCGGGTCACAGGCCGCGATCAGGACGATCGCGGCCGTGACTCCCAGCATCTTCCCCAAGGTGCGCATGGGGACATCTTGGCTCAGGCGGTGAGCTTCAGGATGTCGATTCCGCGAGTGTTGTCGGCGACATAGACGTAACCCTTGTGCCAGTACGGCGCCCACGCGCTGGCGTCGGCCGGGCGGAAGTAGGCGATCTGCTTCGGGTCGGTCGGGTCGCTGACGTCGAGGAAACGCGTTCCCTGCGTGTAGAACGACTGCACGAGGACCTTGCCGCGGACGTCGAAGTAGTGCGCGGAGCAGTCACCCGTGGTCGGGTCGCTGCCTTCTTGCCCGGCGACGCTCCAGGTGCCGACGGACTTGAGGCGGAACGGCTTCTCCGGCGTCGAGCGCCAGCCTTCGCCGTTGTAGGAGTTCTGCAGCGACGAGATCGTCAGCACGCCGTCACCGGCGCAGCCGTCGAGGAAGCTCTCTTCGGTGGCGTAGATCAGGTCACGGCCGTGCCAGCGGTTCGAGTCGGCACCGTCGGCCGAGCGGTGTCCCGCCGGGTGGAAGCTGTTGTGCATGAACTTCGACGGCGCCGCCGTCTCCTCGATCCCGCCGCCCGCGTACGGCACGGGGTCGAACGCCGTCGCGCGGCGGACCTTGCCCTGCACGGGATCGCGGTGGTAGCCGTTGGTCCAGTAGCCGCGGACGCCACCGCGTCCGGACACCCACGCCACGCCCTCGTCGTCGACCTGGACGTCGTGCACGTAGTCGGTCTTGCCGTCGTTGCGCGCGAGTTCGATCGGGTTCGGGAACGTCTTGGGGTTGCGCGGATCGCGGATGTCGGTCACCCAGATCGGGCGGCCGCCCCAGTCCGCGGGCTGGTTCGCGGCCTTCGCGGGGCCGCCGGTCCAGAGGTACCGGCAGTCGTCGACGCAGCTGGTCGTGTGGCCGGCGGGCACCTTGGTGTAGCTCAGGATGGCCGGTTTGTCCGGGTTTTTCAGATCGATGATGTAGATACCGGATTCGCCGGTCTGCGTGGTGCCGCCGTAGGCCCGCGGGTCCCGCGCGAGGAAGACGAGCTTGCGCTTGACGTCGACCTCGGTGTCTTCGGTCTCCCACAGGCCGGGGAGGCTGACCTCGCCGATCAGCTTCGGGGCGGTGGGGTTCTTCGTCAGGTCGTAGACCTTCAGGCCGAACTCGCCGGAGACCGCCATGACGTCACGTTTGCCGTACTGCAGGAACCCCATGGCGATGGCGCCTTGCGCGTCGGGCACGTTGCCGACGGCCTTGACGTTCTTCACCGCGCCGGGCGCGCCGGCGACCCGGACCTTCTCACTGGCCGGTTTGTCCTCTTCGCCGCAGGCCGCGGCGGGCAATCCGGTGGCGATCAAGGTCGCGGTGACCGTGGTGAGCGCCAAACACGAACGGAGCAACCAGTTTCCTCGCACAGAAACCTCCCAGGCTGGTCCCCGCACCCTATGATCGCCACTTTGCCCGCACAACCGCCATTGGTTGTGGGACTGCTCGGTGCGGGACTGCTAAGACATCCTCATGCGCTTGCGTCTTCTGGCCCCGCTCCTCGCCGCCGCCCTGGTCGCGGCGGGCTGCACCGAATCCGGCGAACCGCCCGCACCGGACGTTCTTCGCGTGGGCCTGGCCGCCCCGGCGACCCTGCTGCCCGCGGACGTCCGCGACCAGTCCGGACGGATGGTCACCGGCGCGCTGTGGACGCCGCTGGCGGACTACGACCCGGCGACGGGGAAGACGGCGCCGCGGGCGGCCGAATCGTTCTCCAGCCCCGACCGGGTCACGTGGACGGTCAAGCTCAAGGACGGCGGGAAGTTCCACGACGGCACCCCGGTCACCGCGCAGTCCTATGTGGACACCTGGAAGGCGATCGGCGCGGAGCAGTGGCAGGCGTCCCGGGTCGTCAAGGAGCTCTTGCGGGCCAAGGAGATCACCGCACCCGACCCGCTGACCATCCGGCTCGTGCTCGACCGGCCGTCCGGGCAGGTTCCGGCGCTGCTCTCGTCGCCCGCGCTGGTCCCGCTGCCCGCTTCCGCGCTGGCTTCGCGTGATTGGGCGGGCTTCGCGCAACGGCCGGTCGGCAACGGGCCGTTCCGGCTGGACGGCGCGTGGCAGCCGTCGGGCGGCAAACTGGTCCGGGTCGCCGACGCGCCGGGCAAGGCGCGGACGGTCGAACTGAAGACCGGCGACGCGGCGGCACAGTACGACGAGGTGAAGGCCGGGAAACTCGACCTCTCCACCTTCGTCCCCGGCGATCGCCACGAGGCCATGCACGCGGATTTCGCGCAGCGGCACGTGATGTGGGCCCTGCCCACCGTCGCCTACCTCGGCTTTCCCTTGAGCGCGCCGCATTTCTCCGACGCGACCGTCCGGCACGGCTTCGGGCTCGGCATCGACCGCGCGGCCTTGGAGGCCGGCGCGCTCGGCAAGCAGGTGGATCCGGCGAAGTCGCTGCTGCCGCCCGCCGTCGCCCCTGGCGAGCGCAGCAGCACGTGCCGTCCCTGTACCTTCGACGCCGGAGCCGCGAAATCCTTGCTGACCCAGGCGGAGTTCCCGACCGCTCCGGTCCACTTCGGACAGTCGCAGGCGAGCTGGCTTCGCCCGCTCGCGGAGCAGGTCGGCAAGGCCGTCGGCGTCCCGCTCGCCCCTGAACCGGGGCAGGGACCGTTCGCGATCGACGTTGCCCTGACGACACCGAGCCCGCAGGAAGTGCTGGCCGAGATCGTGCAGGCGACCGGCTACCAGAGCGACGGATTCGCCGACCTGCTGAAATCGGCCGAGGAGACCGACTCCGCCGAGAGCGGCGAGGTCTACCGGCTGGTGGAGAACCAGTTGCTGCGGGATCTCCCGGTCGTCCCGCTGTGGTCCGGGCACGGGCACGCCGTCTGGGCGGACCGCGTCGGCGACGTCAAGGCGACGGCGTACGGCGGTGTGGACCTCTCAGGGGTTTCCGTGCGGTGACCCGAGCGTGCATTTCCCCGCGACGACGTCGATGAAGGCCGAGGTCAGCGGGTCGGGAGTGCTGCGGCAATAGGCGGCGAGCGTGCGGTGGATCGCCGGTTCGGGCCGCAGGACGCGGCCGTGGAAACCTTCGGGCAGCACGTTGGCGGGCACCAGCGCGGGACCGAGACCCGCGGCCGCGAGCAGCGGGGCCGCGGCGCTCTGCTCGGTGCGGACCGCGGCCCTCGGCTGGAATCCCGCCGCGGCGCACGCCTGGTCGACGAGGTCGGCCAGGCCGTTGCCCGGCGCGTAGTGCACCCACGCGCAGTCGGCGAGGGTCGCCAGGTCGACGACGCCGGTGCCGTCGTCCTCGCGCGGCCCGTCGATCGGCAGGACGACGACGAACTCCTCGACCCCGAGTTCGCGCACCGGCCCGTCCCAGTCCGGCGGGACCGGGCCGACCGCGACGTCGGCCTCCCCCGCCGCCATCGCCTCCCGGAGTTCGTCCGCGTGCCGGAACTCCACCAGCCGGACGTCGACGTCGGGCCGCTCGCGGCGCCACACCCGCAACGCGGCGGGGAGGACCCCGAGGCCGACCGAGTAGACCGTGGCGATCTGCAGTTCCCCGGCTTCCAGTCCCGACGCCTGCCGTGCCGCGCACCGTGCGCGTTCGGCGTCGGCGAGGGTGGCGCGGGCGTGCGGCAGCATGGCACGGCCCATCGGGGTGAGCCGGACGCTGCGCGGCAGCCGTTCGAGCAGCGGGCCTCCGACGCCTTTCTCCAGCGCGCGCACCTGATGCGAGAGCGCGGGCTGCGTCACGTGCAGCAACTCGGCGGCCCTGGTGAAGGAGCCGGTGTCGACGACGGTCACCAGGTATTCGAGCTGCCGCAGACTGGTCATGAAGAGAGTTTATCGGAGCGGTGAGATCTATGCCTTGGACTTATCGACCGGCCGGGGCCAAGCTCGATGACATGAACGAAGAACGCAAGGTCGCCCTGGTCGCCGGGGCCAACGGGGTCGTCGGCAAGAACCTGATCGCCCATCTGGAGACGCTGCCCGGCTGGCGCGTCATCGGCCTGTCGCGGCGTGGCGGCCCCGGCCGGATCGCGGTCGATCTGCTCGACGCGGACGACACCCGCGCGAAGCTCGGTGGCCTGGACGACGTCACGCACGTGTTCTACGCGGCCTATGTCGACAAGCCGACCTGGGCCGAGCTGGTCCCGCCGAACCTGGCGATGCTGACCAACCTCGTCGACGCGATCGAACCCGTCGCGACCGGCCTGCGGCATATCAGCCTCATGCAGGGCTACAAGGTCTACGGCGCCCACCTCGGCCCGTTCAAGACCCCGGCGCGCGAGGACGACGCCGGGCACATGCCGCCCGAGTTCAACGTCGACCAGCAGCAGTTCCTGGAGCGGCGCCAGGCCGGAAAGCCCTGGACGTGGTCGGCGATCCGGCCGTCGGTCGTCGGCGGGACCGCGCTGGGCAACCCGATGAACCTGGCGCTGGCCATCGCGGTCTACGCGTCGATCTCGAAGGAACTCGGCCTGCCGCTGCGGTTCCCGGGCAAACCCGGCGCGTACGACAGTCTCCTGGAGATGACCGACGCCGGACTGCTGGCGAAGGCCACCGTCTGGGCCACCGGTTCGGAGAACGAGGCGTACAACATCGCGAACGGGGATCTGTTCCGGTGGAACGACCTCTGGCCGCGGATCGCGCGCTACTTCGACCTGGAGGTGGCGCCGCCGCTGCCGATGTCGCTGGACGTCGTCATGGCGGACAAGGAGGAACTCTGGACGTCGATCGCCGCGAAGTACGGCCTCGAAGTGCCGTACAGCGCCGTTTCGTCGTCGTGGGCGTTCGCGGACTTCGTGTTCGGCTGGGACTACGACATGTTCGCGGACGGCTCGAAGGCGCGGCGCGCCGGTTTCCACGAGTACGCCGAGACGCCGGAGATGTTCTTCCGGCTGTTCGACGAGTTCCGCAAGGCGAAGGTGATCCCGTGAGGCGCTCGTGAGCGGCTGAGATCGTTCTAGCGAGGGGCGAGTCAAAAGTGGCGTGATGGAGTCGGCGGTGCAACCGGGCTCGCCACCGAGGCCTAGACCCTCAGACTATCCAAAAAGGACATTCGTCGAGATCCTCGTGTCTGATTTGATCACTTTGCGCAGTATTGTCCGGGGGTCGTGAGTGGTAATGGTCGTTCTAACCCTCTTTACCACTCACGACAGGCGTAACCTGGCCGGAAAACTAGCCGCGCCCGATGTACGGCATCGCGGTCGCCGTGACGGTCAAAAATCCGACGTTCGCGTCCAGCGGCAGCCCGGCCATGTACAGCACGGCGTCCGCGACGTGCCGCGCGTCGAAGGTCGGCTCGGCCTTGACGCTGCCGTCGGCCTGCGGGATCCCGTCGGCCATCCGCAGCGTCATCTCGGTGGCCGCGTTGCCGATGTCGATCTGTCCACATGCGACATTCCAGGCGCGGCCGTCGAGGGAGATCGACTTCGTCAGCCCGGTGACCGCGTGTTTCGTCGCGGTGTAGGCGACGGACGCGGGGCGCGGAGCGTGCGCGGAGATGGAACCGTTGTTGATGATCCGGCCACCGCGCGGATCCTGCGCCTTCATCAGCCGCACGGCCTGTTGCGCGCACAGGAACATCCCGGTCAGATTGGTGTCGACGGCGCGTTTCCAGTCCGCGAAGGACAGTTCGTCGACGGCCCCGCCCACGGACACGCCCGCGTTGTTCACCAGGAGGTCCAGCCGCCCCCACCGGGCGCGGACCGTCTCGAACAGCGCCGCGACGGAATCGGGGTCGCCGACGTCGGTGGGCACGGGAAGCGCGTCCGCCGCGCCCTCGGCGGTCTCGGCCAGCGCGTCCGCGCGGCGGCCGGCGAGGGCGACCCGGTAGCCGGCGCCGAGCAACGCGCGGGAGATCTCCCTGCCGAGCCCGGAACCCGCCCCGGTGACGACCGCGATCCTGCCGTTGCCCATCGATCCTCCTCGCAGACCGTGCCGGAGCGGACCGGCTCGGTGATTTTTTCCGATTACCCGCGTCCGTTCAGGCTAGCGCGCCGCCGCCGGGGGAAAACGTTCACCCGTCGGCCGTCGCGCCTTAAGCGGATCCGGTAACCCCTTCACCACATGGCGGCGATTCACGGGATGTGACCAGGGGGAATTCAGTAGCGAAGAATCCACGCTTTCAACTCGTCCAGACCGGCGAGCAGACCCTGCGATGGCGGCTGCTCGGCGGCAACAACGTGTCGCTGGGATCGGCGCCCGAAGACTATCCGCGAGCCGAGGAATGCCTTGTCGCGATCGCCTGGCTCAGCACGCATATTTCCGAACTGACCAGCGATTTCAGTCATCTCAGCGGTGGTCGCTGGCGCTGGCGCCTGCACACCGGCGACCGGCTCGTCGCGATCGCCAGCCACGCCTACGGAAGACGTATCGAGGCGCAGCGCGGCCTCGACCGGTTCCGCTCGGCCACCACCGAAGCGTCCATCGGCGAAGGAATCGAGACGATAGCCGATTGGCGCCGGAAATACCGTCGCGATTCCGGCGGACATTCACCGAATCGTTCTCCGTGACGGCCGATCACGGAAAGTTCGTTCCCCGGAGATTAACCACCATGACGTCGGGCGGGAACGCGAAGCACCGCCGCCGGACAGTGTCGCGGAGCGAGGATTGTGCCAAGTCACGGAATCCCGCGACTACTTGGGGACTAGAGAAAGAGTGCAAACAAGATGCGTGCTCGTACCACTCGGTTTCTCGGCGCCACCGCGATCGCCGCGTGTGCCTGCCTCACCCTGACCGGCACCGCCTCGGCGGTCACCCCCGCCAACGGCCTTTCCGAGGTCATCGCCGCGGCGGGCTCGGACACCACCGTCGACATCACCGGCGCGATCCTGGCGAACGCGAACGGCGGCGCCTGGAACAGCGACCCCGACAACTTCGTCAACGTGCCGCCGCTGCTGTCCGGCACCCAGACCTTCACCGTCCCGGCCGACCCGTTCGCCGACGAGGTCGTCTACAGCGCCGGCAACCCGGCCCCGAACGGTTCCTCGCAGGGCAAGGCCGCGCTGAAGGCCTCCGCCGAAGCGGGTGACGGCAAGATCGACATCGCGCGGTCGTCCTCGGCCCGCGGCTCGTCCGACCCCGGCACCTTCGAGTACTTCGCCTTCGCCACCGACGGTGTCACCTGGGCCTCGTCGGCCACCGGTTCGGGCGCGGGCCTGACCCTCACCCTGGCGCAGCTGCGCGGCATCTACGACGGCTCCATCACCAACTGGAACCAGGTCGGCGGCGCCAACTCCCCCATCAAGGTCTACCTGCCGCAGACCGGTTCCGGCACGCTGAGCTTCTTCACCGGTACCGTCCTCGGCTTCGACCCGACCACCAAGCCGGTCACCATCAAGCGCTTCCAGGAGCACGACGGCAACTCCATCCCGACCGCCGACCGCGCCACCGCCATCGCGCCGTTCTCCATCGCGCAGTGGATCGCGCAGGGCAACACGGTCGTCGCCGACAAGCGGGCGGGCTTCACCGTCAACCCGCTGACCGGTGCCGGCTTCAACGGCTCCCCGGTCGCGGGTTCCGCGGGCAACTACACCCCGGCGTTCACCACCGCGTTCCTGGGCTCGCGCAGCGTCTACAACATCGTCGACTCCCGCACCCCCAGCTACGACCAGGCCAAGCGCGCCGTCGGCTTCGACGACGGTGACACGGCCTCGACGGCCAGCCCGCTGTGCGGCGGCCAGCTCGCCACCACCATCAAGCGGTACGGCTTCCTGACTGTGTCGGGCCCGAACGGCCTGTCCTGCGTCAAGTCCTGACCCCTCCTAGCGCGTGAAGGCCCCCTTCCCTCTGCTGAGCCGAGGGAAGGGGGCCTTCACGCGGGAAGTGCTACTTGGGGGCGACGCCCAGCGCGGCGAGCGCCGGGCCGGTCATGATGACGCCCGCGCCGGTGACCGGGTCGAAACCGGGGGCACCGAGGTCGATCGCGGTCGACACGAGCGCGTTCCGGATCTCCGCCGGGGTCGCGGCCGGCTTGCCCTGCTTCAGCAGCGCGGCGATCGCGGCGGCGCTCGGCGCGGCGGCCGAGGTCCCGAAGAACGGCTGGAAACCGCTCACCGAGGTCGCGACGCCGTCGGCCGCGGTGATGTCCGGCTTGTTGCGCGTCGCACCACCGGTCGAGGACACGTTGCCGGGGGTGATCACCGAACCGTCCGGGTTGTAGAACTGGTGACGGCGACCGTCCGAAGTGAACCGCTCCCACTTGCTGGCCGAGGTGAACAGACCCGGGTACGGACCGGCCGGGTTCGCCGGGTCGCCGGTCTCGAGCGCGCGGCCGAAGGCACCGGCGGCCGGGGCGGCGGCGACGCTGAAGGCGTTGACGGCCGCCGAGTGGCCGGAGGTGACACCGTTGGTGCTGAAGGCTTTCAGCGCACCCGAGGTGACGAAGCGGCCGCGGATCACGTTGAGCGCGATGAACCGGTCGGAGCCGCTGTACTTGACCACAGCGACCTTGAAGCCCGAGCCGCTGGCCGGGACCTGGGCGATCTCGTACGGGTTCTGGGTGCCGTTCTGCGAGCCCTCACTGGAGGCGACGACCGAACCGGACGAGTTCAGGACGAACAGGTCGTAGTCGCTGGTGGCCTTGCCCCACGGGTCGGACCAGAACAGGGTGACGTAGCGGCCGACCGAGTTCGGCGAAAGCGCGTTGTACAGCTGGGTCGTGGTGCTCGGGTCGAAGTCGTGCGGCGTGCCGGTGATCCCGGAGATCTTGCTGCTGGAGCCGCGGAAGTCGCCCTCGTAGTAGCCGCTGGTGCCGTCGGTCAGGTTGCCCGAGTTCCCCGCGGAGGAGAAGTAGAGCACGCCGGCCGCGGTCACGTCGTTGACGGCCTGCGCGACCGGGCCGTCCTGGAACGGCGACTCGTCGAAATAGGACACGTCGTCGACGATGATCGTGCACTTGCCGGTGGTGCGCAGGGCGCGGATGTTGTCGGCGAAGCTCTGCTCGCTGGTGAACGCGGTGGCGAAACCGAGCGCGGCGCCGGGCGCCATGTCGTGGATGATCTCCAGCATCGCGGTGCCCTCGTCACCGCTGCCCGCCTGGCCGGGGAGGACGTCGACGGCGGGGAGCTCGCCCGCGGTCTGCGACGCCTTCAGGGATTTGATGCCGTCGGAAAGCACGCAGACCTTCTGGCCCGCGCCGGTGACGCCGTACTTGGTGCGGGCGGTGTCGTTGCCGTGCGCCTTGTCGCCCTCGGCGACCTGCAGCGCGGCGGCGGTCTGCTTGACCGCGGCCTGCCGCCGGTCCTGCTGCGCGGATTCGTTCCAGGTCATGGCATGGGAAGCGGCCTTGACCTCGGCGACGTCCCCGCGTCCGGCGATCGCGTCGACGGCGTTCAGCGGGAGGTCGGCGCGGATCGCGCCGGCGGGAGAGGCGTAACGGACGGTGCCGCCCGCCGCCTTGACGGCGTCCACCAGGGACTGTCCGGCGCCCTTGATGTCCACCGCGACCGTGCCGGCGTCGCTGACACCCAGTCCGGTCCGGTATTCGGGCAGCTTGCCCGCCAGGCCCTTGTCGGCGCGCAGACGCTTCTCGACGACGAGCTGGCTCGACTGCTTGCGCTCAGCCGGGGTGAGGCTCTTCTTGATGCTCTGCAGCGCGGTGATCCCGGCCTGCGTGCGCGCCTCCTCCGACGGTTGGGCGCCGGAAACCGCCGTCGACAGCAGCAAAGCGCCGACCGCGACCGGAACCGAGCATGTGACCACCCGGCTGAATCTGCTCATCGAAATCTCCCTGGCTTTTCAAAAGCACTGCCCACACGACACAGCCCGCAACAGGAATCCCTTCGGCCGCCCGAATGAATTACCCTGACCGGGTGTAATGGGGAGAATCTAAAGAGCGATCCGTGACGAGTCCACCGACCAAAGTCTGGATCGGGGGATGATCCACATCCTGGGAACGATTTCGGTCCGAAAAGACCGATATCCGGTTTACGCCCAGGCCGGGAACAGCCGCCACAACGCCAGCGCCGCGAGCGCGGCGAGAGTGAGCAGCACCGGCCCGGTGATGACATAGGTCGAAACCGGACGCCAACGGCGATAAAGGAATGTCGCCCCGGCCGCCGCGACCACGAATCCGCCGAAGGCCAGCACCAGCCCGGCCCACGCTTCGCCGTCGCCGGTGCGGCCGTCCTGCGCGTCCGCCCGGCCGTTCTGCGGACTCGGCCGGAAGGGCCTGCCCTCCAGGACGGCAGTCACCACAGTCGCCTCCTCGGCGGCCAGCGGCCACCACGACGCCGACGTCACCAAGGTCAGCCGGTCGTTTTCGGTCTTGCCGTAGTCGGCGCCCTCGTCGAGGGGGCGGGTGGCCTTGTCGGTCACCCGGTAGACGGACTTGCCCTGCGTGGTCGCGACGACGATCTCGTCGCCCTTCTCCAGGGCGCCGAGCGAGCCGAACGGGCCGCCGAATCCGGCGTTCCGGGCGGCGATCACCGCGTTGCCCGGCTGCCCCAGCCCGGCCGTCCCCGGCACATGCCCTGGTCCGGACGCGGTTTCCCCGCTCGAAGCGCCCTCGATGACGACCTGCTGCACCTTGAGGGCGGGGATCTCCATGACCGCCACCGGCCTGCCGAACTCGACCGGTTTCGCGGGCGGCGCGGCACCGAAGAGGCTCTGGCTGGCACCCAGCGCCACGCCGATCTCACCCCGGATCTCGGTCAGGGCCTTCCGCTGATCACTCGACTGCAGCAAAGGGCCCAGCGCGTAGACGACCAGCGCCAGCGCGACCAGGGTGGTGACCAGCCAGGCGAACACGACCGCGCCGATCCAGCCGGGACCGAACCGCAGGAACTGCCTTTCCTCCACTTCGGTGTTCACGCCGCGCCGCCCGACTGCCTACGCCGCAGGAGAGCGGCCAACGCCCTCGTCAACCACGACGGCACCGGCCGCCCTGCCGCGAGATACGCGGTCGCGGACGGCAAGGTCGCCAGGATCACCAATGCCACCAACGGGATCAGGGCACCGAGCGCGCCGGCACCGGCGAACTTCGGGATGTCGATCGATTCGGCGAGGTTCTTCGCCGCCGCCACGCTTTCGGGTGTCGGGGCTGCCGCCGGTGCGGGTCCGGTGGCGGCCGAGGGGGTCCCGGCCGACGAGCCCGGACCGCCGGACGGGCCGGTGAGCGAGGCGTTGGACGCCTGGGTGGCCCCGTTCGCGCCCGGTGGCGGCGGATTCTTCGCTTCTTCCTTTTCCTGACAGGCCTTTTCGGCGGTCCCGGTGCCGATCTTGGCGACGCGTTCCGCGGCGGTCGCGGCCAATCCCGGGGTCAGCCGGGCCATTCCGGGCGGAAGCAACGCCTGTCCGAATCCGGCCGCGAGACCGGCGAACGCCTTCAGCTGGTCCTGCTTCTCCTTCATCGGCTTACAGGTCGCGTCGATCACCGGGTTGACCGGAACTGCCATGTACTCGACGAAGGTGAGCGGATAGGCGCCGTCCTTGGTGACGGTGCCGGGCTCGGCCGTCCCGTCGGGCCCGACCTTCATCGAATCGGCCGCCAGCTGCAGGCTCTGCTCGGTCGGCGCGACGAAGTTCCCCTTGCCGTCCGGGAGCGCCACCGGCGTCCAGCGGTTGACCGTCGCCGTCGCGAGATCGGTGATCACCCAGTTCAGGCAACCGCCCGCGCAGTCCGCGCCCCGGCCGACGACCGCGTTGTCCACGGTCTTGCGCACCGACAGCTGCCCGGTCTTCGCGTCGACGTTGTTCACCCGCGACTTGCCGGGATCGAGCGCGCTCAGATCGGAGATCACCCCGGGCGACTTCCCGCTCAGCTCGCCGAAATAGTCGGCGCCCAGCGCCGGGAAGACCCACGCCTCCGGCGCCGTCGTGGCGAGGAGCCTGCTCAGCGCGAACGGGACCGTCCCCGCCCCCGATTCCCCGGTCACCCCGAAGAAGTCCGGGTTTCCGCCGTATCCGGCCCGTCGGTTCACCGCGATCACGCCGGCGGGCTGGCCGTCCTTGATCGCCGAGAGCGCGGGATTGCGCTCGACCAGCGGCGAACCGTTCTTGAAGACGCCGCCCCGGCCGTTGGCGTCGGGGTTCTGCCCGCCCTTCGTGAACATGTGCGCCAGTTCGGTGGTGGTGAACGACATCGTGGTGGCGAGCTTCGAGCCGAGCGGGTTCCCTTCGTCGTTGACGTCGGTCGGCGACCAGCCGACCGCGGCGATCACCGCCGCGTTGACCCCGACGGGGACGTATTCCCTGGACCGCACCGTCTGGGCGGCCAGCGCGTTCCCGCTGCCGGTGATCAGGAGATCGGAGGTGCCCTTGTCGAACGCGGTCAGCCCGGTGTCCTCGGTCTCGCTCACGATGTTGGCGGGCTGATCGGCCTGGGTGGGCGCGCACAGCGCCTGGTTCCAGGCGACCGCGGCCCGGCCGAGCCGCTCCGGCATGCTGGCGTTGAGCGTGTTCCGGCCGATCCCCTTGCAGCCCTTCACGCCGATCCCCGGCAGGTACGGGGTGAACTTGATCGACTCGTCGACCCAGGTCACCGTCTTGCCCGTCGCGTCCTGCGCGGTGATCTGGATAGTGACGGTGCAGGGATTGTTCTCGTCGCAGGTGAACGAATACTGCCTTCTGGTCTTCGCGCCGGTCACCGGATCGACGACGACGGGATTGTCCGCCCACGGCACCTTGGGGAATTTGTCGCCGGGATTCACCGCTTTTTCATAGGTGGTGTAAAGCGGGTCCCAGGCCACCGCGTGCGGGCGCAAGGTACCGCGTGGAATCGTCGTGTCGAAGACGATGTCGCCGGTCGTGCTGCTCCGCACCCTTTCCATCGACTGCATCCCCGCGGCCTTGCCGGTGAATTCGTCGCCGAATTCGTCCTGACAGTAGGACTGCACCCGGGTGAGCAGGGTGCTGTCCTTGGGCCACGGCGGGACGTACACCTTCTTCATGAGGTTGTCCGGCACGTCTTTCGGGCAGATGACGAGCTTCGCCTTGGCCCCCTTGGGCAATCCCGAAAGCGTGATCCTCAGTGGATCGCCGTTCTGGACCGCCGAAAGATCGGCGGGTTCGATCTTGAGCCGATACGGCGGATTCGCGGGCGCCTGCGCCTGCGCGGCGGGAACGGACACCCCCGCGACCGCGAGTATCCCGCAGAGCAGCACGATCCCGGCTCGTCTCGCGCGGAACAGGAACACGGACGACTCCCCAGATTTCACGGGATCCAACGTCCACGAATCACCCGGCGGGGGTCAACGGGTCCCCCGCACTGATTCACACACGTCCCGTCGGGCGTTCTCCGTGTGGACACCTTTCCCGGGCGCGGGCACCACATACTGGCCGCATCGGGGGCGACGTGGTGTGCCCTCGACTCCTTTACCCGCCAACACGAAGGAAGGCCGCTCGTGACCATCGCGCCACCCCGGCCCGACCCGTCGCCGCCCGGGGTCCCGGCGCGGCGGGCGATCACCGAAGTCCTGTCGCGGGCCGACCGCGCGTTCCGCCGCGTCACCACCGGCGCCGGGCTGACCATGCTGGCGATCCTCGTGGTCATCGGTTTCTTTCTCGTCTACCGGTCCGGGCCGGCGTTCGACTCCAGCGGTTTCGGCTTCTTCACCACGATCCGGTTCGATCCGGCTTCAGGTGTTCTCGGCGTACTCGGCCTGCTGTACGGGACGATCGTGGTGGCGCTGATCGCGGTCCTGATCGCGGTCCCGCTGAGCGTCCTGGCCGCACTGTTCATCACGGAATACTCCAGCGGGCGGATCCGCGGCTTCCTGACCGGGCTGGTCGACCTGCTCGCCGCGATCCCGAGCCTGCTGTACGGCCTGTGGGGGTTCGCCTTCCTCGGACCGCAGATCGTGCCGGTCTCGTCGTGGCTCACCGAAAACCTCGGCTGGATCCCGGTGTTCTCGGCCAAGGAGAACGCGCTGTACATCCAGTCCATGTTCATCGCGGGCCTGGTGGTCTCGCTGATGGTCCTGCCGATCACGACCTCGGTGATCCGGGAGGTGTTCGCGCAGACACCGCCCGGGGAGAAGGAGGCGGCGCTCGCACTGGGCAGCACGCGCTGGGGCATGGTCAAAACCGTGGTGCTGCCGTTCGGCCGCGGCGGCGTCATCGGCGGTTCGATGCTCGGGCTCGGCCGCGCGCTCGGCGAGACGATCGCCGTTTCCCTGCTGCTGCCGCAGGTTCCGGAGATCACGAAACATCTCGTCCAGTTCGGCGGCGCGACGATCTCCGGGTTCATCGCCAACAACTCCGGCGCGTCCGGGCTCGCGCTGTCCGGGCTGATGGCCGCGGGCCTGGTGCTGTTCGTGTTCACTCTGGCGACGAACTTCACCGCGTCGGTGATCATCTCCAAGAGCCGGTCCGGCGCGGGAGTGGACGCATGACCGCGACCATGACTCCCCCGGTGACCCCGCCTCGCAAGCTCGTCAAACGCCGCCCGTCGGAGACGACCAGGCAGGACCGGCTCGCGGCGCTCGGCTGCGCGGTGTCGGCCACGCTGCTCACCTGGTTCGTCATGCATCTGCTGCTGGATTCCCCCGGCTGGCTGGCCGACCTGATCGTCGCGTACCTGCTCTACCTGGCGATGCTGTACCTGGTCACCCGCGACCGGCTGGGCAAGCTCGCCGCGTCCGACCGGCTCGTGTCCACCATCGTCGTCACCGGGGCGCTGGTCCTGCTCGCGCCGCTGCTGTCGCTGTTGATCTACATCGTCGCCGAGGGCGCGCCGTACCTGCGGCCGGGCTTCTTCACCCACGACATGTCCGCGGTCGCGCCGACCGATCCGGTGACCGACACCGGTGGTTTGCACGCCGTCGTCGGCACGCTCGAACAGACCGCGCTCACGTTGGTCCTCGTCGTCCCGCTGGGCGTGCTCACCGCGGTGTTCCTGAACGAAACGCGGTCGCGGTTCCGCCGTCCGGTGCGGATCATGGTCGACGCGATGAGCGGCCTACCGTCCATTGTGGCCGGTCTGTTCGTCTACGCGGCGTTGATCATCCCCGGTATCCAGGCGGGCGTGGGATTGTTCAGCTACAACGGGATGATGGCCACCCTCGCCTTGACGATGGTCATGCTGCCGACCGTCACCCGGACCGTGGACGTCGTGCTCCGGCTCGTCCCGGACGGCCTGCGCGAGGCGTCGCTGGCGCTCGGCGCGAGCCGGGCCCGCACGGTGTGGTCGGTGGTGCTGCCGACCGCCAGGACCGGCGTCACCACCGCCGTGATCCTCGGCATCGCCCGCGTGGCGGGGGAAACCGCGCCGCTGCTGTTCACCTCGTTCGGCGCGCTGGGCATGAACGCGAACCCGTTCTCCGATCCGCAGGAGAGCATCCCGCTGTTCATCTACCGCTTCATCAAGCAGCCGCTGGAGAACGTCCAGCAGCGCGGCTACGTCGGCGCGCTCGTGCTGATCCTGCTCATCTTCGGCCTGTTCGCGATCGCCCGGGTGGTGGGCCGCGACCGGTCGAAACGCAAGGCGAAGAGAACCACCGTCAAGACACAGGAGAACCGGTGACCGACACTGAAGTGTCCTACGTGGACAGTCCGGCGCGCCCGCTGGTCGCACTGACCGGCGGGCCGCCGCCCGGCGCGGCGGAACTCGAGTCCCGCGAGATCGGTGCCTGGTTCGGTGACCGCCTGGTGCTCGAAGGGGTTTCGCTGCGGATGCCAGCCAAGGAGGTGACCGCGCTCATCGGCCCCTCCGGCTGCGGCAAGTCGACCTTCCTGCGCATCCTGAACCGGATGCACGAGCTGGTGCCGTCAGCGTCGCTGACCGGCGAGGTCCTGTTGGACGGCAAGGACATCTACGCCGACGGGACACGTCCGCAGCAGGTCCGGCTGCGGATCGGCATGGTGTTCCAGAAACCGAACCCGTTCCCGGCGATGTCCATTCGCGACAACGTGCTGGCCGGGCTGAAACTCGCCGGCGTCAAATGCGGTGACAAGGACGCGCTCGTCGAGCAGAGCCTGGAGCGGGCCGGGCTGTGGCGCGAGGTCCGCGACCGGCTCGGCTCCCCCGGCGGCGCGCTGTCCGGCGGGCAGCAGCAGCGGCTCTGCATCGCGCGATCGCTGGCCGTGCAGCCGAACGTGCTGCTGATGGACGAGCCCTGCTCGGCGCTCGACCCGACGTCGACCCGGCGGATCGAGCAGACCATCGCCGAGATCGGGCACGAGGTGACGGTCGTCATCGTCACGCACAACATGCAGCAGGCCCAACGGGTTTCGGATCACTGCGCGTTCTTCCTCGCGGCCGAGAACGAACCCGGCCGGGTGATCGAACACGGGCCGACGGACACCATCTTCAACGCACCGTCGGACGAACGGACCTACGACTACGTGAACGGGCGATTCGGATGATCGCGAGGCTGGCCGCGGTGATGGCGTTGCTGTTCTCGGTCTCCGTGGCGACCGCGCCCGGCGCGACGGCGCTCACCAGGATCACCGGCTCCGGCTCCAGCTACGTCGGCCCGGCGATGAACGACTGGCAGAACGGCGCGACGTCACGCGGTATCCCGGTCAACTACTCGGCCAACAACTCCCCCGCCGGGGTCAACCAGTTCGGCGACCGGACCGTCGACTTCGCCGGTACCGAGGCCGAGGTGTCCTCGCTCATCGCGGCGGGCGGCGGCGGACTGTCCGCGCAGACCCGCGGCTACCAGTACGTCCCGGACGTCGCCGGCGCGATCGCGCTGATGTACAACGTCAACGACCAGGCCGGTAAACGCGTCGACTACCTGCACCTCAGCCGCGAGGCGATCGGCCGCATCTTCAGCCGGGACATCACCCGCTGGAGCGATCCCGCCATCACCGCGACCAACGGCGGGAAGTCCTTGCCCGATCAGCCCATCACCCTGGTCGGCCGGACCGGGCAATCGGGGACGACGGCGCTGTTCTACGACTTCATCGCGCACGCGGCACCCGATGCCTACAACCGGTTCGTCTCCCGCAACGTCGGGAACGGGATGGGGAACCTGCCCGCGGGCGTCCGCCCCATCCAGCTTCCCGGGCAGGGCCCGGACGCCGAGTGGTACCGGCTGCTCGCGGATTCCGACCAGATCGCGACGGCCATGGACAACGCGACCATCCCGTTCTCCATCGGCTACGACGAATTCGCCTACGCCCAGCGGTATCAGGTACCCGCGGCCTGGGTGCAGAACGGCGCGGGCCAGTACACGCAGCCCTACGCGGAGAACATCGCGGCCGCGTTGAAACACGCGGAACTGCGGCCGGACCTGAGCCAGAAACTGGACAAGGTCTACTCGAACACCGACCCGAAGTCGTATCCGATCTCGGCTTACTCGTACGTGATGATGCCGTGCACCAACGGCCGTGACACCTGCCGCGGCGGCTACGGCGACCAGGGCAAGACCGACACGATCACCGCCTTCCTCGAACACGTCGCCTGCGACGGCCAGATCAACATGGCCCGGATCGGCTACTCGCCGCTGCCGCCCAACCTGTCGCAGGAGATCATGAACTCCAACGCGCGGCTCACCGGGCAACCGGCGAAACAGCTGAACGCGGGCAACTGCGGCAACCCGACCTTCCACGGCAGCCTCGGCGCCGGCGCGGCCAGCCCGCCCGATCCACTGGTGACCGCCGGGATCATCGCCCCGGACGGCAAACCCAAGGCTGCCACCTCGGGTCCCAATGCCTCCGCCGGTCCCGCCGCTGGTCCGGCCGCCGGCGACAAGACCGCGACCGCGACGGCGAACGCCGACGAGGAGTCGGCGGGCGGCGGCTCGAAGAACTGGCGGGAAGCCGCCCCGGCGTCCTACGACGAGGGCGGGTTCGGGGGCTTTGGCGGCTGGGCGGCGCTGGTGCTCTTTGTGGCGATCGTGACGCCTTTGGTGGTGCGCGGGGTGGTGAGGAAGGTGCGAGGGGCGTGAGTGGCCAGTCCCGGCCGCGCCGGGAATGCCGAGGGGCCCGTCGCCTGGGTGGCTGGCGGGCCCCTCGGGGTTCAAACGTGGCGCCGGGTTGGGCCTGAGGGGATCAGGATTTCGGGTGCCGGTGTTTCGGTCGTGACCGGTCCGGTCGCGATGGACTGTGTGGATTTTGGGACGTCAGATGTCCCGAAATCCACACAGTCGCCAACTGCGGGCATGCCGAGGGGCCCGTCGGGGTTCAAACGTGGTGCAGGGTGTTGCGCCTAGGTTTTCGAAGCGGGTCCCTGTATTGGGGTGGGATGAACTCCGGTAACCCATCGGCCGCCATGCGGACTTGCCAGTCGCCGTGGTGAATCAGCCGATGATGGAACCCGCAAAGCAACACGAGATTCCGGAGATCGGTCGGCCCGCCGTCTGCCCAGTGATGAATGTGGTGGGCGTGGCAGTTCTTGGGTTTCCGGTGACATCCAGGGAACGCGCAACCGCCGTCGCGGATGTTCAACGCACGTCTCTGCCCGGGGCTGACGAACCGTCTCAGCCGCCCCATATCCAGCGGCTCCCCCGAGGCACCCATCACCACCGGCAACATCAGGCAATCGCAAGCGGCCAGCCGGGCTTCGCGGGCAGTCATGGTCCCCACGAAGTCGAGACAGGCGGTCCCGAGACCCGATTTGAGTTCCTCGAGCCCGACGGTGACATGCACCAAGGTGCGGTAGCCGCTGGTACCCGGCTGATCGGGGCAGGCGACCGCCAAGTCGAGCAACTCGGCCCAGGCGTCTCCCATGCGTTCGCATTTCATCCGCAGATCCGCCTGCCCGAACTCGTCCACCGGCCGCGGCTGGGCGTGTGCCTCCAACGCCGCTGCCGTGCGGGCCCCGGTCTCGTCGTCGAGGAGACCGGTGAGTTTCCAGAACCCGTCCTTACGGCGTTCCAGGGTGATTTCGCGGCGTGGCTCTTTCGGCTCGGGGTCTTTGGGTTCGTTGCCGTCGGGGTTGAGCCAGCCCTGCAGTTTCGCTTCAGCGTTGGCGAGTTGGCGGGGACCGGCATTCGGGGCAAGCTCGGCCAGGATCTTCTCCGCACCCTCCCGATCCTCAGCAGAAATATCGGCGGGGAGCCGTTTCAAGATCTCCAGGATCTGATCGATCCGCTCATCCCCGACCAACCCCTGAGCGGCGACCGCAGCGGTAGCGGGAGCGACAGGCGGAACCTCCGTGCCATCCAAAGCCCGCGTCGGGTTCAACGCGACGGCCCGCTTCACCACCGCACCCGCCTCACCCCGCGACAGCCCCGCAATCTCCGCGAACCAGCTCGCCGTACTCCCATGCCCGTACAAATCCTTGGCACCACGAGACTCAATCTCCGCCAGAAACCGCCCCAGGCAAGCGGTCGCCATCCGGATCACCTGCAACGACTGCAGCACACCATGAGCAAGCTCCAACTTGCCAGCGCGCCACAACTCCTGCGGCAACTCGGGAAGAAAGGTCTCGGACACCCCTCCATAATACCCCAACAAACCGAACATATGTTCGTAATTTTAAGCAACAATCAAAGAGCGCATTTACCACTGAAGGGTGATATCGGCAGGACGTGTCGTAACACCGCGCGCGGAACGAGCGAGTACGTCCGGCAAGTACCACCAGAAGCGGGAGAGCGCCATGTACATCCCACCCGAACCGGCGACACGTCCGGGCAAACCTCGACGATGGCCTTGGATACTCGCCGCCGCAATCGTCGTCGCAGCGCTCTCAGCGACTTTGACCTTCGTACTGCTCGGCAACGAACGCAATGGGAAGGCGGGCGCGTCGAAGTCGACCGCGTCACCTTGCCGGGACCAGGCGCTCAAGCCGCCCTGTCAAGGCATCAACGGCTGGGTCCTGGCCGACGGTTCCTACGAGAGCACCACACGCGCGATCCCTCCCGCCTACGTGGCACCGACGACGACCAGTGCTCCGCCGCTCACTCCGGCGGATTTCACCCTCGACCTGAAAACCTATTCCAAACAATGCTTCGGCTCCGCCGGCTGCAACGTGGTCGTCGAACCCGCCTTGACCTACAAAGGGTCCCCGGAAACCCTGTTGAGCCACGGAATGTGCTCGATGACCTACGACATCACGGGCGACGAATCGGGTACGGTCACCGATACCCTCAGTTGCGTCGGAACGAGCGTGACCGCGCACCGATCGGTACTTTCGACGCCGTCCTCGAAGACCAAGGTCTCCGTCAAAATCGTCAGCGTTTCCTGCACCTGACCGGGGGCGCCCCCGGTCAGATCTCTAGGGGAAGGTCAGCACGATCTTCCCGCGCCCGTGCCCCGTCTCGATCTCCCGATGCGCCGCCGCGGCCTCGGTGAACGGATACGTCCGCCGCACGAGGAAGCGCAGTTCCCCCTTGGCGTACAACGACGCCAGCATCCCCAGCCGCTCGGCTGACCGCGTTCCGGTGACCACCCGCGCCCCCGCCTCGGGCGCACGCCCGTGCTCGACCAGCGTGAGCACGCGGTCCGGATTCCCGACCAGCTCCAGCGACAGATCGAAGGCCTCCCCGCCCGCGCCGTCCAGCGCCGCGTCGATCCCGGCGGGAGCCAGCGCCCGTACCCGGTCGGCGAGTCCGTCGCCGTAGACCACCGGTTCGGCGCCGAGCGAACGGACGTAATCCTGGTTCGCCTCACTCGCCGTACCGATCACCTTCGCCCCACGCAGCACGGCGAGCTGGACCGCGGCCGTGCCCACCGCTCCCGCGGCCCCGTGGATCAGCAGCGTCTCACCACGGGCGACACGCAGAGCGTCCAACGCGAGGTACGCCGTCTGCGTCCCGGCGGTGAACCCGCCGGCGACCTCCCAGGGCATCTCCGCCGGCTTCGGCGTGACGTTGTCCGCGGGCACCACGATGTACTCGGCGTACGCCTGCACCGCGGTGAACCCGAGCACCTCGGCCCCCGCGACGAGGCCGGTAACCCCGGAACCGACCTCGTCGACGACCCCGGCGAACTCGTTCCCCGGGACACGCGGCCAACGCAGCTCGAACCCCGCGGGTTCCCAGCCCGCCCGCACGGCCGCGTCGTACGGCTGCACCCCCGCCGCCTTCACCCGCACCCGGACCTCCCCCGCTCCGGCGTGCGGCTCCTCCAGCTCCAGCACCCGGAGCACCTCCGGGCCACCGGCTTCCGTGAACGCGGCCGCTTTCATCTCGTTCCTCCAGTCGTTCCCCAGCTGTCGGATCCCAGCCTGATACCTCCAGATAGCTGGAGGTCAAGAACTGTCGGTGTGACGTTCTAAGCTGCGCTCGTGACGAGCTACCGCATCTCCAGGGCAAGCGCTTCCGACGCAGGCAGGCTGACGGCGCTGATGCACGAATCGGCCGCCTACCAAGGGGAATACGCCTCGATCCTCGACGGCTACCAGGTCACCGAGGACTACCTCGCCACCCATCCCGCGTACGTCGCCCACGCGCAGCGGGACGTGGTCGGTTTCTACAGCCTGATCGAGTACCCGGCCGAGCTCGACCTGCTGTTCGTCGCCGATTCGGCACAGGGCACGGGCATCGGCGCGTGGCTGGTCGAGCATATGCTCGGGCAGGCCGCGAGCCTCGGCATGACCGAGATCCGCGTCGTCTCCCATCCGCCCGCCGCCGGGTTCTACGAGCGGATGGGTGCCCGCCGCGTCGGCGTCGTACCACCCAACCCGCCGAAGATCGCCTGGGAGCGCCCGGAGCTGGTCTTCGACGTCAAGCATCCACCGCGCGGCTGAACCGTCCGATCAGTTTGCGCAGGTGGCCGGCGAATTCCGGCGAGTCGACGACCTCGAAGTCGGCGTCGAGCAGGCCCAGGTAGAGCGCCAGATACTCCAGTGTGTCCGCACCGGCTTTGAGCAGGCAGGTCCGCTCGTCGACGGCTTCGACGACGACGGCGGGCGGCACCTTCGCCGCGGCTTCGGCGGCCGGGGCGTGCAGCCGGATCGTCGCGTGGTGCCGCCACAACGCCGCGCCGACACCACGCTGGAGGTAGGCGACCACGCCGCCTTCGGGTGGTTCGCGTTCCTCGAAACGGCGTCCGTTCGGCGTACGCGGCCGCACCCGGTCGGCGCGGAACGTGCGCCACTCCTGCTTTTCGACGTCCCAGCCGACGAGGTACCACCGGCGGCTCATATGCACGACGCGGTGCGGCTCAACCTGCCTTCGGGTCTCGGATCCGTTGTGTCCTACGTAATCGAAGCGCAGGGTCTCGCGGTCGCGGCAGGCCGCGGCGATGGCGGAGAGCACTTCGGCGTCGACCGTGGGTCCACCGCCCTGCACCGCGAGGGTCGCGGAATTCAACGCCGCGACACGGTGCCGTAGCCGCGACGGCAGCACCTGCTCCAGTTTCGCCAGCGCGCGCACCGACGTCTCCTCGATGCCCGCGATCGTCCCGCCAGCGGCGGTGCGCAGGCCCATCGCCACCGCGACCGCCTCCTCGTCGTCGAGGAGCAGGGGCGGCATGGCCGCGCCGGCGCCGAGGCTGTACCCACCGGAGACGCCGGGTGTCGCGTCGACCGGATAGCCCAGCCCGCGAAGGCGCTCGACGTCGTTCCGGATCGTCCTGGTCGTGACGTCGAGCCGCTCGGCCAGTTCCGGGCCCGTCCAAGTGCGCCTGGCCTGCAGCAACGACAGGAGCCGCAGCAGTCTCGCCGAAGTTTCCGCCATGAATCCCACCTTGTCCGCAATCGCGGAACGAACCTTTCCGCAATCGTTCCTAATCTAGCCCCATGACTGAGATCAAGCCCTTCCGCATCGCCATCGACCAGGCCGAACTCGACGACCTCAAGGACCGCCTGAGCCGCACCCGCTGGCCCCGCGAGGTCACCGGCGACTGGAGCCGAGGTGTTCCGGTCGCCTACCTCAAGGGGCTGGCCGAGTACTGGGCCGACGGCTTCGACTGGCGTGCCCAGGAAGCGGAACTGAACGAGTTCCCGCAGTTCACCACCGAGATCGACGGCCAGACCATCCACTTCCTGCACATCCGGTCGACCGCACCGGACGCGCTGCCGGTGGTCCTCACGCACGGCTGGCCGAGCTCGCCGTTCGAATTCCGGCGGGTCGTCGAGGAGCTCAGCGGCGAATTCCACCTGGTCATCCCGTCGCTGCCCGGTTACGGGTTCTCGAGCCCGGTGAACGGCCCCGGCTGGGGCAACCTGTTCCGCGTCGCGCAGGCGTGGATCACGCTGATGGACCGCCTCGGCTACGAACGTTTCGGCGTTCACGGCACCGACGCGGGTGCCGGGGTCGCGGGCATCCTGTCGATGATCGCCGCGCACCGGGTGGTCGGCGTGCACCTCACCGGGACCAGCGCGGGCATGCCGTTCGGCCCGGCCATCGACCTCGACGGCCTCGACGAGAAGGACCGCGAGCGCGGCGAACGCTTCAACCGGTTCCAGTCCGACGGTCTCGGCTACCTGCACCTTCAGGCGACCCGGCCGCAGACGCTGGCCTATTCGCTGAACGACTCACCGACCGGCCAGCTCGCGTGGATCGTGGAGAAGTTCGCCGAATGGACCGATCCGGCGAAGGAACTGCCGGACGACGCCGTCGATCGCGACCACCTGCTGACCGCGGTGAGCCTGTACTGGTTCACCGGTGCCGGCGCTTCCTCCGCGCACGCGGTGTACGAAGGCATGGAGGTCTACCGGCAGATGGCCCAAGGCGGATGGGACGACGGCGGCGAGGCGCCCGCCGGCCCGCCGCGCGGGATCGCCGTCTTCGCCGGGGACACCACGATCCGGAGTCTCCAGGACGGTCCGGTGGCACACTGGTCCGAGTACGACACCGGCGGCCACTTCCCGGCGATGGAGGTCCCCGGTCTGTTCGCCGAAGACCTCCGTTCCTTCCTGCGAAAGTGCGTCTGACGAATGGATCAGCTCAGCCCACGGGCCCTCAACCGCGCGACTCTGGCCAGGCAGCTCCTGCTGGATCGCGCCGATCTGCCCGCCATGACCGCGATCGAGCGGCTGGCAGGCCTCCAGGCGCAGGCCCCCGACTCGTCCTATGTCGGACTGTGGTCACGGCTTCGGGATTTCCGGGTGGACGAGCTGGCGAAACCGCTGGCAGCCCGCGAAGCCGTCCGGATGACCTTGATGCGCGGCACGGTGCACCTGGTGACGGCCGCCGATGGTCTCGCGCTGTGGCCCACCCTCAAACCGGTGGTCGAGCGCGGTTTCCTCGGCCACTACTCGCGGGAGGTCGCCGGGCTGGACCTCGCCGCGATCGCCGAAGCGGGGCGGGCCCTGGTCGCCGAACGGCCACGCACCCGCGCCGAGATCCGGGCCGCGCTGGCGCCCCGATGGCCCGACGCGGATCAGCCGACGCTCGGCTACGCGGTCAACAGCCTGCTCCCCCTCGCGCATGTGACCCCGCGTGGCCTGTGGGGACAGACCGGACCGGCCGCGTTCGCCCTGCTCGAAGACTGGGTCGGCGAGCCGATCACGGACGGGATCTCCCTCGACGACCTGGTGCTGCGCTATCTCGGGGCGTTCGGCCCGGCGACCGTCCGCGACGCGCAGGTCTGGTCGGGACTCACCCGGTTGAAGGAGGTTTTCGAGCGGCTGCGGCCGCGGCTCATCACCTTCACCGACGTCGAGGGAAAGGAACTGTTCGACCTTCCCGACGCCCCACGCCCCGACCCGGAAACCCCGGCGCCGCCCCGGTTCCTGCCCGAATACGACAACGTCCTGCTCTCCCACGCCGACCGCGTCCGGGTGATCCCCGACGGCCGCCGCGTGCCGTTGCCACCGGGGAACGGCGGCCGCCGGGGCACTCTCCTCGTCGACGGTGAATTCCTGGCCATTTGGGCGATCAAAGGGGCGACCCTCACGATCGAATCGCGGGAACCCTTGCCAGATCAGGATTCGATCGCCGAAGAGGGCGCCCGGCTGCTGGAATTCGTAGTGCCGGATTCCGAGCACGACATCCGTTTCGGTATCGGCGGATAACGGTCCGGCCTTTTGCCGTAACGATGGGCACCGTTCGGGCGAAGCATGGGCGCAAAGAGCCTGAAGGGAGCGGGCCATGAGCAGGAACTACGGTTTCATGACGGTGCTGGCGGGCCTCAGCGCGCTCGCGGTGATCGCGGTCGCGGCGGTGTGGCGGTATCCGAACACTTCGGACGTGACGGCGGTGATCACCGCGGCTGGAACGGTGATCGGCACCGTGGTGGGCGCCTTCTTCGGCGTGAACGCGGCCTCGGCGGGACGCGTGAAGGCCGAAGAAAGCCGAGATCAGGCGACCGCCGCGCTGGTCAAGGTGGCCACCCAAGCGGATGAAGGCAGCGACGTCGCGAAGACGGCGATGGAGGGCGTGCGCTGACCGTCCTCTATGGACAGTCAGTCGAGCGCTTCGAGCAGGGCGAGGTCCGGCGGGACGAGCGTCGTGGACAGCACGAGCTCGCGCAACAGGTTGTCGTTCAACGCGTTCCCGACCGGCTCGCCGACCTCTTCGCGCCGCAGCCCGAAAACGCCGCCGGCGGACAACCGCCCCCGGACGTCGATGACGACGTGCTCGACCCGGCGGGCGGTCCACGTCTCGTCCGGCCGGAGTTCGGAGAGCACCTCGGCCGTCTGCTGGCGGGACAACGGCTGCGGATTGAGGTCGTGCAGCAGGTAGCGCTGCCCGAAGACGACCAGGACCAGGCGTTCTTCCGCGCTGAGGCGCCAGCGGCGGGGCGGCACGGTGACGTCGTCGTGGCGGGTGACGGGATGCCCGCCCTCGGGACCCGCGACGTACAACTCGAGCAGGTGCTCCCGCCTGCCCGAACCGCGGACGAACAGCGGCGTGTACCCGTCCGACAGGGGAATCGGCTCCTCACCGCGGGAAAGCCAGCGGGAATTCGGCAGGCGGATGGGCAACTGGCCGGTGTTGCTGACCCACCATTGCCCGTCGGAGAAGTTGAGCAGCCCGTGCTTGCGGCTGACCTGCAGGTCGTTCTCGCCCACACAGACGTCGACCTGCGGCCGATTACGCCCGAAAGAGATCTCGCCGCCCTCGCCGGGATCGACGGACACGCCACCCGCGAGCGTGAGCGCGAAGACCGCGCCGGGCACCGACCGGGGCACGCCGAGCGCCAGGCTCTCGTGCGTCGTCGTGAGCCGCTTCATCGTCCCTCCTCCTGATCCCCGGCATTATGCGAGATCCCGCCGGGGACGGGTCCCGGTGTCGCGTTCGTCCGTGTGTTTTCGTCCGTATGTTGGAGTACATGATTGACTTCTCCAAGGACACCGTCTTCAAGCTCACCCCGTGCAAGCCGAAGGACATCGCGCCGACGGTGCAGCCGATCATCATCCCCGGCGAGGAGATCATCTCGTCGTTCAAGGCGGTGCGCGACTTCGTGGTGTTCACGAACAAGCGGCTGATCGCGGTGAACGTCCAGGGCATGACAGGCCGGAAGAAGGACTTCACCTCGCTGCCCTACAACAGGATCCAGGCCTTCTCGATCGAAACCGCGGGCACCTTCGATCTCGACGCGGAACTGGACCTCTGGTTCAGCGGGCTGGGGAACGTGCGCCTCGAGTTCCGGGGCTCCGACATCCGGGCGATCGGCCAACTGATCGCTACCCACACGCTCTAGCCCGCTTTGCGGCTCGCCGCCTGGTCGCGCCTGCCGGCCGGGCTGCGGCGGGGCTCTGGGTCCCGTTGGTCGTGAGTGGCGATTCGGGTTCTAACCCTCATCGCCACTCACGACCCACCCGACCGCCCGCTTTCTGGCCGCTGCCTGCGGGTTCGCGTGCTTAGACGGACGACACACGTGACTACAGGGACGACACACGTGCTCGGACGGACGACTCACGCCCCGTCGCGCTCGTGTCGTCCATCCAGTCACGCGTGTCGTCCGGCTGATCACGCGAACCCGCCGGCGCGGTACCGGTGGTCGTGAGTGTTTCGGGTCGTTAGAACGACCCGAAACACTCACGAGGACCTACATGTTGATCTTTTGATGCCGGGGCTTCGCTGACCTCGGCATGATCGCCGTTTCGGCCACTGACCTGCGCGGATAGGGCTGGACGCTTCTCGCGTGTTCTCGCCCTTACCCGACGTCTGACGGCCTGGAGACGGCCTGGCCACTCCTCCCCCATCTCCCCGATACGAAGCCATCCACGCGGCCGTCTCGTCGGGTCAAGGCACGCTTTCCCGCCTTGACGCGGCGTGACGGCCGTTGTGACGATCTGGCATCGGGGCGGTGGCTCCGCGTAACAGCCGTCAGTCCTCTTGCGACATTGCGGGCACGAATGTCTCAGCGAGGAGGCTGACGTGCTCTTTGGCGTACCTGCGCGCCGCTGGCGGCGGCAACACCTGTCCACGGCTTCAGCGGGCGCACCGCCCGGCCGGTGGGCGGAGCGGAGCGGCAGCCCGCCGTGTCGGGCAAGGTGCGCCCGCAGGTGAGACGCGGACGCAAGGTGACCAGCGCGCCGCCGACGGCGGCGCGCCTTGATCCCATAGAGCCAAGTTCGGCAGAAGACATGAATCGAGGAACCCTAAGATGCTTAAAAGGAAGCTTGTATTCTATCGATGGACCTCACTCGACAACGATCGCCAGTTCAATCCATATGCAACAATGACAACCTTGGCGTCCGAGATAGACCGACAAGAAGAGTTTGAAGTCTTAGACTCTGGCGAGTACAAGACAGCCGTCTTACCAGTCTTCTACTCGGATCGATCGCGCCCAGTACGACTTCAAATGCTATCTCTTCGCGGCGGAACGACGCTGCCCGTAAAATGGCGGTCAGATTCCAGCCTTGAATCAATTAATCTCCTGGATGGCGAGTACTCGGCAGACGTGACACACATTGTCATCTGGCCAGACGGGGTCGCTGCTCAGGAGTACCACGGCAACGCCCCGCGCATGGGTCGACTATCCTACTTTCTTCGCAAGAAACTAGACCAGAAAATCCTTATCGACGGACTATACAACCCCAACATGTTCGCAAGACTAGATGAGATTCGCGGCCAAGTCCGCCAGGTACATTTGGCTCTCACAAGGCCAGAGACGTGGGCGCAAGATTCTCGACCGGGCGCATTCTCCACACTTCTACCCGCCTTCGCTGGCGTCAAGACGCCGTCCTTAAAAGTAGCATTTGGCATGGGGCGATATGGTCCACGAGACAGGTTTCTTGACCCTGACATCGAGGAAACCGTCTTTGAGATTGCCGAGCGAGCACAAGAACAGGTCGATAGCATGGTAATCGGCGGCCTAAGCCGAAGGACTGGCAAAACCGAGAGAATCGATCTCCTGAACGAACGCCTACATGAAGCAGTTGAACTTCCAGCCGAACGCGAAGTTCCTTCTATTCCTCGATCAGACGATGCCTTTAGCGCCATCGAGAATGCTCGTAGGTCACTTGACGAAAAGGGTCTCATCGCGGACGCGATCAGAGCCCAAGCCGTCCAAGAACGATGAAACTTGACAAGGCTTCACGCAAGAGGCGGACCGGCGGATGGCTGGACAGGAATCATTGGGCAATACCAATAATTTCGACACTCGTAGCGGCAGCAGCGTTGACGATTTGGTCCATATTCGCTAGCAGTCCAATAGTTCTTGCAGCCGCGAAACTCCAAGTACGTCAGCAGATGTATACATCTCTCGCGAGCTCATCGGGATCACTGCTAGGCTTCACCGTAGCCGCAGTTACCATTCTTGCAGCCTTCGGCCAGGTAAGAATGCCGGACAGGGAGCGACAACACCAGGAAGAAAATCTTGCAAGAGCGCGCAGCATAGTGTCAGGCTCTTTGCTCACTTCAGCTCTCTTGCTACTGGTGTCACTAGTTACTTCCACGGTCCTACTAGGAGTAGATACAGCCGAAGTTGCGCCAGAGATGTGGATAATTGCTAACTTGAGCGTTTCAACCGGCGCAGTCGTCGGCCTCATCGTTGGCGGAATCGGGCTTGCTCTATCAATTTTGAAGCGGAATCGCATCAAGCCAGCACCATGAACCCACGGCGAATTCTCACGTAAAGTATGCAGAGGAGCGCAATTCAAGCGCGTGCCGAAGTCGAAGCTTTATCGACTGATGAATACGCAAAGTGTCCAGGTCCGAGGACATAACCCAAATAACCTCCTTGCTCTCATCGCTGGTATGCAGGCGACCGCCTGTCGCGTCTGCGCGGAAGCAGATCGAGAACTCCTGGCGCACCTCGCCATCGTCGTACGCGATGACGTGGTTGGGATTCGAGTACAGCCCGATGACACCCGTCACCTCGCACTCGATCCCGGTCTCCTCGCGAACCTCCCGCACGGCGGCCTGTGCCAACGTCTCGCCGAGTTCGAGCTGTCCGCCGGGGATCGCGTACAGGTCGTTGTCGGTGCGCCGGATCATGAGGATGCGGCCTTCGTCGTCCTGGATGAACGCGGACACCGCGACCGCGATGCTGTTCGCCTTGGGGGCGTTCGGGTCGTTGTAGTAATCGACGCGTGCCATGTGTGGCCTCCTAGAAGGTGGCGGGCTTGGCGAGGTTCCAGACGGCTTCGAAGCTCTCCGAGTAGGTCTCGAAGAGGTCCCCGGCGGATAGCCGGCGGAGGTGCAGGGACGGGGCGTGGGCTCCCTGGAAGCCGTAGACGTGCGTGTTGATGATCATTTCGTCGTCGAAGCGGAAGATCGAGTTGTAGAGCGTGGTGTTGTGGAAGCGCATCTCCACCCCGTCTACCCCGATCAGCGGCCGGTAGAACGCCAGCGCGTTGCGGATGCGTGCCGCAAGCGTCCCGTCGCCTAGCTGCTCCTCGTCGCCGCGCAGAGCGACACTCCCCCCTTCGGGATCTCCGAAAATCAACCGAATCTTGGCCCCGGCCTGCGCTTTTGCTGTCAGGTCCTTGATGAACCGCGGGCGCTCCACCAGGAACAGCGCGGCGTGGACCAGGACTTCGACGGTGTCCGACGCTTCCTTGATCAGCCGGTCCCACAGTTCGACGGGGATGGCGTTGCGGTGTGGGAACACGCGCACGACCTCGGCGGCGGCCGTCTCGGCCTTGCGCTCCGGGGCCACCGAGTCCGGCCAGAGGTAGGTCTCGGACTCGCGCGCCATTGCAGCGATCTTGTGCCGGTGCTTCGGGTACGGCGTCCGCCCCTTGGTGATCCACCGTTCCACGGTCTTCTGATCGACCCCGGTGGCGTCGGCGACCTGCTTCGGCGTGAGGCCGTTGCGCAGCAGGGCGTCCCGTAGGCGTTCGTTCGGCATCCGCCCTCCTAGGGACTTGTAGGGACGTCTTCGACCGTACCAGGGACGTCCCTAGATGTCCCGCCACGTGGTGATCACGTCCCGCGTTTTGGCGGAGATTAGGTGCCAGGTTGCCGGGGACTCGCCCCAGCACCTCGACACCAAGAGGGAGGCAGGCATGACGACTCCAACCGCCGGTCGGGCAGCGTCCGCGCGCGGCTCGGGATCGTGGACAGCTCGCCGGTTCGCGATCTGAGCGCCCGATGCGTGACACGGTCCAGATCCACGTCACGGCAGACCTGCCGATCCGCGTCCGTGCGCTCACCTACGCCAACCGGGCGGAGATCCGTTTCGGCAAGGCGTTCCCCGTGGTCCTGCTCGTCGATTCCGACGCGATAGCGGTGCTGGGGAGAGAACTCGCAGAGGTACAGGCCGCACTGAGCGCGGCTGCCGCAAGGGGCAAAGACGGCGACGAAGTGCCGACAGACAAAGACAAGCAAGGGAACTAACGACATGGCTATCTACAAAGGACACCGCTTCAGCATCGACTTCGACGAAGCGTTCGCGCAGGGCCTCGTGATGGTCGGCGAAGTCTCGCCGGACAACGAGTACCAGTCGCGGGAAGACCGTGCTGCGGGTCGTCCGGCTCGGCAGCGAGTCGACGAAGTGACGGGCAAGCGTCAGTGGAAGGTCACCGTGACCGACCCGGACGAGACGAAGGCCAAGCGCGCATCGTTCGAGATCACGCTGCTGGCCGATGTGCAGCCGGTGCCGACCACCTCGGAGGTGCTGCCGGGTATGCGGCCGATCGAACTGGAGGGCCTCACGGCTGAGCCGAAGGTGGCTGGTCAGGGCGAGTTCAAGTACCAGTCCTACCTGTTCCGCGCGACCGGCTTCAAGGCTGCGGCGTCCGGCGGCGGAGCGAAGTCGGGCCGGGCTTCCGCCGCTGCCGAGTCAACGCCCAAGGCGGCGTGATGGCGGGCGGGGCGCCGGGGGTGGCATCCCCGCACCTGGTCCAAACCTGGGAAGCCGCTTACCGCCACTACAGCGCAATGACGCAGCGGACTGCGGAGGGCGGGGATGCCCTGGCGGCGCATGACATGGCCGTCGCTTCCTTGGCGGTGGCGTCGGCATGGCGAGGCCTAGCGGCTCAAGGCCAGTTGCCGTGGTGGGTGCTGGCTGCGGTGTCGGCGGCTGCTGAGGGGTTCGAGGAGAACGCGCGGTCGTGGGACATGCGCGCCTACAGCGAGGAGAGTCAGGGCCGTGGCGTTCAACGCGATGTGGAAGCCGGGGCCGCAGGCGGTCGCGGGGATGCAGGGCAATGGTTCGGCGAACCCGGCGCTGGTGATCTACCTGGACCCGGACAGCCTGGCGATCCTGCCGCCGTCCGACCCGGCCGCGTGGCCGGAGTTCATCCGGCTCCTTCGCCAAATCCGCAACAGCGCGGACGAACTGGCCGTGTTCCTCGGCAAACACGCGACGGTGCGCGATGACGACGCCCGGCCGGAATGAGCCGCAGACGCTTCAGGACGCGCACCTCGTCGCCTCCGCTCGTCGCCCGAAACCGGGGTCGAACCTGACGACGTGGCTGAAGTTCCATCAGGCCAACGCGCGCATGTATCGCGAAGTGTCCGATGTGGACCGAGCACACCACCACGAACTCCGTTACTGGGTGGGCTACGAGGAGCGCAAGGCGGAGGAGGTGGCTGCGCAGATCCAGAAGAACAAGACGGAAGCTAGCTGAGAACTGAACAGCAGTAGGGAAAACGTGCGTGGGGACGTGCGGCGTACAAACACGTCCTCACGCGCTTCCCGCGTCTCGTAAGGCGCAGAACCGGTACCTGGCCTAGGAAACCTCGCCGGTCCTGCGCTGTCCACAACCTCTGGAAGTGAACAATGACAACGCTAAACGATGACAACAACCGGCCGCTAGACGGGGTCACCCGAACGCGCTGCACAGTCTGTAAGCGGTTCGCGAAGCTCCTTCCCGGTGAGGCGGAATGTGCTCCCTGTCGGGGAATGCTGCCGCTGGATCTGACCGGCGGTGGTCGCCGATGAACGCGAACGGGATCGGTCTCCTCCTCGTCGGCGGCGGGGTGCTGGGTGTGGTGGTGTGGCTGCTGCACAAGCTCGGCCGCGCGCTCGCCACGATCGCGGAAGTCCTGGCCGCCGCTGCGGTGGTCTTCATCGCCCTGTGGTCGGCGGTGAAGTTGTTGGTGTGGCTGGGAAAGCAGGTCTTCACGCACTGGCGAACCAGCCTCGGCGTGATCGCGGTGGTGGCCTGGTGGCAGTGGCTCGACTGGCCGTCACTCGCGATCACGGTGGGGTCGGTCGCGGTGGTCCTGGTGGTGTGGCGGCTGCTCGACGTGGTGTCGTTCGACCGGTGCTGTGGTCGGTTCCTGCGTGCGTGGTGGCTGCGCTGGTTCACCTACGCCCGGAAACTGCCGGGCTGGCTGCACGCCTGCGGCCTGTCCATCTCCGACGGCACCATGCCCGTCGAAGTCACCGTGAACCTGGTCGGCCGTCGCCGGAAGGCTGTTTCTCGTGCTGCGGGCGGTGGTGCTGCGGTGCAGGTGCCGAAGGTGCTGGGTGTGCGGTCGGGGCCGTCGTGGGATGAGGTTCGTGTCCGGCTCGTACCGGGTCAGAAGCCGGAGGACTTCGACGACGCCGCCCGCGCCCTGGCCGTGGCTCGCAAGGTCACGCGGTGCCAGGTCCGGGAGCTGGAACCCAACGTCGTCTCACTCGACTTCCAACGCCGGGACCTCCTCAAAGCACCGGTGGACTGTGCGGAGCTGCCCGACCTGGCGGCCGTCGACGGCGTGGATCTGCGGCGGGTGCTCGCCGGACGCACCGAGTACGGCAAGGACTGGCGGCTGCCACTGACCGGTCCAGGCGCGCACATGCTCGTCGCCGGAGCTACCGGAGCTGGGAAGAACTCGGTCATGTGGTCCCCGCTCGTCTCGGCCGCCTCGGCGATCCGGGCCGGGACGGTGCGCATCTCGGGGATCGACCCGAAGGGAATGGAACTCGCCTACGGGCGTGGAATCTTCGCCCGTTACGGCGTTACGGGTAAGGAGGCCATCGAGGTTCTGGACGACCTGCTCGGCGGTCTTGAGGTTCGTAAGCGCGAGTTCGCCGGGCACACCCGTGAGGTGCCGATCTCCACCGATCACCCCTTGGAGGTCCTGGAGTTCGACGAGATCGGCGCACTCACCAAGTACACCGACCGCAAAACCCGCGAAGCCATCGTCGAACGAGTCGCCATCCTGACCACTCAAGGTCGGGCACTCGGCTACACGGTGCGCGGGTACGTGCAGGAGCCGACGAAAGACACGGTCCCGGTTCGGGAGCTGTTCCCCCGCCGGGTGTGCCTACGCGTCACCTCGAAGACGCACGTCGGGATGGTCCTCGGAGACGGTGCCTATGAGCGCGGAGCGTGGGCGAACCGGATCGAGGAGTCGGCTGCGGGCGTCGGCTACATCTGGGGCGAAGGCATCCGCGAACCGCTGCGGGTCCGGGCTGGCTGGGTGCCAGACGAGACAGTCAAGGCGCTGGAGACCTACGTGACCAACGGCGGCGCGCATGTCGTCGACCTGGCCACACGTGGCGGTCCTGAGGGGGTGGCGGCGTGAACCGGCTGATGGTCTTCCTCGACGCGATCCGCGATCACCTCGACTCGTTCGCGCTGCCTCCGGCTGCCTCGGTCCGGGTTGGGGTGGGGCCTGATCCGATCACAGTGCAGCTCGACTCTCGTCGGCTTGAGGACGTGGCGCGCGGCTTGCTCACCTGGGCTAACTCCCTGGAGGACGTGAAGGCGTCGCTGTGGCGTCCTAAGGGCGGTGCCTCGGTGCACCTCGAACTCACTGGCCGCACTCCCTGCGGCATCCCGGTGGTGGTCTACGGCGGCGTCTGGTTCGACGAAGCCACGTTCCCGGACTTGCCTGCGGGGATGCGGCAGGAGATGCCGGTGTTCGTGCTGCGGCAGTGGAACGCACCTGGGGAGGTGGCTGCCTGATGAGCGCCAAGGAAGCCGCGGTGACCCCGCCGGCCAAAACCCGCGCCGCCCGGATGCGCGAACCACTCGCCTCCGACGTGGTGAAAGCGACCGCTGAGAAGCACGGGGTCTGTGTCCGGCCGTTCACGATGGAGGTCGGGGACACCGACACCGGAGAACTCCGGTACGTCCCCGTCCCGTGTGGCTCAACGGTCGAATCGGTGTGCCTCCCGTGTGCCCGGAAAGCGAAGGCACTTCGACAGGTTCAGTGCCGCGAGGGCTGGCACATGACCGAAGAACCCGACTTCACAGCAGAGCCACCGACTGAGACTCAGACGGAGCTGTTGGCGTTCCGAGCTGACCTCGTCGCCGCTTACCGGCAAGAGACGAACCAGGCGGAGGCCGACGAGCTGCGGGAGGAGATCCAAGACGTCGACGACGAACTTCGGCAACTCGGGATGCGGGGCCGTCTCCCGTCGATCGACCTGCCCACGAAGAAGGCGGTGAAGCGGTCAACGAAGCGGCGGCAGGACGCGCCGAACCTCCCTCGTCGCAAGGTCGCCAAGACCACTGTGGGCCGGGAGTACGCGGGACGGTTCCGGCCGTCGATGTTCGTCACGCTCACCTGCGACACCTACGGCCCCGTCCGCTCCGACGGTGCACCGGTCGACCCGGCGACGTATGACTACCGGCGGGCGGCTCGGGACGCGGTGCACTTCTCCGCACTGGTGGACCGCTGGTGGCAGAACCTTCGGCGGGTCGTGGGCTGGGACGCCCAGTACTTCGCCACCGTCGAACCCCAACGACGAGCCGCACCGCACCTGCACGCGGCCATCCGGGGATCGGTCCCGCACGACGTCATCCGCCAAGTCACCGAAGCGACCTATCACCAGGTCTGGTGGCCCAACCATGACCAGATCGTCTACGTCGACCGGATGCCACTGTGGGACGGCGACCGCCGGATATTCGTCGACCCGGATACCCGCGAGCCGCTGACCGAGTTTGACGACGCAGTGGAGGCCGTGGAAGCCCCGGCGCACGTGGTCACCTTCGGCCGTCAGGTCCACTCGAAAGGCATCCTCGGCGGGACCGAAGAGGCCGGGCGGCACATCGGCTATCTGACCAAGTACCTCACCAAGTCCACCGGTGAGGTCGTGGAAGCCGACACCGCGCGGCAGAAGGACCACCACGACCGGCTGCACGCGGAACTGTCCGTGACGCCCTGCTCGCCTCGCTGCGCGGTGTGGCTGCTCTACGGCATAAACCCCAAGGGAGCCAACGGGAAAACGACTCCAGGGCACTGCAAGGGCCGGGCGCATCGGCGGACCACACTCGGCCTGCCGGGGCGCCGGGTCCTGGTGTCCCGGAAGTGGTCGGGGAAGACGCTCGTCGACCACAAAGCGGACCGGAAGGCGTTCGTCCTGCAAGCGCTGGCGTCCGTGGGCATCGAGCAACCGACACCTGATCCCGCTCGGCTGGTCTGGCGCAAGGTCGATTCGAGCGACGCGAACGTGCCTCCTCGGGACCACCTGGTCATGCACGCAATCTCTGAACGCATCACCTGGAAAGCCGAGTACGACAAAGCACTACTAGCCGCGCAGAGTCCACCAAATCTTTCGGCAACTCCGCTCGCGGCTTAAGGGGGAAGGCATGGACAGCATCGATCCACTGTGGTCAGTCGAAGACGTCGCGGACTACCTCCGCGTGCCAGTGAAGACGCTCTACCAATGGAAATGGCTCGGAGAGGGACCGCCGGTACGGAAGATCGGCCGTCACCTCCGCTATGACCCGACGAAGGTTCGGGCCTGGGTTGCTGAGGAGGCCGCCTGATGGGACACATCCAAGATCGCTGGTACAAACCCGCCAAGGACGCCAAGGGGAACCTGCGGCTCAACGCGCGCGGAAAACCCGTTCTGGAGAGAACCGAGCTGTACGGCGTCGGGATGCGGTACAAGGTCCGCTACCTCGACCCGGACGGTAGCGAGCGGTCGAAGTCCTTTCCGGACAAGCAAAAGAAGCGCGCCGAAGACTTCCTCATCGAGATGGAGTCGGACAAGCGCGAGGGCAAGTACATCGACCCTCGCGCGGGCCTGGTGCTGTTCGAGGTCGTAGCGCAAAGCTGGCTGGACTCGCAGACGGTCGACTACACCAGTCGGGAACGCTTCGCGACCCGCGTCAACGTCCACCTGCTTCCGTACTTCGGCAAGAAGGCGGTCGGGTCGATCCGGCCGAGTCACATCCAGACCTGGTTACGGAAGCTCCAGGACGACGAAGCCTCAGAGACGTCGCGGGCGCTCTACTTCGGACATCTGGTGTCGATCCTGAACTTCGCGATGGCGGACAAGAAGATCTCGGAGAATCCGGCGCTGTCCAAGGTGATCTCGCGGCCGAGGGCGAGCCGGAATCAGGTCGTGCCCTGGTCCCGCGAACGGGCTCGGGCGGTGCGGGACAACCTCCCGAGGCGGTACAAGCCCGCTGTCGATGTCCCGGCCGGTCTGGGCCTGCGGAAGGGCGAGCTGTTCGGGTTCTCGCTCGATGACGTCGACCGGAGTAAGAACCTGGCATACATCACCCGACAGGTGCGAGTGGTCGCCGGGAAACCGGTGTTCGCTCCGCCCAAGGGCGGCAAGTCACGTGAGGTGCCGATCGGGCGGAAGCTGCTCGGTCTCCTCGACGAGTACGCCGAGGAGTTCACGGCGACTGAGGTCACGCTCCCCTGGTCGCATCCGGGCGGCAAACCCACCACGGTCCGCCTGCTGATGGTCAACGGGTACGGGAAGGTGCTCATAGCTGAGCGGTTCCGGCGGAACTTCTGGCTGCCCGCGCTCAAGGACGCCGGGGTGGAGAAGCCGACCAGGGCGGACGGCGTGCACGCGCTGCGGCACCTCTACGCCTCGGTCCTGCTCGACGCTGGCGAGTCGATCAAGGCGCTGTCCCAATACCTCGGTCACACCGACCCCGGTTTCACGCTCCGGGTGTACACGCATCTCCTGCCGAGTAGCCACGCTCGGACGAGGAAGGCCGTCGACGACTTCTTCGACGAAGCGCTCGGCGACCAGGCTGCATGACGGCCTGGCCACGGCCTGACACCTGCCCTGACCCGCAAACCAGCAGGTCAGGGCAGGTTCACGCTTACATGTTGATCATGTGGCCAGCGAGGCCGTGCACGGCTTCCTTGACCGCTTCCCCCAGGGTCGGGTGAGCGTGCACGTTCCGCGAGATCTCGTGCACCGTCAGGTCCCACTGCTGCGCCAAAGTCAGTTCCGGCAGCAGTTCGGTCACCTCCGGGCCGATCAGGTGCGCGCCCAAAAGCTCGCCGTGCGTCGCGTCGCTCAGGATTTTCACGAAGCCGACGGCCTCGCCGAGGCCGTGCGCCTTTCCGTTGGCGGTGAAGGGGAACTTCGCCACCTGGACGTCGAAGCCCTTTTCGCGGGCCTGTTCTTCGGTCCAGCCGAAGCTGGCGATCTGCGGCTGGCAGTAGGTCGCGCGCGGGATCATGACGAAGTCGAGTTCCATGGTCTCGGCGCCCGCGATGGTTTCGGCGGCGACGACGCCCATGGATTCGGACGCGTGCGCGAGCATCAGTTTCGCGGTGACGTCGCCGATCGCGAAGATGTGCGGGACGTTGGTGCGGCCGCGCGAGTCGATGGCGATGGCACCGCGGTCGGTCAGTTCCACGCCGGTCTTGTCCAGGCCGTATCCCTCGACGCGCGGCTGGAAACCGATGGCCTGCAACACCTTGTCCGCTTCCAGGACACGCTGCTCGCCGTTCTTCGACACGGTCACGCGCACGTTGGAGCCGGTGTCGTCGATCGACTCGACCTTCGTCGAGGTCAGCACCTCGATGCCGAGCTTCCGGTAGCGGCGCGCGAGTTCCGCGGAGACCTCGGCGTCCTCGAGCGGGACCATCCGGTCGAGGTATTCGACGATGGTCACCTTCACGCCGTAGTTGTGCAGCACGTAGGCGAATTCGACGCCGATCGCGCCCGCGCCGGCGATGACGATGCTCTCCGGCAGCTCGTTTTCCATGATCTGCTGTTCGTAGGTGACCACGCGGTCGCTGCGCGTGGTGCCCGGCAGCAGGCGCGCGGTCGCGCCGGTGGCGATCACGCAGTTGTCGAAGGTGATCCGCTCCCCGTTGACCTCGATGGTGTTGGCGTCGAGGAAGGTGCCGTGCCCGTCGTATTCGGTGATCTTGTTCTTCTTCATCAGGAAGTGCACGCCCTTGACGCGACCGTCCGCGACCTTGCGGCTGCGATCGAAGGCGGCTTGGTAGTCGAAGCTGACCTTCCCCTCGACCTGGATCCCGAAGGACTTCGCCTCTTTGGTCACGATATGCGCGAGTTCGGCGTTGCGCAGCAGTGCCTTCGACGGGATGCAGCCGACGTTGAGGCAGACACCACCCCAGTACTTCTCCTCCACGACCGCCGCGCTCAGCCCCAGCTGCGACGCCCGGATCGCCGCCACGTAACCGCCGACTCCGGCCCCCAGGACAACGACGTCATAGTGTGCACTCATACCTCGAAACCTACCCCTCACCGGGACGGTCCGAAGGGTGAGACTGCCTACTCGGGACGCGAGCCGCGGATCTCGATCAGCAGCTCGGTCACCGCGGTCATGATCCGCTTGGTCGCCTCCTCCAGCACCTCACGGGACGGCGAAGGCGTCATGAGGTCCGAGAGGTCCACCGGCGGACCGGCGACCAGGTTCACCGTCTTGCGCGGGAAGGCGCGCGGGAGCACGGCGTCCGACGGCAGCAGGTGGTGCGTGCCCCAGTTCGCCAGCGGGATCACCGGGACACCGGTCTCCAGCGCGATCCGCGCGATGCCGGTCTTGCCGCGCATCGGCCACCCGTCCGGGTGATCCGTGAAGGTGGCTTCCGGGAAGATGACGACGCATTCACCCTCACGGACGGCGCTGACTGCGTCGCGGTACGCGTCCGACGCCGTGGCGGCCCCGCGGTAGACCGGGATGTGCTTGCCGGAACGCATCACCGAACCGATGACGGGCGCGTCCCACAGGCTCGCCTTCGCCAGGTAGCGCGGCACGCGTCCGTGCGCCAGGCAGTACGCCGTCACCGTCGTCGGGTCGGCGAACGAGAGGTGGTTCGACGCCACCAGGAAGCCGCCCGACGACGGCAGGTGCTCACCGCCGCGTACCCGGAACCGGGTGAACAGCACGAGGAACGGCCACACGACGTTGATCGCGAAGGCGAACCAGGCGCCCCGGCCGGCGCGGGCGAAGCGCCGGCCGAAGGCGATCATCTGGCGGAACGTCAGCAAGTCCCCCGAAGCGGGGCTCAGCGCGGTCCAGCGTTCACGGGGTCTCAGCACCATGGACGTAATTCGTAGCCGAACCCGCTCCGGTTCGGCTACGACCACGCGCGAACGCGGCGCGGATCACACGCGCTCGAGCACCACCACGGGGATCTCGCGGTCGGTCTTCTTCGCGTACTCGTTGTAATCCGGCCACACGGCGGCGAGCTTCTCCCACAGCTTCGCGCGCTCCTCGCCTTCGAGGGTCCGGGCGCGCGCGGTGAACTTGTCCGCCTTGACCTGGGCCTTGACCTCAGGGTTGGCCTGCAGGTTCTTGTACCAGCCCGGGTCCTCCGGCGCGCCGCCCTTGGAGGCCACGATCACCGGGTTGCCCTGGTCGTCGAACTGGTAGATCAGCGCGAACTTGCGGTCCTCGCCGGTCTTCCGGCCCTTGGTGGTGAGGATGAGGCAAGGTGCGCCCTTCTCCCAGTCGTGGCCCACCTCGCCGTCGGTCTCTTCGTAGCGACGGACGTGCTCGTCACCGAAAAGCATGTCTGCGTTCCTCTCGTCCTGGCGTGTACCGGCGCCCCGCCAGTCTGACGCGAATCGGTCGGTCGCGCTGATCAACTCGTGCAGGGTGCCGGGTTCGTCGAACGCGTGACCCGAGTCGCCGACCATCACCAGTTCGGCGGAAGGCAGCACCTGGCTGAGCTCCCACGCGGTGATGGCCGGGGTGACCACGTCGTAGCGTCCCTGGACCAGAACGCACGGGATGTCCCGTAGCTTCCCGGCGTCGCGGAGCAGCTGATCTTCGGCCAGCCAGCCGCCGTGCCGGAAGTAGTGGTTCTCGATCCTCGCGATCGCGAGGGCGAACGCGGGATCGCTGAACGCGTCGATCACCTCGTCCTGGGGACGCAGTTTGACCGTCTCCCCCTCCCACCGGCTCCACGCGATCGCGGCGGGGCCGTGCACGGCGGGATCCGGGTGGCTCAGCAGTTCGTGATAGACCTCGATCAGGTTCTCCTGGCGGCGCGAATACGGCACCGGGGCCAGGAACCGCGACCACGCCTCGGGGAAGAGGAACGCCGCTCCCCCGCCGTAGAGCCATTGCAGTTCCTTCACCCGCAGGGTGGCCACCCCGCGGAGGACGAGTTCCGTGACGCGCTCCGGGTGGGTTTCCGCGTAGGTCAGCCCGAGCACACTCCCCCACGAACCGCCGAAGACCATCCAGTGTTCGATGTCCAGATGCTCGCGCAAGCGCTCGATGTCGGCGACCAGATGCCACGTCGTGTTGACCGAGAGGTCCGCCTCCGGGGTGGCGCAGTTCGGCGTGCTGCGCCCGCAGCCGCGCTGATCGAAAAGGACGATGCGGTACCGGGCCGGATCGAACAGCCTGCGATGTCTCGGACTCGAACCGCCCCCGGGGCCGCCGTGCAGGAAAATCACCGGCTTGCCCTCGGGATCGCCGCATTCCTCCCAATAGATCTCGTTGCCGTCACCGACGGGCAACATCCCTTGGACGTAAGGTTCGATTTCCGGATAAAGGCCGAGCATGTCCGCCACTATGCCCCAAACGCCAGCTTGGAGGATCGATGAAGGCCCGCCCCCACGTGACGCTGGAAGATGTGGCGCGCACCGCGGACGTGTCGCTCGCGACCGCGTCCCGCGTACTCAACGGCACCGCCACCGTCCGGGGGGATCTCCGCGAACGCGTGATCGCCGCGGCGGCCGAGCTCTCCTATACCCCCAATGCTCACGCTCAGGCGTTGGCCGGTGGCTCACAGCCGACCGTCGGAGTGATCTGCCACGACGTCGGCGACCCGTATTTCGCCGCGATCGCCGGCGGGATCATGCGCGCGGCGAGTGAAAACGATCTTCTGGTGATGCTCGCGAGCACGTTCCGCGATCCGGCCAAGGAGGTCGCGTACGTTTCGACGCTGCGCGCCCAGCGCGCGTCGGCCATTCTGCTGATCGGTTCCGCGTTCGAGGACAAGGCGTGGGAAAAGGCGATGGCCGCCGAACTCGAGCCGTACCGGCGCGGCGGTGGGCACGTCGCCGCGGTCAGCAGGCACCGCGGGCTCAAAGTGGACACCGTCCAGCCCGACAACCGGGGTGGCGGCGCCGAACTGGCGAAGGCCCTGCTGGACTTCGGACACCGGCGTTTCGCCGTGCTCGCCGGGCCGAAGAGCCTGACCACCGTCGTCGACCGCCTCGACGGATTCGCCGCGGAACTGCTGGAGCACGGCGTCGAACTGGCCGAAGACGACGTCTTCGAGGCGGCGTTCACCCGCGACGGCGGCTACGAGGCGATGGAGAAGGTCCTCGCCCGGCCGCGCAAGCAGTGGCCGACGTGCGTGTTCGCGGTGACCGACGTGATGGCGATCGGCGCGATGTCGGCCTTGCGCGACGCCGGGGTCTCCGTGCCCGGCGAGATGTCGATCGCCGGTTTCGACGACATCCCGGTAGTGCGCGATCTCACGCCCGCGCTGACCACGGTCGCGCTGCCGCTGGAGAAGCTGGGCGAACGGGCCATGGACCTGGCGTTCAAGGCCTCCCCCGGCACCCGGCCGCGCGTGGTGAAGATGTCCGGCGAGGTCGTCCTGCGCCGCAGCACCGCCGCTCCCGCCCGCTGAAACCCTTGTGTGTGGCCCGAGGGGTGACTTAACGTGGTCTGAGAAAGCGCTTTCTCACACCCCGCGCCACGGAGACCCGATGACCTTGATCGCCCTTCCCACCGCCGACGGCGGACTGGTGGAGTGGACGCCGCGAGGGGCGGAAACGCCCGCGAAACCGGCGACGCCGCCGACCTCCCGCATCGCCTACGCCGCCGCACACGTGGTCGCCGACCAGTTCGCCCCCGCCGACCCCGAAGAAGGCGCGGTGCTGGACTGGGACACCACGCTCGCCTTCCGCGAGCACCTGTGGTCCTGCGGTCTCGGCGTCGCCGAAGCCATGGACACCGCGCAGCGCGGGATGGGCTTGGACTGGGCCACCACCAAGGACCTGATCCGCCGCACCGGGGCGCTCGCCGCCGGACGGCCGTGGGTGGCGGGCGTCGGCACCGACCAGCTCCCCGCCGGTGAAGCGACCGCCGGGTCCATTGTGGACGCTTGGCGCGAGCAGCTGGACCTGGTCGGCGAGGCGGGCGCGATCCCGGTCGTGATGGCCAGCCGCGCGCTCGCCGCGTCGGCTTCCGGTCCGGCGGATTACCATGCCGCGTACGGAAAACTGCTCTCCGGCGCGGACCGCCCGGTCCTGCTGCACTGGCTGGGCGAGCAGTTCGACCCGGCGCTGGCGGGCTACTGGGGCCACGGCGACGTCCGCGAGGCGGCCGAGGAACTGGGCAGGCTCTGCGCCGAGCACGCCGGCGTGATCGCCGGGGTCAAGGTTTCCGTACTCGACGCGTCGATCGAGACCGAATTCCGCCGCGCGCTGCCCGAAGGCGTCAAGTGCTACACCGGCGACGACTTCAACTACCCGGAACTCATCGCCGGGGACGACCAGGGCCACAGCGAAGCTCTTCTGGGCATCTTCGACGCCGTGGCGCAGGTCGCGGGCGCCGCGCTCGCCCGCCTCGACGAGGGTGACAAAGCCGGTTTCCACGGCCTGCTCGACCCGACGGTCGCCTTGAGCCGGGCCATCTTCCGTGCTCCCACCAGGAACTACAAGACCGGCGTCGTCTTCCTCGCCTACCTCAACGGGCACCAGGACCACTTCCGCATGGTCGCCGGCCGCGAGTCGGCCCGCTCCATCACGCATCTGGCCGAACTGCTGCGCCTGGCCGACGCCGCGGGCGCGCTGACCGATCCGGACCTCGCCGTCGCGCGGATGCGGCCGCTGCTGGCCGCGGCGGGGGTGGCCTGATGGACCGGTTGAGCCTGAACCAGATCACCACCAAGGCGTGGTCGCTGCCGGAGGCCGTCGCGGGCTGCGCCGAGGCGGGCGTCCGCTGGATCGGCCTGTGGCGGGACAAGGTCGCCGAGACCGGCGTCGAGGAAGCCGCCCGGTTGCTCAAGGAGTACGACGTCGGCGTGTCGTCGTTGTGCCGTGGCGGTTTCTTCACCGGGGTCACCCCGGAAGGATCCCCTGTGGACGGTGTCGCGCAGACCAGGGAGGCGATCGACGAAGCCGCCGCACTGGGGGCGGACGTCCTCGTCCTGGTCGTCGGCGGGGTGAACGGCAGCCTGAAGTCCTCCCGGCAGCGGGTGGCGGACGCGGTCGGCGAACTGGCGCCGTACGCCGGTGAGCGCGGGGTCCGCCTCGGCCTGGAACCGTTGCACCCCATGCAGTGCGCCGAGCGTTCGGTCCTGTCCACTGTGGACGAGGCGCTGGCGATCGCGCTGGAGCATCCGGCCGATCAGGTCGGCGTGATCGTCGACGAATTCCACGTGTGGTGGGATCCGCGGATCGAGGAGTCGATCGCCGCTGCGGCGGGCCGGATCGCCGGATTCCACGTCTGCGACCAGAAGGTGCCCCTGACCGACACCCTGCTCGGCCGGGCGCTGCCCGGCGACGGCCCGATCGACCACCGGCAGCTGAAAGCGTGTGTCGAGGCCGCCGGGTACACCGGGCCGATCGAGGTCGAGGTGTTCGACGCCGACCTTTGGCGCCGCCCCGGTGGCGAGGTGCTCGCGGAGACCGTTAAGGCCTACCGCGACCACGTTTCCTGACCGTACGGACGGAGCGCGTCGGTCGGCTGCCATGACGCTCAGCGAGAACACAGAGCGTGTACGCCCGTGTCGGTGACGTGTTCGCCTGGCTGTGCCTCGCGGCCGCCGCGCTCTGTCCTTTATGGACATATCGAAGGAAACGTTAGCTCCCCGTTACGGAACGGGTGGTGTTCCTAACGTCCAAGCCGAAAAGAACAGTGTTCAACGGTTAAGCTGCCCCGCATGCCGAAACTGCTGGTGGTGGAAGACGACGACGCGATCGGCGGCGTCCTCGAATCGACCCTCCGTCTGCACGGCTACGAGGTTTCCTGGCAGCGTGACGGCCGCACCGCGCTCGCGGCCGCGGCGGACGGCGACATCGACTTCGTCCTGCTCGACCTCGGCCTGCCGGATCTGGACGGGGTCGAGGTCTGCCGCCGGCTGCGGGCGGAGCTGCCCGGCGCCGTCCTGGTCATCCTGACCGCACGGCAGGAGGAGATGGACGTCGTCGTGGGCCTGGAGGCCGGCGCCGACGACTACCTCACCAAACCCATCCGGCTCGGCGAACTGCTCGCCAGGGTGCGGGCGCATCTGCGGCGCGGGACGGCGCCGCCGGAGAGCAGGCCCGCGATCGCCATCGGCTATCTGCGGGTGGACACCGCCGGCCGCCGGGTCAGCGTCGGCGGCAAGGAGATCGCGTTGCGGGCCAAGGAGTTCGACCTGCTCGCCCGGCTGGCCGAACAGCCGGGTGTCGCGGTCAGCCGTGACACCCTGATGTCCGAGGTGTGGGACGCGCACTGGTACGGCTCCACGAAGACGCTCGACGTCCACATCGCGGCGCTGCGCCGGAAGCTGACCGAATCGGCGCCCACGCCCGAGCAGGCGCCCAGGATCTCGACCCTGCGCGGCCACGGCTACCGCCTGGAACAACCCTTCGAGAATCAGTAATCGCGCAGGTCGGAGACCTCGTCGCGGGCGGCGAGCTGCGCGATCCTTGCCGACGCCGCCACACACGACCCGATCACCACCAGCGCCAGCAGCCCGAAGTAGCCGTGCGGCGAAGGCACCCTTTCCACCTTCGAGACGAAGACGAACAGCACGCCCAGCAGATGCCCGGCGATCAGGCCGCCGCCGCCGACCACCAGCGCGTCACCCGCGATGAACGCCGCCACCTGCCGCCGTTTCCCGCCGAGTGTGCTCACGATCAGCAGATCGCGGCGACGTTCGTTGAGCGCCGCCCCGAACGACGGCCCGGCCGCGGCGGCCGCGAGGATCAGGGAGGCGATCAGATCCACCTCGGCCTCACCGCAGCCGTCCTTGGTGAGGGCGGTCGCCATGGCGAACGCCACCGCCAGCGCGACCAGCACCAGAGATCGCGCCAGGAGCGCGCTCCGCCACGAAATGGACAGCGCGATCACGCCGGCGAGTCCCGAGACGAGCGGCCGGAGTATCCCACCGATCGCCCGTTTTCCCTTTCGCAGCCCCAGCTCCACCAGCCGCCACAGCAGCATCGTGCCGCCCGCCCAGCCGAACAGCGGCCAGACGAAGGCGAGCGCGAGCAGGATGACGTCGAGACCATAGGGCGACCACCAGGGCGGCCCGCCGTCGGCCGGGACGAAGTACCACTCGCGCAGCACCGGGGGCAGGATGGCGAGTGCCGCCACGAGCACTCCGGCGAGCAGCAAGAGAACGATTTCCCGGGCGACCGCTACGCCCGTACCGGTCGCGAAGCCACAAGCCAGGGACACGACGCTCCCGACCACACCGCCCGCCAGCCCGGCCGCCGCGGCCTCCGCCGCGGCCAGCCCGACCACCTGCCCGCCGGTGGCGCCGCGGGCACGCAGCAGATCCTGATCCGCCCGCAGCACCCTCGCCGAGGGGGTGGACAGCAGCACCACCAGCACCATCGCGGGGATCCAGCGCGGTGCCGGGGCCCAGGTCCAGTCGTGCACCGCGAGCAGCGTGGTCACGATCGCGACCCCGGCCGCGGGCACGCCGAGCCTGGCGGGGCGCACGCGTGCGATCCCGCCGACCCACAACGCCATCGCGGCGATCACCGGTCCAGCACCAGCTTCCCGTCGACCATCGCCCATTGTTCCCCGAACAGCCCGGCCGGGGCGGCTTCGGCCGTCGCCACCAGCAATCCGGCGGCCAGCTGGTCCGCGGCGCGCACGAGCCTGCCGAGCAGCCGCTCGCCCTCGCGCTGGTCGAGCCAGCCCGCCGGGTCGTCGGCGAGGATCAGTTTCGGCGCGGGCGCGAGCGCCCTGGCCAGGATGGCGAGCCGGATCTGCTCGCCGGTCAGCTCGCGGGGCGCCTTCTTGGCGAAGCCGCCGAGGCCCACGAGCTCCAGCGCCCCGTCGACGGCGTCACGGACCGCCGTGCCGGTCCGCCCGGCGAGTACGAGCGGCAGGGCGACGTTGAGCCGGACGTCGAGGTCGCGCAGCAGCCCGCCGTCCTGCAGCACCAGCCCGATCAGGTCGGGTCCCGGCGGCGACGGCTCGAAGGCGGGCCAGTCGATGGTGCCCGCGGTCGGTTTCTTCATCCCGGCGAGCAGATGCAGCAGCGTGGTCTTCCCCGCGCCCGCCCTGCCGGTCACCACCGCGCGGGTCTCCGCGCCGATCACGCAGGTGACGCCGTGCACGGCGACCACGGCGGTCAGCCCGGAACCGTAGGTGTGTGCCAGCTCGTCGGCGCGGACGAGTGGCGCCGTCACGCCACTCTCACGATCCGCTGCGCGGCCGCCGCGATCTCGGGGTCACGGGTCGCCACGACGACGGCCGTCCCGCGGGCCGCGACGGCGCACAGCAGATCCATGAGTTCGAGCGCGGCGAGCCCGTCGAGTTCTCCGGCGGGTTCGTCGGCGAGGAGCACGTCAGGCGCTCCGGCGAGCGCGACGGCGACCCCGGCCCGCGCGCCTTCCAGCGCCGAAAGCGTGTCCGGGTAGTCGTCGCCCCGTCCGGCCAGCCCGACGAGTTCGAGCAGGTCGCCCGCGGTGCGCCGCCCGGCGAGCCGCCCCGCCAGCACGACGTTCCGCTCGACGGTGAGGTGGTCGAAGAGGTTCCCGCGCCGGAGCAGCACGCCGACACCGGGAGCGCCGAGGAGGGGCTCGCCACTTCCAGCGGGCAGCACGGCCACACACTCGCCCGGGACGGCGAACCGGACGAGGGGGACGGATCCGGGCCCCGGGCCTGCCATGACGGCGGCACGTCGGCGCATGGCCCCAAGGTAAGGCGAAGGGGGTCAACATCGCCTTGATCTCAGGTCAACGGACGGCAAAATATCGCGTCGGGTGGGTGATCCTCTCGCACTTCGGCCACACTCTGAGCGTGCGCCGCCGGATCGTCACCCTCACCGTGCTGGCCGCGGTGCTGGCGATCACCCTGTTCGGGGCGCCGCTGGCCGTCGCGGTCGCCCGATTCCACGAGGGCAACTCGACCCACGACCTCGAACGGGTCGCCGACACCGTCGTCCTCGGCGTGGCCGGCGACCTGGCCAACGGCCGCGTCCCGGAACTGAGACCGGTCAAAGAGGAGGAAGGCCGGATCCGCGGGATCAGGGTCGCGGTCTACACCCCGACCGGCAGGCTCCTGGCAGGCAACGGCCCGAACAGCGAAGACCGCTTCGTCCGCGAAGCGCACTACACCGACATGGCGACCGGCACCCGCGACGACGAGATCGTCCTGGCGGTCCCGGTGCTCAGCGGCCCGTCGCTGGTCGGGGTGGTCCGCGCCGCCCATCCCCGGTCGGAACTGGACGCCAAGATCCGCCTGACCTGGCTGAAGATGATCGCGCTCGCCGGGATCGCGATCGGCGCGAGCTGGCTGATCGGGCGCCGGATCGCCACCCGGCTGGCGCGCCCGCTGGAGGATCTGGCCGCCACCGCCGAACGGCTCGGCGAGGGCGACTTCACCGTCCGCGCCCGCCGGACCGGGGTCCACGAGATCGATCAGGTCGCCGAGGCACTCGACGTCACGTCCGAGCGGATCGGCGAGACGCTGGACCGCGAGCGGACCTTCTCCTCCGACGCCTCCCACCAGCTGCGAACCCCGTTGACCGGGCTTCGGCTCCAGTTGGAGGCGGCGCTGGAAAGCCCCGATCGCGACCCCTACGCGACGATCCGCGACGGCATCGCCTCGGCCGACCGGCTCGAACGCACCATCGACGACCTGCTGGCGCTGGCCAAACAGACAAGGGCCCCGCGCGCGCTGCTCGACCTGGGCAAACTCTTCGAAGAGGTCCGCCAGACCTGGCACGGGCTGCTCGCCGGACGCGGCCGCGCGCTGCGGATCAGCGGCCGGGACGCCCTGCCGGCGCGGGCGGCGGACGCGGCCGTGCGGCAGGTGCTCGCCGTACTGCTGGACAACGCGGCGACCCACGGACGCGGCACGGTGTCCGTCCTCGCGCGCGACGCCGGCGACGCGCTGGCCATCGACGTGAGCGACGAGGGCGCCATCGAGGACGGGCACGATCCGTTCGCGACCGTCGACCGGACCGAGGACCACGAAGGCAACGGGATCGGCCTGCGGCTGGCGCGGAGCCTGGCCGAGGCGGAAGGCGGGCGGCTGCGGCTGACCAGCCCGGCGCCGACGACGTTCACGCTGCTGCTGCCCGCCGAACGCCCCTCGCCGAAAGAAGAAGGCCCGGGCCTGGCGAGCTAGGGGGGGTTACTCGCCAGGCCGGGCCGGTAGGAGGCAAACGCGCCCCGACAGCGCGCACGGCATGCCACCTGACTGAAGACGGTAAAGACCAGCGGGCCAACAGACGGTACACGCCGGATTAACTGACACTTTGCTTTTTGATGTCACACGGGTTCGGACATCGTCCGGCCGGGCTGAATCGATCGTGGGAAGATTGACCGCATGACCACCGAGCCGGCGCCGAGATGGCGGAGACTGGAACCGGACGAGCGCAAGGAGCAGATCTTCGCCTGCGCGGCCCGCCTTTTCTCCGACCGCCCGTACTCGGAAGTGTCCACTTCGGACATCGCCGCCGAGGCCGGGGTCGCCAGGGGTCTGATCAACCACTACTTCGGCACGAAACGCGAGCTCTACCTGGAGATCATCCGGCGGGCGCTGACCGTGCCGCGGCTCGCCGTCGAGATCCTGCCGGAAGGCCCGCTCGAACTGCGCGCCGACGTCGCCATCGACTGGTTCCTGGACATGGTCACCAGCCAGGAGAAGATGTGGCTGGCCGCGATCGCGCCCGAGGGCATCGGCCGGGACCTCGAGGTCGAACGGATCCTCGAAGAAGCCGATCGCGAATCGGCCGACCGGGTGCTCGAAGCCGTCGGCCTCTCCCGCGAAAGCGAACACGGGCCGGAGCTGAACGCGCTCGTCCGCGCGTTCGGCGGGATGGTCAAGGCGGCGGGCCGCGAATGGCTCGTGCGCGGTTCACTCGATCGCGCGCAGGTGCACACCTTGCTGAGCAAATCGCTGGTCACGCTGGTCGGCGAGGTCTTCCCGGAGATCCAGCGAGGCTGAGAGAGGGAGAAGCCCCCGGCACCTCGAGGGGGAGGTTGGTGCCAGGGGCTTCGGGACCGGTGACGAGCACCGGTATTCCTCCACACTACGCCGATTCCCTGTCACGGCTCTGTCAAACGTCCGATTGCGTTCAGCTGGGTGAGCCGGAGTTCGAGACCGTCGAGACAACGCTGCACGGCGTAATGGTAAAGCCGCTCGTAGTAACCGGCCGCGAGGTCGGGATCCGCGACCAGCTCGGCGATCGACTCGCCCAGCGCCGCCATTCCGGGCAGGTCCTCGCGCGTGCGGTACGCCGCGTAGCCCTCGCATCGGTCGAGCTGGAGCGCCATCGCGCTCTCCCGGTCGTCCTCCATCGCGACGAACTGGCAGGCGGTGGCGAGCAGCAGGTTGTAGGCGAACGGCGCCTCGCCGCCGAAACCGGCCGCGAGCAGACGGCCGATGCCGGTGTTCATGGTCGGCACGGCGGCGGCGACCGACGGCCCGAACAGGGCGAGGCGGCGCGCCGAACCGGGATAGCGGCGCAGCACGGTCCGCACGGTCGGCAGGAACTCGTCGAACCAGTCCCGCCACGGCAAGGTCTCGTCGGGCAGCGTCAGTTCGCCGACCACCCGGTCCAGCACCGCGACGACGACGGTGTCCCGGTCGCCGACGTGGTGGTAGACCACCGCTGGGTAGGCGTCGACGGCGGCCGCGAGCTGCCGCAACGTCCAGTTCTCCAGGCCCGATTCGGCCGACAGCTCCAGCGCGGCGTCGACGATCCGGTCCCTGGTGACGGCCGGCCGTCCGGAAGCCGCGCGGGACCTCGGCCGGGAACCCGCGTCTTCGGAGAAAGTCGGCATGCGGGCTACCGTATCCGCATTCGGCTGGTCGGACGGCGGGGGCTTCCGGCAGGATCAGGCCATGCCCCGCGCGCGTGTGAACGGTCTCGAACTCGAGTACGACACCTTCGGCTCCCCCACGGATCCGCCGCTCGTCCTGGTGATGGGACTCGGCGCCCAGATGGTGACGTGGGAGGAGGGCTTCTGCGCACTGCTCGCCGAGGGCGGGTTCCACGTCGTCCGCTTCGACAACCGGGACATCGGCCTTTCGTCCTATCTGGACGATCTCCCCGCGCCGGATCTGGCCGCGCTCGCCGCGGGCGACCTGACCTCCGCGCCGTACCTGCTGTCCGATCTCGCCGCCGACATCACCGGGCTGTTCGACGCCCTCGGCTTCGCCCGCGCGCACGTCGTCGGGGCGTCGATGGGCGGGATGATCGTGCAGCAGCTCGCGATCGACTCGCCCGAGCGGCTGCTCAGCCTCACGTCGATCATGTCGACCACCGGGGACCCCTCGGTCGGGCATCCGGAACCCGCCGCGCTCGCCGGGCTGACGCGGCCGCCCGCCGCCACCCGGGAGCAGGCGATCGAAGACGGCATCGCGTGGTTCAAACTCGTGGGTTCGCCCGGTCACCCGTCCGACGAAGAGTTCCTGCGCATGAAGGCCACCCGCAACTACGACCGCGCGAATCACCCCGAAGGCGCACTGCGGCAGGCCGCCGCCGTCGTCGCTTCGGGTGACCGCACGGCGAAGCTGCGCGACGTCCACGTCCCCACGCTCGTCATCCACGGCGAGAGCGATCCGCTGATCAACGTCAGCGGCGGGAAGGCGACCGCGGAAGCGATCCCGGACGCGGAACTGCTGCTGTTCCCCGGAATGGGCCACGAACTGCCGCGGCAGCTGTGGCCCGCGATCGCCGACGCGATCATCGCGCACGCGCGCGAAGCCTGACCGGGGTCAGGATTCCGTCAAGGTTCCCGGCGGAGCCGTAGGGAAGGCGTTCACGCCCGCGGCACGGCCGGTGACGCGGAGTTGACTGGGCGGATGAGGAAACCCGAGTGTTTCGGCTTCCCGTTCGGTTGTGCCGCCGTCGTCGTCGCGGCGTCGGTGGCCGGACTCCTCGGTTCGGCGCGACATCACGCCTTTTCCTTGCTGGCCTTGGGTTTCGTCGTCCTCGTCACCGGTGTCGCGACGCGTTTGACCGCGACCGCGGGGACGGCGGTGATCGCCTGGGGTGTCCATTCGGGATTCACCGTCGGGACACTGGGCGCGCTCCAGTTCACGACCGAGACGGGCGTCGCCGCCCTCGTGTTCACCGCCGCGACCGCGGTCGGCGCGCTCGCACGGCGTTTCGTCCACGATGCCGGGTCCGAGTCGCCCCACCCCCTGGAAGGGGCGACTCGGACGCGGCTTTCCAGCCCGGACACACCTGCCCATCCCCCTCCGGCGGGCGAGTGCGACGGGGATCATCGATCACGGGAAGGTTCCAGCTGGTCCGCTCGTACCCAGGTCGCGTGAAAACCGAGCGGGACCCGCTGGGGCAACAGGACCCTGGCCACGGGTCCGGCAGCGAGATCGGCGGCGTCGAAGACGTCCAGCTCCGAGCGCCCCTCACGCTCGTCCTGGACGAAGGTCACCAGATAGCCGTCGGCGGAATCGGCGGCCGCGCCGTCGCGGGGTGCGAACGGCGCCTCACTGCCCCACCGGCCCGGACCGAACCGGTGTTCGGTCTTGGCGCCGGCAAGATTGTCGTAGCACACCAGGCCGTCGAATTTGAGCGTCGACTCCGGCGAGATGTGCACCGCGTAGGAGAAGCGATTCCGGCCGCCGATCACCCTCGAGTCGACGGACGGAAATTCGGTGTTGTCGTCGTCGAGCTGGTTCTCCAGGCACTGCCCGGTCCGGAGGTTGAACCGGTAGCGGTGCAGCGAAGCGTCCAGCCGCAGGTACGACAGCATCTTGGCGAGCGGGGTGCGGGCGTCCGCGCGCGGTTGCGGGCGCTGGACGCGACAGACGTCGAGGACGATTTCTTCGCCCTGTTCCCAGGAATTGACGACGTGGTAGATGTAGCACGGGCTGGCTTCGAACCAGCGGATCTGGCTACCGTTACCGTAGCGAGGGAGCACCCCGAACCGGCTCGGCAACGACCGGTCGAACACCAGCCGGTGACGGCCGTTGCGCGCCGCCTCCATGTCCTGGACCAGCGGTAGATCCATCAGGACGGCGTAGTTCTCGGTGATCGCCATGTCGTGCGGCAGGCGCGGGCCGGGGAGTTCGATGTCGGTCGTGCTCGCGACCTTGCCGTCCGCGCTGATCACGCCGTAGCGCAGGTACGGCGGCCGCGGCCCGTAGTCGAACCAGAACATCTCGCCGGTCCGCTCGTCGACCTTCGGATGGGCCATCATGTCGCCGACCAGCGTGCCGAGGAAGTCCTCGGCGCCCAGTGTCTCCAGCGAAAGCGGATCGACCGCGTACGGCGTGCCGCACATGTACCAGGTGGAGAGCACCTTGCCGCGATGGAAGATCAGGTCGGTATTGGCGCTGTCCTTGACGTTCAGGCCGTGCGTGTTGCCGAACGGGTTGCCCTTGGGCGACTCCATGACGCCCTTCCAGAGCGCCTTGCCCGCTTCGGATTCGGCCTCGAACGCCTTGGTGCGGACCCAGCGGTTGCGGTAGCGCGCCTTGCCGTTCTCCAGATGGACCGCGTGGATCATGCCGTCGCCGTCGAACCAGTGGTAGCGCCCCTCCGGCTCGAACCGGGGATTCGGCCCGTTGCGCAGGTACACGCCGTTGAGGTCCGCGGGGATCTCGCCGACGACCTCGAGATCGCTCGCGTCGATCTCCTCGCCGACCGGGGCGTAGACGCCCATCAGGTACGGGTTGACCTCGGGTTCCCCGGTGGCGGCTGCCACCAGGACCGGCTGCTCGGAGGTGCTCGTCATCGGTACTCCCCGGCTGGTTCGCGTTGACCGATGGCTGAGACACTATGATTTCTGTAGTCAGGTGTCAAGAGGCTTCTGTTGCTGTAGTCAGTAGTACGCTGACAGCGACACCACCCTCGGAAGGAACCACGTGACAGAGGCGACGGCGCACCGCGTCCGGCCGGCGGGCGATCCGCTGCGCCGGGCGCTCGAACTGCTCGGCGATCAGTGGACCTTGCTGATCCTGCAGAGCCTTTTCCTGCGTTTCCGCCGTTACGAGGAACTGCGGCTGCGGCTCGGCATCTCCCCCACCGCGTTGTCCGGGCGGCTGCGCGACATGGTCGACGCGGGCGTGCTCGTCCGCACGCCGTACCGGGACGCGCGCCGCACCCGGCACGAGTACCGGCTCACCGAACGCGGCCTCGATCTGTGGCCGCTGCTGATCTCGATCTGGGCGTGGGAACGGGAATGGGTCGAGGGACGGCGCGCGGTACTGCCGACGCTGATCCATCTCGACTGCGAACTGGCCACGTCGGCGCCGCTCGGCTGCGCCTCGTGCGAACGCCGGGTCGACGCCCGCGACGTCCGCGCGCGGCGGCTCGACGAGACCGGCGTCGTCGAAGCGACGGCGTCGAAACGCTTCCGCCGCAAGGACGCCGAGTCACTCGCGGGTGATCCGCTGATGTTCTTCCCGGACACGATGGAACTCCTCGGCGACCGGTGGTCGACCGGGGTCGTGGTGAGCGCGCTGCTCGGGGCACGGCATTTCTCGGAGTTCGAACGCGAACTGGGCATCGGGCCGAGCGTGCTCTCGGGGCGGCTGTCGAGGCTCGTGGACGTCGGCGTGCTGCGCACCGGGATCGCGAAGACCCGCACCGACGCGCACGACTACCGGCTGACGGCGAAAGGGCTCGCGTTCTTCCCCGCGCTGGCCTTCATCGCCGAATGGTCACGGGGTTTCGAGGTCCCCGGCCAGGAGCCGGACATCACGCTGGAGCACGTGGACTGCGGCAACCGGCTGAAGCCGATCCTGCTGTGCGATCACTGCTGGCACCCGCTGCTGCGGGACCGGGTCCGGTTCGGCGGTCCGGTCCAGCTGCCGGCGCCGTCCAGGTGACGTAAATCGACTCGCCAAGCCGGTCGGTTCCTGACAGGCTGGCGTGGTCACACGTCGTCACCTCGGAGGTAAGAATGACTGAACCCGCACCGTCCCCGGCGGATGGCGAAGAGGACGACACGAAGCGCAAGTTCCGCGAGGCCCTGGAGCGCAAGCAGGCTCAGGCCCGCTCAGGCTCGGCGCACGAGAACGGCGGCGGGAAGAACCTGCACGCGCACGGTCCGGCGGCGAACAAGCGCACCTTCCGTCGCAAGAGCGGCTGAGTCCCCGGCACACCCAAGTGCCATGAAAGGTCCTTTCCTTGCAAAATTTGCAAGGAAAGGACCTTTCATAGCGTTCAGGGGAGCTACACCGTCAGGATCGACCGCAGCCCGCCGACCTCGGCCATCCGCCGTTCGGCCAGCCGGTCCGCCGCCGTCGCCGGCGGCACACCGTCGGCCTTCGCCAGCGCGAAGACCGCCTTGGTGGTGTCGAAGATGGCCGTCGTCTTGCGCTTGGCGCGCGCGAAGTCGAAGCCGTGCCGCTCGTCGTCGACCTGGATCACGCCACCGGCGTTGACCAGGTAGTCCGGCGCGAAGAGGATGCCGCGGTCGTCGAGCTGCTTGCCGACGCCCGGATGCGCGAGCTGGTTGTTGGCCGCGCCGCAGACGATCTTGGAGCGGAGCAGGCCGACGGTCTCGTCGGTGAGCACCCCGCCCAGCGCGCACGGCGCGAAGACGTCGAGTTCGGTGCGGATCAGCGCGTCGAGGTCTTCGACGACCTCGACCCCGGGGTACGCCGCGCGGGTGCGCTCGATCGCCGCGGGCGAGACGTCGGTGATGACCACCTGCGCGCCCGCCTCGATCAGATGCCCGACCAGGATGTGCCCGACCTTGCCGACGCCGGCGACGCCGACCTTGCGGCCCGCGAGGTCCGGGACGCCCCAGACGGTGTCCGCGGAGGCGCGCATGCCCTGGTAGGTGCCGAAAGCGGTGAGCACCGAGGAGTCGCCGGCGCCGCCGTTCTCCGGCGAGCGGCCCGTGACGAACTCCGATTCGCGGGCGACGACGTCCATGTCCTGCACGTAGGTGCCCACGTCGCAGGCGGTGATGTAGCGGCCGCCCAACGTCTGGACGAACCGGCCGAAGGCGCGAAGCAGCGCTTCGGTCTTGTGCTTCTGGGGGTCGCCGATGATGACGGCCTTGCCGCCGCCGAGGTCGAGCCCGGCGAGCGCGTTCTTGTACGCCATCCCCTTCGACAGCGCGAGGACGTCCGCGAGCGCGGCGTCTTCGGATTCGTAGGGGTAGAACCGGGTCCCGCCGAGCGACGGCCCGAGCGCCGTCGAGTAGATCCCGATGATGGCCTTCAGGCCGGTGGCCTGGTCTTGACAGAAGACGACCTGTTCATGGCCGGTACCTTGGCCGAACACTTCGGTCACTGTGGTGACTCCTTGTCCTGGAGTGCACGCTGCTTGTGGCTCACGTGCGAAGTTCCTGCAACAAGGCACAGTCCCCGACGAAGGTCGTCCGGCGGCGACGGTGCCACATCGCAAACCTAGATCGCCCCGGTCCGTTCGCCAAGCCGGGGCCGAGGTCTCTCAGCCGTTGACGACCTCTTGAAGGACACGGAGCGCGGAATCGAGCTGCCGGTCGGACAGATACGGCGCCGGTCCGAACCGCAGATACGCGCCGCGGCTGTCGGTCCGGACGCCGTGTTCGGCGAGGGCGGCCTGAAGTGCTCCGGCGTCGGCGCATTTCAGCGACAGGAAGCCGCCGACGCGGTCGAGCGGCGTCTCCCGGTCACGGGTGATGACGTCCTCGGGCAGCCCGAGCTTGTCGAAGCCCTCGGCGAGGAAGCCCACCTGGTGCCGCGAAACCTCCCGCAGGAACTCGGGCGTGAGCCCGTGCTCGGCGAAGAACCGGAACACACGAGCGCCCCGGTAGTGGCTCGTCGGGTCGTAGGTCGCTCCGGCGAACCTGTCCGATCCGGCGGCGTAGGCGATCCGGCCGGGCCGGCGCTCGTCCGCGAGCGCGCCGAACTCGGCGTACCAGCCGGTGACGACCGGCCGCAGTTCCTGCGCGTGCGCGGGCATCCGCAGGAAGCAGTTGCCCTCGCCGAGCTGGAGGTACTTGTAGCCGCCGCCGAGCACCCAGGCGTTGGTGAGCCCGAGGTCGTGCAGCGAGAACGGGACGACGCCGAGCGCGTGGTAGGCGTCGACGACGAGGTTCACCGACTTCGAAAGGCAGACGTCGGCGAGATGCGCGAGACCCGGCACGAGCCGGGAGGTCTCGAACAGCACGGCCGAGACGAGCACGGCGGCGGTGTCTTCGGTGACCTCGGCCGCGACGCGTTCGGCCAGCGTGGCGACCGGCGCCGCGGGCACGCGGACCACCTCGACGCCCTCCTCCGCCAGCCTGCCCAGCTGACGGCGCAGGGTGTGGAACTCGCCGTCGGTGGTGACCAGGCGCGGACGGCGGGGCAGGTCCATCGCCGAGAGGAACCGGATCACCAGATCGTGGGTACTGGCGCCGAGCGCGATGGCGCCGTGCGGGTCACCGAGCAGCGCCCGGAACCCGGCACGCATCTCGTCGGCCTTCGCGAAGGCACGCTCCCACTTCGTGTCGACCTCTTCGGCCGCGTCGGCGAAGGCCTCCAGAAGACCTTCCCGCGCGACGTCGGGCCACGCCTGATGCGAATGCCCGGTCAACAGGATCCGGTCCGCCACACCGAACGCCTGGTAGTGCTCCGCGAGCGCGTTGGGATCGCGGCGGAGTTCGTCGAGGTTCGTCAAAGCCTGCTCCGCACCGCCCAGAGATCCGGGAACATCGGGGAGAAAAGCGTCGTACGCAGATAGTGCGCGCCCGACGAACCCCCCGTCCCGGTCTTGTCTCCGATGGTGCGCTCGACCATCTTCACGTGCCGATACCGCCACTCCTGCATCCCTTCGTCCAGATCGACCAGGTGCTCCGCCACGACGGACGGCCCGGTGTCGTCGCGGTAGACCCGCAACAGAACCTCTTGGAGCGCCGGAGAGGGTTCGAGTGGCTTGGTGACATCGCGCCCGGTCGGGACGTCGTACCCCTTCACCGCGAGGTAGGTGACGAAGGAGTCGAAGAGCGACGGCCGTGACATCGCGTCCGCGATCTGGGCGCGCTGTTCACCGCCTTCGGGGTAATGCGCGAACACCCGCTCGTCCCGGCGGCCGAGGGCGGCCTCCAGGACACGGAACTGAGCCGACTGGAACCCGCTCGAAGCGTCGAGTCGCGCACGGAAACTGGTGAACTGGCTCGGAGTCATCGTCTCGAGCACATCGATCTGCGCGACCACCACCTTGAAGATAGTCAGGATTCGCCGCAAAGTGCGGACGGCGTGAGCGGTGTTACCCGCTTCGAGTTGCTCCTGCAGGTAAAGCGCCTCGTGGAGAACTTGTTTGAACCAAAGTTCATACACTTGGTGGATCACGATGAAGAGCAATTCGTCGTGCTCGTCGGACCGCGGATGCTGTGCGTCCAGCAATTCGTCCAGCGAAAGGTAGGACGTGTAACTCAATGCGGCCTGAGTGTCGTCGTTCATTTTTCTGTCACTCCATCGATATCGCGCCGACCGTGATCGCGCTGCCAGGGCGCGCCCTTCCCGATCAACACACGTTGCCCGCGACGGCGCCCTGCCATCGCGATCACGGGGCCTGCCGGCCGAAAACGGCGCGACCCCGAAAAGATCAAGAGCCCCTCCCGGTCACCTGTCACTTTTCAGTCACCTCGTCGAAATGGCGTTGCGCCGCCGGGGCCAGCGCCTGATAGAGATCGTGGAACAACTCGACCGCGGCCGCCCGGCTCGGCGGAGCGGGCACCAGCCCGACCGGGAGCTCCGGATCGAGTGAGGGGAACGCGCGGAACGTATGCGTCAGCCAGGTTCGGACCTGGAACGCCTCGGCGTCAGGCAGGTCGCCTGAATATCCGCCGAAATCTCGGACGAACGCGTCGTAACGCGCGGCGAGGCCGTCGAGGTTCCACGCCCGCGCGGCGAACCGCCGGACGTCGAGCCCGGCCGACGGTTTCCCGAGCATCAGCCCGGCGTGGTCGGCGACGTCCAGTTCGGCCAGCAGGGCGAGCACCTCGGCCTCGCGGTCGTGCGGCGCGATCCAGGTGCCGTCCTGGACCGGGCCGAACCCGAGGAAACGCAGCCGTCGCACCAAGCGTTCCCTCGCCTGGCGGCGGCTTTCCGGGATGCTCTGCCACAGCACGGTCCACTGCCCGACCTCGCGCTCGCGCCTGCCGAGGGAGAAGATCCGGCGGTCGCCGTCCTCGAGTAGCGAGATCGTGCGGCGGGTCAGCGAGTAGTGGACGAGCCTGCCCGCCTTGTGCCTCGCGAGCAGGTCGCGGCGGGCGAGCCTGGCCAGCGCGATCCGCGCGGCGCCGTCGGAGAAGCCGAGCCCGGCGAGCACGCCGACCAGGCCGCCGGACCAGACACGACGGCTCTCGCGCGGCGACACGTAGGTACCGAGCAGCGTCATCACCAGCTCCTGGGGACCTGGGTCGCCGTGGGGCGGGGCCGATTCGGGCATGAGCGCAACTCTATACACCTCAGGCCGCTGCGGTGTAGCTTGATTCGAGTGACGTACTTCGCGGAGTTGAGCTCGCGTCAGGTGGCCGCGCTCGCGTCCGACGCGCGCGTTCCCGTGCTGTTGCTCCCGGTGGGCGCGGTCGAGCCGCACGGACCGCACGCGCCGCTGGGCACCGATCCCCTGATCTCACGCGGGATGTGCGAACGCGCCGCCGCACGGCTGGCCGGTGATCCCGGTTTGCGTGTGCTGATCCTGCCCGAGGTGCCATACGGGGTGACGCGGTTCGCCGCCGGGTTCGCGGGCGGCGTCTCGATCGGCGAAGAGACCCTGTTCGCGCTGCTGACCGAGATCTGCGGCGCGCTCACCGAGCAGGGGCTCACCCGGATCCTTCTGGTCAACAACCATTTCGAGCCGGCACATCTCGCCGTACTGCGACGGGTGGCGGAGACGGCGGGCGTCGGCTTCGTCGACCTCGTCCGCCGCCGGTACGCCGCGCGGCTCACCGACGAGTTCCGCTCGGGCGAATGCCATGCCGGGCAATACGAGACGTCGCTGGTGCTCGCCGACCGGCCGGATCTCGTCGACGCCGCCGTCCAGCGCGGACTGCCCGCGGTCCACGTCGACCTGGCGCGCGGCGGGGTCACGAACTTCGCCTCGGCCGGGATGACCGAGGCCTACTGCGGCACCCCCGCCCAGGCGACCGCCGAGGAAGGCGAGAAGACCTTCTCGGTGCTCACCGACATCCTGGTCGAAGCGATCCGGGAGCTCGTATGACCTTCAATCTGGCGACCCATTTCGTCGACCGTCTCCCCGGGCAGCGGACGGCGTTGCAGTGCGGCGACGAGGAAGTCACGTATGCGCAGCTCGGCGCCCTGGTGAACCGGACCGGGAACGTGCTGCGCGAACTCGGTGTCCGAAGTGGACAGCGGGTTTTGCTGGCGCTGAACGACGGCATCGAGTTCGTGGCCGTCTGGTACGCGGCGCAGAAGATCGGCGCGGTCACCGCCGAGGTCTATTCCTTCCTGCAGCCCAAGGATTACGCGTACTACCTCGGCTACACCGAGGCCGTCGTCGTCATCGCGGACGCCTCGACGCTGCCCGCGCTGCGCGAAGCCGGGGCACGGAACCTGCTGGTCGTCGGCGACGTGGAGTTGCTGCCCGGCGAGCACTCGTTCTCCACGCTGATCGCGTCGGCATCGGACGAACTCGAAGCCGCGCCGACCACGCTGGACGACGTCGCGATCTGGAAGTTCACCACCGGCAGCACCGGTGCGCCCAAGGCGTGTGTGCATCCGGCGCGCAGCGCACTGGAAAGCTTCGACCGGTACGCGCTCGGCGTGCTCGGCCTCCGCGAGGACGACCGCGTGCTGGCCGTGCCGAAGCTGTTCTTCGGCTACGCGCGCGATCTGACCGCGTTGTTCCCGTTCGGTGTGGGCGCGTCCGGGATCGTGTTCCCGCAACGCAGCACCGCCGACCTGCTGTTCTCGCTGATCGAGCGCTACCGGCCGACGATCCTGGTCAACGTGCCGACCATGATGAGCGCGATGATCGCCCACCCATCGGCGTCCTCTGTGGACATGAGCTCGCTGAGGCTCGCGACGTCGGCGGGTGAGGCTTTGCCCTCGGAGCTGCATCGCAAGTGGGACAACCTGTTCGGCGTCCCGGTGATCGACGGGATCGGCTCGTCGGAGGCGTACCACATCTATCTGTCCAACGTGCCCGGCGCGCAGCGGGTCGGCAGCCTCGGCCGCGAGGTCCCCGGCTACACCGCCCGCGTACTGGACGAGAGCGGCGATCCGTTGCCGGACGGGGAGATCGGCACCCTGGAGGTGACCGGTCCGACCATCGCGCGCGAGTACTACGGAGACGCCGAGAAGACCGCGCGGACGTTCCACGGCGACACCCTGCGTACCGGCGATCTGTTCAGCCGCGACACCGACGGGTATTTCCACCACCACGGCCGCGCCGACGATCTGCTGAAGGTGTCCGGCGTGTTCGTCGCGCCGAGCGAGATCGAAGACTGTCTCATCGGTCATCCCGCCGTCGTCGACTGCGCGGTGCTGGGCGTGACCGTCGACGGCCTCGTCGTCCCGCGGGCGTGCGTCGTCCTGGCGGAGGGCGCTTCGGCCACGGCCGAAGAACTCAAGGATCACGCGCGGACCCATCTGGCGAAGCACAAGTACCCGCGCGAGGTGGTGTTCGTGACCGAACTCCCCCGCACCGCCAACGGAAAACTCGATCGGCGCGCGTTGCGCCGGGTGGAGGCAGAGTGAGCAGGATCGTCGTCGTCACCGGCGGGACCCGCGGGATCGGCGCGGCCATCGCCGCCCGGTTCCGGGCCGCCGGCGACAAGGTGCACGCCCCCGGCCGGCCCGACTGCGACGTCACCGACGAAGACGCCGTCGCGCGGTACTTCGACGGTCTCGGGTCGGTGGACGTACTGGTGAACAACGCCGGGATCTCGGCGAGCGCCCCGCTGGCGAAGACCTCGCTGGAGCAGTGGCGGACCCAGCTCGAAGTCAACGCGACCGGCGCTTTCCTGTGTACACGGGCGGTCCTACCCGGTATGCGGTCGCGCGACACCGGCCGGATCGTCACCGTCGCCTCGACGGCGTCGCATATCGGCTACCGCTACACGGCCGGGTACACCGCGTCGAAGCACGCCGCCGTCGGCCTGATGCGGGCGACCGCCGCGGAACTGGCGGGCACCGGCGTCACCGCGAACGCCGTCTGCCCGGCCTTCGTACGCACCGACATGACGGCCGCCTCCGTCGCCCGGATCCAGGAACGGACCGGCCGCGACGAAGCCGACGCGGAAGCCGCCCTCGCCGCCGCGTCGCCGCTCGGGCGCCTGCTCGAACCCGACGAGGTCGCCCACGCGGTGACCTTCTTCGCGGCGCCCGAAGCGGCCGCGATCAACGGACAGACACTCGTCCTCGATGGAGGTGGGATCCAGTCATGAGCCCGTTCCGCGCCACGCCGCCGATCACGACGGACTGGGAGCACTTCGAGTTCACCGTGGACGACGGCGTCGCCACGGTCACCTTGAACCGCCCCGACAAACTGAACGCGCTCACCTTCGACAGCTACGCCGACCTGCGCGACCTGCTGGCCGAATTGCCGCATCGCGGCGACGTCCGAGTGCTGGTCATCACCGGGCAGGGGCGCGGTTTCTGCTCCGGCGGCGACGTCGAAGAGATCATCGGCGAACTGCAGAAGATGGAGTCCGCGGAACTGCTGGAGTTCACGCGGATGACCGGCGCGGTGGTGAAGGCGCTGCGCGAGTGCCCCATCCCGGTGATCGCGGCGGTGAACGGTGTCGCCGCGGGCGCGGGCTCGGTGATCGCGCTGGCGAGCGACTTCCGGCTGCTGGCGTCGTCGGCGAAGTTCGCCTTCCTGTTCACGAAGGTCGGCCTGGCCGGTGCGGACATGGGCTCGGCGTACCTGCTGCCACGGCTGGTCGGGCTCGGCCGGGCGACCGAACTGCTGATGCTGGGCGACAAAATCGACGCCGCCCGGGCCGAAGCGATCGGCTTGGCTTCGAAGGTGGTTCCCGACTCAGACTTGGCTTCGGAGGCTTCCGCGTTGGCACGACGTCTTGCCGATGGGCCGGCTTTGGCTTACAGCACGACGAAGGTGCTGTTGACGCGTGAGCTGGATATGGACCTGGGGAGTTCCATCGAGCTGGAGGCGATCACGCAGGCTTTGCTGATGACGGCGAAGGATCATGGGGAGTTCTATGCGGCCTGGACGGCTGGGCGTTCGCCTCAGTGGACTGGTCGGTGAGGTCTTTTCGGTGACCGTTGTGGGCTCCGGTCTTTCGGTCGTGACTGGTCCTTTGGTGGTGGACTGTGTGGATTTTGGGGCGTCAGATGTCCCAAGATCCACACAGTCATGCGTGACCGGTCCGGTCATGATGATCAGCTTGTGACGCGCTCTTGAATCGGCCGTTAAGGACTGGGCGGCGGATCGGGTCCTCAGGGATTTCGGGTACTGGTGTTTCGGTCGTGACCGGTCTGGTGACGATGGACTGTGTGGATTTTGGCGCGTTGGATGACCTGGAATCCACACAGTCGTGCGTGATCGGGCCGGTCGTGGTGGTCGTCCGTTAGGGAATGCTTCCGTCGTCGAGTGGCGGGTCCTGAGGATTCTCGGCCGGGCGAGCGATGGACTGTGTGGATCTTGGAAAGTCACATGTCCCAAAACCCGCACGGGCATGCCGAGGGGCCCGTCGCCTGGGTGGCTGGCGGGCTCCTCGGTGGTCAGACGTGGTGCAGGGTGTTGCGCCGGGGTTGTCGGAGCGGGTCCCGGTATTGGGGTGGGATGAACTCCGGTAACCCGTCGGCGGCCATGCGTACTTCCCAGTCGCCGTGGTGGATCAGCCGGTGGTGGAAGCCGCAGAGCAACACGAGATTCCGGAGATCGGTCGGTCCGCCGTCTGCCCAGTGCTCAATATGATGAGCGTGGCAATTCTTGGGTTTCCGGTGACACCCGGGGAAGGCGCAGCCACCGTCTCGGATGTTCAACGCGCGTCGTTGGCCTGGGGTGACGAAGCGTCTCAGCCGCCCCATATCCAGCGGCTCCCCCGAGGCACCCATCACGACCGGCAGCATGAGGCAGTCGCAGGCGGCTAGCCGGGCTTCGCGGGCGGTCATGGTTCCGACGAAGTCGAGGCAGGCGGTGCCGAGGCCGGATTTGAGTTCCTCGAGTCCGATGGTCACGTGGACGAGGGTCCGGTAGCCGCTGGTGCCGGGCTGGTCGGGGCAGGCGATCGCAAGGTCCAGGAGTTCGGCCCAGGCGTCTCCCAGGCGCTCGCACTTCATCCGCAAATCCGCCTGCCCGAACTCGTCCACTGGCCGTGGCTGGGCATGCGCCTCCAACGCCGCCGCCGTACGAGCCCCGGTCTCATCGTCCAGGAGGCCGGTGAGTTTCCAGAAGCCGTCCTTCCGGCGCTCCAGAGTGATCTCGCGGCGCGGCTCTTTCGGCTCAGGATCCTTGGGTTCGTTGCCGTCAGGGTTGAGCCAGCCCTGCAGTTTCGCCTCAGCGCCAGCGAGCTGGCGGGGCCCGGCATTCGGAGCAAGCTCGGCCAGGATCTTCTCCGCGCTCTCCCGATCCTCGGCCGAAATATCGGCAGGGAGCCGTTTCAAGATCTCCAGGATCTGATCGATCCGCTCATCCCCGACCAACCCCTGAGCCGCCACCGCAGCAGTCGCCGGTGCGACCGGCGGAACCTCCGTGCCATCCAAAGCCCGGGTCGGGTTCAACGCGATGGCCCGCTTCACGATCGGACCCGCCTCACCCCGCGATAGTCCCGCAATCTCGGCGAACCAGCTGGCCGTACTGCCATGCCCGTACAAGTCTTTGACACCACGAGACTCAATCTCCGCCAGAAACCGCCCCAAACACGCGGTCGCCATCCGAATCACCTGCAAGGACTGTTGCACGCCATGGGCAAGCTCCAGCTTGCCGGCGCGCCACAGTTCCTGCGGCAGTTCGGGGAGGAAGGTCTCGGACACAACTCCATAATACCGCAATTTCCTCGAACACGTGTTCGTAATTTTACGCAACCAACGAAACCGCACGAACAACGCTGAAGGGTGAAACAGCCGCCAACGCCGCATCACCCTGAGCAACTCGCATTTAGTCGACTAAATGCGAAGGGTACCCCACGCATTTAGTCGACTAAATGCGAAGAAACCCACGCACTTAGTCGACTGAATGCGGAGAAAGAGAACCGGCAGCAGAAAGCAACCGATCGGCTAGGACCCGGCACCGCTCCCCCAATTCCACCGGTTCGATCACCTCGAAAGCGTGCCCCAGCACCACCACATGCATCAGCAGGAAATCGAGATCCCCGGCCCCGCTCAGCACCTCGCACCGCGAACGCCCCCGTTCCCGCACGACAGCGGCCGACGCCGGGATCTGCGAACGCACGACCGGAGCGGGCGCGTGCACCAAAAACCGTGCCTGGTGCCGGTAGACCCGGCTGGCGATGTTCTCCTGGACGTAAGCCGCCGCGTCGGGCGCCGAGCGCGGGCGGAATCGCCACGACCGCGCGGAAACCTCGATCATCCGGTCGACACGGAAGGTGCGCCAGTCGTCGCGGTCGAGATCGTAGGCCAACAGATACCAGCGCCGCCCCGAGGCCACCAGCCGATACGGCTCGACCCGCCGCACCGTAGAACCCGAAGACGGATACTCGAAGGCCGCTTCGACCTCATCGCGGCAAGCGCGGGCCAGGGTCATGAGCACATCGGGGTCGATCGGCGCGCGGCTTCCGTCGAAGGCGACCACGGAGCCGGACAACGCGCTCACCTCGCGCCGCAGTCTGGTCGGCAGCACCCGGTCGAGTTTCGTCAGCGCCCGCAGCGCGGCTTCCCCGCTGCCCGCGCCGGCGAGCAGCGAGACCGCGGTGGCGATCGCCTCCTCGTCGTCCAGCAGCAACGGCGGCATGTCGTGCCCTGGCCCGAGCTGGTAGCCCCCGCCGACACCGTTGCTCGCCTGCACCGGATAACCGAGCGCGCGCAGCCGCTCGACGTCCCTCCGGATCGTGCGCGGCGTGACACCGAGACGCTCTCCCAGCTCCGGGCCGGTCCACACAGCGCGCTGCTGCAACAGCCCGAGCAGGGTGAGCACCCGTTCGGTTGTCCCGCGCTCGTCCTCCATGTCACCCACTCTGCCAGAGATAGCGGACCGATCCTGTCCGCTAGGCGTGTCAGACTTCTCCCATGAACCGCAAGAGCCGCGAATTCCAGGTCAGCTTCGACGCCCTCGACCCGAAAGCCCTGTCCACCTTCTGGCGCGACGCCCTGGGCTACGTCCACCCCGGCCCTCCCGGGGTCGAGGTGCCGGAGGGCACCGACCCGCTGGACGCGTGGGACGAGTTCCTCGAGCGCGTCGGCATGCCCGTGGAGCAGCGCAACAGCCGCTCGGCCCTCGAAGACCCGGCAGGCGAAGGACCCCGGATCTTCTTCCAGCAGGTCCCGGAGGACAAGATCGCGAAGAACCGCGTCCACCTCGACATCCGCGCCGCTCCCGGCCTGCAGGGTGACGAGCGCATGGCGGCGCTCGAAGCCGAATGCGACCGTCTCGTCGCCCTGGGCGCGACGCGAGTGAAGCGTTTCGAGCCCGAGCAGCCGTTGAGCCTCGGCTTCATCGTGATGAACGACCCCGAGGGCAACGAGTTCTGCCTAGACTGACGTCACCGCGATCGCGTTGTCCTCCAGGGATCCGAAGTAGAGGGTCCCGGCCCGCTCGCGGACGCCGACGAGCACGTGGAACCCGTCGATCTCCCCGCGCAGTTCGTGGACGAGCTTCCCGTCCGGGGTCACGCCCCGCACCCCGCATTCCCGCGCGGGTGCGGGCTGCAGGGCCGTCGGCAGCGCCCGGACACCGGCCCGCAGCGGCGCGGGGAGCTTCTGCACCAAGGAAAGCGCGGGCACCTTCGGGCTCGCCACGGTGATCCAGATCAGCCCATCGCTGCCGGTCGAGATGTTGTCGGGATAACCCCACAGATCGTCGACGAGGTAGTCCCGCGTGCCCGCCTTGTCGCCCGTCAGCCATACGCGCGCGACCCGGTAGGCGCCGGTCTCGGCGACGGCCACATAGGACTCGTCGGGTGGCAGCGCGACACCGTTGGCGAACTGGAAACCGTCCGCGAGCTGCTCGATCTTCCCGTCCGGCGTGCGCCGCAGGAGCCGTCCGCCGCCGGTCTGCTCGATCAGGTCGTCGCGCCATTTCTCGATGCCGAAGCGGCGCGAGGAGTCGGTGAAGTACACCGTGCCGTCGGAGGCGACGGCGGCGTTGTTGCAGAACACGAAATCGAGCCCCACCGCCGAAGTCGCCAGCGTGGTGACCGGGCCGCCCGCGAGCGGCATGGTGAGCAGACCGGCCTTGGCGTCGCAGATCAGGAGGTCTTCGCCGTAGAACTCCAGGCCCAGCGGACGGCCTCCGGTGTCGCCGAGGACGTCGATCCGCTTGCCGTCCGGCGTGACGCGCAGGATCCGCCCGTCGTCGACGCCGGTGTAGATCCGCCCCTGGTCGTCGACCACGACGTCCTCGGGACCGTGCCCGTTGACCGGGATGACCGTGACCTCGCCGAACGCCATCGCGTATGTCTCCTAGCGGTAGGTGAGCAGTTCCGCGGCTTCCGCCTCGAAATGCGGATGTTCGTTGAACGACAACAGGGTCACCCCGCCGCGGCCGGACACCAGTTTGGTGATGCCCGCGTTCACGGTGACCCGGTTCAGTTTCAGCAGCCCCGCCTCCGGCGTGCCCATGAGCGCGCCACAGACCGTCGCGATCACGCCACCGGAGCTGAAGACGACGGCGTGCTCGCCCTTGCCCAGCGACGCCACGACATCGGCCAGCGCGCCCTTGACCCGCTCCAGGAACCGGGGCCAGGTCTCGGCGCACGGACTCGAATCCCCCGCCGACACCCACGCGTTCAGGGCACCGTCCAAAGCGGCCTGATACGCCCGCGAGTCGGTCTGCTGGACACCGGCGGCGTGATACTTCGCGATGTCGACGTGGTCGTACTCGTTCCAGCGCTCGTCCTCGACGACGGCGATACCGGAGCCGAGCACCTTCAACGCCGTCGCGGCCGTGTCTCGTTGGCGGGCAAGGGAACCCGCCCGCGCCTGGGTGAACTCGACGCCTCGGCGCAGCAGTTCCTCACCGACCACAGTGGACTGCTCGAAACCGCGCGGCGAGAGCTGGTCGTAGTTCTCCGCGCCGAACGACGCCTGTCCGTGCCGGACCAGATAGATCGCGCCCATCTACGCGGTTCCTCCTCCGATGATCCGGCGGCAGCGGCCGTCGAGGTAGCCGACGAACTGCCAGAGGTCCTTCAACGCCGGATTGGTCGTCTGTCCCGCGTGGTAGCGGTAGTAGATCTGCTGGATCACCACCGCGAGCCGGAACAGGCCGTACACCTCGTAAAACGTCCAGTCGCCGATGTCGAGACCGGACCGTTCCGCGTACCGTCGCACGAATTCCTCGCGCGTGTACATCCCCGGCAGGTGCGTCGGCTGACGACGGCTGAGCTTCATGACGTCGTCATCGTCGTCCTGCACCCAGTACGCCAGGGTGCTGCCCAGTTCCATCAGCGGATCGCCGAGGGTGGCCATCTCCCAGTCGAGCACGCCGACGATGCCGAGATCGTCGTCGAGCACCAGGTTGTCGAGCCGGTAGTCGTTGTGGATCAGGCAGATCTTCACCTCGGACGGCTGGTTCTCCTTCAGCCACGCCATCACGTCGGCGCAGTCCGGGACGTTCTCCGTGCGGGCCTTGAGGAACCGCTCCGACCAGCCTCGCACCTGGCGCTCGACGTAACCGGCGCCCTTGCCGAGGTCGGCCAGCCCGGCGGCCTCGACGTCGACGGCGTGCAACTCGACCAGCCGGTCGACGACCTTGCCGCACAGTTCACGCGCACTGTCGGGCGGCAGGTCGAAACCGGCGGGCAGATCTCCGCGCAGGATCAGGCCTTCGAGCCGCTCCATCACGTAGAAGTCGCCGCCGAGCACGCTTTTGTCGTCGCAGAAGGCGAGAACCTCGGGCACGTAAGGGAAGACCGGGCGCAACGCCTGCTGGACCCGGAACTCGCGGCGCATGTCGTGCGCGGACGCGGCCTTGTGCCCCAGCGGCGGCCGCCGCAGGATCAGCTCGCGATCCGGATAGGTCAGCAGATACGTGAGGTTCGAGGCGCCGCCAGGGAACTGGCGGACCCCGGGCGGCGCGTCGCCGAGCCCGGGCACCCGCGCGGCCAGCCAGGCGTGCACGGCGGCCGGGTCGAACGAGTCCTCTCCGCGTACCTCGACGGTCTTGTCCGCGACGGTCATCCGAACTTCTTCAGCAAGGGAGCCGGGACGAGCGGGAAGAGCTTCGAGAGCACGCTCCACGGCCACGTCGGCACGAACGCCTTCGCCGTCTCGGATTCGATCGCCTTCACGAGCGCCTGCGCGCCCGGCTCCGCCCTGACGGCGCCCGGAAGCTTCGAGATGTCTTCGTTCATCTCCGATTCGATGAACCCGGGGTGCAGCGTGGTGACCTTGATCGGAGTCTTCAGCAGCTCGATCCGGGTTCCCTCGGCGAACGCCGAGATACCCGCCTTCGAGGCGGCGTACGCGGTGGCGTTGCCCGGCACGCCACGAAGCGCGAGGAAGGAGGAGACGACCACGAGGTGGCCTTCCTTCTGTTTCCGGAAGATGCCGACGGCGGCTTCGATCTGGGCGGCCGCGGCGAGGAAGTTCGTCTGCAGGGTCTCGCGGTTCGCGTCGAAGCGGCCGGTGCCGATCCGCTGTCCCTTGCCGAGCCCCGCGTTCACGATCACGCGATCGAGGGAGCCGAGCTCCTCGCGGAATTCCTCGAAGACGGCGAAAACCTGGTCGTTGTCGTTCACGTCGAGCTTCCGGGTGACCACGGTGATGCCGGGGTACGCCTTCTTGAGCTCCGCGGCGAGGGTTTCGAGCCGGTCGACACGGCGGGCGGCCAGCGCCAGGTTGCGCCCTCTCGCGGCGTACTGCCTGGCCATTCCTTCGCCGAGTCCGGAGCTCGCCCCGGTGATCAGGATGTTCTTCCGCAGGACCATGGGCAGGAGCTTACCCGTTGGTAACAAGTCTGGGAGCCCCTTGGACAGGGGGCTGCCCCCGGCGCCTGGAGTTCGCCGGGGGCAGCCTGTCCGCAAGGGCCTTACTTGACCTGGAGCAGCTTGTTCGCCGTTCCACCGGTCGGGTTGCTGATCTTGCCGTCCGCGGCGGCGGCGACGAGACCTTCGGCGACCTGGGCCGGGGTGGCGTCAGGGTGCGCCGAGAGGTACAGCGCGGCGGCACCGGCGACGTGCGGCGCGGCCATCGAGGTACCGCTGATGGTGTTGGTGGCGTCGTCACCGGTACCCCACGTGGAGGTGATGTCGACACCCGGCGCGTACAGGTCGACGACCGAACCGTAGTTCGAGAAGCTGGCCTGCTTGTCGGTCTTGTCGCTGGCGGCCACGGTGATGGCCTCCTTGACCCGGGCCGGGGAGGTGGTGCCGGCGTCGGAGGACTCGTTGCCCGCCGCGAGCGCGAAGGTCACGCCCTTGTCGATGGCACCCTTGACCGCCGCGTCCAGGGCGTCGTCCGCGCCGCCGCCCAGGCTCATGTTGGCGACCGACGGGCCCTTGGCGTTCGCCGCGACCCAGTCGACACCGGCGACGACACCCTCGGTGGTGCCGCTGCCGTTGGCGTCCAGCACGCGGACGCCGACGATCTTCACGCCCTTGGCCAGACCGTGGTCCGTGCCGCCGATGGTGCCGGCGACGTGCGTGCCGTGGCCGTGCTCGTCGTTGGGGGTGTCGTCGTTGTCGACGAAGTCCTTGCCGCCGGTCGCGCGGTCACCGAAGTCCTTGTGCGAGCCGCGGACACCGGTGTCGATGACGTAGGCGGTGACGTTGTCGGCCTTCACCGGGTAGGTGTACTTGTTGTCGAGCGGAAGGTCCGCCTGGTCGACCCGGTCCAGACCCCACGACGGCGGGTTGTCCTGGGTCTCGCTGATCTTGAACGTCTTGTTCTGGACGACGTACGCGACCTGCGGGTCGGCGGCGAGACGCTTCGCGGCGGCCTCGTCGGCCTTGATCGAGAAGCCGTTCAGCGCCGAGCCGAAGGTGCGGGACAGCGTGGTGCCGTACTGACCGGTGAGGCCCTGCGCCTTGGCGGCCACGTTCGCGGTGATCTCGCTCGCCGCGGCGACGCCCTGGCCGACCGCGGTGGGCTTGAGGACGACGATGTAGCTGCCGCCGACCGCGTTGGCCGCACCCGCGCCGCGGATCTCGCCCTGCTGGTCGGCGTTGGCCGCACCCGCGCCGAACGTGGCGACCGCCGCGGTCACACCGGCGAGGGCGACTCCCGCCACGAGGCCGCTACGGGTCTTTCGGGACTTCAGGTTCTTCCGGGACTTGCTCACTGGTTCCCTTCCTGCCGCGCCGTGCGGATCACCCGGGAGGATGATCGTTGTTGAGAGCCATGCAAGCCGGTGCGCAGGTGGCCGGGCAATGATTCACAGTTACCAGTACTAGGCCATTAGGAGTAACGGCGCTCGTCCGGAAAGTCGTTTTCTCCTGGCAGAAGGCGCCCCTGAAGCGTTACCTCAGACTGTTAAAGTTATTCGTGTTGTTATCAACCGGGCGGTGTCAGGGAACGGCAGACGGGGGCGGTCGGGCAGCATATGGTGGCGGGGAGCGCGGCGGACCGAGTGACCACGGACGATGATGATCAACCGCGTACCGCGTTCGCCACCGCGTTGCGATCGGCCATCGCCACGAGCGGCCTGAGTCTCGACCGTATCCAAGCCCGGCTGCTCGCGCGCGGCGCGTCGGTGAGCGTGACCGCGCTGAGTTACTGGCAATCGGGCAAACGTCAGCCGGAACGGCAGAGTTCGCTGTCCGCCGTCCGGGTGCTCGAAGAGGTGCTGGCGATCCCCGCCGGATCGCTGCTCAGTCTGCTCCCGCCGCCGCGGCCGCGCGGGGCATCGTCACGCCGCAGCCGGGCCACCACCGAGCAGCCGCTGACCTTCCCGCTCGAAGCGCTCCAGGCGCTGCTGGAGAAGGTCGGCGCGCCCAACGCGCTCGAACAACACCATCAGCTGAAACTCGTCGGCCTGCACGACCTGTGCGAGATCGCCGAGGACGGCGGGCAACGCGCGGTGACCGCGCGGGCGGTGTTCCAGGCGGGCGCGGACGGGCAGGACCGCTGGCTGCTGGTGTACGCCCAGGGCGACCCGGAAGCGGGGCCGCCGGTGCTGAACACGCTGCGCAACTGCCACGTCGGGCGCGCCGAGGTCGACGACGAGCACGGGCTCACGGTGGCCGAACTGCTCTTCGACCGGCCCATCGATCGCGGCGAGACTCACCTGATCGAGTACTCGCTGACCAACCCCGGGCCGCCGTACCCGGAATGCCGGAACACGCATTACCGCGAGTTCCGGCGTCCCGTGCGCGAATACCTGCTGGAGGTCCGGTTCGACCCGGAGTCCAGCCCGGCGAAATGCTGGCAGTATTCGCGCCAGGGCACGTCGCCGCTGGACCGGAAGGAACTCAAACCGGACCAGGGCAACGGTGTCCACGCCGTCGCGCTGGACTTCGGCCCCGGCGTCTTCGGCATCGACTGGGAGTACTAGTGGAGCTTGTTGCGCAGCACCTTCCCGGTCGCGTTGCGCGGTAGCTCGTCGAGGAACTCCACGTCCCGCGGCACCTTGTACCGGGCGAGGTTCGCCTTGACGTACTCGCGCACGCCGTCGACGTCCAGCTCCGACTTCTCGGCCCGCACCACGAACGCCTTCAGCCGCTGCCCGAACTCGGGATCCTCGACGCCGACGACCGCGGCTTCGATCACGTCCTCACGTTCGACCAGGAGGTTCTCCACCTCGATCGGGAAGACGTTCTCGCCGCCGGAGACGATCATCTCGTCGTCGCGGCCGTCGATGAACAGCAGGCCGTCCTCGTCGAAGTGGCCGACGTCGCCGCTGGACAGCAGCCCGTCGATGATCTCCTTGTTGCGCCCGTCGGTGTAGCCCTGGAAGCTCAGCCCGCTGCCGACGAACACGCGGCCGGTGACATGCGGCTCGGTGATCTTGCCGCCCTTTTCGTCGTACAGCGCCACCTTGCAGCCCACCGGCGCGCGGCCGACGGTGCCCGGCGCCTTGCGCCAGTCCTCGGGTGTCGCGACCGTCGCGACCGCGACCTCGGTGGAGCCGTAGAGGTTGTGCACGACGTCGCCGAACGCGGCGGTCGCGCGGTTCCCGAGATCCGGGGACAGCGCGGAGCCGGCGACGAAGATGATCCGCAGGCTCGAGGTGTCGTACTTGGCGCGGATCTCCTCGGGCAGGTCGACGATGCGCTGCAGCATCGTCGGCACGAGGACCAGCGTGGTGCAGCGGTTCTCCGCGACGCCGCGCAACGTCTCCTCAGGTACGAACTTGCGCCGCATGACGACCTTCGAACCGAGCGCGAACGACAGGATGAACTGCGACAACCCGGTGCCGTGGAACAGCGGCGCGCCCATGTAGGTCGCCTCGCCGGTGCGCAGCGGGATGCGGTCGAGGAACTGCGCGGAGGCCAGTGCGGAGGTGTGCGGCCGCGGCGCGCCCTTCGGCGTTCCCGTGGTGCCGCTGGTCAGCAGGATGAATCCGCCGGGTTTGGCGGGCGCGGGCCACGGACGGTCGTCGGTGCTGGCGACCAGTTCGGCGACGACCGGGATGCCGGCCGGGCGCGCGGTGTCCGAATCGACCCAGGCGAGATAGTGCTCGACGTCGCCCTCGACGGCGTCCAGCAGCTCGGTGAACTCCTGGTCGTACACGAGCGCGGTGACGCCTTCACGTTTCGCGACGTCCGCGAGCTGGGGTTTGGCGAACCCGGTGTTCATCAGCAGCAGCTTGGCGCCGAGTTTGCCCGAGGCGAGCATCGTCAGCACGAGACCGCGGTGGTCGCGGCACAGCGCGGCGATCACCGAACCCGGGCCGAGGCCGCGTTCGGACCACGCCCTGGCCAGCGCGTTCGACTGGGTGTCGAGCTGCTTGAAGGTCAGCGGCCCCAGCTCGTCGATGATGCCGGTCGCGGTCGGGTCGCGGCGGGCGGCGATCATGTTCGCCCCGGCGAACGGGCCCCACTTCCGCACCATGACCAGCGAACGCAGGCCCTCGTCCACCCGCGGGATCGGGAGCAGGCCCGCTTGGCGCATCACGTCGATGCTGCGCACGGTCTCGGTCACCTTGCCCGCCACCAGGGTGGCGAGGCCGGTGGGGTTTCTCATCCGGGCACCTCCGTTGCTGCTGCGGCGAGACACCATGCCACCGATGGTTCGCGTACCGGCGGTATGGGGTTGCTACTCGACAGTAGCCGACCGATAGCGCAGGCGCACTAGCCGTCTGGTGACAGAAATGTCGGAGGGAACCACCACAATGTGAGTGTGCAGGCGATCGCAGGTCAAGAGGAGGATGGCGACTTCGCGATCGCACTTTCCGGGCAGCCGCCGCGGCGCGGCCTGAAGCTCGCGGAGTTCGTCGCCGAAGTACGCGATCTGGAGGCGGAGCACTCACCCCGTTGGGTGTTCCCGTCGGTCGAAGGGACGTATCCCGTGTTGATCAAGGCGGGCGTCCGGGTGCGGCGCTGCCACGATCTGACGTTGATCGAGGGCTTGCTCCTGGCCCACGAGGGACGGCCGCAGGAGTCGCGAAGCCTGCGCGCGGCGCTGGCCAGGGCGAACGGGCAGGAGGCGCCCGCCGACGAGCCGCCGCTCTGGGCCGAGGACGACCAGCCGACGCTGTTCGAGACGCGCGGCCCTCGGCTGCCCGCCGGCGTCACGGTGATCGACGCGGCGCGCCGGGTGCTGGCCGAGCAGGAGAAACGGGTCGCGCTGACCGATCATCCGGAGCGGCTCCGGTTGCTCTTCGCGGCGGAGTCGGCGAGCGCGCTGGCGGCCGCGGAGATGTCGGCCGACGGGCTGCCGTGGCGGGCGGACCTGCATTTGGCGTTGCTGGCCGACCAGCTCGGGCCCCGCGTCCCGGCCGGGCAGCGCCCGAAACGGCTGGTCGAGCTGGCGGCGAAGATCAGCGACGCGTTCGGCGGGCGCCCGGTCAACCCGGACGCCCCGGCCAGCGTCGTCCGCGCGCTCGGCCGGGAGGGCATCGAGGTCTCGTCGGCGAGGAAGTACCTGCTTCGCGACATCGACCACCCCGCCGTCCCACCGCTGCTGGAGTACAAGGAGCTCGCGCGGCTGCATTCGGCCAACGGCTGGACCTGGCTCGACGAGTGGGTACGCGGCGGACGGTTCCGCCCGCACTACGTAGTGGGCGGGGTCGTCTCCGGCCGCTGGGCGAGCCGGGGCGGGGGCGCGCTGCAGATCCCGAAGGTCCTGCGGACCTGTGTCCGGGCCGATCCTGGCTGGAAGCTGGTGGTCGCCGACGCCGCGCAGCTGGAGCCGCGGGTGCTGACGGCGTTGTCCGGAGACCGCAAGCTCGCCGACGTCGCCGCGGCCACGGATCTGTACGCGAGCCTCGCCGAGGCGATGTTCTCCGGCGTGCGCCGGGTGCCCGTGCCCGCGTGGGACGACAGGGACGACCGGGACCGCGCGAAGATCGCGATGCTGTCGGCGATGTACGGCGGCACGTCCGGTGAGGCCGGGCCGCTGCTGGCGTTGCTGCGCACCAGGTTCCCGGACGCGGTGTCCTATGTGGAGCGTGCCGCGCAGGCCGGGGAGCGCGGGGAGCGCGTCCGCTCGCGGCTGGGCCGGACGTCGCCCGCGCCGTCGGAGGCGTGGCGCGCGCTGACCGGCGGGGTCGCGGCGGACGAGGCCGGCGAGCTGAAGGCGCGTCAGGCGGCGCGCAACTGGGGCCGGTTCACCCGCAACTTCGTCGTGCAGGCGAGTGCGGCGGACATGACCGCGGTCCTGCTGGCGACCCTGCGCGGCAGGCTGCCCGCCCCCGCGCACCTGGTGTTCTTCCAGCACGACGAGGTCTTGGTACACACCCCGGCCGACCTCGCCGACGAGGTCTCGCAGTCCATTGTGGACAGCATGGCCGAGGCGGCGCGGCTGCTCTTCGGTGCCGCCTGCCCGGTCCGGTTCCCGCTGCACATCGCTGCCGTGGACACCTACGCCGACGCCAAGTGACTCGCATCTAGTCCTCTGAATGCGGCTCGCATTTAGAGGACTAAATGCGGGCGGCGTCGTCCAAGCACGCGAGATCCGTCTCCAACCACGCGAGTACCGGCCCCAGCCACGCGAGTGCCGGGCTCAATCACGCGAGTCCCGTTTTCCAGCCCACGGAGCACACGTGATCAGGCGGCGAACTCGCGTGATCAGAGGGACGACACGCGTGATTGGGGGCGTGACTCGCGTGATTGAACGGCGAACTCGCATTTAGAGGACTAAATGCGGGCGGCGTCGTCCAGGGCCTTGATGACGCGCTTCAGCGAGACGGGGTGGGCGGTGCCCAGGGTCTGGGCGAAGAAGCTCACCCGCAGTTCCTCGATCATCCACCGGATCTCCCGCAGCGCGGGTGACGAAGTGCCCGGCGGGAGCGCGTCGAGGGCGGCCTGGTACTCGTTGCGCAGCCAGGCGATGTCGCCGGTGCGCTGGATGTCCCGGGTCGGCTCGGTGGGCAGCTTCTCCAGCCGCCGCTCGATCCCCCGCAGGTACCGGACGACGTGCTTGAGCCGGTCCTGCCCCGTCTCGGTCACGAAACCCTTATGCACCAACCCGTCCAGCTGCGCGCGGATGTCGGCGAGCGAGTCCTTCGGGCCGCGCGTGTCGGCCAGCCGGGTCTCGACGTCGTTGGCCGCGCGCAAGATCTTCTCGACGTTGGTCAGCACGTCGAGCACTCCCGCGTTCAGGCCCGCGCGCACCTTTTCCAGCAGGACGGCGAATCCGGCCTCGTCCCAGCGCGGTCCCCCGTTGTCGGCCACGAGCTTGTCGACCGCGCAATCCACACAGTCTTCGAGCAGCGCCGCCACCGAGCCGTGCGGATTCCGGTTCAGCACGAGTTTCGACGAGTTGCCGAGGCTGCGGGTGATGAACTTCATCGGCGACGGGATGTTCAGCCGCAGCATCCGCCGCGTGCCCGCCCACATCGACTGTTCCTGCTGGCCCGGCGTGTCCAGCAGCCGCACCGCCACGGAACCGCCTTCGTCGACCAGCGCCGGATACGCCTTGACGTCGTGCCCGCGCTGCTTGCTCGCGAACACCTTCGGCAGTTCGCCGAACGCGGGGGTCGTCAGCCCCTCGCGCTCGATGCTGTCGGCGGCCTTGGAGATCGTCGCGCGCACCTGGCCGCTCAGGTCTCGTTTGAGCGCCTCGATGTCCTTGCCTTCGGACACCTTCTTGCCGCGTACGTCGACGACGCGGAACGTCATCTTCAGATGCTCGGGGACCGTCGACAGCTGCCAGGCGTCGTCCGGGATCACCACCCCGCGCAACGCTTCCAGCTCGTCGGCGACCACGTGCAACAGCGGCCCGTCGGCCGGGCCGACCCGCGACAACACCAGTTTCGCGTGGTCGGGGGCCGGCACGAAATTGCGCCGGATCGCCTTGGGCAGCGACTTGATCAGCTGCGTCACCAGTTCTTCGCGCAGGCCGGGAACCTGCCAGTCGAAGCCGTCCGGGGTGACCTGGTTCAGCACCGGCAGCGGGATGTGCACGGTGACACCGTCCGCGTCGGCACCCGGCTCGAACTGGTACGTGAGCTTGAACGTCTGCGTGCCCTGCGTCCAGAAGTCGGGGTAGTCGGCCTCGCGCACGCCGCCCGCGGTCTCGTTGATGAGCATCGTCTTCTCGAAGCTCAACAGGTCGGGCTCGGTGTGCCGCGCCTTCTTCCACCAGCTGTCGAAATGCCGCGCGGAGACGACGTCGGCCGGGACGCGCTGGTCGTAGAACTCGAACAACGTCTCGTCGTCGACGAGGATGTCGCGACGGCGGGCCCGGTTCTCCAGGTCCTCGACCTCGTCGAGCAGCGCGCGGTTCTCGCGGAAGAAGTGGTGGCGGGTCTCCCAGTCGCCCTCGACCAGCGCGTGCCGGATGAACAGCTCGCGGCTCACCTCGGGATCGATGCGCCCGTAGTTCACCCGGCGGTCGGCGACGAGCGGGACGCCGTACAGCGTCACCTTCTCCGTCGCCATCACCGCGCCCTGCTTGCGTTCCCAGTGCGGCTCGGAGTAGTTCCGCTTCACGACGTGCCCGGCGAGCGGCTCGACCCATTCGGGCTCGATCCGCGCGTTGACCCGGCCCCACAGGCGCGAGGTCTCGACGAGTTCGGCCGACATGACGAACCGCGGCTGCTTCTTGAACAACGCCGAACCCGGGAACACCGAGAACCGCGCCCCGCGTGCGCCGAGGTAGTCGCCCTTGGCCGGATCCTTGAGGCCGACGTGCGACAGCAGCCCGGCGATCAGCGACGTGTGCACACGTTGCGGATCGGCCGGGCCGGAGGTGTTGAGCGTGATGCCGAGCGGTTTGGCCAGCTGACGCAGCTGGCTGAAGATGTCCTGCCATTCGCGGATGCGCAGGTAGTTCAGGTACTCGTTGCGGCACATGCGGCGGAACTGGTTGGTGGACAACGCCTTCTGCTGCTCGCTGACGTACTCCCACAGGTTGAGGTACGCCAGGAAGTCCGACGTCTTGTCCGCGAACCGCGCGTGCTGCTCGTCCGCCGCCTGCTGCTTCTCCGCCGGCCGCTCACGTGGGTCCTGAATGGACAGTGCGGAGGCGATGATCATCACTTCGCGGACGCAGCCGTTGCGCGAGGCCTCCAGCACCATCCGCGCCATCCGCGGGTCCACCGGGAGCTGCGCGAGCTTGCGGCCGGTCTCGGTGAGCTTCTTGCCGTCCGACATCTCGAACGCGCCGAGTTCCTGCAGCAGCTGGACGCCGTCGGTCACTTGACGGCGATCCGGCGGCTCCACGAACGGGAACGCCGCGATGTCGCCGAGCCCGAGCGAGGTCATCTGCAGGATGACCGACGCGAGGTTGGTCCGCAGGATCTCCGGATCGGTGAACTCGGGCCGCGCGTCGAAGTCGTCTTCGGAGTACAGCCGGATGCAGATACCGTCGGACGTCCGGCCGCAGCGGCCCTTGCGCTGGTTCGCCGATGCCTGCGAGACCGGCTCGATCGGCAGCCGCTGCACCTTGGTGCGATGGCTGTAGCGCGAGATCCGCGCGGTGCCGGGGTCGATGACGTACTTGATGCCGGGCACGGTCAGCGAGGTCTCGGCGACGTTCGTCGCGAGTACGACACGGCGCCCGGTGTGGCGCTGGAACACCCGATGCTGGTCCGACGACGAAAGCCGCGCGTACAGCGGCAGGATCTCGGTGTTCCTCAGGTCCTGTTTGGACAGCGCGTCCGCCGCGTCGCGGATCTCCCGCTCGCCGGAGAGGAACACCAGGATGTCCCCTGGTCCCTCGTGCTGGAGCTCGTCGACGGCGTCGCAGATGGCCTGTGTCTGGTCGCGGTCCTGATCGGCGTCCGGATCGTCCGGGTCGATGATCGGCCGGTAGCGGACCTCGACCGGATACGTCCGGCCGGATACCTCCACGATCGGCGCGTCGTCGAAGTGCTTGGAGAACCGCTCCGGGTCGATCGTCGCCGAGGTGATGATCACCTTGAGGTCGGGGCGCCGGGGCAGGAGCTGCTTGACGTAGCCGAGGATGAAGTCGATGTTGAGGCTGCGCTCGTGCGCCTCGTCGATGATCAGCGTGTCGTACTGCCGCAGCATCCGGTCGGTCTGGATCTCGGCGAGCAGGATGCCGTCGGTCATCAGCTTGACCAGCGTGTCCTGGCCGGACTGGTCGGTGAACCGGACCTTGTAGCCGACGGTCTCGCCGAGTTCGGTGTTCAGCTCGGAGGCGATGCGATCGGCGACCGTGCGCGCGGCCAGCCGCCGCGGCTGCGTGTGCCCGATCTGGCCGCGGATGCCGCGGCCGAGTTCGAGGCAGATCTTGGGCAGCTGGGTCGTCTTGCCCGACCCGGTCTCCCCGGCGACGATCACCACCTGGTGGTCGCGGATGGCCTCGGCGATCTCGTCCTTCCGCTGGCTGACGGGCAGCTCTTCGGGGAAGGAGATCTTCGGGACGCTGTCCCGCCTGCGCGTGATGCGGAGTTCGGCGGCCTCGATGTCGGCCTCGATCTGGGCGGCGATCGACTCCGCGTTGCGCGCTTTGCGGGCACCGTCGAGCCGGCGCCGGAGGCGGTGCTCGTCGCGCGACATCAATTCGGGCAGGCGAGCGCGCAGGGCGCCGAGCGGGGAAGGTTGAGAAGCCATGACCGGCACCAGGATAGCCGTGCGTGACGATCCGGGCCTCCGAATATCCCGCACGTCACCACCACCCCACGCATTTCGTCCTCTGGATGCGGTAGTTGGCAGCGCGAACTACCGCATTCAGAGGACTAAACGCGGGTGAGGGAGGCCGGAGTGAGGTCGGCGAGCCGCCGGTGCCCGGACAGGCCCATGGTCAGGTCGAGGTCGGCGAGCAGGCTCCGCAGCACGTGCCGGACGCCGTCCTCCCCCGCGTGCGCCAGGCCGTACACCCACGGCCGCCCGACCAGCACGGCCTTGGCCCCGAGCGCGAGCGCCTTGGCGATGTCGGCGCCGGTACGGATCCCGGAGTCGAACAGGATCTCCAGCCGGTCGCCGACCGCGGCCACGATCTCCGGGAGCGCGTCGAGCGACGCGATCGCGCCGTCGACCTGGCGGCCGCCGTGGTTGGACACGACGATCCCGTCCATCCCGGCGTCCACGGCACGGCGCGCGTCGTCGGGATGCTGGATGCCCTTGAGCACGATCGGCCCGTCCCAGTGCTCGCGCAGGAACGGCAGCCGGTCCCAGGTGCTGTCGGTGCCGGTGATCATCGAGATCCAGCGCAGGATCGCGGTCGGCGCGTCCTCTTCCGGCGTCTTCTCCAGCAGGCCGCGGAACACCGGGTCGCTCAGCGGGACACCGAGCCCCTCGCCCTTGATGAACGGCAGGTACGCGTGGTCGAGGTCGTTCGGGCGCCAGGCGAGGGTCCAGGTGTCGAGGGTGACGACGAGCGTGGTGAACCCGGCGGCCTTCGCCCGCGCCAGGATGCTCGCGCAGACGTCGTTGTCGGTCGGCCAGTACAGCTGGAACCAGCGCGGCCCCTCACCACTGGCCTCGGCGACGTCCTCGATGCTCGTGGACGACGCCGTCGACATGACGTAGGGCAGGCCGACAGACGCCGCGGCCCGCGCGGCCGCCGGCTCGGCGCCCTCGTGGACGATCGACTGGACGCCGACCGGCGCCAGCAGCACCGGCGCCGGAACGGGCGTGCCCAGCACGGTCGTGGACAGATCGCGTTCGGTGGCGCCGGTGAGCATCCGCGGCACCAGGCGCCACCGGTCGAAGGCCTCGCGGTTGGCCCGGGCGGTGGCGCCGGAACCGGCCGAACCGGCGACGTACCAGAACGGTCCAGGCTCCAGGATCTCCCGCGCCGACTCCTCCAGTTTCGTGGCGTCGGTGGAGCACGGCGGGAAGGTGCCGCCGAGTCCCTGCAGGTAGATCTCGTTCTGGTAGCCGCCGAACCGCTCCGTCACCCAGGCCTCCTCGTCACGTCGCCCTGGCCGGCTCGTCGCGGCGGGTCGAGCCTCGGACAATACTCGCCGGTAGCAACCAGGTGAGTTTCTCGGAGCGGATGACCGCGACTGGACCGATCACGGCCAGCAGGAGGACATAGCCCGCGACGAACGGCGCGACCCTCGAGTCGAGCCCGGCCGCGGTCGCCATCGCCGCGAGCACCAGTGAGAACTCGCCCCTGGTGAGCACGGTCAGCCCGATGTTCACCCCGGCCTGGCGATCGAACCCGTTGACCCGCGCGGCCAGCGCGCCCGCGCCCAGGTTCAGCACGATCGTCAGCGCCACCGCGATCAGCACCGGCACGACCACCGAGCCGACCGCGTTCGGGTCGATGCTGAGCCCGAAGATGAAGAAGAACAGCGCGCCGAACGCGTCCCGCAGCGGGAGCACCAGCTTGTGGATCCGCGGCGCGACCTTCGAGCCGCCGAGCATCATGCCGACCATGAACGCGCCGATGGCGTCGGACACCCCGACCTCCTCGGCGACGGCGGCGCCCATGACCGCGACCCCGACGAAGCAGACGGTCAGCAATTCGTCGTCGGCCGAGCCGAACAGCTTCGACACCACCCGGCCACCCCAGCGGGCGAGCGCGGCCATCACGATCAGGAACGCGAAGGCCTTGCCGAAATCGGCGAGCGCCGAGCCGAAGCTCCCGGCGCCGGACAGCACCGGCTGCAGCAAGGCCAGGTAGAGGGCGAGGAAGATGTCCTCGATCACGATGATGCCCATGATCAGCCGGGATTCGGGGTTGTCCATCCGGCGGGATTCGAGCAGGAGTTTGGTGACGATCGCCGACGACGAGATCCCGATGGCACCGGCGATGACCAGTGCCTCCCTGGTCCCCCAGCCGAGCAGGAAGCCGAAGGCGAGCCCGCCGCCGATGTTCAGGATCAGGTAGATCAGCCCGGACCAGACGAGTTTGCGCCCGCCCTTGGCCAGGTCGTCGAGGGAGAACTCGAGGCCGAGGTAGAACAGGAGGAAGACGAGGCCGAGCCCGGCGAGCACACCGAGTTCCTTCGGATCGTCCACAAGGGACAGTCCGGGGGTGTTGGGGCCGAAGACGAAACCGGCCAGCATGAACAGGGGGATCGTGGGCAGCCCGATACGGGCGCCGGCTCTGGCGATGACACCGGCGGCGAGGAACGCCCCGCCGACGGCCAGCAGGGCATGACCGGAACTCATGGAGACCTCCGATGGATGGCTGATACGGGCAGAAGACGCCGGTCAGCGCGGAGGTGCCCGTGCGGGCGCCTGGGGCACCGCACGGGTGATGACGACGGGTTCGTCCTGCTCAGGGACGTGGCCGGCGTCGGGGAGGTCGACGGTCTCCGCTTCGGCGGGAGCGTCGGCGAGGGGAACGGCCTGCCCGCCGTGGAAGGCGGGCAGCGGATGGGTCGCGAAAACGGCGACGGGATCTTCCTTCGCGGCCCGGCCGTGCCCGTGGGGAACGGTCGGCGTGACGAAGGCGAAGACGAGCAAGATCAGCAGGAAGAAGACGGAACGGTGCCGTGCGGCGGGGGCACGGGTCGTCGTCATCTGCCGACCACTTTACCATTCCTTTATAGACATATCGACGGGGGTCCGTCGCGCATGTCCATTTAGGACAGTTTGACGGCGGCGAGCTCCTCGTCCTCGAGCGGGCCGCCGATGGCGGCGTAGGTCTCGGGATCCCTCGTCCGCAACACTTCCGCGCGCAGGAAGCCCGCCAGCGCGGCGACGAGCACGAGACCGGGCAGCCCCCAGCGCAACACGAACGTCCCGGCCGGGCCGAGCAGCAGATCGAAGTTGAGCAGGATCAGCGCCAGGACGGCCGACAGCGCGAGGATCGCCAGCGACGGCGCGATCCAGCGGCGCCAGGCGTTTTCGGCGTGACGGCGCCGTTTGAAAAAGCCGATCACCGAAAGCGAGACGGCGATCATGATCACCACGACCCCGGTCGACGCCGTCGTGCCGAGCCAGGTGAACAGTTCGGTCACCGGGTCGCGGCCCGCGATCGCGAAGAGCGACACGACCACCAGCGCGAGCGCGGTCTGCGTGAGCGAACCGGCCACCGGCGCGCCGGTGCGTTTGCTGGTCTTGGCCAGCGATCGCGGCAACAGCCCCTCCCTGCCCAGCGCGAAGAAGTACCGCGCGACGGCGTTGTGGAAACTCAGCAGCGCCGCGCACTGGCCGGTGACGAACAGCGTGTACGCGACGTCGGAGAACGTGCCGCCGAGATGTTCGCCCGCCAGATTGAACAGCAGATCCGGGCCTTGGGCGGCCGCGGTCGTCACGATGACGTCCGGCCCGGCGCCCACGGCCAGCGCGAGCGACGAGACGACGTAGAGCACCGCGGTGAGCGCGATCGCGGCGAACGTCGCCCGGCCGACCGTGCGGCTGGGTTCCCGGGTCTCCTCGCCGTAGGTCGCCGCGCCCTCGAAACCGATGAACGCGGCCGCGGAGAACGCGAACACCGCGCCCACCCCGGTGGTGAACAGGCTCGACGGTTCCAGCGGGACCAGGGAAACGCTGCCACCGGCCGGATTCGCGAACAACGCGATGTCGACGATCGCGACGACGGCCACCTCGAGGCACAGCGCGACCCCGAGCACCTTGGCGTTGAGATCGACCCGCAGGACGCCGAGCGCGCCGACGAGGAGCACCATCACCAGCGCGCACAACCACCACGGCGGCGGGGATCCGGTGAGCGTGCCCAGCCAGGTCGACACCGACCAGCCGAACAGGCCGTAGATGCTGATCTGGATGGCGTTGTAGGAGATCAGCGTGACGAACGCGATCCCGGCGCCGGTGGATTTGCCGACCCCGTTGGCGACGTACGGGTAGAAGGCGCCCGCGTTGGTGATGTAGCGGCTCATCGCCGCGTACCCGACCGCGAACAGGCCCAGGATCGGGGCGAGCAGAAGGAACGACAGCGGCACCCCGACACTGCCGGTGACCGCGTAGTTCGTCGGGACCCCGCCCGCGATGGCGAAGAGCGGACCCGCCGCGGCCACCACGAAGAACACGATCTGGGCGGCTCCGAGCCGCCGATGACCGAGACCGCGCCGCGGTCTTTGCGTACCCATGGACCCGTCCCCCGGACGTCGGTTTGGCGGTGTGGAGGTTCTTGATCTTGTGAAGCCATCCCACCCTAGGGCCGGGCACCACGGCGAGGTACGTCCGTTCAGGCTAAAAACGGACCTCGGGTCGCAGCGGTACCCGCACTACCGCTACTTTGGCCGTCCCGCACCACAACGCCGGAGGGCGTGCCATTCATGCGTCGGCTGACCTTGGTCGATTCCCTGTTCTTTCTCGCCCACGACGAGTTCACCGGAAAACCCGCGCTGCGCCGCACGGGACTCGGCATCGGAATGGCCGGTTCCGCGCTCTGCGATCTCCTCCTCGCCGAGCGGATCACCGTGGAACGCAAGCGAATCCGCCCGCTGTCACGACGCGGCCTCGCCCATCCCCCGCTCGACGGGGTGTTCTCGGAAATCCTCCGCGAACGCGAACGGCACACCGTCCGGGAATGGGTCACCCATCTCCGGCACGACCTCGGGGAAACGGTCGCGGACAATCTGCTCGCCGCCGGGGTGATCGACCGCGAGACCGACCGGATGCTCATCCGGAGGAATCACCGGTACCCGCCGCGGGATCTGCTGATGTCGACGGCGGCGCGCAGCAAGGTGCGGTCGGCCGTCCTCGGCACCGAACAGCCGGATCCGCATTCGGTCTGCCTGGCCCTGCTGGCCTGGACCATCGGGCTCGACGACTTCTGCGAACCGGAACTCGACCGCGCGGGCCTGCGCGGCTGGGCCGAGTCCACCCATCGGGAACTTCCGAAGGCGCTCGCCGAACTGATCTCGGGGGTCGACGCGGTATGCGCCGCCGTCGTCTACACCGGCGAACGCCGGTAACCGAAAATCTTCGACCGGCTCTCCCCCTTGCCGGAAACTGTCACCCGTGGTTATCGTGTGCCCACGCCGCAGCAACACCTTGACAGAAATGACAATTCTCTGTGGAAAGGGACACCTTTCATGAGTGACACCCTGCGGCCCGCGATGCGTCGTGCTCTCGGCGCGGTCTCCGTTCTCGCCCTCGCCGTTTCCGGCCCCGTCGCGCTCTCCTCGCTCGCGTCCGCGGCGCCCGTCCCGGCGTCGGCGTCGATCTTCGCCTCCGGTGGCGACCTCGCCTCGCCGGAGAAGAAGGAGATCGCGATGCAGATCGTCTCCAGCGCGGAAAACTCTTCGCTGGACTGGAAAGCGCAGTACTCCTACATCGAGGACATCAACGACGGGCGCGGGTACACGGCCGGCATCATCGGGTTCTGCTCCGGCACCGGGGACATGCTGGAACTCGTCGAGCGCTACACGAACTCGGTGCCGGACAACCCGCTCGCGGAATACCTCCCGGCGCTGCGCGAGGTCGACGGCACCGATTCGCACGAAGGGCTCGGCAGCGGTTTCGAAAACGCGTGGCGGGAGGCCGCCGGTCGCGAGGACTTCAAGGCGGCGCAGAACGGTGAACGCGACCGTGTCTATTTCGACCCGGCGGTGAATCAGGCGAAATCGGACGGCCTGGGCGCACTGGGACAATTCATCTACTACGACGCCATCGTGATGCACGGCCCGGGCACCAGCCAGGACAGCTTCGGCGGAATCCGCTCGGCCGCTCTCCAGCAGGCCAAGCCGCCCGCGCAGGGTGGTGACGAGACGGCGTACCTCAAGGCGTTCCTCGACGCGCGGCGCGTGGTCATGAAGCAGGAAGAGGCGCACGCGGACACGTCGCGGATCGACACCGCCCAGCTGGTGTGGCTCAACGACGGCAACCTCGATCTGCACACCCCGCTGAAGTGGGCGGTCTACGGGGACCCGTACGAGATCGGCTAGCGCACCGCGACGCATGTCATGAAAGGGCCGTTCAGGACATCTTTCGTCCTGAACGGCCCTTTCATGACACACGCGAGGGGGTGAGCTAGCCCGCGAGCAGGTCCTCGGCGGTCCGCGTGTTGATCACCCGGTCCGGCTCGATCCCCAGTTCGTTGGCCCGTTCGCAGCCGAAGACCAGCCAGTCCAGCTGACCGGGGGCGTGCGCGTCGCTGTCGATCGCGAAATCGCAGCCGAGGTCGACGGCCAGGTTCAGCAGCCGCGTGGGCGGATCCCGGCGCTCGGGCCGCGAGTTGATCTCGACGGCGACCCCGTTGTCCCGGCAGGCGGTGAACACCGCTTCCGCGTCGAACTCCGACTCGGGCCGCTTCCCGCGGCCACCCATCACCAGCCGTCCGGTGCAGTGCCCCAGCACGCGGACCCGCGGATGCTGTACCGCGGCGATCATCCGCGGCGTCATCTCCTTCGTGGGCATCCGCAGTTTCGAGTGGACACTCGCGACGACGAAGTCCAGCCGCTCCAGCAGTTCCTCCTCCTGATCGAGCGTCCCGTCCAGGTGGATGTCGACCTCGATGCCGTGCAGGATCCGGAACGGCGCCATCGTCTCGTTCAGTTCCGCGACGACGTCCATCTGGCGGCGCAGCCGCTCGGGCGAGAGCCCGTTCGCGACGGTCAGCCGCGGCGAATGGTCGGTCAGCACCATCCATTCGTGGCCGAGCGCGCGGGCGGCCTCGGCCATCTCCTCGATCGGGCTCCCGCCGTCGGACCAGTCCGAATGGGTGTGGCAGTCGCCGCGCAGCGCCGCCCGCATCGCACCACCGTCGGGCAGCTTCGGCTCGCCGATCTTCTCGAAGTACGCGGGACGGCGCCCGGCGAGGACGTCTTCGACGACGGCCGCGGTCGCCTTGCCGATATTCGGCAACGCGGTCAACGTGCCCGCCGCGGCGCGTTTGCGCAGGTCGTCCGGCTCGACCTTGGCGATCACCGAGGCCGCCTGCCGGAACGCCCGCACCCGGTAGGTCGGCTCGCCCGCGCGTTCCAGCCGGAACGCGATCTCCCTCAACGCCTGCGCCGGTTCCATGCCTACCTGTCTACCCCGTCAGCGGCGAAGAGGCAGCTCATGCAGCGTGACATCGCGCAATTCGCCGTCGCGGACCTCGGCGGTCTGATAGGTGCAGAACGGCTGCCGCCGCCGATCGGTCGGCGAGCCGGGGTTCAGCAGCCGCATCCCGTTCGGGGTGACGGTGTCCCAAGGAATGTGGCTGTGCCCGAACACGAGGACGTCGGTGTCCGGGAAGAGTTCGTCGCAGCGCCGTTCACGGCCCTGTTTGGCGCCGGTTTCGTGGACGACCGCCAGCCGAACGCCGCCGAGGTCCGCCCGCGCGATCTCGGGGAGCCGCGCCCGCAGATCCGCTCCGTCGTTGTTGCCGTAGACGCCGATGAGCCGCTCGCTCCGGGCCTCGAGTTCGTCCAGCAGGGCGACCTCGACCCAATCGCCGGCGTGGACGACGACGTCCGCCGCGTCGACCTCGCGCCAGACCTGATCCGGCAGCGCCTTCGCGCGCAGCGGCAGATGGGTGTCGGCGATGAGCAGCAGCCGCATCAAGCGTCTCCGATGGTTTCGAGAGTCCGCTCCAGGAAATCGCCGATGTGGGTGCGCAGCAACCCGGCCGCGCCCTCGGCGTCGCCCTTCTTCGCCGCCGCCAGCACCGCTTTGTGTTCGTTCCATTCCTTGCGCCAGCTGGGATTCGCCTCCCAGCCGACCACGCTGATCAACGCGGCGCGGTCCCTGAGGTCGTCCAGTATCGACACCATCAGCGGGTTGCCGCAGCCGCTGTACAACGCACGGTGGAACCGGCGGTTGAGCAGGCTGAGCGCGGCGTGATCCTTGTCCGAGAGCGCCGCCGACGCCTCTTTCAACGCTTCCGCGGCGTCTTCGAGCAGGTCCGGGGAACGACGTTCGACCGACCGGCGCACGGCCTCGGGCTCCAGCACCATGCGGACGTCGTACACGGATTTCGCCAGCTCCGCGTCCACCACGCACACCGAAGCGCCCTTGTACGGGCTGAACGTGACGAGTCCCGTGTTCGACAGCACCTTGAGCGCTTCCCGGACCGGCGTCTTCGAGACGCCGAGCCGGGCCGCGAGTTCGGCTTCGACCAGCGGCTGGCCGGGCTTCAACTCCCGGGTGAGGATGCCGCGGCGGATCTCGTCGAGCACCACTTCGGTCCGTGAGGCGGGCAGGCTGAAGGTCGAAGACATGGGCCGATCATATATGAGATGCCATACTCGCGGTCATGAGGAACCCTGAGGAACTCCGCAGCCACCGCTGGTTCGGCGGCGACGGACTGCGCGGCTTCAGCCATCGGGCCCGGAGCAGGCAACTCGGCTACAACCCGGAGGAGCACCTCGGGAAACCCGTCATCGCGATCCTCAACACCTGGAGCGACATCAACCCCTGCCACATGCATCTGCGCGAGCGGGCGGAACAGGTCAAACGCGGGGTGTGGCAGGCGGGCGGATTCCCGCTGGAGTTCCCGGTCGCGACGCTGTCCGAGACGTTCCAGAAGCCCACGCCGATGCTCTACCGCAACCTGCTTTCCCTGGAGACCGAAGAGATCCTGCGGTCCTACCCGATCGACGGCGCGGTGCTCATGGGCGGGTGCGACAAGACGACACCCGCGTTGCTGATGGGCGCGACGAGCGCGGGACTGCCCGCGATCTTCGTGCCGGCCGGGCCGATGCTGCGCGGGCACTGGCGGAACGAGGTGCTCGGCAGCGGCACCGACATGTGGAAGTACTGGGACGACAAGCGGGCCGGGCTGATCGGCGACGAGGAACTGTCCGAATTGGAGCGTGGACTGGCCCGTTCTCCCGGAACCTGTATGACGATGGGGACCGCGTCCACGATGATGTCGGTCGCCGAAGTGCTCGGCCTGACCTTGCCCGGCGCGGCGTCGATCCCCGCCGTCGATTCGGCGCACCACCGGATGGCCGCGGCGAGCGGCGCGCGGGCCGTCGAGATGGTGTGGGAGGACCTCACCATCACGAAGATCCTCGACGAGCGCGCGTACGCCGACGCGATCACCACCGTGCTGGCGCTCGGCGGCTCCACCAACGCCGTCATCCACCTGATCGCGATGGCCGGACGCGGGCGGATCCCGTTGTCCGTCGACGATTTCGACGCGATCGCGCGCCGGGTGCCGGTGCTCGCGAACATCCGGCCCGGCGGCGACTGGCTGATGGAGGACTTCTACTACGCCGGCGGGCTTCCCGGTCTGCTCTCCCGGCTGACCGACCTGCTGCACACCGATCGCGTCACGGTCACCGGCCGGACCCTCGGCGAAAACCTGGCTTCGGCGAGGGTGCACGACGACGACGTCATCCGCACGCGTGACAATCCCGTCGCCACCGAAGGAGGAGTCGCGGTGCTGCGCGGGAATCTCGCGCCGTCGGGCGCGGTGATCAAGCACATCGCCGCCGAACCGCGGCTGCTCGTCCACACTGGACCCGCCGTGGTCTTCGACGACTACCGGGATTTGAAGAAGCGCATCAACGACCCCGCGCTCGGCATCACCGAGGATTCGGTGATGGTGCTGCGCGGATCGGGCCCGCTCGGCGGCCCCGGCATGCCCGAGTACGGGATGCTTCCGTTGCCGGATCACCTGCTGGCCAAGGGGGTCCGCGACATGGTCCGAGTTTCCGACGCCCGGATGAGCGGCACCAGCTACGGCGCCTGCGTGCTGCACGTCGCACCGGAGTCCCATGTGGGCGGTCCGCTCGCGCTCGTCCGCGACGGCGACCCGATCACCTTGGACGTCCCTTCGCGACGGCTGAGCCTCGACGTCGATGATGCGGAATTGCAACTCCGGCGGGAGGCCTGGAAACCGCCCGCACCGCGCTACGAACGTGGTTACGGCGCGTTGTACTCCGAACACATCACGCAAGCTGATGAAGGCTGTGACTTCGATTTTCTCGCACGGGTGGGCGAAAACCCGGAACCTGACGCCCAGTGACCACCCGACGGAGTGACCCGCTCACCCAACCGGGCGAGTTGCAGGCCCACAAAACGCGCCCCGTATCTTGAACCTACGTCCGGAACGTGTGGAAGCCCGGATGTTCGATCACGAAGCCCGGCACTCGCCGGACCGTGGAGGGTGGAGAGTTGCCGCAGGAACCGCGCTGGCCCGAGTCCCACGCTGAGCAGACGGACATTCTCCCGGTCGTCACGCCCGGGTTCGCGGAGTCTGCCACGCCGCAGGAGCCCACGCCACCGAAACGCCGTCGCAGCTATCGCAAGGCCGCCTTCATCGGCGGCGGCGTGTTCGGCCTCCTGGTCGTCGCGTACGCCCTCGACGTGCTGGTCTCCCAGGGCAGCGTCCCCCGCGGCGTCACCGTCGCCGGGGTCGACGTCGGCGGGATGGACCGCACCGCGGCCGAGAAGGAGCTCCGGGGCGGCATCGAACCGCGGCTGACCCGGCCGGTGAAGATCGTCGCGGGCGACGCCGAGGAGTCGCTGGCGCCGAACAACGCCGGCCTGCGCCTCGACTGGCCCGCCACCCTGGACCAGGCGGGCGACCAGCCGCTGAACCCGTTCACGCGGATCGCGTCGTTCTTCTCGACGACCGAGGTCGGCGTCGTCACCCAGACCGACGACGCCAAGCTCACCGGCGCGCTGGAGAACCTGCGCGACAAGGTCGACCGCGACCCCGTCGAAGGCACCGTGCGCTTCGAGGAGGCCAAGCCGGTCGCCGTCGAGCCGAAGACCGGGCAGAAGCTCGACCTCGAAGCCGCCAAGAAGACCATCCTGGAGCGCTGGGCCAGTGGCGAGCAGTTGAACCTCGCGGTCACCCAGACCCCGGTCAAGGTCTCGCCTGAGGCCGTCCACGCCGCGCTCGAGCAGATCGCGAAGCCCGCCGTTTCGGCGCCGATGGTCATCAAGGGCGAGGGCAAGGACGCCGTCGTCAAACCCGAGGACATCGCGGGTGCGCTGACCTTCGAGCCCGTCGACGGCGGCGTGCTGAACCCGAAGGTGGACAACAACAAGATCATCGAGGCCGCAGGTCCGCAGCTGAAGTCCACCGAGAAGGAGGGCAAGGACGCGCAGATCGTCTTCGAAGGCGGCAAGCCGACCGTCCAGCCGTCCGAGGACGCCAACGTCGTCGACTGGGAGCCGAGCCTCAAGCCGGTGCTCGACGTGCTCAAGCGCGCCGCGCCGCGCGAGCTGCCGGTGACCTACAAGAAGACCCCGGCCAAGGTGACCACCGAGCAGGCGAACCAGCTCGGCATCAAGGAGGTCGTCAGCGAGTTCAAGACCGGCGGCTTCGCGCCGGACTCGGGGACGAACATCCGGGTCGTGGCGCAGAAGGTCAACGGCGCCATCGTGAAGCCGAACGAGACGTTCAGCCTCAACGGGTTCACCGGGCCGCGCGGTGCCGCGCAGGGCTACGTCGAGGCCGGCGTCATCAAGGACGGCGCGCCCGGCCGCGAGGTCGGCGGCGGGATCTCGCAGTTCGCGACCACGCTGTACAACGCCTCGTACTTCGCCGGCATGAAGGACACCGAGCACAAGGAACACAGCTACTACATCAGCCGCTACCCGGCCGCCCGCGAGGCGACCGTGTTCCAGAACCACAACGGCGGCAGCGTGATCGACCTGAAGTTCACCAACGACGGGGACACCGGCGTCGCGATCCAGACCATCTGGACGCCGTCGGACATCACGATCCGGCTGTGGGGAACCAAGAAGTACACCGTCGAGTCGATCCCGGGCGGCCGCACCAACCCGTCCGACCCGCCGACGAAACCCGGCCCCGCCGAGAACTGCAAGCCCAGCAACGGCGCGCCCGGTTTCACCACGTCGGACACGCGGGTCATCAAGGACGCCGCGACCGGCCGCGAGATCCGGCGCCACACCCGGAACGTGCACTACAACCCGCAGCCGAAGATCACCTGCGGCACGGAGTAGCCCTTCACGCGCTTTGAGGGTTCACCACCCGCGCCCGGAGCGGTACGCTGAGTGACTCACTCGACCGGGCGGGGGTGGTCACCTCGTGGAAGCCAAGGCGACCTTCCGGCAGATCCTCGCGGTCGGTGAACTGCGCGCGATCTGGTTCGCGGAACTCCAGTCCATCCTCGGCGACCAGGTGGCCAGGGTCGCCCTGTCGGTGCTGGTGTTCCAGCGCACCGGCTCGGCGACGTGGCCGGCGCTGACGTACGCGCTCACCTATCTCCCCGATCTGATCGGCGGGCCGTTGCTCGGCGGTCTCGCCGACCGGTACCCGCGCCGCGCGGTGATGGTCTGCTCCGACGTCGTCCGCGCGCTCCTGGTCGCGGTGCTCGCCGTGCCCGGTATCCCGTTGCCCGTGCTCGCCGCCGTACTGGTGGTGGTGCAGCTGGCCAACGCGCCGTTCACCGCCGCGCAGGCCGCGGTCCTCCCGTCGGTGCTCAGCGGGGATTCCTACGTGCTCGGCCAGTCCCTGCTGAAGATCACCAACCAGATCGGTCAGCTGGCCGGATTCGCGCTGGGCGGCGCGGCGATCGCCGCGATCGGGCCGGGCCGCGGGCTGGCACTGGACGCGATGACGTTCGCCGTCTCGGCGGTCGTCCTGCGGCTGGGTGTGCGGGCGCGGCCCGCGACGGGCGCCGAAGGCCCCGCGACGTCGACCCTGCGGCGGCTTTCGGCGGGCGCCCGGACGATCTGGCGTGACCGCCGGTTGCGCGCGCTGGTCGGCCTGGCGTGGCTGGCGGGTTTCGTGATCGTGCCGGAAGGGCTCGCCGTGCCGTACGCCGCGGAGATCGGCGGCGGGGCGGTGACCGCGGGCCTGCTGCTCGCGGCGCATCCCGCAGGGATCGTGCTCGGGGTGTTCGCGCTGGGCCGCCTCGTGCGGCCCGAGATCCGGTTGCGCCTGGTCGGTGCGCTGGCGCTCGGCGCGATCGTGCCGCTCGCGGCGTTCTGGTTCCGGCCGTCGCTCCCCTACGCCGCCGGACTGCTCGTGCTGTCCGGGATGTGCGCGGCCTACCAGGTCACCGCGAGCACCACGTTCATGCGGCTGGTACCCGACACCGAACGAGGCCAGGCCTTCGGCCTCGCCGGGTCGGGGCTCATCGCCGTGCAGGGAATCGGGCTGATCGCCGGCGGCCTGCTCGTCGGCGTGCTCGGTTCACCGGCGACGACGGTCTCGGTCATCGCACTCGCCGGTCTCGTAGTGGCTGTTCCGGCCACCCGGGCTTGGCGCCACGTGGCCCCACCGCACCCCCTTTAGACCGGAACCCGGTACTCACCAGTTCTGCCCGCGCATAGGGCTCACCCCCTCCGCTTCCCCGTTCCGGTCACGCGTGGTGCACCCACGCCTACCCATACAGCGTAGTGACACCTAGTATCCAACCGATTACGTTCGTCTCCGTGGCGCTAACGAATTGGGCGCTGTGGCGGCTACCCAACCGTGGTTTGATCGGCTTCGTCCTCCTGGTGGACGTCGCGGCGATCGCCGGATCCGCCTGGTCTTTTCTCCGCGTCCCCTTCACCGAGGGCGACGCGCTCCCCTTCGCGATCCTGATCCTCAGCTCGGTGCTGTACACGGAATTGTCGCGTCCGGTGGAGCGGGTGCGGGAACGGTTCGCCGGTACGCCGCACATCTCCCTCGACAGCGTGTGGACCTTCGCCGCCGTACTGCTGGTGCATCCGGCGCTCGCCGCGCTGGTCATCGCCGTGTCGTTCTTCTACCGCTGGTTCCGCGGGCAGCCGAACCCGTTGTTCCGCCGGGTGTTCTCCACCTCGGCGACCGTGCTCTCGGGGTTCGCGGCGGCCGCTTACCTGTCCCGGTACGCGGTGCCGTTCGACGTGCTCCCCCGCGACGCGTCGTCGTTCGGTTCGGTTGTCGCTGCGGGCGGGGTCTTCCTGCTGGTCAACACCGTGCTGATGACGGTCGCGGTGTACTACGGCACGCCGCACGAACGCCTGCGGGACGCGCTGGCGAAGCCGTTCGAGTACGCGCTCGAAGCGGCGACGATCGCGCTCGGCGTCATCGTCGCGTGGGCGCTGCGGGACTGGCCGGTGGTGCTGCTGCTGGTCGTCGGGATCACGCTGGTGCTGCATCGCGGTGTCCTGCTGCGGCAGCTGAAACGGCAGGCGCGCAGCGACGCCAAGACCGGGCTGCTCAACGCGAAGGCGTGGCGTGAGGCCGCGACCGACGAACTCGACCGCGCGCGGCGCGCGGGACGGCACACCAGCCTGCTGATGGTCGACGTCGACCGGTTCAAACTGATCAACGACCGGCACGGGCATCTGGTCGGCGACCGGTATCTGGCGGCGATCGCGGAAACGCTGCGTACCGAGGTGCGCGGCACGGATCTGGTCGGGCGCTTCGGCGGCGAAGAGTTCGTCGTCCTGCTGCCGGGCACCCCCGCCGTGCACGCCCACGCGATCGCGGAACGGATCCGGTCGAGCGTGGCTTCGCGCGCCGATGACCTGCCCGAGCACGTCACCGTGTCGATCGGGCTCGCCGACCGGCCGGGCGTCGCCGATCTGGACACGGTGATCGCCGTCGCGGACCGGGCGCTCTACGAGGCCAAGAACACCGGGCGGAACCGGACTTCGGGCTACCAGGTGACCGGCTGACCCCCGCGTTTCGTCCTCTGGATGCGGTACTTGCGTGCGCAAGGACCGCATCCAGAGGACTAAACGCGCTCAGGGGAGGCCGGCGAGGGACTTCTCGAGGGCCTCGTCGGGCAGCGCGTGATCGGAGATGTCGCCCGCCAGGTACGCGCCGTACGCCGGGAGGTCGAGGTGCGCGTGCCCGCACAGCGCGGTGAGGATCACCTTCTCCTCCCCGGTTTCCTTGCACCGCAACGCTTCCTGGATACACGCGGCGAGCGCGTGGGTCGGCTCGGGCGCGGGGATGATGCCCTCCGTGCGCGCGAACCGCACGCCCGCGGCGAAGCAGTCCTCCTGCCCGATGGCGATCGCGTCGATCAGCCCGAGTTCGTAGATATGCGAGATCAGCGGGGACATCCCGTGATAGCGCAGGCCACCGGCGTGGATGGGATCGGGGATGAAGTCGTGACCGAGCGTGTGCATCTTCAGCAACGGCGTCAGCCCCGCGGTGTCCCCGAAGTCGTACGCGTACTTCCCGCGGGTGAGCGTCGGGCAGGCGGCCGGTTCGACCGCGCGGATGACCGGGTTCATCCGGCCCGCGAGTTTCTCTCGCAGGAAAGGAAAGGCGAGCCCGCCGAAGTTGGATCCGCCGCCGGTGCAGCCGACGAGGACGTCCGGGGTGTCCCCGGCCAGCTCGAACTGCTTGAGCGCCTCTTCGCCGATGATCGTCTGGTGCAGCAGCACATGGTTGAGCACGCTGCCGAGCGCGTAGCGGGTGTTCTCCGCCTGCGCCGCCTGCTCGACCGCCTCGCTGATCGCGATGCCGAGGCTGCCGGTCGAGTCCGGATCGGCGGCCAGGATCGCGCGGCCGGATTCGGTCAGTTCGGACGGGCTCGGGTGCACCGTCGCACCGAAGGTCTCCATCATCAGCTTGCGATACGGCTTCTGGTCGTAGGAAGCGCGGACCTGCCACACCTCGCACTCGAGCCCGAAGGTGGCGGAGGCGAACGCGAGCGCGCTCCCCCACTGCCCGGCGCCGGTCTCGGTGGTCAGCCTGGTGACGCCCTCCGCCGCGTTGTAGAACGCCTGCGGTACGGCGGTGTTTGGCTTGTGCGAGCCGACCGGGCTGACGCCCTCGTACTTGTAGTAGATGCGGGCGGGGGTGCCGAGCGCTTTCTCCAGCCGCCGCGCCCGGAACAGCGGTGACGGACGCCAGAGCCGGTAGACGTCGAGGACCTCTTCCGGGATGTCGATGTACCGCTCGGTGCTGACCTCCTGGGCGATGAGCGCCTGCGGGAACAGCGGCGCGAGATCGTCCGGGCCGACCGGCTCGCGGGTGCCGGGATGCAAGGGCGGTGGCGGCGGCTCCGGCAGATCCGGGACGACGTTGTACCACCTGGTCGGCATATCCGCTTCGTCGAGGATGTATTTGGTCCGCTCCGCCATTGAGCCTCCTCCGTCCGTCCCATCAACCTAAAGGGACGGACGGCGCGGCACCAGACATCGCTACTACGGTGTGACCATGGGGAATCTCGTACTGCTCGACGCACCGTCCAATCTCGGGCTGCGCCCGCCCGCCGAAGGCGTGGTCCCCGGCTGTTACAAGGCACCGGGCGCGCTGCGTGACCACGGCCTGCTCACCCGGTTGGGGGCGGCCGACGGCGGCGTCGTCACCCCGCCGCGCTATCTGCCCGCCTGGTCACCCGATGGCGGTGTGCGGAACGCGGCCGGGATCGCGGCCTACACCGAGGCCCTCGCCGCACGTCTCGCGAAGATCCGCGCGGACGGCGGCTTCCCGGTGGTCCTCGGCGGCGACTGCTCGATCGCGCTCGCCGCGATGCTGACGCTGCGTCGCGAAGGCCGCTACGGCATCGTCTACTTCGACGGGCACGACGACTTCCGGCATCTCGGCAATTCCGAGTACGTCGCCAACGTGGGTGGCGAGGCTCTCGCCGTCGTAACCGGCCGCGGCCAACCGGAACTGGCCGATGTGGACGGTCTGAAGCCCTATGTCCGCGACGAGGACGTCCTCGTGCTCGGCGTGCGCGCGGAGGAGTCCGCCGAGGCACGGGACGCCGGGCTCCGGATCGTGACCAGCCAGGAGATCATGGCGTCCGGCACCGACGGTGCGCTCGCCGCCGCCCGGGAGATTTTCGCGCCACTGGACGGTTTCTGGATCCACATCGACATCGACACCCTCGACCCGGAATTCGTGTCCGCCGTGGACAGTCCCGATCCCGGCGGGCTCAGTCCGGACAAGCTTGTCGGGCTGCTCCGGGGCCTGCTCTCGATCCCCGGTGCCGCCGGGCTGGAGCTGACCATCTTCGATCCCGACCTCGACCCCGACGGCACGCAGGCCGCCCTCGTGGCGGACTGCCTCGTGCGCGCACTGGAAGGACCCCGATGACCAAGGTGACCGTCGCCGACGGCTCGTTCGACGCCCCGCTCTGGCTGCCCGAATCCGGCTCCGGCCCGGGTCTGGTGCTGATCCAGGAGATCTTCGGTCTCGACGACTACCTCAAGTCGGTCGCCGCCGACCTGGCCGCCCTCGGCTACGTCGTCGCGGTGCCCGAACTGTTCTGGCGGATCTCCCCCGGCTGGTCGGCCACGCACGACGAAGCCGGTGTCTCGGCTTCGATGGCCGTCGCCGGCCAGTTGGACCCGGCGAGCGCCGTCACCGACGTCCTCGCGACCCTGGCGACCCTGCGCGCGCTGCCCGAAACCGGCGGCCGCGCGGGCGTCTTCGGCTTCTGCCTCGGCGGCTCGATGGCCTACGCGGCCGCCGCCGAAGGCGACCCGGACGTCGCGGTCTCGTACTACGGCTCCCGCGTTCCCGAGCAACTTCCCTTGCTGGACAAGATCACTTGCCCGATCCAGTTCCAGTTCGGCGGCGCGGACCCCTACATCCCCGCGGAGGGAGTGAGTCGCCTCGCCGACGCCGTCGCCTCCCACGACGGCGCGGAGATCCACATCCACGAGGGCGCGGGGCACGCGTTCCACAACCACGTGGCGCCGATGTTCCATCAGCCGGAGCCGGCCGCGGCTGCCTGGGCGCTGACGTTGGAGTTCTTGGGGCGGACCTACCCGGCCTGAGGCTTCCGACCGGCGGAATATGTCGGTGCCTCCCGGTAGTTTCCCCACCATGGCCACATTGGTGAGTTTTCACGCCCACCCCGACGACGAGTGCATCGTCGCGGGAGGCGTCATGCGCAAGGCCTTCGAGGAAGGTCACCGTGTCGTGCTCGTCGTCGCGACCAGGGGGGAGGTCGGCGAGGTACCGGACGGTTTCCTCGACGACGGAGAGGAGTTGTGGCAGCGCCGCGTGCAGGAGACGCACGCATCCGCGGAGGTCCTGGGGGCCAAACGCGTGGAGTTCCTGGGGTACACCGATTCCGGCATGATGGGCGAGCCGCGCAACGACGTGCCCGGCACGTTCTGGCAGGCCGACGTCGAGGAGGCCGCGCAGCGGCTGGCCGCCATCCTGCGTGAGGAGCAGGCCGACGTCCTGACCGTCTACGACGACAACGGCGGCTACGGGCATCCGGACCACATCCAGGTGCACCGCGTCGGGATGCGCGCGGCCGAGCTGGCGGGCACGCCGCGGGTCTACGAGGCGACCAGCAACAGCGACGAGATGCGCCGCGGCATGGAGGAGGCGGTGCGGACCGGGCAGATGAAGGCCGAGGATCTCCCCGATTTCGAGGACGGTTCCGAGTTCGGCAAACCGGAGGCGATCCTGACGGCGAGGGTCGACGTCACCGCGTACCTGCCTGCCAAGCGGGCCGCGATGCGCGCGCACGCCAGCCAGATCAGCGAGGACTCGTTCTTCCTGGCGATGCCCGACGAGGCTTTCGCGCAGGCGTTCGGCGTCGAGTGGTTCATCCGTGCCGGGCAGGGGCCGGGCATCACGGAGACCGACCTCATGGCCGGTCTCTGACCGACAGGCGTGTGCGTATCCGATGAATCGCGCGAACTGAGCGAGAAGCCCGAGCGATACTGGGCGGGACTTTCGCTGGGGGAAGCTGGCGGCGACGGGCGCCGCGGCCACTACTGGCTTTCGGGTGCGGCTTGATCGCGAGCCAGATCCGTGAAGGCCTCCTTACCTACCCTGAAGGTAGTGAAGGAGGCCTTCACGGACCCGACGATCGCCACACTCGACCCAAGCACACCAGCAGTCACAGCGGCTGCGCGTGAAGGACCCCTTCCCCAAGTACATGAAGGCCCCCATCCTTGCGCCTAGGTACAGGAAGGGAGCCTTCATGTACCTCAGCTTTAGGCGGTGGCGGCGGTGACGTCGAGTTCGACGAGCTGCCCGGGGTAGCCGAGCTGCGCGACGCCGAGCAGGGTGCTCGCGGTGGTGAAGGCCTCCCCGATCTCCGACTCGACGAACCGGTCCCACACGGCCGAGAGGACGTCCGCGTCCGGCGTCACCACGTAGATCACCGTGCGCACGACGTCCGCCGGGGTCGCCTTGGCGAAGGCGAGCGCGGCGGCGGTGTTCGCGACGACCTGGTCGACCTGGGCGAGCACGTCGCCTTCGACGACCTTGCCGTCTTCGGCGAGCGGGCATTGGCCGGCGAGGTGGACGTCCCTCCGGCCCTCGACGATGGTCACGTGGTGGTAGGTGGGCGTGGGGTGCAGACCGGGCGGATGGTGGCGTTCAATGGTCACGAGCCGCATCCTCACCGAGGCGGCCGCGACGGGACAACCGGATTTCACGGGGGAGCCATGCGCAGGACGATCGACTGGACCGGTGACGCGGTCACGATCATCGACCAGACCGTCCTGCCCGCCGAGTATCGCGTGCTCGAACTGCGCACGGTCGGCGAACTCGTCGCCGCCATCCAGCGGCTCGCGGTGCGCGGGGCGCCGGCGCTCGGCGCGGCGGGGGCGCTCGGCGTCGTGCTCGCCACCCGCGCGCAGGGCGACGTCGAGGCCGAGGCGCGCCGTGTCGCCCAGGCCCGGCCGACGGCGGTCAACCTGAGCTGGGGCGTTTCCCGTGCCCTCGCGAAGCTCCCGGAGGGGCCGGAAGCCGTTCTCGCGGAAGCCCTGGCGATCCTCGACGAGGACGAGCGGATCAACCACGAGGCCTCCCGCCTGGCGGCCGACGTGGTGATCGAGCGCTGCGGGCGGCGGCCGTTGCGGCTGCTGAGCCACTGCAACGCCGGCCATCTCGCGACGGTCGCCTGGGGCAGCGCGCTCGGCGTCGTCTGGCATCTGCAGGCCCGCGGCCTGGTCGAGTCCGTACTCGTCGACGAGACCCGGCCGCTGCTGCAGGGTGCCCGCCTGACCGCTTGGGAACTGGCCGAAGCCGGTGTGCCGTACCGGATCCAGCCCGACGGCGCGGCCGCCGCGGCGATGAGCCGTGGCCTGGTCGACTGTGTCCTCGTCGGCGCCGACCGGATCGCCGCCAACGGCGACGTCGCCAACAAGATCGGCACCTACGGCCTGGCGATCGCGGCGAAGCACCACGGCATCCCGTTCGTGGTCGTCGCTCCGTCGTCCACTGTGGACACCGCGATGCCGGACGGCACCGGGATCGTGATCGAGGAACGCGATCCCGGCGAGATCCTGGCCTTCGGCGGCACGAAGGTCGCACCCGAAGGCGCGGAAGTGTTCAACCCCGCCTTCGACGTGACGCCGCACGAGCTGATCACCGCGGTGGTGACCGAGCACGGAATCCTGAAACCCTAGAAGGATTCCAGGCAGGACGGCTCGCGGTCGGTGGCGAACGCCGCCGTCGCCCGCGAAACCGCGCCGGCGGTCCGCTCCTTGATCCGGCCCGCCGCGGCCAGGGTGCTGGGCCTGGTTCCGCCGAGGAAGACGGCGCCGAGGTCGGTGACGTCCAGTTCGAGATCCGGCGTGTCCTCCACGCGCGTCACTTCCGCTTGGCCGTCGGCGTCGGTGACGAGCCGCCAGTTCCCGGCGTTCCACGGGCAGAAGGCGTCGCGTACGCCGATTACGAGGTCCACCGGGGCGTTGTAGCGCCGGGTGATCAGGCCGCGATCGACGTCGACGATGCGCAGCCACAGCGAATCGCCGCCGGTCCGGGTCATGGCGCGGGGGTCGGCGAGCAGGTGGATGAGCGGTTCGTCGAGGGCGGCCGACACCTCGACTGTGAAGACGAGGTCGTAGTCGAGCAGGAAACGGTACAGCGTCGCGTACGCCTCCGGCGTGGTCGCGACCAGTTCCTGCACGCTCAGGATTCCTCGCGGGCCGTCGTCGTTCCAGTCGTTCTTCAGCCGGTAGATCACGTAACCGTCGGGCAGGACGGCGAACCTCATCGCGGTCGCGCCGTTCCTCCGCCGCTCCGGGTCGTCGAGGTTGAACTCCCACGTCGCCCCTGGCCGGTCCAGCGCGCCGACCCGTTGGGGCGCTTCCTTTTCGTAGATCGCCTTGATCAGCGGGATCGCCTGCTCGCGGCCGATTTCGCGCACCCGCTCGGGTTCGAGTCCGACACCGGGCCGGAACGCGGATTTCGCGCGGATCTTCGCGCGATAGAACTGCGCCGCGAGCCCGTAGCCGAAGCGTGGATAGATGACGGCCTCGGACGCCCACAACGCGGCGATCGGTTCGCCGCCGTCGTCGTGCAGGCCGTGTAGCTGCGCCCGCATGACCCGGGTGAGCGCGCCCCGCCGCCGATGCCCCGGCGCGACGCCGACCGAAGTGATCGCCGCGAACGGCGTCGGCCCCGCACCGGGAACGGTGATCTTCCGGGTGAGGATCTCCCCCATCCCGATCAGCTCGTCGCCGTCGAAGACGCCGTGTGAACGCTCGGGTTCGAACACCAGTCCTTCGCGGTATTGGAATCCTTCCGAAGGATCGGCGAGGAAGGCACGCGCCAGCATGTCCGAGAGTGCGGGCAGGTCGTCGGTGGTCAGGGTGCGGAGGGTCAAGCCGTCATCGCTCACCCTGTTCGTACTACGCCCCTTCACCGACGACCGCCACGCCTTTTTCGAAGCAAGCATAGAAGGGCGACGTTCAGGGCCTCGGCCCGATCACCTCACCCTTTTCCGTCACCTCGATGGCCATCGCGGGGCAGGAATCCGCCGCGTCGAGCACCGTCTCGTCCGGATCCACCTCCCCCTTGACCACTGTCGCCACGGCGCCTTCGAGTTCGAAGACCTCCGGCATCAGCGCCGCGCACATCCCCGAGCCGATGCACGTGTTGCCATCGACCTCGACTTTCCAGCTCATGCTCACCATCCGATCGGCATGGAGCGGGGGCCCCGCACCAGCATCTGGGTCTTCCACACGATATCGCCGTCGAGGTGCAGCCCGGGGAGATCGCGCAGCAACGCCTTCAGGGCCTCCTGCAGTTCGAGCCTGGCCAGCGGAGCGCCGAGGCAGTGGTGCACGCCGTGCCCGAAACCGAGATGGGGATTGGCTTCCCTGCCGAATTCCAGGGTTTCCGCCGACGTGAACTGGAGCCCGTCCCGGTTGGCGGCGCCGATCGCGACCATCACCGGCTCGCCCTCCTTCACCAGCACGTCACCCACTTGGATGTCTTCGGTGGCGTAGCGGGCGAACCCGGCGCCGGCACCCAGCGGAACGAACCGCAGCAGTTCCTCGACCGCAGCCGGGATCAGGTCCAGGTCCGCACGCAGGCGGGCGAGCTGCTCCGGCTGTTCGAGCAGGGCGTAGACGAAGTTGGGGATCTGGCTGGCGGTGGTCTCGTGCCCGGCGATCAGGATGCCGATGCACATGTCGACCAGTTCCAGCTCGCTCAGCCGGTCGCGGACGTCGCGCGCCTCGATCAGCGCGGTCATCAGATCGTCCTGCGGCTCGGCGCGGTGCTGCTCGACGAGCACGTGCATGTACGCCCGCAGGTCGTCCTGGTTGGCCATCATCTCTTCGGTGGTCAGCGGGCTGGTGGACAGCGCGGCGTCGCTCCACACGCGGAACTTCGGCCGGTCCTCGACCGGCACTCCGAGCAGTTCGCAGATCACCGCGACCGGGATCGGCAGCGCGTAGTCCTCGACCAGGTCCGCGGGCTGCCCCTTGGCCTTCATGTCCTCGATCAGCCCGGCCGCCAGCTCGGCGACACGCGGGCGCAGCAGTTCGACGCGGCGCATGGTGAACGCCTTCGCGACCAGCGTGCGCAACCGGGTGTGATCCGGCGGGTCCATGCTCAGGATCCCGCCGGGGCGCCTGCCGGGCGCCATCCGCGGCTCGTCCTTCTCCGCCGCCATCGCCCGGGAGAACCGCCGGTCGCCCAGCACGAACCGCGCGTCGGCGTACCGGGTGGCGAGCCAGGCGGGCTCACCGTGCGGGAGCCGGACGCGAAGCATGCCCTTGGTGGCGCGTGCGGCCGCGTACGCCTCGTTGAGTTCGAGGCCGGCGTCCTCATTGAAGGGATAGGCGACGAATTCGGTGTCTGTGGTGGTCATTTGTCCGGAAACCCCCCGGCTCGGCGGTTTGTAAGCAACTGCTTACAACGCTAACCATGATCACGCTGAGCGTCAATGCGCCTACCGTGCGACGCCCGGCTAGCCTTTGCCGATGACGGAAGAACCGCAGGTCCGCAAGCGCGACGCGGCCGCGACCAGGGCGGCCCTGCTCGACGCGGCGGCGGCTCTCTTCGCCGAGCGCGGCTTCGACCGGACGACCGTGCGCGACATCGCGAAACTCGCCGGAGTCAACCAAGCCCTGTTGTTCCGCTACTTCGGGTCGAAGGACGCGCTGTTCGAGGAGGTCCTGGCGCGCGGCGGACGCGAGCAGATCGCCACCACCCCACCGGACGAACTGCTCGGGACGGCGTTGCGCAGCATGCTGGAATCCGACACCGGCCGCGACCGCACCCTCGACGCGTACCTGCGCTCGACCGGGCACGACAGCGCCGCGGCCGCGGTCCGGCGGCAGCTCGGCGAGGAGTACGCGAAGGTGCTCGCCACGTTGAGCGACGCCGACGACGCCGAACTGCGGGCCGACCTCGTCCTCGCCTGGCTGCTCGGGATCGGCCTGGTCCGCGACATCACCGGCAAGGAACCGCTGGCCAGCGCGGATCCCGACGACGTCTGCCGTCTGGTGCTCGGCGCGGCGAGGACCCTGCTGGAACGCAGCGGGTAATTGCGTCGCCGTCCCCGACGCGCTGTTCTACGGTCGGGCCGTGACCACGTTCCCGCCCGCCGGCACCGAAGCCGAGTTCGACGCGCTGACCAGGCAAGACCTGCTCCCCGCCGTGAGGTCGCTCGGCTTCGGCGAAGCCGTCCCGTTCACCGAGGGCTCCCTGCCGGTCTATGCGGTCGGCGATGATCTGGTCCTCAAGCTGTTCCCGCCGGTGCATCTCGGCGAACTCCCCACCGAGCGGACGATGCTCGAAGTCCTGCACGGGAAGTTGCCGATCCCGACCCCGGCCGTGCACGAAGCCGGAGAGCGGGACGGCTGGGGCTACGTGCTCATGGAACGCCTGCGCGGCGAAACACTGAAGGACGCCTGGCCGAAACTGTCCACAGAGGACAAACACCGGATCGCGCCCGAACTCGGTGAGGCGCTGGCCGCCCTGCATTCACTGCGCGACCCGCGCCTCGACGTCCTCGGCCCGCCGGACTGGGCCGCGTTCGTCGCCGGACAACGCGCGAAGGTCGTCGAGCATCACCGGCGGACCGGGCTCGACGAAAGCTGGATCGCGCAGATCCCGGCGTTCCTCGATTCCGTCGAGCTGAGCAGCCCGCCGGCCGTCCCACTCCACACCGAATTCATGCGTGACCACCTCATGGTCACCCACGACGGCGGCCGTCCGAGGCTGACCGGGCTCTTCGATTTCGAACCGGCCATGCGGGGCGCGGCCGAGTACGACTTCGTCGCCGTGGGCCTGTTCGTTTCCGGCGGGGACAAGGATTTCCTGCGGCGGCTGCTCACCGGATACGGCGCCGAGCCGGACGAAGGCTTCTCCCGGCGTTGCCTGGCGTACGCGCTTTTGCACGTCTACAGCAACTTCACCTGGTACCTCAGTGTTCTCCCCGGACCGGAAGAACCGACGCTGGAAAGCCTCAGCCGCGCTTGGTGGTAGCCCAGGTCACGGGCACCGCCTCCGGGCCGCGGATCGAAAGCGGCGGACGCCAGGTGATGGCCGAGGCGGGAACCGCGAGATCCAGTCCCGGGAGCCCGTCGAGCAGGGTCCGGAACGCGATCTCCCCTTCGAGGCGGGCCAGTGCCGCCCCGAGGCAGAAGTGGAGGCCGTGCCCGAAGCCGAGTTGCGGTGCGTTCCGCCGCCGGATGTCGAACCGGGACGCGCCCGGAAAGGCGGCTTCGTCGCGGTTCGCCGCGCCGGTGTGCGCCAGCACCGCCTCACCGCGCCGGACCGGGCCGGCGCTCAGCTCGACGTCTTCCAGCGCGACCCGGAGCAGCGACGCGTCGGCCGGTCCGTCGAACCGCATGATCTCCTCGACGGCCCCCTCCGTCAGGCTCGGATCGGAACGCAGCGCGGCGAGCTGATCCGGATGTCCTGTCAGCAGCACGATCCCGGTCGCGATCAGGCTGACCGTGGTCTCGTGCCCGGCGAGCAGGAGCTGGGTGGCGAGATCGATCAGCTCGGCCTCGGTGAGCCGGTCGCCGTCCTCGTCGCTTGCGTGCACGAGGACGCTCAGCAGGTCGTTCCCCGGCGTCTCCCGTTTGACGGCGACGAGCGCCGCCATGTCCTCCGCCCCGTCACGCCGGGCCTGCGCCACTTCCGCCGGGCCGTACGCCATCGGCGTGACGATCACGCGCGACCATTGGCGGAACCGTTCCCTGCCTTCGTAAGGGACGCCGAGGATCTCGCACATGACCGCGGTGGGCAGCGGGAAGGCGAACGTCTCCACGAGATCCACCGGCGGGCCGTGCTCGGCCATCGCCCGCAGGAGCGTGTCGGCGATCTGCTGGATCCGCGGCCGGAGCCCGGCGATCCGGCGGACGGTGAAGGCCTGCGCCGTGAGCTTCCGCAGGCGCGTGTGATCCGGCGGATCCATGTTGAGGATGCTGTGCTCGCCGGTGGAGAAGTCACCGGGTTCGATGAGACACGGCGCGCCCGGTGCGAGCAGGTTCCGGGAGAACCGCGTGTCCGAGAAGATCAGGCGGACGTCTTCGTACCGGGTCACCAGCCAGCCTTCGCAGCCGCTGGGGAAGACGACCCGGGACATCGGCGGGTATTCGGCGTAGATCGCGCCCATCGGGGTCGCGGGGTCGTCCTTCGCCGCGGGATAGGTGGCTGTCATGGAGCATGATGATGAGCGGCGCGGCGCGCGGCCGGAAGGCCCTTCTCACCGGGTGATAATCCCGCGCAGGAACTCCAGATAGGCCGGGCGTTCCTTGGCGGACAGCAGTGCGCCGCCGCTCGCCCGCTGCGCCTGGATCAACCCGACGAACGCCGTGTACGCCAGCAAAGCGCGATGGCGGGCTTCGGTTTCCGGGCAGTCCATCTCGCGGAAACACCGGACGATGAACTCGACGCGCCGCGCGGTGACGTCGGCGAGCAGCGGGCCGATCACGGGGTCGTCCGCGTGGGCGAGCAGGGCCAGCTCGGCCCGCTCGTCCTTCGCGCCGAAGACGAGCTCGAAGAGTTCACGCAGCCTTCGGGCCGGATCCGCGATCCCGTCCAGCAACGTGATGAGCGCCTCGGTGTGCTGCTCGGCCCACCGGCGCACGGCGGCCTCGACCAGCGCGTCCCGGTTCGCGAAATGCCAGTAGAAACTGCCTTTCGTCGTCCCGAGTTTCGCCGCGATGGGCTCGACGGCGATCGCGCCGACGCCGCCTTCGCACAACGCTTCGAGCGCCGCGTCCGCCCAATCCTCCCGCGCGAGCTTCCGTTTCACGCGGCATACGCTACCGTATGGGAAACCATACGGCACCGTACGGGAGGCGGACATGCCCTTCGGATCACCCGCGAACTGGGGCGCGACCACGGAAGAACGCCGCCGCGCGCAGCCGGCGGACACCCTGCTCGACGGCCCGGTCGCGCGTTTCGACCGCGCGGTCACCGTGCGGGCGCCCGCCGCGCTCGCCTACCGCTGGCTCTGTCAGATCTCGGTCGCGCCCTACAGCTACGACCTGCTCGACAACCGGGGACGCCGCAGCCCCGGCACCCTCACCCCCGGCGCCGACGAACTCGCTCCCGGCGACACGCTGATCGTGTTCGAACTGACCGAGGTCGACCGCGGGCACAGCCTCACCGGGCGGACCTTCGCCCAGTCCGAAAAGCTGTTCGGCCCGGTGGCCGCCACGTATTCGGTCGAGCCGATCGACGAGACGTCCTGCCGCATGCTGTGCCGCATCGTCGTGACGTCCGCGGGGTTCGGCGGGCGCCTCAAGGAGTTCTTGCTCGGCTGGGGCGACCTGGTCATGATGCGGAAACAGCTGCTGACGTTGAAGAAGTACGCCGAGCGCGACGCGCGGCTAGGGCAGCGCGCGCCTTAACAGCTCGGCCAGATGCAAAGCCCGCCGCCCGTCGAGCTGCTCGATCTGTGTCCGGCAGCTGAAGCCGTCCGCGACCACTTCGGTGCCCTCGGCCGCGGCGCGGATCGCGGGCAACATGCGGTCTTCGGCGCAGGCGACGGAAACGTCGTAGTGCCCGCGCTCGAAACCGAAGTTGCCCGCCAATCCACAGCAGCCGGAATCCATTGTGGAATTGTGGATACCCGCGGCGCGCATGGCGGCCTCGTCGGCGTCGAAGCCGAGCACTGCGTGCTGGTGGCAGTGCACCTGACTGAGCGCCTCGACGTCCAGCGAGCGGAACTCGAGCGGCGAATCCTCGACGAGTTCGGCGAAGGTCCTGGTCCGTTCGGCGAGCAGGTCCGCCACCGGGTCGCCGGGGAGAAGAGCCGGGAGGTCGCCGCGGAAGAGGGCCGTGCAACTCGGCTCCAGCCCGGCCACCAGATACCCCGCCCGCAGGTACGGTTCGAGCACGGAAAGCGTGCGGCGCAACACGTTCTTCGCGACATCGAGCTGTCCGGTCGACACCCAGGTGAGACCGCAGCAGACGCCGCGATCGGGCAGGACGACGTCGTAGCCCGCGGCGGTGAGCACCTCCGTCGCGGCGTCGAGGACGTCCGGCGTGAGGTAGTTGTTGAAGGAGTCGGGCCACAGCACCACGGGCCGGGCACCGGTCGCCCAGCGTTTGAGATCCGGCCGTCGCCGGGTGAACGGCGCCGTCGCGAAGGTCGGCAGATCCCGTTCCGGCGCGATCCCGCCGAACTTCTTCAGCAGTCCGGAGAACCGGCGCGACAGCGTGTTCGCCAGCCGGGGCGCGAGTGACGCCGCACGCAGCCACACCGGCAGCCAGCCCATCGAATAATGCGACGCCGGGCGGATCCGTCCTTTATGGTGCTGGTGCAGGAATTCCGCCTTGTACGTCGCCATGTCGACGTCGACCGGGCAATCGGACAGGCAGCCCTTGCACGACAGGCAGAGATCCAGCGCCTCGGCGACCTCCTCGGAGCGCCAGCCGTCGGTGATCAGCTCGCCGTTCACCATCTCGGCGAGCAGATGCGCGCGGCCCCGCGTCGAATGCTTCTCCTCGCGTGTGGCGCGGTAACTAGGGCACATGACGCCCGCACCGGTGGTGTTGCGGCATTTCCCGACACCGACGCAACGCCGCATCGCCTGCCCGAAACTGCCCCGGTCCTCCGGGTACGCGAGCGCGGTGACGTCTTCGAGCTCCAGCGGTGCGCGACGGACGCGGAGATCGGCGTCGACCGGCCGGGGATTCACCAGGATGCCGGGGTTCATCATGCCCGCCGGATCGAAGATCCCCTTGAACCGCGCGAAAAGCGCGAGCATCTCGGGACTGTACATCCGGGACAGCAGTTCCGAACGTGCCTGGCCGTCACCGTGCTCCCCCGACAGCGAGCCGCCGTGCGCGGCGACCAGATCCGCCGCCTCTTCGAGAAACGACCGGAATCCGGCGATCCCTCGCGGTGAAAGCAGATCGAAGTCCAGCCGCAGATGCAGGCAGCCCTCGCCGTAGTGGCCGTAGACGACGCTCTTGCGCCCGTGCTCGCGCATGAGCTGCTTGAACTCCCGAAGGTAGGCGCCCAGCCGCTCGGGCGGCACGGCCGCGTCCTCCCAGCCGGGCCATGCCTCCTCTCCCCCGGCCAGCCGGGTCGCGAGACCGGCGCCCTCCTCCCGGATCCGCCACAGCCGCTTCTGCGCGGCCGCGTCGTCCAGCAGCGTGGATCCGGTCAGCGCGCCGCGGAGCCCGTCGATCAGCCCGCGGGCCTGGTCCGGGTCGGCCATTTCGACGAACAGCCAGGCGCCACCGGGCGGCAGACCGTCGGCGCGACCGGGCTCCAGCAGCGCGACCAGATCCGCGTCGACGCCTTCGACGGTCAGCGGCGACCACGGCAGGATCGCCGGGACGGCGTCGGCCGCGGCGATGTCGGATTCGAAGCCGAGTACCGCGAGCACCTTGCGTTCCGGCACTTCGGCGAGCGAGACCAGCGCCTCCAGCACGGTGACGCAGGTGCCCTCGCTGCCGACCAGTGCCTTGGCGACGTCGAAACCGTTCTCCGGCAACAGGTGTTCCAGCCCGTATCCGGAGACCCTCCTGCTGAAGGAGGACAGTTCGGTGCGCAGCAACGCCAGGTTGTCCCGGACCAGCGCGCGCAGTTCGGAGAAGACCCGTCCTTCGGCGCCGGGCTTGGCCGCACGAGCGTCCACTTCGGACGGTGAGGTCGGCCCGGCGGTCAACCGCGTGCCGTCGTGGAGCAGCACGTCCAGCTCCCGGACGACGTCGACCGTGCGGCCCCAGGCCACCGAATGCGAACCGCAGGCGTTGTTGCCGATCATCCCGCCGATCGTGCAGCGCGAATGCGTCGACGGGTCGGGGCCGAACCGGAGCCCGTGCGGCGCGGCGTGCCGCTGGAGGTCGTCGAGGACGGTTCCCGGGGCGACCCTCGCCGTGCGCGCCGCCGGGTCGAGGTCGAGGACCCCGCCGAGATGACGCGAAGTGTCGATCACGACGCCCGGCCCGCACGAGTTGCCCGCGACGCTGGTGCCGCCACCGCGCGCGATCACCGGCAGCCCGGCCCGGCGGCAGGCGGCGACGGCCTCGATCACCTCGTCGACGCTCCGCGGCAGCACCACGCCCTTCGGCACGTGCCGGTAGTTGGAGGCATCGGTCGTGTACAGCGCCAGTGTCGCGGCGTCGGCCAGGATCTCCACGAGGTCCATTCAAGACAACCGCGGCCGGAAACGCATCGGTGAACCTCTCCGGACGGGTGTGTCGGAAACCACGTCCGATATGCGATCGTGAGCGCGTGACGGCGAGACGGCACGCCGCTGAAGAGCTCGCCGCCGAGCACAGCGCGGTGCTCGGCGGACTTCTTCGCGAGCGCGAAGAGCTGCTCGCGACCCTCGACCGGGTCGCGGCCCTCAACGGCACCGCGCGGCTGATCCGCGAGTCGATCGGCACGCATTCCGGCTTCGTCGCCGAGCTGGCCGGACCCGAACAGGCGGTGATCCGCTGGATGTCGGGCACCCGCACCGACGCCCTGCAGGATCTCGCCGTGCCGATCGGCCAGGGCATCGGCGGGCGGGTGCTCGCGCTGGGCAGGCCCGTGCGGGTCAACGACTACGTGAGCTCACCGAGTATCACCCACCAGTTCGACGCGCAGGTCCGCGGCGAGGGGCTCGCCGCGATGATCGCCGTCCCGATCGTCAGCGGGACCGAGACCGTCGCCATCGCGTACGCCGCCATGCGCGAGCGCCGGGACTTCGGCGACGACGCGGTCCAGTCCCTCGAGGACATCGCCACCGAGGCGGGCCGGGCGCTGAAACTGGCGTCGGTCGCCGAGGCCGACCGCGAGACCGCGCTGTCCGCCGAGCGGCTCCGGATGCAGAGCGCGCTGCACGATTCGGTCGGCGCGCTGCTGTTCTCCATCGGCGTCCAGGTACGGAACCTGCACGAGGACATCAGCGACAACCCGGCGCTCGAATCGCGGCTGCGGCGGCTGGAAGGCGACGTGTCGGCCGCGTCGAGGGCGCTGCGCGAGTCGCTGCTCGCGCTGTCGGAGTCGAGCCCGGAACGCGCGCTGCCGGTGGAACTGGCCGAGCACTGCCGTTCGTTCCAGGCGCGCTGCGGTGTCCCGGCGCGGTTCGTGCAGCTCGCGCCGGTGCCGCGGCTGGACGCCGAACGCACCGGCGTCCTGGTCGCGGCCGTCCGGGAGGGCCTGCTCAACGTGGAGAAACACGCCGAAGCGCTGTCCGTCGTGGTGAGTCTCCTGCCCAGTGAGGACGGTGTGCAGGTGGTCGTCGCCGACGACGGCACCGGACGCCGCGCCGAAGACGCCGACGAGCCCGGACCCGGCACCGGGATGGGGCTGCGCGCGCTGGCCGAACGCGCCGCGCGGGTCGGCGGCCGGGTCAGCCTGGTCCGCGACGAAGACGACGGTTGCACGCTGCGCGCCTGGGTGCCGGAACCGTGCCGTCGCCGGTGACGGTCCTCGTCGTGGACGACCATCCGGTGGTCCGCGACGGGGTGAGCCTGCTGTTGCGCTACGACCCGGCGATGACCGTGGTCGGCTCGGCCGAGACCGGCCGGTCCGCGATCCGGCGGGCGGGTGAGCTGAAACCGGCGTTGATCCTGCTGGACCTGCGGCTGCCGGACATGCTCGCGCCCGAGGTCATCGCCGAACTCCGGCGCGTGCACCCGGCCGGGCGGATCGTGGTGTTCACCGCGCACGGCGACCATCAGGGCGTGCGGGCCGCGCTGGACTCCGGGGCGCACGGCTGCCTGCTCAAGGACGTCGCCGGGACGGATCTGGTGGCGGCGTTGCGGCAGGTGCTCAAGGGTGAGCGCGTCGTCGATCCGCGGATCTTCCCCGACGACGGCCAGCGGTCCGACGCGCTGGCCCGCAGCGGCCTGACGCGGCGCGAGTACGAGGTCCTGCGGCTCGCCGCGCAGGGCCAGACGAATCCGGAGATCGCGGAATCGACCGGGCTGGCGCGGAACACCGTCAAGACCTATCTGCAGTCCGCGCTGCACAAACTCGGCGCCCGGAACCGCGTCGAGGCCATCGGCAAGGCCTCCGAAGCCGGCCTCCTCTGACGCGTTTCGTCCTCTGAATGCGGTAGTTGCACGCGCAAGTACCGCATTCAGAGGACGAATTGCGTCGTGTCCGTTTTGTGTCCGGGTGGGTCTCCAGGTGGGGGTAACGCGGCGGAGGGTGCCCACGCAGGATGACCGCCACCGATCGTGACTCGCGTCACACGAACGGAGGAGGCGGCTTGCTCAGTGTTCGTGATCTCCAGGTGCGGTACGGCCGGTCGGTGGCCGCGCTGCACGGGGTCGACCTCGACGTTTCACCTGATGGCGTGCTGGCCGTGCTCGGCAGCAACGGGGCCGGGAAGTCGACGCTGCTGCGCACCGTCTCCGGCACGCTGCGGATGCACCGCGGCTCGGTTTCCGCCGGCGAGGTGCGCTACGACGGCAAACCACTGACCAAACTGGACCCCGCCCGCATCGTCGGTCTCGGCGTGGTCGGCGTCCCCGAAGGCCGCCAGGTCTTCGCGCGGATGACGGTCGAGGAGAACCTGCGCGCCGGCGGGATCGGCGCCCGCTCCCCCGAGCAACGCGCCGCCGCCCGCAAACGCGTCGACGAGCTCTTCCCGGTCCTGTCCGAACGCGCCAAACAGCGCGCCGGCCTGCTTTCCGGCGGCGAGCAGCAGATGCTCGCGATCGGCCGTGCGCTGATGTCCGGCCCGCGGCTTCTGCTGCTCGACGAACCTTCGCTCGGTCTCGCGCCGAAGATCGTCGAGCGGATCGGCGACATCATCCGCGAGATCCACGAACAGGGCACCGCCGTGGTCCTGGTCGAGCAGAACGCCGTGATGGCGTTGCGCGTCGCCGACCACGCGATCGTCCTGGAGGTCGGCCGGGTCGCGCTGGCCGGGACGACGGCCGAGCTCGCGGCGAGCGAGGAGGTCCAGCGCCTCTACCTGGGCGGTCACGCCGAATCGCAGGCCACCGCCGAAGCCGAAGCCGCCGACGCCCGCAAGCACCTCGCGGGCCGGAGCCTGTCGAGGTGGGCCGGATGACGCCGCCCGAATTGCACGTCGAGAACGTGACCCTGCGCTTCGGCGGGATCCGGGCGCTGGACGACGTCTCGTTCACCGTCGGCTCCGGTTCGCTGCACGCGCTCATCGGCCCGAACGGCGCCGGGAAGTCCAGCTGTTTCAACGTGATCAGCGGCCTCTACCGGGCGAACACGGGCAGCGTCCGGCTCGGCGACACCGTCCTTTCCGGACTCGCGCCGCATCGGCTCGCCCGGCTCGGGGTCGGCCGGTCGTTCCAGAACGCCGCCCTCTCCCCCGGCTCGACCGTGCTCGACAACGTCATGCTCGGGCGTCACGCGCTGACCAAGGGCGGTTTCCTCGCTTGCGGCCTCCGTCTGCCGTGGACGGTCCGGGCCGAGCGCCGCCATGCCGAACGGGTTCGGGAGATCTGCGACTTCCTCGGCATCGGCGCGCTGGTGGACCTCCCGGTCGGCGCGCTGCCCTACGGCGCGGTGAAACGCGTCGACCTCGCCCGCGCGCTCGCCGTCGAACCGGTCCTGCTGCTGCTCGACGAACCCGCGGCGGGCATGAACGCGACCGAGACCGCCGAGCTGGCCGGGACGATCCGCGACGTCCGCGACGAACTCGGCATCTCGATCCTGCTGGTGGAACACGACATGGGGCTGGTGATGGGCATCGCCGACCGGGTCACCGTCCTGGACTTCGGCAAGCGCATCGCCGACGGCACACCGGCCGAGGTCCAGTCGGATCCGGACGTGATCAGGGCATATCTCGGCACGGAGGCCACGGCGTGAACACATTCCTGCAACTCGTGGTGAACGGACTCGGCAAGGGCGCGGTGTTCGCGTTGCTGGCGCTGGGTTTCGTGATCATCTTCAAGGCCACCGAGGTGGTCAATTTCGCGCACGGCTCGCTCGTGCTCTTCGGCGGCTACCTGGTCGTCGTGACCCGCGAAGCGCTCGGTTGGGTGGGTGCCTCACTGGTCGGCATCGTTTCGGCTGGTCTGCTCGCCCTTCTGCTGGAACGGTTCCTGCTGTCCCGCTCCAGGCACGCGGACGCGAACAGCCTGGCGTTGCTGACCATCGGCGTCGACGTGATCATCACCGAGGAGATCGTGCGGCGGCTCGGCGTCACGTTGCCGTTCCTCGGCGACGCCTGGGACGCGAAACCGTTCCAGCTCGGCGGGATCACGCTGTTCCGCACGCATCTGGTGGCGCTGCTCGTCGCCGCCGTGCTGATCACCGCGTTCACGCTGGCGTTCAAGTATTCGAACTGGGGCGTCGCGATGCGGGCGCAGGCCGAGAACCGCGAGGCCGCCGCGCTGATGGGCATCCGCAGTTCCCGGGTGACCGCGACCGCCTGGGTGGTCGCGGGCGTCCTCGCCGGGGTCGCGGTGCTCTTCATCGCCACACAGGACTTCTCCGGCGCGGGGCTGTCCCGCGGCACGCACTCCATCGCGCTCGCCGCGTTCCCCGCGGCCATCCTCGGCGGGCTGGACTCGACGGCGGGCGCGGTGGTGGGCGGCCTCGTCGTCGGGCTGGTCGAGGCGCTTTCCGCGCAGTACGTGTCGTTCGACTTCTCCAAGAGCGCGGTCTTCCTGGTGATGCTCGTGGTCCTGGTGGTGCGGCCGTCGGGGTTGTTCGGGACGAGGGAGAGCACCCGTGTCTGACACCGCCGTGAAAACCCCCGCCGCCGCCCCGACGGCACCGCCCCCGAAACGCGATCGGGGACGCCTGCTCAGGGCATTGGTCTGGGTCGCGCTGCTGGTGGTCCTGCTCGCGATCCCGTTGTATCTCGACGCCGCCTGGCTGAAGGCCGGGCAGTACATGATGATCGGCGGCGTCGGCGCGATCGGGCTGACACTGCTGGTCGGGCAGGCCGGGCAGTTGTCGCTGGCGCACGCGTTCTTCCTGCTGGCGGGCGCGACCGGGTACACCGTCCTTTCCGGACCGTCCGACGACGAGCGCGTGATCGGGCTCGGGCTCGATCCCGGGCTGTCGCTGATCGGCGCGGTGGTCGTCGCCGCGCTGCTGGGGCTGGCGTTCGCGCCGGTCTCCGGACGGTTGCGCGGGATCTACCTCGGTGTCGCGTCGCTTTCGCTGGTGTTCCTCGGGCTCTACTTCGGACAGTCGGCCGAGACGCTGACCGGCGGGACGTCGACCGGGCGCACCCCGGAACCGTTCTCGCTGTTCGGCTTCCCGTTCACCAACGGCGGCCCCGAGATCGAGCTGCTGGGCGTGCCGATCCGGCAGGCGGAACGGCTCTGGTACCTGTTCCTGCTGCTGACCGTGCTCGCGTTCGTCGTCGCCAAGGCGGCGGTGCGCAGCCGGGTCGGCCGGTCGTGGCGGGCGGTGCGCGACAACGAGGCCGCCGCGTCCGTGATGGGCGTCAGCGTCACGCGGGCCAAGGCGGGCGCGTTCGCGGTCTCCTCGGCGTACGCGGGGCTCGCGGGCGCGATGACCGTGCTGTGGTTCGACATCCTCAAACCCGACGAGAGCGAATTCGGCACGTACGGCATCAACATCTCCATCGCCTTCCTGGCCATGGTGATCATCGGGGGACTCGGCTCGGTGCCCGGCGCGCTGGTGGGCGCGCTGATCGTCAACGGGCTGCCGCAGGTGCTTTCGCTGTATTCCGCCGATCTCGGCTGGTTCTCCGGAACCGGGGACGGCGCCTTGACCCCGATCCTGGTCAGTTCGTTCGTCTACGGCGCCGCGATCATCCTCGTGGTGCTCTTCGAACCGGGCGGACTCGCCGCGATCGGACGACGGATCACACCCGCCAAGAAACCTCATCTCCCGGAGGAGCAAGACAAATGAAGCGCATCTATCCGGCCGTCGCGCTGGCGGCGGTCCTCGCCCTTTCGGCGTGCAGCACGAAAGCGGGCGACTCGGGGTCCTCGGGGGCGGACGGTTCGGGCGTCAAGACCGACAAAGGGGCGACGGCCTCGGAGATCACCCTCGGCGTGATGACCGACAAGACCGGGGTGTTCAAGAACCTCGGGCTCGGTATCACGCAGGGGAACGAATTGTGGGCCAAGGACTTCAACGCCGCGGGCGGGGTGTGCGGCCGTCAGGTCAAACTCGAGACCGTCGACCACGGCTACAAGGCGGACACGGCGAAGACGCTGTATCCGCAGATCGAACCGAAGGTCCTCGGCTTCGTGCAGCTGCTCGGCTCGCCGGTGGTGGCCGCGCTGAAGCAGAACATCGCCTCGGACAAGACCGTCGCCGCGCCCGCGTCGTGGTCTTCGGAACTGCTCGACAACCAGTACGTGATGATCGTCGGGACGACGTACGACCTGGAGATCATCGACGGGCTGTCGTACTTCCAGGAAAAGGGCCTGGTGAAGGACGGCGACACGATCGGGCACGTCTACATCGACGGCGAGTACGGCAAGAACGGCCTGCGCGGCTCGCAGTTCTACGCCAAGAAGCACAATCTGACGGTCAAGGAGGTCAAGATCACCTCCACGGACAACGACCTCACCAACATCATCACCGGGCTCAAAGGCGACGGGGTGAAGTCCATCGTTCTCACCACCACTCCGGCACAGACCGGTTCCGCCCTCGCGGCGAACAAGGCGCTCGGACTGAACGTGCCGGTGCTCGGGAACAACCCGACCTTCGACCCCGTGCTGCTGAAGAGCCCCGCGGCGAACGCGCTGGACAAACTGACGATCGTCGCCAGCAGCGTCCCGTTCTCCGCCGACATCCCCAAGGCCAAGGAAGTCGCCACGAAGTACAAGGCGGCGTACAAGGAGACCCCGAACGGCGGGATCCCCTACGGCTACGCGGTCGGCGAGGTGTGGGGCGCGGTGCTCAAGAAGGCCTGCGAGAACAAGGACCTCACCCGTGACGGCGTCGCGGCGGCGCTGAAGCAGACGACGTCGGCGAGCACGGAGGATCTCGTGGCGGCGCTGGACTTCTCGAAGCCGGGCACCCCGGCGACACGTCAGGTGTACGCGGCGACACCGGACGCGTCGGCCGAGGGCGGCGTCCGCTACGTCAAGCCGCTGTTCGAGGCTCCCGAGGCGAAGGAGTACGTGGCCCCGCACCAGAAGTGAGTCTCGCTTCGGCGAGCGCGTCCGCTTCGGCCAACGGCGTGGTGCCGTTGGCCGAAGCGGCGTCGAGGATCCCTTGCGTGGTCTTCTCCAGTGCCTCGACGCGGGCGAGCGCCTCGGCGTGCGTGAGGTTCTCCTTCTCCCGGCCGAGGGTGTAGACGACTCCCCCGGCGCTCGCGACGAAATCCGGGATCCACAGGACTCCCCGGGCGGCGAGGTCGCCGGCCACTGTGTCGTCGGTGAGCTGGTTGTTGGCCGGGCCGACGACGAGCGGCGCGGCGACCTCGGTTCCGGGGCCGAAGACCCCGCCAACGGCCGCGGGGATCAGGACGTCGGCTTCGACGCCGAGCACCTTCTCCGGCTGGACCAGGGCCAGGCCTTGTTCGCGGGCCGCGGCGAGGCGTCGTTCGTCCACATCGGACACGACGACCTCGGCGCCCTGCTCGACCAGGTTCGCGGCGAGGTGGGCACCGACCGAGCCGTAGCCGCTGAGGACCACCTTGCGGCCGTTCATCCCGTCGTCACCGAAGACCGCCCGCGCCCCCGCTCGCAGCGCGGCGAGCACGCCGACGGCGGTCGGCCCGCTCGAAGAACCGGTGCCGCCGTGCTCCTCGGGCAGGCAGAAGACGTGCGGGGTCCGCTCGCGCAGCACGAGCATGTCGTCCGGGCCGGTCCCGACGTCGGGTCCGGCGAGATACGCACCGTCGAGTGACGCGATGAGGTCCGCGTGGTCGAGCAGGATCTCGCGCCGCTGTTCGGCGGACGGCACGCCGTCGAGCGCGACGACACTCTTCCCACCGCCGAAGTCCAGCCCCGCGACCGCGCATTTGCGGGTCATCGCCGCGGACAACCGCAGGACGTCGTCGATCGCGTCGTGGACGCGCGGATAGACCTTGAACCGGCAGCCCCCGACGGCCGGGCCGAGCGTGCTGGAATGCACGGCCACCATCGTCGTCACCCCGGACCGGCGCCCCCGCCGGACGACCAGCTCCTGTACGGACATCTGACTCCCCTACTTCGCATTTAGTCGACTGAATGCGCCGAAGTTAGGGTGATGCGCAGGGTTACGGAGTCCTTGCCGAACGATATTCGGCAAGGCTGGTGAAGGAGTGAGCGTGGACGAACTTGATTCGGCGATCATCCGGGAACTCCAGGCGGATGCGCGGCAGTCGAACCGCGACATCGCCCGCAAGGTCGGCGTCGCACCGTCGACCTGCCTGGAACGGACGCGGCTGCTGCGGGAGCGCGGCGTCATCCGCGGGTATCACGCGGACATCGACCTGCGCAGCCTCAACCGCGGCGTGCAGGCGATGGTCTCGGCGCAGGTGCGGCCGCTGAGCCGGGAGGTGATCGATTCCTTCCAGCGTTCGGTCGCGGAATTGCCGGAGGTCCTCTCCGTTTTCGTCACCGCCGGCAGCGACGATTTCCTGATCCACGTCGCCGCCCAGGACGTCGATCAGCTCCACGCATTCCTGGTGGATCGTTTGGCGAAGCGCAAAGAGATCATCGGCTTCCGGAGTTCGATCATTTTCCGGCATCTGCGCAAGACCGAGCTGGAACCCCTTCCGCGCCGAATACCGGGTGACACCCCCTAGGTCTTCACCCCGGAATACCCGACACACCACCCCTAAGTACGCCCGAAATCCGAGACTTCGCATCGTAGGAGACGGAAACTGTCGGGGGTATGGGTTTCACTGTTCACAGCGGAAACGGAAAGGAGGCGCGCCATGGACGTTCGGACAGGCCTGAACCATCGTGAGCGGGCCACCCTGAGAGCCGTGGCCGAGGGCCACGCCGAGATCAGCTGCAGCTGCGAGCCGGACCTGTTCGTCGACGGTCTCGCCTGCTGCGACCAGCACACCGCGCATCGCCTCGCCCACCTCGGCCTGGTGATGCCCGCCCGGGGCGGCCGCTGGGGCGAGCGGGTTCCCGCCCTGCTCACCGAAGCCGGAGCGGTGGCACTGGAAGGCGCGTTCCCGCCGCTGGCCGCCGCTTAAAAACGTTTGCGGGTGCGCGCGGGGAGCGCCACGATCTCGTGATGCGTGTCTTTCTGGAGACCGAGCGGCTCGTGCTGCGGCAGTTCACCGGTGCCGACGTCGACGACCTGTTCGCGCTCTACGACGATCCCGAAGTCATGCGGTACCTCAATGGGGGCGAACCCGCCGACCGGGCGGAGATCGAAAAGCTGGACCTTCCCGCCTTTCTCGGTTACTACGAGCGTTTCCCCGGTTACGGGTTCTGGGCGGCGATCGAGAAATCGAGCGGGGATTTCCTGGGGTGGTTCCATTTCCGCCCGCTGCGGGGACACCACACGGACGACCCCGAGCTGGGGTACCGGCTGAACCGGTCGGCCTGGGGCAAGGGATACGCGACCGAAGGTTCGCTCGCGCTCCTGGAGAAGGGGTTCACCGAATTGGGGGCCCGGCGGATCTGGGCGGCGACCATGGCGGTGAACCTGGGGTCCCGGCGGGTCATGGAAAAGATCGGGATGCGGTACGTCCGGACCTACCACCAGCACTTCGACCACCCGATCCCCGGCACGGAAGAGGGTGAGGTCGAGTACGCCATCACCCTGGACGAGTGGCGATCGGCGCCCGAACCGCATTCAGAGGACTAAACGCGGCCGGTGGGCAGCCAGGTTTCGCCGATCTCCTCGGCCAGGGCCTCCCCGCCGGTGAGGTCGGCGAGCCAGGCGTGGAACGTCTCACCCTGGTCCGGCGCGAGCCCGACGTCGAAATGCGCGACGTCCTCGAAGCGCGTCGCGTGCAGCAGGTACGGCGACGAGCGGATGTCGTTCTCCAGGCGGCCGGCCCGGTCGTAGTCGACGACGACCTCCACCAGCCGCAGCCGCCGGTACTCCCGCACCCCGATGACGTCGACGGCCTCCGAAACGGCCTGCCCGTACGCCCGGATCAGCCCGCCGGCGCCGAGCAGCACCCCGCCGAAGTACCGGGTCACCACGGCGACCGTGTCGGTCAGCTCGCGGCGGCGGAGCACCTCGAGCATCGGGGTGCCCGCCGTGCCCGCGGGCTCGCCGTCGTCACTCGAACGTTGAGTCCTGCCGTCGGCGCCCAACACGAACGCGTGACAGTGGTGCCGGGCCGCCGGATCGGCCTTCTTCCTGGCGGCGATCACCTCGCGGGCGGCCTCCTCCGAGGTGACCGGCGCGAGCGCGCAGAGGAAGCGCGACCGCCGGATTTCGATCTCGTGGACCCCGGTACCCGCCACGGTGAGATAACGATCCGCCATCGGCCAAGCCTCTCAAACCGGGCAGGTCGCTCTGCCGTTCGGGCGATTCGCCGGTCACCCGAGGTCACCATCGCAGGAGCGAAACCCACTCTTCCGCGCGACCCAGGTCACACTTTCGGACGAGCCCGGCAGCGATAACCGCAGGTCAGCACGCTGATGCTCCACTCAGTGGACACGTCATTCCAGCTCGTGGGCAGATGATGTTTGAAGTCAACGCCCGCGTGGCATTTCCCACCCCGACCAAGCGACGTATGTCGATAACAGCGATTTCACACTATCGTCATAAGACCGGCGAACCCGGGAGTAACACGTGTACCCGCCAGCCACCCACCACAGCGGCCAGGCGGCACCCACGTGCACAGCAGTACCGATATGCGCATCGGCCGCCCAGTGCAGTGCGGCTCTACGAGGCCTGCCCCCGTTTCCGCGGGCGGGATCGTTCCCTCTCGACTGACCATCGCGGTCCCGGACCACTCCGTTAACTGGTTCACGTCCGAACCACCCGAACGGAGTGTTACCGGTCGCGCCGACGCCTTGGGAGGCGGCCAGCCGTGACCCACCATGCCAGCTACAAGGGCAGCAAGGCCCCCGAAGGCCTGTACGACCCGGAGTTCGAACACGACGCCTGTGGTGTCGCGTTCGTCGCCGATCTCTCCGGTAAACGCGATCACGGCATCGTCGCCAAAGCGCTGATCGCGCTGCGGAACCTGGAACATCGCGGGGCCCGCGGCGCCGACCCGGAGACCGGCGACGGCGCCGGGATCCTCATCCAGGTCCCCGACGAGTTCTATCGCGAGGTCGTCGACTTCGACCTTCCCTCGGCCGGCGCCTACGCCGTCGGCACCGCTTTCCTTCCGCAGGACGAAAAGGCCCGCGGCCGGGCGATGACGACCATCGAGCGCGTCGCCGCCGAAGAGGGCATGCGCGTGCTCGGCTGGCGTGACCTTCCCGTCGACACGGACCACGTCGGCACCGGCGCGGCCGAGACCATGCCGCATTTCAGCCAGTTGTTCCTCGCCGGGAACGACGCGCTGGAGGGCCTGGCGCTGGAGCGCACCGCCTTCGTCGTGCGCAAACGCGCCGAGCACGAGCTCGTCGAGGACGACGTCTACTTCCCCAGCCTGTCCTCGCGCACGATCGTCTACAAAGGAATGCTCACCGAGCCGCAGGTCGAGAAGTTCTTCGCCGACCTCACCGACGAGCGCGTCACCAGCGCCATCGGCCTGGTGCACTCCCGCTTCTCCACCAACACCTTCCCGTCGTGGCCGCTGGCGCACCCGTACCGGTACGTCGCCCACAACGGCGAGATCAACACGTTGCGCGGCAACCGGAACTGGATGGACGCGCGTGAGGCGCTCCTCGAATCCGACCTGATCCCCGGTGACCTCAAGCGGATCTACCCGATCATCACCCGCGGCGCGAGCGACTCGGCGTCCTTCGACGAGGTGCTGGAGCTGCTCCACCTCGGCGGCCGCTCGCTGCCCCACGCGGTGCTGATGATGATCCCGGAGGCCTGGGAGAACCATCAGGAGATGGACCCCGCGCGCCGCGCGTTCTACGAGTTCCACTCGACGCTGATGGAGCCGTGGGACGGCCCCGCGCTGGTCTCCTTCACCGACGGCACCCAGATCGGCGCGGTCCTCGACCGCAACGGCCTGCGCCCCGCCCGGTACTGGGTCACCGAAGACGGCCTCGTCGTCCTCGCCAGCGAGGTCGGCGTGCTGGAGCTGGACCAGTCCACCATCGTCCGCAAAGGACGGTTGGAGCCGGGCCGCATGTTCCTCGTGGACACGGCCGCCGGCCGGATCGTCGAGGACGAGGAGATCAAGAACGAGCTCGCCACCGAGCACCCGTACGACGAATGGGTCGAGGACGGCCTGCTCCCGCTCGACGGGCTTCCCGCGCGGGAGCGCGAGATCCCGCCGCACGCCGCGCTCGTGCGCCGTCAGCAGGCGTTCGGCTACACCGAGGAGGAGCTCGACGTCCTGCTCGAACCGATGGCCCGCACCGGCGCGGAGCCGATCGGCTCGATGGGCAACGACTCCCCCATCGCCTCGCTGTCCAGCCGCCCGCGGCTGCTCTTCGACTACTTCATCCAGCTCTTCGCCCAGGTGACCAACCCGCCGCTGGACGCGATCCGCGAGGAACTGGTCACTTCGCTCGGCACCCAGCTGGGTGCGGAGCCGAACCTGCTGCAGGCCGACGCCAAGTCGTGCCGCCGGATCGTGCTGCCGTTCCCGGTGCTGGACAACGACGAGTTCGCGAAGCTGGTGCACGTCAACGACGACGGTGACCTGCCGGAGTTCCAGGCGGTCACCGTGCAGGGCACCTACGACGTCCACGGCGGCGGCGAGGCGCTCGTGCGGCGGCTCGACGAGATCCGCGCCGAAGTGTCGGCGGCCATCGCCGAGGGCGCGCGGCTGATCGTGCTGTCCGACCGCGGGATCGACGAGGACCACGCGGCCATCCCGTCGCTGCTGCTCACCGGCGCGGTGCACCACCACCTGGTGCGCGAGAAGACCCGCACGCAGGTCGGCCTCATCGTCGAGGCGGGCGACGCGCGCGAGGTGCACCACATCGCGCTGCTGATCGGCTACGGCGTCGCGGCGGTGAACCCGTACCTGGCGATGGCGACCGTCGAGGAGATGGCCGAGCAGGGCCTGATCGCCGGTGCCACCGCCAAGCAGGCGACCGCGAACCTGATCAAGGCGCTCGGCAAGGGCGTCCGCAAGACGATGTCGAAGATGGGTGTGTCCACAGTGGCCTCCTACACCGGCGCGCAGATCTTCGAAGCGGTCGGGCTCGGCGAAGAGGTCATCCAGAACTGCTTCACCGGCACCACTTCCCGGCTCGGCGGCGTCGGCTTCGACACGCTCGCCCTGGAGGTCGCCGAACGGCACCGCCGCGCGTTCCCGCGCGACGGGTTCCGCGCGAACCACCGCGAGCTGGAGACCGGCGCGGACTACCAGTGGCGCCGCGAGGGCGAGCCGCATCTGTTCAACCCGCAGACGGTGTTCAAGCTGCAGCATTCCACCCGTGCCGGGAAGTACGAGGTCTTCAAGGAGTACACGAAGGCCGTCGACGACCAAGCGCAGAAGCTGTACACGCTGCGTGGGCTGTTCGACTTCAAGGTCGGCCAGCGGCCGGCGGTGCCGATCGACGAGGTCGAACCGATCTCCGAGATCGTCAAGCGGTTCGCCACCGGCGCGATCTCCTACGGGTCGATCTCGGCGGAGATGCACGAAACCCTGGCCATCGCGATGAACCGGCTCGGCGGCAAGTCGAACACCGGTGAGGGCGGCGAGGATCCGGAACGGCTCTACGACCCCGAGCGCCGCAGCGCGGTCAAGCAGGTCGCGAGCGGCCGGTTCGGCGTCACGAGCGAATACCTGGTCAACGCCGACGACATCCAGATCAAGATGGCGCAGGGCGCGAAGCCCGGTGAGGGCGGCCAGCTGCCCGGCGCGAAGGTGTACCCGTGGATCGCGAAGACGCGGCACTCCACGCCGGGGGTCGGGCTCATCTCCCCGCCGCCGCACCACGACATCTACTCGATCGAGGATCTGGCGCAGCTGATCCACGACCTCAAGAACGCCAACCCGGCCGCGCGCATCCACGTGAAGCTCGTGTCCGAGGTCGGCGTCGGCACGGTCGCGGCCGGGGTTTCCAAGGCGCACGCGGACGTCGTGCTCATCTCCGGGCACGACGGCGGCACGGGCGCTTCGCCGCTGTCGTCGATCAAGCACGCGGGCGGTCCGTGGGAACTCGGGCTCGCCGAGACGCAGCAGACGTTGCTGGCCAACCGGTTGCGCGACCGGATCGTCGTGCAGACCGACGGCCAGCTCAAGACCGGCCGCGACGTCGTCATCGCCGCGCTGCTCGGGGCCGAGGAGTTCGGTTTCGCGACCGCGCCGCTGGTGGTGTCCGGCTGCATCATGATGCGGGTGTGTCACCTCGACACCTGCCCGGTCGGCGTCGCCACGCAGAACCCGAAGCTGCGCGAGAAGTTCAGCGGCAAGGCCGAGTACGTGGTGAACTTCTTCGAGTTCATCGCCCAGGAGGTCCGGGAGTACCTGGCGGAGCTGGGTTTCCGGTCCATCGCCGAAGCCGTCGGCCATGCGGAGATGCTCGACAAGCGCAAGGCGATCGACCACTGGAAGGCCGCGGGTCTCGACCTGACGCCGATCTTCCACGTGCCCGACATGGCCCCGGCCGGCCTGCGCCACCAGCAGACCGTGCAGGACCACGGGCTGGAGAAGGCGCTCGACAACACGCTGATCCAGCTGGCCGAGGGCGCGCTGTCGTCCGGGGACAAGGTGCGGCTGGAACTGCCGGTGCGCAACGTGAACCGGACCGTCGGCACCATGCTCGGCCACGAGCTCACCAAGCGATGGGGCGGCGAAGGCCTGCCGGACAACACGATCGACGTCACCTTCACGGGTACCGCCGGTCAGTCGTTCGGCGCGTTCGTGCCCAAGGGCATCACGCTGCGGCTCTACGGCGACGGCAACGACTACGTCGGCAAGGGCCTGTCCGGCGGACGGCTCATCGTGCGGCCGCCGAAGGTGGCGAGGTACAACGCCGAAGAGCACATCATCGCGGGCAACGTGATCGGCTACGGCGCGACCAGCGGCGAGATCTTCATCCGCGGCAAGGTCGGCGAGCGGTTCTGCGTGCGCAACTCGGGTGCGCTGGCCGTCGTCGAAGGCGTCGGCGACCACGGTTGCGAGTACATGACCGGTGGCCGGGTCGTCGTGCTCGGCGGTGTCGGCCGCAACTTCGCGGCCGGGATGTCGGGCGGCACCGCCTACGTGCTGGACCTGCCCGCGCACCGGATCAACCCGGAGATGGTCGACATCGACCCGCTGGATTCGTCCGATGTGGACTTCCTGCGCGAGGCGCTCGAAAAGCATTACGACGAAACGGAGTCCGCCGTCGCGCGTGCGCTGCTCGCCGACTGGGACGCCGCCGTCGACCGGTTCGGCAAGGTCATGCCGAAGGACTACAAGCGCGTGCTCGCGGCGCAGGCGAAGGCCGAGCGCGACGGGCGTGACGTGAACGAGGCGATCATGGAGGCCGCACATGGCTGACCCCAAAGGCTTTCTGACCACCACTCGCGAGACGCCCAAAAGCCGTCCCGTCGACCTGCGCCTGATGGACTGGCGCGAGGTGTACGAGGACTTCGCGACGTCGAAGCTGCAGAAGCAGGCCGGACGCTGCATGGACTGCGGTATCCCGTTCTGTCACCAGGGCTGCCCGCTCGGGAACCTCATCCCCGAGTGGAACACGCTGACCTGGCGCGACGATTGGCGCGACGCGGCCGAGCGGCTGCACGCGACCAACAATTTCCCGGAGTTCACCGGGACCCTCTGCCCGGCGCCGTGCGAGACGGCGTGTGTGCTCGGGATCAACGACGATCCCGTCACCATCAAGCGGGTCGAGATCTCGATCATCGACCGGGCCTTCGAAGAAGGCTGGGTCACGCCGCAGAAGCCGGTGGCGCTCACCGGCAAGAAGGTGGCCGTGGTCGGATCCGGCCCGTCGGGACTCGCCGCGGCGCAGCAGCTCACGCGCGCGGGCCACAGTGTCGTGGTCTTCGAGCGGGCCGACAAGATCGGCGGGCTGCTGCGCTACGGCATCCCCGAGTTCAAGATGGAGAAGCACCGGCTCGACCGCCGTCTGGACCAGATGCGCGCCGAGGGCACGGAATTCCGGACCTCGGTGAACGTCGGCGTCGACCTCACCGTCGAGGAACTGAAGTCGTCCTACGACGCCGTCGTCCTCGCCGGCGGCGCGACCGCGTGGCGGGATCTGCCGATCCCCGGCCGCGAGCACGCCGGTATCCACCAGGCGATGGAGTTCCTGCCGCACGCCAACCGCGTCGCCGCCGGGGAACTGGACGTCTCGCCGATCAGCGCCGAAGGCCTCGACGTCGTGGTCATCGGCGGCGGTGACACCGGCGCGGACTGCGTCGGGACCTCGCACCGCCAGGGCGCGAAATCGGTGACGCAGCTGGAGATCATGCCGAAGCCGCCGCTTTCGCGGTCCGACGCGCACCCCTGGCCGACGTACCCGATGATCTACCGCGTCTCGTCCGCGCACGAGGAGGGCGGCGAGCGGCTGTACTCGGTCAACACCCAGGAGTTCGTCGCGGACGCCGACGGCCGGGTGCGGGCGCTGAAGCTGGTCGAGGTGCGCAACGAGGGCGGCAAGTTCGTCCCCGTGGAAGGCACCGAGCGCGAACTGCCCGCGCAGCTGGTGCTGCTGGCGATGGGCTTCGTCGGCCCGGAGCGGGAAGGCCTGCTGGAGTCGCTCGACGTCGAGCTGGACCAGCGCGGCAACGTCGCCCGCGACAAGGCGTTCAAGACCAGCGTCGACAACGTGTTCGTGGCGGGCGACATGGGACGCGGCCAGTCGCTCATCGTGTGGGCGATCGCCGAAGGCCGGTCCGCCGCGGCCGGCGTCGACGCGTTCCTCACCGGCCGGGACGTGCTGCCCGCGCCGATCGCTCCGACCGACCGGCCGCTCACCTAGGCCGTTTTGCGCGTGAAGGCCCCCTTCCCTCGGCTGAGCCGAGGGAAGGGGGCCTTCACGCGTGTTGCCCCCATCGCGTTTAGTCCTCTGGATGCGGTAGTTGCGCGGACAACCACCGCAAGCAGAGGACTAAACGCGGGGTGTAATCGGCGCATTGGTTCTTTCGAGTGAAAGAACCGCCGGAAGAGTGTACTTGCGGGTGATGACAGCAAGGTTTCGGTATCGGTTGTATCAAGGGGGTAAGTCCCGTGCGGCGGCGGGGACCGGCAAGACCTGCCGGGGCCGCCGGACGGGATCCCAAGGAGGGGGTTCCTTGATATGTCCGTCGATCTGACCGTGCCCTTGGAATGGAAGACCGCCACCGGCGATGCCGCGAAAATGCTCGAAGAACTACAGCCGAACATCCTGAAAGCGCACGCCAGAGACCATTTTTCCGCACTTTTCCTCCGTTTTTCGGAGGCCCCGAGCGCGATGAAGTTCCTCGCGTCGCTCGTCCCGCTGATGAAGTCCGCGAAGACCCACCTGACCGAGGTCGAGCGCTTCAAAGCCGAAGGGGTGAAGGGGACGCCCTACGTCGGCACCGGGCTGACCTCGGCAGGCTACCGGTTCCTGAAAATCGAGGCGCCACAAGACGAATCCTTCCGGTTGGGCATGCGCACGCAGGAGACCCGGGAGAAGCTGAACGACCCGCCTCGCTCCACCTTCGACAGCGGATACCACGACGAGATCCACGCCGTCGTCGTCATCGGCGACGGCGCCGACGCCCCGATGACCGCGCGCCGGAACGCGGTTCTCGCACTGATTCCGTCGACCGTTTCCGTCGTCGCCGAGGAAACCGGATTCGGCCGGGTGAACGCCAACGGTGAGGGTATCGAGCATTTCGGCTACGTCGACGGCCGGAGCCAGCCGCTCTTCCTGGTCGAGGACATCCACGCGGAAAAGACGGGGACGGACGGGATCAGCGTCTGGGATCCGAGCGCCCCGCTGAACCAGGTGCTCGTTCCGGATCACGCGGCTCCCGATCCCGAAGTGCATTTCGGCAGCTACTTCGTTTTCCGCAAATTGGAACAGAACGTGCGGCGGTTCAAGCAGTCGGAAGAGGCACTGGCGGATCAATTGGGGCTCGTCGGCGAAGACCGGGAACGGGCGGGCGCGATGATCGTCGGCCGGTTCGAGGACGGCACGCCGGTCACCGCGCAACGGGAAGAGGGCGCGGAAAGCCCGGTACCGAACAACTTCGACTACGGAAGCGACATCGCCGGCGCCAAATGCCCGTTCCAGGCGCATATCCGGAAGACGAATCCGCGCGGCAGCGGCGGCGCGGAACAACCGCCGCAGGAACGTCTGCACCTGATGGCACGACGGGGCGTGCCGTACGGCGAACGGGCCGACGATCCGAACGCCGACCTGCCGCCGTCCGCGCGGCCCAGCGGCGGGGTCGGCCTGCTGTTCATGGCGTTCAATTCGGTGCTGGGCAACCAGTTCGAGTTCACGCAGGCGACCTGGTCGAACAACCCCGGGTTCCCGATTCCCCCGGTCGGGGTCAAACCGCCGGGCCTCGATCCGGTCATCGGCCAGGGCCCGCGCCCGGAATCCGTCTACACCGCGGAATGGGCGGGCACCCGCACGGTGACCGCGGATCCCATCCCGCAGGCGGTGACACTGAAGGGTGGCGACTACTTCTTCATGCCGTCACTCGCCTTCCTGCGCGGGCTCGGCGGGAAGAACTGATCCGGCGGGCGCCGGTCACGCTGGGGGTGGCCGGCGCCCGCTTTCTCCCTTCTCTCGGTCCGTATCGCGACGCGTAGTACTTTGTCCGGTGCGGTAAGCGACATCGGGCTTCGGGGAGGGAGCTGGTGATGAATCGGCATGAACGGCTGACGGCCTTATTGGACATGGTGGGAGAGCGGGAAAAAGTCGACGTCGAGGTTTCGGCGGGCGAACTCGGTGTCTCCCCCGCGACCATTCGCCGGGACCTCGATCATCTGGCGGGCCGCAATCTCGTGGTCCGCACCCGCGGCGGCGCCGTCGCGAGCAACGTCGCCTACGACCTTCCGTTGCGGCACAAGGCCGCGCGCAACGCGCCGGAACAGCAACGGATCTCCGCCGCCGCGGCCAGGATGGTCGACCCGGGCATGGTGGTCGGTCTCAACGGCGGCACCACGAGCACCGAGGTCGGCCGCGCGCTCGCGACCCGGCCGGATATGGGCGAGCCGAGCGGCGGGCCGTCGCTCACCGTGGTGACGAACGCGCTCAACATCGCCCACGAACTCGCCGTGCGGCCCAATATCAAGATCGTGGTGACCGGCGGGGTCGCGCGGCAGCAGTCGTTCGACCTGTCCGGGCCGCTGTCGCAGCTGTTCCTCGATCAGATCTCGCTCGATCTGGTGTTCCTCGGCGTGGACGCCTTCGACCCGGTGCACGGCGCGCAGGCGCACCACGAGGGCGACGCGAGCACGAACCGGCTGATGGCGGCCCGCGCCCGGCAGGTCGTCGTCCTCGCCGACAGCGGGAAGCTCGGCGGTCACGCCTTCGCGAAGATCTGCGCGACCGCCGACGTCGACGTGCTCGTCACCGACGGCCGCGCCGATCCCGAGCGGGTGCACGCCTTCGAGGAGGAAGGCGTGCGCGTGGTCAAGGCTTGAGCAGGTCCAGCCCCAGCAGCGCCGCGCCGAGCCTGCCCGCCTCGTCACCGAGCCGCGCGATCCGCAGTTCCGGCATCCGCTGGAACTGCAGGTTCGCCGCCAGCCAGGCCCGCACCGGCTCGAGGACGTAATCGCCCGCGGTGAACAGGCCGCCGCCGAGAACCACGACTTCGGGCGCGAGCAGGGTCACCAGGGTCTTGATGCCGTGGCCGAGCCCCTCGAGCGCGTCGTTGACCACGGAGATCGCGGCCTCGTCACCGTGGCGGGCGGCGTCGACCACCTGCTCGGCGCCTTCGGCGGGCCGCCCGGTGTGCTCGCTGTAGCGGCGGGCGATGGCCGACGCGGAGGAGATCGCTTCGAGGCATCCCGTCGCGCCGCAACCGCACGGCAGCCGGTGACCGACGTCGATATGCCCGATTTCGCCGCCTTGCCCGCCCGCCGCGTACAGCCTTCCGTCGAGCTGTAGCGCGGCCGCGATCCCGGTGCCGACCGGGATGAAGGCGGCGTCGGTGCAGCCCTTGCCCGCGCCGACGCGGAACTCCGCGAGCCCGCCGGCGCGGACGTCGTGCCCGAACGCGAACGGCAGGCCGAGCCTGCTGTCGAGCATCTCGCCGAACGGGACGTTCCGGAAGTCGAGGTTCGCCGAGAACCTGGCCACCCGCTCGACCTCGTCGACGATGCCGGGGATGACCACGCCGACGGCGTCCGGCGTACCGGTCCCAGCCTGCTTGCCCAGCGTTTCCACGATCCGCGCGACCTGATCGGCGAGCGCTTCGCCGTCCGCCCCGCGCGCCGTCGGCTCGCGCAGGCTGGCGAGGTCTTTCAGGTCCGCGTCGTAGAGGGCCGCCTTGATGGACGTGCCGCCGACATCGAGTGCCGCCACCGCAGGTGTCATACCCACGATTGTCACATTGACCGGAGGCTTCACCGCGACCTACGCTCGGTCGGCCAGACGACGGCACCCGGAACGCGGTGAGAATCCGCGCGGTCGCGCCACTGTGACCCCGAGCGATCGGGGAAGCCAGACCCGGAGCCGTCGTGACACCCCTGAAGAGGCCGCGCTAGCCCGAGGAGGTCCCACCGCCATGTCCGAAGCGGTAGCCGCAGTACCCGTCCCCGTCCGGATCCCCGTCCGCGAGATCCTGCCCTGGGCGGTGCTCGTCATCCTCCTTTCGTTGATCACGCTGTACTTCGTCAGCGCCGAGCAGGGCGCGGTGTCGGTGTTCGCGAATTCGTACGTCCACGAGTTCGTCCACGACGGCCGGCACCTGCTGGCCTTCCCCTGTCACTAGGGCGGCAAGCGCTCCATGATGAGGACCTTGCTGGTCCGCGGCATGCTCGCGGGCCTGGTCGCCGGTGTCCTGGCGACCCTTTTCGCGTACTTCTTCGGTGAGCCTTCGGTCGACACCGCCATCGGTCTCGAGGGCACCGCCGCGCATTCGCACAGCGCGCCCGGTGCCCACGAACACGCCCCGGCCGACGCCGAAGCGGCGGAGGAAGAGCTCGTCACCCGCGGTGTGCAGAGCACCGTCGGGCTGCTGACCGGCGTCGGCCTGTACGGCGTCGCCGTCGGTGGGCTGTTCTCGCTCGCGTTCGCCTTCACCTACGGCCGCCTCGGCACGCTGCGACCGCGGGTGACCGCGGCCCTGCTCGCCGGCGGCGGCTTCGTGGTCGTGTTCCTCGTGCCGTTCTTGAAGTACCCGGGGAATCCGCCCGCGGTGGGTCAGGCGGGCACGATCGGGAGCCGGACTTCACTGTACTTCGGTTTCGTCGCGCTTTCGCTGCTGGTCGGCATCCTCGCCGCGGCGTTCGGGCGGAAGCTGGCCGACAAACTCGGCGCCTGGCGCGGCGGTCTGCTCGCCGCGGGCGGGTACGTCGTGCTGATCTCGGTGGCGGCGGCGCTGCTGCCGTCGATCGACGAGGTCCCCGACGGGTTCCCCGGTTCCACGCTGTGGTCCTTCCGGCTGGCGTCGGTCGGCACGCAGGTGGTGCTCTGGACCGCGCTCGGCCTGGCCTTCGGCGCGTTGGCCGAGAAGGCCTTGGGGCGTAAGGACACCGTGCGGGCAAGCTAGCGTTTCGTCCTCTGAATGCGGTAGTTGCGTGTGCAAGGACCGCATTCAGAGGACGAAATGCGTCAGGGGACGCCGGGCGGCACGAAAGGCAGAGAGCCGTCGGCACCGTTCTCGATCAGGCGCAGCAGAGCCTCGGTGTCGACGTGCTCTTCGACGGCGTCCGCGAGCCTGTCCAGCATGGACTCCCGCAGTGCGCCGAACCCCGGTGCCCCGGCGGCCGGTGACCAGTCCGCCACCTCGCCCAGCCAGGCGCGCCGGAAGCCGTCGTTCTCGAAGGCGCCGTGCCACATCGTGCCCCACACCGCGCCCCGCCGGTATCCGTCCAAAAAGGACTCGGAGGGGCCGGTGGCGGTCACGGTGCCGTGGTGGATCTCGTACGCCTCCACGGATTGACCGCGCCACGCACCCGTCGGCCTGGCCAGCACCTTGTCGGCACTGAACGAAACCCGCGTCGGCAGCAGGCCGAGACCGGGGACCGTTCCCGCCCCGGATTCGACGTCGTCCTCGATCTCGGCGGCCAGCATCTGATAGCCGCCGCAGATCCCCAGCACCGGACGCCCCGCCTCGGCCCGCGCGCGCACGGCGTCGGCCAGGCCACGCGCCCGCAGCCACGCCAGATCGTCCACGGTCGCGCGGGAACCCGGCAGGATCACCACGTCGGCGGACCGGACCGTGTCCGGGTCGGCGGTCAGCGCGACCGAGACGCCGGGCTCGGCGGCGAGCGCGTCGACGTCGGTCGCGTTGGAGGCCCGCGGGAAACGCACGACGGCGACGCGCAGGGACCCGCCGGAGGCGCCCCAGCCCGCGGCGGCGAGCGCGTCTTCCGAGTCGATCCACACCTGGTCGAGCCAGGGCAGCACGCCGAACACCTCGCGGCCGGTGAGCTTTTCCAGCGTCTCCAGTCCCGGCCGCAACAGGCCGACGTCACCGCGGAACTTGTTGACCAGCCAGCCCGAAACCAGCGCCTGGTCTTCAGCAGACAGCAACGCGAGGGTGCCGAACATCGCGGCCATGACCCCGCCGCGGTCGATGTCGCCGACGACGACCACAGGCAGGCCGAAGCGCCGAGCCAGCCCCATGTTGACGTAGTCGCCTTCGCGCAGGTTGATCTCAGCCGGGCTTCCCGCGCCTTCGCACAACACGACGTCGAAACGCTTGCGCAGCGAAGAGAACGTGTCGAAGGCGATCTCGGCGAGCCCGGCCCGGCCCGTCGCGTACTCCCCCGCTTCGAGCGTGCCGAACGGTTTCCCGAGCGCGACGACGTGGCTGCGCCGATCGCTCCCGGGTTTCAGCAGCACCGGGTTCATCGCGGCTTCGGGTTCGACGCGGGCCGCCCGTGCCTGCAGCCATTGCGCACGGCCGATCTCGGCGCCGTCCGCGCACACCATCGAGTTGTTCGACATGTTCTGGGACTTGAACGGCGCGACGCGCACGCCCCGGCGCGCGAGCCAGCGGCACAACGCGGCGGTGACCAGGCTCTTGCCCGCGTCCGACGTCGTCCCCGCGACGAGCAGGCCGCTCATCGCGCGACCGCCACCGCGACGGCGAGCGCGGCGAGCCCGACCGCCCTCGACAGCCGGACCGCGCGGCGCACGTCCACCGGCTCCGGTTCGCGGCCGTCGCCGAGGACACCGCGGCGTTCGGTGCGGCCGCCGTAGCTGTTCGTCCCGCCCAGTTTGATCCCGAGCGCGCCGGCGAAGGCGGCCTCGACCTGGCCCGCGTTGGGACTCGGATGGTGTTTCCCGTCGCGGCGCCAGATCCGGAACGCGGGCCTGGCGAAGCCGCCCGCCAGCGGCGCCGACGCCACGGTGAGCGCCGCGCCGGCCCGGGACGGCACCAGGTTCGCCAGATCGTCCGTCCGCGCCGACGCCCAGCCGAAGTTGACGTATTTCGGCGATCGGTAGCCGACCATCGCGTCGAGTGTGTTGAGCGCGCGGTAACCCAGCAGACCGGGGATCCCGGCGACCGCGCCCCACAGCAGCGGCGCGACGACCGCGTCGGAGGTGTTCTCGGCGATGGACTCGGTGGTCGCACGCGCCAGCTGTTCGGTGTCGAGGCCGGTGGCGTCGCGGGCGCACAGATGCGAAAGCCGCTGTCGGGCGCCGGGCAGGTCGCCGTCGTCGAGCAGGTGAGCCATGCGCGTGCCCTCGTCCGCGAGCCCCTTGCCGCCGAGAACCACCCAAGTGGACGCCGCGGTGAGCGCGAACCTCGCGAAGGGACGCTTCCGCGTCAAGTACTGGGCAGCGACCCCCAAACCGGTGACGGTGCCCGCGCAGAGCGCGGTGTACGCGGCGCCCCGTACCTTCGAATCGGCGTAAACCCGCTGTTCGAGGGCTTGCGCGGCGCGGCCGAAGCCCGCGACCGGATGCCTCTTCCGTGGATCTCCGAACACGGCGTCGGCGACGTAACCGGTCACGAGTCCGGCTGCGGTGGCGGCTTGTCGGAGTGGCACGTGGCGAACGGTAGCGCGTGCACGAGAATGCGGGGTATGACCAAGCTGACGCATCGCCTCGCGAGGGTTCTGGAGACTCTCGCGCGGGCACTTCGCCGCTATTCGCGCGACGACGGCAAGGTGCTGATACTGGGCGGCGTCCGCTCTGGGAAGTCACACCACGCCGAGCGGCTCGCGTCCCGCCACCCGCACCTCACCTACGTCGCGCCCGGGCTGCCGCCGAGCGCCGAAGATCCCGAATGGGCCGCCCGGGTGGCCGCGCACCGCGCGCGGCGGCCGAGCCACTGGAAGACCGTCGAGACCACCGATCTGGCCACGGTGCTGCGCACGGCGACGCATCCGCTGCTCATCGACTGCCTCGGCACGTGGATCAGCCGGGTGCTCGACGAGGTCGGCGCCTGGGACCAGCGCAAGGGCTGGGAGCGGCGGCTCGACGACCGGCTGGAGGATTTCCTGGCGGCGTGGGCGCAGGCCGACGTGCCGGTGATCGCGGTCAGCAACGAGGTCGGCAGCGGTGTGGTGCCCGCGACGGTGTCCGGACGCGTGTTCCGTGATGTGCTGGGCGCGTTGAACAACCGGGTGTCCGCCGTGTCCGACCGGACCGTGCTGGTCGTCGCCGGACGGATGCTCGACCTGCCTTAGGGAGTCCCCATGCGTATCGCCACCCCGGACGCCGCCGCCGCGACCGCCGCGCGCGCCAGACTGGACGGACTGGTCAAACCGCTCGGTTCACTCGGACGGCTCGAAGACCTGGCCGCGTGGCTCAGCGCGGCGCACGGTGTCGTCCCGCCGCGGCCTCTCGACGACGTCCGCGTGGTGGTCTTCGCCGGGGACCACGGGGTTTCCGGGATGTCGGCGTATCCGCGCGAGGTCACCGCGGCGATGGTCCGGGTGTTCCTCGCCGGGAAGAGCGGGGTCAGCGTGCTGGCCGGGCTCGCCGGGGCGAAGGTGCGGGTGCTGGACATCGCGGTGGACTGGGACGGCGCGGACGTGCCCGCCGAGGTCACCGCGCACAAGGTCCGGCGGGGTTCCGGCGCGATCGACGTCGAGGACGCGCTCGCCGAGGGCGAGGCGCGGACGGCGTTCGAGCACGGGCTGGCGATCGCGGACGAGGAGATCGACGGCGGCGCGGATCTGCTCGTCCCCGGTGACATGGGGATCGGGAACACGACGGTCTGCGCGGCCGTGGTCGCCTCGCTGCTCGGTCTTCTCCCGGAAGACGTCGTCGGCACGGGCACCGGGATCGACGAGGCCGGACGCGCGCGGAAACTCGCGGTCGTCGAGGCCGCGTTGATCAGGGCCGGTGCGGTGAAAGACCCCTTCACGTTGCTGACTTCGCTCGGCAGCGCCTGTCTCGCCGCGACGGCGGGCTTTCTCGTGCAGGCGGCGGTCCGCGGGGTGCCGGTGCTGCTCGACGGCGTGTTCTCCGGCGCCGCGGCGCTCGTCGCCCGCGAGATCGCGCCGGGTGCCGAGCGGTGGTGGCTGGCCGGGCATCGCTCGACCGAGCCGTCGCAGGCGTACGCGTTGAAGGCGCTCGACCTGGAGCCGATCCTCGACCTCGGGCTGCGGCTCGGCGAGGGCAGCGGCGCCGTGCAGGCGGTACCGGTGCTGAGGGCGGCACGGGCGATCCTCGCGGACATGGGTCTGCTGGCGGATCTGGCTTGATCGCCGACGCGCTGAAAATGGCCGTCGGCACCCTGACCACCGTCCGGGTGCCGGCGCCGGGAGTGATCGACCGGCGGGTGGCGGGCGGGGCGATGGTGCTCGGCCCGCTGGCCGTCGTGCCGCTCGCTGCCGTCGCTTCGCTGATCGTCTTCCTGGGTGGGCTGATCGGTCTGCCCGCGTTCGCGTCGGCGGCGCTCGCGCTGGGCGCGGTGGCGCTCGGCAGCCGCGGGCTCCATCTGGACGGGCTCGCCGACACGGCCGACGGTCTCGGCGCTTCCTACGACCGTGCTCGGGCGCTGGAGGTCATGCGGCGCGGGGATTCCGGGCCGACCGGGATCGCGACCCTGGTGCTGGTGCTGCTCGTTCAGGTCGGCGCGCTGGCCGGGGCGATCTCGGCCGGGCACGGGATCGCGGCGGCCGCCGTCGCGGTCGTCGCCGGACGCGGGGTGCTTTCGCTGTGCTGCGCGCGTGGTGTCCCGTCGGCGCGGCCGGAAGGGCTGGGCGCGACCGTCGCCGGTTCGGTGCCGGTGTGGGCGGCGGCCGCGGTCTTCGCCGTACTGGCGGGCGCGGCGGCGCTGGCGTTGCCGTGGTGGCAAGGGCTCGCCGCGGTGGCCCTGGGATATCTGGCCGCGTCCGCGCTGCTGGCGCGGTGCGTTCAGCGGCTGGGCGGGGTCACCGGGGACGTGCTCGGGGGCTGCGTCGAGGTCTCCGTCGCGGGGATCTTGCTGGCTTCGTCGTTCTGAGGAACCGTCAGTTTCTCGTCGATCTCCGGCAGCCAGAAGCACAACTCGAAGGTCTTCATCCCGGCCCACAAGCCGAGTTTGCGGCCCTGGGAGACCAAAGTGACCGACGCGAACAGCAGCAGCGCGGCGATCACGGCGGCGATGAACGGATGCTTGCCGGCGAAGATGTCGACGATCGCGGCGACGGCGCCGAACAGCATCGGCGGCGCGCAGTTGCGCACCATCAGCCCGGACGCGCGCAGCCGCGTGACGTCGGCCGCGACCTCCTTGTCGTGCAGTTGCAGCGCGCACAGCAGGAGATGCGGGCTCTCCTTCAGGAACGCGCGGTCCTTGGCCGCGGGCATCCGGCGCACGAACTCCACGGCGGCGTCCCGGTCCCGCCTGCGCGGCACGATCCGCTCCAGCGCTTCCCCGAGCGGATAGGCCAGATAGCCCAGCAGGAAACTCAGGACCACGATCACGACGACCAGCACCACGGTCGGCACGCCGCCGACGCTCGCCGCCGTCAGGATGTGGAGCTTCGCCCCGAGGTAACCGAAGAACGCGACGTACAACGCGCCGGGGATGGTGTAGGCGAAGAGATCGAAGACGCCGATCACGAAGTTCACTCGCCTATCCAACCAGAAGCCGCCGTGCGCTTTGGCCGAGTTGGTCGTGAGTGGTAAGTCGCGTTCTAACGACACTTACCACTCACGAGCCCAAGGCTTCGGCGACTTCGTCGGCGTGCGGGATGGTCGCGGCGATGATGCCGTCCAGCACCTTCCGCGTCGCCGTCATCTCGTCGATCGCCGTGGTGATCCGGTCCCTCTCCCGGTACAACTCGGGCAGCAGATCGACGCAGGCGGGCGCCAGGCCGTTCCCCAGATCGACCATGCACGGCAGCACCCCGGCGATGGTCGCGGTGCCCAGCCCCGCGGACAGCAGGGTGCGGATGTTGCGCACCCGCGCGACATCCGCTTCCGAATATTCGCGGTAACCACTCGGCCTTCGCACCGGATGCAGAAGGCCCTGTTCCTCGTAATAGCGGAGCAACCGTTCCCGCACGCCCGTCCGCCGCACCAGCTCACCGATCCGCATGAGAACAACCATTACACGATCAGGAGTTGACTCTCACATCGATGAGAGACTTTAGCCTTGCCCCATGACCGATCAGAACCTCCCGGTGGCCGTCGCCGGACTCGGCCCGATGGGCGCCGCGCTCGCCGCCGCCCTGCTCGACCGCGGCCACGACGTGACCGTGTGGAACCGTTCCCCCGGCAAGGCCGCCCCCTTGGTGGCGAAAGGCGCGCGGCAGGCGGACGACATCGTGGACGCGGTGTCCGCGAGCCGTCTGCTCGTGGTCTGTCTCGCCGACTATGACGCGCTTTACTCCGCGCTCGGCCCCGCGCGGGAAGCCTTGCGCGGCCGCGTGGTGGTGAACCTGAATTCCGGCACGCCGAAGGAGGCACGCGAGGCCGCCCAGTGGGCGGAAGAACACGGAATCGGCTATCTCGACGGCGCGATCATGGTTCCTCCGCCCCTGGTCGGGCACCCCGGCTCGCTCTTCCTCTACAGCGGCCCCACCGAGGTTTTCGAGACGCACAAGGAGACCCTGGCCGACCTGGGCGATCCGACCCATCTCGGCACGGACCCGGGCCTCGCCGTGCTGTACAACACCGCGTTGCTGAGCATGATGTACTCGTCCCTGAACGGTTTCCTGCACGCCGCCGCGCTGGTCGGCAGTGCCGGGGTCGGGGCGGCCGAGTTCACGGAGATCGCGGTGGACTGGTTCCTGCCCTCGGTGATCGGCGGGATCATCAAGGCCGAGGCGCCCACCATCGACAAGGGTGAGTATCCCGGCGAGCTCGCTTCCCTGGAAATGAACGTCACGACGCTGAAGCACATCATCGGCACCAGCGACGAGCAGCGAGTCGACGCCGGCATCCCGGCCGGGAACAAGGAACTGCTGGACCGGGCGGTCGCCGCGGGGTTCGGTAAGAGCGGCTACTCCTCGGTGATCGAGATCCTCAAGCGGGGAGCCGCCTGACCGCCGCGAGCGCCGCCAGGAAGCGGTCCACCGTCTCCCTGTCCCGCGCCGCGATCCGCAGGTACCGCCCGTCCAGCCCCGGGAAGGTGTCCCCACGCCGGACAGCGAACCCGTGCTCCCGCAACCGTTCCCGGACGACATCGGCCCCAGGGTGCCGCACGAGCACGAACGGCCCCCGGGGCTCCCCCAGCACTTCGACACCCAAAGCGGTCAAGCCCGAAACCAGGTACTCCCGGTCCGCTTCCGCCGCCACGGCCAGTTTCTCGGCTTCCTCCAGCGCGGCCGGACGGCAGCACGCCACCACGGCGACGGCGGCCAGTGTCGACACCGACCACGGCGGCTGGACCGCGCGCAAGCGGTCCACAATGGATTCGTCGGCCAGGACGTACCCGGCACGCAGCCCGGCGATCCCCCACGTCTTCGTCAGGCTGCGGAGGACGACGAAACCCGGTTGCCCCGCAACGCTTTCGGTCTCGCCGGGGACGGCGTCGAGGAAGGCTTCGTCGACGACGACCAGCCGGTCCGGGCGGCCCAGCGCGAGCAGGTCCGCGGCCGGATGCAGGACGGAAGTCGGGTTCGTGGGGTTCCCGACGAAGACCAGATCGGCTTCCTCCGGGACTTCGCCCAGCCGGAAACCGTCGTCGGGCGACAGCACCACCCGGTGCACGGCATGGCCGGCCGCGCGCAGGGCGGCTTCGGGTTCGGTGAACTGCGGGTGCACGACCACCGCGCACGACGGCCGCAACGCCGTCGCCAGCAACGTGAACGCCTCGGCCGCGCCGGAGGTCACCAGGACCCGGGACTCGGGCAGCGAGTGCCGGGCGGCGACCGCGGCCGTGGCGGCGGTGACGTCCGGATAAGCGGCCAGATCGTCCAGTGCCGCCGCCAGTTCGGCGCGCAGCCAGGCGGGCGGCGCCGGCAGGCGGACGTTGACCGCGAGGTCGACGAGACCCTCGCCGACCTCGCGATCGCCGTGATGCCAGAGGTCGTAGTCAGCCATGAGCGTGCACCGCGGCGGCGAACCGCTCGGCGAGTTCGGGGTAGCCCGCCCAGTGGACGTGCAGATACGACGCGTGCAGGGACGCCGACGCGAAACCGTCCGGAGTGCGGTCCCAGCCCCAGGCCGGGGTCGGGCCGCTCCCGGGTTCGATGATCGTGCGGTGGAATTCGTGCCCGGTGACGCGTTGCCCGGCGACCGCGAGCACACTGTCCGCGGGCGAGAAAGCCTTGCGGTATCCCAGCTTTCCGCGTTTCGTCATGGTGGCCGACGCGTCGAGCACGCCGGTCATCGGCGTCCCGTCGATGTCCTGGCACAGGTACAACAGCCCCGCGCATTCCGCCACGACGGGCATTCCGTCGCCGACGGCGCGGGCGATCGCCGTCCGCAGCGGGAGATTCGCCGAAAGCTCTTCGGCGTGCACCTCGGGAAAGCCGCCGCCGAAGTACAACCCGGCGCAGCCTTCGGGAAGTTCCTTGTCCTGCAAGGGATCGACATCGACGACGTCGACACCGGCGGCGGCGAGCAGCTCGACGGCCTCGGTGTAGCGGAAGGTGAACGCCGGACCGGCCGCCGCGGCTACCACCGAACGTCGCCCCTCGACCGCGAACGGCGGCCGCCAGGGCTCCCCCGAAAGCCGGGAAGCCGAGCGCGCGACCTGCACGATCGCGCCGAGATCCACGCCTTCGCTGATCCAGGCGGCCAGCTCCGGCAGCAGGCGTTCGGACTCGCTCGCCCGTTCGGCCGCCGGGACCAGGCCGAGGTGACGGCTGGGCGCGTGGATCTCTTCGTTGCGGTACAACGTTCCCAGCAGCGGGACGCCGGTCGCCTCCAGCGCGGTGACGATCTCGTCCGCGTGCCGTTGCGAGCCCAGCTTGTTGAGGATGACACCGGCGAGCCGCACACGGGTGTCGTACTGCGCGAACCCGAGCACGGTCGCGGCGACACTGCGCGACGCGGCCGACGCGTCCACGACGAGCACCACCGGCGCGTCCAGCAACCGGGCGACGTGCGCGGTCGAGGCGTACCCCTCGGTGCCGAGCGCGCCGTCGAACAGACCCATCACGCCTTCGATGACCGCGATGTCGGCACCGGCGGAACCGTGCCGCAGCAACGGGATCAGCCGGTCCTCGCCCTGGAGGAACGGGTCGAGGTTGCGCGGCGGCCGCCCGGTCGCCAGCGCGTGGTAGCTCGGGTCGATGAAGTCGGGCCCGACCTTGTGCCCGGACACCTTCAGCCCCCGCGCGCGCAACGCCGCCATCAGGCCCGCGGCGATCGTGGTCTTGCCGTGCCCGGAACCGGGCGCGGCGACGACCACGCGGTTCACCATTCGATACCTCGCTGGCCCTTTTGCCCGGCGTCCATCGGATGCTTCACCTTCGTCATCTCGGTGACGAGGTCCGCCGCCTCGATCAGCTCCGGCGGCGCGTACCGGCCGGTGATCACCACGTGCTGATGGCCGGGGCGTCCGGTCAGCGTCGAGACGACGTCGTCCACTTCGAGCCAGCCCCATTTGAGCAGGTAGCTGAACTCGTCGAGGACGTAGAAGTCGTGGGTCTCGGCGGCGAGACGGCGTTTGATCTCGGCCCAGCCCTCACGTGCGTTCTCGGCGTGGTCCTCTTCGGAGCCGGATTTGCGCGCCCAGCTCCAGCCTTCGCCCATCTTGTGCCACTCGACGGCGCCGCCCTGGCCGGTGTCCTCGTGCAGCTTGCCCAGCGCGCGGAACGCGGCTTCCTCGCCGACACGCCATTTCGCCGACTTGACGAACTGGAACACGCCGATCGACCAACCCTGGTTCCACGCGCGCAGCGCCATCCCGAACGCGGCCGTGGACTTGCCCTTCATCTCGCCGGTGTGCACGGCGAGCAGCGGGCGGTTGCGCCGCTGGCGGGTGGTGAGGCCGTCGTTCGGCACCGTTTCCGGTTTGCCCTGTGGCATTACGCCGCCTTTCCGGAGATCCGGCTGCGGACGGCGCCCGCGAGGGTGTCGGCGGCGACCTCGGCGACCGGAACGTGTTCCGCGCCAAGGTGTTCCGCCAGTTCGGCGGCGAGCCCGAGGCGCATCTTGCCGCTCTCGCAGTCCATCACGACCGAGGTCACGTTCCCGGCCAGCAGCCCGGCCGCCTGCCGCGCGCGCTGGACGGCGTCGGCGCCGCTGGTCGCGCGGCCGTCGGTGACGACGACCAGCAGCGGACGCCGCAACGGATCACGGACCGCTTCGATCCGCAGAACCCTTGCCGCTTCGAGAAGTCCTTCGGCCAGCGGCGTCCGGCCGCCGGTCGCGAGACCGTCCAAACGGGACGCCGCGGCGTCGACGCTGATCGTGGGCGGGAGCGCGAGTTCGGCGCCCGAGGCGCGGAAGGTCACCAGGCCCACCTTGTCCCGGCGCTGGTACGCGTCGAGCAGCAGCGACAGCACGGCGGTCTTGACCTCGCGCATCCGCTGGCGCGCGCCCATCGAACCGGACGCGTCGACGCAGAACAGCACGAGGTTGCCTTCGCGTCCTTCCCGCCGCGCGAACCGCAGATCCTGAGGCCGCACCACGAGACCCGCGCCGCTGCGGCCGCGGGAACGCTGATGCGGCGCGGCCGCGCGCACGGTCGCGAGCAGATGCGGATGCCCGTCCTTGGTCCCGGCGGGCTGGACACCGATGGTCCGCCCGTTGTCGGTGATCGCCCGCGACCGCCGCCCGGCCGCGCCCTCACCGGTGCCCTTCACCTCGAAACGCCGGGCACGGAAGGCTTCCCCGGCGCCGACCGGCTTCTGGTCGCCGCCACTCCCGCCGCTTGACGGCTCCTGGCCACCTTCCGAGGGCGGCGGGGCCTCACCGCCCTCGGGCGGGGTACCGGAACCGGGACCGTCGTCGTCGGGACCGGGGCCTTCGGGTTCGGCGTCCTGCAACGCCTGCTCCAGCTGCTCCTCGGAGATCCCGGGCGCGTCGAAGGGATTGCGGCGACGACGGTGCGGCAGCGCGAGCCGGGCCGCGACCCGGACGTCGTCGGTGGTCACCTCGGTGCGCCCCGCCCAGGCGGCGTGCGCGACCGCGGTCCGCGCGGTGACGATATCCGCGCGCATCCCGTCGACCTCGAACGACGCGCAGACCTCCGCGATCTGCCGCAACGCGTCGTCCGGCAGTTTGACCGAAGGCAGAAGTCGTTGCGCCGCCTCGATGTCCGCGGCGAGTTCGGCGTCGGCCGCGGCGTACTGGCCGGCGAAACCGTCGGGATCCGCCTCGTAGGCGAGCCGGCGCCGGACGACCTCGACCCGCAGTTCGGGGTCCCGGCTGGACGCGACCTCGACGGTGAGCCCGAAGCGGTCCAGCAGCTGCGGCCGCAGCTCGCCTTCCTCGGGGTTCATTGTGCCGATCAGGACGAAGCGGGCCGCGTGTGACACCGAGACACCCTCGCGTTCGACGGTCGCGCGGCCCATGGCGGCGGCGTCGAGCAGGGTGTCGACCAGGTGGTCGTGCAGGAGGTTGACCTCGTCCACGTACAGCAGCCCGCGATGCGCGGCGGCGAGCAGGCCGGGCTGGAAATCGGTGACGCCGTCGGCGAGCGCGCGTTCCAGGTTCAGCGAACCGATCACGCGGTCTTCGGCCGCGCCGACCGGCAGCTCCACCAGCCGCGCGGGACGACGGTGGGCGGGCGAGCCCTCCGCGTGCGGTCCGTCCGGGCACGCCGGGTCGGGCTCGACGGGATCGCAGGAGAACCGGCACGCGTCCACGACGTCGACGCCGGGCAGCAGACCGGCCAGCGCCCGCACCATCGTGGACTTCGCCGTGCCCTTCTCACCGCGCACGAGAACCCCGCCGACGGCGGGCGAGATGGAGGAAAGCACCAGCGCCAGGCGCAGATCCGGCATCCCCACAACGGCGGTGAACGGGTACGGCTTCACAGCTCTCCCTCATCCTCGACGACCTCCGGCCGATCATCGCACAGGAAATCCGTCATCTACCGTGACGAACGTGCGCGAAAAATCACCCCTGACGGTCGTCGGGATCGGGGCCGACGGCTGGCCCGGCCTGTCCTCGCAGGCCAGGGAAGCGGTCCTGAACGCCGACGTGGTCGTAGGCGCTCCGCGTCAGCTCGCGTACCTGCCCGCCGGGCTGAAGTCCGAGCCCTGGCCCAGTCCGCTCCTGCCCGCTCTGGACGACTTCCTCGCCGAACGCGAGGGCCGTGTCTGCGTGCTGGCCAGCGGCGATCCGCTGCTGTCCGGCATCGGCACGACGCTGATCCAGCGTGGCTACGACGTCGAGGTCCTGCCCGCGCTCTCCTCGGTGACGCTCGCCCGCGCGCGGCTCGGCTGGGCGGCGGAGGAGACCGAAGTGGTGACCGTCGTCGGCCGCGCGATCGCCCGGGTGAGCCGCGCGCTCGCGCCCGGGCGGAAGATCCTCGTCCTCGGCGCGAACGCCGAAGACCTGCTCGACCTGCTCAAAACCCGCGGTTACGGCAAGAGCCGCGTCACCGCGCTGTCCGACCTCGGCGGACCCGACGAACGCGTCGGCCCCGGCTCGCTGACGGTGTTCGCCATCGAGGCCGACGGCCCCGCGCTGCCGCTGACCGGGCTGCCGGACGACGCCTTCGAGCACGACGGCCAGCTCACCAAACGCGACCTGCGCGCGTCCGCGCTGGCCAGGCTCGCGCCGTCGCCCGGCGAACTGCTGTGGGACGTCGGCGGGGGTGCGGGCAGCGTCGGCATCGAGTGGTCCCGCGTGCATCCGCTGAACCGGGCGATCGCGATCGAGCGGTCGCCGGAGCGGGCCGCCCGGATCACCCGGAACGCGGACGCGCTCGGCGTCCCGGAACTCGACGTGGTGACCGGTGCGGCGCCGGAAGCCCTCGAAGGGCTGACCACTCCGCAAGCGATCTTCATCGGCGGCGGACTGACCGTGCCGGGTGTCCTGGACGCCTGCCTGGCGACCGGTGCGCGGATCGTCGCGCACGGCGTGACCCTCGAAGCCGAACAGACCCTGGCCCGCGCGTACGGCGAACACGGCGGGGAACTGGTCCGCGTCGCCGTCGAACAGGCCGCGCCGCTCGGCGGATTCACCGGCTGGACCCCGGCGCGAGCCGTGACACAGTGGAGCAAACCGTGACAGTGCACTTCATCGGCGCCGGTCCGGGTGCGGCCGACCTCATCACCGTACGAGGCCGTGACCTGCTCGCCCGCTGCGAAACCTGCCTGTACCCCGGCAGCATGACCCCCACGGACCTGCTCGCCTACTGCCCGGACGACGCGGTGCTCGTCGACACCGCGAACCTCGACCTGCCCTCGATCGTCGAGCGCATGGTCGAAGCGCACGGCAAGGGCCACGAGATCGCGCGGCTGTGCTCGGGCGATCCGTCGATCTACAGCGCCGTCGCCGAGCAGATGCGCCGCCTCGACGCGGCAGGCGTTCCGTACGACGTCACGCCGGGCGTTCCCGCGTTCGCCGCCGCGGCCGCCCTGCTCAACCGCGAGCTGACCGTGCCCGAGGTCGGGCAGAGCCTGGTCATCACGCGGGCCCAGGCCCGGTCCACGGCCATGCCGCCGGGGGAAACGCTGGCGAACTTCGCCCGCACCGGCACCACGCTCGCGCTGCATCTCGCGATCAACCGCATCGAGCAGGTAGTCGACGAATTGCGGCCGTTCTACCGCGAAGACTGCCCGGCCGCGGTGGTCGCGCTGGCCAGCCAGCCTGGTGAACAGGTGCTGCGCGGCACGCTCGGCACCATCGCCGCGCAGTCCCGCGAGGCCGGGATCACCCGCGCCGCGATGATCTTCGTCGGGGAAGTCCTTGCCGCGGAAGGGTTTCCCGACAGTTTCCTGTATTCGGCCACCCGTGATCGAGCGAACCAACCGGAGTCGTTGTGAAGAGTCTTCGCTGGGGCCTGCTGGCCGCCGGGACCATCGCCGCCGAGTTCGCGGCGGGCGTCGAAGAGAGCAAGCACGGTGTGCTCGAAGCCGTCGCCGCGCGATCCGGTGACCGGGCGGCCGAGTTCGCGAGCCGTTTCGAGATCCCGAAATGCTACGGCGCCTACGAGGATCTGCTCGCCGATCCGGACGTCGACGCGATCTACATCTCGACGCCGCATCCGCTGCACGGCGAATGGGCGATCCGCGCGGCCGAGTCGGGCAAGCACATCCTGTGCGAAAAACCGCTGACGATGTCCGTCGCCGAGGCCGAGAAGGTCGTCGAAGCCGCCCGCGCCAACGACGTCTTCCTCATGGAGGCGTTCATGTACCGGCTGCATCCGCAGATCCGGCGGCTGGCCGAGCTGATCTCCTGCGGCGCCATCGGCGAGGTCCGCGCCGTGGACGTCGCCTTCAGCTACAACTTCGCCGTCCCCCGGCTCACCGATCCCGCGCTGGGCGGCGGCGGGATCTTCGACGTCGGCTGCTACTGCACGTCACTCGCGCGGCTGGTCTCACAGGCCGCGACCGGACAGGACGTCGTCGAGCCCGAAGAAGTGCTCGGGATGGCGAGGCTCGACGAGAACGGCGTCGACGAGGTCGCGTTCGGGCTGCTGCGGCTGCCGGGCGGGATCCTCGCGCAGCTGGCCTGCGGTTTCCAGCTCACGCAGGACGACCACATCCGCGTGTACGGCTCGGAAGGGCAGCTGTACGTGCCGAAACCGGCGTGGATCCACGAAATGCGCAAGCCGAAGACATCGCAGATCGTGCTCACGCCGGAAGGCGGTGAGCCCGAGATGATCGAAGTCGAGGCGACACAAGGCCTTTTCGCCCGCGAAGCCGACCACGTCGCGGCGCATATCGAAGACCGCCAGGCGCCTGAACTCACCTGGGCGGAGACGCTCGCGAATCTGCGCACGCTGGAACGGTGGCGCGAGGCTGTGGCCCGATGAAGCTGCTGATCCTGGGCGGCACCGGCGAAGCACGCGAGCTCGCGAAGGAGCTGGTGGCGCGCGGCGAGCACGTCGTGTCCTCACTCGCGGGCCGCGTCGCACGACCGAAGCTGCCTCACGGCGAGACCCGAGTCGGCGGTTTCGGCGGGCCGGAGGGGCTCGCGCGCTGGCTGACCGAGAACGACGTCGACGCGGTGATCGACGCCACGCATCCCTTCGCCGAACGCATCGGCTCGAACGCGGCCATCGCGGCACGGGAAACGGGCACACCGCTGCTCCGGCTCGCCAGGCCCGGCTGGACCGAAGAGCCCGGCGACACGTGGCACTGGGCCGACGACCTCGACCACGCCGCGCGGCTGCTCCCGGCGTTCGGCGGACGCGTGTTCCTCACCAGCGGGCGGCAGGGCCTCGCCGCCTTCGCCGAGCTGGATCTCTGGTTCCTGATCCGCTGCGTCGACCCGCCCGAGGCGCCACTCCCCCGCCGTCACGAACTCCTGCTGGACCGCGGGCCGTACACGGTGGAGAAGGAACGCGCGCTCATGGAGCGGCACGGTGTCGAGGTCCTCGTCACTAAGGACAGCGGTGGCGCGATGACCGCGGCGAAGCTCACCGCGGCCCGCGGGCTCGGCCTCCCGGTGGTCGTCGTACGGCGGCCGGCGCGGCCGGAAACGGCCAGCGTAACGACAGTTCAGGGCGCTATAACCTGGCTCGGCGACAAGACGAAGGGCAGCCCTGCGTAAGCCGTTCGGACCAGACCCGTTAGCGTTGCGCCGATGCGTTTGATCGCTGTCACGCTGGGGTTGCTGTCCGCCTTGTGCGCATTGGCTTTCCCCTTCCTGCCGGTGGTGCAGGACACAGCGGAGGTCGTCTGGCCAACGGGCGGCGACACCCGCTCCGTCAACGCGCCCTTGACCGGGTACTGGGCGCAGGACCTGCGCGTCGACCTGCCGTGCACGACCGTCCGTTCGCTGGACGCGCGTTCGCAGGGCCAGGCGCTGTTGTTCTCCACAGTGCCCGACGGCCGCACCGACCCGCGCGCGGGCAAGGGCGTCGGCCTGCAGCTGCGCATCGACAACGGCGTGCTGCTCGCCTCCAGCCAGGGGCAGCAGATCGTGCAGCAGCCGCTTCCCGAGAACAAATGTGACGTAAAGCTGTCGGCGGACGCGAACCAGATGACGCTGACCGTCGCCGAGACCGTGGTGTTCCACGCCGAGGGCGACGTCCGGCCGCGGCTGGTCGGGATCTACTCGTCGATCAACGCGGGCAAGGACCCGATCGCCGGTCTGCACGTCTCGGTCGTCCCGGACACCCGCTACCAGACGTCGCCGACGGTGTGGAAGTGGATCATCGGCGTCATCGCGGCGCTGTCGTTCATCGGCTGCCTGATCGCGGTGTGGCGGATGGACTCCGGGTTCGCCCGCCGCGCGCCGCGCTGGGCGCCGGTCGGCTGGTGGCGGCTGACCGCCCGCGACGCGACGGTGATCATCGCGCTCGGCGCGTGGGTGTTCATCGGCCCGGTCACCTCGGACGACGGCTACATCCTCACGATGTCGAGAGTGGCCGAAGAGACCGGCTACCTCACGAACTACCACCGCTGGTTCGGTGTCGCCGAAGCGCCGTTCGGCTGGTTCTACCACGTGTACCAGCTGATGGCGCACGTCAGCACGGTGCCGCCGTGGATCCGGCTCCCGTCGTTCGTGCTGGGCGTGCTGAGCTGGCTGCTGATCAGCCGCGAGGTCATGCCGCGCCTGGGCACCCAGGTCCGCACGAGCCGCGCCGCCGGCTGGGCCGCCGCCGCGGTGTTCCTGGTCTGGTGGATGCCGTTCAACAACGGGGTCCGGCCGGAACCGGTCGCCGCGCTGGGCTCGCTGCTGGCGATCTGCGCCGTCGAGCGCGCGCTGGTGACCCGCCGTCTGCTGCCGTTGTGCCTCGGGCTCACCGCGGCCGGGTTCACCCTGGCCGCGACGCCGACCGGGCTGATCGCGGTCGCGCCGTTCCTGGTCGCCGCGCGCCCGCTGTACAAACTGGTCCGCCAGCGCGCCGAGAACGGCTGGCTGCCGGTGCTCGCGCCGGTGCTGGCCGCCGGGCTGCTGGTGCTGGTCGTGGTGTTCGCCGACCAGACCTTCGCCACCGTGCAGGAGGCGACCCGGATCCGCACCCTGGTCGGCCCGAACCTGTCGTGGTTCCAGGAACTCGCGCGCTACCAGCTGCTGTTCGAAAGCCTGCCGGACGGCTCCGTGCCACGCCGGTTCCCCGTGCTGCTGGTGCTGCTGTGCACCGGGACCTGCCTGGTGGTGCTGCTGCGCCGCGGCCGGATCCCCGGCGCCGCGCTCGGCCCCAGCCGCCGCCTGATCGGCACGGTCGCGCTGTTCTTCCTGCTGCTGGCGCTGACCCCGACCAAGTGGACGCACCACTTCGGCGCGTTCGCCGCGGTCGGCGCGGCGATGGCGGCGTTGACCGCGCTGGCGACCAGTTCGACGGTGCTGCGCTCACGGCGTAACCGGGCGGCCTTCCTCGCCGGGCTGCTCGTGGTCGGCGCGCTGGCCGCGACCGGGCCCAACTCGTACTGGTTCGTCTCGAAACTCGGCGTGCAGTGGACGGCGGTGGCGCCGTCGATCGGCGGGATCCCGCTGTCGACCATCCTGCTGATCGCGGCGGCGATCTCCGGGGTGTACGCGTTCGTGGAGAACGTCCGCGCGCACCGGCCCGGCCTGCAGGCGGGACCGCAGGAAGGGCGGAGCCGGTCGCTGCGGCTCGGTTCGCTCTCGCTGGTGGTGGTCTGCGGTCTGATGGCCACGGGCGAGTTCGTCAGCATGGCGTGGGCGATCCACAACCAGCAGGGTTCCTACAGCCTCGGCGCCGCGAACTTCGGGCATCTGTTCGGCAAGAGCTGCAACCTCTCCGACCACGTGATGGTGGAACGGGACGCCGCGACCAGCATCCTGCGGGCCCAGCCCGAACAGCGGACGGTCCCGGTGAAGAAGGAGGAGCCGCCCGCCGGGCAGACCCCGCCGCCGCTGCCGGATCCCGAGCAGGACAACGGCCGGGTGCAGACCGGGTTCCACACCCGCGCGATCGACGACAAGGATCCGCTGGCCGAACCGCCGCACGGCTTCAAACCCGACGAAGTCCCGATGTGGAGCAGCTTCCTCGACCCCGAGACGCGGGCCGGGCGGCTGCGCAGCGACTGGTACGCCCTCGCCGAGAAGCCGGCCGACGGCCAGATCGTGGTCGCCACCGCGGGCGCGGCCCGGCGGCCGACGTCGGTCAGCCTCGACTACGGCGTGAACACCAGCGAAGGCGTGAAGGTCGTGCGCAGCCAGTTCGTGCTGCCGCCGGGCGCCGGGACCAACGGCTGGAACGACACCCGGATCAACCTGCGCGACCTCCCCGCCGAGACGACGTCCGTGCGGATCAACATCGTCGACAACGACCTCACCGAGGACGGCTGGATCGCCGCGTCCGCGCCGCGCGTGCCGACGTTCACCACGCTGACCGAGAAGATCGCGGGCAAACCGGTGTACGTCGACTGGCCCGCGTCGTTCGTCTACCCGTGCGTGCAGCCGGTGACCTCGCACGACGGCATCTCGAAGATGCCCGAGTACCGGATCACCGCCGGCGCCGTCGCCGACGAGGCGAACTGGGCGTCCAGCACCAACGGCGGCCCGATCGGCTGGCTCGAAGAGGTCGCGGCCGAACCCGAGGTGCCCAGCTACCTGATCGGCCAGCCGAGCCAGTCCTGGGGCCAGCTGCTGCAGGTCGAACCGTTCACCGAGGGCATCGCGCCGACGATCGTCCACGGCGAGAAGGTCGTCCCCGGCTGGTGGTCACCCGGCCCCGGGCCGCGGCAGCCAAACGGCAAGGACCCGACGCGCTAGCCGTCACTCGCGTGATTGAGCCCGTAACACGCGTGATTGGGGCCGGAACTCACGAGTTCCGGCCCCAATCACGCGAGTGCGCTGTCTGATCACGCGAGTTACGCGTTCAGGCCCGCCAGTGCGGGCGGCAGCGGGCCTTCGTGAAGGACGCCGAGGCGCTGCGTAGCGCGCGTCAGCGCCACGTAGAGCTCAGCGGCACCTCGCGGTCCGTCGGCCAGGATCCGCTCCGGGTCCACGACGAGGACGGCGTCGTACTCGAGCCCCTTCGTCTCCGACGCGGGCACCGTGCCCGGCACGCCGGGAGGCCCGATCACGACGCTGGTGCCTTCACGCCCGGCTTCGTCCTTGACGAACTCCTCGATGGCACCGGCCAGCGATTCCGCGTCGACCTGCCGTGCCCACGGCCGGACCCCGTTGGACCGCACCGATTCCGGCGCCCGGACCTCCGGCGCGAACTCGGCGAGCACCGACGCCGCGACGGCCATGATCTCGGCCGGGGTGCGGTAGTTCACCGTCAGCGAGCGGTACACCCAGCGCCCCGGCACGTACGGCTTCAGCATCGCGTCCCACGAACGCGCCCCGGCCTCGGAGCGGCGCTGCGCCAGATCGCCGACGACGGTGAACGACCGGTTGGGACAGCGCCGCATCAGCACCCGCCAGTCCATTTCGGACAGTTCCTGCGCCTCGTCGACCACGACGTGCCGGTACGTCCAGTCCCGGTCCGCCGAGGCACGCTCGACGAGGCTCCGCGTGTCGTGCTCGACGAACCGGTCGGCGAGTTCGTCGGCGAAGAGCAGGTTCTCCGCCGACAGCATGACGTCCTCGTCCATCTCCTCCCGGTCGAGCTTCATCGTGTCGAACACACCTTCGGCGTACTCGGCCTCGGCCTTCTTCTCCCGCGCGAGCGCCATCTCGGCGGCCTTGTCCTCCGCCTTGTCGCGGCCGAGCAGGTCGACGAGTTCGTCGAGCAGCGGCGTGTCCGACACCGTCCATGCCTCGCCGTCGGCGCGCAGCAACGCCTGGTCGGCCCCCGCCGCGCGAAGCCGCTCCGAGGACGAGAGCAGCGACCCCAGCAGACTTTCGGGCGTCAGGATCGGCCAGAGCGCGTCGAGCGCGGCGGTGAACGTCTCGCTCTCCGCCAGTTCCTTCAGCAGGTCCTTCCGCAGCCGCTCCCATTCGTCACGGTCGTCCCGGCTGAGCCAGCCGCGGCCGATCCGCGCGATCGCCCGTTCGGTCAGCACGTAGGTGACGATGTCGGTGAACGTCCCGCGCGCCTCGTTGTGCGGCAGGCCGCTCTTGCGTGCCTCGTCACGGGCCCATTCCGCGGTCTCGGCGTCGATCCGCACGGTGACGTCGGCGAGGTCGATCAGCACCGGCTCCTCGGGCAGCCGCTGACGATCGGCGACGGCGGCCTTGAGGACGTCCAGCATCTTCAACGAACCCTTGAGCCGCGTGACTTCCGGCCCGTCCTCGGCGGTGACGTGCTTGCCGGGCACGAAATCGCCGGTGGTCATGAACACCACGTCGGTCTCGCCCAGCGACGGCAGGACCCGGCCGATGTGATGCAGGAACGCCGGATTCGGTCCGACCACGAGCACGCCGTGGCGCTCCATCCGCTCGCGCTGCGTGTAGAGCAGGTACGCGACGCGGTGCAGCGCGACCACGGTCTTCCCGGTCCCCGGCCCGCCCTCGATCACCAGTACCCCGGGGTGCTCGTGCCGGATGATCTCGTCCTGTTCGGACTGGATCGTCGCGACGATGTCCCGCATCCCCTCGCCACGCGGCGCGTTGACGGCCGCGAGCAGCGCCGCGTCACCCTCCGCGTCGCCGCCGGGGCGGCCGAACACCTCGTCGGTGAACCCGAGCACCTCACGGCCGTGCGTGTGGAACTGGCGGCGACGGCGCATCTTCTCCGGCGTCGCGGCGGTCGCGGTGTAGAACGGGCGCGCCGCCGGCGCCCGCCAGTCGAGCAGCACCGGCTCGTAGTCGTTCTCCTCGTCGAAGAGACCGATGCGGCCGATGTACGAGGTCTCCCCCGCCAGGCTGTCCAGCCTGCCGAAGCACAGCCCGTTGTCGACGACGTCCAGCCGCCGCGACTCCCTGGCCAGCGCGCGTACCTCGACGTCACGTTCCATGGCCGTCCCGCCGGTTCCGCCCAGCGCGGCCTGGTACTCCCCCTTCACCCGCGCGCGTTCGGCGTCCAGGCGCGTGTAGAGCCCGGCGACGTACTCGCGTTCGGACCGGAGCTCTTCTTCATGACCCTGAGTTGACACAGACTCCCATTTCGCCAGGTTTCGGCTACGGCGAGTGAGTCTGAGGCATCACCGGGGTCTTGTGGCAAGTCCCCCCATGCGCTATATGTTTATTACGGAGGGAGTTACTCCCTCCACTTCTCGGCCCCGTCGGGCCCCGTGTCCACGCAGTTCGGCAGGTTGCGAAAGCCACTTTCGCAACGTTGAAGGTTGCGAAAGTGGCTTTCGCAACGCCGCCGACGTGGCTTGCCGCACCCCATGCCCTGGATGTGTCGCGAAAGCCACCTTCGCGACGGATGATGTCCCGAAAGTGGCTTTCGCGACACCCGGCCCACTGTCCTTTGGGGACAGTTCCGGAAGTCGCTCATCCGCACGGTGGCGCGTATTCGAGCCCCGGAAAGTACTTCTCCCACTCTTCCCGCGTGATCCTCGGCGTCGCCAGCCTGCAGATCTCCTCCGCCACACGCGCGGTATCCGTCTGCCACAGCTGGACGCCGCTGCTCCCGATCGCGAGCGTATGCCCGTCGTCCCGGTACGCCAGCGAGTTGACCGTCGCCGCGAAGCCGGTGAGCTGCGTCGTCTCCACCGGTTTCCGCGGATCGGCCACGTCCCAGACGCGCACCGTCCGGAACGCCGACGCCGCCAGTTCCCGGCCGTCCGGGCCGAACGCGAGCGGCCCGACTCCTTCGGCGTGCCCGCCCAATTTCGCGAGCCGCGCGACATGCGCGCGATCGGTGATGTCCCACAGGTAGACGTTCCGGTCGCTGCTGCCCGCGGCGACCGTGCGGCCGTCGGGGCTGAGCGCCATCTTGAACACCGTGCCGCCGTCGGGCCGCAGGGTCGACACCAGGCTGGGCCGCTGGGGATCGGCGACGTCCCACAGGGTCACCGCGGACGAGTCCGGCCCCTGGCTCGCCACGAGCGTCCGTCCGTCGGGGGTGAACGCGAGCGACCACACGGTGCCGTCGCCGACCGGCAGATCCCGCGGCCCGGTGAACCGCCGGGGGTCGCTGACGTCCCAGAGCGTGATCGGTCCGTCGTCGCGGCCGGAGGCGAAGGTCTTCCCGTCCGGGCTGAAGGCGAGCGAGTAGGTCGGCAGGACCTCGGTCGACGCCAGCAGTTTCGGCGCCGTCGGATCGCCGATGTCCCAGCGCTGGAGCACGAAGGTCCCGGCCACCCCGGCACCGGCGTGCGCCGCCAGCGCGAGACTCCGCCGGTCCGGGCTCACCGCGACCGCGGTGACGGTCGCGGGCCCGGGCAGCTTCGAAAGCTGCCTCGGCGCACGGAGGTCGTCCATCGCCCAGAGCCGCACGTCGTCCCCCGCGGTGACGAGGATGCGCCCCTGTTCGAGGAAGGTGCCGACGTTCCAGCCCGCGCTCGACGCCAGCGCGAGTTCCCCGACGTCCTGCAGCCGGACGGTGCGGTCGGCGCTGGTGGACACGATGGTCTTGCCGTCCGGGGAGAACGCGGTCCACCAGATGGCGTTCGTGTGCCCGGACAGCGGCGGCAGCTCCTTCGCCGGCCCCGTCACGTCCCAAAGACGCACCGACTGGTCGTCCCCCGCGGTCACCACGAGCCTGCCGCTCGGGCTGAACCCGGCCGCCCACACCACGGCCGGGGTGGTCAACGTCGACAAGGGCCGCGGCGCCGCCGGATCGGCGACGTCCCACAGCCTCGCGGTGCGATCCCAGCTGGTGGTGAGCAGCCGCCTGCCGTCCGGGCTCCACGACGGCGTGAGCTGAAGATCCTTGTGTCCGGAAAGGACGGAGCGCCGCCGTGGCGCGGACGGGGTGGTGACGTCCCAGAGCTCCGCCGTCCAGTTCGTGTTCGTGACCGCGAGCAGCGTGCCGTCGGGGCTCAGGACGCCGCGTTCGAGCTGTTCGGCCGGGATCCCGCCGAGCGGTTTCGGCGCGCCGAGGTCGCCGACGTCGGTGAGCCGGACCGTCCGGTCCACCGAGCCGCTGACGAGCAGGCGGCCGTCCCGGCCGAAGTCGAGGGAGAGCAGGACGTCCCGATGCCCCGTGACGTCCGCCTTCCGCACCGGACGCCGCGGGTCGGTCAGATCCCAGAGCCGGACCCGATGATCCCGGGTGGCCGTCGCCAGCGCGTGCCCGTCGCGGCTGAACGCCAGCGGTCCACGGACCTCCTCCGATCTGGGCAGCGTCGCCAGGAGTTCCGGATGCCGCGAGTCGGCGATGGACCACACCTGCGTCGCCCGGTAGGAGTCGGAGGTGATCATGAGCTGTCCGCTCAGCGCGACGGTGACGTCGCCGGGGTCGAAGGTCATCCGCGTGGCGAACGGCGCCGCCATGGCGGTGAGCAGGCCGTCGTGGGTCTCCTGGATCGGCGAGAGCCGGTACGCGGCGAGACTGAGCTGGGTCGACAAGGGCGGGTTGGACTCCCGCAACGTCTTCGCCTCGACGACGGCCTTGCGCGCGAGCGCCTCGTTCCGCTGTTCGGTGGCGGTCCGCCCGGCGTCGACGGCGTACCCGACGGCGACACCCGCCAGGAGCAACAGGACACCGAGGAGCGCGACGAGTCTTCGCAGCCTCCGCGTCCGTTTGCGGCCGACGGCGGTCTCCTCGGCTTCGGCGTCGAGCCCGGCCTGAAGGAACGTCCGCTCGCGCGCGCTCAGCGCGTCCGGCTCCCGCTCCGCCCATTCGGCCGCGAGACCCAGCCGCGTGCCGCGATAAAGACTGCCCTTGTCGCGATCCAGCGACTCCCACAGCTCGGTCGCCTCGGCCAGCTGCCGATGCAGGCGATGCCCTTCACGGTCCTCCGCGAGCCAGTCGCGCAGTCGCGGCCAGCCGCGGATCAAGGCCTCGTGGGCGATCTCGACGCCGTCGCGGTCGAGGACGAGCAGGCGCGCGTCGGCGAGGCGCTCGAGAACCTCCGTCGTCGCAGGATCGTCGTCGAGTTCGCGCCGGTTGAGACGGCGCTTCGTGTCTTCGGTGCCTTCGCCGAGCGCGGTCAGGCGCAGGAAGATCTGCCGTACGACGCGCTGCCGGTCCGGCTCCAGATCCGTGTAGACCGCCTCCGCGGTCCGCGCGATCGCGTTGAGGATCCCGCCCGCCGCCTCGTACGCCGCGCTGGTCAGCGTGATCCCCTGACGCCGCCGCCACGTCTCCAGCAACGCGTGCGAGACCAGCGGCAGCATCGCCGGCTGGCCGGTGGCGTCGGCGACGAGCGTCGTGACCAGCGCCGCCTCGACCCGGCACCCCGCGCGGACGGCCGGTTCGACGATCGCGGTCCGGAGTTCGTCGGCGGTCATCGGGCCCACCATCACCTGCGCGTCGGTGAGCGCCTCGACCAGACCGGCGTGACGGCAGAGGTGACCGTAGAAATCCGCGCGGACACCGAGGACGACTCGCGTGCCGTGCTCGTCGCGGGCGAGCGCGACCAGCGCGTCGATGAACTTCTCGCGTTCGATCCGGTCGCCGCAGAGCGTGTAGACCTCCTCGAACTGGTCGACGATCAGCAGCCGTCCCTCGGCGTCGAGGTCCTCGTCGAGTGGATGCGACCCTGGCGTGCGAAGGACGACGGGGCGTTCGCTCACCGCCGCCAGCCCGGCCCGCAGGACGGACGACTTTCCGGACCCCGACGCGCCGAAGACGCCGACGAGCCGTCGTTCCGCGAGCTTGCCGGTCAGCTCGGCGACCAGCCGCTCGCGGCCGAAGAAGCGGTCGGCGTCGGCCGTCTGGAACGCGGCCAGCCCGAGGTACGGGAGTTCGGTTTCGTCGCGTTCGCCGGAGGCCGCGGCGAGCCCGGCGGCGACCGTGCGCCACCGTTCCTCCCACGCCGCGACGTCACCTCCGCACGCGGCGACGTACGCCGTCGTCACCGCGAGTCCGGGCAGCTTCCGTCCGCCCGCGGCTTCGGAAAGCGCGGCGGCCGAGTAGCCCGCGCGGGCCGACAGCTCGCGGTACGTCGGCCCGCCGGCCTTCTCGCGAAGCAGGCGAAGATCCGCCGCGAAGCTCACGACGACGTCGTCACCCGGCCCCAGCGGGCGCTCGCGTCTCGGCACCAGGCCCCCCTGATCGTCGAACCGTTACCGATTGGACATTGTTCACCGAAAACGGCCCGACACTGTACAAAAGTTCTGCGCTACAACCGATGGCGTGCCGATTCGAACCCATGCGGTGACCGTGGTCTTCGCGGGCGTGCCCGAACCGCCCGCGTCCTCGGAGCTGGAGGTGGTCGCCCATACCCCCGACGAACGTGAAGCGGTCTGGCACGCCAGGGCGCTGCGGCCGGACGTCCTCGTCCTGTCCGTCCACCCGCCCGCGCTCGACGGGCTCGCCGTGACACGCGAGGTGTCGTCCCGCGTACCGGACACCGCCGTGCTGGTGCTGACCCCGCCCGGCGACGGCGAACTCGTGGTCGCCGCGATGCTCGCGGGCGCGCGGGGCGTCCTGTCCCGCAGCGCGGGCCCCGACGATCTGATCCGCTTCATCCGCGGGGTCGCGGCGGGCGCGGTCGTGTTCGGCGAGCGCGCCGCGGACGGGCTCTACGGCCTCCTCGCCGCTTCACAGCCGATGCGGGCGTTCCCGCGGCTGACCCCACGCGAACACGAGGTGCTCGACCATCTGGCCGGCGGGCTGACGATCCCGGACGTCGCGCGCCGGCTGGGGCTCGCGCCCAAGACCGTGCGCAACGTCGTCACCTCGATCCAGGCCAAGGCGGGCACGGACGACCGGGAGGTGCTGCTCGCCCAAGCCCGGAACGCCGGGCTCGGCCGTCACTCGTAAGTGCGAGGTGTCCAGACGACGCCGTTCTCGGCGCGTGTCTTCGACGAGCCGACGATCAGCAGGCAGCGCATGTCCACACTGGCCGGATCGAGGGTGCCGAGGGTGACCACGCGGACGTCCTCCTCGGGGCCGCCGACGTCGCGGGCGACGACCACGGGCGTCTCCGGCGCGCGGTGCCGGAGCAGGACGTCGCGGGCCTGCGCGAGCTGCGTGGTCCGCGTGCGGGACGCCGGGTTGTACAGCGCGAGCACGAGATCCGCCGCGCCCGCCGCGTCGAGCCGTCGTTCGATGATCTCCCACGGCTTGAGCCGGTCGGACAGCGAAAGCACGCAGTAGTCGTGGCCCAGCGGCGCGCCGACCCGGGACGCGGCCGCCTGCGCGGCGGTCACGCCCGGCACGATCCGCACCCGTGCGCCCGCGCCGCGACCGGCCGCGACCTGTTCCAGCACCGCCGACGCCATCGCGAACACGCCGGGATCGCCCGACGAGACCACCGCGACCCTGGCCCCGTCGGCGGCCAGTTCGAGCGCTTCGACGGCGCGTTCGGCCTCGACGCGGTTGCCCGACGCGTGCCGTTGCTGGCCCGCGCGCTGCGGCACCCGCGCGACGTACGGGCCGTAGCCGACGATGTGCTCCGCCGCGGCCAGTTCCGCGGTCGCCTCGGGGGTCAGCCAGTCCGGACCCGCCGGGCCGAGGCCGACGACCACGACCTCCCCGCCGGTGTGCGTTTCCACCTCGCGGGTGACTTCGGGTTCGTCGGCGAGCCGGGACGCGTAGGCCGGGCTGGGCAGCAGCGCCAGCGAGAAGTACGGCACCGACTCCGGATCGACGTCGGCGAACGGCTCGACGCGCTGCGCCTGCCAGGTCGCCCGTTCGACGTAGAAGGCGTCGTCCAGTTTCCCGGCTTCGGCCAGCGCCTCGCGGACGTTGCCGAACGTGCGGCCGAGTTTGAGCACCGCCGCGGCCTGCGTGTCGGCCAGGCGTCGCGCGAGCTCCGGGGCGGGCAGCGTGCCGGGCAGGATCGTGAGGACCTCGTCGCGCTGCACCAGCGGGCGGCCGAGCACCGACGACGCCGCGCTGACCGACGTCACGCCCGGCACCACGGTCGCCTCGTAGCGGTCGGCGAGGCGTTCGTGCATGTACATGTAGGAGCCGTAGAAGAACGGGTCGCCTTCGCAGAGCACGACCACGTCGCGTCCGGCGTCGAGGTGTTCGGCGAGCCGTTTCGCGCTCAGCTCGTAGAAGTCGGCGATGGCGCCTTCGTAGCCGCCGGGATGGTCGGTGGTCTCGGTCGTGACCGGGTAGACCAGCTTCTCCTCGATCTGGCCGTCCCGCAGGTACGGCTCGGCGACCGAACGCGCGATGCTCCGGCCGTGCCGCGCGCTGTGATAGGCGATGACGTCGGCCTCGCCGATCAGGCGTGCGGCCTTGACGGTCATCAGCTCGGGGTCACCCGGTCCGAGCCCGACACCCCAGAGTTTTCCGAGCCCGCTCATTCGACCTCACTCGCCATCGCGTTGATCGCGGCGACGGCCATCGCGCTGCCGCCGCGTCGTCCGTGCACCACCAGGTACGGGGCCGGTGCCCGTTTCGCGAGCTCCACTTTGGACTCGGCGGCGCCGATGAAGCCCACCGGGACCCCGATGATCGCCGCCGGGGCACCGACGCCCTCTTCCAGCAGTTCCAGCAGGCGGAACAGCGCGGTGGGCGCGTTGCCGATCGCCACCACGGAACCGGGCAGCTTGTCGCGCCACAGCTCCAGCGCGGCCGCGGACCGGGTGGTGCCCATCCGCTCGGCCAGCCCGGGCACCTTCGGATCGGACAGCGTGCACAGCACCTCGTTGGCGGCAGGCAAACGTTTGCGGGTCACCCCGGAGGCGATCATGTTCGCGTCGCACAGGATCGGCGCGCCCGCTTCGAGCGCGGCACGGCCGGATTCCACCACGTCCAGGCTGTAGCGCAGATCGTCGACCAGGTCGACCATCCCGCAGGCGTGGATCATCCGCACGGCCAGCACCGCGACGTCGTCGGGCAGGATCGCGAGATCCGCCTCCTCACGGATGGTGGCGAACGAATGCCGGTAGATCTCGGCCCCGTCCCGGATGTAGTCGATCACTGTGTCCCTTTCTCCGCCAACGTCCTCGCCAGCTCGCCGACCGGGACGAACGCCCCGTCGACCAGATAACCGTCCTCCGTCGCGAGCACGTCGACGTGCTCGCGCGCGGGTTTGCCGCAGCGCCGTTCACAACCGGCGAAATGGGCTCTCGGCGTCCGCCCGACTCTCGCCGCGTCGGCCCGCACGTCGGCCAGCGACTTGGCACAGCCCGGCTGCCCGATGCAGGCGCTGACCCCGAGCGACGGCGCGTCCGGATCGGTGATCAGCCCCGTGTCCGCGGCCAACGGGCCGAGGACCAGGATCGATCGCCACGGCGTGACCACGGCGTTCCCGGCGTTCGCGATCGCGCGCGCCTGAGCCGAGGTGAGCCTGCCGAAGACCGGGGCGACCCCGATCGCGTCGCCGATCGGCCCGATCGGGAGGCCCGGGTTCACCTCGAACTTCCGCCGCTCCGTCATTTCACCCGGGATGCCCCTGAGCAGCGGCTCGACGTCGGCGAGTTCGCTGATCCGCCAGGCCGTCCCCCTCGTGCACAGGAAAGCGCGCGCGACGGCGAGCAGCGTCTCGACGGTCTGCTCGGCGGGGACGCGCAGGCCGGCGTCCTCGCCGGCGAGCAGCACGGCACCGTCGCGCCAGCAGACGTCGGCGCCCTCACCGGCGACGTCGCCCTGGCCGCCGTCGAAGGCGAAAAGGAAACGTCCCGGGAGTTCGGCCAGCTCCGGGACGGCACACAGGGCCTCGTCGAGTTCCCGAGCGAGCTTTTGCGCGGTCTCGCTCAGCGGTGAGGCAAGGATGTTGCGGACGCGTTCGTGCGACGGCGAAGGCAGGAGCCCGGCCGCGGCGAGCCTGCCCGCGAGCCCCGGCCGGGTGACGCCGCGCAGCTGCACGTTGCCGCGGGAGGTCAGGTGGAGGGCGCCGTCACCGAGGTCTTCGGCGGCGTCGGCGAGCGCCCTGAACTGAGCCGCGGTGATGGCACCGCCGGGCAACCGGATCCGTGCGAGCGGACCGTCGGCCGCGTCGTGCGTGGCGAAAACACCAGGGCACGCGTCGGCTCGGACACGTGCGCTCGTGGACATGCGCTCACTGTAGATGGCCGATTCCACCGAGAGTATGTCTCAGATCATATGTAGTAGGTGTGCTACATTCGATCGCAGCACTGAGATGGGGGTGACCAAATGAGAGATCCACACGACGTGATGATCTCCGTCAAAGATCTCCGGATGCGGTACGGCACGAACGACGTCCTCCACGGCGTCGACTTCACCGCGCACCGCGGCGAGGTGATCTGCCTGCTCGGCCCGAACGGGGCGGGCAAGACCACGACGATCGAGATCCTCGAAGGCTTCCGGATGCGGTCGGAGGGCGAGGTCAGCGTGCTGGGCGTCGACCCGGCGCACGCCGACGAGAACTGGAGGGCGCGGCTGGGGGTCGTCCTCCAGGCCTGGCGTGACCACGCGAAATGGCGCGTGCGCGAGCTGCTGGAGCACCTGGGCGGCTACTACGCGCCGTACTCCACGGACCGCATCAGGCGGCCGTGGGATCCGGACGAACTGGTCGCCGCGGTCGGCCTGACCGCGCACGCGGACAAGAAGGTCCGGATGCTCTCGGGCGGGCAGCGGCGACGGCTCGACGTGGCGATCGGCATCGTCGGCCGCCCGGAACTGCTGTTCCTCGACGAGCCGACCGCCGGGCTGGACCCGGAGGCGCGGCGCGAGTTCCACGAACTCGTGCACCGGCTGACCGATGACGACGACACGACGATCCTGCTGACCACGCACGACCTCGACGAGGCCGAGAAGCTGGCCGACCGGATCCTGATCCTGAACCACGGCCGCATCGTGGCCGACGGTTCGGCCGACGCGCTGAGCAGGCAGATCGCCGGCGAGGCCGAGGTGCGCTGGACGCTGGACGGCCAGCGGTTCGTGCACTCCACGACCGAATCGACGAAGTACGTGCACGAACTGTTCAAACAGCACGGGGACGCCATCGGCGATCTGGAGGTCCGGCGGGCGTCGCTCGAAGACACGTACATGACCCTGGTCCGCAAGGCCGAATCCCTGGAGGCGGTGGGCGCGCGATGAACACGATCCAGCACAGTGTCCGGCTGGGCTTCCGGCGCGGCTGGCTCGAGGCCCGCCAGATGATGACCAACTGGGAAGACCTTTTCAACACCTTCCTCTACCCGGCGATCTTCGTGATCGTCATGTTCTTCATGCGCGACGCGAAATTGCCGGGCATGGAGTTCTCGGTCGGCGCCGCCACCGTGCCGAGCGTGCTAGGCGCGTCGATCGTGTTCACCGGCATGCTCGGGATGGCGGGAGTCCTCGCCGTCGAACGTGAGGACGGCACGCTCCTGCGCGCCAAGGCCACCCCGAACGGGATGATCGGCTACCTCGTCGGCAAGGTCGTCACGGTGTCGATGAGCACCGTCATCGGCATGCTGCTGGTACTGATCCCCAGCCTGATCCTGTTCGACGGCATCGCGCCCGGCGGGCTGACGTCGTGGCTGGGCCTGCTGTGGGTGCTGGTGCTCGGCCTGCTCGCCACGATGCCGATCGGCGCGATCTTCGGCTCGCTGACCTCGAACGCGCGCAGCATCGGGCTGATCATGCTGCCGACACTGGGGATCGGCGCGATCTCGGGGATCTTCTACCCGATCACCGCGCTGCCGGAATGGCTGCAGTACCTCGGGCAGGTGTTCCCGATGTACTGGCTCGGCCTCGGCATGCGGTCGGCGCTGCTGCCGGACTCGACGGTGGCCATCGAGATCGGCCAGTCCTGGCGGCCTTGGGAGACCCTCGGCGTGCTGTCGGTGTGGGCCGTGATCGGATTGACGCTGGCCCCGGTCGTCCTGCGGCGCATGGCGCGGCGCGAGTCCGGGTCCTCGGTGGCGGCACGACGGGAAAAGGCGATGCAGCGAATTGGCTAGCTCATGAGCGAGGTCGTTTACAACCGGATCGCGATGTTGCGGGCGGAACGGGGCATTTCCCGCCGCGAACTCGCCGATGCGCTGGGCGTGCACTACCAGACCATCGGCTACCTCGAACGCGGCGAGTACAGCCCGAGCCTCTACCTCGCCCTGCGGATCGCGGAGTTCTTCGAGGTGGCGGTGGAGATCATCTTCTCCACCGCCCCTTTCCCGCGGATCGGGGACTCTTCGTCGGAGCGGTCGGCGTGAGCCTGCTGGAGCGGGCGCACGCGCACGCGGTCCGGCTGGGGCGCGATCGCATCGGGGGCGAGGAACTTCTGCTCGCCGTCTTCGACGACGGCGTCGGACACGCGCTCCCGGATGCTTTGGGGATCTCTCGCGATGTCCTTGTGGGGCAACTGGAGAAAGCTCCTTCGTCGCCTGCCGCCGGCAGCATCGACGGCTATCCGGTCACGGCCGAAGTCCTTGACGTGCCCCGATCCTCGGGTTTGGCGGAGCTGGTCGTCGGCCTGCTGGCCGCCGGGGGCGGAGCGGCTCGCGTCCTGGGCGAACACGGGGTAACCGAGGAGCGGGTGCGGGAGGCTTACGCGCGGATCTGGGCTCCCTTTCTGGATGAGAACGCCGTCTGGGGAAGTTCCATTGCGTGCCGCCCTATGGACCCGCCCGCTGAGATCGAGGCGCTGACTTCCGAGATCGCCGAATATCGGCGACGCAAGGAAGTGGCCGTCGATGCGCAGGAGTACGCCCAGGCTGGCCTCATCCGCAACAAGGAGAAAGAGGTCGAGCGACGGCGATCCGTGCTCATCCGGGAATGGGCGGCCACCGTCGATCCGGTGGATCTGGCCGAGGCGGTCGTTTCGCTGCGAGCCGAGGTCGCCGCCCTTCGCCGCATTTAGCCGACTAATTGCGGCGGGTTCCTCGCATTTAGTCGACTAAATGCGAGGGTCTCTTCGCAGGGCACTTCGGGGTCGGCGGCTGTTTCACCCTTATTACAAATGCCGACACCGGTGACTGTGTGGATTCCTGGTCATCCAACGCCCCAAAATCCACACAGTCCATCACCACCGGACCAGTCGCGATCGAAACACCGGTACCAGAAAACCCCTGAGCCTCTCAGGACCTGCCCGCCGTCTCACCGGCCACGCCCGTGAAACCGCCACCGAACTCGATCCGGCGCCCAGTTCTTGAACGGACGATTCAGGATCCCGTCACAAGCTGATCATCATGACTGGACCGGCCACGCAAGACTGTGTGGATTTTGGGACGTCAGATGTCCCAAAATCCACACAGTCCATCACCACCGGACCAGTCGCGACCTACCCGCCGCACGGCAACAGCCGCCAAGCCAACATGAAGACCTCCTCATCCGTCCTTAACGGACGATTCAGAAGCGAGTCACAAGCTCATCACCGTGACCGCCTACACCTACACGACCAGCCCACAGAGAAAGCCACCCAACCCCGAAAAACCCAAGCACACCAAGGCATGGCTGATCCCCACAACAGCCATCCCGGCGCTGGGCACCGCGCTCGTACCCGGCGGACCGGGCTGGCAGGGCGCACTGGTCCTGGCCGTCTTCGCCGCGGCAGTGGGCGCCTGGATTACGACCAGCCTGGACGACACCTGGATCGCGCTGGCGGCGGTGGCCGTCCTTGCCGTGGCAGGGGTACTGGCGCCCGCCGACCTGTTCGCCACCCTCGGCGCGGATCTGGTGTGGCTGCTGATCGCGGCGTTCGTGCTGGCGGCGGGGCTGACCGCTTCAGGCCTGGTCGACCGGTTCGTGGCCCTGGTCCCGGCACGGGCGCGATCGGTGCGCGGGCTGGCGCATCTGTCGACGGTCGCGGTGGTGGCCTCTTCGCTGGTGGTCCCCTCGACGTCGGGGCGGGCGGCGCTGGCCGTGCCGGTGTTCACCGCCTTGGCGAGCGCGCTTCCGCGGATGGTCAAGGCGCTCTCGGTGCTGTTCCCGACGGTGGTGCTGCTGTCGGCGGTCTCGACGCTCATCGGCGCGGGCGCGCATCTGGTGGCCGACCAGCTCCTGCGTGAAGCGACCGGCGACGGCATCGGCTTCCTGCGCTGGCTGTTGCTCGGCCTGCCGCTGGCGGTGGTCTCGTCCCATCTCGCGGCCGAGGTCGTCTTGCGGTTGTTCACCACCCGCGAAGACCGTCGTGAGCGGTTCGACCTGCGCTCCAGGTTCCCGCCGCGAGGACCGTGGACCCGGACGGAACGGTTCGCGGCGGTCACCATCGGAGCCGTGCTGGTGCTGTGGTGCACCGAGCCGTGGCACGGAATGCCGCCCGCGCTGGTCGGGCTCGTCGGCGCCTTGGCGATGTGCGTGCCACCGCATCGGGTCACCACGGGTACGGCCCTGAAGACCGTGCCGTGGTCGTTGCTGCTCTTCACCGCCGCGACGGCCGCGCTGGGCGGCGCGCTGGTGGGGTCGGGCGCGGCCGCGTGGATGGCGGACGTGGCCTTGAGTCCCGTCCGGGATGCGCCGGCGTGGGTCGTGCTGGCGGCGGTGATCGTGGTGAGCACGGCCGCGCATCTGGCGGTGCAGTCCCGCTCGGCGCGGTCTTCGGTGCTGGTGCCGGTGGTGATCCCGCTCGCGGCGGCCACCGGGCTGGCCCCGGCCGCGGCGGTGTTCGCCTCCACCGCGGCCGCGGGGTTCTGCCACACCCTCACCTCGTCCGCCAAACCCGTCGCCCTCTTCTCCGGCATCGACGGCGTGCCGACCTATTCGTCCCGCGACCTGCTCCGGCTTTCGAAAGTGCTCGCGCCGCTGCACGTGGTCGTCGTCGCCGTCTTCGCCTTGCTCGTCTGGCCGCGCCTCGGCCTCTCGCTCATCCCGTGAACCACCAGGAGGAAGTCATGCGGATCGTCGTCGCCCCCAGTGGGTTCAAGGAAAGTCTCGGTGCCGAAGCCGCCGCCGACGCCATCGCCGAGGGCGTGCTGCGGGTCGTCCCGTTCGCGGAGATCGACCGCGTCCCGCTCGTGGACGGCGGCGAGGGGTCGGCCGCGGCCCTGGCCGGGAGCACCGGCGGGAAGATCGTGGACACCGTCGTCACCGGTCCGGTCGGGTTGCCGACGCGCTCCCATTTCGCGATCCTCGGCGACGGGTCGACGGCGGTGGTCGAGATGGCGGCGGCCGCGGGTCTCCGCCTGGTGCCCGCCGATCGGCGCGATCCCGGGCGCACCACCAGCCGGGGCGTCGGCGAGCTGATGATCGCCGCGCTCGACTCGGGGTGTTCGTCGGTGCTCGTCGGCTGTGGCGATTCCGGCGTGTCCGACGGCGGGGCCGGGGCGCTCCAGGCGCTGGGTGCCCGGGTGCTCGATCGCGCCGGTCAGGAGGTGGGACCCGGCGGGGCGGAGCTGGCGCGGGCCCGGCATATCGACGTGTCCGGCCTCGATCCGAGACTCGCGGGCACCGAACTCCGGCTGGCGGTCAACCCGCACAACGTCCTGTGCGGCCCCCGCGGCGTCGCCAGGGTGTTCGGCCCGCAGAAGGGCGCCACTCCCGAGCAGGTGGAGCGCCTGGCGGCGGCGCTCGACCACTGGGCCGACGTCCTGCGCCGCGATCTGGGCGCCGACGTCGCGCTCGTCCCAGGATCGGGTGCTTCCGGCGGTCTCGGCGCGGGGCTGTGCGCGGCGCTGGGAGCCCGGCTGCTGCCACGCTTCGAGGTCCTGCTGGACCACGTCGACCTCGACGCGCGGCTGGCGGCGGCCGATCTCGTGGTCACCGCCGAGGGCACGATCGACGCCCAGACCCCGCACGGGAAGGTGCCCGCCGAGGTCGCGCGCCGGGCCAAGGCGCACGGCAAGCCGGTGGTCGCGCTCGCCGGGCGGATCGGCATGGACGCCGACACCACCTACGCGGTCGGCATCGACGCCTTCCAGGCCATCCAGCCCGGTCCGGTGGATCTGGACGAGGCGATCCTGCGCGGCGCGGAGTTCCTCACCGACGCCGCCGAACGGTTGCTGCGGATGGTGCTGGTCGGCACCCGTCTGTCCGCGCCCGTTATGTGAAGATTCCTTCATCTTGTCCTCATCTTCGCCACATCGACGACCGGAAGGGTGGAGCCATGGCCCGTTCGCCGCGTATCGCCCTGCTCATCGCCGCCGTGGCGCTCCCGCTCGGTGCGGCCGCGGTCACCTGGGCATGGCCGGAGCCGCCCGCACCGCAGGCGCCGATCGAGGTGAAACTGAAGGAACATCCGACGTCGACCACCCAGCCCCCTCCGCCGAGCAGTTCCACGCCGGTGGTCGTGCCACCGCCCCCGGTGGTCCCGCCCGGCGACGACCAGGACGACGACGGTGCTGACGACGACTGAAACCAGGATGCGGGCGATCCCCGCGCGCGTCCGGATCATGGGCTGGCTGCTGCTGCTCGTCGCCGTGGTGACGGTGTCGACGACGCTGGTCACGTACAACCTTTTGCTGCGCGAGGTCGACAGCGACGTCAACGCCGCACTCGAACAGGAGGCCGCCGAACTCGGCCAGGTGCTGGCAGAAGGGGTGGACCGCGCCACCGGGCAGCCGTTCCCGGACGTGCGGTCCGCGCTTTCGGCGCATCTGCGCCGCCAGTACGTCGACGACGACGAAGTGGTCCTGGCCTGGACGCCGTCATCCGGGCCGATCCTGCAGGACCGCGAGGAACCGTTCCGGCTGGGCGAGAGCCCGGCGGTGCTGGATCCGATCCTCGCCGACCCGGCGCGCAGCGGCAGCGTCGAGACCCCCGCCGGGGAGATGCGCTGGATCCGGGTCGACGCGTCCGGCACCCGAGAGGGTGACCGCGGTTCGTTCGTCGTCGGTTACTTCGTGGACCGCGACCGCGCCGAGATCGCCACCACCGTGCGGACCCTGCTGTTCGTCGGGCTGCTCGGGCTCGTCCTGGCCGGGGCCGCGGCGTGGCTGGTCGCCGGGCAGATCCTCGCCCCGGTGCGGCTGGTGCGCCGCGCCGCCGCCGAGATCACCGAACACGATCTGACCCGCCGCATCCCGGTGGACGGCCGCGACGACGTCGCCGCGCTCGCCGAGCAGTTCAACGCCATGCTCGACCGGCTCGACCTCGCGTTCGCCACCCAGCGGCGCTTCCTCGACGACGCCGGCCACGAACTGCGGACACCCATCACGATCGTGCTCGGCCATCTCGAACTGCTCGACGACGACCCGGTCGCGCGGGCCGAGGCGATCCGGCTGTGCGTCGACGAACTGGACCGGATGAACCGCATCGTCGGCGATCTCCTGCTGCTGGCGAAGGCCGAGCAGCCCGACTTCGTCACCCTGGCTCCCACCGACGTCACCGAGCTGACCAGCGATCTTTACGCCAAGGTCCGCACCATCGGCGATCGGCGCTGGCGGCTGGAGGCGCTCGGCGAGGGCCAGGTGCCGCTCGACGAGCAGCGCACGACCCAGGCCGTGGTGCAGCTGGCCCAGAACGCCGTCCAGCACACCGAAGACGGCGACGAGATCCTGATCGGCTCGGCCGTCACCGAGGACACCGTGTCGTTCTGGGTGGCCGACCACGGCCCTGGAGTGCCGCGGGAGGACGCCGACAAGATCTTCCAGCGGTTCAACCGGGGGCCGTCGGGCGGTCATCGGAGCGGGGCCGGGCTCGGGCTGGCGATCGTGCGCGCCATCGCCGAGGCGCAGCACGGCCTGGTGCGCCTGGAGTCGGCACCCGGCCGCGGCGCGCGGTTCACCATCGAAATCCCGGTCCGTTCAGCCGAAGGAGGCACGCTGTGGCCCGTATCCTGATCGCCGAGGACGAGGAGCGCATCGCGTCGTTCGTCCGCAAGGGGCTCGTCGCCAACGGCTTCACCACCACCGTCGTCGCGGACGGTGAGCAGGCCCTCCAGTACGCCCTCGGTGACGGCTACGACCTGCTGGTGCTCGACCTCGGCCTGCCCTCCCGCGACGGCCTGTCCGTGCTGCGGACGCTGCGCGAACACCACAACACCACCCCGGTGGTGATCCTCACCGCGCACGATTCGCCGCAGACCACCCTGGCCGGGCTGGAGGGCGGCGCCGACGACTACATGGCCAAACCGTTCCGCTTCGACGAGCTGCTGGCCAGGATCCGGCTCCGCCTGCGCCGCACCGAACTCGTCGCCGAGACCACGGTGCTGCACGCGGGCCCGCTGTCGCTGGATCTGCGCACTCGCCGCGCGGACGTCGACGGCACCGGCGTCGACCTGACGTCGCGCGAGTTCGCCCTGCTGGAGCTGTTCATCCGTCACCAGGGCCAGGTGCTGACCCGTGAGCAGATCCTCTCCCACGTGTGGGGGTACGACTTCGACCCGGGCTCCAACATCGTCGACGTCTACGTCCGCACCCTGCGCCGCAAGATCGGGGCGGGCCACATCCGCACCGCACGCGGGATGGGGTACGCGTTCGACCCCGGTCACACATCACCTTGACTCCCGCCTGAGCGCACCGGAGAGTGAACTCGACCCATGCGACGGCAGAGGGAGGAACCCGGTGAGAGTCCGGGGCGGTCCCGCCACTGTCACCCTCCCGGCACGGGAGGGGAGCCAGGAACTCCGGCCGTCGCGACCACCCGACCCGGGGCGCGGACACCCCGAGTGAGGACTGCCGTGATCCTGCTTCTGTCCACTTCGGACACCGACCTGCTCAGCGCCCGCTCCAGCGAAGCCGAGTACCGGCTGGCCAACCCGGCCCGCCTCGATCTCGCCGAGCTGCCCGCCCTGCTCGACGGCGTGAAGATCGTCGTCGTCCGGATCCTCGGCTCCGAGCGCAGCTGGCAGGAGGGTCTCGACACGGTCCGCGCGAGCGGCGCGCACGTCGTGGTCCTCGGCGGTGAGCAGACGCCGGACGCGCAGCTCATGAAGCTGTCCACCGTCCCGGCGGGCACGGCGGCGGAGGCGCACGCGTATCTCGCGCAGGGCGGCCCGGCCAACCTCACCCAGCTGCACCGGTTCCTGAGCGACACCCTCCTGCTCACCGGTGACGGCTTCGAGCCGCCCGCCGTGCAGCCGCTGTGGGGCGTCCTGGAGCGCGAACCGAAGAGCACCGAGGGCCCGATCGTCGCGATCCTCTACTACCGGGCGCACCACCTGTCCGGGAACACCGAGTTCGTCCACGCCCTCGCCGACGCCGTCGAGGACGCCGGTGGCCGCGCGCTCCCGATCCACTGCGCCTCCCTGCGCACCCGCGAGCCGGAGATGATGGCCGAACTGGCCAAGTCCGACGCGCTCCTGGTCACCGTGCTGGCGGCCGGCGGCACGCGGCCGTCCGAGGTCGGCGCCGGTGGCGACGACGAGGCGTGGGACGTCGCCGAGATGGCCGCGCTCGACATCCCGATCCTGCAGGCACTGTGCCTCACCAGCGATCGCGAGACCTGGTCCGCGAACGACGACGGCCTCTCCCCGCTCGACGCGGGCAACCAGATGGCCGTCCCCGAGTTCGACGGCCGCCTCATCACCGTCCCGTTCTCGTTCAAGGAGATCGACGACGACGGCCTCCCCAAGTACGTGCCGGACGCCGAGCGCGCTTCGCGGGTCGCCAAGATCGCGCTCGCGCACGCCCGCCTGCGCCACACTCCCCCGCCGGAACGCCGGATCGCGCTGATGCTGTCCGCGTACCCGACGAAGCACTCCCGCGTCGGCAACGCCGTCGGCCTCGACACGCCCGCGTCCGCGATCGAACTGTTGCGCCGCATGCGGGACCAGGGTTACGACCTCGGTGAGGATCCGTTCCCCGGCGTCGAGCCCACCGGCACCGACCAGCCCGACGGCGACGCGCTGATCCACGCGCTCATCGCCGCGGGCGGCCAGGATCCGGAGTGGCTCACCGAGGAACAGCTGTCCGGCAACCCGATCCGTGTGCCCGCGGACAAGTACCGCGAGTGGTTCGCCGAGCTGCCCGCGGAACTGCGCGAGGGCATGGAGGAGCACTGGGGCCCGGCGCCCGGCGAACTCTACGTGGACAACGGGGACATCGTGCTGGCGTCGCTGCAGTCCGGCAACGTCATCCTGATGATCCAGCCGCCGCGCGGTTTCGGCGAGAACCCGGTGGCGATCTACCACAACCCGGACCTCCCGCCGAGCCACCACTACCTGGCCGCGTACCGCTGGCTGGAGGAGGAATTCGGCGCGCACGCCGTAGTCCACCTCGGCAAACACGGTTCGCTGGAATGGCTTCCCGGCAAGACCGCGGGTCTCTCGGACTCGTGCGCGCCGGACGCCGTCCTGGGCAATCTGCCGCTGATCTACCCGTTCCTGATCAACGACCCCGGCGAGGGCGCGCAAGCGAAACGGCGCGCGCACGCCACGATCGTCGACCATCTGATCCCGCCGATGGCCCGCGCCGAGAGCTACGGCGACATGGCCCGGCTGGAACAGCTCCTCGACGAGCACGCCAACATCGCCGCGATGGACCCGGCGAAACTGCCCGCGGTCCGCGCACAGATCTGGACGCTGATCCAGGCCGCGAAACTGGACCACGACCTCGGTGTCGAAGAACGCCCGCACGACGCGGAGTTCGACGACTTCCTGCTGCACATCGACGGCTGGCTGTGCGAGGTCAAGGACGCCCAGATCCGCGACGGACTGCACATCCTCGGCGCCGCGCCGGTGGGCGAAGCGCGGATCAATCTCGTGCTCGCCATGCTGCGCGCCCAGCAGATGTGGGGTGGCAAACAGGGCGCGGTCCCGGGCCTGCGGTCCGCGTTGGGGCTCAAGGAGAACAGCGACGCCCCACTGTCCGAAGTGGACGCCATCGAGCAGACGGCGCGCTCACTCGTCGAGGCGATGGAGGCCAGGGACTGGTCCCCCGCCGCCGTCGCCGAGGTCGTCGCCGAGGTGCCGGAGCACCAGGAGGTCGCCCGCGTGCTGACCTTCGCCGCCACCGAGATCGTGCCGCGCCTGGCGGGCACCGGCGCCGAGATCGACGCCGTGCTCCACGCGCTCGACGGCGGCTACATCCCGGCGGGCCCCAGCGGTTCTCCCCTGCGCGGCCTGATCAACGTGCTGCCGACCGGCCGCAACTTCTACACCGTCGACCCGAAGGCCATCCCGAGCCGCCTCGCGTGGGAGACCGGACAGGCGCTCGCGGACTCGCTTCTCCGCCGCTACAAGGAGGACACGGGCGACTGGCCGCGTTCGGTCGGTCTCTCGGTCTGGGGCACCTCGGCGATGCGCACGTCGGGTGACGACGCGGCGGAAGTCCTCGCCCTGCTGGGTGTCCAGCCGGTTTGGGACGAGGCTTCGCGGCGTGTCACCGGCATCGAGGCGATCCCGCTCGCCGAACTCGGCCGTCCGCGGATCGACGTCACCGTGCGGATCAGCGGGTTCTTCCGCGACGCCTTCCCGCATGTGATCACCCTCCTGGACGACGCCGTGCGCCTGGTGGCGAACCTCGACGAGCCGGACGAACAGAACTTCGTGCGCGCCCACACTCGCGCGGATCTGGCCGCGCACGGCGACGAACGCCGGGCCACCACGAGGATCTTCGGCTCCAAGCCGGGCGCGTACGGCGCGGGCCTGCTGCCGCTGATGGATTCCGGGAACTGGCGCGACGACAAGGATCTCGCCGAGGTCTACGCGGTCTGGGGCGGGTTCGCCTACGGCCGCGACCTCGACGGCAGGCCGGCGCGCGAGGACATGGAGAACTCGTACAAGCGGATCGTGGTCGCGGCCAAGAACACCGACACCCGCGAACACGACATCGCCGACTCCGACGACTACTTCCAGTACCACGGCGGGATGATCGCGACGGTCCGCGCGCTGACCGGGACCGCGCCCGCGTCCTACGTCGGCGACAGCACCACCCCGGACGCCGTCCGCACCCGCACGCTCGGCGAGGAGACCGCCCGCGTCTTCCGGGCCCGCGTGGTCAACCCGCGCTGGCTGGCGGCGATGCGCAAGCACGGTTACAAGGGTGCTTTCGAGCTGGCGGCGACGGTCGACTACCTGTTCGGTTTCGACGCCACCGCGGGTGTGGTCGGTGACTGGATGTACGAGAAGCTCACCGAGTCCTACGTGCTCGACGAGGTCAACCAGGAGTTCCTGCGCCAGGCCAACCCGTGGGCGCTGCGCGGCATCATCGAGCGGCTGAACGAGGCGGCCGATCGGGGACTGTGGGCGGAGCCGGACGCCGATCTTTTGGCTCAGCTGCGCGAGGTCTACCTATCGCTGGAGGGGGATCTCGAATCGTGACATCACCCGCTGGAGCAGTGCCGTGGCACTCCCGGCGGTACCACTGTCGTATGCGCAGAACTTAGCGTGACAAGGGCGGTGGGACGTCAATGATCGGGAGGACAGCGATGATCAAGCGTCTGTTGAGGGTCGTGCTTCGCCACGGTTGCTGCTCGGCGTGCACCGGTCAGGGCTGCGGCTGCTGCGACGCCTGCAAGTAGCTCACAGGTGGACACCCGGGATATGGGTGTTCGCGCGGCGGACGTCGGCGGCGAGGGCGGGTACCTCGATCACCCGGCGTCCGGCCGCCTCCAGTGTCTCGGCGCCGACGCAGTCGACGAACACCGACGGCTCGCGCCAGGCGAAGACGACGCGCGGGATGCCGGCGTCGAGGATGAGCTGGGTGCAGCTTCGCGGATGTGACGTCCGCGAGCTGCACGGCTCCAGTGACGTGTACATCGTCGCCTCCGCCAGCCTCGGATCCCCCGGTTCGAGTTTGGCGAGCGCGGCTTCTTCGGCATGGTTGGCGGGATCGCCGTCGCCCGAGAAACCGGTGGAGAGCACTTCGCCGTCGGCGGCGGTGATCACCGCGCCGACGCGGAACGTGCGCGGCGGGCAGTTCTCCGCCAGCGCGATGGCCTCGCGCAGGCGCCGGATGTCCACATCGGACGGTTCCGGCGTCGCGTGGTACTCCAGAACGGCGATGTCGCCCAGCCTTGTGCTTTCGACCAAGGTCAGCCCGCGCGGGTACGCGCCTGGCCCTACGAAGCGCGGCGCGTTCGGGTCGCCGACGAAGAACGGCGCGACGGCCAGATGCAGCTCGTCGACCAGGCCCTCGGTGAGGAACTGGGTGTGGATCGCGCCGCCGCCTTCGACCATCAGCCGCCGGATGCCGCGCGCGTGGAGATCGGCCAGCATTTCATTCAGGCCGGACAGTTCGACGACGGTCGCCTTCACCCCTGTGACGACGCCGGGCGGCGCGTAGACGAGCTTCTCGGCATCGCCGACAGTGAAGAACTGCGCCGCCGGATCGAGTGACCCGCTCCGGGTGAGGGTGACCTTGACCGGTTGCTCCGGGCGTCCTTCCGCGACCCTTGTCGCCACGAGCTCCGGCGAACGCACCAGCAACCGCGGGTTGTCCGCACGCACCGTGTTCGCGCCGACGAGGATCGCGTCCGACGCGGCACGCAGGCCGTCCACCCTGGCCCAGTCCTCCTGGTTCGACAGCACCAGCCGGGTGTCGCTCGCGTCGTCGAGGTAGCCGTCGAGCGAGACCGCGGCGGAGAGCAGGACATGAGGGCGTTCGATCACGCTCGCCAGTATGCCTCTCGCGGGTCTTTGGGACAGGCCGTGACTCGGGGCTCTGTGGCGGGTCGTTCGTTGCCGGGATTCGGCGACGGCCCGAGCCGGGGTCGGGTGTCGCGTCGGGGCGACGCTCTGGTGCCGTTGCCGGTATTCGGCGACAGCGCCTGCCGGGGACCGGCCCGATGCCGCATCAGGGCCGACGCACCTGGCGGCCGTTACCGCAATTCGGCAACGACCACCTGCGGGAACCGGGACCGGCCCGACGTCACGTGACCGAGACCGACACGCCTGCACCGTTGCCGGAAATCGGCGACAACACCTGCCGACACCAGGGACCACCCCAGCACCGAATCAGGGCCGACCGCACCGGCGACCATTGCCGCAATTCGGCAACGACCGCGGAATCCACGACGCTAACCGCAGCCACATGACCGACTCCCCCGCGTTGCCGCAATTCGACGACAGCGCCTAGGGCACCAGGAACCGTCCCCGTGTCGCCGAATATCGACGACGGTGGTTGCGGTCGCATGATCCAGAGCTGCGACCGGGCCCACGAAAATCGGTCGCCACCCGGCCACCCAAGAGCTACCCTGCCACGGTGATCTTCTGAGACGAACCTGCGCCCTCATCCACCTCCTTCGCAGGGAGTCTCATGTCTTCTTCCTTGACGCTTTCCGACGTCACCTTCACCTGGCCCGACGGCGCCCCGGCGTTCGAGCGCCTTTCGCTCACCCTCGGCACCGGCCGCACCGGCCTGGTCGGCACCAACGGATCCGGCAAATCCACGCTGCTCAGGCTGCTCGCCGGCGAGCTGCGGCCCACGACGGGTTCCATCACCACACCGGGTGAACTCGGCTACCTGCCGCAGAACCTCGTCCTCGACACCGGACGCCGCGTCGACGACGTGCTCGGGGTCACCGCGATCCGCGCGGCGATCAGGGCCGTCGAGGACGGTTCCGCCACCGAAGAGCACTTCGCCACCATCGGCGACAACTGGGACGTCGAGGAACGCATCCGCGCGATCCTCGACCGGCTCGGCCTGGCAGCCGTCCGCCTGGACCGGCGGGCGGGCGAGCTGTCCGGCGGCGAACTCACGTTGCTCGGGCTGGCCGCCCTGCTGCTGCGCCGTCCCGCCGCGTTGCTGCTCGACGAGCCCACGAACAACCTCGACCTGCGGGCCCGTGAACTCGTGCACCGCGAGGTCGCGGGCTGGGGCGGGATCCTCGTCGTGGTCTCGCACGATCGCGAACTGCTCCGGCTGGTCGACCGGATCGCCGAGGTCCGGGACCACGAGGTCACCTTGTACGGCGGCAACCTCGCGGACTACGAACACGCCGTCGAGGTCGCGCAGGAGGCCGCCCGGCGACATGTGCGCGCGGCGGAGTCGGACGTCAAACGACAGAAGCGGGAGCTGGTCGAGGCCGGGATCAAACTCGCCCGGCGGGCCCGCTACGGCCAGCAGATGTGGGACCGGAAACGCGAACCCAAGGTGCGGATGCGCAAACGTCAGGAGGACGCGCAGATCGCCGCGGGCAAGTACCGGAACCTGCACACCGACCGGCTGGAAGGCGCCGTCGAGGCGCTGAAGGCCGCGGAGGAACTGGTGCGGGAGGACGCCGAGATCCGCGTCGAGCTGCCGGAGACGACCGTCGCCCGCGGCACGGACGTGCTCCGCATCGACGCCGTGCCCCGGTTCGGCCCGGCGGTGGACCTGCACGTCATGGGCCCCGAGCGGATCGCGCTCACCGGCCCGAACGGGTCGGGGAAGACCACCCTGCTGCGGACGATCGCCGGCGAGCTGCCGCCGAAGTCGGGTGAGGTGGGGCTCTTCGTCCCTGCGAGGCTGCTCCCCCAGCGGATCGACGTACTGGACGACACGCTGTCCATTGTGGACAACGTGCGGCTGGTCGCACCGTCGCTCACGGACAACGAGATCCGCGCGAGGCTCGCGCGGTTCCTGTTCCGGGGCAAGGCGGCCGACCGCGAGGTGGCGTCGTTGTCCGGCGGCGAGCGGTTCCGGGCGGCGCTGGCGACGTTGCTGCTGACCGAGCCCACGCCGCGGCTCCTGCTGCTCGACGAGCCGACGAACAACCTCGACCTGGCGAGCGTGCGGCGGCTCACCGAGGCGCTGCTGGCCTACCGGGGCACGCTGATCGTGGCGAGCCACGACCGGCCGTTCCTCGCCGACATCGGCATCACCCGGTGGCTCCCCCTCCGCAATTAGTCCTCTGGATGCGGTACTTGCACACGCAAGTACCGCATTCAGAGGACGAAACGCGGGGGTGGGTCAGGCGTCGAAGTCCACGGTGACGGCATCGGAGACGGGCACCGACTGGCAGGTGAGGACGAAACCGGCGTCGACTTCGGCCTTTTCCAGCGCGAAGTTGCGCCGCATGTCCACCTTGCCGTCGCAGATCTTCGCCCGGCAGGTGCCGCACACGCCGCCCTTGCAGGCGAACGGCAGATCCGGGCGGAACTTCTGCGCGCCGTCGAGCACCGAAGTCCCGCGCGGCAGCGTCATCGTCGTCGACCGGCCGTCGAGCACCAGCGTGACCTCGCTGGACGCCCCCACGACGGCCGGGTCGACGTGATGCACCGGCTCCGGCGGAGTGTCCACATAGAACAGTTCCTGATGCACGCGTTCGTCGGCGACGTCCAGCGAGCGCAGGAGTTCCTGCGCGCCGGTCACCATCTCGAACGGCCCGCACAGCCACCAGTGCGCGACGTCCTCGACCGGGATCAGCACGCTGCACAGGCGCCGCAGCTTCTCCACGTCGAGCCGCCCGGTGAACAGTTCGGCCTCGCGCGGCTCACGGGAGAGCACGTGGACGAGTTCGAGCCGCGCGGGGTAACGGTCCTTCAGATCCGCGAGGTCGTCGGCGAACATGACGGTGTCCGTGCGGCGGTTGCCGTAGAGCACGGTCACCGTCGCGTCGGAGTCGCTGAGCAGCGAAGACGCGATCGACAACACCGGCGTGATCCCCGATCCCGCCGCGATCAGCACGTGATGCCCGGCCGCTTCCAGATCGGGGCTGAAGTTGCCGGTCGGCGGCGCCACCTCGATCTCGTCGCCGGGTTTCACGTCGCGCACGAGCCACGACGAGAACAGCCCGCCCGGCACCTCGCGGACGCCGACCCGCGGCGCCGCGCCGGCGGGCGCGCAGATCGAGTACGACCGGCGCTCGTCGCGGCCGTCGATCTCGCGGCGCAGGGTCAGCGATTGCCCCGCCTTGAAACGGAAGGTGTCCGCGAGCTCTTCGGGCACGTCGAAGGTCACCGCGACGGCGTCGTCGCACAGGCGCTGGACGTCCGCCACCTTCAGGGCGTGGAATCCCGTGCGGCGCAGGGTTGCGGTCACGCTAGATCTCCTTGACGTGTTCGAACGGTTCGAGGCAGAACCGGCAGCGGCGCAAGGCTTTGCACGCCGTCGCGCTGAACCGGGACTGCTCTTCGGTGTCCGCGGAACCACAGTTCGGGCAGCGGACCGACGACACCGCCGGGCTCAGCGTGAGCGGGATCGGCCCGGCCCGCCGCGGCGCGGCGCCCGGCGGCGCGATCCCGGCCTCGGCCAGTTTCCGTTTGCCGTCTTCGGTGATCCAGTCGGTGGACCAGGCGGGCTGCAGCACCGTGCGGACCTCGACCTCGCCGTAGCCCGCGCCGGTGAGCGCGTGCACTAGGTCGTCGCGCATGGTGTCCATCGCCGGGCAGCCGGTGTAGGTCGGGGTGATCGCGACGACCACCCGACCGTCCTCTTCGGACACTTCTCGCAGCACGCCGAGGTCGGCGAGGGTGAGCATCGGCAGTTCCGGGTCGGTGACCGTGGCCGCCACGGCGTACGCGGTCACCATGTCGCGTCCGGATGTTCCCTGGCGACACTCTGCAGCGTCGCCAGCAGGTAGCCCATCCGCTCGGTGTGCACGCCGTCGCGGCCCATCCGACCGGAAACCCCGGCGAGGGCACCGGCTTCGGGACGTTTCAGCGTCGCGGCGGCCAGCACCTGATCCAGGATCGCGTCGAACTCCGGCCGCAACGACGGCGACTCGACGAACTCGACCTCGTGCGCCGCGAAAAGCTCGTCCACGTACGGCCAGACCGCGTCGAGGCCTTCCTGCATCCGCGCGTGGGACAGCTCGGTGCCGTCGCCGAGGCGCACGGCCCACTGGGCGGCGTAGTCGCGGTGGTACGCGACTTCCTTGACCCCCTTGTCCGCGATGGCCGCGAGCACGGGGTCCACAGAGGACTGAAGCCGTTGCAGCAAAGCGAGCCGCCAGATCGAGAACACCAGCAGCCGCGCGATCAGATGCCCGAAGTGCCCGCCTTCGAGCTCGGCCAGCCGGACGTTGCGGTACTCCTGCTCGCTCCGGAAGAAGGCGTACGAATCCTCCGAACGCTCGCTGCCGTCGGCCTTGCCCGCGCGGGCCAGCAGCAGCCGGGCCTGGCCGAGCAGGTCGAGCGCGATGTTGGCGATCGCGACCTCGTCCTCGAGTTCGGGCGCGTTCGTGCACCACTCCTGCAGCCGGTGCGAGAAGATCAGCGCGTCGTCGCCGAGCATCAGGCAGTAGGCCGCCAGCCTGTCACCGTCCACACCGGACGGGACCGTGGTGTCCACACCGGACAGCGGATCCTCGAACCCGGTGCCGAAGGCCCAGCGGGAGTCGTTCTCCTCGGTGATCGCCTCGTAGGCGTTGTCGAAGCTCATGTCAGATGTGGGGGACGTTGTCGGGGATTTCGTAGAACGTCGGGTGCCGGTACACCTTGTCGCCGCTGGGCGCGAAGAACGGGTCCTTCTCGTCCGGCGAGGAAGCGGTGATGTCCGACGCGCGCACGACCCAGATCGACACGCCCTCGTTGCGGCGGGTGTACAGATCCCGCGCGTGGTGCAACGCCATGTCGTCGTCCGCCGCGTGCAGCGAACCCACGTGCACGTGGTTCAGCCCGCGCTTGCCCCGGACGAACACCTCGTACAACGGCCAGTCGTGTTTCATCGCGAACCCTTCTTCGCTGCGTGCGCCGAGGCGGCTTCCCGCACCCACGCGCCGTCTTCCTGGGCCCGCCGCCGGTGCGCGACGCGCTGGGCGTTGCATGGGCCGTTGCCCTTCAACACGTTCTTGAACTCGTCCCAGTCGACGGCGCCGAAGTCGTAGTGCCCGCGCTCGGCGTTCCACTTCAGGTCCGGGTCCGGGAAGGTGACCCCCAGCGCCTCGGCCTGCGGAATGGACATGTCGACAAACCGCTGGCGCAGCTCGTCGTTGGTGTGCCGTTTGACCTTCCACGCCATCGACTGCGCGGTGTTCGGCGAATCCGCGTCCGGCGGGCCGAACATCATCAGCGACGGCCACCACCAGCGGTTCACCGCCTCCTGCACCATCTCGCGCTGCTTCTCGGTGCCGCGCATCATGGTCATCAGCAGTTCGTAGCCCTGCCGCTGGTGGAAGGACTCCTCCTTGCAGATGCGGATCATGGCGCGCGCGTACGGCCCGTACGAGCTGCGGCACAACGGGACCTGGTTGCAGATCGCCGCGCCGTCCACCAGCCAGCCGATCACGCCGACGTCGGCGAAGGTCAGCGTCGGATAGTTGAAGATCGACGAGTACTTCTGCTTGCCGTTGATCAGCTTGTCGGTCAGATCCGCGCGGTCGGCGCCGAGCGTGGCGGCCGCGGAGTACAGGTACAGCCCGTGCCCGGCCTCGTCCTGCACCTTCGCGAGCAAGATCGCCTTACGCCGCAAGGAAGGCGCGCGGGTGATCCAGTTGCCCTCCGGCTGCATGCCGATGATCTCCGAATGCGCGTGCTGCGCGATCTGCCGGATCATCGTCTTGCGGTAACCCTCGGGCACCCAGTCACGCGGTTCGATGCGCTGGTCGCGCTCGATCGTCGCCTCGAAATGCCGTTCGAGGTCTTCTTCCGGCAACGTCGCGGTCATGACTGCTCCTTCGCCACCAGGGTGAGGACGTCGTACTTGGCGACCGAGTCACCGTCGGCGTTGGTGACGTCGGCGTCCCAGCGGACCTCGCCGTACTCCTGGTCGATCCGCGGGGTGATCTGCTTGGCGGTCAAGGTCACGGTCAGCGAGTCGCCGACCTTGACCGGGGTGAGGAACCGCAGGTTCTCCAGGCCGTAGTTCGCCAGCACCGGGCCAGGCTCCGGCGAGACGAACAGGCCCGCCGCGAACGAGACCACGAGGTACCCGTGCGCCACGATCCCGCCGAACAGCGGGTTCGCCGCCGCGGCCTCGGGATCGGTGTGGGCGTAGAAGGTGTCGCCGGTGAACTCGGCGAAGTGGTCGACGTCCTCCTGGCTGACGGTGCGCGGACCGGCGACCACGGAGTCGCCGATCTTCAGCTCCGCCAAGGACTTCCGGAACGGGTGGACGTCGCCTTCGGCGCGCGGCGCACCCGCGACCCAGCGGCCGGTGACCGTGCTCAGGGCGGCGGGCGAACCCTGGACCGCCGTGCGCTGCATGTGGTGCAGCACGCCGCGGACGCCGCCCATCTCCTCGCCGCCACCGGCACGGCCGGGACCACCGTGCACCAGCTGCGGCATCGGGGAACCGTGCCCGGTGGATTCCTTGGCGTCTTCGGCGTCCAGCACCAGCAGGCGGCCGTGGTACGGCGCGACGCCGAGGACGACCTCGCGCACGAACTCCTTGTCGGCGGAAACGACGGAGCCCACGAGGCTGCCGCCGCCGCGGGCGGCGAGCTCGATGACCTGCTCGGTGGAGGTGTAGGGCAGCAGCGTCGACACCGGGCCGAACGCCTCGACCTCGTGCGGCTCGGAGCGCTCCGGGTCGGCCTTCAGCAGTACGGGTGAGATGAACGCGCCGCGTTCGGCGTCCGCGCCGACCACCTCGACCTGCTCCGGGTCGCCGAAGACGACGGTGCCGACGTCCAGCAGCGCCTTGAGCGACCGCCGGACCTCCTCGCGCTGCTCCAGGCTGGCGAGGGCACCCATCCGGACGCCCTCGGCGGTCGGGTTTCCGACGGTGGTCTTCGCCAGGCGTGCGCTCGCGGCTTCGGCGACGTCGTCGAGCAGGTCGGCGGGGACGAAGGCGCGGCGGATGGCGGTGCACTTCTGGCCCGCCTTGACCGTCATCTCGGTGGTCAGCTGCTTGACGTAGAGGTCGAACTCGGTGGTGCCGGGTTTGGCGTCCGGGCCGAGGATCGACAGGTTCAGCGAGTCGGCCTCGGCGTTGAACCGCACCGAGTTGCGCACGATCGCGGGGTGCGCGCGCAGCTTCTGCGCGGTCGAAGCGGAACCGGTGAACGAGACGAGGTCCTGTGCGGTGACGTGGTCGAGCAGGTCGCCGACGCTGCCCGCGACGAACTGCAGCGTGCCCTCGGGCAGGATGCCGGATTCGATGATGATCTCGACCAGCCGCGCGGTGAGGTACGCGGTCTGGCTGGCCGGCTTGATCAGGCTCGGCACGCCGGCGAGGAACGCGGGCGCGAACTTCTCCAGCGGACCCCACACGGGGAAGTTGAACGCGTTGATCTGGACGGCGACCCCGCGCAGCGGCACGGCGATGTGCTGGGCGACGAAGGTGCCGCCCTTGCTCAGCGGCTCGACGTTGCCGTCGACGTAGACGGTGTCGTTCGGCAGTTCGCGCTTGCCCTTGCTGGAGTAGGCGAACAGCACGCCGATGCCGCCGTCGATGTCGACCATCGAGTCGCCCTTGGTCGCGCCCGTCCGCGCGGAGAGCGCGTACAGCTCTTCGCGGTGCTCGCGCAGGTGGGAGGCCAGCGCCTTCAGCAGCGCGGCACGCTGGTGGAAGGTCAGCTCGCGCAGCGCGGGGCCGCCGACGCGGCGGCCGTACTCCAGCGCGGCGGCGAAGTCGATGCCGTCGGACGAGACCCGGGCGACCTCTTCGCCGGTGGAGGCGTCGTGCAGCGGTACTCCGTCACTTTCCGCCGTGTGCCACCCGCCGGAGACGTAGCTGCGCAGCAATGCCATGGGGCCGACCCTTCGATGGTGGGATTAACAGACCGTCCGTTCAGTAATTCACTGTAGCTCCTGACCGGGGTCTTGCAAACCCCCCGAAGGCGGTGGACCCTTGACATCTGCCCGAAGGCGCGCCTTTACTTGCGGCACCCTTTAACAACCGTCCGTTCGGTCAGTAACCAGGTGGTCTCGTATGACTGGCAACGCCGCGCACACGATGTTCGCCGACGACCAGGCGTCGAAGGCGCTGGGCATCGAGCTGATCGAGGCCGCCGAAGGCCACGCCGTCGCCACCATGCGGATCACCGAGACGATGGTCAACGGCCACGACATCGCCCACGGCGGCTACGTCTTCCTGCTGGCCGACACGACCTTCGCCTGCGCCTGCAACAGCCACGGCCCGGTGACCGTCGCGGCCGGCGCGGAGATCTCCTTCGTCGCGGCGGGCAAACTCGGCGACCACCTCATCGCCACCGCCACCGAACGGACGCGTTACGGCCGCAACGGCATCTACGACGTCACCGTGCACCGGGAGACCCCCGACGGGCCGGAGGTCGTCGCCGAATTCCGCGGCCGCAGCCGCACCATCCAGAAGGCGTGACGATGACTTTCAGCGACGAAGCCGAGAACCTCACCATCGACGAACTCCAGGCGCTGCAACTGAAGCGCCTCCGGTGGACGCTGCGGCACGCGTACGACAACGTGCCCTTCTACACGCGGAAGTTCGACGAGGCGGGCGTTCACCCGGACGACTGCAAGGCGCTGGAAGATCTGGCGAAGTTCCCCTTCACCACCAAGCAGGATCTGCGCGACAACTACCCGTTCGGCATGTTCGCCGTGCCCGAGTCGCAGGTCAGCCGCATCCACGCGTCCAGCGGCACCACCGGGAAACCGACCGTCGTCGGCTACACGTCCGAAGACATCGACACCTGGGCGACGGTGATGGCGCGTTCGATCCGCGCCGCGGGCGGGCGGCCGGGCGACAAGGTCCACGTCGCCTACGGCTACGGCCTGTTCACCGGCGGGCTCGGCGCGCACTACGGCGCCGAAAAGCTCGGCTGCACGGTGATCCCGGCGTCGGGCGGTATGACCGCGCGGCAGGTGCAGATCATCACCGATTTCAAACCCGAGATCATCATGGTCACCCCGTCGTACATGCTGACGCTGCTCGACGAGTTCGAGCGGCAGGGCATCGACCCACAGACGAGTTCGCTCAAGGTCGGCATCTTCGGCGCGGAGCCGTGGACCGAGCAGATGCGCACGGAGATCGAGGAACGCGTCGGCATCGACGCGGTCGACATCTACGGCCTGTCCGAGGTGATGGGCCCCGGTGTCGCGCAGGAATGCGTCGAGACCAAGGACGGGCTGCACATCTGGGAGGACCACTTCTTCCCCGAGGTGATCGACCCGTTCACCGAGAAACCGACCGACGCCGAGGGTGAGCTGCTGTTCACCTCGCTCACCAAGCAGGCGCTGCCGATCATCCGGTACCGCACGCGCGACCTGACCAGGCTGCTGCCGGGCACCGCGCGGCCGGCGTACCGGCGGATGGAGAAGGTGACCGGGCGTAGCGATGACATGATCATCCTGCGTGGCGTCAACGTCTTCCCCACGCAGATCGAGGAAGTCGTGCTGGTGACCCCCGCGCTCGCGCCGCATTTCCAGCTGATCCGGTCCACGAAGGGCCGGATGGACCACCTGACCGTCCGCGTCGAAGCGCGTCCGGACGCCACCGCCGAGCAGCGCGCCGAGGCCGCCGCCCGGCTGATCGCCGGGGTGAAGGACGGGGTCGGCGTGAGCGTCGGCGTCGAGGTCGTCGACCCGGACACGCTGGAACGTTCGCTGGGCAAGATGCGCCGCGTCCTCGACGAACGGGACCGCGCTTGAGCACCCCCGCCCGCCGGGGGCGCCCCGGGTACGACCTCGAGTCGCTGCTGCAGGTCGCGGTGAAGCTGTTCAACGAGCGCGGCTACGACGGCACCAGCATGGAGGACCTCTCCCGCAAGCTCGGCATCACGAAATCCGCGATCTACCACCACGTGCCGAGCAAGGAGGAGCTGCTGCGGCTCGCCGTCGACCGCGCGCTGAACGGCCTGTTCGCCGTCGCCGCCGAGACGGAATCCTTCGAGGGCAAGGCGATCGAAAAGCTGGAGCATCTGGTGCGGGGCAGTGTCCTCGTGCTGGTCGACCAGCTGCCGTTCGTGACCCTGCTGCTGCGGGTGCGCGGCAACACCAAAATCGAACGGGCGGCGCTCGCTCGGCGGCGCGAATTCGACCGGCTCGTCACGGAACTGGTGAAACAGGCCGAAACCGAGGGCGACGTGCGCCCCGACATCGATCCCGCGGTCACCGCGCGCCTGCTGTACGGCATGGTGAACTCGCTGATCGAGTGGTACCGGCCGCGTCGTGGTTCGGCCGGGACCGAGCTGGCGGACGCGGTGTGCAAGATCGCCTTCGACGGCCTGCGGACCCAATAGCCGGACGTTCAGCCTTTCGGCGGCCGCCGCGCCTGCCAGACCAGCGCGTCGCGTAGCTGCTGGATGAGCTGTTCGTCGTCGGCCTCCGACGGATCCACCCCGAGCGGGATCCAGCGTTCGCAGACCTCGGCACCGTTCTCGAAACTCGTGATCACGATCCCCGCGTAGGAGACGCTTTCCTCCCCGCTGTCACCTTGGATGCGGACGTCACGATGCTGCAGCCGCACACTGACCCACCGCCCGGCGCGGCGAACCGGATCGCGCTCAGCACTGGTCATTCGTCCCTACCCATGACACCCGGTCCCCCCGCCCCGAACGTCGCCGCGAAGGCCCCGGGGGTTACCGAGGGGTTGTTCCGAATGAGTAACGGCAGGCGGCCACGTGAAACGGTTACGCTCGGCCCATGAGCACCGATCCGGAAGCCCGGCGGCGCCGCCTCGAACCGGCCGCCCGGCGGGCCGAGATCCTGACCGCGGCCCGGCGGCTGTTCGGCGAGGGCACGTACGCCTCGGTTTCGACCTCGGACATCGCGAAGGCCGCCGGGGTGGCCCGGCCGCTGATCAACCACTACTTCGGCGGCAAACGCGAGCTGTACCTGGAAGTCGTCCGGCAGATGATGATCGTCCCGGCGCCGGTGATCGAGAACCTGCCGGAGACGACCGCCGAAGAGCGGCTCGCGATCAGCGTCCGGCACTGGATCGAGGTCGTCGAGCGCAACGAGCAGGCCTGGCTGACGGCGATCGGCCCGGAGGCGGTGGGCCGCGATCCGGAGATCGAGCGGATCATGCTGGAGGGTGACGAGATCGCCGCCGATCGCGTGCTCGCGGCCGCGTTGATGAGCGACGTCACCGAGGGTCGCGAAGAACTGCGCGCGATGATCCGGTCGTACGGCGGGATGCTGCGCGCGGCGTCACGCGAATGGCTGATCCGCGGCACGCTCGGCAGGGAGGAGCTGCGGGTGTTCCTCACCGAGTCGATCCTGCATCTGCTGCGGGTCACCTACCCGGCCGTGCTCGCAACGCGTTCCGCCGGGCATAAGCCGCCGGCGTCATCCCCTTCCAGCGTTTGAAGGCGTAGATGAAACTCGACGCCTCCGCGTAGCCCAGCCGCAGCGCGACGTCCTCCACGGTGAGCGCGCCGGTGTCCAGCAGTTCCTCCGCCAGCGCCTGGCGGACCTCGTCGAGCAGGGCCCGGTAGCCGGTCCCGGCCTCGAACAGCCGTCGCCGCAGGGTCCGGGGGCTGAGCGCGAGCTGCCGCGCGACCTCCTCCATACCCGCGTCGACCCCGCCGAGCCGCACCAGCCTTTCCCGCACCTGCTGGGCGATCCCGGATCGCTCCCGTTTCCGTGACACCAGCAGTTCGCATTGCGCGGCGCACACCGCGACGGTCTGGTCGTTGGCCTGCGGCAGCGGTTTGTCGAGCAGGAGCGGGTCCAGGGTGGCGACATGTGACGGCGCCGAGAACGACGGCGCCAGCCCGAAGGTCCGCACGTATTCGTCCACAGTGGAGGGTTTGCCGTGCCGGAAGGCCAAGGAGCGCAAGGAGATGTCCGGCAGGATGTCGCGCATGACGGTGTGGATGGCGCCGAGGTCGCGCAGCAGCAGGAAGCGGGCGACGTCGCCGGGCACGCGGCTGTCGTCCATGGCGAGCGCGAGTCGTCCCGCCTCGACGGTCACGTGCGGGATGCAGAACGTGAAGCTCAGGTCCAGGTAGCGCAGGGCGAAGCGCATCGCGTCCCCCAGCGTCGGGCTGCTGATGCACGCGAACCCGAAGATGCCGAACGCGCTGACCCGGTATCGCCTGCTCAGCCGCAGCGCGACGGCGTCCTCGCCGCCGAGCCCGCGGACCAGGGCCCGGACCACGGCGAGTTCCTGACGCGCGTCGACCTGGCCGTCCACGGGGGCGTGCTCGTAGGACTCCAGCCCCTCGACGCCGTTCTCCGCGGCGAAGCGGGCCATGAGCACGATGCTCGCCGTGCCGCGCGGGTAGTCCCAGTCCCGGATCACCGGCGGCGGTAGTTCCATGGCCGGGATTATGGATCCCCTGGCGTCGATCGGCCCATTGAGGACCATAACTGTCCTTGATCCCCTTTAGGGTGAGCGGCATGTCCGACACGTTGAGCAGGCGCGCGCTGAACCGCGCCATGCTGGACCGGCAGTTGCTGCTCCGGCGTTCGAAGATGACCGCGCTCGAAGCGGTCGAGCATCTGGCGGGCCTTCAGGCGCAGGCGCCGAACCCGCCGTACTTCGCGCTCTGGACCCGGCTGCACGGCTTCCGCCAGGAAGACCTGGCGAGCCTCCTGCTGGACAAGAGTGTCGTGCGGATCGCGCTCATGCGCGGCACGGTGCACCTGGTCACGCCGTCGGACGCGCTCGCGTGGCGCCCCATCGTGCAGCCGCTCTACGACCGCTCGGTGCTCGGCAACACCCAGCACGGCCCCGACATCAAGGGTCTCGACCACCAGGAGATCGCCCGCACCGCCCGCAAGCTGCTGGGCGAGCGGCCGCTTTCGTCGGCAGGCCTCGGCGCGGAACTGGCGAAGCACTGGGAGGGCGTCGCGCCGTCGTCGCTGGTGCACGTCGCGCGGGCGCTGCTGCCGCTGGTGCAGATCCCACCGCGCGGCGTCTGGGGCAAATCCGGGCAGCCGACGTACCAGACCACCGGGGACTGGCTGGGCGCCGAACCGGACACCGCGCCGTCGCCGGAAGCGATGTTCCGGCGCTATCTGGCCGCGTTCGGGCCGGCCAGCGTGCAGGACGCGCAGGCCTGGGCCGGGATCACGAAACTCGGCGACGTCGCCGAGCGGCTGCGGCCGGAGCTGCGGACGTTCCGTGACGAGAACGGCCGCGAGCTCTTCGACCTGCCCGAGGCCTCGCGTCCGGATCCGGACACCCCCGCGCCCGCGCGGCTGCTGGGCCCGTTCGACCAGACCGTCCTGTCCTACGCCGACCGCACGCGGGTGATCAGCGACGAGCACCGCAAGGTCGTCATCACGCAGAACGGCCTGGTCAAGGGCACCATCCTGGTCGGCGGCATGGTGAAGGGCTTCTGGGAGATCAAGACGGTGAAGAAGGCGGCTTCGGTGGTGATCACGCCGTTCGAGCGCGTCCCGAAGCGCGATCTGGACACCCTGGAGAGCTCCGCGCACCGCCTCCTGGCCTGGGCGCACCCGCAGGCGGAGACCCACTCGGTGCATTTCGTCCTCTGAATGCGGTAGTTGGCAGCGCGAACCACCGCATTCAGAGGACGAAATGCGGGAGGGGCGTGGCCGGAAATCTCGATCGAGTGGCCGCTCGTGTACTTCCACCAGGGGTGACCGCTGGGTAACTTCGGTCGGCATGGGCGATACGAGTGTGCTGATCGTAGGGACGGGCTTCGGCGGGGTCGGGACGGCGATCGAGCTCAAACGCGCCGGCTTCGACGACTTCACCATCCTGGAGAGCGCCGACGAACCCGGCGGCGTCTGGCGGGAGAACACGTACCCCGGCGCGGGCTGCGACATCCCGTCGCCGCTCTACTCGTTCTCCTACGAGCCCAATCCCGACTGGCCGAAGCGGTTCTCGCTGCAACCGGACATCCACGAGTACCTCAAACGCGTGGTGCGCCGCTACGGGCTCGAACCGCACATCCGGTTCGGCGTCCGCGTCACCTCCGCGGCCTTCGACGAGGAGCGCGGGCTCTGGCGGGTGGAGACCGCGGGCGGCGAGACGTACGAGGCGAACGTCTTCGTCCCCGCCGTCGGCCAGCTCTCGCGCCCCGTCCAGCCGGACATACCCGGCCAGGAGACCTTCGAAGGCGCCAGTTTCCACTCCGCGCACTGGGATCACGACGTCGACCTGCGCGGCAAGAAGGTCGCGGTGATCGGCACCGGCGCGAGCGCGATCCAGTTCGTGCCCGAACTCCAGCGCCAGGCGGGCGAACTGACCGTTTTCCAGCGCACCGCGCCCTACATCATGGCGAAACGGGACACCAGCTACCGGCGCTGGCAGCAGCGGCTGTTCCGGCATCTGCCCGCCACCCAGTCACTCGGCAGGCTCCGGATCTTCCTGCTCGCCGAATACGCGACCTACGCGATGACGAAGCATCCGTTGCTGGCCAAGATCTTCGAGCTGCGGACGGCCCAGCTGCGCCGCCGTCACATCAAGGACCCGGCGCTGCGCGAGAAACTCACGCCGGACTACCCGCTGGGCTGCAAACGGATCCTGTTCACCAACGAATACCTGCCCGCTCTGGCGCAGCACAACGTCGCCGTCGAGACGCGGCGCATCAGCGCGATCACCCCGTCCGGCGTGCTCACCGAGGACGGCGTCGAGCACGAGGCCGACGTCATCGTCTACGGCACCGGTTTCGCGGCGACCGACTTCCTCGGCGAGCTGAAGGTGGAAGGCCTCGGCGGAAAAGCGTTGTCGGACGCGTGGAAGGGCGGCGCGCGGGCGTACCTCGGCATGACCGTGCCGGGCTTCCCGAACCTGTTCTGCGTCTACGGTCCCAACACGAACCTCGGCGCGGGCTCCATCATCTACATGATCGAACGGCAGGCCCGCTACATCCGCCAGGCCGTCGAACACCTCGCGAAACCCGAAGTGTCCTATATGGACGTCGTCCCGGAGGTCGAGCAACGGTACGACGAGGAGATCCAGCGGCGGCTGGGCAAGAGTGTCTGGACGTCCTGCGCCAGCTGGTACCGCCAGGAGAACGGGCGCGTGAGCACGAACTGGCCCGGTCTGGTCACCGAATACGACCGCCGGACGAAGACGCTCGACCTCGGCGACTACCGGACGGCGGGACCGCGGTGAACTACGACGTGCTGGTGATCGGCTCCGGTTTCGGCGGCAGCGTGACCGCGTTGCGGCTCACCGAGAAGGGCTATCGGGTCGGCGTGCTGGAGACCGGACGCCGCTTCGCCGACGACGAGTTCGCGAAAACCTCCTGGCGGCTGCGGAAATACCTGTGGGCGCCGAAACTGGGCTGCTTCGGCATCCAGCGCCTGACCCTGCTGAAGAACACGTTCGTCCTGAGCGGCGCGGGTGTCGGCGGCGGCTCGCTGGTCTACGCGAACACGCTCTACGAGCCTCCGGACACCTTCTACCGGGATCCGCAGTGGGCGCACATCACCGACTGGAAGGCCGAACTCGCCCCGCATTACGACCAGGCGAAACGGATGCTGGGCGTGGTCGAGAACCCGCTGGTCACCCCGGCCGACCGCGTGCTGCGGGAAGTCGCCGAGGACATGGGGATCGCGGACACCTACCGGCCGACCCCGGTCGGCGTCCACTTCGGCGCACGCGACGTCGACCCGTTCTTCGGCGGTGAGGGCCCGCTGCGGAAACCGTGCACGCACTGCGGTGAGTGCATGACCGGCTGCCGGGTGGGCGCGAAGAACACGACCGTCAAGAACTACCTGTACCTGGCGGAGAAGGCGGGCACGGAGGTCCACCCGCTGACCACCGCGGTGTCGGTCCGGCCGATCGGCGGCGGCTACGCCGTCGACACCGTCCGAACAGGACGGTGGGTCCGCAAGGCAAAGCGGACCTTCACCGCCGAGCACGTCGTGTTCGCCGCCGCTTCCCTGGGCACGCAACGACTTCTGCACTCGCTCAAGGATTCGGGCATCCTGCCGGAGCTGTCGCCGCGGTTGGGCCTGCTCGCCAGGACGAACTCCGAGGCCGTCCTCGCCGCGCGCTCGCTGCGCGACGACACGGACTTCACGCGCGGCGTCGCGATCACGTCGTCGATCCATCCCGACGCCGTCACGCATGTCGAACCGGTGCGCTACGGCAAGGGCAGCAACTTCATGGGCCTGCTGACGACGGTGCTCGTCGACGCCGAACCGGGCAAACGCCGATGGGTGCTGGGCGCGCGCGAACTGTGGCGGAACCGGCGGAACCTGGTGCGGCTGCACAACCCGCGACGCTGGTCGGAGCGGATGGTCGGGCTGCTGGTGATGCAGACGCTGAACAATTCCGTGACCACGTACACGAAACGTGGACTCTTCGGCCGCCGGATGACCACGAAACAGGGCGTCGGCGAGCCGAACCCCGAGTGGATCCCCGCCGGGCACGAGGTCACGCGGCGGGTGGCTGACAAGATCGGCGGGCTGGCGCAGGGAGCGTGGACGGATCTGGCGAACATCCCGATCACCGGGCATTTCATCGGCGGCTGCGCGATCGGCGACAGCGCCGAGACCGGCGTCGTCGATCCGTACCAGCGGGTGCACGGATATCCGGGGCTGCACATCGCCGACGGCTCGGCGATCTCGGCGAACCTCGGCGTGAACCCGTCGCTGACCATCACCGCGCAGGCGGAACGCGCGATGTCGTTGTGGCCCAACAAGGGCGAGGAGGATCCCCGGCCGCCGCTCGGCGCCGCCTACCGGCGCCTGTCCCCCGTCGCCCCGCTGAAGCCCGTCGTCCCTCCGGAGGCCCCGGCGGCCCTCCGCCTGCCCCTCACACCCCTCTAACCCCCGCGCGTTTCGTCCTCTGGATGCGGTAGTTCGCCCTGCCAACTACCGCATCCAGAGGACGAAACGCATGAAGTGGAAAGGGCGGAGCACCGTCGCCCGCGCGACGACGGTGCCCCGCCCCGGTCTAGCGGATCATCACGGGAGGCCGGCCAGGCCCGCGCTCACCGTGTTCGACCACGCGTAGCCCTGCGAGGCGTCCCAGTTGATCGACCAGGTCATCGCGCCGCGGATCGCCGGGTACGTCGTCGAGGGCTTGAACGAGCCGCAGTTCGTGCCCTTCGCGAGGCAGTTCAGCGCGCTGACCGTGTTGCCGGGCGCCTGGTAGCCGCCACCGGCCGCCGAGCCCGACGCGGGCAGGCCGAGACCGACCTGGTCGGCCCGCAGACCGCTCTGCAGCTGGATGCAGGCCAGCGCGGTGAGGAAGTCGACCGTGCCCTGCGAGTAGACCTTCTGGTCGCAGCCGAGCATCGAGCCGCTGTTGTAGTACTGCATGTTGACGATGGTCAGGATGTCCTTGACGTTCAGCGCCAGCTTGAAGTACTCCGCCGCCGGGCTCTGCATGTCGATCGTCTGCGGCGCCATGGTGATGACGGTGCCGCCCGCCGCGTGGATGCTGCGCAGCGCCTGCGCCATGTAGGTCGCGTTGACGCCGTTCTCGAGGTCGATGTCGACGCCGTCGAAGCCGTAGGTCGCGATGAGCGACTTCATGCTGTTGGAGAAGTTCGTCGCCGCGGCCGAGGAGTCGACGCGGATCGTGCCCTTCTCGCCGCCGACGGACAGGATGACCTTCTGTCCGCGCGCCTGCGCCGTCTTGATGTCGGCCTTGAACTGCGCGTCGGTGTAGCCGCCGAGCTGGCTCGACAGACCGGAGTCGAGGGTGAAGGTGACCGCGCCCGGCGTGGTCGTCGCGTCCGCGAAGGACACCGCGATGATGTTGTACTTCGTCGGGACGTCGGCGAGCTTGAGCGCCTTCGCGCCGTTGTAGAAGTTCTGCCAGTAGCCGGTGATCACGTGCTTCGGCAGGTTCCCGGTCGGCGGGGTGCTCGTCGTGGTCGTCGGCGGGTTCGACGTGGTGGTCGTCGGGCTCGTGGACGTCGTCGGCGTGGTCGGCGTCGTGGTCGGCGAGCCGCCGGGGCCGTCGAGGTTCACGTCGTCGGCGAAGTACGCGGGCTGGCCGTACCAGCCGTGCAGGTAGATCTCGACGCTGGTGGTGGACGCGCCGGTGGTGAAGCTCAGCGAGAGCTGGCTCCAGCTGCCGCCACCCGGGGTCCAGGTGTTCTTGTCACCCGTCCCGGTGCCGGTGACACCGAGGTAGGTGTAGCTGCCCTGCACCCACGCCGAAAGCGTGTACGCGGTGTTGGCCTTGACCGCCACGCTCTGCGAGCAGCGGGCGTTGTCCTGTCCGGCCGGGGTGGCGCTGAGCGCGCGGCTTCCCGAGTGGACCGGCGTGGTGACCACGGAGGACGTGCCGGAGCAGGTCCAGCCGCTCGTGGTCCCGAGTTCGAAGCCCGGATTGGTCAGGATGTTGGCGGCCGAGGCGTTGCCCGAGACCGCGAAAGTCACCCCCAGGCACACGGCCAGTGACGACAGCAGGGCGAGGAACGCGTGTTTCGGCTTCACTTTCACGACTGGCCTCCACGAACAGGTGATGTCGGCCACATCAAAATGGTACAGACCAATACAACTGTCAAGGGTTCGGTTAGGGGAGGCCATACGAAAGTCGGCTCGGCGCGAGCGGCAGAATGCAGGGTCCGAGAGCACCCGAGGGCGGATTTCAGGAGTGTGGGAGTGAGCGTGCAGGGCCTGCAGACAGTCGAGCAGAAGATCGCCGAAGAACTCGGCGTGCGCGAGGGGCAGGTCAAGGCGGCCGTCGACCTGCTGGACGGCGGATCGACCGTGCCGTTCATCGCCCGGTACCGCAAAGAGGTCACCGGGATGCTGGACGACACCCAGCTCCGCACCCTCGAAGAACGCCTCCGCTACCTGCGGGAACTCGGCGAGCGCAAGGTCGCGGTGCTGGAGTCGATCCGCAGCCAGGGCAAGCTGGACGAGGCGCTCGAAGCGTCGATCATGGCGGCCGACACCAAGTCCCGTCTCGAGGACATCTACCTGCCGTACAAGCCCAAGCGGCGGACGAAGGCGATGATCGCCCGCGAGGCCGGTCTGGAGCCGCTCGCCGACGGGCTGCTGAGCGACCCGAACACCGACCCGCAGGCCGCCGCCGCGGTGTTCGTCGACGCCGACAAGGGTGTCGCGGACGCACAGGCCGCCTTGGACGGTGCCCGCGCGATCCTCGTCGAGCGCTTCGCCGAAGACGCCGACCTGATCGGCGAGCTGCGCGAGAAGATGTGGGCGGAAGGCCGCCTGGCCTCGAAGGTCCGCGACGGCAAGGCCGAAGAGGGCGCGAAGTTCTCCGACTACTTCGACTTCTCCGAGCCCTACACCAAGCTCCCCTCGCACCGGATCCTCGCGATGTTCCGCGGCGAGAAGGAAGAGATCCTCGATCTGTCGATGGAGTCGGAGGAGCCCTCCGAAGAGCCGCGCACGGGGCCGACCGAGTACGAGAACCGCATCGCGCACAAGTTCGGCATCGCCAACGAGGGGCGCCCGGCCGACAAGTGGCTCGGCGACACCGTCCGCTGGGCGTGGCGCACGAAGATCCTGCTGCACCTCGGGATCGACCTGCGGATGCGGCTGCGCCAGTCGGCCGAGGACGACGCCGTCCGCGTGTTCGCCGCGAACCTGCGCGACCTGCTGCTCGCCGCCCCGGCGGGCACCCGCGCCACGATGGGTCTCGACCCGGGCTTCCGCACCGGCGTCAAGGTCGCCGTCGTCGACGCGACCGGCAAGGTCGTCGGCACGCACGTGATCTACCCGCACCAGCCCGCGAACAAATGGGACCAGTCCATCGCCGAACTCGCCGCGCTGTGCGCCCGCCACAAGGTGGACCTGATCTCGATCGGCAACGGCACCGCTTCGCGCGAGACCGACAAGCTCGCCGGCGAACTGATCAAGAAGCACCCGGAACTCAAGCTGACGAAGGCCGTCGTCTCGGAGGCCGGCGCGTCGGTCTACTCGGCGTCGGCGTTCGCTTCACAGGAACTGCCGGGCATGGACGTCTCGCTGCGCGGCGCGGTCTCGATCGCGCGGCGGCTGCAGGACCCGCTGGCGGAACTGGTGAAGATCGACCCGAAGTCGATCGGTGTCGGGCAGTACCAGCACGACCTGTCGGAGATCTCGCTGTCGCGGTCACTCGACGCGGTGGTCGAAGACTGTGTGAACGCCGTCGGCGTGGACGTCAACACCGCGTCGGCGCCGCTGCTGACCCGCGTTTCGGGGATCACGACGACGCTGGCGGAGAACATCGTCGCGCACCGCGACGAGAACGGGCCGTTCAAGACCCGCAGCGGGCTCAAGGAGGTCGCGCGGCTGGGCCCGAAGGCCTTCGAGCAGTGCGCGGGCTTCCTCCGGATCCCGGACGGCGACGACCCGCTCGACTCGTCCTCGGTGCACCCTGAGGCGTACCCGGTGGTGCGGCGGATCCTTTCGTCGACCGGCACCGACATCCGTTCGCTGATCGGCAACACGCGGACGCTGCAGGCGCTCAAGCCCGCGGAGTTCGTCGACGACACCTTCGGTCTCCCGACGGTGACCGACATCCTCTCCGAACTCGAAAAGCCGGGCCGCGACCCGCGTCCGGCGTTCAAGACCGCGACCTTCGCCGACGGTGTCGAGAAGATCGGCGACCTCAAGCCGGGGATGCGGCTGGAAGGCGTCGTGACGAACGTGGCCGCGTTCGGCGCGTTCATCGACGTCGGCGTGCACCAGGACGGGCTCGCGCACGTGTCGGCGCTGTCGAAGAACTTCGTCAAGGACCCGCGTGAGGTCGTGAAGCCGGGCGACATCGTCAAGGTGAAGGTGCTGGAGGTCGACGTGCCTCGCAAGCGGATCTCGCTGACCCTGCGCCTGGACGACGAGCCCGGCAAGCCCGCCCGCGAGCAGGGCGGCGGCGGTCGTGACCGCGGCCAGGGCGGCGGTCAGCGTCAAGGCGGCCAGCGCGGCGGCCAGGGCGGCCGTGGCGGCGGCCGGGACCGCGGCGGCAACTTCGGTGGCGGCGGCGCCATGGCGGACGCGCTCCGGAAGGCCGGCTTCGGCAAGTAAGGTCACTTTGCGCGTGAAGGCCCCCTTCCCTCGGCTGAGCCGAGGGAAGGGGGCCTTCACGGGACTTCAGGGGTTCATCGCGTAGGCGCCGGAGAGATCGCGGACCAGGGACCACACGTGGTCGAAGCGGTCCGCGTCCACGACCGGCTTCCGGATCGATGCGAGCGCCAGCGCCTGCTGCGCCTCGGTCGAGGACGACTTCCCGTGCAGGTCGATCGCCGCGACGCTGAAGTCCTGCACCAGCACGGCGAAGATCTGGTCGACGACCTCGGTCTCGATGCCGGTGATCTCCGCCTGCTCCAGCACCAGCTGCCCGTAGACGACCAGCGTGAACAGCTCGGTCAGCGCGAGGCCGAAGTCGAGGTCCTGCTGCTGCGCCTCGTCCGGGGCCGCGTCGGTGAACAGCTTCACCAGCGCCTCGGCCTGCTCGGTGAACCGCGCGACGTTCGGGATCGCGGACGCCTTGGCGTAGGCCTCGCGCCAGTCGTGGAACCGCACCTTCGACAGTCCGCGTGCGGGGCCCTGACGGAACAGGAACTCGTCGTCCGCCGCGTCGGAACGGGTCGGCACCGGCTCGTAAGCCTGCGGCGCGAACAGGTACGCGGGCACGAACTTCGCGATCAGCGCGAGGTTCACCGCCACCGTGCCTTCGAGCTTCGGCAGGCCGTCGATGTCGTTCTTGGACATCGCGAGATAGGTGTCGGCCTCGAAACCCTTGGCCGCCACCACATCCGCGACCAGGCCGATGACCTTTTGCGCCTCGGTGGTCACCTTCATCTTGGTGATCGGGTTGAACAGCAGGTATCGGCGGTCGTCCGCGTTCGCGCTGCGGAAGTAGTCCACGGCGCGGTCGGAGAACAGCTTCATCGCGACGAGCCGCGCGTACGCCTCGACGAATTCCCGGCGCACGTGCGGGAAATCGGTGACCTTCTTGCCGTAGAGCACCCGGTTGTGCGCGTGCGTGATCGCCTCGTACAGCGAGTGCGTCGACATCCCGATACCGCCGAAGCACAGGTTGAACTTGCCGATGTTGACCGTGTTCAGCGCCGCGGAGAACGCTTCGGCGCCGACGTGCAGGATGTCCTCTTCGGACACCGGGTAGTCGTTGAGCTCGAACTCGGCGACGTACATCTGCGACGGCACGACGTTCTTCACCACGCGGTAGTTCGGGTGTTCCGAGTCCGCGTAGAAGAACACGTACTGGTCCGGCCCCTCGACACCTTCGATGCGGCCGAAGACCGACACCGTCCGCGCGCAGTTCCCGTTGCCGATGTAGTACTTCGAGCCGTTCGCGCGGTAACCGCCCGAGCCGTCCGGGGTGAGCACGAGGTCCGACGAGTAGATGTCGGCCCCGTGCTCCTTTTCGGAGAGTCCGAACGCGGCGACGCCGCCGGCCGCGAGCGAGTCCGCCGCGCGTTTGCGGGCGGCCTCGTTCGCGCTCTGCCACACCGGGCCCAGGCCGAGGATGGTGACCTGCCACGGGTACCAGTAGTTCAAGCCATAGAAGCCGAGGATTTCCGACAGCGCCGCGACCCGCGCGGTGTCCCAGCGCTTGTCGGGGTTCCCCTCGGCGTTGGCGCCGGGAGTGAGGAAGGTCGAGAACAGCCCTTCCTTGCCCGCGAACTCGATGAAGTCCGCGTAGAAGGTCCGGTCGTGGTAGTCCTCGACGAGCTTGCGCTTGCCACGCTGTTCGAACCACTCGATGGTGGCACGCAACAGGCGACGCGTCTCCGGGTCGAACTGCTGGGGGTCGTACCCACCCGGGTTCAGCAACAACGCGGTCGCCTTTTCGCTCATGGTCACTCCTGGTCAGCCGAAGTTACTACCCGGTAACCGTAGCGCCTCGCTTCGCCGTCCGGCCACCGAACTCGACCGAAGTCACCCGTCCACGCTCGTCGCGCAGGAATCGCGCGGTGGGCTTGCGGGTGTCCGCGGCCGGGGCGATCGCGTCGTCGCCGACGAACACGGCCTCGAACGGCGGAGGCGAGGGGAAGTCCTCGATATCGGCGACCATCTGAGCGCAGAGGGCGCCGTCCCGGTCGCTGATCACGAACGCCAGGTCACCGGTCTGGTAGCGGCCCAGGTACTCCGCGATATCCGGCTGGGGCACGGACGGCGGGCTCACGAGCGGGGGCAGCCCGACCACGTTCTCCAGGCACCAGTCGACGATCTTGGCGCCCAGCGCCGATCCGCCCGCGCTGTTGGTCAGCACCGTGACGGCGAAATCGTGCTCGGGCAACGTCACGAACTCCGACAGCTGCAGATTGCTCACGTTGCCGCCATGCCGGACCAGCCGGGCCTCGCCGTGCGTCGTGTGCAGCCAGCTCAGGCCGACCTCTTCGAAGCGCAGCGCCGCCTTGCGCTGCGGCGCGCGCATGAGATCGCGGGTGGCCTCGCTGAGCGGCGCCTTCCCCTCGGCCTCACCGGTCAGGAAGAACCGCGCCCACTTCAGCTGGTCACCCGCCGTCGACCAGAGACCGCCGCTCGCGCTGTCCGCGCGGGTCAGGCCCACGGTGTGCTCGACCGCCGGTCCGCCGTCTCGCAGGACGTGACCGACGGCGTGACGGCGCGTGAGCACCTCCCACGGCAGGTAATACGACTCGGTCATGCCGAGCGGTTCGAGCAGCCGGGCGCGGACGACGTCTTCGAAAGGCTCGCCCGCGGCCACCTCGACGACCCGCCCGGCCAGCTGGAACCCGGCGTTGCAGTAGGAGAACACCTCGCCGGGCGCGAAATTCTGCGGGAGGTCGCCGAACTTCGCGATCGCGAGGGCCAGCGCGTCGTCACCCCACCCGGTGGTGAAGTCCACGTCGCCGAGGAACCCGGCCGAATGCGTGAGCAGCTGGCGCAGGGTCACCGTCTTCCGCGCCACCGGATCCGCCAGCGGGAGATCGGGAAGGTGTTCGACGACCGGCTGGTCCAGGTCCAGTACCCCGTCTTCGACCAGTGCCATGACGGCGGCCGCGGCGAACGTCTTGCTGGTGGAGCCGATCATGAACAACGTGCCGGGGTCGACCGGGAGCCCGGTGTCCACACTGGACACTCCGGTGGCGAACACCGACTCCTCGCCCCGGTGCGTCACCCCCACCGCGGCCCCGGGGACGCTCGCGCGACGCGCCTCCTCGTCGAGCACCCCTTGCAGTTCCTGAACGTTCGACACCCGTGTCCCCTTTCGTCCGGTCAGGTCAGCGTTTCACCGCGAGGCCGGGTCCGGCTCGTACGAACCGACGAACATCGGCGGGCCGGTGCGGGCGATATCACGTAGCCCGGGAGATCACGACCCAGTACACTGGCCTTGCGGTCCGCTCAGTTCTGCCTCGGGCCGCGTTTCGTTGTCGAAGACCACGCGCCGCGGCCCCCGAGGTCTGCGCCGGGCAGGACAACCGTTTCTACTCTTACGGAGATACCAGGGCGCCCGTGCGCCCACACGCTTATGAGCACACCTACCTTCACCGAACTCGGCCTGTCCAAGACGATCGTCGACGCCCTCGCCGAACAGGGCGTCACCAGCCCGTTCCCGATCCAGGCCGCCACGCTGCCGCATTCGCTGGCAGGCCGGGACGTCCTCGGCCGCGGCCGCACCGGCTCCGGCAAGACGTACGGTTTCGTGCTGCCCGTCCTCGCCCGGCTCGCCGACGGCCCGACGCGGCGCCGCCCCGGCCGCCCGCGCGCGCTGGTCCTGGCGCCGACCCGCGAGCTGGCGACCCAGATCGAGGCGTCGTTCCTGCCGCTGGCCAAACCGCTCGGCCTCAAGGTCACCACGATCTTCGGCGGGGTCAGCCCGAACCCGCAGATCACCCGCCTGCGTGACGGCGTCGACATCGTCGTCGCCTGCCCCGGCAGGCTCGCCGACCACATGCGGTCCGGCGAGGCGAAGCTCGACCACGTCGAGATCACCGTGCTGGACGAGGCCGACCACATGGCCGACCTCGGCTTCCTGCCCGACGTGCGGCGCATCATGGCCGAGACCCCGGAGCGCGGGCAGCGTCTGCTGTTCTCCGCGACCCTCGACGCGGGTGTCGACGTGCTGGTCAAGCGCTTCATGCACGACCCGGTGACGCACAGCGTCGACTCGGCGCAGTCGCCGGTCGCGACCATGAAGCACCACGTGCTGCACCTGGAGGAGACCCACCGGCTGCCGGTGCTGATCGACCTCACCGCCGCCCCGGGCCGCACGCTCGTGTTCACCCGCACGAAGCACCGCGCCAAGCAGCTGACGCGCAAGCTCATGGCCTCCGGCGTGCCGGCGGTCGAACTGCACGGCAACCTCGGCCAGACGGCGCGGACCCGCAACCTGGAGGCGTTCGCGTCCGGCGCGGCGAAGACGCTGGTCGCGACCGACATCGCCGCGCGCGGTATCCACGTCGACGACGTCACGCTCGTCATCCACGCCGATCCGCCGGTCGAGCACAAGGCATACCTGCACCGCTCCGGCCGGACCGCGCGGGCCGGGGCGTCCGGCACCGTCGTCACGCTGATGACCGACGCGCAGGTCGGCGACGTCCGCGACCTCACCCGCAAGGCGGGTATCAAGCCGACCACGACACAGCTCGGCCCCGGCCACCCGCTGCTGTCGGAGCTGGCGCCCGGTGAGCGTTCGTTCACCGCGTCGCCGCGGCGGCCGATCGTGGACACGCGGCCGAAGAAGGTCACCGCGTCCGGTGAGGCCATCCCGGCCAAGGGTGCCGACGAAGAGCGTCCGGCTCGCGGCGGGCGCGGTGCCCGCGGTGGTCGTGGCCGCGGTCCCTCGGCCGGTGGCCGTGGCGCTTCCGGCGGCGGACGTCGCGGTGGCTCCTCGGACGGCCGTTCGCGTCAGCCCCGTACCGAAGGCGACCGTCGCGGCGCTTCCGCGGGCCAGGGCCGTCGCGGTGCCGAGTCCACCGGACGTCGCGAAGGCGCGCCCAAGGGCGGCCAAGGTCGTCGCGCCGCCGCCGAGGCGCAGCCGCGCCGCGGCTCCGGCGCCGCGAAGTCGCAATCCTCGCGGAACCAGTCCGGCGGTGCTCCGGCCCGTCGTGGTGGTGCCGCCGCGTTCTCGTCGGGAACCCGGGCCGGCTCGCGCCGCTCGCGCTGATCCAGCCCGGACACGCGTGATTGAAGGCGGATCACGCGTGTCCGGAGGCGTAACTCGCGTGATCGAAGGCGTAACTCCGTGATCTGGCTCCAATCACGCGAGTTACGCCTCTGATCACGCGAGTGACGGCTCCGATCACGAGCGACGGGCGGCGGAGCGGGCCTCGGCGGCCGCGCGACGTTCTTCGAAACGTGACGCCTGGGTGTCGAGGGCCTTCAGGAACTGGTCGAGTTCGTCCCGCGCCTTCTCCCCCACCTCGCCGAGCCCTTCGAGCTCGAAGATCTTCCACTGCCGCAGCAGCGGCCAGATCACCTCGTCGTGGTGGATCCGCAGGTCGTAGATGCCCGCCTTCGCGATCAGCGCGGCCTTCCGCACGAAGCTCGGGATCACCGCGCCCGGCATCTGGAACTGGACGACCTCGTCGGTGATGGCGCGCATCATCGCGTCGGGTGAAAGCTCCAGCGACGCCTGCACCAGGTTGCGGTAGAAGAGCATGTGCAGGTTCTCGTCCATCGCGACCCGCGCGAGCAGCTTCTCGCACAACGGATCCTGCGTGTACTTCCCGGTGTTGCGGTGCGAGATCCGCGTCGCCAGCTCCTGGAAGGACACGTACGCGAAGACGTTCAGCAGCGCCTTGTCGCCGCTGTCGTAGCCGGCCTCCATCGTCTGCATCCGCATACGCTCCAGCTCGACCGGATCGACCGCACGCGTCACCAGCAGATAGTCGCGGATGCAGATGCCGTGGCGGCCTTCTTCAGCGGTCCAGCGGTGCACCCACGTCCCCCACGCGCCGTCGCGGCCGAAGGCACGCTCGATCTCGCGGTGGTAGCTCGGCAGATTGTCCTCGGTGAGGAGGTTGACCTCCAGGGACGTCCGCGCGATCGGCGACACCCGAGACTGCTCGGGATCCCACGCCTCGCCGCCGAGATCGGCGAAGTTCCGGCCCTCGTCCCACGGCACGTACTCGTGCGGCATCCATTCCTTGGCGACCGAGAGATGCCGGTTGAGGTTCTCCTCGACCGTCCCCTCGAGCTCGAGCATCAGCCGGGTGGTTTCGGGGACCGTCATGCGTTTCGTCCTTCCAGGGTACGGAAAACGCTACCTACGACACCGTAACTTACGGTGTCGTAGGTTTGCCACCTCCGGAAGATGAACGACTTACAGCGAGGCCGTCAGCCCCCTCGCCCGCAGCACCGAACGCTCCAGCGGACGGAACACCAGCAGCTCGATACCGACGCCGACCAGCAGGATCAGGAAGATCGCCGACATCACGGCCTCCATGCTGTTGAACGACGAGCCCTCGTTGAGGTACGCGCCGAGCCCCTTGCCCAGCGCCGGGGACAGCGCGATCAGCTCGGCGGCCATCAGCGAACGCCACGAGAACGCCCAGCCCTGTTTGAGCCCGGCGAGGAATCCGGGCAACGCGGCGGGCAGCAGGATGTGCCTTGCCGACGAGAGCCGGTTCGCGCCCATCACCTGTCCGACGCGCGGCAGGATCGGCGGGATCTGGTCGATGCCCGAGACGAGGCCGTTCGCGATCGAAGGCACCGAACCCAGCAACACCACGAAGTAGATCGAAGCGTCGTTCAGCCCGAACCACAGGATCGCCGCCGGCACCCACGCCACCGACGGAAGGCTTTGCAGCCCGGTCAGGAACGGCCCGACCGCGGCGCGCACGATGCGGACCTTCGCCACCAGCAGGCCGAGCGGGGTCCCGATGACCACGCCGATCAGGAAGCCCAGCGCCGCCCGGTGCACCGACGTCCAGACGAATTCGAAGATCTCGCCGTCGACGGTGATCCCGACGAGTTCGTCCCACACCGCGAGCGGCGCGGGCAGCATCGCCTCCGGCCAGAACGCGGCGGCCCACAGTGCCTGCCACAGCGCGATCAGCAGCGCGAGGAAGACCACCGGCGGCACGAAGCCGCGCAGGAACCGCTTGCCCCGGCTTTCCCGGCGTTCCCCGGTCGGGGTGTCGAGCGAATCGAGTCCCGCGCCGACGGCCTCGTCGGCGTCTTCCACCGCGGCTTCAGGGCGGTCAAGCCGCGGCATGGGTACTGATCACCTCCCGGAGGTGACCGGTGATCTCCAGGGTCAGCTCTTCGGCGTCGGAGGCCTGGACGTCGCGCCATTCCCGCACGACCCGGCCCGGCCGCGACGAGAGCAGCACGACCCGCTGGCCCAGCCGGACGGCCTCGCGGACGTCGTGGGTCACGAACAGCACCGAGGTGCCGGTGCTCCGGTAGACGCGCAGCAGTTCACCCTGCAGGACGTCGCGGGTGATGGCGTCGAGCGCGGCGAACGGCTCGTCCATCAGCAGCAGCGACTGCTCCGCGTCACCGCCGACGCGCAGGGTCGCGGCCAGCGCCCTGGCGAGCGCGACACGCTGCCGCATCCCGCCGGACAGCTCGTGCGGCCGCTTGTCACCCGCGCCGCCGAGGCGGACGAGTTCGAGCAGTTCGGCCGCTTTCTCGCGGCGCTCGGCCCGGCCGAAACCGGCGAGCCGCAGCGGCAGTTCCACGTTGCGGGCCGCGGTCAGCCACGGCATCAGCGCGGCTTCCTGGAACATGACCGCGGGCCGGGAGGTTTCGAGCGTGATCGAGCCCGAAGTCGGCTGGTCGAGGCCGGCGACCAGGTTCAGCAGGGTGCTCTTGCCACAGCCGGAGGCGCCGAGGAGACAGACGAACTCGCCGGGCGCGACCGTCAGGTCCATCCCGTCGAGGGCCACGACGGCGCGGCCGGTCGGCCCGAACGCCTTCCGCACCCCGTCGAGCCGCACGGCGACCTCGGTGGACAAGCCGGGCTCCAAGGTGGTCGTCATCGCTGATCCCCTCCGGTCACTTCGTCAGCCCGGGCGCGTTCACGCCGGGCTTGCCCTGCTCTTTGAGCACGGCGTTGAGCGGGCCGAAATCGGCGAACCCCTTGAGGTCCACCGCGGACTTCACCACGCCCGCGGTCACCGAATCCTGGGCGAGCTGGGTGAAGGTCGACGCCACCGGATCGATGCCGAGTTCGATACCGGAGAACGCGCGATCGAGGACGGCCTCGCTCAGTGTGCTGCCCGCGAGCGCCTTGAGTTCTCCGTTGACCACCTTCTTCGCCTCGGCGGGGTTGGTCTTCGCCCACTCGATGGCGGCGAGTTCACCCTTGAGGATGGCGGTGACGGTCTCCGGGTGCTGCTGCAGGAACTCGCTGCGGACGATCACGACCGTGGTCGGGAACTTGCCCTCCGGCCAGAGGTTCTTCTCGTCCAGCAGGACCTTCGCGCCCGCGTCCAGCACGAGCCGCGAGGACCACGGTTCGGGCAGCCAACCGCCGTCGAGCTCGCCCTTCTTGAAGGCGTCGAACGTCTTCGGGTTCTCGAGGTTGGTGATCTTGACGTCGGGCAGCTTCTTCTCGGCGATGAACTTCTTGAGCGCGACATCCTGGGTGTTCGCCAGCGACGGTGTCGCGATGTTCTTGCCGGTGAGCTGCTCAGGAGCGGTGATCTCGGGCTTCACCACCAGCTGCGCGCCGCCGGTGACCGCGCCGGAGACCAGCTGGATCGCGCCCTTGGACTTGGTGAAGGCGTTGATCGCGGGCCCGGAGCCGATGAAGGCGATGTCGAGCGAGTTGCCGAGCAGCGCGTTGACCTCTTCGGGTCCGGCGTTGAACGTCTGCGTGGTGAGCTTCGTCGAGCCGATTTCCTTGGCGAAGAAGCCGTTCTTGACGCCGATCAGCGCGGGCGCGTGCGTCACGTTGGGGAAGTACCCGACACGCACCTCGGCCGCGGCGCCCTGGCTCTTCTGCTCCGCCGGAGCGGCGCCGCTGTCCGCGCGTGAACACCCCGCGATCCCGCCGGCCAAGGTCAAGGCGGCGAAGGCCGCGGCCAGCAAACGGGTTCTGTGGTGGGTGCTCACGGAAGGTCGCCTTTCGGAGGGTACGACTTCGGCTCGGGTGGTGGCGCGAGAGTCGCATGTTCACCCACGTGCCTGCATCGCCATCCGAATGACGGGAAAGATGCTGAGAATCCTTGACACCTGGCGGAACAGGTGTTCCACATTTCAGGACCGGTGTAACGGTCCGGGCCGAACGGACGAATCACGCTTAGTGGTGACGCACCCTCGGACCGTCGCGATGGCGGGCGTGCTGACCGCCGGTATCGGCATGGGCGTCGTCGCGACGACGCTCAAGATCGCCGACGGCACGCACACCGTGCTCGACACCACTCTGTCGTCCACGACGGGGTTCCTCTTCCTCCTCGCCGGCGCCGTCGCGCACGTGCGCCGGGCCTCGAACCCCATCGGCCTGCTCATCGCACTGGCCGGGCTCGCGTTGTTCACCGAGGACCTCCAGTTCTCCGACGAGCCGCTCACGCACACCCTCGGCCTGGCGCTCTCGGCCGCGTCAAGTCCGGTGATCGCGCATCTCGTACTCGCCTTCCCCCACGGGAAACTCCGGTCCCGAGGGGAGCGGATCCTCGCGTTCTCCGCGTACGCCGTGGTCTTCGGGTCGGCGGTCCTCGGCCTGCTGGTCAACGACGATCCGCGGAACCTCGCCGCGGTCGCCGCCTCGCCGGAGGCCGAACAGCTGGTCAAACGGCTGCTGGAGCTGGTCGGCGCGCTGATCGGCGGCGGGGTCGTGGTGGTGCTGCTCTACCGCTGGCTCGCCGGGCGGCTTCCGCAGCGGCGGCTGCTCTCCCCCGTCCTCGCGATCGCCGTGGTCGGCGCGGTGAGCACCACGGTCGGCAGCGCGCTCGGCTCCGGGCACCCGTTCTCCGAACCGCTGCTGGACGTCTACCGGATCTCGTTCTGCCTGTGGCCGCTGACGTTCCTGATCGGGGTGCTGCGGGCGCGGGTCGGCAACGCGGAGATGATCCGGCTCCTGCTGGAACGCGACGGCTCCGGGCTGGCCGCGCTCGTGCAGGACGACGAGGTGTGGAAGGACAGCCGGTCGATCGACGCGCTCAACGCCGCCGCGGGGCTCGTGCTGGACAACCAGCGGCTGGCCGCGGAACTGGAGGAACGTCTCGTCGAGGTCCAGGCCTCCCGCGCCCGGATCGTCGCCGCCGCGGACGACGAGCGGCGACGGGTCGAACGCGACCTGCACGACGGGGCACAGCAACGCCTGGTCAGCGTCGTACTGCTGCTGCGGATGGCGGAACGACGGCTCGGGGACGACCTCACGCCCGCCGTCGCGACCCTGCTGACCGGCACGATCGACGAACTGCAGGCCACCGTCACCGAATTGCGTGAACTCGCGCGCGGACTGCGGCCCCCGATCCTCACCGAGGCCGGGCTGATCCCCGCCGTCCGGTCGCTGCTGGACCGCGTCCCGATCGCCGTCGACCTCGCGGGGGCGGACGTGCCCAGGCTCAGCGGCGCCGTCGAGGCGACGGCGTACTTCGTCGTCTCGGAAGCGGTCACCAACGCGTTGAAACACGCGCAAGCCGAGCAGGTCCGGGTGTGCATCCGCGTCGGGGAGGACGGCCTGCGGGTGGACGTCCACGACGACGGCGTCGGCACGGCCGACCTCGGCGGCGGTTCCGGGCTGCACGGCCTTCGTGACCGGGTCCGCGCGCTCGGCGGCGAACTGACCGTCGCGAGCGAACCCGGCTCGGGCACCACGGTTTCGGCCGTCATCCCCTTGGACGCCTAGCCCCCTGCCGCGGTCCGGCGCGTGTGTCGTCCATCCAGTCACGCGTGTCGTCCGTCTGATCACCAGTGTCGTCCCCGCGGTCACGCGAAATGCCCGATCGCAGACCGAATCGCGCCGGCGACCGACCGCGGCTAAGCGAGCCCGCGGATCGCGCGCGCCGGCGGCCGCACACCCTGGATCGACGCGACCATCTCCAGAACATGCCGGGTACGCCGCACTTCGTGCACCCGGAACACCTTCGCCCCTTCGGCCACCGCCCAGGCCGTCGCGGCGAGGGTGCCGTCGACCCGCTCCGCGAGTTCCACACCGAGCGTCTCCCCGACGAAGTCCTTATTGGACAGTGCCATCAGCACCGGCCAGCCGGTGTCCGCCAGTTCCCGCGCGTGCCGCAGGAGCGCGAGGCTGTGCCACGTGTTCTTGCCGAAGTCGTGCGTCGGGTCGATCAGCACCCCTTCCCGCGGGACACCGAGCGCCACGACGGCTTCGGCGTGGGCCGTCGTCTCCGCGACGACGTCCGCGACGACGTCCGGGTAGCGCACCCGGAACGGGCGGGTACGCGGGACGGCGTTCCCGGTGTGCGAGCAGACGTAACCGGTGCCGAATTCCGCGGCGACCTCGGCCAGTTTCGGATCGGCGCCCGCCCAGGTGTCGTTGATCAGATCCGCGCCGGCCTCCGCCGCGCGCCTGCCCACCTCGTGGCGCCAGGTGTCGACGCTGATCACCAGGTCGGGATGCAGTTCCCGGATCCGCTCGACGAACGGGACCACCCGTCGGATCTCTTCCTCGACGTCGACGTCCGCGCCGGGGCCCGCCTTCACCCCGCCGATGTCCACGATGTCGGCGCCCTCCGCCACCACCCTGGCGACGGCGGCGAGCGCGTCCGGATCCGAGAAGGTCGCGCCCTTGTCGTAGAACGAATCGGGGGTCCGGTTGACGATAGCCATGACCAGGGCGCGGTCCCTGGCGACGCGGCGCCCGCGGAAGGTCAGCTCGTTCACGCACCGATCGTAGGCGAGCGCGGGCCAGGAGACGGAAAGTGCCGCCCAGCGGGACCGTCCCGGCGACCGGGAGCGCCCATTCGAGTGGCATATCTGATATATGACGTAAGAGATCGGATCTCTCTTGACTCGCCGTCGAACACGCGGGTAGACGTTGTTCGGCCGGGATGGCGACGGACGGCGGATCGGCGTCCCGGCCACTCATTCTCCCGGTTCCCCGGCGCAGGAAGGACCTCGAATGGCACCGGATCCTCTTCTCGCGGCACGGCTTTCGCGACGCACCGTGCTGGCGGGAACCGCGGGCGCCCTCGGCGCGCTCACCCTGCCCGGCGTGGCCACCGCGGCGCCGGTGGACTGGTCGCGCGCGGTCGTCGACTCGACGATGAAACGCCACACCCCGGCCACGCTCGGCGGCTGGGGCTACACCCGTGGCCTCTACCTCTACGGCCAGTACCTGGTGTACCGGCGCACCGGCGAGAAGTCCTACCTCGACTACATCCTCGCGTGGTACGACCGATTCGTCACCGACAGCGGTATTTCCAACGGGTTCACCAATCTGGACGCGATGCGCTCCGGGCAGATGTTCCCCTTGCTGTACACCGAAACCGGGCAGGCGAAGTACAAGACCGCGGCGGAGCAGCTGCGTGGCCGCTTCCCGTCCTATCCCCGGACGTCCGACGGCGGGATGTTCCACGCCACGAGCCGGGTCGGGCAGCTGTGGGCGGACGGCGTGTACATGGCGCAGCCGTTCCTCGCCCTGTACGGCAAGACCTTCGGCGATGCCGGCTACTGCTACGAAGAGGCCGCGAAGAACGTCAGCGTCTATTTCGACCACCTCAAGGAACCCGCCAAGGGCCTGCTCTACCACGCCTACGACGAGGACGGCTCGGAACCGTGGGCTTCGGGCGCCGGACGGCATTCGAAGTACCACTGGGGGCGGGCGATCGGCTGGCTCGGGATGACGGCGATCGACCTCCTCGAAATCCTCCCCCGCGACCATCCGCGGCGGCGTCGTCTCGTGGACGTCGTCGGATTCCTCGCGGCCGGCTACCGGCGCTGGCAGGACCGGGCTTCGGGCCGCTGGTTCCAGGTCGTCGACCGGGGCGGCGACAAGGACAACTGGCTGGAGACCTCGGCTTCGGCGATGTACACGTTCCTGCTGTCCCGCGCGGTGCAACGCGGCTACGTCGGCCCCGAGTACGGGCCTGTGGCCGCGAAGGGGTACCGCGGGGTGCTGTCCCAGGTTTCGACCAATCCCGAAGGATTGACCGATATCGCGAACATTTCCGAAGGCACCAACGTCGGCGACACCGCGTATTACTACGCGCGTAAACGCAACACCAACGATTTCCACGGTCTCGGCGCGTTCCTCATCATGAATGAGCAACTCGCCCGCTGAGGTCGCCGCACCGGCCGAAGGACGCCTTCCCCGCTTCCGACCTGGGGAAAGCGTCCTTCGGTCGGTTTCCGGGCGGGTGCCGGGTATTGACCGGAGGCGCTAACATCGCGTGCTGCGACGCCCACTCCCAGGAGGGACGACCGGATGCGCGAGACGCCGCCCCCGGCTTCTTATACCCGGCTCGAACTCGGTGACACCAGCACGATCCCGGTCGGTGTGACGGTTTCCCCGCACATCTCACTGGTTTCGATGCTCGTCGAGGTCGTCGGCGGGTACGACCGCGGCCTGCCCGCCGCCTGGCGCCGTCAGGTGGGCTCGGCGATCCCGGAGCAGGGATACCGCGCGGCGAGTGCCCTCGCCCGCCGCGGCACTTCGGTACAACCGGACTTCATCGTCCCGATCAGCCCCGGCGCGGACTCCTCCGCCGCCGCACAGGCGGAGATGCTGCGCGAACTGCCGGAGGCCGACATCCTGAAAGGCCTGGAAGAGGTCTTCGGCGACCGCTTGCCCGCGCAGTGGCGGCAGGCCGCCGACCAGCCGAGACGCTGGGCCGCCTCGCTCGCGGACGCCTTCACCGCGACCAGGCTGGCGACCGAAAATCTCTGGACCAAGGCCCGTCCCCTGCTCGACCGCGAGATCGAACGCATCGGCGTCGCCTCCGTCCGCGGCGGGACGGACGCGGTACTCGGCCTGCTGCGGCCCCATTTCCGGTTCAGCAACGGATGTCTCCTGCTGCCCGACGCCGAACCGGCGCGATACACCACCCGCGGCCGCAAACTGATCCTCGTCCCGATGCTCGCGGGCAGCCGTTCGGTGGTGTCCAACTTCGACGAAGAGGACGCCATCTGGATCGGCTACCCGTTGCCGGGGCTCGACGGTCTGCTCGACGGTGGCAAGACCGAACCGGTCCCCGGTGTCGACGGGCTCGACCTGGTGGTCGGCGCCCACCGCGCGAAACTGTTGCGGCATCTGGGAAAACCCGCCCGGATGGGCGAGATCGCGAATCTGCTGTCGTGCGCGGCGAGCACCGCGACCTACCACTGCGAACAGCTCGTTTCGGCGGGTTTGATCCAGCGGCACCGCGAGGGCCAGGTCGTGCTGGTGGTCCGGACTCCTCGCGGTGACGCGCTGGTGGACCTGCTCTCCTGACTAGACCCGCTGCAGTCCCGGCTTGCCCGCCTCGACGACGTACGAACGGTCCGCGGCCAAGGTCACCTTCGAGAAGTCGTACTCGGTGGTGTCCGAAACCGTCATGAAATCCGCCCGCATCTGGGTTTGCGACGCCGTCACCCGGACATAGCCGCGCTTTCCCCGGCAGTACTTGATGTGCGGGTTGTTCGCGAGCCAGGTCGACGACGGGTCGGTCGCGGTGTCGCTGTTGCTCGTGACCGAGGTCGTCACGAGTTCCGAACCGAACACCGGGTCGCTGTGGTTGAAGTAGTCGCGGCGCAGATCGGCCGCCCAGTGCCGGTGGACGTCGCCGGTCAGCACGATCGGGTTCGGCACCTTGCGGTCCACGATGCCCTTCGCGATCCGGTCGCGCGAAGCCTCGTAACCCTGCCAGGAGTCGGGGCTCTCGCACGTCGCCTTGTTGCCGTCGCCGTCACGGGTGGCGAAGAAGACCTGCTGGCCGAGGAAGTCCCACTTCGCCGGCTGCGTCTCCAATGCCTTCAGCAGCCACGCTTCCTGTGTGGTGCCGAGGATGCTGCGCGACGTCGACCGCATGTCGGTGCACGCCGGTCCCGTCGAACCGGACGGGTCGGGCACCTGCGCGCTGCGGTACTGACGGGTGTCGAGCATGTGGAACCGGGCGAGGTTCCCCCACGTGAACTGGCGGTACAGGCGGATCGACGCGCCGCTCGGCTTGGCGGTCGACCGGATCGGCATGTTCTCGTAGAACGCCTGGAATCCGGCTGCCTTGCGCGCGTCCGTCGCCGGGCTGGTGGTGCCGTTCCAGTTGTTCATCACCTCGTGGTCGTCGAAGACCACGAGCCACGGCGCCATCGCGTGCGCGTTCTGCAGGTCGGCGTCGGTCTTGTGCTGGGCGTGCCGCGCGCGGTACTGGGCGAGGGTCGTGACGTCCTCGGTGAAGGCCAGCCTGCGCGGATTCCGCTCGGCGGCGGCACGGCCGGACTTCCGCTCGTACATGTAGTCGCCCAGGAACAGCACCAGTTCCGGGTTGTCGGCGAGCATGCCCTTGTACGAGTGGTACCAGCCTTCCTCCCAGTGCTGACACGAGGAGAAGCAGTACTTCAGCTGGTTCACCGCGGCACCGGCGGCGGGAGCGGTCCTGGTCCGGCCGACCGGCGAGATGTAGCCGCTGGTCTTGAACCGGTAAAAGTATTCACGTCCCGGCTCGAGTCCGACCGGTTCGATGTGCACGCTGTGCCCGGAGGCGCGGGCCGCGGTCGCGGTGCCCCGCTGCACGATCGAGGTGAACGCCTGGTCGTTCGCGAGTTCCCAGTCCACTGTGTACGAAGCGTCCGGCATCCCGCCGAAACCGTCGGGGTTCAGCGGGGCGGGCGCGAGCCGCGTCCACAGCACGACACTGTCCGGCAGCGGGTCACCCGAGGCGACCCCGAGCTGGAACGGATCGTGGATGGCGGGTGCCGCCGCCAGCGTTCTCGCGTTCGCCCACGAAGGCACCGTCGACGACAACGCCGCCGCCGAAACCGCCGCGGCACCGCCGAGGAGTACCGCCCGCCGATTCACCTGGCCCATGAAAATTCAACCTTTCGAAGTGGGGAAAGAACGGGGAGGGATTTCACGCGGCGTAATCGGTGATGCCGCCACTACAGGCTTCGAGCGTCGGATTGGCGGCGGCGTTGGCGACGCAGACCTTGTAATAGACCCACGATCCCTTCGCGACCGGCACGGCCTTGTCGACGTGGGTGCCGTTGCCGCCGGAAGCCCAGACGTAGAACGGGCCGGCGCCGCCCTTCAGCCAGTAGGCGACCACGGCGGACTTGCCGTCGGCGTCCTTGTCGTAGACGAGGAAATGAGCATCCGATGAACGGAACTGCCCCTCACCCGCGCAGACGCCGGTCGAACATTCGGCACTGCCGGAACCGACTCCGCAGTCGGGCGCGATGCGCTGATCGGAACCGGTGTAGACGTAACCGTCCGAGATGTAACCGCCCAGCGCGGGAACGTAATCCCACAACGTCGTCGTGCCCAGCGGGCCGGCGACGGAGGTCCCGATCGTCTGGCAGTCGATGGTCACCGAGGCGCCGTTGGCGACCGTGCGCACCGCGGTCGAGGAGGTGCTCGGTGCGCGGCGGACGTTCAGCGGATCACCCGCCGTCTTCACGGTCCCAGTGGCCGCGGCCACCGCGGGAGTGGCTCCGGCGAGACCCAAGGCGCCCGCCGTCACCAGCACGAGAAAGAAACCGGCGAGCCGCCGGACACTTGAACGCTTCATGACCGCAGGGTCGACCGGCGTCGTACACGTCACGTACAAACGCCGACCGGTGTCTGCACATGCATGCGAATGGATCTAGCCAACCATGGCGGGACGGCAATATTATCGGCGGATATGGGGCTCCTGCCGTATTGGCGGTTTAGGTGACTATTCTCGGGTTTCGCGTTCTCGGTCCGCTCGAAGTGGCGGTGGACGGGCAGGTGGTGCCGCTCGGCGGCCCCAAACCCCGTCTGCTGCTGGCCGCTCTCCTGCTCCAGCCCAACGTCGTCGTCTCCACCGAACTGCTGATCGAGGTCCTGTGGCCTTCGTCGGCTCCCCGGTCGGCGGCCGCGAACATCCGCACCTACGTCCACTCACTTCGCAAACGCCTCGCCGACCACGACCCCGCGCTCGGGGAGCGCATCGGGAGCCGGGCGTCCGGCTACATCCTCAAGGCCACGCCCGAGGAGATCGACCACATCCGGTTCGGCGAACTGGCCGCCCGCGCGCAGGACTCGCTCGGCCGCGGCGAGGCCGAATCCGCTCTCGACCTGCTGGATCAGGCCGAAGCCCTGTGGCGCGGGGAAGTACTCGAAGGCCTCCCCCACGACCACGGCTGGGGCGCGACCGTGGCCCGGCTGTCGGAACTGCGGCTGGCGGTGCAGGAACAGCGGCTGCGGGCGAGGATCGAACTCGGCCGGACCGCGGAGGCCGTCGCCGAACTGCGCGGCCTGGTCACCGAGCATCCCCTGCGCGAGGAGCTCTGGCAGCAGCTGATCGTCGCGCTGCGGGCCGACGGCCGCACGGCCGACGCGATCGAGGCCTACGAAACGGCCGAGAAGGTGCTGGCCGAGGAGCTCGGCACCGAACCGGGCCCGCGGCTGAGGGAGCTGCGGGCCTCGCTGGTCCTCACGCCGTCCGCGACCCAGGACGCGGTGTCCGCGGCCCTCGCCCGGCCGATGGCTCCGGTCTGCCAGCTGCCGCTGGACCTGCCGGACTTCACCGGCCGTGACGACGTGGTCGGCGAGCTCGTCGGCCTCTTCCGCGAGCGCCGGGAACAGGGGAAGCCGGCGATCGCCGTGCTTTCCGGGGCGCCAGGGATCGGCAAGTCCTCCGTCGCGATCCGGGTGGCGCACGCGGTCCGGGACGACTTCCCGGACGGTCAGCTGCACGTCGACCTCGCCGGGACGTCGTCCTCGCCCCGGCCCCCGATGACGGTGCTCGCCGAGTTGCTCCGCGCGCTGGGCGTCCCCGACGCGGGGCTGCCGCGCGATCTTCCCGAACGCGCGGCGTTGCTGCGGTCGCGGCTGTCGACCATGCGGATGTGCGTGGTCCTCGACGACGCCGGCAGCGCGGCGCAGGTCCGGCCGCTGCTGCCCGGTGCGGGTTCGTGCGCGGTGCTGATCACCAGCCGGATCCGGATGCCGGATCTGGCCGGGGCGACCCCGGTCGACGTCGAGCTCCTGCCCGAAGCCGAGGCCGCGAAGCTACTCGAAGGCATCGTCGGTGCCCAGAGGGTCGCCGCGGAGCCGGAGTGCGCGACCGCGATCCTGCGTCACTGCGGGTATCTGCCGCTGGCGATCCGGGTCGCCGGGGCGAAGCTGACGCACCGGCCGGGCTGGACGTTGCGGGTATTGGCGGACCGGCTGCGGGACGAGAGACGAAGATTGGACGAACTCCGCGTCGGCGATCTCGCCGTGCGGGCGAGCGTCACCCTCAGCTACGACCTGCTGCCCATGTCGGCGGCGACCGCGTTCCGCGGCCTCGGCGGGCTCGGCTCGGTGCAGTTCCCCGGCTGGGTGGTCGCGGCCCTGCTCGGCCGCGAACACGGGGACGACGTCCTCGACGTGCTGGTGGACGCCCATCTGGTCGAGCTCAGCGGCTCGGACACCACCGGCGAGCCTCGCTACCGCCTGCACGACCTGTTGCGGTGTTACGCACTCGAACTCCGCGCGCAGGACGTCCCGGCGAAAGCCCATGACGCCACGAAACGGGTGCTGGAGGGCTATCTCGCGCTCGCGGTCGAGGCCGCCGACCGGCTGCCGATCCACTTCTTCGGCCTCTACCGGGACGACACCGCGGTCCAGCCCGCGCTCCCTCGGGGGACCGGCAGGCTGATCGAGGATCCGGCCGCGTGGTTCGCCGCCGAACGGCACACCTGTGTCGCCGCCGTCTCGCTGGCCGCCGACCTCGGCTTCGATTCGCTGGCCTGGCGGCTCGCCGCCGCGCTGGCACCGTACTTCGACCAGCGCGGTCACCAGGACGACTGGCTGCACACGCACGCCGTCGCGCTGGCCGCCGCCCGGCGGTCCGGCGAGGTCCGCGGCGAGGCGATCATCCAGCGCAACCTCGGGCAGATCCAGCTGTACCAGGACAGTTACGCCGAGGCCCTGGTCGCGTTCGAGCAGTCGCAGCTGCTGTTCGACAAGGTCGGCGACGCGCAGGGCGCGGCGATCGCGCTGGCCGGGCTCGGCACGGTGCTGCGGATCAAGGGCGAGGACACCGTCGCGCTGGAGCATTGTCACGCGGCGCTCGACCAGTTCTCGGCGGCGGGCGACCCGCATGGCGAGGCCCTCGCGCGGATCGCGATCGGTGCGGTGTGGCTCGCGCGGCGCCGGTTCGCCGAAGCGGAACGCTGGTTCACCGAGGCCCTCGAACAGTCCGCCCGGATCGGGGACCGGCATCGGGAGGCGCACGCGTTGAAGCGGCTCGCGATGCTGCGTCAGCACCAGGGCGACCTCGCGGGCGCGCGGGAGTGGGTCGACCGCGCCATCGCCCTCTTCAACGAACTCGGCGACGACCACTGCGTCGGCTACGCGAACCAGAATCTCGGCGAGCTGTACCTGCACAGCGGCGATCTGGCGCACGCGCAACTGCTGCTGGTCAATTCGCTGAGCGTGCACCGGCGGAACGGGGACCGCCGGTCCGAGGCCGAGGTGTCGCAGTTGCTCGGCGAACTGCACGAGGCGCTGAGCCAGCCCGAGCGGTCTCGGACCTATTCGGAACGCGCGCTGGCGTTGTGGCGGGAACTCTCCGCACGGCCGCAGGAATCCGCGCTCGCTTCGCGCCTGCAGGAGTCGGCCGAAGCGTCCTACAACGACTCCGCGAGCGCCTGACCGTTTCGCCTTTCGGCACCTGAGCGCGGTGTTCACGCACCGCGATCGGGTGCCGACTTGCGTTTGTATCGATCGTGTACAGCCCCCGGCGAAGCTCCCTTCGTAGCAACCGAGAGTGCTCGAAGGGAGACCGGAATGGTCCGGACCGTGAAGGCCCGCCGGGTGATGGCGGCCGTGCTGGCCGTGGGGGCGGTCACCGCGCTCGCCGCCAGCCCCGCGAACGCCGCGCCCGAAGGAAGCTGGCGCGCCGACCTGTCCACTGTGGACGGCGACGACGTCAACGTCCGTAGCGACGGCGGTGTGCTCAGCCTGGAAAACGCCGCCTGGCACAGAAAACCCGACTCCATCGGCAGCCAGGGCTACCTGCTGCTGGCCGAGCAGAAGCTCGGGAAGCCGGTCAACCGCGTCACCGCCCAGGTGACCGCCGACGTGCCGAAGGGCACCGAGGTCGAGGTCGACGTCCGCGGCAAGCTCAACTCCCAGGACTGGACGGAGTGGACTCCCGCCGACGGTGGCACCCAGCTGTCCGCTTCGGTCTCCACGGTCCAGGTCCGCGTCGGACTGCGCACGGTCAACGACGGCGTGACCGCGAAGGTCAGCGACGTCACCCTCCTGGGTGAGCTCGCGCCGCAGGTGAACGCGATCGGCGCGGCCGCTGCCCCGCTGACGTACAAGGTCTACGGCACCCGCGAAGGCCTCGTCGGCGGCACCACCGCCAACGGGCACGTGATCAAGTCCCGCGACCACTTCGTCGCCCTCCCCTCGGGCCGCGGCCTGGCGCCGAAGAACACCGGCAACTACACCGTCCGCATCTGCCGCACCGACAACAGCCGCTGCGAATACGCGCCGGTGTGGGACGTCGGCCCGTGGAACACCAAGGACGACTACTGGAACCCGTCGGCCACCCGCCAGATGTGGAAGAACCTGCCGCAGGGCAAGCCCGAGGCGCAGGCCGCGTACCAGGACGGCTACAACGGCGGCAAGGACGAGTTCGGCCGCAAGGTGGCCAACCCGGCGGGTATCGACCTCGCTGACGGCACCTTCTGGGACGGCCTGAAGATGACGGACAACGGCTGGGTCAACGTCTCCTACCTGTGGACCGGCTCCGGTCCGACCGGCGTCGTCAGCACCGCGGGCGACCCGATGAACGTCCGCGCTTCGGCGAGCACCTCGGCGGCGATCAAGGGCCTCGCGGCGAACTACGCGAAGGTCAACATCGAATGCTACGTCGAGGGCGAGACCGTCACCGGCAAGTTCGGCACCAGCAACATCTGGGACCGGATCGGGCCGGGACACTACATCTCCGACACCTACCTGCAGACCGGATCAGACCTGCCGGTGGCACCCAAGTGCTGACGCACTCCTGATCGCGAAGGCCCGGCGTACCCCATAACGCCGGGCCTTCGCCCTTTCGTCCGCCCCTTCTCCCGCTCGTGCGGACCTTGGGCCGCGGCGTCCGCCATCGAGACTTGCGGTAGCCACGACCTGAGGGGGTCCCCATGAATCCGCCCGAAACGACCACGTTGCGCGAAAAGCTCTCCGGCACGGTGGTCACCGCCGCCGATCCGGGCTACGACACCGCCCGCGCCGTGTGGAACGGCGACATCGACCGGCGTCCGGCGGTGGTCGCCGAATGCGCCACCCGCGAAGACGTCGTCACCGCGCTGGCCTTCGGCCGCGAAAAGGGTCTCGAGATCACCGTTCGCGGTGGCGGGCACAGTTTCAGCGGTTCCGCCGTGGCCGACGACGGTCTGGTGATCGACCTCGGCGGGCTACGCCGGATCACCGTCGATCCCGACGCCCGCACCGCGCGGGCCGGGGGCGGCGCCGTCTGGGCCGACCTCGACGAAACGACGCAGCGGTACGGGCTCGCGACGGTCGGCGGCACGGTGAGCGACACCGGCGTCGGCGGCCTCACCCTCGGGGGCGGCTTCGGCTGGCTGACCGCGAAACACGGGCTCACGATCGACAACCTGCTTTCGGCGGAGGTCGTGACGGCCGACGGCCGGATCCTGCGGGCGTCCGAAGCAGAGCATCCGGATCTGTTCTGGGCCTTGCGCGGCGGTGGCGGGAACTTCGGCGTGGTCACGGAATTCGAGTTCCGGCTGCACCGGGTCGGTCTCGCCGAGGTCGGGCTGTTCTTCTGGACACTGGCGGACGCGCCCGACGCGATGCGGTTCGCGAAGGACGTGATCGCGACGCTGCCGCCGGGCACCGGTTCCATGCTCGTCGGGATCACCGCGCCGCCCGCGCCGTTCGTCCCGCCGGAGCACCACTTCGCGCCGGGGCTCGCGCTGGTCGTCGCCGGCTTCGACGGCCCCGAGCGGCACGAGCGGCTGGTCGAGCGGATCCGGGGCGGGCTGCCCACGGCGTTCGAACTCGTCACGCCGATGCCGTACGCGGACCTGCAGAAACTGCTCGACCCGACCGCGCCCCGGGGCATCCTCGCCTACGAGAAGTCGCTTTACGTCTCCGCACTGTCCGAAAAGGTCATCGACGTGATCGCCTCGCGCTTGCCGGACAAGGCGTCGCCGACGACCGTGATGCCGATCGTGCCGTTGCAGGACACGTTCTCGACGGTGCCCGACGACGCGACCGCGTTCGGCGGACCGCGGACGCCAGGGTTCGTCATCGGCCTCGCTGCGACCGCGCCGACGCCGGAACTCCTGGCCGCCGACCGGGCTTGGGTGCGGTCGTTGTGGGAGGAACTCCTGCCGCATTCCAACAACTACGGCGGTTATCTCAACTTCATGAACGAATACGACGAAGACCGCGTGCGTACGGCGTTCGGCGCGGAGAAGTACGCGCGGCTGGCCGCCATCAAGGCGGTGTACGACCCGGACAACGTGTTCCACCACAACGCGAACATCCGTCCCGCTGAGTGACGCGGTTATTCACAACCATGAATGGTCTTCACAAGTCCGTAATCGTCGTGCGAAACTCCCGTGACGCGTTCCCACTGACGAATGGCGGACATTGTGAACGTTTCCCGGCGAACCCTCTTGACCACCGCTGCCGGTGCCGCCGTCGCGGCGACGACGATCACCCCGGCCGCCAGCGCGGCAGGGGAAGAAGCCGACGGGCTAAGGACTTTCCGCCGAACGGCCGATTACGCGGTGACCAAGCTGCGGGCCGTCGCCCCCGGCGTCACGGCCTTTCCGGAGATCACCCGATTCGAGAAATGGACCTATTCGCAGAACGGCGGCTGGATCGGCGGATTCTGGCCGGGCACTTTGTGGCTCGCCTCGATCTACAGCGGTGATCCGCTATTCCGCACACTCGCTATGACATCGGCGGAAAGGCTCGCGCCGCGCCAGTACGAGACCAGGGATCACGACCTCGGATTCCTCTTCTACCCGTCGTGGGTGACCGGTTGGCGGCTCACCGGCGACGAGAAGTGGCGGGCCGGCGCACTCAACGCGGCCGCGTCGCTTATCCAGCGCTACAACGAAAAAGGCCGGTTCATCCGGGCGTGGGGCGCGCTCGGCACGCCGGGCAACGCGGGCCGGGTCATCGTCGACACGATGATGAACCTGGACCTGCTGACCTTCGCGAGCCAGCAGACCGGAGACCGGAAGTACCTCGACATCGCCGTCGCGCACGCGAAGACCACCGAACGGGTCTTCGTGCGCCCGGACGGTTCGACCCCGCACGTCTTCGATTTCGACCCGGAGACCGGCGCCGAGATCGGGCCGAACACCGTGCAGGGCTACAGCCCGACGTCGTGCTGGTCGCGCGGTCAGGCCTGGGGCATCTACGGGTTCACCACCATGTACCGGCGCTCCGGGGATCCGCTGTTCCTGCGGACCGCGCGACGCCTGGCCGACTTCGCGCTGCGCGCGCTGACTCCGGACAACGTGCCGGTGTGGGACTACCTCGCACCGCAGGCGCCGTACGACATCAAGGACTCCTCCGCCGGGGCCGTGATGGCGTGCGGATTGCTCGACCTGGCGAAGGTGGCGAACCGGCCGCAGTACCGCGAAGCCGCGATCCGGATCCTCACCGCGCTGTGCGACACGTGCCTGACCGCGAAATCCACGCGGGCCGAGGCGATCATGGCGCGGGGCACGCGCAACCGGCGGGCCGAGGACGGTGTCGAGGTTTCGTTGCCGTACGGCGACTACTACCTGCTGGAGGGCATTCTGCGGGTGCTGATGCCGAGGGAGATCGACCGGGCCGTCGATCTGTCGAGCGTCTGAGCCCGGCGGGCTTTCCGGCTGCGGCGTGGTGTTGCGAAAGCCACTTTCGCAACGTTGAAGGTTGCGAAAGTGGCTTTCGCAACGCGTTCCGGCGCGGCCGCGCGTGACCAGTGGTGTAACCGGGAGCGCCGAAGAACGGCTCAGTGACCACCGTGGTGCGCGTGGACCTTCGCGTGCCCCAGCCCGCGCCCGATCATCCACTTGTTCACCGGCACCGTCAGCACGAACGCCACCGCCAGCGAGAACACCAGCGCACCCCAGAACAGCAGGGTGCCGAGCCCGGCGTCCATGGCGCCCGGCACCACCAGCATGACCGCGTTGTCGACGATCTCCATGACCGCGATCGACACGGTGTCGGCGGCCAGCGCCACCTTGAGCGCGGCGCCGAACGGCAGCCCCGACTTCAGCACGCCGCGCATGGTCAGCGCGTAACCGAAGACGAAGGCGAGCACCACCGAGAGGATGACCGTCGCCAGGTTGCCGAGGCCGAGCGCGGTGCCGACGACCATGCCGAGGACCTCACCGATCGCACAGCCGGTGAGGCAGTGCAGGGTCGCCGACACCGCCATCGGCAAGCTTGCTCCATGCCTTGCGCCGTCCATACGGGAGACCATACCCCCCGCCCGTATTGAACGCAGGGCGAGTCGTCGCTCACCGTCACCCCCGGAGGCCGACTGGGTAATCGTCCCAGGTCGATGAACTCACTTCCGTAACCCTTTGCGCTCATCCGGTTGACCGGGGTAACCGGAGACCCCTAGTTTCGCCGGAGGTCTCCACCGCGCGTAGACCGATCGGCTGGTTCAGATGGTTCCGTGACTATGGGGTGGAGATGCGAGGGCCGACGAAGACGCTCGTCGTTGCCACTGTGCTCGTTTTGGGCATGGTGTTCGGGCTGGCCGGATGTGACGGCGAAGAGCCGGCGGGCATGGCGGCCAGGCCGATCCGGATCGCGTTCGTGCCGAAGGTCGCCGGCATCCCGTACTTCGAGGCGATGAACACCGGCGGGCGGGCCGCGGCCAAGCAGCTCGGTGTCGAATGGACCTCGACCGGTCCGGTCACGGTGGACCCCGCGGCGCAGGTCTCGATCGTGCGCGGCCTCGTCGACCAGCAGGTGGACGTCATCGCGATCGCGCCGAACGATCCCAGGGCGATCGCTCCCGCGATCACCGACGCGCGGGCCAAGGGCGTCCATGTGATCACTTCGGACACCGACGCGCCGGGCACCGATCGCGAGCTCTTCGTCAATCAGGCGACCTCGGAAGGCATCGGCAAGGCGCTCACCGACGCGCTGATGAAGAAGATGGGGAACGCGGGCAAGTACGCGATCGTCTCCTGTGGCGAGACCGCCGAGAACCTCAACGCGTGGATCGCCGTTCAGCGTGCCTATACCGCTACCCAGTACCCCCATGCCCAGCTCGTCGAGACGGTCTACGCCGGTGAGGACAAGGACAACGCCACCGCGCTGGCCAAACAGCTGATGACCAAGTACCCGGACCTCACCGGCCTGGTCGGCGAATGCACGACGTCCGCACCCGGCGTCGCCGAAGCGGTCCGCTCGCAGCAGAAGATCGGCCGCGTCTTCACCGTCGGCGTCGGGACCCCGCAGGCGATCAAGCCGTACCTGCTGGACGGTTCCGCGTCGCTCTCGGTGCTGTGGAACGTCGAATCGCTCGGCTACCTCACCGCCTGGGCGGGCAAGCAGATCGCCGAGGGCAAACTGCCCGGCCCGTCGAACAAGGTCAACCTCGAACTCCCCGCGATCAAGTACGAGGAAGACAAGAAGACCCTGCTGCTGGGCGACCCGCTCCTGATCACGCGCGAGAACGTGGACCAGTTCAAGTACTGACTCACCGCGCCCGCCGGACGGCACCGGCCGCCGCGCCACCGCCGAGGATCAGGACCAATGCGGTCAAGCCCCACCGTCGTTTCTCCTTCGTGCGGGCGTGCGCGTCGACCTCCGCCGCCACCTCCTTCCGCTCCCTGGGCGCCGCCGAACGAGACGGCCTCGGCGGGGAAACGGGCGGCTGCGGCATCACCTGGGGAGCGGACGTGGGCGCCGGACTCGACGACGGCGAAGGCGAAGGCGTCTGCGACGGACTCGGAGTCGGGCTCGGGCTCGGGCTCGGCGAAGGAGACGGTGACGGACTGGGCGACGGCGGCGTGGAAGTAGGCGAAGGAGTGGGTGTGGGCGTCGGTTTGGGTGGTTCCGGCTTCGGCGGCTCAGGCTTGGGCGGCTCAGGTTCCGGCGCGGTGAGACAGCCCGCGGCGTCCGAACCCGCCAGCGGCGGCCCCGAAAGCACCACGGTCACCTGCCCGCTCCGGTCCAGCCGGTAGAGCACACTGCGCCCGCCGATCCGGTTCGCCGTGGCGTACAGGGCACCGTCGCGGCCGAGCACCACCGAGCCGTAGACGTCGGCGGGCGGGAAACGCGCGTCTTCGGCTTCACGGACCTTGCCGGTCTCCGGATCGATGGTGATCACGGCGCCTTTTCCGCGCCAGGTGGTGGAAACCCCGTACAGCAAACCGTTGTGGTAGGCGAAATCGTTGACGTCGTGGGCGAGCGTGATCGGCCGCAGGAACACCGTCCTGATCACCCGCAGGAACCGCTCCCCCGGCGTCAAGTCCACTGTGTACAGTGTGCCGTTCCTGAGCAGGTACCAGGAATCCCCGCCGATCGCGCCGGCGGTCACCCCGGCGACGGGGCTCCACAGCGGCAGCCGGTTCCCGGCGCGGGTGATCGGGCCGAGGTCCCGGGTCTTCCCCGCCCGGTCGATCGTCACCGCGTGCGCGCCCCGGCTGAGTCCTTCGGCGACACCGAAGACCAGATCACGCGTCGCGGAATAGCCGAGCGCGTTGAGCCGGTAGCCCGGCTCGGTCACCCGTGACGTCGTGCCGGAGCCGACGTCGAGCCAGCGCAGTTTCGACTTGCCGTACGACCCGGTCTCCGCCTGCACCACCAGGCACGATTCGGCGGCTCGCGCGGCCATCGGCGCCAGGAGCGCCGACGCCCCCACCAGCCCGGCGACGGCCACCGTCGCCGCCGCGCGGGTCACCCCGTCCACAGTGCTCACCGGCTCAAGAGATCCTCGCCAGCGCGGCGGTGAACGCGTCCGGCGGAATCCGCACCCCACCGCCGAACGGGTTCTGCAGCTGGTAGATCGCGAACAGCAGCAACGTGACCGTGCCGGCCAGGGTGGACACGATCACCAGATGCGCGGCCAGCCGGGTGCCGCCGAACAGGTTGGGCAGCAGTGCCGAGATGAGACTGCCGAGGATGAGCGCGAACCACACGACACCGCCGACCCGGCCGCCCACGACCGCGTTGAGCCGCTCCTGCCGCGCCTCGTAGACCTGCCAGAGCTGGGTGTTCGCCTCGGTCTTGCGCTCGCGGAGCCAGTCGTCGTCCGTCGGGGCCTTGTCCACCGCCTTGCGCAACCGGTCGAGCTGCGTCCAGCCGGCGTCCGGGAGGGTCGTCTGCCCTCCGGCCATCAGCGGCCATTCCTTCTGCTCGACCGTGGTGATGTACTCGGTGCTCAGCTTCCGGACCTCGTCCTTGACCTCGGTCCCCAGCGAATCGGCGGCCCAGACGGCGGCGACCAGGCTGTCCGCCTCGTGGTAGGAGCCCTCGCGCGCCGCGCTCGCGGAATCGAAGAGGGAGATCAGGATGAACGCGACCAGGACGGCGTGCAGCCCGCCGACGATGGTGAACACCTGGCCGGCGGCGTCGTTGTTGTCGGGCCGTCCTTCGTCCCAGCCGAACTTGCGGACGAGGTAGCCGACGAGTCCCGCGAGGGCCGCCGCGCCGACGACCCAGGCGATGCCGGTCAGGTAAATACCCATTCGAGTCCTTCCAGGCGGGAGACTGCTGAAACTAGTTCACCCTTCGACGAACGGAAAAGACCGGTTGAATCAATTCATACCAGCGGCGGACGGAGAGAAGTCGATCATCACCGGCTCGGCCCAATTTCCCACGACTCGAAACCCTTTCCGACACGCGCCGGAAAGGCCCGTCACCGGTCGGAGAACCCCGCTTCACGACCGGGTGAGCGGCCACCACGAGACGTCACCGACCTCGCCGCATACGGGCATTTCGCGTAGTGACGGCGCCCGATCGGCCGCCGGAGAACGCGCGTCCGGCCCAATCCGGCAAACAGGTGAACCTCTCCGTAGACCCGATCGAGCTGTTTGACCGGGCATTACGCCTTGCTATGTTGACTTTGCGCCCACCCCACTCGAATGGGTATCCGCGAATTGCGAAAAATCGCGGTTCACCGGGTCGACTGAAAGGGAGTCCGTTGACGACCATCGAGACCCATACCGGCGCCCGGCCCGCCGGCGAGGTACTGACCTGGAGCCGGAATCTCCTCGACCCGGCCTTGCGTGAAGCCGTCGACGGACTGCCCGAGTCGATGCGGCTCATCGCCGGTTACCACTTCGGCTGGTGGGACGAACACGGCCGTCCGTCCACTTCGGACAGCGGGAAGGCGCTGCGGCCCGCGCTGGCGTTGTTGTCGGCGCAAGCGGTCGGCGGGGACGCCGAGACCGCCGTCCCGGTGGGCGTCGCGGTGGAGATGGTGCACAACTTCTCCCTGCTGCACGACGACGTGATGGACTCCGACACCACGCGGCGGCACCGCCCGACCGCCTGGACCGTTTTCGGCACCGGCGCGGCGATCCTCGCCGGGGACGCCTTGCTGTGCCGTGCCTTCGAGATACTGGCGCCGTTCGGGCAGACCGCGCTGCGGGTGCTCAGCACCGCCGTGATCGACCTGCTGGAAGGGCAGAGCGCCGATCTGAAGTTCGAGGAACGCGGTGACGTCGACACCGCCGAATGCGTTCGCATGGCCGAGGGGAAGACCGGCGCGTTGCTCGGGGCGTCGTGCACGCTCGGAGCGCTGGCCGGAGAAGGGAGGCAGGATCAGGTCGACCGGCTGACCGAGTACGGGAGGGCACTCGGGCTGGCGTTCCAGCACATCGACGATCTCCTCGGGATCTGGGGCGATCCGGCGGTGACCGGGAAACCGGTCCACTCGGATCTCTCCAACCGGAAGAAGTCCCTGCCGGTGGTGGCCGCGCTCCACTCGGGGACGGACGCCGGGCGAGAACTGGATGCCTTGTACCGCAAGGAAAACCTCGACGCCGCGGAGTTGCCCCACGCGGCGGAGCTGGTGGAACGGGCGGGCGGCCGGACGTGGAGCCAGGAGCAGGCCGACGCGCTCCTGACCGGCGCGCTGCACCATCTCGCCGTCGCGAACCCGGTGCCCCGCCCAGGCGCCGAGCTCGCGGCCCTCGCGAAACTGGTGGTACGGCGACGGTATTGAAGCCGGGCGCGGTAAGGCAGGGGTGGGCGGGGAAGAGCCCACCCCTGTCCCCTCAGGTCAGCGGCCGGGCCGGGTCAAGCCCTGGTCACCGGCACCGCGACTGAGGACGACCTCATCGGTGGCCTTGAGCGCTTCCGCGCCGGCGTTCCCGGCCTGTCCCGCGGTCAGGTCGAGCAGCCGGATCGGCGGGCCGAGCTGGACCAGCGTCGGCATGTATTCGGCCTTGTCGACCTTCCAGCGGTCGCCGTCCCGCACGAACCGGAACCGCGCCGCGGCGCCCTGTTCGGTCGAGCCCTTCGGTTCCGAGTGCCGGGCGACGCTGTTGCCGAGACCGTAGGCCACCCACTTGCCGTTGATCTGCTCGAAGGGCTGCACGACGTGCGCGTGGTGGCCGATGATCAGGTCGATCGAGTCGTCGCCGAGGAGTTTCTTCGCCAGCGTGCGCTGTTCGGCGGTCGGATCGTGCTGGTACTCGGTGCCCCAGTGCAGGCTCGCGAGGACGACCTGGGCGCCCGCCTTCCGCGCGGCCTTGGCCTGGGCGATCACGGCCTCGGCGTCGATCTGGTTGACCAGCCAGGGTTTGCCCGCGGGCACCTTGATCCCGTTGAACCCGTAGGCGAAGGAGATCTGGGCGACCTTGACGCCGTTGACGTCGACGATCAGCGGCTTCTTCGCCTCTTCGGCCGAACGCGCCGAACCGGTGTGCTTGATCCCCGCCTCGTCGAGTTTGTCGAGCGTGCGGGTCGCGCCGTCCACGCCCTGGTCGATCGTGTGGTTCGACGCGGTCGAGCAGTTGTCGTACCCGGTGTCCTTGAGCGCGTCGACGATCTCCGGCGGCGCGCTGAACGACGGATAGCCGCTGTACGGCCCGCCCTTCGGCGCGAGCGGGGTTTCGAGGTGACAGATGCCGAGGTCGGCCCCGGAGATCAGCGGTTTGATCCCGGCCAGCAGCGGCCGGTAGTCGATCTTGCCGCCGCCGTCCTCCTTCGCCTGCTCGGTCAGCGCGGGGTGGATCAGCACGTCGCCGGTGGCGACCACGGTGAACGACCCGTCCGGCGCCTGGCTCACCTGCGGAGCCTCGGAGGCGGCGGGCGGCGGCTGCTGCTCAGGGGTGCCGCTGCACGCGGCGAGCAGGACGGCGGCGCCGAGGAGGGCGGTGGTCTGGCGGACGCGGGAGCTGAACATCGATTCCCTCGATCGGGTGACAGTCCCCTCCATCCTGCCTTACCGGCCCGCCGCCCCGACGAGATCGGCCTCCAAGCACGTGAGTTCCGCCTTCAATCACGTGAGTTCCGCCTTCAATCACGCGAGTTCGGTGTTCAGGCCAGGCAGTCGCCGGGTTCTCCCCGGCGCAGCGCCGGATCCTCCTGGGTGAAGGTCCGCGCGACCCCCGGCCCGCTGGACCGCGTCTCGAACCGGACGGTCACCCGGCCGTGCCCGGCGCCCTGCACCCAGCCGGTGCCGAACTCGTCGTGCACGACGTCGTCGCCGGGCCGCCAGCTCGACGAGACCACGGCCACCGGCGCGGGCGCCCGTTCGACCACCGGCACGTCCGGCGCCGGAACGGAAAGCGTGAACAGCGGATCCTGATGCGGCACCGACAGCCCGGACAACGCGACACCGGCCAGCCGCACCCCGCCGAATTCGGTCGGGTCGATCAGCAGCCGTTCCGCCATCGCGGCGAGCTGGTCGAATTCGTCGGTGGGCGAGGCCATCGTCTCCGAACGCGTCACCGTGCTGAAATCGGTGTGCCGCAGTTTCACCACCACCGTCCGCGCGACCCGGCCTGCGTTGACCAGCCGCCGGTGCGCGTGCACGGCGAGGTCGCGGACCTCGCGCCGCAGGCTCGGCAGGTCGATCAGGTCGCGGTCGAACGTCGTCTCCGCGCTGACCTGCTTGAGCTCCGCGCGGTCGGACACCGGCCGGTCGTCGACGCCGGTCGCCAGCCGCCGCAGGTCCCGCCCGACCACACTGCCCAAAGTGGACACCGCGTCGGCGTCGGAGAGCTCGGTCAGCTGCCCCAGTGTCCGGACGCCGATCGCGCGCAGTTTCCCCTCCGCCACCGGGCCGATCCCCCACAGCACCCTGGTCGGCAGCGGCGCGAGGAAATCGCGTTCGGTGCCCTGGTCGACGACGAGCAGCCCGTCCGGTTTCGCCAGATCCGAAGCGACCTTCGCGACCTGTTTCCCCGACGCCGCCCCGATCGACGCCACCAGGCCGATGTCGGAGCGGATGTGCTCCCGCAGGCGCGCACCGAACTCCCGCACGTCCTCCGACGAAGCCCCGGCCAGTGACGGCGGTTCCGCGAAGGCCTCGTCGAGGGAGATCCGTTCCAGCACGGGCGCGTACGTGGCGACGAGGTCGAACACCTGAGTGCTCAGCAATTCGTACAGTTTGAACCGCGGCGGCAGGATGACCCCGTTGGGCGGCAACAGCCGCCGCGCCTGCGACATCGGCATCGCCGATTTGATCCCGTGTTCGCGCGCCTGATAACTCGCCCCGGCGACCACGCCGCGCGGGCCCGCGCCGCCGACCAGGACCGGGCGGTGCGCCAGGGTCGGCCGGGTCAGCTGTTCACAGGAGGCGTAGAACGCGTCCATGTCGAGGTGGATGACCCACCGGTCATGCCCGCCCATCGCCCGGCACCTCGAGAAGACGGTGCAGGGCCTTCGTGTACTCCTCGAACGCGGCCCGGCCACGGGTGGTCAGCTCGACCAGCGTCACCGGCGTGCGATGTTCGAAGGCCTTGGTGATCCCGACGTAGCCGGCGTCCTCGAGTTTGCGCAGATGCGTCGACAGGTTGCCCGGCGTCATGTCCAGCAGTTGCTGCAACCGCGGGAAGGTGATGCTGTCCCCCGGCCCCAGGCTCGACAGGGCCACGGTGACCCGCAGCCGCGCCTGCGCGTGGATCACCGGGTCCAGCTGGGGCAGCCCGTCCTCACTCATCGCGCCCGCACCAGGAAGACCAGGGACGCCACCAGGAAGCCACCGCCGCCCGCGACGCTCAGCACGAGGAAGTTGTACGGTCCCCCGGCCAGCACGCTCGCCGCGCCGCACGCGATGATCCACACGCCGAGGCCGTACTGCAGTTTGCTCTGCCACAGCATTCCGCCGGCGAGGTACATCAGGCCGGTCAGCATGAGCGCGGTCCCGGACCAGAGCAACGGGATCAGGTCGGCGTCGATGCCCAGACGGATCAGCGCGGTGTTCACCACCGTCAGTCCGCCGAACGCGATCATCCAGCTCCACCCGTACATCGCCCCGACGAGCCGGGACGGGCCGTGTACGCCGCGGCCCGCGCGGATGCCGTAGATCGCCGAGTACGTCATGGCCCCGGCGAAACCGACGACGGTGATCACGGCGGCGACCCACAGCGGCATCAACGCCGTCGGCGGGGCGGAGACGTAGATCAGCCCGAAACCGAACAGCCACACCAGACCCCAGACGGCGAGCAGCACGGCCGGATTCGGCCCGATCTCGCGCCGGGTCCGCTCCGACTGCGTGGCGATGAGCGCGAGCGACTCCTCGGGCGTCATCGGCCGCTCGTCGCCGTCCCGTTCATCCTCCACCACTTGGGAAAACTAACACGGGTTCACAGCCTCGCCGTGTCGAGCCGGAACCTCGCCATCACCACGAGCGCGGGCACCACCAGCCACGCCGCGAGCACTCCGACGGCGGTCACCATGCCCGAGCCGCCGAGCACCGGAGCGCGGCCGATCTCGCCGAGCCAGTACGTCGGCATGAGGTGCCCAGCGGTGTTCATCCAGCCCGGCAGCACCTGCAGCGGGATCCACAACCCGCCGAACATGCCCAGCGGCAGCATCAGCGCGCCGGTCACGGCCTGGACGGTGTCGCCCTTGCCGAACAGGCCGATCATGAGGCCCAGTACGGCGAACGGCAGCGTCCCGAGCCACAGCGTGCCGAAGATCGTGAGCCACTGGCCGGTTTCGAGCCGGATGCCGCGGATCATCCCGGCCGCGAAGATCACCAGCAGGACGGGCAAGGCGACGAACAGTCCGGCCGCCACCTTGACCATCAGGTAGCCGGGCGCGCGCAACGGCGTCAGCCGCAGGGTGCGCTGCCAGCCGTCGGTGCGCTCGGTGGCGACGCGGGTGCCGGTGAACAGCGCGGCGGTCATGGCGCCGTACGCGGCCATGTTCACCATGGTCACCGTCGCCGTCGAGATGCCAGGAGCGATCTCGCGGGCACCGAAGATCCCGCCGAACAACAGGAACATCGCCAGCGGCATGCCGATGGTGAACAACGCGAACTGCGGGCTGCGGACGATGCGCTTGATCTCCAGCGCGAGGTAGGCGGGGTTCATCGCAGCGCTCCCTCAGTCTCGTCCGTGGTCAGCGCGATGAAGGCTTCTTCCAGTCCCACAGCGGTGATTTCGATGTTCGCGGCGAGCGGGAACTCGCGCAGCAGGCCGCGGACGGCGGCGTCGGAGTCGGCACAGTTCAGTTCCGCGTGCCCGGCGCGCAGCACGGCTCGCGAGACCCCGGGCAGCGCGGCGAGCGCGGCTTGGGTGGCATCCGGGACGACGGCGCGCAGCACCCGCCCGGCGACCGCGGCCCGCACCTCGCCGACGGGACCGTCCGCGACGACCCGGCCGTGCCGCATGAGCACCACGCGGTCCGCGTAATCCTCGGCCTCGGCGAGGTAATGCGTCGCGAAGAGGACGGTGCGGCCCGTCTCGGTGTACTCGCGCATCGACGCCCAAAACCGGCGCCGCCCGTCGACGTCCATGGCTGCGGTGGGTTCGTCGAGCACCAGCAGATCCGGATCGCCGACCAGCGCGAGCGCGAACCGGACCCGCTGCTGCTCGCCACCGGAAAGCTTGCCGCAGCGGCGGTTCGCGTACTCGGTGACGCCCGCCCGCTTGAGCACCTCGCGGACCGGCAGCGGATTCCGGTGCAGCGACGCGAACAGGCCGACCAGTTCGGCGACCGTGGCGTCCCGCAGCAGCGTCCCGTTCTGCGCCATCGCGCCGACCATCCCCCGGTCCATCGCCTCGGCCGCGCTGAGCCCGGCGACCCGGACCCGGCCGTCGTCCGGCCTGCTCAGCCCCAGCAGCATGTCGATGGTGGTCGATTTGCCCGCGCCGTTCGGCCCGAGCAGCGCCACCACCTCCCCTGGCGCGACCCGCATGCTGACGTCTTCGACGGCCAGGACGTCACCGAAACGCTTGACCAGCCCTTCGAGGCTGAACGCGTCCGCCATGACTCTCCCCCTTCGAGCACTCTGAACTACAAAGCTCACTCGCACTTTGTAACACAAAGTTCCCTGCTGCGGAAACCCCGTAGCGCGTGAAGGCCCCCTTCCCTCGGCTGAGCCGAGGGAAGGGGGCCTTCACGCGCATTGCTTAGGCGGGCACCCGGGAGGTGGCGGCCTGAGGAACCGAAGCGGGTGCCGGAGGCGGCACCGGGAGCGGCAACGGCGCGCACTCGACGTCGGCGGTGCGTCCCGGCTTGCGGTCGGGCAGCGCCCCGGTCGCCAGGTAGTCGGCGATCCGGTTGTCGACGCAAGCGTTTCCGCGCGGGGTGATGGCGTGGCTCGTGCCGCCCGGCTCACCGATCAGGCGAGCGCCGGGGAACCGGCTGCGCACCTCGAGGCTGCCCTCGTACGGCGTCGCCGCGTCGAGCGTCTCGCCGATCATCAGCACACTCGGCACCTTCGAGCCGTCGACCTTCACCGGCTTGGCAGGCTTCGCGGGCCAGTACAGGCAAGGCGCGTTGAACCAGGCGTTCTGCCACGTGAAGTACGGCGCCTTCTCATACGTGCGCCAGTTGTCGCGCTTCCACTGCTGCCAGCTCGGCGGCCACTTCACGTCCGTGCACTGGACGGCGAGGTAGACGGCGTACCCGTTGTCGTCGCCACGTCCGCCGAAGGCCTCGAACAGACCCTTCATCGTCTGCCAGTCGCCCTTGTTGACGAACTTCGCGAGCGCGTCACCGAGCAGTGTCCAGCGCAGCTGGTAGTACGACGCCTGCTGGAAGACGTCGAGGAGTTCGTCCGGTCCGATGAAACCACCGGCCGGAACGGCGGCCACCTTCTTCAACTGCTCGTTGAAGACCTGCTTCACCGCGGCCTGCGTCTTGCCGAGGTGATAGACGTCGTCGTGCTGCGCGACCCAGCCGAACCAGATGTTCAGGTTGACGTCGAAGGCCACGTCCTGGTTGAGATTCGCCTGGTACCAGACGTTGCGGGGGTCCACAGTGGAATCGAGGACCATCCGCCGGACGTGCTGCGGGAACAGCGTCCCGTAGACCTGGCCGAGATACGTGCCGTAGGAGTACCCGTAGAAGTTCAGCTGCTCCACGCGGAGGGCCTTGCGGATACTGTCCATGTCCTTGACCGTGTCGGTCGTCTTGATGTTCTCCAGCAGCGCGCGGCTGTTCTTCTCCGCGCACGCGTCGGCGTAGGACTTCGAGCGCTGCAGCCAGGTCTTCTCCAGCTGCCGCGTCGTCGGCACATAGTTCGGCCGGTTGTAGTCCATGTAGTCCGGGATGCACGAAAGCGCGGGTTTGCTGGAGCCGACGCCGCGCGGGTCGAAGCCGACCCAGTCGTAGGCGTCGCCCGCGTGGTTCGGCACGCGGGTGCCGCGGGTGGCGAGCAGCAGCCCGGAACCACCGGGGCCGCCCGGATTCGTGAGCATGACGCCCTGGTACTGCGCCTCGGGTGTCTTGTGCTTGACGCGGCTGAGCGCGAGCTGGATCTTCTCGCCGCGCGGCCTCGAATAGTCCAGTGGAACGGACAGGTGACCGCATTCGGCACCGGCGTTGATCAACGTCGGGTCGGTGCACGCTCCCCAGGTGATCGTCTCGACGGGCTGCGCCGCCTCCGCCGCGCCGGCGGGCGCGGTCACCGCGACCGAGGCGAGCGTGGCCGCGGTCAGCGCGGTGATGAGAACACGTCTCAAGGTTTCTCCCTTTCCCTCCAAAGGTGAAAGCCCCGAAACCCTATCCACGTCCATGACCTGCGGAAGCCTTCCGGCGAAGGTCCCTACCAACGGCGGGTCCCGATCGCGGCAAACCGGGCAACCGGTTAATCGGTTGGGAGGCCTCGCGGGCCTCGCTAGGCTGTCGATCATGATCCGCCGCATCCGCGTTCGCGCCCTCTGACCCCACTTCACGGATCCGGACAGGACACATGCAGAACCAGCACATCGCCATGATCGGCTCCACCGCGCCGAGTCACATCTATCCCTCGTTGGCGATCATCCGCGAGCTCGTCGCTCGCGGGCATCGGGTCAGCTACGCCGTGGGCGAGCCGCTCACCGGGTTGATCGCGCCGACCGGGGCCGAGGTCGTCTCGCACCCCTCGATCCTCCCGCTCGGTGATCAGTCGGCGTGGCCGGAGGATCCGGCGTCGCAGATGCGGGTCTTCCTCGACGAAGGCATCCAGGCGATGCCGGTGCTCACCGACTTCTACGACGACAACCGCCCGGATCTGGTGCTGTACGACATCGGCGGGCTTCCGGGGCCGCTGCTGGCGAGGCGTTACGGCGTTCCCGCGGTGCAGCTTTCCCCGACGTATGTCGCCTGGGAAGGCTACGAGGAGGACATGGGCGAGATCGTCACCGCGATCCGGACCTCACCGTCCGGAAAGGACTATTTCGCCACGTTCACCCGCTGGCTGAACGAGAACGGCATCGAGGCCGACGCCTGGGACTGGATCTCCCATCCGGAGCAGGTGCTCGCGCTGCTGCCGAGGGCGATGCAGCCCAACGTCGAGCGGGTGCCGTCGTCGGTGCGGTTCGTCGGCCCGGCACTGGACCCGGAACGTCTGGCCGATCGGAGCTGGACCCCGCCGTCGAGCGGCCGGAAGGTCCTCCTGATGTCGCTCGGCACGGCGTTCACCGACCAGCTCGACCTGTTCCGCGCGTGCGTCGACGGGTTCCGCGACTCGGACTGGCACGTGGTCATATCGATCGGACAGACCGATCCGGCCGCGCTCGGGCCGCTGCCGGAGCACATCGAGGTGCGGTCGTTCGTGCCGCAACTCGCGGTGCTGGAGGCCGCGTCGGCGTTCATCACGCACGCCGGTATGGGCGGCAGCACGGAATCGCTGTGGTACGGCGTGCCGACCGTCGCGATCCCGCTGGCGACCGACGGTTTCGGCAACGCGGCGAAACTGGCCGAACTCGGCGTCGGTGAACAGCTTCCGGCCGACGAGGTGACGGCATCGACGCTGCGTGCCGCCGTCGAGCGGGTGGCCGGTTCGCCCTCGGTGGCCGCGCGGCTGGCCGAGGTGCGGGCCGAGACCCGCGGGAACGGCGGGATCGAGCGGGCCGCCGATGCCGTGGAGTCCTTCCTCCCGTAGTCCCTCAGGAACGCCATGAAAGGTCCTTTCCTTGCAAAATTTGCAAGGAAAGGACCTTTCATGGCACGCGCGTCAGGTGCCCCGGATCTCGTTCAGGTAGTTGTAGATGGTGTATCGCGTGACGTCGAGTTCCCCGGCGAGGTGGTCCACCGAGTCCTTGATGAGGAAGAACCCCGCCTCGTCCAGTTCCCGGACCACGGCCGCCTTGTGGCGTTTCTTCATCAGGTCCACCGGGATCCCCGCCTTCGCCACCGCGCGCCCGACCAGGAACCGTTGCAGGCTGTCGACGTCCGGCGGGAACGTCTCGGGCTCGTGCCCGTTGGCCTTCGGCGCGCCGTCGGACAGCCGGTTGACGCACAGGCAGCCGATCGCGACCCCGTCCGCGTCCCGCAGGAACAACGTCGACGAGCGGATCGCGCGCCCGTCGGGGCCGTGGGTCTCGTAGTTCGTCAGATCCTGCGTCGTACCCCGGCGGACGAGCCCCAGCAGCAGATCCGTCATCGGCCCGCCGACCGTCCGGCCGGTGAGATCGCCCGCGATGGCGACGATCGAGTCCGGCAGCCTGCTCAGATCGTGCAGCAGGACTTCGTTGCCCGGCCCCAGCATCGCGGCGAGCGCGTGCACCGCCGGGACGAGCGCGGTGAGCAGATCGCCGGAGGCCGCGGACGTGACAACGGGCGCTTCGAAGACACGAGCCGGCTTCTTCAGCCGTTCCAACGCCGAACGCACCTGGTCCGCCGCACTCGCCGGAGTGGACGCGTGCGGCGACAGCCGGACGTGTTCCGGCCGCACGGTGGCCGCGATCCCGGCGTTCGCCAGCGCGGAACCCACCTGTTCGGCCGCGTGCCCCGCCAGTGTGAAGGCGAGGATCCCGGCCCGTCGCTCGACGGCGGAAACCACCTCGCCACCAACCGATTTCACGACTTCTTCGAGTTCGCCGATCCGTTCGGCGATCCGCCCGGCGATGGCGCCGACGCCCGCTTCCTCGACCAGTTCCAGCGCGGCCGCGAACGCGCCCGAGGTGATCGGGCTCAGGTTCGAGATCGACCACGCGGCCGCGGTGTCGTCGGCCGGATGGATCTCGTCGTCGAACAGGCCGGGGTCGCGGGCGCCGGTCCAGCCGGAAAGGATCGGCTCCATCCGCTCCAGCGCGCGATCCGACAGCACGGCGAAGCCGGTGCCCCAGCCCGCCCGCAGCCATTTCTGCCCGCCGACGACGAGCACGTCCGCGACCTCCCACGGCGCCTCGGTCACGCCGAAGCCCTGAATCCCGTCCACCACGAGGAGCCGGTCCCCCACCACCTCGCGGATGGTCGCCAGATCGGCGCGGTACCCGGTGCGGAAGTCGACAGCGCTCACGCTGACCAGCGACGTCTCCGGCGTCAGCGCCGCCTTGACCGCGTCCGCGGTGACGTTGCCCAGCAGCAGCCGCCGCACGGTCAGCCGCCCCGCCTGTTCCGCACGCGCCCACGGGTAGGTGTTGGCCGGGAACTCCGCCGCCGACACCAGCGCCTCACCGCCCGGCGCGTTGAACGCCGCCTGGAACAGGCCGAGACTGGTGTGCGGCAACAGCACCGTGTGGTCGGTGTCGCTGCCGGAAAGCCGCGCCGCGGCGGCCTTGGCCCTGGTCTCCTGCCGCATCAAGTCGTCCACAGTGGACGGACCGGCCTTGGTCGAAGCGTCCAGCAGGCTCGCCGTCGTGTCGAGCACGGCGTGCGACGGCGGTCCGAACCGGGCGAAGTCGAGGTACCCGGCGGGCTCGCCGAACTGCAGCAGGTACCGCGGCGAGATCCGCGTCATGCGAGGACCCTGGCCAGGAACTGCTTGGTCCGCTCGTGCTTCGGGGAGCTCGGGAGCTCCCCCGGCGGACCGGTCTCGACGACCGTGCCGTCGGCCATGAACACCACCTCGTCCGCGGCCTCGGCCGCGAACCCCATCTCGTGCGTCACCACGACCATCGTCATCCCCTCCGCGGCCAACGTACCCATCACCGCCAGCACCTCGCCCACGAGTTCCGGGTCGAGCGCCGACGTCGGCTCGTCGAACAGCATCAGCTTCGGTTTCATCGCGAGCGACCGGGCGATCGCGACCCGCTGCTGCTGCCCGCCCGAAAGCTGCGCCGGGTACGCGTCGGCGCGGTGCGCGAGGCCGACCCGGTCGAGGAGGTCGAGTGCTTGCTCCCGGGCCTCGTCCAGAGGGACGCCGAGCACGCGCACCGGCCCCTCGACGACGTTCTGCAGCGCCGTCCGGTGACCGAACAGGTTGAAGCGCTGGAACACCATGCCGATGTCACGCCGCTGCCGGGCGACCTCGCGTTCCTTCAGCTCGTACAGTTTGCCGTCGCGCAGCCGGAACCCGATCGGCTCGCCGTCGACCCAGACCTGCCCGGCGTCGATCGTCTCCAGATGGTTGACACAGCGCAGGAAGGTGCTCTTCCCCGCGCCGGACGGGCCGAGCAGGCAGACGACCTGTCCTTTGTGGACTTCGAGGTCGATGCCGCCCAGCACCTCGGTGTGGCCGTAGCTCTTGCGGACGCCGACGGCCTTGAGCAGTGGCTCAGACACGTTCACTCCTCACCAATGGCGCGGTGCGCAGGGCCTTGGCGGCGCGGGAGAACGCGCTCCGCGACCGGTCTTCGGAGTCGAAGGCGCGCTCCAGGTAGTGCTGCCCCACCCCGGCGACGGTCACCACGACCATGTACCAGACGGCGGCGGCCAGCAGGGTCTCCATCACCAGCAGGTTGTTGGACGAGATGTTGTTGGCGGCGTGGATCAGTTCGGTCACGCCGATCACCGACGCCATCGACGTGCCCTTGAGCATGTTGATGAAATCGTTGCCGGTCGGCGGGATGATCACCCGCATCGCCTGCGGCAGCACCACGCGGCGCAGTGTCGCGCCCGGCGACATCCCGATCGACTTCGCCGCCTCGGTCTGTCCACTGTCGACACTGTTCAGCCCGGCGCGGACGATCTCCGCCATGTACGCGCTCTCATTGAGCGCCAGGCCGAGCAGCGCGGCGGTGAAGGCGGTGATCAGCACGTTGGTCTGCTCGTGCAGCAGGTGGCCGCCGAACGGCAGCGGGATCGAGATGAACTCGAAGACCAGCGCCAGGTTGTACCAGATCAAGATCTGCAACAGCACCGGAAGCCCGCGGAACAGCCAGATGTAGCCCGCCGCGAACCAGCGTGCCACCGGATTCGCCGACCGGCGCATCAACGCGATCACGATCCCGATGACGATCGCCGATGTCTGCGCGATCACCGCGAGCAGCACGGTGTTGAGCAGGCCGACCGCCATCACGCGGTACCACAGGAACTCGGGGACCGAATCCCACTGGATCTGGGCGTTGCCGAGCGCGATCCCGAGCAGGATCAGCAGCGCCAGGATGATCGCGGCGCTGACCCACCGGCCCCAGTGTTTGCGCCGGACGATCGGCAGCGGCTCAACTTCCGCCATTGAGCTTCGCCTCCTTGAGCGCGCCCTGCTCGACGCCCCAGGCCTGGAGGATCTTGCCGTAGCCGCCGTCGGCGATCAGCGACTGCAGTGCCTTCTGGATCGACTCGGCGAGCGGCTTGTTCTCCTTGTTGACGCCGATCCCGTACGGCCCGCCGTTGATCGGCTCGCCGGGGACGACCTCGAAGAACTTGCCCTCGCCCGCGGTCCGCGAGATGTAGACCGCGCTGGGCAGGTCGTTGAGGATGGCGGCGACCCGGCCGGTGCGGAGCTGGTTCTGGTTCTGGGTGTCGGAATCGGTCGCGGTGACGGTCAGCGCGGGCTTGCCCGCTTGCGCGCATTTGCCGTTCTGTTCTTCGGCGAACTTCTGGTGGCTCGTGCCCTGCACCACCGCGACGTTCTTGCCGCACAACGTGTCCGGGCCGGAGATCCGGTCGGGGTTGCCCTTGCGGACCATGATCGTGATGCCGGACGAGAAGTAGTCGACGAAATCGATCTGCGCCTGACGGGTCTTCGTGTCGTTCATCGCGGCCATCGTGAGGTCGACGCGGCCGGACTGGAGGCTCGTGATCAGCGAACCGAACGCCATGTCCTGGTGGTGCACGGCGACGCCCAGCTTCTTGCCGATGGCCTTGGCGAGGTCGACCTCGTAGCCGATCGAGGTCTTGCCGTCGGCGGCGTAGAAGTTGTTCGGCGCGGACTGCAGGTTCGAGGCCAGGTGCAGCATCCCGGCCTGCGTGTACTTCGCGGGCAGGGTGCCGGCGACGGCGGCGTCCTTCTGGACGGACTCGATCAGCGCGGTCGTGTCCGGGATCGCGGCGGGCGCGCCGGGGGCCGCGGGTTCCTGGCCGCCGGCGCCGTCGGGCCCGCCTCCGCAGGCCGCGGTGACGAGCGCGGCCAGGCCGGTGAGCACGGCCAGGCGCCAGGTTCGGTTCAGGGTGAGCGGCGTCGACGGCATGACGGACCTCCACGGGGGCTTCGGGTGGTCGCCGACGCTACAACTGGGTGTTGAAGAGGTCAACTGGCTGTTGAAATCTTGTCCGGTCAGATGTCATGAAAGGGCCGTTCAGGACAAAAGATGTCCTGAACAGCCCTTTCATGACACTTCAGTAAGCGGTGGTCACCGCCGGATCAGACCGCGATGTAGTTCCCCGAGAGGATGATCAGGACCTGCACGGTGATGCCGGTGCCGTAGTAGTCGTCGGCCTGCGGCGACCAGGACGTGACACGGGTCCACAGCTTGTCCAGCCAGGCCTGGCTGCCCGGGTCGTTCATCGCCGCGATGGCGAACGACGCGGTGAAGCAGGGGTGCTCGCCGGACTCGCCCGAGATCTTGGAGCCCGACAGCGTGTAACCCTGGTTGATCTTGGCGGGGTCGCCACCGGTGGCCTGCTGGATCCAGGTGTTCATCTTCCGCACCTGACCCTGCGCCGGGCTGCCCGACACGGTGACGCCGTCGACGCCGAGGCGCCACGGGTCACGGCAGGCGTTCCAGCTGAAGTGCTGCGGGTGGTCCTCCATGAAGTCCGACGGCGCGGGCTTCGGCGTGGCGTTGGTGCCGACGACGAAGTCCGGGATGAGGCCGGTCTTCGGCGCGTACTTCTCCTGCAGCTGCGTGACGGCCTTCTCCTGCCTGGCTCGCACCTGCCCCCAGAACGAGTCCCCAGTGGCCTTTTCGAACGCGCGAAGGTGCCCCGGCATCCAGTCCGAGGAGCGCGAGCTGTTGATGTACTTGCCGCTGTCGGCCCAGTCCGCCAGCCGCATGAACTTGGTGTCGGGGTTGACCTCGCTGCGCTTGATCGCCTTGATGATCCGCAGCGCCTCGGCCTTGTAGTTGACCGAGCCCCCGCTTCCCCAGACCTTGTCGGCGATGAGCAGGCCGTAGGCGATCTCGAGGTCGCCGTCGGTCGCGGAGTCGCCGCCGTTGACGCTCTTGCAGTTCGGGTCCTGTTCGGCGGCGTGCAGGTCCTTGTCGATCACGGACGGGTGCGCCTTCACGAACTTGAGGATGCCGTCGAAGACCGTGCGCGCCTGCGGGTCCTTGTCGCCCATCATGGCCGCGATCGTCATGCCGTAGCCCTGACCCTCGGCGACGAAGGCGTGGTCGGCGTCCGGCGCCTTGACCGCGTAGGTGCCCGTGCCGCACTTGGTGGTCAGGAAGTTCTTCTTCCAGAAGTCGTAGTACTTGGCCAGCGCCGCGTCCTGCGCCGACTGGCTCGCCGACGGACGCAGAACGCCCGGCAGGTAAGGCGTCCCCTGAGTGGTCGCCGCGGTGGCGGGGGCGGTCGTGGCGACCAGCCCGGCGGTCAGCACGGCCGCGGCCAGCACTGTCCGAACGGTCTTTCTCATGGCTCCTCCGGAAACGTCGTTGGTGGCGGCGGCGCGTTCCGAGAGTGACATCCGGATCGGGCAAAAACAAGAGAGTTAAGAAAGTTTCCTTACTATTACCTCAAATGACGCCTACGTGAACAGCGGCCTAGCGTTGACCCCATGAAGATCGACCTGAGCGAACGCGGCGAAGCCTTCCGGGAATTCTGGACCGAACGGCATCTCGCCACCCTGACCACCGTCCGCCCGGACGGGACCCCGCACGTCGTCGCGGTCGGGGTCACGGTGGACTTCGAGGCCGGAATCGCCCGGGTGATCACCTTCCGCTCGTCCAAGAAGGCACGCCTGGTCAAGGAAGCGGGCGAAAACGGCATTCCGGTCGCCGCCTGCCAGCTCGACGGGCCCCGGTGGTCCACTTTGGAGGGACGCGCCGTACTGCGCGAAGACCCGGAGTCCGTAAGCGACGCCGAGAATCGCTACGCCGCGCGCTACCGGCAGCCCAAGCCCAACCCTGAGCGGGTGGTCATCGAGATCACCGTGACGCGAGTGCTCGGCAACGCCTAGCCGGGTCCCGCCTACGTGCGTGTCGTCCGTCCGATCACGCGCGACCGCTGAACCTCACGGTGGTCGTGAGTGGCGTTTCGGGTTAGAACCCGAAACGCCACTCACGACGACGGTGGATCAGGCACTCCTCCCCGCTAGCCGGCGAGCACCAGCCGCGTGTACTCGTCCAGGATCTCGCCGAGGTCGGTGAACCCACCCGCCGACGCCACCTGCTGGTAGCCCACCAGCATCGCCAGCCCGAGCGAGGTCACGACCTCCGCGCGACGCCGGTCGGGGATCAGCTCGGCCACCACCCTCCCGACCGTCTTCACCCGGGCGTCATCGACGCGTTTCTGCGCCACGCGAACGGTTTCGTCGTTCGCCGCCCAGGCGCGGATGGCCGCCTCCGCGCGATGGCGGAGTCCGCGCGTCAGGCTCATCAGCGCGGCGAAATCCGCCTCGGGACCGCCGGAACCGAAGTCCAGTTCCCGCAGGATCCGGACCTGCCGCTGCGCCCAGAAGTCGAGCAAGGCGCCCACGAATCCGGGCCAGCCGCCGAAATGGTGGTAGAAGGATCCGCTGGTGACGCCGAGGCGTCTGCCGAGCGCGCCGACGTTGAGCCCGGCGAACCCGGACTCCGCGAGGATCTCCAGCGCCGCATCGAAGTACTGCTCGCGGCTGACCGTGGAAGGCATCAGACCGCGCGCTCCCGCCCCTCCCAGTACGGGCGCCGCAACGTGCGTTTGAGGATCTTGCCGGTCGCGTTGCGCGGCAACGCCTCCACGAGCTCGACCGTGCGCGGGCATTTGTAATGCGCCAGTCGTTCCCGGCAGTACTCGACGAGTTCGTCGGCGTCGACGCGCTCTCCCGGAGCCGGGGCGACGACGGCCTTGACCTGCTCTCCCCAGCGGTCGTCGGGGATCCCGATCACGGCGACCTCGCCGACCGCGGGATGTTCGGCGATGACCCGCTCCACCTCCGGCGAGTAGACGTTCTCGCCACCGGTGATGATCATGTCCTTCACGCGGTCTTCGATGAAGACGAAACCTCCGTCGTCGACCCTGCCGACGTCACCGCTGCGGACCCAGCCGTCGACGATCGTCTCGGCCGTCGCCTCGGGTTTGCCCAGATAGCCTGCCATCGCCTGATCGGTGCGGAACCACAGTTCGCCAGGGGTCCCCGGCTCGACGTCTTCGAGGGTCGCCGGGTCCACGACGCGCATCCCCACCGCGGGGAGCACCGTGCCCGCCGACGCCAGCCGCTCGGGCCGGGCGGGGTCGCGATGCGCGTCCGGATCGAGCGTCGTCACCACCCCGGACAGCTCGGTCATGCCGTAGACCTGCACGAACCGGGTGTCCGGCCAGGCCGCGAGTGCCTTGCGCAGCAACGGGAGCGGCATCGGCGAAGCGCCGTAGCCCAGGTACTTCAACCGCTTGAACGCGGCGACGGCCTGCTCCCCCGCCTGCATGATGCCGGCGACCACGGCGGGCACCAGGAACGCGTGCGTGACGCCTTCGGCGAGCGCGCCCAGCAACGACCTGCCGTCGGGCTCGCGGGTCATCGTCGTCGGCTGCCCGTAATGGAAACCGATGATCGCGTAACAACTCCCACCGACGTGGAACAGCGGCATCGCGACCAGGTTGCGGTCGCCGTCGCCCATCGGGAACGCGGCACCGGCGTTGCGGCTGTGCGCCAGCAGGTTCCGGTGCGTCAGGACGGCGCCCTTGGGGAAACCGGTGGTACCACTGGTGTAGATGATCAGCGCGCCGTCGTGTTCGTCGACCTCGGGTGAGACCTCGGCAGGGGCCGCGCCGGCCAGGAAGTCCTCGTACTGGTCGTCTTCTCCCCCGACGACGATCACGCGCTCGACCGACGGCAGCCGATCGCGCAGCGCCTCGACGGCGGGCAGCAGTTCCGGGCCGGCGAAGACGATCCGCGCGCCACTGTCACCGAGGACGTACGCCAGTTCCTCAGGGGCGAGACGCCAGTTGACGACCGCGTTCGCCGCCCCGAGAGAGGACGCGCCGAAGGTCACCTCCAGGCAGGCGGGCGTGTTCTTGTCGACGAAGGCGACCCGGTCGCCTCTGCCGATCCCGGCGGCCGCGAGCGCGCCGGTGACGCGCCTCGTCCGGTCGTCGAGTTCGGCCCAGGTGAGCCGCCGCCCGGGGAACGAGAGGGCCTCCCGCTCAGGGATCGCCTTCGCCCAGTGCGCGAAAAGTTCACCGAGAAGCCGCACATCCGGACGCGCGTCGTCGGGCATGCCGGACCCCTTTCGCCTGGTCAGAGCCGCCATAGAGTGCTCTATGGTGACTCGGTGACCGGCGGGCGTCAAGCCACGAACAGGCTGAGCAGTCCCTCGACCGAGCGCACGATCACCCGGGCGGCGGCGCGTTCGGCGTGCGCGGCGTCGGCGCGTTCCGCCTCGTGCCGCCAGCGGACGAGGGCGCTTTCGGCACCCGCGTGGATCTCGGCCGGATCCGCGTCGGGTTCGAGACCGAGCCGCTCGGTGGGCGCGAGTCCCTGCGCGCCGAGCAGCCGTACGGCCTCCTCGGCGCTCTCCCCGGACAACGCCGTGCGGCCACCGCGGATACCCGCGATGAGCCGCAGTTCCCGGAAGTCGTGCGCGGCCGCGGCGAAGCGTTCCACACGGGCGGCCAGCCGGTCACCGTGCGGGAGAGGTTCCGCGGCGAGAAGGCTTTCCAACCGCAACACCGCCGTGCGCGCCTTCAACGCTTCGGCCCTCGCGACGAAGCATCCGGCGAGCGTGTCCCTCAGGTCGCCGAGACCGCTTCGGTGCACGAGTTCCGCCGAGAGTTTGAGCCTGCTGTCACAGCCGGTGCGGATCAGGGTGATCGCCAGCCGGACGCCGTAGAGTCCGAACCGCGACACCAGGTGTTTCCGCGACTCCGGCGAGACCCGCACCGGGAACGGATCGTCCACAAAGGAATCGACGGACAGCAGATACCGCTCCAGCTCCGGCCGGGAGATCGACGCGAGCGCGCGCAGCACCTCGAATTCGTCGTCCCGCAACGCTCGCCCCGCGTAGCCCAGCTGTCCGGCGACCGCGATGACTCCTTGGAATCCCGCGCAATCCGGGTTTTCGCGCCAGGCCCGGCGTGCCAGCTGTTTCGCGGTGAGCAAGGCGTCGATCCGGCCCGCGCCGACCTCGTCCGCCCGGCCGAGCACCAGCACCGAGTTCACCGCCGTCTGCCGCGCGAACGCCGAACCGCCCACCGGCCGAGTGCCGGCGAGTTCGTCGGGTTCGAGATGGCGCACCAAACGCACCGTCGCGTCGACGTGTTCGGCGAAAGCCGGAGTGTCGAACAGATCGATCTCGCGCAAGGCCCGCGTCGGCCATTCCGCCAAGGCGGAGACCAAAGTGGACTTCCCGGTCCCCGGCGTGCCGATGAAGCCGACGCGCAGCGGTTCGTCCAGCCGCTCCAGGCATTCCCGCAGCATCGCCACGGCGTGCGGACGGTCCCGGTAATGCGCGACGGCCTCGTTCAGCAGTTCCCGGACATCGAGCGTGGTCACGCCGACAGCTCCCGGCGCGGCGCGGCGCCGGTGCCGAGTGCCCCCGCCTTCCGGTGCAGGGCGGCCAGCCGGTCGATCTCCTTCTTGACCCGCTGAGTACGCCGGTCCCGTTCGGCGGAGCCCGCGATGATCAGTTCCCGTTGCCGCGTCAGCTCTTCCGAGAGCTGGTCGGACAGCGCGGCGAAATGGTCGCGCAGGCGCCGCTGCACCTGACGGACCTCGTCCTTGATCTCCTTGCTGAACCGGATGAACACGTCGTCCACATGGCGCTGCGCCGCGGCCTTCGCCAACGCCTGACGGCGCTGCAACCGCATCCCGCCTTCGTCACGCACGCTCTTGGTGGCGAACGCGACACCGGCGCCGAGCGACACCGGGTTGATCAAGGGCAGCCCGGCGAGACTGGTGACCAGACCGAACATCAGCACACCACCGTAGGAACCGCGCAAGCCGGTGAAGAGTTTCTGCCCGATCTTGAACCGCTCGATCTTGGGCGTGCCGACCTCGGGGATCGAGTCCACTCCGGACCCGGTCAGCGGCAGTTCCGGGGCGTGGCCGTAATGCGGCCCGAAGGTCGACGCGACGGCTTGCGCGATCCACTCCGACCGGTCGGACACCCAGTTGTAGTTCGTCTCGACGGCCTCGGCGAGGTTCTCTTCCAGCCAGGTCTGGAACTCCGGCCAGATCTGCACCGGGTCGCCTTCGTCGAAGGTGCGGTCGACATGCCGCACGATCACCCGGGTCCGCTCGCGCAGATCGTATTCGGCGTCGGAGATCAGGTCGGTGATCTCGTCGGACAACATGTTCTGCCAGCGGACGTTCTGGCGCCGCAGTTCCTCGGTGCGCCGTTGTGCCTGGTGCAGCAGGGTGACCTGGTCGACGCCGTTGTCCTGCGAGACCGCGTTCAGCCGGGTCTGCAAGGTCTCGACCAGTTCGACCGCCGCCGCGCGCACACTCACCGCGGCGGCGAGGGCGCGGGTGCGTTCGATCGGGCGTGCGGCCTGTTCTCCCACCCAGTTCAGGAGTTCCGGGAAGCCCGACCGACCGTTGAGGGCCGTGTCACCGGCCTTCGCGGCGGCTTGCCGCACCGTCGCGGACACGGGGAAGACGTCGGCGACGACACCGGTCTCCGACAGCGCGGCGCGATTGCGGGCGGCGAGTTCACGCCAGTCCGGGCTCACGTCGATCTTGGTCAGCGCCAGCACCAAAGCGGGGCACCAGGTCCGGATGTGCCTGGCCAGCGCGAGTTCGGCGGGCTGGAGTTCCTGTGTCGCGTCGGAGACGAGGATCACCGCGTGCGCGTCGGCGAGGACGTCGAGCGTGGCCGCCGTGCGCGGGGACCGGGGATCCCCGATCGCCGGGGTGTCCACGAGCACCAGGCCGGTGCCGAGGAGTTCGCGCGGCAGGCCGACTTCGACCCGGCGCAGCGACCCGGGCGGCCGGACCTCGAGTTCCTTGGCGAGGTCGCCGACCGGCACGTTCTCCCGCGCGTGCCCGACCAGGATGGCGGCGGGGTCGGCGGCGTACCCGATCTCTGTGGGAACGGCGGGCGTACTCGCGTCCCCGACCGCGCAGACCGGCGCGTTCAGCAGTGCGTTGAGCAGGTATCCCTTGCCCTGCTTGGGAAAACCGACCACCGCGATCCGGGTGCCCGGCGCCCGTTGGTCACGTCTGCGCCGGAGTCGTTCGGCCAGGTCGGCGCGACCGTGGGCGGCACAGGCGTCCAAGGTCTCGTTGAGCACGTCGAGCCAGGCGGGGGCTGTCACGGGGATGCAGTGTTCCCTTAACCAAGCGCGGAATCAATGTGGCATGGGCCAACATGCCGTGCGGGCCCCGCGACCTGCGGCGGTCGCGGGGCCCTGGCACAGAGCTGAAAAATGTTCGGATCAGCCGATGTGGATGTCGTTGTTCGAGGCGATGTCGCCGGCCCCGAGGTTGATGTCGCCCACGTGGCCGATGTTGTTGGCCACACCGGAGACGACGTCGTGCACGTCGTTGACGCCCGCGTGGTTCGCGACATCGTTCACGACGTTGTCGGTGACGTCGGTCGCGACATTGTCGGTCACGTCGCTCGCGACGTTGCCGTTGCCGATGTCGTGCGCCTTGCCCGCGATGTCGTGCACCTTGGTGGTGACGTCCGCGACGCCCGTCGTCTGACCGATGACGCTGGTGAGGTCGCCGACCGTGGACAGGAAGTTCGGGGCGTCGCCGGCGACACCGTCGGCGCGCGGCAGGTCGCTGGTCAGGTCGCCGACGGCCGGGACCGAGTCGACGGCGGGCAGACCGGCGGTGTCCACGGCCGGGACGCTGTGGGCCAGGTCGGTCGCGCTGTCGACGGCGCCGTTGGCGAGGTCGCCGGCCTGGCCGACGGAAGCGGCGTCGAGGCCACGCGAAAGGTCGTCGGTCAGGCCGAAGCTGCCGACGGTGTTCTGCGCGAGGGCGGTCACGCCGGCGGCGGCGTTCGACACGTCGGTCACGTCGGAGACGGCCGGGACGCCGGACAGGCCCGGGACGTCGACCGGCAGGTCGCCCACGGCGGGCACGGCCGGGACGGCGGGCAGGTCGCCCAGCTCCGGCAGGCCGCCGAGCTCCGGCAGACCCGGCACGGCCGGGAGACCGGCCTCGGGCAGGCCCGGCAGGGAGCCCGCACCGGGGACCGCGACCGGCAGACCGGCGGTCAGCGCGGTGAGCTGGTCGATCGCGCCCTGGACGCCGTCGGCGCACTCGCCGTCGGTGCCGTTGACGGCGTTCGTGACGCCGCCGAAGCCGGCCAGGTTGTCGGCGGTCGCGGCGGTGGTTCCGGTGAGGTCGGTGACGGTGCCGACCGGGACGAAGTCGAGCACCAGCGGGACGACCTCGTGCACGTCGGCGGCGTTGATGTCGCCGAGGCCGGCGTCGGCCAGCACCTGCTGCGGGTCGTTGGCGAACGCCGCGCGGGCCGCGGTGTCGTTCAGCAGGTTCAGCGTGAAGTCGTGCAGGGTCTGGACGGAACCCATGAAAGGACTCTCCTGGGGGTCTAGGTCGGTGGGGCGGGCCCAGCGGCCGGAGGGCACGGCTGAGCGCAGGTCACCGAAGCTAGTGAGCCGGTCCCCGTGGGCACATCGGGGATCACTCCTGGTCGTCACTCACTCAGCCAATAGGGGATCGGTATGACATCGTTAGGGCGTTAGGGGCTTAACCGAGACGCACTCGGTTGGGTTTAATGCCAACCCTCACCCGGATGGGTCAAGCCGTTCAGGTGAGTGGCCCTATTTGGTCCTTAGGGGCTGGTCAAGCGAAGGAGGATGCTCGTTGCCCTACGTCCTCGGCATCGATATCGCCTCGACCCGCACCACCGCCGCCACCTGCGTGAACTCCGGCGACGGGTGGAGCGTGCCCGAGCCGTCGTGGCTCGGCGCGCGCGGCCCGGCGGCGGCGTCGGCGGTGTTCCTCGACGACGACGGCTACCTGCTCACCGGGGACGCCGCGGTCGAGGCGGGCCGATCCGCGCCCGCCCGTCTGCTCACCGGGTTCCACGAACGGGTCGGCGACGACGTTCCCGTGATCGTCGGTGGCGAGCGGTTCCCCGCCGAATCCCTCAGCGCGGTCCTCGTCGACGCGGCGGTGGATCAAGCGGCCGAACGCTTCGGTGAGAAACCGCACCACATCGTGCTCACGCATCCCGTGGGCTGGGGTTCGTTCCGCCGCGACCTGCTGCGCCGGGCGCTGGCGGAAGCCGGATTCCCCCGTGCCGCACTGGTGGCGTCGCCCGTCGCCGCACTGCACGCGTACCTCGCCCCGCACGGCGACGTCACCGCCGGTGTCTGCGAATTCGGCCCGGACGGCGCGGTCGTCACGATCGCCGCCGCCACCGCCGTCAACGGCTGGCAACCCGTCAAAACGCTGGAAGGTGTCGACCCCGCCGAGGCCATCGGCAAGGTCTTCGAACTCGCGCACGGCGCCGGGGTCCCGCCCCAGGCGCTGGCGGGCATCGTGCTCTGCGGCGAGGCACCGCCGGTTCCCGGCCGGACACCGTGCCCCGTCTTCGCGTCGAGCGACCCGGTGCTGACGGTGGCGACCGGTGCGGCCAACATCGCCGCGCGACGTGACCTTCCTCAACCCGGCGGCGCGGGATCGCACGCCGTCGCGACCGTCGAAACCACCCTGCTCCCCCGGGTCGACACCCCCGAAGAGCTCACCGAGCGGCCCGAACGGCCGCCGGTGGACATCACCCCGTTCCCCTTGCCAGAACGCACCGGGGCGGCGAAACTGCTCAGCCGGCGCAAGCCCCTCGTCGCCGGAGCCGCGGTCGTGGTGCTGGCCGCGACCACTCTGCTGCTCACCCTGACCACTCGAGAAGCCACCGCCGACAAGGGTCCCGAAGCCCCTCCCACCACTTCGAGCTCGTGCGCGCCGCCCACCCCCGGTGCCACCGATTCCCCCGAAGGTCGCTGTTGAACGCACTGCTCGACCAGCCCGGCATCATCCAGCCGGGTGCCCGGCGCCTGCTCGACAAGGTGACCACCGCCCCGGAAGTCCCGGTGCGGGTCACCGTCGTCGCCCCCGGCGGGTACGGCAAGACCCATCTACTCGGCCTGCTCGGACGTCGCTACGCCGACGCCGGTGTCGAGGCACTGCTGATCGACGACGCCGACCAGCTCGATGACGACGAGCTCGCGAAGATCAAGGCACGGACGGAGGAAACGACGGCGCCCGTGGTGCTGGCCTTCCGGACGGCGCGCACGAAGGCGTTGCGCACGCTCGCCGATTCCTTCGGCAGATCGGTGTCTTTGGGCGCTTTCGGCGTCGACGACGTCCGGAAGCTCGTCGAGCACTCCGGGGGCGACGCGGCCACAGCGGCCGAAGTCCACCTCAAAACCGGTGGTGTGCCGGGACTCGTCGTGCGCGCGGTCACCGGGCGGCTCGCGGACTTCCGCGGCGAACTGGAGCAGCTGGACGACGACGTGCACCGCTTCCTGATCGCGGCGGAGGCGGGCGCGGGCCGGAACCTCGATCTCCTCGCCGCGCTCCTGAACCGCGATCGCGAAGGTCTCCCAGAGGTCTTCGACAGTGCCAGGGCGACCGGTCTCCTCGGTGAGGACGACGTCCTGCTGCCGATCGCGGCCGAAGCCATCCGGACCTGGGGTTCGCCGGGACGACGGCTGACGGTGCTGCAGCGGCTCGTGGAACTCCAGTTGCGGGACGGGCTTCCGGTGCTGGACCTCGCGAAGTCGTTGCTGGGAACGGGAAGTTCGGGCGCGAGCGCGGCGGCGGCCTTCGAAGCCGCCGCACGCGAGGCGATGCCCGACGACACGAAACTCGCGGCGCGGTTCTACGAGGCCGCGTCCGAGGCCGGTGGGCGCGGCGCGGCGCTCACCGTCGGCTGGGCGCACGCCGCGGCGCTGGCCGGTGACCTCGACACCGCGTTGCGGCTCGGCGACGGCATGCTCGGCAGCACTTCGGACACGGACGCCCGGGCCGCGGGCGCCGAGGTGGCCGCGACCGTGCTGGCGCATCGCGGCGAACTGGCGCACAGCGCGGAGCTGTACCAATGGTCCGGACGGGCCGCGTCGAAGGGGTTCGCCGCGATCGCGTTGCTGGGCACCGGAAAACTCGAAGCCGCCCGGGGTGTGCTGGAAACCCCCGAAGTCCCGACGTTGTTCGCCGGTGCCGCCTCGCGGATGGCGCGGGCGATCACCGATTCGGTGTCGGGTTGCGGCGCCGAAACCCTGTCCGCCTTGCTGGGCGCGGCTTCGATGCTGGAATCGACGGGCGCGCCCGCTCCGCTGCCGGACAGCCCGGCGGCCCTGGCGGCGTTGGTGGGCCTGCATTCCGGCGAACTCGCGCTGGCCGAGTCGGTGTTGAGCCGCGCGGCGAACGGCCGGATCGGCGGCGACCTGCTCGCGAAGCGGCACCGGCTGTTGCTCGGCTGGGTCGCGATGACCGCGGGCGACCTCAAGACGGCAGCCGAAGCCCTGATGCCACCGGACGGTCTCGAAGCGCGCGACGAACTCTTCGCCGCCACTCTGCAGCTGGGCCTGGCACGGCGGGCGAGCGATCTTCCCGGCCTGCAACGTTCTTGGGACCGGGCGTATCAGGCTTCGATGCGCCAGCAGCCGGACCTGTATTCGCTGCTGCCGCTGGGAGAACTCGCGATCGCGGCCGCACGGGGCGGCGCGAGCGCCAAACTGGCCGGGCAGCTGGAGCGGGCACACGCCGTGCTCGACGCGCTCGGCAACCCTCCACTGTGGACAGCCACCCTGCGCTGGCACGAACTGCACGCCGCCATCACCGTCGAGGACCACACGTCGGCGGGCGAACATCTGGCCGCGTTGAACGGTTTCGCTTCCTGCGGCCGCTATCCCGCCGCCCTCGCCGCCGCCGCGTCCGGCTGGCTCGCGGTCCTGACCGGCAGCTTCGATCCGGAATCGATCACCGCGTCCGCGTCGGAACTGCACGAACTCGGGCTCTGCTGGGACGCGTCCCGGCTGGCCGGGCAGGCGGCGATCCGGACCTCCGACCGGAAGGCGATGGTCCAGCTGCTCGAAGCGGCCCGGCAGTTCCAAGGCCGGGCGCCGGAACCCGTCGCGGCCACCGGGCTGAACGCCTTGAGCGAACGGGAACTGGAAGTCGCCCGTCTCGTCGTCGGCGGGCTGACGTACAAACAGGCCGGGAGCGAACTGTTCATCTCGGGGAAGACCGTGGAACACCACATGGCACGGATCCGGGGCAAACTCGGGGCCGGGGACCGGCGGGAACTGCTGGCGATGCTGCGGGAGTTGCTTGCGGCGGGCGAGGGTTGAGCAGTTGAACGCCTTCTACCACCTGTGCTTCGTCGTCCGAGACATCGGACAGGCGACCGAAGACCTCACCCGCACCCTCGGCGTGACCTGGAGTCCGGTTCGTGCGGGCACCCTCGGGGATTGGGACTACGACATCGTGTTCTCGACCGGTGGGCCGCCGTTCTTCGAGGTGATCCAAGGACCCGCCGGAAGCCCGTGGGACGCGACCGACGGGTCCCGCTTCGACCACATCGGCTACTGGTCCAAGGACGTCGTGACGGACAAACAGCGCCTGGCGGATCGAGGCGCGCCGATCGAGTTCGACTCCTGCCCCTACGGTCGCTCCTTCACCTACCACCGGCTCGACAGCATCGGAGCGCGGATCGAACTGGTCGATCTCGCGGTGCAGCCGGGATTCCGCGACACCTGGGCCCAGGATGTGGCGACGATGCCGCCGCTCGACTTCGACGACCCTGCTGCCAACCCCTGAGCGCGACCTGGGATCACGGCGTCGAGTCGAGCTCGACCCTCCGGTTGCGCCGACGTGCCGTTGGTGTCGACCGGCTCCGCCTCGCCGCGCCCGGACGTGGGCAACCGACCCCGTCCTCCGCGAGGACCACAGCGTGCGCCCGTCGCTCCGAGAGCCTCTGGTTGTACTCGTCGGTCCTCCGGCAGTCCAGGATGTTCGTCGAAGACCCGGCTCATCGCGTTCGTCATCCAGATGTTCGGCGTCGCGGTCCCGACGGTCTGGTCGACCGCGTCGCGGGTACGCGGGTGGCTAAGGGCTCGGCTCCGGCGTCGTTCAGCGATCGGGCGGTTCGGGCAATGCGGCCGGGTGCCGTTTACTGGTACCCGTGGCCGGAACCGCGCTCAGCGTCTTGACTCCATACCTCTCCGAACGTGTCGAACCGATCGTGGTGGCGGAGTTCGGCGTCGTGGGGATGACCCGGAACGCCGATGACCCGCGCTTTTGGCACTCGGCCGATGGGCTTCCCTACCGTTACTCCCTCGATCGGCCTGACCACGAAACCGATCCCTCGGAGATCGAAATCGTCGAACAGGCAGCAGGCAGGACAATGCACTGCGACATCGGGCTGCACATCTTCGTCAGCGATCTCATCGGCAGGCCAGTGCTGGGCAGCCTTGCACAACGAATCGCCGAGAAGACCGAGGGCTGGGTGTTCGTCGAATTCAAGACTCGCCCTTCCGCAAGCCTGCTTGAACACTTCGACCGCAACGGACGCTGCATCCGTGTCGAGGACTACGTCTACCTCGACGCACCGGCGATGGCCGCGTGGTGCGCACATCCTGCCTTCCACTTGGTCAAGTAGGGTCGCCGACTCGCACGGGCCGTCGGCGGAGGCATCACCACTGCGACAACTCGACGCCTCTGGCAGCGCCAGTGCGAGACTTGGCGGCAACTTGACGACGCGAAGGAGCTCGCTGTGGCCTCTGATGCCCTTGAACGCCCGGTACCGGCGGCAAGCGGGCCGGGACAGCCGATCCTCGATCTGCTGGACAAGGCCATCGGCTTGCAGACACCGCTGGTGCGCAAGAACATCGCACGAGCCCGTCAGCGCAACCCGGATGCGACGCCCGCAGAAGTCGTGCGCACACTGGAACGGATGTACGTCAGTGCCTTGGCAGGCACCGGAGCCGCAGTCGGGGCCACCGCGGCCGCACCCGCCGTCGGCACCGGGGTCGCATTGGCCTTGTCGGCGGGTGAGGAATTTTCTTCGCTTGAACTGAGCACTTTGTTCGTGCTTTCGGTCGCCGAGGTCCACGGCGTTCAGCTGGACGAGATCGAACGCCGTCGGACACTGGTCATGGGGATTCTTCTCGGACATTCAGGTTCCGCGACCATTGTCGGCAAGGCCGCCGAGCGCACCGGCCAGCACTGGGCCCGCCAGCTCGTCAGCAAGGTGCCCACGGCGACGCTCCGCCAGATCAACAAGGTCCTGGGCAAGAACTTCATCACCAAGTACGGCACCAAGCAGGGCATCATCGTGCTCGGCAGGGTGGCTCCATTCGGCATCGGCGCGGTGATCGGCGGCGGCGCCAACGCCACCCTCGCCTCCCTGGCGGTCCGAGCCGCTCGACGCGCGTTCGGGCCCGCGCCACAGTCATGGCCCGATACAGAGCTGGATCCCGCGCCTTCCGACTCAACCACCGGCGCACTCTGATGGTGACCGACTTTCCGCCGGACGTGGAGGCGTACTACCGGCGTCTGGCAGCCCAACGGCACTGGCCGCACGAGACTGAAGCCGCCTTCCGGGCAAGCGTCGCGCGGTATCGGGCGTTGGACGAGGGCGCTGGGCTTCGCCAGTACTACGAGTACGTGGACCATGAAGGCCTGGTCGACGAAGGAGCTCGCTGGCTGTGGGAAGCGGTTGTGGTCGAGCACGAGACAGTGGCCATCAAGCAAATCGAGCTGGATTCGTCCGGGGCCATTCGCCGCTACTGGTGGCGGAATATCGAGGATGAAGCCGGCGGACTCACCGATCAAGCACTCGACCCCGGCCTCACAGCTGTTTCCCGTTCTACGTTCTATGCACTCTGGGAAAGCACCACCGACAAGTGAGGCTCAGGCGTTGCGGTGGCGAGCAACGAGGTCGCGGTTGCGTCGTCTGCCGTCGCCCCCGCTCGCCTGGCTCATGACAGTTCCCTTCACGTGCGCTCAGAGCCGGCGACCGGTGGCCGCTTCCCACCATTCGGCGTGCCATGCCTCCTGTTCCGCGACACTCACGATCTGGTCGAGTTCCGCATCGGCCAGCGTATCGACGAGGTCCGCTTCCGAAGTCTTTTCGCCAGTGCGCATGACGTAGATCTGCATCCCGCCGCCCATGTCCCTGCACATCCCGCTCGGGTAGGTGTCGCGGCGGGCGCCTTGAACGGCGATGGCCCAACCCCCGGGTTCCAGCTGACGACGCAGCCGGGCCAGCGCCTCGAACATGTCCATGGCGGTGGCCGTAAACCGGTCAACGCCCAGGAACAGCTCGATCCGATAGAGCGGCCTTGGCCCGTCGTAACCGTCCAGCCAGCCCCGCAGCCGCGCTCGTCGCCCTTCACCGGCACGCGCCACCAATACTTCTCGGTCTTCCAGCAGCCTGGGGTAGTCGCTCACCCTCCCATTCAATCAGCCGCGCCGGTGATCGCGCCTCAGCCGGAACTAACAGCCATGACTGGCCCGTTCACTCTCCGCGTAAATTCGATCACGCTCTCGCCGCCATTCGAACGTCAGTTCGAGTATGATCATGGACATGACCACAACTCTCGCTTATAACCCGAAAGCCGCTCGCTTTCTTGACGCCGCGTTCGACGAAGAGCTTTCGCTTCGGCGGACGCAGGGACGTCAGGTACGAGCGTTAGCCGATTTCGCCGCTCGCGGTGGATCACGAAGATCCGTGACCGAGGAGGTCGCCTTGCGCTTCTCGGTCACCCGCAATCACGCGTTCCTGCTCGTCGAGACTTCCTGCGCCCTCGTCGCCCGCCTGCCGAACACGCTGGCGGCGTTGGAGCGTGGCGATATCGACCTGTACAAGGCTTCCAAGGTCATGCAGCTGACCAGAGAGGTGTCGGACGAAGTCGCGGCACAGGTCGACGCCTGGCTGACCAAACGTCTCGCCGACCGTGATCCCGGAGCGATCCGGGGTTCGGTGAGACATGCCGTGCAGAAATTCGATCCCGACGGCTATCGCGAACGAGCGGCCAAGAAACGCGCCTTGCGGCATATCTCGTTGGAACACGACGACGAGACCATGTCCACACTCTCCGGCCACCTTCCCACGGAAGTCGCCAGTTCCATCTACGCCTCGATGAGCCGCGCAGCGCGCTCCCGGCGGAATAAGGACAAATCCCGGACGCTCGACCAGCATCGCGCCGACATCTTCGCCGAACGGCTACTGGCCGAGAACGGTCGGGGGAAGCCGCGTGCCCACATCCATGTCTATGTCGACTTCTTGACACTCGTCGGCGCGCGTGACGATCCCGCGACGCTGGCCGGGTACGGCCCCATCCCTGACTGGCTGGTCCGCGAAATCGCCTCCGACCCCGGGTCCACCTGGTCCCGGCTGATCACCGACTCCGCCACGGGCCAACTGCTCGAGGCGGGCGGTGACAAGTACCGGTCACCGGCGTCCTTGGCCCGCTTGATCAAGGCGAGGGATCGCGAGTGCACGCAACCGGGCTGTCACCTGCCGGCCGAGGCCTCCGAGATCGACCACATCGTCGCGCGGGCTCGCAACGGGAAGACCAATCACCACAACTGTCATATCCACTGCAAGAACCACAACCTGCTCAAGGAGGAACCCGGGTGGTCGGCCGTACCCACCGGCGACGGCGGCATGATCATCACCACGCCGAGCGGCCATACCTACGAGTCAGCGCCAGAGCCGTTCCACGAACCACGCACAGGTCCCGAGGACGATGAAACTCAGACCTGAGCCCGTGGCCCCAAAGCCTTCAAGGCCGCCCTGACCACCCGACGGGAAGGATCCTCGACCATCGACCTCACCGAATCGACCGGGACAGCGTCCAGAATCCGAAGCGCCCCAACGGCTTGGGCCCGCACCCTGGCCGCAGAGTGCCTCAGCAACGGATACAGCAGCTCCCCGTCCTCCTGCCGCCCCGACTCGGCAAGGCCCGCGATGGCGCCCAAGGATGGGTTCGCGGCGGAAACGGCCGACCGGTACCAGTCGACAGCGTCGACGCCCGTACGCCGGGCAGCATCCCGTGCGAGCGCACGGATCAGTGAGGAACGGTCGTCCAGCAGACCGGCGATTTCGTTCCAGTGGCCGAGGCGAGCGAGTCCGGTCAGCGCGCTGATCCGTACCTCGCCGTACCGGGAGGCGGCCAGCTTGCGCAGGACGTCCACGCGACCGGTCCACACGGCCTCGCGGGCGGCGGCCTCAGCGGCACGGGCGCGGAGACCCTTGTCGGAATTCGTCAGGGCAAGCCGAACCATCTCGTCGAGTCTGAGATCGCCACGCCGGGTTCTGACTTCGAACGCGAACCTCGGCACCGCGGAGGTCGTCGAGCACATCAACTGCTCGAGCACCGCCACGGGGGCGTCGTAAGCAGCCGCGTACAGCTGCTGGACGCCGAAGCCCCCGCGACGACGGCGCCGCAGGTGAAGCATCGTTTCGGCGGCGGACTGGAGGTACGTCGATGGCTTGTCGTGCAGCAGCCGGACGACACCCATACGGGCGGCGTCGCGGACCGGAGAGGCCCAATCCGTCATGCGCACCAGCAGGAACGGAAGCATCTCCGGGCGTGGGTTCGCCAGCATCTTCGTGACCGCCACCTCGCGGACTCGACCGTTGCCGTGTGAAGCGGCGATCGCCGTCGTCAATGGCCCCGCCCCGCGTCCCGTGAGCCGTAGACCCACGTCGGCCAAGGCTCGCTGAGACCGGCAGTACACGTCGAGAGTCGCGACGAGCGCCGGTGTCTCGGTGATCGTCGCGAAGGCGGCCTTGATTGCGGAGTCGTCGCCGGACTTGTCGACGCGCATGAGCGCATCGATGAGCACGCCGACGCGCTGTCCCCGGCTCTCCAAAGTTTCCTGGAGTGCCTCGGCCACGGACTTGCTTCTCCCGAAGATCACCCGGCGATCTTCCCCGATCCACCGCCCACCGCGCTCATCCTTTTCGCGGGTAGACGCCCGATGACGGAACGCGTAGGAACGAGAGAATGGCTGAGGAAAGGTCCAGACGAGTTTTCCTGTCCACGTCGGCCGCGCTCTCGGCGGCCGCCCTGTCATCTGCAACCCTCGCACCGAGCGCCGGCGCCGAAGAAGCCGGCGAACGCCTCACCCCACAACGACCCGACGCCGAACTCCGAGCGATCCTCCGCGAGATAGACGAACACCGCATCGAGGCCACCGTACGCAGACTCGCGGCCTTCGGAACCCGGCACACGTTGTCCTCGCAGACCGACCCTGTCCGGGGAATCGGCGCCGCCCGCGACTGGATCTTCGCGGAGATGACGAAATCCGCGGAGCGGTCGGGCGGCCGGATGACGGTCGAGGCACAGTCGTACCTCCAGCAGCCCGCTCCGCCTCGGATCCCGGTCGCGACCACCATCACCAACGTCGTCGCCACCTTGCGCGGCTCCACCACCCCGGAACGGGTCTACGTCGTGTCCGGTCACTACGACTCGCGGTGTTCGGACCCACTCGACGCGACGAAGGACGCGCCGGGCGCCGACGACGACGCCTCCGGGGTGGCCGTCGCGATGGAGCTCGCCCGGGTGCTCGCCACTCGCCGTCCGGCCGCGACCATCGTGTTCGCCGCGGTCGCCGGTGAGGAACAGGGCCTGTTCGGCGCACGGCACATGGCCACGCTGTTCAAGACGGCCGGCACGAACGTGCAGGCGATGTTCACCAACGACATCGTCGGTTCCAGCCGGGCGGACGACGGGACGCGGGACCCGCGCACGATCCGGTTGTTCGCCGAGGGCGTGCCGACGTCGGAAACCCCGGCACAAGCCGACATCCGGCGCGCGGTCGGCGGTGAGAACGATTCGCCCTCCCGTCAGCTGGCGCGATTCGTACGCTCGGTCGCGGACAACGAAGCGACCGGCATGACCGTACGGGTGATCCACCGGCGCGACCGCTACCTCCGCGGCGGCGACCACATCCCGTTCCTGGAGCAGGGGTATCCCGCCGCGCGGTTCACCGAACCGCACGAGGACTACGCCCATCAGCACCAGGACGTCCGGGTGGAGAACGGCAAGCAATTCGGCGATCTGCCCGAGTTCTGCGACTTCCCGTTCATCGCCAGGGTCGCGCGGGTGAACGCCGCGACGATGTGGTCGCTGGCGACCGCGCCCGGTACCCCCGAAGACGTCCGGATCCGGACGAACCGGCTGACGAACGAGACGGATCTTGTGTGGCGGCGCGGAACGGACCCGGACCTCGCCGGCTACGAGGTCGTCTGGCGGGAGACGACGGCGCCCGACTGGACGCACGTGGTCACGGTCGGCGACACGACCGAGGCTAAAGTGGATCTGTCGAAGGACAACGTGTTCTTCGGCGTCCGCGCGGTCGGCAAGAACGGCCACCGCGGTCCGGTCGCGTTTCCGACGCCCTCGAGTTGAGGGTTGCCGAGTTGAAGACGCTGAGTTGAGGTCGCTGAGCTGATGCCACGATGACAGTCACCCCCGGCGACCTCGACGCCGCGATCGCGAGCGTGGTCGGTGAACTAAGCCAGGCGTCGGGCCGTGACTGGTCGGCGGCGTCGGGCACCGGCGATCTCAACGCCTGGCGCACGGCCGAACACCTCGGCGACTGCCTGATCTCCTATGCGGGCCTGCTGATCGCGCGGCCGTCGACACCACGTTTCGTCTGCTTCGAAGCCGTCGCCGATCAGGCAGCGACTCCGTCGGAGATGCTGGAGTTCGTCACGGTCGCCGGCGGCATCCTGGGCGGCACGCTCCGCACGGTGGCCCCGGACGTCCGCGCGTACCACCCGAGCGGCCGCGCCGACCTCGAAGGTTTCGCCGGGATGGGCTGTGTCGAAGTCCTGGTCCACGGCGAGGACATGGCCAGGGGGCTCGACGTCACCCTCGACCCGCCGCGCGATGTCTGCTCGCGAGTGCTCGCCCGGATGTTCCCGGATGTCGACGTCACCGGCGTCGACCCCTGGACGGCATTGCTGTGGGCGACGGACCGCACGGAGCTACCGGGACGGCCGTCGCGCGCTGGGTGGCAATGGCGAGGCGCGCCGCTCGACGATCAGCCGTTCAGCGAGGCCTGAAGGCGACCACAGCGGCCTGGTCGCCGTTCCGCCACGCCACGGCAGGCTCGTCGACCGGCCCGGCCTTCAAGGCACGCAGATGCCACTCGGCGGGAGGATGCCATTCGGCTGAGGACGAATCGCCGAACAGCCGAGCCCGTTCAACCACGGCCGGTCCCAGCACGGGATCCGCCGCGACCTGACCCCACCAGTCGCTCCAAGAGCCGTCATCGCTCGCGGACGCCACGACTTCCCCTTCCGGCATGTCGTCCACATTCGCCACAAAACCGCCCGCCCGCACCAGCCCGGCGAGTTCGGCGTACAACGCCGTCAGCCGGTCCGGCGGCAGGTAGTGCAAGGCCATGATCGCCAGCACGGCGTCGTAGCCGCTGTACGACAACAAGGCGGCCCAGCCCGGATCACGCAGATCGGCCTGGACCACCTCCACCGACGACGGCAGCGACGCGCGAGCGATCGCCAGCATCACCGGGTCGAGATCGACCAGCGTGACCTCCGCCTCGGGGAAACGCGCGAGCAGACGGGAACAGAGAGTGCCCGTACCGCCACCTACGTCCAGCACCCTCGGCGCCCGACCGTCGCAGCGCGCCGCGATCAGGTCGATCATCCGCTCGATCGCCCGCTCACGTCCTGGCTGATACCGCGCCATGAGTCGATCCCAGCCGTCGTTCCAGTCCCCAGTCATACCGGTAATGATAATCGATATCACCAACTGAGCAGTGCGTCACGGTCCGTCTCCGGGTAGTAAGCGAGGTACGGCCGATCGGCGCAACTTGGCCCTTGACGCGTTTGTCGCGCCGGAGTGCGGGAACTTTTCCGGCATGTCCAGATGGCGAACCACCAGTAGGAGCAACACCGCCGTGCGCGTCATCACCGGCATCGGCGCGCTGTTCGCTTTCATCGAACTGCTGTACATGGTGATGGTGCTCGCGGGTGCCAACGCGGGCAACGGTTTCTTCATCTTCATCCAGGCGCTGGCCAGGCCGCTGGCGTTGTTCTGGCCGGGTCTCTTCCCGGTGAGTGACCCGAATCTCGCGGTCATCCTCGACTACGGTCTGGCCGCGGCGTTCTGGGTGATCCTGGCGGGCGTCATCGCCCGTTTCGCGGCCCGCTGACCCCCTGCGGCGGCGATCGGCGTCCCGTTCGGCGACACTGGACGGATGAGCGACGGCAGATGGTTCGACCTGAACCCGCTTCCCGAGCTGTTCGGCCTGGCCGCCGCCGGGCGGGCGCTGTTGCCGAACGTGCCCGTGACCCCGGCCGCGATCCTGAAGACCGTGACCGAGCAGCTGGTCGGGCGCAGGCTGACGGCCAAGGTGGACGGGCACGACGTCGGTCTCACCCTGACCGGGCTCGACTACCAGACCGACAGCCTCAGCCTGGCCGCCACCGGCCGGGTCGGCGACGTCCGCATCGTCGTCGAGGACGTCGACTGGCCGGAAAACCCGCTCGAACGCATCACCGTCCTGGCGTCGAACGTGCGCCTTCGCTCACTCCCCTCCCCGGCCGCCATCCCCGAACAGGTGAAGATGGCGATCCGGGTATCGCCGGAAGTCCTCCAGGCCCGTGTGGCCGAGGTCCGGCCGGGCATCATCGTGACCCCCGGCGACGACGGGCATTTCCACATCCGCTGGGAAAAGCGGCCCCGCTGGGGACATCTCGCCCTGGAGTCCACTGTGGAGCACGACGCCGTCGTGCTCCGGCCGATTTCCGTCCACATCGGACCCCGCCGGTTCGGCCCGCCGTCCCGGCTCAAACCGATCGTGCTGCCGCTGCCCGAACTCCCGCAAGGGATCCGGCTCACCGCCGTCGAGGCGCACGACGGTCACTTGGTCCTGCACGCACTGGCCGAGGAATGGCCCGAGAAGCTGTCCACGATCCCGCTCGGCGACCTGCTGGGCTGGGTGACGACGGCCGTGACGACGTTGACCCTGCCGAGACTCGGCGGACGGTGACCGGCGATGGCCCTCGCCACGGCGACGAGGGCCATCATCGGATCAGCTGTGCAACGCGCCCTGCGCGACACGCACCGCGGGCGCGGCGGGCTTCGCGACGGGCGCGGCGGCGGTTTCCGTCTCCGCGAGGGCGGACGACCGCACGAGACCGGTCTTCTTGCCGCACACCCTCTTCTTCTCGTCCGAGGTCATCTTCTTGCCGACGGTCCTGGTCTGGCCCACGACGCCGGGCGCCGGGCCCTCACCGCTGAAGTTCCACACGTACCACTGGTGGTGGCCCCATCGGCGCTTGTCGTACCACATGTCGTACGAGCCGTAGCCCACGCGCATCACCGGAGAGCGGTCCAGGCCCGCCCAGTAGCCCGGATTCACCTCGATCCGGGTCTCGACGTTCTCGCTGGTCTCCCAGCCCCACTCCTGGCCCCACGTGCGCTTGTAGGCGACCGTCCACTGGACGAGGAACTCGAAGCCCGCGCTCACGCTGATCTCGTTCGACACCGTGTTCTTACCGCTGCGGGTGTCCCGCTTGCCGATCACCTGGGTGATCTTGTTGGCACTGCAGTTGAAGACCGTGTCCACCCGGTTCCACTCGCCGTAGAAGTCCTGGCCGCGCTGGTCGACGTGGGCGTTGCAGGTCTTGGTGGCGCGGCCGCAGTCCTTGAGCAGTTCGGCGCGGGACGGCCCGCGCGAGTACACGACGGAGCTGCCGAGGTCGTTCATGTTCGACCCGTAGTTGGCGCTGTCGTTGGCGTACCACTCCTGGGTGGCGCCCTGGTATTCGGCGTGCTCGTACATCGTGATGTAGCAGTTGTAGAAGGTCTGGAACGAGGAGACCTTGTCGTTCATCGAGCCGAGGAAGCCGATGGTCTGGTTCGTCCCCTCGACACACGGCGATCCGGTGACCGCGACACTAGCCCCGCCGAAGTTCGCGTGTTCGTAGAGCACGCTGATCACTGTCGCGGACGCGCCGACCTCGCCCGCCGACGCCGCGGCGAGGGACTCGCCCACGCTGTCGAAGCACCGGAAAGCTCCGGTGATCGTGTCGGCGACGCAGTGCTTGTCACGTTCCGCGGCGTTCGCCGGCACGACGACGGCGAGACACATCGCCACAGCGGCCAGGAAGGCCGCCCCGAGTCTGTACTTGTGCACGTCTGAACTCCCTGGGGAAGACGGAATACCGACCATGATCGGATCGGCGTCACGAGTCCACCACGGGGAAACCGGCTTGCCCATGCAGAACGACCGGCAGACTGTTTTTCGCTTGCCACTGAACGGGACCACTAGGCCGATTCGCCGCGCTCGCGCAGATATCGCGTGTGGTCGGCCTGTTGATGGACGTCACCGGCGTAGAAACGTTCCGCTATCCGGTGCGCTTCGGTCTCCAGCAGCTCCAGCTGCGCGAGGAGTTCCTCGGCCGGCCGTTTGGCGGCGAACCACCACGGCAGATTCAGATATGTCTCCACCGAAAGCGGCAGATCCGTTCGCGCCAACCGGGTGACGGCGTGCTGGACGTCCGGGTTCGCCGCCCACCGCTCCGGCCGCGCGAGCAGGTCTTCGAGTACCTCCGCGATCCGCCGCACACCGTCCACAGAGGACTCGGGCATCCGCTGCGCCCGTTCGGTCACCTTGCCCACCAGCGATTCGAGGTCCGCCCGCAGCTGCCCGGCCTCGGCGACGGCGTCCACCGAGACGAGCCGGACCTTCTCGGGCGGCGCGAGCAGGGCGAACACCGCGTACAGTCCCGCGACGACCAGCGGCCACAACCCGCCGACGACGCCGGTCAGGTACAGCGCCAGCCCGATCAGCCCGCCGACGCAGCCGGCGAGGTTCTTCGTGGAGCCGAGGTACCCGATCACTGGTACCCGCGGATTTCCTGGAACACCTTGGGCAGCACGTCGCCTCGGGCGTCGAACACGTTGCCACCCGTACGTTTCGCGACCTCGGCGAGTTCGGCGGAGTCGCCTTCGCCGAAGATCACGGTGAACACCGGGATCTGCCGCATCGCCTCCGGCAACGACGGGAACCTCAGCTGGAAATCCGAGAACTTGGCGCCGTTCGCGTTCTGCCCGTCGGTCATCAGCACGATCGAGTTGAAGCGATCGGGGTCCCGCGCGACCAAAGGTCCCATGATGTCGTACGCGCGCTGAAGACTGTCGTAGATCGCCGTGCCACCGTTCGCGTCGAGGCCCTCGGCGAACCGTTTGATCTTGTCCAACGCGGGTTGTGGATCGCCTTCCGGGACGGTGAACGTCTCCGGACTGCCGGGCACGGTGTCGAACGGCAGCATCGTGACCTCCTCACGGCTGCGGAACCGGCGGTACCGCCCGGTCAGCGAACCGTCGGCGCCGGTCAGCCCGATCAGCGCGGCACGCAGCGACTCGATCCGGTCGCCCGACATGGAACCGGAGGTGTCGAGCACGTACAGCGTCCGCGACGGCCGCCGGATCTTGTCGAAGTAGGCGCCCAGCAACGCGTCGACCGCTTGCTGCGTCGCGGGGAACGGCAGCTCGACGAGATCCTTTTGCGCGAACTGCTGCCCCAGCTGGACCCCCGGCACGACCGGCCGGCGTTGTGTGGTCTCCATGATCTTGCGCTGGGTGTCCGGCGTCCGCAGCCGCTCGGCGAGCTTGCGGTGCGCGTCCCGCGCGTCGGAATTCGCGCTCTGCAACAACGTCAGCGGATAGTCCGCGGTCACGACACCGTCGGAGGGATACACCAGCGTCAGCGGTTCGGGCAGTTTCCCGCTCGCGTTCATCGACAGCAGGACGGACTCGTAGTTGATCAGGCCGTCGACCTTCTTGCCGGGATCCTGGCCGCTCGCCCGTCGTTGGTATGCCTCGGAAAGCCAGCCCGACGAGCCCGCGGACATCGCCTGCGCGCTGAAGAACTCGGTCAGTTTCGGGGTGACGGAAGCGATCTGCTGAGCGTCGATCGCGTTGCCCGCCCCCGCGAGCGCCGACGCCACCCCGACGAGCGCCGAGAAACCGGAGTTCGACGCGGACGGATCCGTCATGCCGTAGGTGAAGGCCTTCTTGCCTGCCTGTTCGGCGATCTCACCCCAGCCCACCGGGCGCCCGGCCCAGCCGAGCCGTTGCGCCGCCGACGCGGACAGCCCGAGCACCACCGGCGAGCTCATGATCTTCACCTGCTCGCCCAGCCGTTTGGCGGCCTCCGGAATCGCCGCCGGATACCGGTTCGACGAGAACCAGACGGCGTCGTACTGGCCGTCCACCTTGCCGTTCGCGAGCGACTCGGTACCTTCCAGCGTCCCGGTGAACTGGAACTTGACCTTGACGCCGGTCGCCGCCGCCTCCTGTTCCAGCAGCGGCCGCAGGTCGGCCAGTTCGCTGCCCGCGAGCACCCGCAAGGTGCCTGCTTCGGCCTCCCCCAGCCCCGTCCCACCTTCGCTCGAATCGCAGGAAACCAGTGACAGCGCGCAGATCGCCGCCACCGTGAGTACCGCCCAGCGTTTCACGATGCCCCCTCGGCCGCCGCCGTCTCGTGAGACCGGCGCAGATGGTCTTCGGCCCGCCGGATCTCCCCGGACAGCGCCTCCACGGTCGCCGCCATCGTCGAGACGGCCCCCGCCTTGAACTCGTCGATCGCGTCGATGCTCCGGTAGATCCGCTCGAACGACTCGCGGATCGTCGCCACCGCCGGATCGCTGCCCGCGCGCTGGATCTCGGCGCTACGCAGTTCCAGCATTTCCGCGTTGGCCCTGATCAACCCGTCGGTGGTCGCTTGGACGGCCTGGATCTCGTCGAGCACGTCGCGTTGCCCGGCGAGCGCCCCGCTCACCACCAGTGCGACCCGCAGCGCCGCGACCGTGGTCGACACCGCCCGCTCGATCCCGCGGATCAGCTCGTCGTTGTTGCGCCGCACCAGATCCAGCGCGAGATAACCCTGCGCGCTGACGGCGAGCTGGGTCAGCAGATCCTGGTGCCGCTGCCGGATCGGATACAGCGCGTCCGCCCGCAAGGCCTCGGCCCGCGCGGGGTCGGTGAAGTCGAAGATCCCAGCTTGGCGGTCGACGGCCGTGTCGACGGCTTCGGCGAACGCGGCCGCTTCCGACAGCTTGCCGAGCGTCGCCCACAGGCGTTCTCGTTCACCCTTGAGCGCGGCGTTGTCCCGTCGCAGATGGTCTTGTCGCGCCCGCAGGTCCAGTACGAGCGCGTTCACCGGCTCGTTGGCCGCGCGGTAGCGGTCCAGAGCCTTCTTCGCACTGCCCGCGACCGGGATCAGCCCCATCAGCTTGCGGCCGGTGATCGGCAGTTTCGCCGGATCGATCTCCGCCACGGCCCGCCGGAGCCCGGCCAGGCTCACCGTCGCCTGGTGTTGTGGCGACCCGATTTCCGTGAGCGCCCGCGTCGACCGGTCCAGCAGCGCACCGGCGACGGTCGCCGCCGCGCGCATGTCGGACTCGCCGACCGCGAGCAGTTCGTCCAGGACACGCGTGAAGTCGGGCGACCGGATGTCGAGCGCTTCGAGGCGGCGGGCGAACCCCTCCGCGCGCTTCGCGATCTCAGCGTGGACCTCCGGCGCGAGGGTGACCAGGCCGGCCGCGCGCTCGGCCGGGATCGCCTCCACCGGTTCGGGTGGAGTGAGCGTGAAATCGTCCATCAGTACTGCTTCTTCACCGCGTCGAGCAGACGCTCCAGCGTTTCGTACGACGGCGGCTCGACGGCGTCCACCAGATCCGCGGGCACCGGCGCCTTGGCCGCGGCGACGACGTCGGCGAACAAACGCGGATCCCCGGTACGGAAACCGAAGGTCGCGGCGAGTTTCCCCAGCTCCGGGTCGGTCGCGAGCAGCCTGCCCACCTGGTCGCCGTTCGGTTTCAGCGGCACGAGCGTGTGCTTGGAGTACACCGTCGGCGCGGTGTAGAGCAGGCGCATGTCCGGCCGGATCGACCCGTCGGCGCGCACCAGCCGGTCGACGAACTGCGACTCGTAGATCAGCGCCATCGGGGTCTTGCCCATCCCCGCCGCGAGGTAGTCCTCGAACGGGCCTTCGGTGCTGTTCTGCGTGTATCCCTGGTCGATGAACAGCTTCGACACCGCGGGCAGCACCTTCGCCTCGGCCTCCGGCGTGCTGACGACGTTGTTCCCGTTGGCGACGAAGGAAACGATCGACAGGTACATCGCCGCCGAGTTCGATTCGCGCGGGTCCGTGGTCGTGACCAGCACGTTCTTGCGAGCGGGGAACGCGGTGTTGCCGGGAAGCTGGTCCCAGCGCGTGCCCTTCTGCGCTGCTTCGAGGTACTTCGCGATGTCGAGCACCTGATACTCACCGGCGCCCTTGCGCACGATCCCGTTGGCGCTCAGGAGGTTCACGATCGGTTCGAAGGTCGCGACGGCCATCGGCGACTGGAACGGCGTGTGCACGCCGGTCACCTGGTGATCGCGCTGGATCCGCTGCGCGGCGGGCGAAGAGGACGGGAACGCGAATTCGTACTTCCCGAGGTCCATGCTCGCGATCTGCCGCGAGCCCGCGGTGTCGACCTCGACCTTCAGCCCGTGCTTCGCGAACGCGTCCGCCACCCGTTTGTCGGAGAAGAAGGCGAGCTTCTCCGAACCGATGACCCCGCGCACCGTGGTCAGATCCGTGCCCTGCGCGGTGTTCTCGTCACCGTCCCGGCCCCAGACGATCACCGCGGCCACGGCCAGCAGCAGCACCACGGCCAGACCGATCGACAGACGGCGTTTCACCGGCCAACCCCCTCGTTCACAGGCTCGATCTTTCAGCCCGTACGACTCTTTTGACGCGCGGGCGAGCCATTTCGAAGTGAACGATCGATGAACGGAAGCCGTCGGTAGTTTCTGGCGAAACCCTGTGGGATAAGGGAAATCAGATCACGGACTGCTCCGAGACCGGCAGGCACACGGTGAACCGCGTGTCACCCGGCGCCGAATCGACCCGCAGATCGCCCTGATGCCGTTCGACGACGATGCGCCAGGAGATGTCCAGGCCGAGACCGGTCCCCTGCCCCACCGGTTTCGTGGTGAAGAACGGCTCGAAGATCCGCTGCCGCACCTCCGCCGGGATACCGGGCCCGGTGTCGCCGATCTCGACGTGCACGTGATCGTCCACCCTGGACGTCCGCAGGGTCAGCGTGCCCTCGGTCCCCATGGCGCCGAGCGCGTTGTCGATGACGTTCGTCCACACCTGGTTGAGCTCGCCCGCGTACGCCGGGATCCTCGGGATCGTGTGGTCGTACTCCTTCACCACGCGGATCCCCGGCGCGATCTTGCCCGCCAGCATCACGAGGGTGGAGTCGAGGCCTTCGTGGACGTCGATCCACTGGTGCGGGGCGCGGTCCATCTGCGAGTACTGCTTGGCCTTGCCGACCAGTACCGAGATCCGGGTGGTCGAATCCTCGATCTCGCCCATCAGCATCTCGGTCTCGAGCGCGTACGCGAGCCAGCGGACGGCGCCGTCGAGGAAGGTCTCGCCGACCGCGTCGAGCAGCCGGTCGAGATCCGGCACCGTCAGCCCGGCGCGGACGTAGATGTCGGCGAGATCCCAGCCCTGGTCGATACCGTGGTCGTCGAACCAGTCGCCGATCTCGTCCTCGCGGTCGGCCTGCTGCATCGCGGTCAGCTTCGGCGCCGCCGCGACCTGTTTGACCAGCTGTTCCTGGATGTCGAGCAGCTGCTCCAGCAGCGTCGGGTCGACGTTCTTCTTCGCCAGCATCGCGAGCTTGTGCCGCATCCCGGCGACCCGCTCCCGCAGCGACGCCGTCGCGCGGACGGCGGCGGCCGCCGGATTGTTGAGCTCGTGGGTCAGCCCGGCCGAGAGCTCGCCGAGCGCCAGCAGGCGCCGTCGCGAACCGATGACGGTGTCGCTGTTGCGCCAGCCGAGGTACATGCCCTCCAGCAGATGCGTCGCCATCGGGAACCAGCGGCGGAACTCGGTGGCGAATTCGGCCGCGGGCAGGGTCAGGAAGGTGATGTCGCTGACAGCGTGCACCGAAGCGCCGTAGGTGTGCTCGGTCTCCTGGTGCACAAAGAACTGCGTCGCGCCGCAGTACGCACCGCGCTGGTCGGACCGGATCGTCTCGACCTCGGTGCCGCCGACGAGCCGCGTCATCCGCAACGCGCCCGACAGCAGGAGATAGAAGCACGTGGCCGGTTCACCCTCGCGCATGACCGTGGTGCCGCCGGTGTACTGCTCCAGCACGGCGTGCTCGTCGATCCAGTCGAGCTGCTCCTCGCTGAGATGCTCGAAGAGGAAGAGCCCGCGCAGTTCTTCCCTGGGCAGAACGCTCATTGCTCCTCCAGATAACGGTGGACCATGGTGACCGCCATGGCGCCTTCGCCGACGGCCGACGCGACACGCTTCACCGACGCGGCCCGGACGTCGCCCGCCACGAAGACGCCCGGAATGGACGACTCCAGATAATGCGGGTCGCGGTCCAGCGGCCAGCCCGGCGGCGGGCCGCCGTCGGTGAGCAGATCGGGCCCGGTGCGGACGAAACCGTGGTCGTCCCGCTGGATCTCGGTGCCGAGCCAGTCGGTGCGCGGGGCGGCGCCGATGAAGATGAACAGGTGCCCGGTGGGCACGGTCTCGGTCGCGCCGCCGTTCTCGCACAGGGTCAGCCGTTCGAGGTGATCGTCGCCGTGCGCCTCGACCACGGTGGTCCGGGTGCGGACGTGGATGTTCTCGATCCCGGCGATCTGCTCGATCAGGTAGTGCGACATCGACGCTTCGAGCGACTGGCCGCGGACGAGGATGGTGACGTCGGCGGCGTGTTTGGAGAAGAACACGGCCGCCTGCCCCGCCGAGTTCGCGCCGCCGACGATGTAGACGTGCTCGCCCTTGCACTCGGGCGCCTCGGTCGCGGCCGAGCCGTAGTACACGCCGCGCCCGGCTAGCTCGGCGACACCGGGAGCCTCCAAGGCCCGGTAGGTGACGCCGCTGGCCAGCACCACGGAATGCGCGGAGATCTCGGTGCCGTCGCCGAACATGACCACGCGCGCGGAACCGCGTGCCTCCAGGCCCACGACGTCGCGGGCGGTGAGCACCTCGGCGCCGAACTTGAGCGCCTGCCGTCGCGCGCGGTCGGTGAGCTGCGCGCCGGAGACACCGTCCGGGAAGCCGAGGTAGTTCTCGATGCGGGAGCTGGTGCCCGCCTGCCCGCCGGTCGCCTTGCGCTCGACGATGACGGTCCGCAGGCCCTCCGACGCGCCGTACACGGCCGCCCCGAGCCCGGCGGGCCCGCCGCCGATCACGATCAGGTCGTAGAACTCCTGGGTGGGCCGGGTGGAGAGGCCGACGGCGTCGGCGAGTTCCGGCCCGGACGGCTGGCGCAGCACCGTGCCGTCCGGGGTGACCAGCACCGGGATGTCGTGCGGTGCCGCGTCCGCCGCCTCGAGGATCCGGCGGCCCTCGTCGTCGTCGACGGAGTACCAGCGGTACGGCACGGCGTTGCGCGCCAGGAAGTCGCGCAGGTGGAACGACGGCGAGGAGTACCGGTGGCCGATGAGCTTGATCTCGTCGACCGGCCGCTCCCCCACCGCGCGCCACGTCTCCACCAGCGCGTCGACGACCGGATAGAGCTTCTCCTCCGGCGGGTCCCACGGCTTGAGCAGGTAATGGTCGACGTCGACGACGTTGATCGCCTGGATCGCGGCGTCGGTGTCGGCGTAGGCGGTCAGCAGGGCGCGGCGCGCGTTCGGGAACAGGTCCATCGCCTTCTCGAGGAAGACGATGCCGTCCATCTGCGGCATCCGGTAGTCGGCGAGGATCGCGGCCACGGCGTCGCCGCGCAGCTTGATCTCGCGCAACGCGTCGAGGGCGTCGGCGCCGGAATCGGCCCGGATGATCCGGTAGTCCTTTCCGTACCTTCGGCGCAGGTCACGGGCGACCGAGCGGGATACGGCGGGATCGTCGTCGACGGTCAACAGGATCGGCTGGCTCACCGGATCAGCCTAAGCCCTCTTGCCGAGCCCCTAGCCCTTCAGGCTTGGGTGAGTTTCCGCAACCGGAAGGCCAGGACGAGCAGCATCACGCCGTACAGCAGGGCGTAGATCCCGACCAGGAGGGCGATCCCGTACGCGCCGGCGATCGGGTTGAACACGATCACAATGCCCGCGATCAGGGACAGCGCGCCCGCCGCGATGAGGAACGCCTCGCCCTCGATCTGCTTGCGCAGCCGGATCGCCGCGACGATCTCGACGATGCCGGTGAAGATCGCCCAGAAACCGACCAGGAGGGCCAGCACCAGCACGGTGATCCCCGGCCAGATCAGAACGAGGACACCGGCGATGATCCCGAACGCGCCGAGGACACCGTAGGCGGCGCGGTGAGCGGCGTCGCCCGGCCGGAAGGCCTGCATGATGCCGCCGATGCCGTCGAAGATGGCGTAAATGCCGTAGAGGATCGCGAGGGCCAGCACGGTCGTTCCCGGCCAGACCAACGCGAGAATGCCGAACAGGAGGGCGAAAACCCCGCGCACGGCGGCGAGCGGCCAGGCCAGGCGGGGTTCGACGACGGTGAGACCGACGAGAGGCATGTGCCGAGTATCGGAGCGCCCGCCCGGGAGCGCGCGGCACGCCACCCGTTGGGGTGAGGCCGGTGCGCGCCGCGACCGCCATCACGACGCGCACCGGGGTCATCAGGGATAAGCGACCAGGTTGGCCACGTTCGATCCCGAGTTGGCCGGTCCACCGCGGTCGTTGATCACCCGGGCGATGGTCCCGTTCCCGCCGAGGGAGACGGCGACCATGCTGCGGAACCGGACGTTCGCGTTGTTCGGCACCTCGATCGCCCGATCCGCCACCACACTCGGATTCACGTTGAAGAAGCAGTAGCTGCCGAGCCCGTAGGCCTCGTGGTTCGTCACCGAATCCGCCACCTTGTAGGCCGCGTAACCGCGCGTCGAGCCGTTCATCCAGGCGGCCTGATTCGGCGGGTCGTAAGGCATTTCGTTCTGGTAGAAGTACGTCCGGCCGCGTTCGCCGGTCCAGATCGTCTGGTACTTCTGGTAATGCTCGACGAACAGGCCGTACATCGTGACGTCGTCGCCGCTGACGATCAGGCCCGTGTCGGCGGTGTTGGTGTTCCACCCGACCCCGCTGCCGTGGTCGGCGCGCCAGATCCACAAGTGGTCGCCGATGACGTCGTCGCTGTTGACCACCAGGCTGTTCGTGGCATTGCCGACGCCCGCCCCGCCGATGCGGAAGAACACGTCGTGCAGCGAAGTCGGATTGGCCGCGTGGTCCTGCGCGGAGTTCGCCGGGCCGACCTCCATCAGCGTGTTCGAGTTCGTGGTGCCCGCGTCGATCAGCACGCCGGCGATCTTGACGCCGTCGACGTCGGCCACCGTCATCGCCGTGATGCCGTTGTCCGGGATCAACGTCGCCAGGCCGAGTCCCAGCACGACGGTGTCGGGCCGCGTGACGCGCAGCGTCTCGTTCAGGTGGTAGACGCCCGGCGTGATCAGGAGGTCCTTGCCTTCGGCGAGGGCCGCGTTGATCTGCGACGCCGTCGTGCCGGGCTTCGCGATGAAGAACCGGCTGATCGGCAGCGAGGATCCCGGCTGGCCGGCGCCCCACGTGATCCCGGAGGCGTTGGTGCGCTTGGAAGGCACGAAGACCTGGTACGCACCCGCGGCATCGACGTAGAGGAACGGCTTCTCCCGCACGACCGGCGTCGTGTTCACCGTGGTGTGGGGAAACTGGTCGACGGTGCGCCACCGACTCCGGCGAAGACCATGTTCCAGTTGGAGCCGCTCCAACTCCCGAACTGCGAATTGCGCGAGATCCACTGCTGCTGCGAGCCCGACCGCACCTGGCCGTCGACCTTCACGTCGGACATCCACCCGCCGCTGGACCAGCCGCCGTCGTCGAGCTGCAGGTTGCCGCGGACATGCATGCGGCGGTACGGCGCGGCCTGCGAAACGGCCCACCGATCGGTGCCGCCGTTGGGGTTGACGGACAGGTTTTCCGCACCACGCCAGAAGTTCTGCGTCGCGTTGCCCTGGAACCAATCGGCCTCCGCGTGCACCGCGCCATTGATCGTCACGTTGTCGGGAGACAGGCCGAGCCCCAGCACCTGTGTGTAGAACCCGACGTTCACATCGACGTTGTACGAGCCCGGCTTGAACAGCAGCGCCTTCCGGTTCGGGCCGAACTGGCTGGTCTCCTGCTGCGAGAAGACGCTGTTCACCTGGGACTGGATCGCCGACTGCGACATCCCCGGATCGAAGACGAGCACGTTCGGCCCGAGGTCGGGGTTCGCGGTGCCGGAGACCGGGGTGAGCCGGAAGGACTGGGCGCCGGTGCCGTTGCAGGCGTACTGCTGGAGCTGGGTGCTGTCCTGGGTCGAGAGGCCGGGGATGTCCAGGCACTTGCCGCTGTTGCGGCTCACGAAGTGATACGTCCCGCCCGATTCCTCGACCGGCTGCCACTGCTGGTTGTTCCCGCCGCCGTAGGCCCACAGGTGGATCAGCCCACCGTCGGCCGTCGACACCTCGGCGACGTCCCACACCTGTGCCGGGGCGTTGCGGGTGTTGACCCGGTAGTAGCCGCCCGAGGTGGGCTGGAACTGCCAGTGCTGGGAAAAGGTCTGGTTGCAGGCGTACTGCTGGACGACCGTCCCGTTCGCCGTCCCGGCGGCGCGCGCGTCCACGCATTTCCCGCCGGTGGTCGACACGGTGTACCAAGTGTCGGGGACGATGGCCGCCTGCGCCGCCGGAGCCACCACCAACAGCGCTCCGACCAGGGAAAACAGGGCTATCAGGACTGCTCTGGCCCTCATCAGGGTCTCCTCCGCGTCATTCGGGCAGGGCGAGCTGAGGCGGAGCCCAGTGGAGACGCGGCGTAGCGGGCGGGGACCTCGGCGTCACGATGCTCGAAAAGTAACGGGGGTCACACGCGGAGTCAATATACGGCTAAAAATAAGTCGCAAAGATGCAGGTCATCAACGTTCGACCGGCTCCCGGGCGCATAGAGTGACCCCCGCGTGAACGGCCTTCGCGGGCGGTGTAATGTATGGACACACGAGATGCGGAGAACAAATCCGCTCCGGGGCTATGGCGCAGCTGGTAGCGCACCTCACTGGCAGTGAGGGGGTCAGGGGTTCGAGTCCCCTTAGCTCCACAGTTACGAAACACCGCTCACCTGGCAGATTCGCCGAGGTAGGGCGGTTTTTCGTTTCGCCTCACTTTAAGAGTTGACTCTCTGTGGTCGCGTGGTCGCGTGGTCGCGGTCGAGGTCGGTCGGCGTGGTCAGCCATTCGTTTGGCCGGACGTCGCTCAACAGTCGATCCGCCATAGCCGGTGTCAGCACCATGTCGTCTTCCTTGTGCCATGTCGTCTTGGCCGGCTTGAGTCTGCCGTCACCTTTCTGTTTGAGCTCTCCACGTTTCGGTCGTTCGTAGATCCTGTTTTCCTCGGTTCGCACGCGGAAGTAGTACCGGTCGTAGATCGCTTTGACTTTGTTGTTGAGCGTGGTGAGGGTGATGTCCTGGCCCGACCCCCCGTGGTGGGCCCGGTTCCGCAGGACAGTGAGGGCGAGTACCGCGGCTGCGGCACCGGGCACGCGGTGATGCTCGTTCGCCGGCGTCAGGTTGTGCGGATTGGACACGATGTTCTCGATGTGACCGGCGGTCTCGTCTCGCCACTCGACGACCGCCTGGAGTGCTTCCACTTTGTACACCGCGCCGAACCTGCGAAGGTCCTCCTTGCTCGCGTGCTTCAGTCCTACCAGCAGCACCGAGCATTCCCGGCTGACACCGTCCATGTGCTCGTAGGTGGTCCTGAAGGCCTTGTACTGCTTGCGGAAATCTTCGTGGGCGGTGTCCTCGTAGTACTGGTTTCCCAGCTTGTTCCGTGCGGCGGTCCACTCGCTGTGTTCTTCGCTCGCGTCATCCACCCACTTTTTGGCATAGTCGTGCCACTTCGCCAGGGTGAGTTCGATCCCCGCGCGGGTCTTGCGGGTGATGACCTCGGCGTTCATCCTGGGGAAACGGAGCCCGGACACCAGCTTTTCACCGGATCCAGCGATGGCGATCAACGCCCGGCAGAGCGCGGTGACCTCTGCTTCTTCGTCCAGATCAATGAGCCCGTGGTCGTGCACCGACTCGTCAAGCGCAGCCAGGGCGCCGCGCAGCGCAGTGAGTCGCACCGCGCCGGGCTCTCCCCACCGTCGCGGGATCTCCGGGTGCAGGAACTCACGCGCCGCGAACGCGGCTCGCAGGTCCTCGGCACGTACGTCTATCGCGCGCTTCGGCTGCCCACCCGACTTGAACGTCACCTGCCGCTGGACGGCAACATTGACCGCGCGGTTTCCTGCCGCTCGCTGCAAGGCCAGCAGAGTGTTGTGCGGCGGTCTTGGCGCACCGGGCTGTGCGGAGCAGTCGAATCGGGCTATTCGGTCTAGTTTCGCGCGCATTCGCCCAACGCAACCGCAGGCCGCGCCGCCGCGCACTGTCCGAAAGGGCAGTCGTGAGGGCAGAAAATCCCGTCAGATACATTCCTCGTTGGGCACCAGGTACAGCTCCTGCTTTCCGAGAGTCGGCGCCTCGAGCGTCCAGTGCGCGAGAGCGTCCGGCGGAGGGGTCGCCAGCCGGCGCAGCACGAGTTCGGGACGGCGAGGCCGGACGTCGAAGTCGAAGAAGGCGTAGTTCACGCGGAGTAGCGCCCGAATCCAGCGGTTCTCCTCGCCGCGCGCCTCGATCGCGGCCGGCAGCAGGCCACGGTCGGAGAAGACGTCGACGACCGGGCAGTCGCAACTGTAGGCGAGGACGCCGATTTCGCCCGCGCTTCCGACGACCCGGCCTCCGGCGAGCGCACCCATTTCCGCTCCGATACGTGCGTATTGCGCGCTCGACGTGTAGTTCGACGTGAGCGGCGCGTACGTGCGGGGAAGTCCGGCAGCCGCGTACGCGATCAGACCGGCGACAGCCAGAGCGAGCACTCCGCACGCCGTCGTCCGATGGGAAACCGCTACGGCACAGACGAAAACGGTCGCCGCGGTGAGGCCGGGACCGTAGTACCAGTGGTAGGGCGGAACCGCCAGCAGCACGTAGCCGAGGTGGTAAATCAGGCCGCCGAGGGCGAGCACCACGAACGGCCGCAGCCCGGCGGTGATCCCGCGCCGCCGGACGGCCGACGTCACCGCGGCGAGGACGGCGAGGGCCGCGGGCAGGAACGCCAGGGCGGCCATCACCGGCGAACTCCGCGCGTAGAACAGCGGACCGTTGCCGAAGTTCCAAGCGCCCCAAGCATGTTGCGTGCCCTGGAGAGTCTTGATCACGACCGTGTCCGGTACCGCCGCGCCGAGCACGACCCAGCTGAAGCCGAACCACGGCAGCGTGATCAGGCCGGCGCCGAGCAGCGCGCGTCCGGTGCCGGGACGAAGGAAGACGAAGAGCACAACCGCGAACACGATCAGGTCCAGCCGGACCAGGGCGAGCAGACCGGCTGTCAGCCCGAAGGCGAAGGAGTTCTTTTCGACGGCGAACACGGTCAGCCAGCCCAGGACCGCCGCGCCGAGGGCGACCTCGAGCCCGATCGACGAGAGAAGAAGCGGGTTCGCGGTCAGCGCGCAGAGCGTAAGGGCGGGGAACCGGGGCGGCAGCCCGCACGCCGCGCCGAGCCTGCGCAACCCCAGGGCGAGAAGGACCTGGCAAAGCACGAACAGCAGTCCGGCGGCGAAGACCGCGTCGCGGACGAGAACGGTCAAGGCCGCCAGGATGAGCACGTTCGCCGGCGACGTCGCGGTGTTCGACGTCGTGTCGGCGAGCAGACCCCAGTGGCCGTGGAAGGCGACGTTGCGTGCATACGCCAGCGTGATGAACGTGTCGTCGATCAAATGCGGGCGGGCGAGCAGGAACACCGCCCCCGAGAGCACCGCTACGGACAGGGGCATCCACCAGGACTTCGCCTGGTTGTCCGTCGTCCGGACCTGTTCCATGATCATGCCTTGACATGGCTTCTCCGACCCGGAAAGTTGCGCGCAACGTTCGGCCGGTCCCGGCCACAACCAGGGTGTGAGCAGTCTTGCTATCGGGGTGGGGGTACCGGTGGAGCGGACCGGTGACCGGGAACTGTGGGCCCGCGCGGCCGGCGGCGACGAGGGGGCATTCGGTGAGCTGTTCGAGCGGCACGCCGAGGCTCTGTGGAACTACACGTACCGTCTGACCGGTTCGTGGAGCAGCGCCGAAGACCTGGCGTCCACGACGTTCCTCATCGCCTGGCGGCGGCGGGCCGAGGTGACCCTGGTGCGGGACAGCGCCCTGCCGTGGCTCTACACGGTCGCGGCCAATGTCGCCCGTGACGAGCACCGCGGTGCTCGCCGCCGGCTGAGGCTGCTCGGGAAGATCCCCGCCCAGCCCCCGGTATCCGACCACGCCGATTCGGTGGCCGAGAAGATCGACGGCCAGCGCCGGCTGGGACACGTCGCCGAAGCCGTCCGGTCGCTGCCGAAATCGCAGCGTGCGGTCGTCGAACTCTGTCTGGCCGGCGAGGTGAGCATCGCGGACGCTGCCGAGTTGCTGGGCATCGCCGAGGTCACCGTCCGCGCCCATCTTTCCCGGGGACGAGCCCGGCTTCGTACGTTGCTGGAGGAGAAATGAGCGGCGAACCGGTGTACCCGCCTCGTCAGGCGATGCCGGACGACGTCCGCGCCCGGATGCGCTCGGCCGTCCGCGAGGGGATCGCGAAGCCGCGGCGGACGGCACGAGTCTGGTACGCCGCCGCGGCGGCGGTCGTCCTCGTCGCGTCCGGTGTCGCCGTCGTGGCTCAGTCACTTCGTCAGCCGGGCACGGACCCCGGCCCGGCACCGGCCACCGGCGGGCTCGACCTGGACGTCGGGCTGGCGACGTCGTCGCTCGACCGCTGCTGGGCCGCGGTGCGGGCGGCGGGCAAGACGGACCGGGTGGCCCCGCGCGAGGAATGGGTTCCCCACTTCACGGACGTCATGCTGGACGTTTCGGTCGTCGCCGCGACCGCCGCGGGCAAGCCGATGTTCTGCGAGACGACGCTGACCACCGTGACCTTGTCCGACCCGAACGCCGTCCCCGCCTATGCGCCCGGCACCCGCACCGGACTGCTCTTGCAGACCTCGACCGGACTGATCGGCGGGGTCCTCGATCCGGCCTGGCCGGGTGCGGGTCTCGCGTTCCAGGCCGAGGATTCCGGTGGCGGGGACACCGTGGAAGCCTCGCCCCTGACACATCAGTTCGCCTCGTTCACCTGGACCGCCCCCGCGAAGACGCGACTGTCCGTCTACGAAGCCGTCGGAGCGACGACCACGATCCTGCCGCCGGCTCCGGCGCCGCTGCTTTCGGCGGTCGATCGCCCGATCGCCCCGGCCGACCGGACCTCGCCCACGGGACGTGCCCTGGGCGAATGCCTGTCCGGCGCGGTGGACGCCATCTCCGACGCGGCGGGCTACCGGCCGGGCGCGCTGCTGGCCGAGTACGGCTATCAGGTCGTTCTCGGCCGGTTGGGCGACCGGAGCCTGGCGTGCACGACCGTTCCGGACCCGCGGCGTCCCGGCCGGATGAAGATGCGTGTCTACCAAGACCATTTCGAGCTTCCCCCGGCGCAGCCCCGGATGATCCCGATGCAGCCCCTGGGCGGGGTGGAAGACGGCGGTGCCCGGGAGAATGCCCGGACGCCGTACGCCGGGACACGGCTGCCGTCGACCGCGGTGACGGTGACCGTCGACTTCGGCGCCGGGCACGCCTCGACAACCGATGTGGTCGACGGGACCTTCGTGGTCTTCGTCCCGAAAGAGGTGAACAATCCGTTCCCACAAGGGATCCACCTTCAAGCGCGCGATGCCAACGGCACCGTTGTATTCGAAGGGACCCTGTAGCCGACCACGCGAACGACTCAGCTGACGAAGCCCGCCGACTTGAGCCACTCGCGGGCGACCGTCGCCGCCTTCTGGCCATCGACACTGACCTTCTTGTTCAGGTCCGTGAGCGTCGCGGTGTCCAGCTTCGCGGCGATCGGCGTGAAGACCTGCTCCAGCTGCGGGTATTTCTGGGCGAGCGGAGTCGCGATCGTGATGGCCGGGTTGTACGTCGGGAAGAAGTGCTTGTCGTCCTCGAGCACGGTCAGCTGCTGCGCGGCCACGCGCCCGTCGGTGGTGGCGACCGAGCCGAAGCCGCACGGGTCGCCCTTGCCGATGCTCGGGTAGACGACGGCGTCGTTGAGCAGGTGCACCTGCGCGTCGGGCAGGGTGAACCCGTAGGCCTTCGCCAGACCGGGGAACCCGTCGTCCCGGCTCTTGAACTCAGGGCCCATGCAGGTCGAGGCCGCTGCCGGGTCCCGTTTCACCAGGGCCGCGTAGTCGGACAGCGTCTTCACGCCGGTCCGGGTCACTGTCGCCGGGTTTCCGGCCAGGGCGTAGGTGTCGTTGGCCGGCGAGCGTGCCCACCAGGTGACGCCGTTGGCGGTGTCGGCCTGTTTGACCGCGTCGTACTGCGCCTGCGGGTCGCTGATCGGCTTGGTCTGGTTGAGGTAGCTGATCCAGGCGGTGCCGGTGTATTCCCAGTACAGGTCGACCGCGCCGCTCGTGAGCGCCTGGCGGACGTTGCTCGAACCGGTGATGTTGGTCTTGTCCTCCGGGCTCGCCCCGGCCGCCTGCAGGGCGACGATGGCGATCTGGCCGAGGAGCAGTTGCTCGTCGAACTCCTTGGAGCTGACGCGGATCCGGGCGCCGTTCAGCGCGTCGATCTTCTTGATGGATCCCGCGCCCACTTGGGCACCGGTCTCGTCCTTGCCGATGGTGCAACCCGCCGCGAGCGACGCTGACGCGACGAGCGCGAGTACGGCGGCGGTCGTGCGCTGAAGCATCCGCATGGGTGGGGCCTCCTTGAGTAGGTCGAGCTACATTCCGCGCGGGCGCAGGACCTCCTCGGCGACCAGCCCCAGCCAGTCGGCGAAAAGCGCCAGGGCGGCGACAATGATGCCGAAGGTCAGGCTCAGGATCGGCCGGTCCAGCCCGATCCCGGCGACGAGCCCGCCGCCGAGGCCGCCGCCGTCGATGAACGTCGCCAGTGTCGCGCTCGCGACGGTGAGCACCAGCGCGGTCCGGATCCCGGCGAGAATCACCGGGACGGCCAGCGGCAGTTCGATCCGCCACAGGACGGCCGTCTTGCCCATGCCCATCCCCCGCGCGGCGTCGACGAGGGTCGGGTCGACGCCGTCGAGTCCGACGATCGTGTTGCGCAGCACCGGCAAAGTCGCGTAGACGACGAGCGCCGTCACCGCGGTCGCGGTGCCCGTGCCCATCCAGAGCGCGAGCAGCACGACGAGCCCGATCGACGGGATCGCCTGGCCGAGGTTGCCCAGCCCCAGCCCGATGGGCCGCGCCCAGCGGGCACCGGCGCGGGTGAGCAGGACGCCGAGCGGGAGGGCGATGGCGATGGTGCACGCCGTCGAGATCAGGGTGAGCCGCAGGTGCTCGCCCAGTTCGGTGAAGATCGCGCCGGCGTTGAGGAAACGCTGTTCGATCGAGTCGATCGGATGTGCGCGCACGATCATGAAGAGCGCCAGCAACGCGAGCGTCAGCAGAACCGGGCGTATCAGCAGCCCGAGCCGACGTCGACGAGGTCGCGCGGGCACGGTGGTGTCCGGCCGAGGCGTCTCCTCCACATCGGGGATCGCGGGAGCCTTTTCGGTGGACCTCAGCGCCGCGACCAGGATGGACACGTCGCACACCCCCAGCGGCCGCGCGGTGTCGCCTTCGGTGATCACGACGGCGGTGCGGCCGGTCCGCACCATCACGTCGAGCACGTCTCGCAAGGTGGCGTCGGGCCGGACCGCGGGCAAGCCGTCCGGCCCTTCTTCCTGCCGGAGGTCCAGGTCGCCCACCCGGATCAGCGCGAGCCGCTTCAGGTTCCGCTTCGAGCCGGCGAAACTCGCGACGTAGTCGTCCGCCGGCGCGGCGAGGATCGCCTGGGGCGTGTCGTACTGGGCGATCACCGATCGCGGCCGCAGCACGGCGATCCGGTCGCCGACCTTCAGGGCCTCGTCGAAATCATGCGTGACGAACACGATCGTCTTGCGCACTTCCCGTTGCAGGCGAAGGAATTCGTCCTGCAGCCGGGCGCGCGTGATCGGGTCGGTGGAGCCGAACGGCTCGTCCATCAACAGGACCGGCGGATCCGCGGCCATCGCCCGCGCCACCCCGACCCGCTGCTGCTGACCGCCGGAAAGCTCACGCGGGTAACGGATACCGTGCTCGCGGGTCAGGCCGACGACGTCGAGCAACTCGCGCACGCGGCCGGCGACGCGCTGCCGGGTCCAGCCGAGCATCCGCGGCACCACGCCGATGTTGGCGTCCACGCGCAGATGCGGGAAAAGCCCGATCTGCTGGATGACGTAGCCGGTGTTGCGCCGATGTTCGTCGACGTCGAGCGCCGACACGTCGGTGCCGCCGATCGTGACGGCGCCCGAGGTGGGCTCGACGAGCCGGTTGATCATCCGCATGGTCGTCGTCTTGCCGCATCCCGACGGACCGGTCAGCACGACGATTTCGCCCGCGGGGATACGCATCGTCAGGTTTTCGACCGCCGGTACCGCCCGGCCGGGGTAGTGCTTGCCGACGCCCAGCAGCTCGATCGTCTCGCCGCCCGTTCCGGCCGCCGCCCCCGAAGTCACCGGGGCCGTCGTTCCGCGGACACGGGGACGTCGTCGTGTGGTCAGCTTCCCGACCACCACGAAAGCCAGGTCGAACAGCAGCGCCAGCACCATGATCCCGAGCGTTCCGGTGAGGACCTGGTTCAGCGAATTGACCGAACCGAACCGGCCGAGCCCGTCGAAGATCTCGTTGCCGAGGCCGGGACCTTTGACGTACGCGCCGATGGCCGCGATACCGATCGTGATCTGCGTGGAGACCCGGATGCCGGAAAGGATCACCGGCCAGGCCAGCGGCAGGCGCACGCGGAACAGCAGCCGCGCGCGGCCGAAGCCCATCCCCCGCGCCGCGTCCACCACGGCCGGATCGACGCCGCGCAGCCCGACGATCGTGTTGCGCGTGATCGGCAGAAGCGCGTAAAGCACCAGCGCGCACAGGACGTTCGTCAGCCCCAGCCCGAACGGGCCGATCAGGATGCCCAGCAGCGCGATCGACGGAATGGTCAGGAACGCCGCCGTCGTCGTGGTCGCCATCGCGCCCAGCCACCGCCGCCGGTAGGTGAGCAGGCCGATCGTCATCCCGATCAGCACGGCCAGCGCCATCGCCGCCAGAGTGAGATCCACGTGCAGGATCGCGTCGTTCACGACGTCGATCCAGTTCTCCCGGAGGTACTCCGACAGGCTCAGGGCGCCGCTCCTCGACGTCGCAGGTCAGAAAAAAGCCGACCACGTCAGGTCCGGCCCGGTCTCAGCCCAACATGTCCGCGGTACTCCTGTCCACAGCTTGACGTAAAGATCCGGTCCGAACGGAGCGCGTCACCGGCCGACCATCTCGTTCATCCAGCCGGTCACCGCGTCGTGCAGCAGCGGCGCGTTGGGCGCGAGGTTGATCGAATGCCCGTAGCCCGGCACCACGAACGTGCGCAGCCGCGCCCCGGGGGAGTAGTACCCGGCCTCGCCTTGCCGCAGGACTTCCGCGCCGGAGCAATCGCTGGCCAGCGGGCCGCAGAACACGCTGTCCTTCTCCCCCATGGCCACCAGTACCGGGACGTTGATCCGCCTGCTGTACGGAAGCACCAGCCCGATCAGGACGGCGTCCACCATCTCGCCGGGCGCGATCAGGTCTTTGGTCGACTCGTCCACGTCGATGACCTGCTGGTCGAACGGCCCCGGATTGTGGAAAGCGGTGTACCGCGTACCCGTCATCGTGGTCAGGTAACCCGGGTCCGGTCCGGCGACCTTGGACATCTTTTCGTCCAGCGCCGCCGGGCTCAGCGCGGCCACCGTGGGCACCACCGTCAGCGGGGCGATCCGGTGGGTGAACCCGGTGATCACCACGCCGTCGACGTCCTGGAAGGTGGCCGCCTCGATGATCGTGGCGGCCGACCCGAGCGAGTGCCCGACGAGGACGATCTTGTCGAACCTGGGTCCCAGCTTGCCCGTCCGCATCGCCTGGATGGCGTGGTGCACCGCGTTGGCCTGCGCGCTCGCGGTGAGCAGCCCGCTCAGCGGTTTCGAGCTGCGTCCCGAGCCGACCCGGTCCACCGCCAAGGTCGCGTACCCGGCGTCGTTCACCGGCTTGCGGAACGATCGGCTCTCCGACAGGCCGGGCGGGTCGTAATAGGTCGAGTTGTACGTACCTCCCGGCACCAGTACCTGCAGGGTGCGGCTGCCACCCGGCGGGACGCACAGCCTGCCGTACATGGTCTGGTCCTTGAGTCCCAGCAGCGGCACATCCACCAGTGACACGGGGATGTCCAAGTCCTGGCAGGCCGCCTCGACGGCGGACGCCGGCACGGGGACGAGCACCGCACCCGCGCACAGCAGGGCCACCGCGGCGGCGAGGCGACGCAAACGAAAACGCACGGAATTCTCCTTTGTGGGGCCTAATCCCGCGGGCGCACCGTCATCGGCATGCCGCGCGGGTAGGCGATGGTGGTGTAGCGCACCCGGACCGGGCCGGTGGGTTCGAGGCGCCATCGGGCGAAGATCGTGGCCAAGCCGATGACCACTTCGGCCCTGGCGAACAGGCGGCCGACGCAGTGCCGGATCCCGTTGCCGAACGGGATGAACACCCCCGGCGGCAACGACCGCACCCGGTCGGTGGACCAGCGGTCCGGATCGAAGACGCCGGGGTGGTCCCAATACCGGGGATCGGTGTGCAGGGCGAGCGGGCTGAACATCACTTCGTCGCCGGGCCGTAGCCGCACCGGGCCGAGGTCGATCTCCTGCTCGGTCCGGCGCATCAGGATCCACAGCGAGTACATCCTCAGCACCTCGCTGACCACCTGTCCGGTGTAGGCCAGCGCGGGCAGGTCGTCGAAGGTCGCCGGGCGCCCGCCCAGTACCTGATCCACCTCCGCCCGCAGCCGGTCCGCGACGCCGGGGTGACGTCCCAGCTCGTGGCAGGCCCACGCCAGGATCAGCGCGGTGGTCTCGGTGCCCGCGGTGAGCAGGGTCATCACCTCGTCGTGCACCTGCTCCCGGGTCATCCGCTCCCCGGTCTCGGCGTCCCGGGCCAGCAGCAGCGTGGAGAGCAAGTCGCCGTGATCGGTCTCGGCGTCGCGGCCCGCCATCAGCTCGTGCACCACGGCCTTCATCCGCGTGATGGCCTCGTCGAAGCGGCGGTTGAACGGGAGCGGCAGTTTCTCCACGAGGCCAGGGGAAAGCACCCGGTACATACCCAGCTGGATGACCAGCGGGATCGAGCGGCGGGCCTCGCGGATCGCCGCCTCCCCCAGCTCGGTGCCGAACAGCGTCTCGCCGACGTTGGTCATGGCCAGCGCCTGCATGTCCGCGTCGATCCGCCGTACCTCGCCCGGCCGCCAGGACTCGGTCAGCGCGGTGGTCGCCCGGACCCAGATCTCGGCGTAGCGGCGCAGGTGCTTCCGGTCGAAGGCGGGCAACATCAGCTTGCGTTGCCGTCGGTGGAAAGACCCGTCGGACAAGGCCAAGCCGTTGCCCACGTACGGACGGAATTTGCGGAACATGATCCCGGTGCCGAAGCTCGATCCGTTCGTCACCAGTACTCGGTGAATTAATTCCGGATTCGTGAGGAAATAGGTTTGCAATGGCCCCAACGACACCTTGACCACGTCACCGTGTTCCCGCAGTCCGGCGGTGAATCGGACGGGACGGCGGACCAGTGCGAGTGTGTGTCCCAGCAAGGGCCACCGGCCGGGTGCCACCCGGACGGACACGGGAACTCCTTGGCATTGACGGAAAATCCGGAAGGCCGCCACGGTACGGGCCCCTCGGCCGCGACGGCAGCGCCCGATCGGGTGTATCCCGGCCACGAAAGACGGATTAAGCCGATTTCCCTGCAGTGGGTATGCTGTTCCGTCTCCCGAACCGATTGAGGTGCGCGATGGCGGGTACACGGGACTGGGTCCCGGCCGGAGTCGATACAGCCACACCGAACGTCGCCCGGATCTATGACTATTGGCTCGGCGGAAACCACAATTTTGAAAAAGATCGCACTACGGCGGACCATCTCGAGCGGACCCTGCCGTGGGTCCGGCAATCGGTGCGGCTCAACCGGGCCTTCCTCGGGCGCGCGGTGCGTTTCATGGTCGCGCAGGGCGTCCGGCAGTTCCTCGACCTGGGCGCGGGTATCCCCACCGTGGGCAACGTGCACGAGATCGCCCAGCGGGAGGTCCCCGACGCCCGGGTGGTCTACGTCGACAAGGAAGCGGTGGCGGTCGCGCACGGCGAGCTGATGCTGGCGGGCGACGACCGCACCGCGGTCCTGCACGCGGATGTGCGGGACGTGGGGCGGGTGCTGGGCAGCTCGGAGGTCCGGCGGCTGATCGACTTCTCCGAGCCGGTCGGCCTGCTGTGCATGCTGCTGCTGCACTGGATCCCGGACGAGGACGACCCGGCCGGGCTGGTGCGCGCGTACCAGGAACCCCTCGCCCCGGGCAGCCTGCTCGCCTTCACCCACGTCACGTCCGACGTGCACCACGAGTTGTTCACCGCGGTGACCAACCAGATGGCCGAGCGGCGCGGCGAGGTACCGCTGGCCCGTTCCCATGACCAGGTCCTCGGCCTGCTCGGGGATCTGGCACTGGTCGAGCCGGGCCTGGTGGGCTGTGGAAGCTGGCGGCCGGCCGGGCCCACCGACATAGCCGAGGACCCGATTTGGAACGAGCTGCTCTACGCGGGCGTGGCACGGAAGTCCTGAACCCATGACCGACCCCGGCAGTCTGCCGTTCCAGGAGCCGTCCGAGAACGTGCGCCGCGAGCGCGCTCTTCTCGCGCGCAAGTGGGCGTACCTGCTCGGCGGGATCGGTTACGTGCCACTGGTGCACGCCAGTTTCGAGGCCGAGCTGGCCGCGCTGCTGGACGCCTTGTGCGCCGAGGTGTACGAGAGCGGGCAGGAACATTCGCCCGGCAGCACGGGTTCACTGGAGGCCGCGGGCGCGCGGCTGGCCGAGCTGAACTGCGCGAGCGGGCAGGCGATCACCGTCACCATGGGCGTCTTGGGCAAGGGCCTGCTCACGCTGCCCGAATTCCAGCCCGCCGAACACTTCGCCGAACGCGTGGTGGGTGTGCTCGGCGCGCTGGCCGCGAGTGTGGTGGTGGCCGCGCAGAACGCCACCTTGGCACAGCAGGAAAGCCTGAAGCTGTCCATGCTCAAAGCGGTACGGGACGCCAAATACGAGCTGCGGACCGCGCAGGCGCGGTTCGACGAGGTCGCCACCTCCTCCGCCAGCGGCATCCTGGTCACCGATCTGGACGGCAAGCTGGTCACCGTGAACGCCGCGGCCGGTGTGATGCTCGGGCACGCCCCGGACGAGCTGACCGGCTGCGACCTGTTCGAACTGGTACACCCCGACTACAAACTGGTCCTGCGGGAGGATTACCGCGCGCTGCTGACGGGCGAGGTCGAGCGGATCAAGCAGTCGCAACGGTTGCTGCACCGCGACGGCGAGCCGGTGTCGGTGTCGTTGACCGCCTCGCTGCTGCGCGGCGCCGGTGACGAGCCCAGCCATTTCGTCACCGTCGTCGAGGACGGCACCGAGCTTTCGTTGCTGCAGAACGAACTCAGCAGGCAGGCCCTGCACGACGTGCTCACCGGCCTGCCCAACCGGCAGTGCTTCGGCACGCGGATGGAGAACCTGCTGGGCGCGGCCGATCCCGAGCTGGGCGTGACGCTCCTGCGGCTGGAGCTCGACTCCTTCGCGGTGGTGCGCAACGGCCTCGGCGAGCGTGCGGCAGAGCAGCTGCTGATCGCCGTGGCGAAGCGGCTGAAGTCCTTGATGGCCAAGGAAAAGGCGCTCCTTTCCCGGTTCGACGGCGCGGAATTCGCGGTGCTGGTGGAGAACGGGCCGGGCACCCCGGACCCGGTGCGTCTGGTGCACGAACTGCGTCAAGCGTTGACCGAACCCACCTACGTGGACGGGCACGGGCTGGCGCTTTCGGTCAGTGTCGGCGTGGTCAATCGGCCAGCCCAGGACCGCGAAGCCGCCGATCTGCTGCGCGAGTCCCATCAGGCATTGCGCCGGGCGAAGGCCAACGGGCACGGGCAGTGGGAGTTGTTCCACCCCCAGCAGAACCGGCTGGATCGCGAGACCGACGCGCTGGCCGCGATCATGCCGGGCGCTTTCGAGCACGGGGACGTGGAGGCGCGATACCGGCCGCTGGTGCGGCTGGCCGACGGCGCGGTGCACGGGGTAGAGGTGCAGCTCAGCTGGGACCCGCCCGGCGTGGGCCCGCTGTCGGACCAGCACTGCCGCCGCTTGGCCGAGAAGACCGGGCTGATGCTGTCGCTGGGCGAATGGCTGCTGAGCACCGGATGCCGTCAGGTGGGCTGGTGGCGGCAGCGGCTGGACCGCGACCTGCGGTTGCTGATCAGTCTGAGCCCGCACCAGGCCGCCGACACCGACCTGCTCACCCGGCTGGTCGGCGTGCTGGAGGCGACGCGGTTCCCACCCGAGCGGCTGCTGGTCGAGCTGCCCATGCTGGCCCTGGCCGCCGACCTCGGTGAGACGAGGGACAACCTGGGCGCGCTGGCCGACCTCGGGGTGCGGCCGGTGATCAGCGTCCGCGGGCTGGGCGACGGCGCGCTGGCCCTGGTGGCCGATCTGCCGGTGCACGGTGTGCGACTGGACTGCGGGCTGCTGGACGGGATCGCGCCGGACTCGCCGGTGGCCGGTCTGCTGCGGGACCTGCCGGAGCTGGCGCACCGGACGGGCGCGGACGTGATCGTGGACGGTCTGGCCACCGCCGATCAGGCGCGATTCTGGCTGGCCGCCGGGGCCGAGCTCGCGGTGGGCGATCACTACGGCGGACCTTGCCGTCCGGACGAGCTGGCGGGCCTTTTTCGGTGACCGGGGTCAGGAGGAACCGCCTGCTTGAAACGCCGTGTGGAGGGCGGACCGGGAATCGGTCTCGCCCTCCACACGGGGATACAGCCGGTCATCGCCGGACCGCCGGTTCACCTCCGCCGACCTCACTGGGAGTGCGCAGGGTCGCCATGGCCAGGAAGCCACCGGCGATCGCGATCCCGGCGGCGCCGAGGAACGCGGCCGAATAGCCGCCGGTCAGTGCGACCGGGTCGCCGACCCGTCCCGCACCGGCCGACACGGCGACCGCGGTCATCGCGGCCAGGCCGAGCGCCGACCCGATCTGGTACGAGGTGTTCACGATCCCGGACGCGAGGCCGCCTTCCTCCGGTTTCGCGCTGGAGATCGCGGTGCCGAGCGACGGGATGAACGCCAGCGCCTGGCCAAGGGCCGCGACCAGCGACGCGGGCAGGACATCGACGACGAAGTTCCCCGTCGGGCTGACGAAGGACAGCCACACCAGGCCCGCGGCGAGCGCCCACAGCCCACCGATGATCATCTTCTTCGGTCCGAACCGGCCGATCAGCTTCGGCGCGACCGCGACCATCAGCACGACGATCAGCACCGTCATCGGCAGCAGCGCCGCACCACTGGCGAACGCGCCGTAGCCCAGGACCTGCTGCAGGTACAGGTTGAGGAAGTACCACATCGGGATCCACGCCGCGCCGAGCAGGAACTGCGCCAGGTTCGCGCCGCCGAGGTTCGGCGTCCGGAAGATCCCCAGCCGCACCAACGGGACTTCGCGCTTCCGCTGGATCGCGACGAACACCGCGAGCAGGGCGATACCGCCGGCCAGCGCGCCCCACGTGCCCGCCGAGGCCCAGCCCGCTTCCGGTGCGCGGACGACGCCGAACACGGTCAGGCCGAGGCCCGCGGTCGCCGCGATGGCGCCGGCGATGTCGACCGAGCCACGCCGGGCCGGGGCGGACGGCATCAGCTTGCCGGTCGCCACGATCGCGACCAGTGAGATCGGGACGTAGAGCCAGAAGATCCACGGCCACGACAACCATTCGGTGATCACGCCGCCGAGGAACACGCCCGCGGTGCCGCCGGCGGGAGCCGCCGCGCCGTAGAGCGCGAGTGCCTTGGTCAGCTCACGCGGACGTGCACCGAACAGCATCATGAGCAGGGTCAGCGCGGACGGCGCGATCAGTGCCGCTCCGGCGCCTTGCAGCACCCGGCCGAGCAGTTCGACCCAGGCGGTGCCCGCGACCGCGGCGACCACGGAACCGCCGAGGGTGACGACCCAGCCGGCGGTGAACATCCTCCGCGCGCCGAACAGGTCCGAGAGGCGTCCGCCGAGCAGAAGCAGCCCGGCGAGCGCGATGACATAGGCGTTGAACACCCACGACAGGTCACCCGGGGAGAACCCGAGGTCCTGCTGCATCGCCGGGAGGGCGACGCCGATGATCGAGGTGTCCATGATGACCATGAACTGGGCCAACGCGATGAGTCCCAGCGCCCACCACCGTCGTGGGTCCGGGGTTGTCTCCGCCATGACGACCGTCCTTTCAGGATCCGGTTACCCCTAGGGGGTATTGCGGAGTTGAAGTTAGACCGATTGGACACCGCCGCACAAGTACCCCTAGGGGGTACTACTGTTGTGGTCGTCACAGGCGCTTCCTGGCAGCGAACCGTTGCGCGGCACCAAGTAGGTCGACAGTTACCCCTTACAGGTATAAGGTTCCGGCGACCGACAGACGAGGAGGAGCCGTGCAGCGTCTCAAATCGCTTGATCCGGCCGACGCGCCGTCGAAGTCCGCCGAGTTGCTCGGCGACATCATCGAGCGGCATGGCTCGGTGGGCCCGATGGTCTCCGCGATGGCCAACTCCCCCGCGCTCCTTCAGGGCTACCTCGACTTCTCGCGCGCCATGAAGCGGGCCAAGCTCCCCCGGGCGCTCGGCGAGAAGATCTCGCTCGCCCTGCAGGAGTGGATCGGTTGCGCACTGTGCCTGCAGGCGCACACCCAGGCCGCGCGGGCCGCCGGACTCGGCGACGACGACATCGCGCTGGCCCGCCAGGGCACTTCCACCGATCGGCGCGAGGCCGCGCTGATCGCCTACGCGGTGCGGGTCCTCGCCGAACCGTCGTCGATCGGCGACGAGGACGTCGCCGAATTGCGGCGACACGGCTGGAGCGACCGGCACATCGCCGACACGGTGGGGCTGGTGTCCCTCAACCTGCTCACCGGTTCGTTCAATCTCGTCGCAGGACTCGAACCCGCGCCTGCCGAGCAGTCCACAAAGGAGAAACACGATCATGTCGGCTGAGCACGACCACTCGCACCACGAACACCAGCACCACGGTGACCACAGTGGACATTCGGGCGACGGCGGCCACGAACACCACCAGCAGGGCAAGGTGTCCTGGGGTATGGCGGCGTCGGCCACCCTGCACTGCCTCACCGGCTGCGCCATCGGCGAAGTGCTCGGCATGGTGATCGGCACCGCGCTGGGCTGGGGCAACCTCGCCACCATCGTGCTCGCCGTCGCGCTGGCGTTCGTCTTCGGCTACGCACTGACGATGCGCGGCGTCCTGCGCGCGGGCGTCGGTTTCAAGCAGGCCCTCAAGGTCGCGCTCGCCGCCGACACCGTCTCGATCATCGTCATGGAGATCATCGACAACGGCGTGATGCTGGTCGTCCCCGGCGCGATGGAGGCCGGTCTCACCAGCGGGCTGTTCTGGGGCGCGCTCGCCTTCGCCCTCTTCGTCGCCTTCCTGCTCACCACGCCGGTCAACAAATGGCTCATCGGCCGCGGCGCCGGACACGCGGTGGTGCACGCTTACCACCACTGATTCACGACGGACCAACGGCCGCCCCTGGTGCTTTCGCACCGGGGGCGACCCTTTTGTCGTTGCTGCGTTCTGATCGGCGGTGGGCAGGTTGCGAAAGCCACTTTCGCAACGTTGAAGGTTGCGAAAGTGGCTTTCGCAACGTCAGCGGAGGCTCGCCGTGCTGCGGAATCCCTTGAGCCGCAGGCTGTTCGTCACCACGAAGACCGAGCTGAACGCCATCGCGGCGCCGGCGATCATCGGGTTGAGCAGCCCGGCCGCGGCCAGTGGCAGCGCCGCGACGTTGTAGGCGAAGGCCCAGAACAGGTTCCCCTTGATGGTGCGCAGCGTCCGCCGCGAGAGCCGGATCGCGTCCACCGCCGCCCGCAGGTCACCGCGGACGAGGGTGAGATCCGACGCCTCGATGGCGACGTCCGTGCCGGTGCCCATGGCCAGGCCGAGGTCGGCCTGCGCGAGCGCGGCCGCGTCGTTGACGCCGTCGCCCACCATCGCGACCACCTTGCCCTCGCCCTGCAGCCGCTCGACCACGTCGACCTTGTCCTTGGGCAGGACCTCCGCGATCACCTCGGTGATCCCGACTTCCGCGGCCACCGCACGGGCCACAGCCTCGTTGTCCCCGGTGAGCAGGACCGGGGTCAGGCCGAGTGCCCGCAGCTGCGTGATGGCTTCGGAGGAGGTCGGCTTCACCGTGTCGGCGACGACGAGGACCGCGCGAGCCTTCCCGTCCCAGCCGACGGCGATCGCGGTGCGGCCGTCCTTCTCCTCGGACGCCTTCTTCTCCGCGAGATCCGACGGCAGGTGGTGCGCCCACTCCTCCAGCAGCGCGCTGCGTCCGGCCAGCACCGCCTTCCCGTCGACGATCCCTTGCACACCAAGGCCTTCGACGTTGGTGAACTCCTCGACGGCGGGCAGCTCACCCACCCGCTCCCGTGCCGCGCGGGCGATGGCCTGCGCGATCGGGTGCTCCGAAGCGTTCTCCAGCGCACCGGCCAGGCGCAGCGTCGTCTCCTCGTCGACGTCTTCGGCGACGTGGACGGCCACCAGCGACATCTGCCCGGTGGTCACGGTGCCGGTCTTGTCGAGCACGACCGTGTCGACCGAGCGCGTGGACTCCAGCACTTCCGGGCCCTTGATCAGGATCCCGAGCTGTGCGCCCCGTCCGGTGCCCACCAGCAGCGCGGTCGGCGTCGCCAGCCCCAGTGCGCACGGGCAGGCGATGATCAGCACGGCCACCGCCGCGGTGAACGCCGCCGCGACCGAACCACCGGCCCCGAGCCAGAACATCAGCGTGCCGACGGCGAGCGCGATCACGATCGGCACGAACACACCCGAAACGCGGTCGGCCAGCCGCTGGACCTGCGCCTTGCCGGTCTGCGCGTCCTCCACCAGTTTCGCCATCTGAGCCAGCTGCGTGTCCGCGCCGACCCGCGTCGCACGGACGACGAGCCGTCCGCCCGCGTTCACCGTCGCGCCGACCACGGCGTCGCCGGGCCCGACCTCGACGGGGACGCTCTCGCCGGTCAGCATGCTCGCGTCGACGGCGGAGCTGCCTTCGGCGATCACGCCGTCGGTGGCGATCTTCTCCCCCGGCCGGACCACGAACCGGTCCCCGACGACGAGCCGGTCGATCGGGATCCGCTCTTCCTTGCCGTCACGGAGCACGGCGACGTCCTTCGCGCCCAGCTCCAGCAACGCGCGCAGCGCGGCACCGGCCCGGCGCTTGGACCGCGCCTCGAAGTACCGTCCGGCGAGGATGAACGTCGTCACCCCGGCGGCGACCTCGAGATAGATGTTGCCGTCCCCGGCCATCCGTTCGACGGTCAGCTCGAAGGCGTGCGTCATCCCCGGCGTCCCCGCGCTGCCGAACAGCAGCGCGTAGAGCGACCACAGGAACGCGGCGAGCGTGCCCATCGAGATCAGGGTGTCCATGGTGGCCGCGCCGTGGCGCAGATTCGCCCACGCCGCCTTGTGGAACGGCCACGCCGCCCACACCAGCACCGGCGCGGCCAGCGTCAGCGAGATCCACTGCCAGTAGGTGAACTGGAACGCCGGCACCATCGCCAGCAGGATCACCGGCACCGACAGCACCGCGGAACCGATCAGCCGCTGCCGCAACGGCGCGATCGGGTCGGCCTCCTCGGCGGGCCCGTCCGGCTGCTCCTGCTTCGGCGGAGCCGGCAGGGCGGCCGCGTAACCGGCCGCCTCCACCTGCTCGATCAACCGCTGGGGTTCGATGTCCCCGCTGTAGGTGACTTTCGCCTTCTCCGTGGCGTAGTTGACCGTGGCGGTGACGCCGTCCAGCTTGTTCAGCTTCTTCTCGATGCGCATCGCGCACGACGCGCAGGTCATCCCGGTGATCGCGAGTTCGACCTCGGCCGTGGTGGCCTGGTCCAGATCGGAAGTCATCGTGGTCACTCCTTTCCGGCTCGGCCTCAGCCGTGTCCGCCGTGGCCGTCGCCGGCCGCCGGGGGTGGGGTCTGGTTCTGGGGCGCCGAAGCGGCCGGGGCGGGTGTGCCTGCGGTGGCGACGGTGAACTCGGCGGTGCGGACCTTGCCCTGGTGCTGGAAGTCCAGGAACAGCCGGTACGTCCCGGCCGAGGGGACTTCGGCGAAGAAGGTCACCGTGGGGCCGGGTTTCGTGCGGCCGTCTCCGGGCTCGCCGTCCGGGTGGACGTGCAGGTAGGCGAGGTCGCCACCGCGCAGCGCCACCAAATGCCCGTAGGCGCCCAGATACGGCTGCAGATCGGTCACGTCACGGCCGTCCTTGGTCACCGTCAAGGTCACCTTCGACGACTTGCCCGGCGCCAGCTCGCCGTCCAGACGGACCTGGTAGCCGTCGACGTTCGCGACCCGCGAGGGCTGGTGCTCGACGGGTTCGAACTCCCCCGCCGCGGCCACGTCGACACCGAGTGTCGAGGCCGAGCCGCCCGTCGGCTTGAAGTCCGCGAAGACGCGGTAACTGCCCGCCTCGGGCAGGGTCAGCGGGACACTCCACACGCCGTCGGGCGCGAGTTCGGGATGCACGTGCTGGAATCCGGCCGTGTCGCGACGGACGACGATCAGGTGCATCCGCTTTTCGTGTTCGACGTCGTACGCGGTGACCGGTGCGCCGCCGGGGCCGAGAATCCTGAAGGAGAAGGGCTGGTTCGTCCCCGGCGTGAGCGTCGTGGTGGTGGGCGTGAGGGTGTAGCCGCCCCTGGACGACGCGAGCCCGCCGGGCTCGTCGGTCGGCGCCGCCTCCGCGACGGTGCCGCTGTGAGCGTCCCCATGCCCGGCGTCCTCGCCGCCGGGAAGGCCGGCCGCGCCGGCGAAAGGACCGACAGCGGTGCCTGCGGCCCAGGCGCCACCGGCGACCAGGGCAAGCGCCACACCGTAGGCGGAGAGCTTCGCAACTGTGTTCATCGTGAAGTCCTTAGTGCGGGCCGTGACCCGCGATCGGGTGCGAACCGCGGCTCAGGCGGTCAGCTCGTATCCGGCTTCTTCGACGGCAGCGCGCACATCCGCGAGGGCGGGCTCCCGGGAGCCGGTCACGGTCACCGCGCCGGTGGGCAGATCCACGCGGACGCCGGTGACGCCGTCGATCTTGCCGACCTCTTCGGTGACGGAACGGACGCAGTGGCCGCAGGTCATGCCGGTGACGGTGTAGGTGGTCTCGCTCATTTCTCTTCTCCTCAGGATTCGTTGCGGTACTTCAGGAACGGACGAGGCGGGCGATGACGTCGGTCGCCTCTTTGATCTTCTCGTCGGCCTCGTCGCCGCCCTTGGCGATGGCGTCGGACACGCAGTGCCTGAGGTGCTCGTCCATCAACCCCAGCGACACCGACTGCAACGCCTTCGTGGCCGCGGACACCTGCGTGAGGATGTCGATGCAGTACTTGTCCTCTTCGACCATTCGCTGCAGGCCCCGGATCTGTCCTTCGATCCGCCGCAGCCGGGTCAGGTATTCGTCCTTGCCTTGCGTGTATCCGTGCATCTCGACCTCCTGAAGAGGACTCTACATACCCTAGGGGGGTAGGGCAACAGGCATACCCCGGTGGCGTATGTCACCACCCGCTCCCGCGGCAGCCGCCTTCGACGCGCCACCTTCGGGCGGGCATGATTGGGACGTCCGCGAATCCCGACTCGAGGAGTGAGCGTGGCCGATCACGGCGACGACAAAGAGCGCCAGCTCAAACGCCTGCGACGCGTCGAGGGGCAGATCCGGGGGCTGCAGAAGATGGTCGAGGAGGACAAGTACTGCATCGACGTCCTCACCCAGGTCTCAGCGGCGACCCGCGCCCTGCAGTCGTTCTCCCTCGAACTCCTCGAGCGGCATATGGCGGGCTGCGTCGTCGAAGCCGCCGCGAAGGGCGGTGCCGAGGCGGACAGGAAGATCCGGGAAGCCTCCGAAGCGATCGCGCGCCTGGTGCGTTCCTGACCCGTCCACACAAACGAGCGGGCGGGTGACCTCACGTCACCCGCCCTCTTCGCCGAATTACCGCACCGGCACAGCAAGTGCGTGCGGCCGCCGATCTCGTATTCGTTTGTCGGCCATCGTCGTCAGCCGACCACCTCGTAGCCGACCTCTTCGACCGCGGACCGCACCAGCCGCGCGTCGACCAGTCCCTTGTTCATGCAGCCCGAGCAGGTCCGTGCGAACGCGGCAAAGTCCCGATACGGGGTAAGGGTTTACAAGTCGGACTTCAGGATCTCGTCGGCGTCCTTCACCAGCACCATCACGTCCTGGTGGCGATCCCACGCCGCCTCGTCGTACCCGGCGAGACGCAGGCCGGGAGCCTCCAGCGCGCGCTGCACCGCCCAGCCGGGCGAGCTGAGCGAGATGCCGTAGCCGTCGTTGCCCGCGTAGTCGTTGTAGCCGAACCCGCACGCCTTGTACGCGGCGAGCATGCGATCGGTGGCACGGGAGTCCAGCCCGTAGTCCTTGCCCGCCTCGGCGCGCATCGCCATCCGGCGGCCGTGCGTGGTGACCACGGCGACGCCACCGGGAGCGAGCGCGCGCGAGAAGTAGCGCAGCAGCGGACCCCAGTTCGGGGCATCGAGATGGGTCAGCACCGAACCGCACCACAGCAGGTCCACACCGGTCACCTGCTCGATGTCGTCGACATCCGGGGCGCCGGGCACCGCCCGCGCGCCGAACGCCTCCGCGCAGGAGGCCAGCGCCGCCGGGTCCATGTCGCACGCGATCAGCTCCGCCGCCGGGAAGGCAGCGCGCAGCGAACGCATCACCCGGCCGTAACCACACCCGAAGTCCAAGACCCGCTTCGGTTCCGGCCTCCCCGTGACCTGCAACGCGGCGAGCACCGCGCGCAACGCGTCCCTGGACACGCTCATGTAGTGCGCGGTGTTGTTGCCCGCGAACATGCTGTCGCCCTCGGCGATCGTCGTGCTGACCTCGGGCATGATGCCCGCGACGGTCTCGTCCAACGTCTCGCTCATTCGTCCCCCTGGAAGGTCGGTCCCGAACGGGAACCGTAGCGGCCACGGCGCTCGCGCCGAACTTCGCCCGCGTTTCCGGAATGACGTGGATGTGGACGGAATCGCGCGGCCGTCAGCGTCTGCGAGTGGGAGTGGAGCGGTGCGGGGTCGTCGGGCGCTTCGCGGTCGTCGGGGCGCGGTACGTGGTGGTCCGTGTGGTCCCGGGAGTGATCCGGGTCGTCGTGGTCGTCGCCGGGGTCTGCGGCGAGGCCGTCGTGACCGGACCGGTCGTCGTCGGAGCCGTCGCCGGGGCCGTCAGCGAAGTCGTCGCCGGGGACACCACCTGGCCGCGCCCCTGCCCGCCCCCGGAACACGCGCCGAGCAGCGCCACCACGCCCACGACCAGCCCGCACAGCCACACCCGCATGGCGCGGACCTTAACAGTCCGCAGACCGGGAATCCGGCCGAACGACCGAATCCCACCCACCCCTCGGCTAGGCCGCGGCTCGCAGGCGATACAGCTCGGCCAGCGTGGCGCCCTCGGGGCCGATGTCCGCGCCGTTCTCCGTGCCCAGCCACGTGGCCGCCTCGTCTCGCGGCAGCGGGCAGACCTCGATCTCCGCGAGGCAGCGGCCTGGCCGGACCACCGCAGGATGCAACCGCGCGACGTTCTCGTTCGTGGTCAGGCAAACCAGGATGTCCAGGCCCTGGCCGAGCAGGCCGTCGGTCAGATTGAGCAAACGGGACAGAGCCTGGCCGGAGTCGCGCTTCGCGTCCGCGCCGACGAGTTCGTCGCAGTCCTCGAGGATCAGCAGGCGCCATTTCCGCTTGTCCGCCCGCTCTTCACCGAGCACCACCGAAGTCAGGTAGCCCGGATCGGCGAACAGGACCTCGGGGTCGAGGACGTTGTCGACCTGGCACCAGTCCCGCCATTCGTGCGCGAGCGCGCGCACGGCGGTCGTCTTGCCGGTGCCCGCGGGGCCGTGGAGAAGGATCAGCCTGCCGGTGATGTCCTCCGGGCGCGCCGCCATGAGCGTGTCGAGCGCGGTCACCGCCGACCGCGGGTAGTTGCCGCGGATCGCCTGCCACGGCGGCAAGTCCATCGTCCTGGGCGCGCGCACGCCGGCGCCGCCGCATCCCTGCACGTGCCAGAACCCGACCGGTACGGCCGATTCCCCGGGAAGTCCCGTCCGCGCGGTTCCGACCGCGGCCGCGAGCACCTCCTCCGCGAGCTCGCCGGAAGTGGCGCATACGCACACGGTCGCGGCGCCGGCGCGGCGGCGCATCGCGACGAGTGTCCAATCAGGACCGGAGGCGAGATGCGAGCGCTTGCCGTCCAGTTCGTACGTCAGATCCGCGGTGACTCCTGGCGGCAGCAGCGTCGCGTCCGGAGAGACCTCGGTGATTTCGGCGGCCCGTGAATGCGGCTTGGCCCCGGTGATGAACGGTTCCATGGCCAGCGCGTTCAGCACGCCCTCCATCGGCACGTTGCCACCGAAGAACATCCCGCGATCAAGAGACTGGGGTGATTCCGTTGTCCTTGCTGTCACCCCATCACGGTCCATCGCGCGAGGCGGGCGCACATCAGGGACCGTCCCCGATTCACCCCTGACAGGGATCTTCGCCGGACCGCCTGTCCGCCACGACCGCCGGGATGATTGTCTCTGGTCTGACACTGGACCGTTCGCGGAAGGAGGTGCGCGGTGAGCGATGACGGTTTCATCGAGGTGATCGCCCGCGAAGTGGAGGCCGACCCCGGCAATCTGGCGCTGCGTGAGGACTTCATCACGCTGCTGCTGGAGAAGGACCCGGACCGCGCCGCCACCGAACTGACGGCGTTCGAGGCCCACGGTGGTGATCAGGCGCGGATCCGCCTGCTGCGCGCCCGGCTGATGGCGGCGCGGTTGCGGACCTCGACCCCACCGCCCGCCGAGGCCGTGGCGGCCCCGTCCGATGAGGACCGTCACGCCGTGAGCGCCGGCGCTTCGGAGTCGCTGTGGGACACCGAGCGTCCGGCGGTGACGCTGGCCGACGTCGTGGGGCTCGCCGAGGTCAAGCAGCATCTGAACACCGCGTTCCTGACGCCGCTGCGCAATCCCGAACTGGCGGCGGCGTTCGGGCAGAAACCGGGCGGATCGCTGCTGATGTACGGCCCGCCCGGCTGCGGCAAGACGTTCATCGCCAGGGCGATCGCCGGTGATCTCGGCGCGTCCTTCATCCACGTGACCCTCGCGGACCTGCTCAGCAAATGGATCGGGGAAAGCGAGAAGGCGATCCAGAGCGTGTTCCGCCACGCCCGCGCGGCCGCACCGTGCGTGATCTTCTTCGACGAGTTCGACGCGCTCGGCGGACGGCGCACCTCCGGTGGCGGCGGGTCGCAAGCGATGCGGATGCTCGTGACCCAGCTCCTGGAGGAGCTCGACGGCGTGGCGGGCGCGAACGACGGGGTCTACTTCCTCGCCGCGACGAACCGGCCGTGGGACATCGACTCCGCGCTGCGCCGCCCGGGCCGGATCGACAAGACGGTGCTGGTGCTGCCCCCGGACGCGGTCGCCAGGGCGGCGATCGTCCAGGGCGCGCTGGACGGCAAACCCGCCGATGACGTCGACGTCGTGGCCGTCGCGGCGGCGACCGAAGGGTTCTCCGGTGCCGACCTCAGCCACCTGACGACCACCGTGCTGCAGCAGGCGATGGTCGAGTCGATGAGCAAGGGCGAGCTGATCCCGGTCACCACCGGCGCGCTGCTGGCCGCCGTCCGCGGCATCACCCCGTCCACGACATCCTGGTTCGACCAGGTGGCGCCGGTGCTGGAGTTCGGCGTCGACGACGGCACCTTCGACCAGCTCCGGGCGTACCGGGTCAAGCGAGGCATGCGATGAGCGACACCGTCGAGCGGGACCTCGACCTGGCGTGGGAACTCCTCGAGGCACAGCCGACGCATCCCCGCGTCGCCGAGCTGGCGGTGCGGGTGCTCGCTGCCCAGCCGGAGCGGAGCAGCGCGTCGATGGTGCTCGCCTATCACCGCGAATCCTGCGGCGACACGGACGAAGCGCGGCGCCTCTATCTGCGGGTGGCCGGTCGCCGCGACAACCAGTTCATCTGGGCGGCTCGTGCGCTCCGGCATCTGGAATCGGGGGAGCACAACCACCAAGACGCGTTGCGGTGGGCACGCACCGTACTGGGCCAGAACCAGGATGACTGGGACGACTGGATGCAGCTGGGCCACGCCCAGGCCTGCGCCGGGGAGCACGAGGCCGGGTGGCGGCAGCTCGACGACGCGGTGGCGCTGTGTGCGCGGACGGCGCCGGACGATCTCCCCAAAGCGCTGGCGAAACGCGCGGAGTATCTGCTGGCCGGCTGCGCCCCACCCGAACGGTTCGTTCCCGCGGCCGAGGAGGCCATCCGGACCAACGTGGCGGACTCCTGGGTCGCCATGCTGCTCGGCTACGCCTACCTGGCGCAGTACCGGTTCGACGACGCCGAACGACTCGGTCTCCGGCTGCTGCGTGAGGACCCGACCGACGACCTGTTGCACACCCTGGTGGATACCGCTCGGACGATGCTGACGATCGTCGAAAAGGCGCGCGACGACGACATCAGCCTGGCGGACATCCAAGCCACCGGCGCGCTCGAGATGGCTTGGCAGCAGATCCGCGACCTGAAGCTGGGCATCGACCTGGCCTCCGCCCTGGCGGCATTGGACGCCGTGATGCCCGCCGAACTGCGCGACACGCTACGGCCGGGAGCCTCGGCCGCGGATCTGGCCGAGGGCGAGGACAAGGTCGGCTCCATGGCCGCGAGGGATCTGCTCACCTGGCACGACGGCCAACCGCCCGGCTCCGGCGCCGCCTGGGGCTGGACCGAGCCGTTCCGGCTGATGTCGGCGGCCGAAATCATCGCCATGGACGCCGGGATCGAAGCCGACCAGGCGGCGCACCCCGACTGGCCCGAAAAGGAGGTCTGGGAGCAGGTGATGACCGACGACGCCGGGGCCTACCTGGTCGCCGTCGCGTTCGGGAGGCTGGTGAAACGCCGGCCAGGACAGCCCGACGAGCCCGTCGCCGACTCGATGGCCGACTGGATCTGGGACCGGGTGGCGAACTTCGGCGGGCAGGACCCGCGGCCGGCACCGCTGAAGACCGAGGAGCCCACGGCCGATCCGCTTCCGGCCCCCGGGACACCGTTGACCGGTGTCATCGTCACGATGTGCGCCGCGCTGGGCGAGCCTGAGGACTCCCCTGCCTTCGCGGAACTTCGGCGGCTCTTCCCCGGCTCGACCGTCAGGCGGAGTGAGCTGGTCCCCGACGAACCGAGCACCGACGGCGTCTACATCGAGGCGCTCGACGGGCTGGTGACGAAGGTCAGCGTGGATGTCGCGGCCTGCCCGGCCGCGGACCGGCTGATCTCCGGGCTCGACCTCGGCGGGCATCGTGGGTCCGTCGATGCCTTCGTGCGGGCGCATGGGGCCGTTCCGCACGACAGCTGGGTGAACCGTGCCAACGGCGAAGCCACGGTCGTCTACCACGTCGACGGGCATCGGCTCTGCTTGTGCTGGGCGGACGGGAGTATCGCCCGGATCTACGTCACCGGTGGCTGAGCGGCGGCTTGCCGTCCGTTGCCGCTTTTCGGCGACGGCCTCAGAACGGTGGTGCGTCGTCGGCTGCCGGGCGGGGTTCGTGGAGTGGCGGTGGTGTGCTGCCCGGTGGGTGTGGTGATCGTGAGGGTGCCGTCCGAGGCGAGGTGGTAGGTCCAGCCGGGTTCGTCCTTCGACCGGTGGTCGCGGCGGCAGGCGCCGCTCGCGCCCGGAAGGGGACGCTGTCGTGAGTGTTCGGGTCGTTCCGGGCTCGCGCTTTTGGCGACTCACCGACTCTTGCCGCTTTTCGGCGACGGACTCAGAACGGTGGCTCGTCGGCTGCCGGGCGGGGTTCGTGCAGCGGCAGTGGTGCGCTGCCCGGTCGGTGTGGTGATCGTGAGGACGCCATCGGAGGCGAGCCAGTAGGTCCAGCCGGGTTCGTCTTTCAACCGGTGGTCGCGGCGGCAGGCGCCGCGCGGGCCCGAAAGGGAACGCTGTCGTAAGTGTTGCGGTCGTTCCGGGCTCGCGCTTTGGCGGCTTGCCGACCCTCGCCGCTTTTCGGCGACGGACTCAGAACGGTGGTGGGTCGGCTGCCGGGCGGGGTTCGTGCACCGGCGGTGGTGTGCTGACGTGCCGCTTTCCGGTGGGTGTGGTGATCGTGAGTGTTCGGGTCGTTCCGGGCTCGCGCTTTGGCGGCTTGCCGACCCTCGCCGCTTTTCGGCGACGGACTCAGAACGGCGGCTCGTCGGCCGCCGGGCGAGGTTCGTGCAGCGGCGGCGCCGTGCTGTCGTACTGCTGCCCGGTCGGTGTGGTGATCGTCAGAGTGCCATCAGAGGCGAGCCGGTAGATCCAGCCGGGTTCGTCTTTCAACCGGTGGTCGCGGCGGCAGAGGTCGATGAGGTCGGTGTCGGTGGTGTGCCCGCCGTGCTGCCACGGCACCGCATGATCGATGTCGCACGCCTGAGCCGGACGGTGGCAGCCGGGTCTTCGGCATTCCCGGTCCCGCACCCGCACGAACTCGGCCAAACCCGCGCTGGGCCGGTACCGGTCCCGGCCGAGATCTAGGACCTGCCCGGACAGCGGATCGGTGACGATCCGCCGCAACACACTGTTCCCACCCGTGGCGATCTCCCTGGCCAACGCGGCAGGGATCGTGCCATGCCCGGCCAGTTCCGCCGGATCCTCGTTCAGGCCCAGATAGGTGAACAAATCAATGTACAGGAACACTTCGCTGCGCTCACTCGCCCCGCCCTGGCTACCGAGCAAGAGATCGAGGGCGACATCGGCCCGCAGCTGCTCCAACGTACGAGTCTCACCACCAGCTCGGAGAGCCCGCGCCTCGCGATCGATCCGCTGATACGCGGCAGCGACTTTCTCCACCGGCCCATCCTCGACCTCGATCGACGCCACCCCGGTCTCGCCGTGCCGCATAGTGAGGCGACGCCCCTCGCGATGCTGCTCGGCCCGTTTACCGGCACCCTCAGGGTCGATCGTGTTCGCCGCATGATTGGCGGCTTTCCGGACCTGATCCGGGTTCTTGTCCCCGATCCGGTCCTCCAACACGGCGTCCACCGCACGAGCATCCTCATCCGACAGCCACGCGGTCGCCGTCGCGACCTTCATCGCACTGAAACCCGCCAGCTTCCCCTCATCCATCAGGCTCAGCGTGCGGGGCAGGCGGG
>NZ_JBFPJQ010000009.1:0-206017 GCF_041021335.1 Amycolatopsis sp. SB7-3
AAGGCTTGGGCCCCGGTCGAGAACCACGAGTTCTCCCGGGGCCCAAGCCCTTTTCTCATACCCGAAACCCGCCACACCCGTGATCAGACACGCAACACGCGTGATTGCAGGGCGAACACGCGTGATCCCACGGACGACACGGCCGGTGGTTGTGTCGTCCACCTGATCACGTGTGTCGTCCGTCTGATCACGCGAGATCCCTCCCTAAACACGCGAGATCCGCCTGTAATCACGCGAACCACGGCCTGGAGCACGTGAGTGACGGGACGGGCACGGGGAGGGGAGGGTGAGCCGGGCGCATTTAGAGGACTAAATGCGGGAGGGGGCGGGGCGGCGTAGGTGGTAGATGTCCATGATCCAGCCCTTGCGGGTGCGGGCGGAGGCGCGGACGGAGCGGATCTCCTCGGCGAGGGCCGCGGTCAGCGGGCCGGAGAGCAGGAGCTCGTCGGGGGTGCCGAGGTACGCGCCCCAGTAGATCTCCAGGCCCGTGTCCACGAACTGCGAGAACGTGCACCCCGCGTCCAGCATGACGAAGACGTCGTCCACGTCCGCGGGCCAGTCGGCTTCGAGGCGGCGGCCGGTGGTGACCAGGACCGGACGGCCGATCTGGTTCATCGTGGTCCGGTGCCGTGACGTCAGCGCGGCCACACTGCTCACCCCGGGGATGACGTCGTACTCGAACTCGACGTTCCCGCGGTCGAGCACCGCGTCCAGCAGGGTCAGGGTCGAGTCGTAGAGCGCCGGGTCGCCCCAGACGAGGAACGCGCCCCGCTCATCGGGCCCCAGGGAAGCGATCATGCTCTCGTAGACGTCGGTGCGGAGTCGGTGCCAGTCGGCGACGGCCTTCCGGTAGTCGTCAGGAGTACGGTCGCGTTCGGGGTCCGGTGCCCGCACGACGCGGTAGCCGGGCCGCTCGACGAAGCGGTCGAGGATCTCCTGACGCAGAGCCACCAGGTCCTGCTTTTCCGAGCCCTTGTCGAGCACGAAGAACACATCGGTCTCGTTGAGCCGCCGGATCGCCTGGACGGTCAGGTGGTCCGGGTCGCCGGCGCCGATGCCGATGGCGGAGATCTTCCTCATTTCCGCAGTGTCCCCGCACCCTCTGTGCACACCCCTACCCCCACGGGGTATAAAGGAAGTGATCGCTCCACCTGTCCTGTAGAGGAGTTCGAACCGATGGCCGAAACCACCTACATCGTCAAGGGCATGTCCTGCGGGCACTGCGCCTCCTCCGTCACCGAGGAGGTCAGCGAGATCGCGGGCGTCAGCGCCGTGAACGTGGACGTCGCCAGCGGCAAGGTCACCGTCACCAGCGATGCGCCGTTGGACGTCCAAGCCGTCGACGCGGCCGTCAGCGAGGCCGGTTACCAGCTCGTCTCGTGAGCACCGCCGTCAAGGTGTCGGCGTTCGCCGCGGCTCTGGTCGCGGTGTTCGCCGTCGCCTGGGCGATCGGCTCCGCCGTCGGGCCGCTGGACGAGGAGCCGCCCCCACCGGCGCCGACCAGCGAACACCACGGGCACCACCCGGGAGGTACGCCGTGACATCCCAGCGCGTCGAATTGGCCATCGGCGGGATGACCTGCGCGTCCTGCGCCGCGCGGGTCGAGCGCAAACTGAACAAGGTCGACGGCGTCTCCGCCACGGTCAATTACGCCACCGAGAAGGCGCAGGTCGACTTCCCCGCGGCGGTCTCGGTCGAAGACCTCGTCGGCGTCGTCGAGTCCGCCGGCTACACGGCCCAACCGCCCACACCCGACGAGGACGAGGACCAGGCCGGCTCCCTGAGAACCCGTCTCGTGGTCTCCGCCGTCCTCGCCGTGCCGGTGATCGTGCTGGCGATGGTCCCGGCCTGGCAGTTCCCCTACTGGCAGTGGGTCTCGCTGGCCTTAGCCGCGCCGGTCGTCACCTGGGGCGCGTGGCCGTTCCACCGCCCAGCCTGGACGAACCTCCGCCATGGCGCCGCCACCATGGACACCCTGATCTCCCTCGGCGTCGTCGCCGCCACGCTCTGGTCGCTGTACGCGCTGCTGTTCGGCACCGCCGGGACCCCCGGCATGCGCCACGGCTTCGAGCTGATCATGGAACGCGGGCACGGCGCGGGCAACGTCTATCTCGAGGTCGCCGCCGGGGTGACCACGTTCCTTCTCGCGGGCCGCTACTTCGAGGCCCGGTCCAAGCGCCGCTCCGGCGCCGCGCTGCGGGCACTGCTCGAACTCGGTGCGAAGGACGTCGCGCTCCTCAAGGACGGCATCGAGAGCCGTGTCCCGATCGGCGAGCTGAAGACGGGCGACGAGTTCGTCGTCCGGCCGGGGGAGAAGATCGCCACCGACGGGGTGGTGACCGAAGGTGGCTCGGCCGTCGACCTGAGCATGCTGACGGGTGAGGCCGTCCCGGTCGAGGTGGTGGCCGGGGACGCCGTCGTCGGCGGGACGGTCAACGCGAGCGGCAGGCTCGTCGTCCGCGCCACCCGGATCGGTGCCGACACGCGGCTCGCGCAGATGGCGCGGCTGGTCGAGGACGCGCAGAACGGCAAGGCGCGGGTCCAGCGGCTCGCCGACCGGGTGTCGGCGGTGTTCGTCCCGGTGGTGATCGCCCTCGCGGTCGGCACCCTCGGCTTCTGGCTCGGCGCGGGCAGCGGGGCCGACGCCGCCTTCACCGCCGCCGTCGCGGTCCTGATCATCGCCTGCCCGTGCGCGCTCGGCCTGGCCACGCCGACGGCGCTGCTGGTCGGCACCGGCCGCGGCGCGCAGCTGGGCATCCTCATCAAGGGTCCGGAGGTGCTCGAGTCCACTCGCGCGGTCGACACCGTCGTACTCGACAAGACCGGCACGGTGACCGCCGGGAAGATGAGTCTCACCGACCTGTTCGGCGACGACGAGACCGAAGTCCTGCGCCTGGCCGCGGCGGTCGAGCACGGCTCCGAACATCCGATCGCCCGCGCGATCGTCGCGGCCGCCGAGGAACGGGTGGGCGAGCTGCCGCCGGTCGGCGGGTTCCGCAACGTCGAGGGCCTGGGTGTCGTCGGTGAGGTCGAGGGCAAGACCGTCCTGGCCGGGCGGCCCGCCCTCCTCGACCGGCACGACATCGCCGTCGGCGACGAGTTCACCCAGGCCAAGAAGGTCGCCGAGGAACGCGGCGCGACCGCGGTCGTCGTCGCGTGGGACGGCGAGGCACGCGGTGTGGTCGTCGTCGCCGACACGGTCAAGCCGACTTCCGCCGAGGCCGTGGCCGGGTTGAAGGCGCTCGGGCTCCGGCCGGTCCTGCTGACCGGGGACAACGCCGGTTCCGCGGCGGCCGTCGCCGCCGAAGTGGGGATCGACGAGGTCGTCGCGGAGGTGCTGCCCGCCGACAAGGTCGACGTCGTCAAGCGCCTTCAGGCGCGAGGCAACGTGGTCGCCATGGTCGGCGACGGCGTCAACGACGCGCCCGCGCTCGCGCAGGCCGACCTCGGTCTCTCGATGGGGACCGGGACCGACGCCGCGATCGAAGCGGGCGACCTCACCCTGGTACGTGGCGACCTGCGCGCGGCCGTGGACGCCATCCGCCTCGCCCGCCGCACGCTCGGCACGATCAAGGGCAACCTGTTCTGGGCGTTCGCCTACAACGTCGCCGCCCTGCCACTGGCCGCGCTCGGCCTGCTCAACCCCATGATCGCCGGGGCCGCGATGGCGTTCTCGTCGGTCTTCGTCGTCACCAACAGCCTGCGGTTGCGACGCTTCAGGACCGGACCAGCCGGGCGATGGCGTCGGACGCCTCCCGGACCTTGAGGTCGGCCTCTTCACCGCCCGCGGCCGCGGCGTGGACCACGCAGGTGGCGAGGTGCTCGTCCAGCAGTTCGAGGGAGAACGACTGCAGCGCCTTCGTGGCCGCGGACACCTGGGTCAGGATGTCGATGCAGTACTTGTCCTCTTCCACCATCCGCTGCAAACCGCGGATCTGCCCCTCGATCCGGCGCAGGCGCTTGAGGTAGGCCTCCCGCTCGGTGCCGTAGCCCGTCATTCCCGCACCCGTTCTCTCGTCGTTCCCTGTCGTCTTCCCACTATACCCTCCCCACGTATGCGGCCGGAGAGCGGAAAAAAGTGGGGTGTCAGGATGTCGAGAACGATCCGGTCGCTCCGACTCCTGCGTGAGTGGCCGGGCACCGGCCGCACGACCAGGAGGAACACCGATGAAGTACATGATCATGATCACGATGAACCCCACCGCCTGGGACGCCCTCCCCGAAGAGGAGCGCAACGAGGTGGTCGCCCGCATCGACCCTTTCATGAAGAAGCTCACCGAGAGCGGCGAACTGCTCGGGACGCAGGCGCTGGCGGAGCCGAAGGACAGCACCGTGGTCCGGGTGCGTGACGGCGTCCCGGTGGTCACCGACGGCCCGTTCGCGGAGTCGAAGGAGTACCTGGCCGGCTTCTACCTGGTCGAATGCGACAGCAAGGAGCGGGCGATCGAGATCGCGGGTCAGATCCCGGACGCGCACATCAACGCGATGGAGATCCGGCCGGTGGTCTTCTCGTCCGGCGACAACGCTTAGTCAGGTGGCGGCGGCTTCGGTGCCGGTGCGGGCTTCGGGCCTGCTCCGGCGCTGAACGGGCACTTCCGGTTTCGGTGAGTCCGGTACGGCCAGCACCATGCCGGCTTCGGTGAGCAGTTCGCGGCAGCCGACCAGCTGTTTCAGCACGTCGTCGCGCAGGCGGAGGGCCACATCGGCCTTCTGCCGCGCTTCGGCGACCAGGCGCTCGGCCTCTTCGGCGGCGTCGTCGAGCAGTTTCCGCGCCTTCGCCTGCGCGGCTTCGTCCCGCGCGGCGAGCGCGCGCATCGCCTCCGCGCGGCGCAGTGTCATGGCGCGCTCGAAGTCTTCGGCGATCCGCTTTCGTTCCGCCTCGGCCTTGGTGGCTTCTTCGGCGGCCCGCGCGGCGATGTCGTCGGCTTCCTCGCGTGTGAGTTCGAGCATCCGGCGCGAGCGTTCCTGCAACGCGTCGGGTGCGATCGGCACGCGGCTGATCCGGTCGACGCTGGCCTTCAGTTCGCGATTTTCCTCTTGTGTGGCGGCGAGCTCGCCAGCGAGAGCTTGCCCACGGCGGATCGCTTCGTCGCGTTCGGCTTCCACTCGTCGTAGTTCGGCTTCCACCTCGCGGACGAATTCCCGGACCTGGGCGCGATTGAAACCACGCCACGCCAGATCGAAGCCGGGCATCTCCATTGGTCACCTCCACAGTGGTCGATGTGTCACCGTTGGGCGCTTTTCTTTGCCACACGGGGCTTTCAACGACCAGTGTGCCTGAAGCCGCGACGACACGCGCCACGGGTGGGTGGTCTTTGCGGTGAACGGTCCGCCGCAAGCGGGAAGAAGGGTGAAGTCTCCCGGCGGTGGGAGAATGGACGACCATCGCATACCCCACGGGAGGTGGCCGCGTGACGAGCAGCCGAATTCGGGTCCCTGGCTGGAATACGGCGACAGCGGCCGAAGGATATCGGCAGGTCAGGGAGAACATCGCGATCTTGGTCACCGACCACGCGGGGGCGGGCGAGCGGGCCGTCCCGGCCTGTCCACAGTGGACCGTGCGCGACCTGATCGCGCATCTGACCGAGATCTGCGATCGGGTGATCACCCGGTTCGGTGGCGAGGCCTGCCCGATCCCGGAATCCGCGTCGGCCGTCGAATTGCTGAAACTCTGGCTCGAACGCGGTCCCGAGGCCGACAACCTCCTCGCCGCCGACGGTGCCGGGAAGAGCCGCGGCGACATCATGGTGATGGACGCCTTCACCCACGAACTCGACATCCGGTACGCGCTCGGCGCTCCGCCGCCGCAAGCGCACGCGGCCTGGCTGCGGGGATTCGAAGTGCTCGTCGGCGGGCTCGGCGCCTCGCTGGGCAGGCACGGGCTGCCGGGGATGCGGCTCGAGACCGAGGGTGCGACCTGGATCGCCGGCACCGAGCCGGTCGCGGCGGTGCTCTCGGGCGCGCCCTCGGACCTGTACCGGACGCTCGCCGGGCGGCGGAGCCCGGCCCAGATCGCCGCCATGGACTGGCTGGGCGATCCCGAGCCGTGGCTCCGCGCCTTCACCTGGGGACCGTTCACTCCGCCGGAAGCGGAGATCGAGCGGTGATCAGCCGGTCGGGGACATCGAGGACAACGCCGCGGCCAGCGCGAGCACCACGGCCACGATCAGCACCTCGACGCCGACGCTGACCCGCAGTTTCCGCAGGTCGGCGGTCACCACGCCGGTGCCGCCCCGCCCGGAGATCCCGCGGCGCACCGCATTGCGGCTCATGTTCGCCACGAGCAGCAACGCGGCGAACCCGGTCAGCTTCAGCACGAAGACGATGCCGTAGGCCGACGTCCAGAGCGCCTCCACCGACGGGACGAGCCGGAAACCCAGGTAGGCGCCGCTGACCACCATGATCACGATCGACCGGGTGGCGATCGGATGGAACCGCGCCAGCGCGGGCTCGGCCTCCGACGCCGGGTACCTGCCGCGCAGGAGCACGGCCAGCTGGATCAGCCCGCCCACCCAGACGGCCATCGCGCCGAAATGCGCGAGGTCCGCGCTGACCGAGAGGAACATGATCTTGTCGGCCACCGCGTGCCCGGTCGCGGAGAAGCTCAGCATCACGATGAACCCGGCCGCGATGCCGAGGTTCTCGTAGCGCGATCGCAGCCGATCCGGCAGGTCGCCCGCCAGCAGCCGCCGCACGAGGACGGCGAGCGCGACGATCGCGGCCAGACGCAGGAGCAGGAGCTTCCCGTACGCCACCCGCAGGGTCGCCTCGATCAGCGCGCCGTCGAAGATCGCGCCGGCGCCGCGGCCCGCGACGTACGGGCCTTGCAGCAGGAACCCGGCCACGGCCGTGACACCGGAGAGCCACAGACCCGCGGTGATCAGCTTCCGCGCCGCCGGGTCCGTCCGGCCGCCCGGACGGCAGACCAGCAGGAACACCAGCCCGCCGAGCAGCGCGACCCCGCCGAAGGATACCCAGCGGAACGTGGTGAACAGCGCGTCGGTCACCGGGTCGGTCCCGGTGGAGGCGGACACCGCGCCCGCCGAGGTGATCAGGGGACCGGTGCCGACCACGAAGGCGATCGTGCCGCGCACCGGATGCGAGTCGGTCGAGACGAAGGCGTACTCGACGAGATAGCTGCCGTCGGGAAGGTCCGGTTCGAGTGCGACGGCGACCTCTTCGGCGACTTCGCCGGGCTGGAACACCGGGCCGGACACCACGTCGGTGCCCTGCTGGTCGACGACCTTGATCGAATTCGGCTGGATGCCGATGTTCTCCGACAGGGTGATCGAGACCCGCGCCGGCGCCGAGGTGAGCCGGGCGCCGTCGGCGGGGTTCGAGGAGAGGAGTTCGACGTGGGCCGAGGCCGGGGCCGCGGCGAGTACCGCGACCCCGAACCACGCCGCCACGAGGGCCAGGAGCGCGCAGAGTCTCCCGGTCACGATGCCGCGGTCGCCAGCTCACGCCGGCTGATGGGCGAGCACGTGCAGCCGGTCAGCTCCCGCTCGGCGGCGGAGGCCTTCCGGTGCACGAGCATCGCGATGATCATCGGGATGGTGACGATCGTGTTGTAGAACAGGTGCAGTTCCACCCGCGGGATGAACAGCTGGATGATGCTGCTCGGCGCGGTGCCGCCGCCGAGCCGCCAGCCGGTCTGCGCCTGGATCAGCAGGAGCAGGTGCTCGATGTGGTGCCAGAACTGCAGGCCGAGCGCCAGGTTCCACCACTGCCGCGAGCGGCCGGCGAAACCCTTGCGCAGGGCGAACAGGAAGATCAGCATGACGATGGCGTAGCCGTAGTGCAGCCATTCGGAGCTGATCAGTTTGGGGAACGGGATCCCGAGCACGCCGCGGGCGTCCGGGGTCTTCCAGCCGAGCACGTAGATCTGGAACGCCTGCACCAGGTGTTCCGCCCAGTGGGCCACGACGACCACCGCGAAGGTGAGGAGCGCCGCACGGTGGTATTTCCCGTTGAGCGAGGCGAGCAGACCCGGACGAGGCGAATCGAGTGCGGCCATGAAGGGCTCCTTGGGCGAAAGACCGACCGGTGACGGATGTCGACGATATCCCGCGTTCCGAGGTTTTCCGTTACTCCGGATTGCTGATCCGACCGGCGGTGTTACGCCGGATGGATCAGCGGACGACGATTCCGTCGGACATTTTCGGAGCGGCGGGAATGTGGAACAATTCCGTGAAAAGCTCCAGATATTCGAAGGCGCCCTCGATCCGGATCTTCCCGGTGCGCGTCGCGTCGGCCGCGGAGAGATCCCCGCTCAGCAGATCCTTGATGAACGGGCCCAGCGGTTCGATGACCGCGTCGGCGCCGGGGTGCGCGCCTTCCGCGACCTTGAGCGCGCCGTCCTCGACGATCGCGTGCAGGACCATCTCGCCCGGGTAGCGCAGCTCGTAGGTGACCTGGACGCCCTTGGCCTTTTCACTCCGGAAGGTCGTGTACAGCGAAAGGATCGCCGAATCCAGGGTGAAGACGTCCTCGGCCGCCGGCTGCCCGAGCGATCGCGCGCCCCAAAGCCCGAGGTCCAGCACGATCTGGTCGAGTTCGCTGCCGTATTCGGTGAGCTCGTAGACCACCGCGGCGTCGAGCTGGGGGAGCAGGCGGCGGCGCAGTACGCCGGACTGCTCGAGTTCGTTGAGCCGCGCGGACAGCGTGCTCGCCGGGATCTTGGGGAGACCCGCCTGCAGTTCGGTGAACCGCTTCGGGCCGAGGACGAGGTCACGGACGATCAGCAGCGACCAGCGTTCGCCGATGATCTCCAGCGCGCGGGCCAGACCGCAGAACTGTCCATAGGTACGACTGCTCATCCGTCGATCCTCACTTTCGTTTCCGTGGCGGGAGCGGGGTTCACGCGGGTTCACCTTCGGAAAGCAGGTCGTGGTGCAGGACCTGCAGTTCGTCACAGGGTTCCACGCCCAGTTCGTTGTTGAGCCTCGCCCGCACCTGACGGTACGTGGCGAGCGCGTCGGAGCGGCGCCCGCTGCGGCCGAGCACGCGGATCAGTTGCCCGTGCAAGGCCTCGTCGAGCGGGTTCGCGGTGACCAGGGAACGCAGTTCGCCGATCAGCTCGTGCCGCATCCCGGCCGCGATGTCCGCCTCGATCCGCAGGTGCAGCGTGCTGCGCCGCTGCTCGACGAGGTCGACCGCGTACGCCGACAGCACCGGTCCACAGTGGACGTTCGCGAGCGGCGGACCGGACCACAGGTCGAGCGCCGACCGGAAGGCCTTCGCCGCTTCGGTGTGCTCGCCGCGCAGGTGCAGCTCGCGGCCCTTGTGCTGCAGCTCCTGGAACTCGAAGACGTCCACCTGCTCCGGCGCGATCCGGAACACGTACCCCGGCGGTTTCGTCGCCAGCATGGTCTCGCCGTACGGGGCCAGCTCGTTCTCGTCGATGCACTTGCGCAGCTGGTAGACGTAGGTGTGCATGGTGGTGCGGACGCTGCGCGGCGGGTCGTTGGCCCACAGCTCCTGCACGATCGTGTCGATGTGCACGATCTTCCCCGGGCTCATGACCAGCATGGCGAGCACCTGCAGCAGCTTCGGCGTCGTCGGCGCGTAGTCGATCCCGTCCCGGACGAGTTCGAGCGGGCCGAGGAGGCTGAAACGGACGGGGCTTGCGGACGCGGCCGGAATCGGGTTGGGTGCCGAGCCGTGGTGCTTGTCCGCTACTCGTGATCCGGTGTACATCGCAAGCGCCCTCCAGCTCGATACGCGTCGTGACCTGATTCCCAGTGCTTCGACAGTGACAGAGCGGCCGGTCGCCGGGCCAGTGAGCCGTCCACCAGGGCCCGCATGCGTGTCTCCCGGGAGAACATGGGTTTTTCACGTCCGACGCGTGAATCGCACACTGGCCGGTACCCGGCCCCACACAGCAGGATTCGAGAATCGAACCGACCTACTGGGGGTCATCATGCGCGAGGCATCGTCCACGCCCACCTCGATCGGCGGACTGGGATTCAAACGGCATCTGCGTGCGGAGATCAGCGAGGGCAACGGTGCCTACCTGTTCTCCGAACAGGGGGTCATCGCGATGCGCGGCGCGCAGGTCGCCTCGGTGGCCGCCCTGCTCGACGGCACCCGTGACCTCGACGGGCTCCTGTCCGCCTGCCCGGAGGGGATGAACGCCGAACAGGTCACCGGCGTGGTGGCCCGGCTCGTCGAGGCCGGTCTGGTCACCGTCCGCGTCCCGGACGAGTTCAGCGGGGACGAGCGCGCGCTCGCGTACTGGGACGCGTGCGGGCTCGACGCGTCCGCCGTGGCCTGCCGCCAGAAGCCGGCGACGGCGAGCCTGACCGCGATCGGCCGCGGCGTCGACACCTCGCAGGTGGCGAACGCGCTGGCCGCGAGCGGTATCGAAGTGGTCGAGACGGCTTCCGAGCTCGCCATCGTGCTGTGCGACGACTACCTCGACCCGAGGCTGGCCGAGATCGACGCCGAGCACCGGCGCACCGGACGGCCCTGGCTGCTGGCCCGGCCGTCGGGTTCGCAGGTGTGGATCGGTCCGATCATGCAGCCCGGCCGGTCCGGTTGCTGGCACTGCCTGACGAACCGGTTGTGGGGGCACCGGCACGCCGAGGCCTGTGTGCAGGAGGTGCTGGGGCACGACGGGCCCGCGCCGTTCCCGATGCCCGCCGTACCGCCGTTGACCGCGGCCGCGTCGCAGCTGATCTCCCTCGAAGCGTCCAAATGGCTGGCGGGGCACCGCTATCCGGGGCAGCAGGCCGTGTGGATCCTCGACACCCTCGACCTGCAGGGGCGGTTGCACGAACTGCGCCGCCGCCCGCAATGCCCCGAATGCGGCGACGAAGGCATCGTGGCCGCGCGGACGGCCGAGCCGGTCGTGCTGCGGGAGGCCAAGAAGGCGACGTCGGGCGGTGGCGGGCACCGGACGCTCACCCCGGTCGAGGTGCTCGACCGCTACGGCCATCTGGTCAGCCCGGTCACCGGCATCGTCAAGGAGATCGCCCGCGACCCGAGAGCCCCCGCGTTCGTGAACGCGTACCGCTCCGGGCTGAACGTCGCGCGCCGCGTGCGCGGCGAGGCGGGGCTGCAGGCCGGGCTGCGCGGGGACAACGGCGGCAAGGGCGCGAGCCCGATCGACGCCGAGGTCGGCGCGCTGTGCGAGGCGATCGAACGGTTCTCGGCGAACTACCAGGGTGACGAACTGCGGATCCGCGACACCTTCCGCGCGCTCGGCGACGACGCCGTCCACCCGAACTCGTGCATGCTCTTCGACGAGCGCCAGTACGAAACGCGCGTCGACTGGAACGCGAGGCACGCGAACTTCCAGCACGTCCCCGACCGGTTCGACGCCGAGGCGGCCGTCGACTGGACGCCGCTGTGGTCGCTCTCGCAGCAGCGGCGGAAGCTGATGCCGACGGCGTACCTCTACTACGGGGTGCCGCCGGAGTGCGGGCTCACCGGGATGCGCGCGGACTCCAACGGCTGCGCGGCCGGGAGCAGCGTCGAGGACGCGATCCTGCAGGGCCTGCTCGAACTCGTCGAACGCGACGCCGTCGCGATGTGGTGGTACAACCGGCTTCCCGTGCCCGGCGTCGACATCGCGTCGTTCGACGACCCGTGGGCCGAGGAGATGGTCGGCCAGTACGCGCGGGCCGGCCGGGAGCTGTGGGTGCTCGACCTGACCGCGGATCTCGGGGTGCCGGTGATGGTCGCGCTGTCCAGGAGTATCGCCGGGCCGCGCGAGAACGTCATGATGGGCTTCGGCGCCCACCTGGATCCCAGGACGGCGTTGCGGCGGGCGGTCAGCGAGCTCAACCAGATGATCCCCGCGGTGCTCGCGAACGACGTCGAACTCGACGATCCCGACGCGTCGGCGTGGCTCAAGTACGCGACCGTCGGGAACCAGCCGTATCTGCTGCCGGCGCCGGGACGGTCGGCGAAACGCGCCGCGGACTTCAAGTTCGTCCGGCGGCCCGATGTCCGTGACGACGTGGAGTGCTTGGTACGCAAGCTTTCCGCGCTGGGAATGGAGACGCTCGTGCTGGACCAGACCAGGCCCGACATCGACCTCCCGGTGGTCCGGGTGGTCGTTCCGGGGCTGCGCCCGTTCTGGAGCCGCTTCGCCCCCGGACGGCTGTTCGACGTGCCGGTGCGGCTGGGCAGGCTCGCCGAGCCGACTCCCTACGACCGGCTGAACCCATTCCCTATGTTCTTGTAGAGCAAGCTGGAGCAACCGTTGACGACAGATCCCCCCGGCGGAGTGGCCGAAACGATCCCCTTGTGGTCGCTCACCGACGACAGCCTTGTCGAGATCGGTGAGGACGGCTCGCTGGTGGTCGTCACCCGCTGGGGCGAGTACGAGTTCGACCGCGCGGAACCGCTGGTGCTGGAATCGTTGCGGCGGATGGCGTTGGGGCCGGTCTCGCTGGCGAACGTGACGTCTTCGTGGGAGCCCGTCGAGCGGGAACCCGATCTCGAAGGCGAGCTGAGCTGGACGGCCGAAGGCGCCGACGCGCTGCGGCAGGTACTCAAGGAACTCGGCGGTTCCGTGGTGCGTTCGCTCGGGCTCGCCGACGGCAGGGGACCGCTGCTGTCGGTGATCCCGGTCGTGCTCGCCCCGGTGTTCGCGCCGGTGGAGATCCCGCCCACGCGTCCGATCCGGTTGTCCCGCTTCAGTTCCCTGCGGTCCGACGCCGACGGGATGGGGCTGGAGTCGCCGTCCGCGCGCTACCGCGTCGTGCTGTCCCAGCCGTGGGCGGTGCATGTCGCGGCGACACTGGCGACGGCGAAATCGGTCCGGGACATCGTGTCCACCACCGGGATCGACGCCTCGGTGGTCGGCGCGATCGTGTCCTATCTGGTCGCCGCGGGGGTCGTGCAGGTGGCCGGGGAACACGGCCGGTTCGCCGAGGACGACGATCCCGAACTGGGTTTGTGGTCCCCGGACGAACTCTCGTTCCACACCACCAGCCGCACGTGGCGGCCGGGCGGCCCGGCGGATCTGCCCGGCCTCGGGAAACCGCCGGTGGTCAAGGCTTCCACCGGCGACGGGCCGGTCCATGCGCTGTACCGGCCCGATCTGGCCGACCGCGCGGAGACCGATCCGACGCTGACGACGTTGCTGGAGAACGACCACACCTGCCCCGAATTCACCGAGGGCGTGCTGACCGCCGAGCAGATCGGCGAGTTCCTGTTCCGTGGCGCGAGAATCCGGTCGATCGGGCCCGCGCACCTGCCGAACGGGCCCGCCCACAGTGCTTCGCAGCGGCCCTATTTCAGCGTCGCGTGCCTGTACGAACTCGAGTTGTACGTCTCGGTCAACCGGTGCTCGGGGCTGGACCGCGGGATCTACCACTACGACCCGCTGGAGCATCGGCTCGCGCTGGTGAACGCCGACGAGGCCGACCTCGACGCGATGCTCGACATGGCGATGATCGGCGGCGGCAATCATCGACGGCCCTCGGCGCTGATCACCGTGACCGCGCGGATGCCGCGGATGGCGTCCGTCCTCGGAGGCGGCGCGTACGCCACCACGCTGGCGCACGTCGGTGCGCTGCAACAGACGCTGTACCTCGTCGCCCGCGCCATGGGGCTGGCCGCGCACGCCGTCCCGGTGGACGCCGGCGACCGCGTCGACCGCGCGCTCAAACTCGACTGGCCCGCCGAGGTCAGCGTCGGCGAGTGCGTCCTCGACCTCCCCGTCTGACCCTCGATGATCGCCGTCTGATCACGCGAGTTCCGCGCCCAATCACGCGTGTCACGTCCTGGATCACGCGAGTTCGGCCTTGCGGATCTCGATCGCTCGTCGAGTGCACCGAAATCGGCACCGCGTTTGCTGGCGTACAGAGGAAAAGCGACAGCGAATCCGAGGTTGGTCTGATGCAGCTACGAACAGTCGCCATGGCGGCGAACGAGAAAGGCGTCACCGAACCCGGTCGGCTCCCCGAGCCGGCGTCCCCCTTGCAACCTGCGGTGCTGCAGGCCATCTCAGCGATGCACGCGAGGTACTTCGACCCGATCACCTTGAGCGACCTGGCATCGGAAGTCTTCGTCAGCCCGTTCCACTTCTCGCGGATCTTCACCAAGGCGACCGGGGTCACCCCCGGCCGGTACCTCACCGCGATCCGGCTCTTCGAAGCGAAACGGCTGCTGCTGACGACATCGCTGACGGTGTCGGACATCGTGTGCAGCGTCGGCTACAGCAGCGTCGGCACGTTCACCAGCCGCTTCACCCGTGCGGTCGGGATGACCCCGACCCAGTACCGCGACCCCGAGGTCGGCGAGCTGCTCGTCGCGCTGGCCCCGCATTTCCAGCGCCTCCCGACCCTGGAAGCGTTGCACAGCGCCGGAATGGGCAGCGCCACGATGCGCAGCGGCACCGGCACGATCAGCGTGCGGGTCGAGACCCCGCGCGGGGCCGGTCCGGCGAGTGTCCTCATCGGACTGTTCGCCGAGTCGATCCCGCAGTGCGGCCCCGTCGCCTTCGGTGGCAGGGCGAACGTCCTGTCCGCGGACATCGAGATCCAGAACGTCCCCGAGGGGCGGTGGACCGTCATCGGGGTGGCCGAGCACGCCGCCGGGACCGCGGCCTCGTCGTTCTCCGTGGGCACGCTGCCCGGCCGCGTCGACATCACCCGGTACGGCCGGGTCCACCTGCGGATGCCCATGCGCGCCCCGAGGCCGACCGACGCGCCGATGGCGATCACCCTCGCCGGCGGCCCGAGCTCGGCCGGGAACCGGATGACCATGCCCGCTTCCGAGTACCTCCGCGCGGTGGCCTGAGCGAGGTTGTTCCCGCGGTCTCCCGATTTCGCAAACCGGGAGAACCGCGGGCGCAACCGTGGAGTGGTCGCGTCATCGCCACGCATGTGAGCCTTTAAAGCAATCCGGAATTCGAATCCACCCGTTAGGGGGAGAGTGCGTTGGGCAATGGTTGGCGCACGATCAGACGTCGCATGATCACGCCGGACGTCTCCGAGACGTCACTGGACAAGCGTGGTTTCCACAAGAAGAGCCCGGCCGCTCAAGAATTGCTGGAGACCGTCGGTGAGAAGTTCCTGCTCGGCTACGCGCACGCGGTCGAAGCACGGTCCGTCGAACAGGCGGAAGAATGGCTCGAACGTATTCCGGTGAAATACCGCGGCTTCGCCTACGAAGGCGCGGGAATGGGTTACGGAATGCTGGACGGGCTGCCGGGCGGCGGTCGCCGTCACATCGAGCGGTTCCTCGACGGCCCCGGCGAGAAGCACGACTACATCATCTACGTCGGCGTCGGCTGGGCGATGGCCCGCCTGCCGCGCTTCCGCTGGCCGTCCGCCGAGGACTTCGACCCGTTGCTGCGCTGGCTGGTGCTCGACGGCTACGGCTTCCACCAGGCCTACTTCAAGACGGCGAAGTACGTCGACGGGCAGTTCCAGGACCCGGACTTTTCGTGGCCGCCCGGAAACGACGGCTACGCACTGCGGGCGATCGACCAGGGCATCGGGCGGGCGCTGTGGTTCATCTGCGGTACCGACGTCGACCTGGTCGCCGACACGGTCGCGCGATTCCCCGAGCATCGGCACGGAGACCTCTACGCCGGCATCGGGCTCGCCTCGACCTACGCGTGCGGTGTCACCGGTGACGAACTGCTGAAACTGGCCGAGTTCGCCGGCGAGCACCGCGGGAACCTCGCCCAGGGCAGCGCTTTCGCCGCCGAAGCCCGCGTCCGCGCGGGGCTGCTGATCCCCGAGACCGAGGTCGCCACGCGGGCGATCTGCGGGCTGCCGGCCGAGCGGGCCGCGGCCATCACCCAGGAGGTGCGCCCGGCGACCGTGGTCGACGGCGAACTCCCGGCATTCGAAACCTGGCGACAGCGCATCGCCGCTGAGGTTCTCAACTCTGGAGGTGCAGGGAAATGACCGCGACCTTGGGCTGGCTCCGCAAGCAGCTTGCGGGCATCGTGGCGCTGGTGCTGATGGCGGGACTGTTCGTGGTGGCGCAGCTGCCCACCGTCTCGACCGCCGAGGCCGACACCATGGCTTCGAAGTACGCGTTCGAGCCGCTGACGATCGCCTTGCCGGAGGCGGCGAAGAGCCAGTCGATCCGGACGGTGAACAAGGAGTACGAGCACATCCGCGCCTGGATCTCCTCGGTCGGCGCCGCGATCGCGGTCAACGACCTCGACGGCGACAAGCTCGCGAACGACCTGTGTTTCGTGGACCCGCGCAGCGATCAGCTGGTGATCACCCCGACGCCGGGCAAGGGCGGCGACCGCTACGCGCCGTTCGCGCTCGACGCGGCGCCGCTGCCGATGGGCAAGTACATCGCGCCGATGGGCTGCGTGCCCGCGGACTACAACGAGGACGGCCGGGTCGACCTGCTGGCCTACTACTGGGGCCGCACCCCGATCCTGTTCCTCGCGAAGCCGGGCGCCACGAAGCTGGAGCCGAAGGCCTACGAGCCGGTGGAACTGGTCCCGGGCAACAACTCCAAGAACGGTGAGTACGCCGGTCCATTGTGGAACACCAACGCCGCCTCGGTCGGTGACTTCGACGGCGACGGCCACCAGGACATCTTCATCGGCAACTACTTCCCCGACAGCGCGGTGCTGGACGACCGCGTCTCCGGCGGGGTCGAGATGAACAAGTCGATGTCGCACGCCGACAACAGCGGTGGCAAGTACATCTTCCGGTTCACCGGGGCCACGCAGGGTGCCAAGCCGACGGCCACGTTCGTCTGCGACGACAAGGCCATCCCGGCCGACGCCCAGGGCGGCTGGTCGCTCGCGGCCAGCGCCACCGACGTCGACGGGGACAACCTGCCGGAGCTCTACATCGGCAACGACTTCGGCCACGACCGCCTGCTGTACAACAAGTCCCGCCCCGGGCACGTCGAATTCGCCGAGGTGAAGGGCATCCGCGGGCCCAACGAGCCGAAGTCCAAGGTGATCGGCAACGACTCCTTCAAGGGGATGGGCGTCGACTTCGCCGACCTCGACCACGACGGTCTCTACGACCTGTACGTCAGCAACATCACGACGTCCTGGGGTATCGAGGAAAGCCACTTCCAGTTCATGAACACCGCCAAGGACACCGCGGATCTGCGTGGCCGTCTGCAGGGCGGCGAGGCGCCGTGGGTGGACCGCAGCGCGCAGGCCGGCACCGCCTGGTCCGGCTGGGGTTGGGACGTCAAGATCGCCGACTACAACAACAGCGGAGAATCGGTCATCACCCAGGCGACCGGGTTCGTCAAGGGCGACGTCAACCGCTGGCCGCAGTTGCAGGAGCTGGCGACGTCGAACGACGAACTGCTGAAGCACCCGTACTTCTGGCCGAACATGGTCGCCGGTGACGACGTCGGTGGCGACCACACGCTGCACTTCTGGGCCAAGAGCTCCGACGGCCGCTACACCGACCTGGCCCCGCGCCTCGGTCTCGCGGTCCCGGTGCCCACCCGCGGTATCGCCACCGGTGACGCCGACGGCGACGGCAAGCTCGACTTCGCCGTGGCCCGCCAGTGGGAGCAGCCGATCTTCTACCACAACGTCAGCCCTGACACCGGGTCGTACCTGAACCTGAAGCTGGTGCACGACAAGGCTTCGGCGGACGGTCCGCTCCCGGCGGCGGGTACCGCGGCGATCGGCGCGCAGGTCACCGTCGTCACCCCCGACGGCAAGAAGTACATGGACCGCGTCGACGGCGGCAGCGGCCACTCCGGCAAGCGCAGCCACGAGATCCAGATCGGGCTGGGCAAGGTCACCGGGCCGGTGAAGGTCTGCCTGCAGTGGCGCGACCTGACCGGGCAGATCCGCACGCAGGAAGTCCAGCTGACCCCGGGCGACCACACGTTCCAGCTCGGCGCTCAGGCTAAGGAGAAATGACCGTCATGGCTGAGCAGACACTCACGGCACCGAAGAGCAACAAGACGATCACGGCCCTTCGCCGGTTCGCGATCTCGATCACCATCTTCAACATCATCGGCTACACCGTGCTCGGTTTCGAGCAGCCCTACACCTATCCGTTCATCGCGCTGGCCACGGCGTACACCACGGAAATCCTGCTGGAGATCATCGGGGCCCGTGTCCAGGGACGCGACGTCCGCTTCCGGGGCAACGGGTTCAAGGGACTGGTGGAATTCCTCTTCCCCGCGCATATCACCGGTCTCGCGCTGAACATGCTCACCTACGTCAACGACCAGGTGCTGGTCATGATGTTCGGCGTCGTGGTCGCCGTCGGCGCCAAGTGGGTGCTGCAGGCCCCGGTGCGCGGCAGGCTGCGCCACTACATGAACCCGTCGAACTTCGGCATCACGATCATCCTGCTGGTGTTCCCCTGGGCGAGCATCGCGCCGCCGTACCACTTCACCGAGCAGGTCGACTCGTGGGTCGGCTGGCTGATCGTCGGCATCATCATCATCTCCGGCACCGTGCTCAACGCGATGCTGACCCAGCGCATGTGGCTCATCGGCGCCTGGCTGATCACCTTCGCGCTGCAGGCGATCATCCGTGGTCTGGTGTTCGACACCGCGATCCCCGGCGCGCTCGGGATGATGACCGGTGTGGCCTTCGTGCTCTACACGAACTACATGGTCACCGACCCGGGGACGACCCCGTCCAAGCCCGCGTCGCAGATCCTGTTCGGTTCGGGGGTGGCGCTGGCGTACGGGTTCTTCATGATCGTGCACGTGGCCTACGGCCTGTTCCTCGCCACCGCGCTGGTCTGCCTCATCCGCGGGATGTTCCTGTGGGGCCTGCACTTCTCCAAGAAGGCGACCGAGAAGTGGGAGGCCGAGCAGGCGAAGTCGGCCGAGATCACGTCCCTGCCCAAGCCGGCCGGGAAGCCGGAGACGGAAACCGGGGCCGTGGCGGCATGACCACCGGTGCGGAAACCACCCGGGGGGCGCGTCTCGCGCCCCCCGGGCCGCCGCGCCGGGCGACCTTCGGTCTGCTGAAGAAGCTCTTCACCGACCGGCTGGCGCTCATGTCGGATTCGGCCAAGGCACACGGGGACGTCGTCCGGATCGCGATCGGTCCCAAGACGATGTACCTGGTGAACCACCCCGAACTGGCGAAACACGTGCTCGCGGACAACGCGGCCAACTACCACAAGGGAATCGGCCTCCAGGAGGCGCGACGGGCGCTCGGCGACGGCTTGCTCACCAGCGACGGCGACGTCTGGAAGAAGCAGCGCCGGACCATCCAGCCGGTGTTCCAGCCCAAGCGGATCGCGCGGCAGGCCTCGGTCGTCGCGAACGAGGTCGAAGGACTCGTGAAACGCTTGCGGGACACCGAAGGACCGGTGGAGATCCTGCACGAGATGACCGGGCTTACCCTCGGTGTGCTCGGCAAGACGCTGCTCGACGCGGATCTCGGCGGGTTCACCTCGCTGGGGCACTCGTTCGAGGCCGTGCAGGACCAGGCGATGTTCGAAGCGGTGACGCTGAGCATGGTCCCGCAATGGGCGCCGCTGAAGAAACAGGTGCGGTTCCGGGAATCGCGGGACGACCTCCGCCGCATCGCCGACGAACTCGTCCAGCAGCGGCTGGCCAACCCGGTCGAGAACGGCGAGGACGTGCTTTCGCGGCTCATCGCCACCGACGGGACCCGCGAGCAGATGCGGGACGAGCTGATCACGCTGCTGCTGGCCGGGCACGAGACGACGGCGAGCACGCTCGGCTGGGCGTTCCATCTGCTCGACGAGCATCCGGAGATCGCGGCGAAACTGCGGGCCGAGGCCGACGCGGTGCTGGGCGACCAGTTGCCGACGCACGAGGACCTGCACCGGTTGCCGTACACGGCGAGGGTCGTCGAAGAGGTCATGCGCCTGTACCCGCCGGTGTGGCTGCTGCCGCGGGTCGCGCAGGCCGACGACGAGATCGGCGGCTACCACATCCCCGCCGGATCCGACGTCGTCGTCGTGCCCTTCACCCTGCACCGGCATCCGGATTTCTGGCCGGAGCCGGAGAAGTTCGACCCGGACCGGTTCGACCCGGACCGGCCCAGCGGGCGGCCCCGCTACGCCTACATCCCGTTCGGCGCCGGGCCGCGGTTCTGCATCGGCAACAGCCTCGGCGTGATGGAGGCCGTTTTCGTGCTGACGATGGTCCTGCGCGACCTCGAACTCAGAAAGCTCCCGGGCTACGACGTGGTTCCCGAGGCGATGCTGTCGCTGCGGGTGCGCGGCGGGCTGCCGATGACCGTGCACACCAGGAACAGGAGGTAGGTTCCGTGGATTCGGACGAACAGGTCGAGGTGTCCACTTTGGAGGCCTACGCGGACACGATCGTGCCGGGGGAAAAGCGTTTCCCCGGCGACCACGCCATCGCCGGCGCTTCGCCGGGACCGGGCGCGGTCGTCGCGGGCGCGCTCGAACTGCTGCACACCGAGGCGACCGGGGTGACCGTGGGGCTGCCCTATCTGGCGCAGTCCCTCAACGACCACGCGAAGGTCTACGCCAAGGAACACGACGTCACACTCGACGAGTCGCTGCCGCCGTTCGTCGCGTTGTCCTTCGCGGACAGGACGGCGCTCGTGCGGTCGCTGACCGCGCCGGGGCATCCGGAGAAGGACGGCTGGGTCAGCCTCGCCTTGTTCTGCAACATGTCCTTCGACAGCGCGGCGCACAAGCACACCGCCGAAGCCATCGCCGAGGGCCACCCCGGCCTGCTGGCGATGGGGTACACCGCGCCGGACGAAGACGGGCTGTGGCGGTTCCCCAAGTTCTCCTACCGCCGCGAGCTGGCCAGAGTCCACCCCGACACCACGCCTTCCGGGAGTCCCGCATGACCGCCTACGACAAGACCGACGTCGTCATCGTCGGCAGCGGGTTCGGTGGCTCCATCCCCGCCTACCACTTGGCCGCGGGCGGGGCGAAGGTCACCGTGCTGGAACGCGGGCCGTGGCTGGAGGCGAAGGAGTTCGAGCACGACTATCTGCTCGGCTCGTCCTACACCCGGGCTTTCGATTTCGTCGTCGGCGACGGGATGAGCGTGCTCGGCGGGAACTGTGTCGGCGGCGGCAGCGTGGTGTATTTCGCCGCGATGCCCCGCGCGCCGAAGTTCGTGTTCGAACGTCATGGCGGTATCGGCCGTCGCATGTGGCCTTCGGTGTTGACGCGCGACACGCTGGAGCCTTGGTACGACCGGGTTTCGGAGTCGCTCCCGGTGTCCACACAGGACTGGAACGACGTCTCCTACGCGGGCGGGCTGTGGGCCGCGTTCTGCAACCACTCCGGCCGCACCGCCAACCCCGCCCCGGTCGCGGTGGACAACGACCGGTGCGTGAACTGCAACTTCATGATGGCGGGCTGCCGGTTCGACGCGAAACGCTCGCTGCTGACCAACTACCTGCCCGCGGCGCTCGCGCACGGCGCGAAGATCCGGCCGCTGCACGAGGTCCAGCGGATCGAGCGGATCGACGACGGCGACTACCGCGTGCATTTCAACATCGTCGACGACGAGGACTACCGGCTCCAGTCCGGCAGCGGGACGATCGACGCGAAGGTCGTCATCATCGCCGCGGGTGCGGGCGCGACGCCGGTGATCCTGCAGCGTTCGGAGGCGGCACTGGGCACCATGCCGCACGCGGTCGGCCGGTACTTCTCGGGCAACGGGGAACGGCTCAACACCGCCATCATCAACGAGGAGCGCGTCCGCGAGGTGCTCGGGCTGTCCCGTGAGGACGGGAAGGTCTACGAGGCCAACCACATCGGCAAGGGCCCGACGGTGGCGAACTGGGACAAGCTCGACGGTTCGCTGCCCGAATACGAGCGGTATTCGCTGGAGCAGCTGTACTTCCCGCCCGGGCTCGGCACGATCCTCGCGCAGGTGCCGGACGGCGACGAACCACGCTGGTTCGGCGTGCAGAAGAAGGAGATCCTCAAGAAGTGGGCCTCCTGGCTGACCATCTTCCTGATGACCGAGGACGACAACGAGGGCGTCTTCGGCGCGCCGCCGCCCACCGGCAACGCCTACCGCATCTCGCAGCAGATGCTCGGCCGCGGCCCGCTGAAGTACGACCCGACGCCGAACACCCGGCACGGCTGGGCGCTGGCCGACGCGGAATGCAAGGAGATCCTCGAGAAGGACGGCCTGGCGAAGGTGGCGCCGTGGACCAACGACGTCGTCGGCGCGTACACCGTGCACCCGCTGGCGTCGTGCCGGATCGGTGACGACCCGGCGACGTCGGCCCTGCACCCGAACCACGAACTCCGCGATCACCCCGGCATCTTCGTGACCGACAGCGCTTCCGTGCCGGGCGCGCTGACGGTGAACCCGGCGATGACGATCGCGGCGCTGGCCGAGCGTTCGGTGCCGGGGATCGTGCGGGCGTTGCAGGCTCGCGGTGTCGATGTCACCTATGGCGCCCCCGCTCCGGACGGTTCCATCACCGGGCGGCGGGCGGTCGGCAAGCTGTCGCTGGTGGCCGGGAGCTGAGCGTGGCACCCGTGCTGGTGAGGCTCGCGCTGCGGCGCGCGGTGCGTGAAGCCCGGTACGTCCGGCCGGTTCCCTTCGGCCGGGCGACCGGGCTCGTACGCGACGTCTACGAACGGCTGGAACGCGATTTCGGGATGCTGGCCCCGCCGGTGGCGGTGCATTCGCCGTCACCGCCGGTGCTCGCGGCGAGCTGGGTGATGCTGCGGGAATCGCTGGTGGCGGCGGGGGAGACGAGCCGGGCGGACCGGGAGATCGTCGCGACACTGGTGTCGCGGGGGAACTCGTGTCCGTACTGTGTCGAGGTCCACGGGATGGCGCTGGAGTCGCTCGGGCGTTCCTCCGAGGCCGCGGCGATCGCCTCGGGCCGTCCCGTGGCGGATCCTCGTGCAGGAACCCTTTCGGCGGGGGCCCGGTCGGAGCTGACCGCGGTCGCGTTCGCGTTCCACTACCTGAACCGGGTGGTGAGCGTTTTCCTCGGGCCGTCACCGTTGCCGTCGTCCGTGCCGGATTCGGCGCGGGCGAGGGCGAAGGCCGTCTTGGGGCGGTTCCTTCGGCCGGTGACAGGCGCTTCGCCGGGGGAGTCGCTGGACCTGCTGCCGGTCGGCTCCCGGGATTTCGCCTGGGCCGCGGGCAATCCTGTGGTCGAGGACGCGTTCTCGCGTGCTTCGGCGGCGTTCGCCGCGTTGCCGGTGCCTTCGTCCGTGCGGGACGTCGTGGAGCGTGAACTGTCTACTTGGGACGGTGCGCCACCCGGGTTGAGCCGGTCCTGGGTGGACGCGTACGACGATCCCGCGGTGCGCTTGGCCTTGGTGGTCGCGAAGGCGCCTTATCAGGTGGACGACGCTTTGGTGGCGGCCGCGGGGCTGGGTGATCGGGAGCTGGTCGAGTTGGTGGGGTGGGCGAGTTTCACTGCCGCCGCCCGCGCTGTTTCGGTCGCCCCGCTTCCTGGTTAGTGCGGAGTACTGCCTGTTTATGACGCGAAAGCCACTTTCGCAACGTTCAACGTTGCGGAAGTGGCTTTCGCGTCGTCGTAGGGCCGGATCACTCGGCCAGATGACCGATCCCGGTCAACAACTTGAGAGAAGACTCCGCGTCCGCCCCCGGTTCATGCTTGACCGGACTGCGCGAACGGACGGCGGCCGCGTATCTGGGGACAGAGCCCGGCGCCGGGACCGGATTCCGTGACTTGAGTGGTTGAGAGCTAGGGGAGTGCGGTGGCATGAGCGTTGAGCGGATTTCGATTGTCGGTATCGGTCTCCGATACCCGGACGCCGGTTCCCCGGAAGAGCTGTGGGAAAACGTCCTCGCCGGCCGCCGGGCGTTCCGGAGGCTGCCCGACGAGCGGATGAACCGCGAGGACTACTACTCGCCCGACCCCAAGGCGCCGGACCGTTTCTACGCGCAGAAGGCCGCGGTCCTCCGCGACTACGAATTCGACCGGATCAAGTACAAGGTCGCGGGCAGCACGTTCCGCTCGACCGACACCACGCACTGGCTGGCCCTCGACGTCGCCGCGCAGGCGCTGGCCGACGCGGGCTTCCCCGAGGGCGAGGGGTTGCCGAAATCCGCCACCGGCGTGGTCATCGGCAACAGCCTCACCGGCGAGTTCTCCCGTGCCAACATCATGCGGCTGCGCTGGCCGTACGTGCGCCGCACGGTCGCGGCGGCACTCGCCGAGCGCGGCTGGGCCGACGGCGACACGGCCGAATTCCTCCACGATCTCGAGGCGCAGTACAAGGCACCCTTCCCGGAGATCGACGAGGACACGCTCGCGGGCGGGCTGGCGAACACGATCGCCGGCCGGGTCTGCAACTTCTTCGACTTCGGCGGCGGCGGGTTCACTGTGGACGGTGCCTGCTCGTCGTCGCTGCTTTCCGTGGTCACGGCGGCGAACGCGCTTTCGGAGGGCGACCTCGACGTCGCCATCGCCGGTGGTGTCGACTTGTCGATCGACCCGTTCGAGGTGATCGGTTTCGCCAAGACCGGTGCGCTCGCCAAACGCGAGATGAAGGTCTACGACGCCGATTCCAACGGGTTCTGGCCCGGCGAGGGGTCCGGAATGCTCGTGCTGATGCGCGAAGAGGACGCGATCGCGCAGGGCAAGCGGATCTACGCCACCATCGGCGGCTGGGGCGTCTCGTCCGACGGCAAGGGCGGCATCACCCGCCCCGAGGCCTCGGGGCACCGCCTCGCGCTCAAGCGGGCGTACGACAAGGCGGGATACGGCGTCGAGACCGTTTCCTACTTCGAGGGCCACGGCACCGGGACCGCGCTGGGCGACGCCACCGAGATCGAGGCGCTCTCCACCGCCCGTCGCGACGCCGATCCGCTCGCCGAGCGGGCCGCGCTGAGCACGATCAAGGGCAACATCGGTCACACCAAAGCCGCGGCCGGGGTCGCCGGGCTGATCAAGGCGACCTTGGCGGTGTACCACCAGGTCATCCCGCCCGCGACCGGCCATTTCGAACCGCACGAGTCGCTGGTCGGCGACTCCGCGCGGATGTACGTGCCCGCCGAGGCCGGACTGTGGCCTTCGGACCAGCCGGTCCGCGCCGGTGTCTCCGCGATGGGGTTCGGCGGCATCAACTCGCACGTCACCGTCACCGAAGCGCCGGGCGCGGCCCGTCGCAAGGAGCTCGACGAGCGGACCAGGTCGCTGGTCGCCGGACGGCAGGACAGCGAACTGCTGCTCCTCGACGCCGAAGACGCCGCGTCGCTGCGCGGCCGGGTGACCGGTCTGCTGGAGATCGTGCCGAAGCTTTCCTTCGCCGAACTCGCGGACCTCGCGGGCACGCTTTCGGCCGAGCTGTCCGGGAAACCGGTCCGGGCGGCGATCGTCGCGGCCGGTCCGGACGACGCCGAGCGCAAACTGGCCAAACTCCTCGACCTTCTCGGTGAAGGGGAGCCTGAAGTCTTCTCCGCCAAGGAGGGCATCTTCGCCGGCTCTCGTTCCCAGTCCCCGAAGATCGGTTTCCTGTTCCCCGGCCAGGGTTCCGGGCAGGGCAGGGTCGGCGCGCTGCGCAAACGCTTCGCGCACGCCGACGACATCTACCGCGCCGCGAACCTGTCCACCGGCGCCGACCAGGTCGCCACCGATGTCGCGCAGCCGCGCATCGTCACCGGTTCGCTGGCCGGGCTACGGGTCCTGAAGAGCCTCGGCATCGAGGCGGGCACGGTCGCGGGCCACAGCCTCGGCGAGCTCACCGCCCTGCACTGGGGCGGCGCGCTCACCGAACGCGAAGTGCTCAAGCTGGCCAAGATCCGCGGCAGGGTGATGGCGACCGCCAGCGACGGGAACGGTGCCATGGCGGCGATCGCGGCCACGCCGAGTGTTGCCGAAGGGCTCGCCGAGGGCGAAGAGGTCGTCATCGCGGGCTACAACGCGCCCGAGCAGACCGTCCTTTCCGGACCGGCGGAGGCGATCGACCGCGTGGTCGCCCGTGCCCGCGCGGAAGGGGTCACCGCCGCCCGCATCAACGTCTCGCACGCCTTCCACTCGCCCGCCGTCGTCCCGGCCGCCGAGGCGATGACCGGGGAACTCGCCGCGATCGACTTCGCGCGGCTCGACCGGCCCGTCGTCTCCACGGTGACCGGTGACGTCCTGCACGCCGCCGAGGACCTGCGTGATCTGCTGCGCGACCAGGTGGTGCTGCCGGTCCGCTTCCGCGAGGCGGCCGCGAAGGTCGCCGAGCGCAGCGACCTGGTGATCGAGGTCGGCCCCGGCCGCGTGCTCACCGGTCTGCTGGGCACGATCGCGCCCGGCACCCCGGTGCTTTCGATCGACACCGACAGCCTGACGCTCGCCCCGGTGCTCAAGGTCGCCGGCGCCGCGTTCGCGTTCGGCGCGCCGCTGGAGACGTCCGCGCTGTTCGCCGGCCGCGTCGTACGGCCCCTGCCCGTGGACGGCGAATTCTCGTTCCTCGCCAGCCCGTGCGAGGCCGCGCCGTCGATCGGCGAAGTCCTCACCCGCGACCGGGTCGCCGAGCCCGCCGAGGCCGCCGCCGGAACGGCTTCGGAAAGCGGCGGCAGCAGCACCCTCGACCTGTTGCGCAAGCTCGCGTCCGAACGCGTCGAGCTTCCGCTCGAAGCCGTCACCGCCGACACGCATCCCCTCGATGATCTGCACCTTTCGTCGATCACGGTCGGCCAGCTGGTCAACGACGTGACCAGGGCGCTCGGCCGTCCGGCGCTGGAGGGCATGCCGAACTTCGCGACCGTGTGCCTCGGCGAACTCGCCGAGATGATCGACGAACTCGCGCAGACCGCCAAACCCGCCGACGGCAACCAGGCCGAGGTCGCCGGCGTCGGGCCGTGGGTGCGGCCGTTCGCGGTGGAGTACGTCGTCGCGCCGAAGCCGTCGCCCGATCTCGCCACCGGCATCTCCACCGCGGAGTGGACGGCGTTCGCCCCGGCCGGTCATCCGCTGGCGGAGCCGCTTCGCGCGGCACTGGCCACGGCGGGGGTCGGCGACGGCGTCCTCCTCTGCCTGAACGCCGACAGCGGTTCCGGGGACGTCGGCCTGTTCCTGGACGCGGGCCGCGCGGTGCTGGCCGCGCCCAACGGCACGCGGTTCGTCGTGGTGCAGCACGGTCTCGGTGCCTCCGGCCTGGCGAAGACGCTCCGGCTGGAGGACCCGTCGGCCCGCACCACGATCGTCGACCTGGCCGACCTCAGCCCGGTCGACCCCGAAGCCCTCGACGCCGCGGTGTCCACTGTGGTCACCGAAGTGGCGGCGACGACCGACTTCAGCGAAGTCCGTTACGACTCTGCGGGAGTCCGCACGGTGCCGAAGCTCGCGGCACTGACCCCGGCCGAGGCCGAGGGCACCCCGCTGGACACCGGCGACGTCCTGCTCGTCACGGGTGGCGGAAAGGGCATCACCGCCGAGAGCGCGTTGGCGCTGGCCAAGGATTCCGGCGCGAAACTGGCGCTGCTCGGCCGGAGCGACCCGGCCGACGACGCCGAACTGTCGGAGAACCTCGGCCGCATGGCGGCGGCGGGCATCACCTACCGCTACGAACGTGCCGACGTCACCGACGCACGGCAGGTGGCCGACGCGATCGGCCGGGTGCAGGCCGAATTCGGCCCGGTCACCGCGGTACTGCACGGCGCGGGCCGCAACGAGCCCGCCGCGCTGTTCTCCTTGACCGACGAGAGCTTCCGCAAGACCTTGGCGCCCAAGATCGGCGGTCTGAACGCCGTCCTCGACGCCGTCGACAAGGACAAGATCAAGCTGCTGGTGACCTTCGGCAGCATCATCGGCCGGGCGGGCCTGCGCGGTGAGGCGCACTACGCCACGGCCAACGACTGGATGACCGAACTGACCGTGCGGTTCGGCCAGGAGCACCCCCGGGCCAAGGCGATCGCGCTCGAATGGTCGGTCTGGTCCGGGACCGGGATGGGCGAAAAGCTCGGTGTGGTCAGCGCGTTGATGCGCGACGGCATCACCCCCATCCCGACCGAGGAGGGCATCGAGATCCTCCGTCAGGTCGTCGGCGACCCGGCAGCCCCGTCGGTACTGGTCGTCTGCGGCCGCACCGCCGGGCTGGCCACCCTGCCAGTGGAGAAGCGTGAACTGCCGCTGACCCGCTTCGTCGACCGCGCCGTCGTGCACTACCCGGGGGTCGAGCTGATCACCGAGGCCGACCTGTCCGCGGGCAGCGACCCGTATCTGGCCGACCACCTGCTCGACGGCCAGCTGCTGTTCCCGGCGGTGATCGGCATGGAGGCGATGACCCAGGTCGCCAAGGCCGCGCTGGCCGCGGAAACGCTGCCGGCGCCGGTGTTCTCCGACGTCGAGTTCCTGCGCCCGATCATCGTCTCGCCGGGCGGGTCGACCACGATCCGGCTCGCCGCGCTGGCCCGGGACGCCGAGACGGTGGACGTGGTGCTGCGCAGCGGGGAGACCGGCTTCAGTGCCGACCACTTCCGCGCCCGGCTGAGCTTCTCGCGGCCGGATCCGCTCGGCGACACCGTCGCCCGCGACGTCGCGCTGCCGCCGGTCCCGGTGGACCCGACGACCGAGCTCTACGGCACGGTTTTGTTCCAGGGCAAGCGATTCCAGCGGGTCACCGGCTACCGGCGGGCCAGCGCGCGGCATGCGGTCGCGGAGATCGCGACCGGCGCCGAGGTCGACTGGTTCGCGCCGTTCCTCCCGCAGGAACAGCTCCTGGCCGACCCGGGCACCCGTGACGCGATGATGCACGCGATCCAGTGCTGTGTCCCGGACGCGACCCTGCTGCCGCAAGGCATCGAGCGGCTCTACCTCGCCGAACCCGGTGAGCAGCACCCGGAGTACGTGCTTCTCGACGCCCGCGAGCGTTCGCAGGACGGTGACAGTTACGTCTACGACCTCGACGTCCGCAACCCCGACGGGAAGCTGGTCGAGCGGTGGGAAGGGCTGAAGCTGCGCGCGGTGCGCAAACGCGACGGAGAGGGACCGTGGGTCCCGTCGATGCTCGGGTCCTATTTGGAGCGTTCCGTCGAACGGCTGCTCGGCTCGTCCCGCGCGATCGTCGTCGAACCGGATCCGGTGGGCGTTTCGGTGGAGACCACGCCGGAGCGGCGGGCACAGACGGCACTGGCCGCCGGCCGCGCCGTCGACGCGCCGCTGGAGATCCGCTACCGCCCGGACGGGAAACCGGAGGCCGACGGGGTCGAGGTGAGCGCGTCGCACAGCGCCGAGCTCACCCTGGCGATCGCGGGCGGCGGCCGGATCGCGTGCGACGTCGAAACGGCGATCGAACGCACGCCGGAGGACTGGACGGGCCTGCTCGGCGAGGATCTGCTCGCGGTGGGCGAACTGCTGGCCGCGGACGCCCGCGAGCCGCTTTCGGTGGCGCACACCAGGGTCTGGAGCGCGCTCGAATGCGTGCGCAAGACCGGGGACATGACGCAGGCGCTCACCGTGCACCGGGTCGACCCGGACGGCTGGGCGGTGCTTTCCCACGGCGCAGCCCGTATCGCCACCTGGGTGACGACCGTCAACGACCGGACCGATCCCGTGGTCTTCGCGGTGCTCCAGGGAGAGGAGAGCTGACATGGCCGACTACTACGAGATCCTCCACACGGTCGGATTCGAAGAGACCAACCTGGTGGGCAACGTCTACTACGTGAACTACGTGCGCTGGCAGGGCCGGTGCCGCGAGATGTTCCTGAAGGAGAAGGCGCCCGCGGTGCTCGAAGAGGTCCGCCACGACCTCAAGCTGTTCACGCTCAAGGTGGACTGCGAGTTCTACGCGGAGATCACCGCGTTCGACGAGCTGTCCATCCGGCTGCGGCTGGAAGAGCTGACCCAGACCCAGATCCAGTTCACCTTCGACTACGTCCACCTCACCGCGGAAGGCGAGCGGCTGGTGGCGCGCGGACGGCAGCGGATCGCGTGCATGCGCGGCCCGAACACGGCCACGGTGCCCAGCCGGGTGCCCGAACAGCTGCGTGAGGCGCTGGCCCCGTACACGGTCGACGGCAAGGGGGAATGACGTGGGCACGCTGGAGGAACCGTCGCGGCCGGTGCTGAAACGGCTGCCGACGCCCGTCGCCCGGCGCCGGTTGTCCGCGCAGGCGGGCCTGCGGGAGGTGATGGGCCAGTTCGCCACCGGGGTCACCGTGCTGACCGCCGGCGGCGAACGGGCACACGGGATGACCGCCAACGCCGTCACCTCCGTTTCGCTGGAGCCGCCGATGGTGCTGTGCTGCGTTTCCCGCGCGGCCCGGATGCACGAGGCGATCGTGACGGCGGGCTCGTACGCGGTGACGGTGCTGGCGTCGGACCAGAAGGATCTGGCGAAGTACTTCGCGGACTGGCGCCGCCCGGCCGGGATCGCCCAGTTCGACTCGGTGGACTGGACGGCCGGGCCGCAGACCGGCGCCCCGCTGCTCGACGGCGCGCTGGCGTGGCTGGAATGCGAGCTGGCGGAGGTCTACGAAGGCGGTGACCACTCGATCTTCCTCGGCAAGGTGGTCGCCTCCAGCCGCGGCACCGCGCAGGACTCGCTCGTCTTCTACAGCGGCGGCTACCACCAGATCGACGGCCGCATCCGGGCATCGGCCTGACAGGAGAGGAAATGCCATGACCACCAACGAATCCGCCACGCCCGCTTCGGCGCCCATCGCCGAACGGCCGCCGGTGGTGACCACGATGCCCCGCCTCGGACGGGGGGTGTGCTGGCGCGACATCGTGCGCGAGATCGAACTCGACGAGCTCGAGCGCGAGGCCCGTATGAGGGAGGCGGCGTGACCCTGCAGGGCGATCCGGGCGCCCAGCGCACGGAGGACTCCGAGGTGGTGCCGCTGCCGGAAGACCGGCTGCGGCGCTCCCGGATCCCGAGGCCGACCGACGGGCGGGTGATCCCGCTCGCCCGCGGTGCCGAGCCGGTGCATCCACCGGAACCGACGATGCCGTTGCTGCGCACCCAGCGCGACGAACTGCGCGAGCACATCGTCGACGGACGGCTCGACGGCGTCCGCCGTCAGCACTCGCTCGGCAAGCACACCGCGCGCGAACGGCTGGATCTGTTGCTGGACCCCGATTCCTTCACCGAGGTCGAGTTGTACCGGCGGCATCAGGCGAGCGGGCTCGGGCTGGCGGAGAACCGGCCGTACACCGACGGTGTCATCGCGGGCTCGGGCACCATCGACGGACGGCGAGTGTTCGTCTACGCGCAGGACTTCACCGTTTTCGGTGGTTCGCTCGGCGAGGCGCACGCGGCCAAGATCCAGAAGGTGATGGATCTGGCGATCGCCACCGGCTCGCCGCTGATCGGGCTCAACGACAGCGGGGGAGCGCGGATCCAGGAAGGGGTCATGGCGCTCAACGGCTACGGCGGCATCTTCCGCCGCCAGGTCGAGGCGTCCGGCGTCATCCCGCAGATCAGCGTGGTGCTGGGGCCGTGCGCGGGCGGGGCGGCGTATTCGCCCGCGCTCGCGGATTTCGTCTTCATGGTGCGCGACACCGCCCGCATGTACCTGACCGGACCGGACGTCGTCGAAACCGTGACCGGGGAACGGGTCAGTCACGACGAACTGGGCGGCGCGGACGTGCACGGCGCGTCGTCCGGGGTGGCGACCGTGGTGCACGACGACGAGGAGAGCTGCCTCGCCGACGTCCGGTACCTGGTGTCGCTGCTTCCGTCGAACTACCTGGACCCCGCGCCCCGCGAGCCTTCGCAGGACGCGGGCAAGGACCGGCGGCCGCGGTTCGCCGAACTCGTCCCGGTGGAGCCGAACAAGCCCTACGACATGCGTGACGTGTTCTCGGAACTGGCCGACGACGGCGAATTCTTCGAGCTGCACGAGCGATGGGCGCAGAACGTGCTGTGCGCGCTCGCACGGGTCGACGGGCGCGTGGTCGGCCTGGTCGGCAACCAGCCGGTGGTGTTCGCCGGCGTGCTCGACGGCCCGGCGTCGCAGAAGGCGGCGCGATTCGTGCGGTTCTGCGACGCGTTCAGCATCCCGCTGGTGACCCTGGTGGACGTTCCGGGCTTCCTGCCGGGTGTCGAACAGGAGCATTCCGGGATCATCCGGCACGGGGCGCAACTGCTGCACGCGTACTGTGAGGCGACCGTGCCGCGTGTGCAGGTGATCCTGCGCAAGGCGTACGGCGGCGCGTACATCGTGATGGACTCGCGGTCCATCGGGACCGACCTCTCGCTGGCGTGGCCGACCAACCAGATCGCCGTGATGGGCGCCGAGGGCGCGGTGAACGTGTTGTTCCGCAAGGATCTCGCCGTCGCACCCGATCCGGACGCGTTGCGCGCGCACCTGGTCGCCGAGTACACCGAGGAGTTCATGAACCCGCAGTATTCGGCGGAACGCGGCCTGGTCGACGACATCATCGACCCGGCGGACACCCGGTCCGCGGTCGCCAGAGCGCTGGAGATGCTGCAGGACAAGCGAAAGGCGGCGCCTCAGCGCAAGCACGGCAACCACCCGATCTGAACGGGGGAACCATGTCACCGTCCGGAATGGACAGTGCGCCGGTCTTCCGGGTCCTGCGGGGGGACCCGGAAGACGCCGAACTCGCGGCGCTCGTCGCCGTCTTCACCGCGCTGGCTCCGGCCGCGCCCCCGCCCGCGGCGCCGGCCCGGCCGGCCTGGTCGCCGCTCGTCGCGCCGACCTGGCGCACCTCCGCGCTGCGCTGAGCCGCGCGCGTTCCGTACTGGTCGTGAGTGGCGTTTCGGGTTAGAACCCGAAACGCCACTCACGACCAGCTGTACCGAACGCCAGCCTTTCGCGGCGTGTCCTCACGCGAGCCGGCGCGCGGCCTCGGTCTCCCGCCGCGGCGGATACGTACTGTGGCCGGTGTGCACGGCGACGTAAAGGATCCCGCCGTCGACCACCGTCTCCAGCTCCGTTCGCTCCCAGGGCTCGAACGCGCCCCCGCAGGCCGCGCAGGTCCGTTGCCGCTCCGCCGCGCTCATTGCCGGTCCCGCTGCTCGGGGACCGAGGGGTCGGGCCACGACAGGCCGAGCAGGTCGACGTCGAGCTCGTCCTCGGCATAGATCTCATACGGGTCGAGACGTTCGGTCATGGCGCGCTCCTTGGGTTTCGGGGTACCACAAGGGCACTACCGGCACCCGGTCACCGGCGACTTTTCCTTTGCGCATCGCGCGCGCCCGGCATCCTCGATCGCGTCACGACCGGCTCCCGATCGGACGGGGTCATCCTTGGTTGTCAAGTGAGTCGTTCATCGAAGGCCGGGAGGAACGCCATGACGGCACAGGTGCGAATTTGGGTCGTGACCGATGATCTCGACCCGCGCGGGGCCGTCGAGGCCGACGCGACGGCGTTCGTCCCGGAGCCGAGGCAGGCCGCCGAAAACGATTTCCCGGCCGAGCACATCGTCCTCGGCTACAACTAGCCCACCCCCGTACGACAGCACGGACGAAGAAGACCGCCGGGTATCGCGCGCGCGAGAATGAAGATCGCCCGCGAACCGGCCAGACCACGAGGAGGCCTTCGGATGGCTATGCGCCTCCAGCTCACGTCGGGTTTGCAGGTGCTGGAAGAATGGGCGATCAATGCTCCGCAGGCTGACCGCAATGTCATCTACGAAGCGCTTTTCGCGGTGGCCGACGGATCCGCGTTTCTCATTTACGACATTTTCGGAGATGGCCGCGATCCGCATCAGTTCATCATTCTGGTGAAACACGACCTCGTCATCAGGATAGGACTCAAACGAACCGATTCCTCGTTCGAGATCGTCTACATCGGCGCGCTCGAGCACGGGACACCCGCCGCGGCATGGGCCGACGACGTCGACGGCTCCTGAGCCGGTACCGCTGAACGGCCCAGTCCGCGCCCCGGTACCGGCAGCCTTTCGTACCAATGGATCATGTGTTCCTCACCTTGACATCGTCCAGTTCGGCGTGAAATTCTGCGAGTGTTTGCGGATGGGGAAATTCTGCCGGTCTGGAATTGCGGTCGTCGAGGTCTGGAGGCATGAAAGATGTCATCTCCTGAATTCCCTGGATTGGATGTTTCCACACGGGTGCGCGCACGTGACATCCAGATGGCCGGGGTCGCCGACGTCCGCCGGAGGGTGCTGATGATCTCCGGCGCCATCGACACCACCGAGCACGACATCTCGGTCAGCGTCAATCTCCCCGAACCCGGCCGCTGGCAGGTGATCAAATCCGAGACCAACCTGACCGACAAGACCTGGGTCGCGATGCAGGTCGTCACCGACGAGGACTCGACCTTCGTCAACGACGCCGACACCCTCGTGCTTTCCCGCCAGTTCTCGAAATCCTTCATGACACCGGATCAGCGCCGTCTCACCTTCTACGACGGTGAGGTCCGGCCCGGCGAAGCCGTGCTGAAGGTGTACTCGCTCGATGCCGGCGGGCGGAAGCCGACCTACTCCTATTCCCGCTACAGCCCGATCGCCACCGACACCGCCGAGCAGTCGCAGCAGACACTGGACGAACTGATCAGCAACGGGATGAAGCAGCGCCCCGTGATCGAGCTGATCGTCCCGGTGACCGTGATCGGCTGAGCACGCCGGTGATCACCTTCGTCCCGGAACCGCATCTGCTCGAATCGCCGCGCGGGCGGGCGTGGCCGGTCGTCCCCGGTTCCCGTGCGGCGACCACCCCCGAGCCGCCGTCCGCCGCCGACGTCGTGATCGTCGGGGCGGGTCCGGCCGGGCTCGCCGTCGCTTCCGCCCTGTGGCACCACGGCGTCCGCGACCTCGTCCTCGTCGATCGCGACGGCCGTCCCTGCGGCCGGTTCTTCGACCGCGTCGACCTGCTCGGCCAGCGCGTGCTGCGGTCGCCGTACGAACACCACCCCGGCGTCGAGGGCTACCGCGACTGCGAACTGCTGGACTTCGCGCGGCTGCACTGGTCGGTGCTGACCCCGGTGGAGCGCCGGGAGATCCGCATGGCGCAGGCCGGACATCGCTCGGTCGTCCCGGTCGACGTCTTCGAGGCCTATTGCCGTCATCTGGCCGCGAGCCATCACGTCACCGAACGGACCTGGCGCGGCTCGGTGCGCGAGGTGCTGCCGACCTCCGACGCGGTCACCGTGCGCGCGGACCGGTTCTCCGTCACCGCGCGCCACGTCGTGCTCTGCCTCGGCGAGGAGCGCCGGTCCGCCCCGGACACCTGGTGGGGCGGCGGCCATCCGCCGCGCGGCGTGACCTATTGGGACGAACCCGTTCCCGGAGCGGGCAAACGCCTCGCCGTCGTCGGCGCGGGACTCACCGCCGCACATCTGATCTCCAACGGCCTCACCCAAGGGCGCGAGGTGCACTGGGTGGTCCGCGAAGCGGGCGAACGCTATCAGTGCGCCGACGTCAACTCGTCGTTCTTCCGTCCCGAAGGCCGTGCTCGCTTCGACGGAGTGAGCTGGTCCGAAAGACTCGAACTGATGGGCCGGTTCCGGCGCGCGTCGATCATGTTCGAGTTCCGGCCGATGCTCGAGGCGGCCGAAGCAGAGGGACGGCTGATCGTGCATCGGGGCAAGGCGATCACGAAGGTGACGCCGGGCGTCGGGCTCCACCTCGAAGACGGTTCACGGATTTCCGTGGACCATGCCGTCCTGGCGCTCGGGACCACGCCGTCGATCGGCGACGGCCTGATGCCCGACGACGCCGTGCTCGATCGCGGCGGCTGGCCGAGGCTGGACGAACGCACCTTCGCCTACACCGGCGCGCCCCGGGTCTTCGCCGTCGGCGCGGCCGCGGGGATGGCGCTGGGCCCGGCGGCCCGCAACATCGACGGCCATCGTGTCGCCACCGCCCGGGTCGCGGCGGCGGTCGCCGCGAACCTGCGCCGGGACACCCCGCTGAGGATGGCCACAAAGGACGTCGCCCGTGTCTGAACCCTACGACTCCCGGTTCACCCTGCCGTCGATCGACGACGCGCCCTCGACCGAGTCCGGGGTGATCCTGCTGGGCCTGGACGCCGAACGCCTGCTCGCCGGGGTCGGCCTGGCCCGGCTCGCCGACGAACCCGCGCTGGTGGCCCTCGCCGTGGACCAGGCCCGGCACGAGGCGCTCGACCTCGGCCTCGGCGCGCTCGTCGAGGCGGGAATCCTTCGCTGGCGCGCGGTTCGCCCGTTGATCGAAGCAGGTCCGGAGACGACGACGGCGGGCTCCCTGCGCCGAGAATGGGAACACGCCACCGCGCGGGTCACCGCCACGGTGACCGGGCTGGGACCGGCATCGGTGGCGTGCCTCGCGGCCTGCTGGCTGCGTCGGGACGACGTGGACGTGTTCGCCGAGCACCGGCGGGCGCCGGAAAACGGGAGCGATACACAGGATGTCCTATCTCGGGTCTTTGCCGACTGACACCACACTGCTGCAGGTCTTCCAGAAGTTCCCCGCGCCCGCGGCGAAACTGCTGGACCTCCACGAACTGCTCATGCGGGCGCCGTCGGCGTTCGGCGCGGGGGAGCGGGAGCTGATCGCGGCCTACGTCTCCGGTGTCAACGATTGCGGGTACTGCCACGGGGTCCACACCGTCACCGCGGAGGCTTTCGGTGTGCCGGAAGGACTTCTGGCGGCCGCACTGGCCGATCTCGACTCCTCGCCCGTGGACGACCGGATGAAGCCCGTACTGGCCTACGTGGGCAAGCTGACGCGCACTCCGTCGCGGATGACCGACGCGGACGCCGAAGCGGTGTACGCGGCGGGCTGGGACGAGACCGCGCTGCACGACGCCGTCCTCGTCTGCGCTTTGTTCAACTTCATGAACCGGATGGTCGAGGGGCTCGGCATCCGCGCCGACGCCGCCTACGCGAAGATCTCGGGCGTGCGGTTGAAGGAAGGCGGCTACGCCGGCCTCGCGAGGCTGCTCGAAGAGGCTTCCCGCTGACTGCTCCATTCGAGTGCGGGTAAGCGTGTGATGACCACGGGCGGTCACCCTGCCGCGCTGAGATCGGCCCGCCACTTTCCGTCGTCGGGAACGGTGCCGATTACGCCGTTCGGTGCCCATGATCGCGGAAACGGAGCAGACGAAAGGCATCTTCCGGCGTAGGTGAAAAGCACATGCCCGCGATGATGCATGGCACTGGCCGCGTACCCACCCTGAGCAGCACGATTTCCTCATCGAAGGAACACCACCGAACAGCCTGGGAGCCATCGATGATGAACACCGCGACCGACAACGTCCGCTCGCTCTTCGCCGTCCGGGGGATCGACACCGGGTTCGCCGGGGACCAGGTCGAGCTCGTGATCGACCGCTTCGACCATTGGACCAACCAGCACCGCGGTGAAGCATTCAGCTGTTTCACCGGTGCCTGTTGCACCGCCCCGCCGCTGGCCGAAGCGAGCTGAGGAACACCCCTCCGGCCGTCACTCGCACCCCGAAGGCGAGTGGCGGCCGGTTTCGTGTGCGGGCCACCTGCCGCCACGTCGACGGAAAGTAGCCGACCGACTGCGGATTCCGTCGAGGGGTGACTCTTTCGCCTCACCGCCCCCGCGCCGGGCCTGGCCGACTCACCACCCGAACGGTGGAACGCGTTCCGTGCGGGCGTGTTTATGTTGGGGCCATGGGGGTGTGCGTGAGGGGACGGCGCCATGGTGATCAGGGTTCTCGTGGCCGAAGACATGCACATCGTCAGGGGAGCGCTCGTGGCGCTCCTGCGGCTGGAACCGGATATCGAAGTGGTTTCCGAAGTGGCGTCGGGTGACGAGATCCTTCCCGCCGCACGGGTTTCCCGCACCCAGGTCGCGATCATCGACATCGACCTCCCCGGCAAGGACGGGCTCACCGCGGCCACCGAACTCCACGAGCAGCTCCCCGAGGTCCGGACCCTGATCCTGACCAGTCTCGGCAGGCCCGGCACGCTCCGCCGGGCGCTGGCGGCCAAAGTGAGCGGGTTCCTGCTGAAGGACGCCCCCGCGGAGAAGCTCGCCAACGCCGTGCGCGGGGTGGCCGCCGGACGGCGGATGGTCGACGGCGATCTGGCCCTCGCCGCCTGGGACACCGTGGAATGCCCGCTGACCCCGCGGGAGATCGACGTCCTGCGGCTGACCGCCGAAGGCCGCGACACCCTGGAGGTGGCGGCGAAAGCCTTTCTCTCCACCGGAACCGTCCGCAACTACCTGACCACGATCGTGTCGAAGCTCAACGCGCGCAACCGGGTCGACGCGATCCGCATCGCCAAGGAATCCGGCTGGATCTAAACGGGCACCACGGCACGCAGCCGGAACCGCCCGTCGGGCTCCACGCCGGCGGTCAGCTCCCCGCCCAGCCCGGCGACGCGGTCGGACATGTTCGTGATGCCGCTGCCCGGGGCCTCCACCCGCACCGGCTGCTCCGGCTTCGGCGGCCGTCCGTTCACCACGCCGTCGTTGACGATGTCGAGCGCGACGCCGTCGCCGGTCCGTCGCACGGCGATCTCACAGCGCTCGACCTTGCTGTGCCGCAACACGTTCGTCACGCCCTCGCGCAGCACCACGGCCAGTACGGTGCGCACCGTCGTCGGCAGGTCCTCGTGCTCGATCTCCAGCCGCACCTGGACGTCGGCGGCCACCAGGACCGCCTGCGCCGACCGCGACTCCTGATCCAGCGACAGTTCGCGGTAGCCGCTCGCCACCGACCGGACGTCGCTCAGCGCCTGCCGGGTCAGCCCGAGGATCTCCAGCAGTTCGTCGGAGGCGCGATCGGTGTCGATGTCCATGATCCGGCTGGTCAGCTCGCTCTTCAGCGCGATCGCCGACAGGCTCATCCCCAGCAGATCGTGCAGGTCGCGGGCGAACCGCAGCCGCTCCTCCGCGACCGCGACCTCGGCGAGGCGTTTTCTGGTCTCGCCCAGTTCGGTCACCAGCCGGATCAGCCAGATCAGACCGAACACCATCAGCCCGGTGTTCAGGATGGACGCGAAGGTGTAGAAGCCGCCGAGGAAGTCGGTGCCGTAGGAGATCCGGATCAGCACCACCCCGGCGGCGGTCACGGCGAACGCCGTCCACCCGGCCAGCGGCGGCAGCACCAGCAGCGCGGTGCCGGCGAACAGGCTCGGCAGGCTCACCCACGCGCTCCCGAGCGGGATGAGCGGCAGGAAGATCAGGCAGGCCTGCACGAACAGCAGCGCGTAGCTCTGCCGCGAGCGCAGCCGGACGTTCGGGCGGGCGAAGTAGGACAGCTGCAGCGTGGTCAGCGCGGTGAGGTAGCCGGCGATGAGGGCGAGGGACCAGCCGTCGTCGGTCAGCATGAACGCGCGGGCCATCGCGGAGAGGCTGAAGACGATGAAGACCACCGTCATCGTCCATTGGACGTTCCTGGCGTCGATCCGGGACCAGTGCCCGGACCCCTCGGCCAGCGCCGTCTCGGTGGGCTCGGCCTGTTCGGGCACCGGGAGTTCGGCGTGCAGCCGCCACCGGCCCGCCGCGTCGGGTCCCGCGCTCAGCTTCCCGCCGTGCCCGGCGACCTCCTCGGTCACCTCGCGCAGGCTCTCGGCCGTCTCCTCGGGGACGTCCTCGTGCGCCGTGCCGTCGTGGACGATCTCCAGCGCCACCCGGCCGCCGTTCTCGCGCACGGTGATCTCGCAGTGCTCGACGCCGGTGTAGCGGAGCACGTTCGTGACACCCTCGCGGAGCACCTTCGCCAGCAGGGTGCGCAGCTTCACCGGGAGTTCGACCTGCTCGAGGTCGACCCGCACCGCGACGTTCGACGCCGAGAGCAACGACACCGCCGTCCGTGACTCCTTGTCGAGCGACAGCTCCCGGTAACCCCTGGCCACCGACCGCACGTCGGACAGCGTCCGCTGGGCGATCCCGGTGATCTCGGCGAGCTCCTCACGGGCCCTGTCCAGCGACTTCCGCAGCAGGCGGTGCACCAGTTCGCCCTTGAGCGCGATCGCGGACAGGCTGAGGCCGAGCAGGTCGTGCAGGTCCCTGGCGAAGGCCAGCCGCTGTTCGGCCACGGCCCGTCTCGCCAGCTCGGTCCTGGCCTGGTGCAGTTCGGTGACCAGCCGCGCGAGCCAGGTCAGCAGGTACACGACCAGGGCGTAGAAGACCGCGGTGACGCTGTCGAACACCGCGCCGAGCCAGGTCTCGTCGTAGGTCCACAGGATCCAGATCGTGCCCGCCATGAACACGGTGAACACCGTCCAGCCCGTCCGCGGCCGGAACAGCAGCAGCGCGCTGCCCGCCGCGAGGGTGGTCAGCGAGCTCAGCGCGGCGTCGAAGTGCAAGGTCGGCAGGAACGCCAGGCACGCCTGCACCCCCAGCATGGCCTTCGCGAGCTTGGTGTCGAGCCGGACCGCGGGACGGCTGAAGTACAGCAGCTGGATCGCCAGCACGGGCCCGACGTACAGCACGGCCAGCAGGCCCTGCCAGAAGTCCACCCCCGGCCGGAACAGGACCGCGAGGAGCCCGAACAGGCAGGAGTTGACGAAGACGACGGTGATGATCAGCCCGGCGAGGAACAGTGCCCGCCGCGGGCGCCGGTCGACCCCGGCGGTACCCAGAGGTTCGGCGGTCACGGCGAGCTGTTCCGGCACGGGCACCCCTGTGGTAACAGAAGACGTACTGATCCTTGTCGTGCTGCCCCCTTGCGACGGCCGAGGCCGTCGCACGACCTCCATCGCGGTGTGATTCGGATCCTAACCCATCTTCGTTACCCCGGTTCCCGCTTCCGCGGCCGCGGGGAGGATGATCAAGGAGGCGTTTTCCGTCCCGGGACAGGGAAAATCCCCGTGGTCACCCGCGCGGGTGTGGGACGTTCGGACCACACCGGGGATCGCGGAACTCGCCACGATGGAAGACGTGGGTTCCACTTTGTACGCCACGCGGGGCGGGCGGGCACCGGTGGCCCTAAGCTCTGCGCATGGCCAGGTATTTCGACGTACACCCGGAGAATCCGCAACGACGCGCGATCGGACAGGTCGTCGACATCCTGCGCGAGGACGGACTCATCGCGTATCCGACGGACTCCTGTTTCGCCCTCGGCTGCCAGCTGGGGAACAAACAGGGCATCGACCGCATCCGGAGCATCCGCAAACTCGACGACCGCCACCATTTCACCCTGGTGTGCCAGGACTTCGCCCAGCTGGGCCAGTTCGTGCACGTGGACAACGCGGTCTTCCGCGCGGTCAAGGCGTCCACACCGGGCAGTTACACGTTCATCCTCCCGGCCACCAAGGAGGTTCCGCGCCGTCTGCTGCACGCCAAGAAGAAGACGGTCGGCGTGCGCATCCCGGACCACGTGGTCACCCAGGCCCTGCTCGGCGAACTCGGCGAGCCGCTGCTGTCGAGCACGCTGCTGCTGCCCGACCAGGAGGAGCCGATGACCCAGGGCTGGGACATCAAGGAACATCTGGAGCACGTGGTGGACGCGGTGATCGATTCCGGCGACTGCGGGGTCGAGCCCACCACGGTCATCGATTTCTCGTCGGGCGAGCCGGAGATCGTGCGCCGGGGCGCGGGCGACACCTCGCGCTTCGAATGACGCGTGGGACCGGCGTCCCGGTCCCACGCGCCCGCGGTTCAGTGCGTGACGAGCCCTTCGGCCTTCAACGGCGCCGAGGGGATGTGGAACAGCCGCGTGAACAGCTCCAGCATCGCCGGCTCGCCCTTGATGGCCACGGCGCCGCAGGTGAGCGCGCTCGCGGCGGCCATCTCGCCGTTCAGCAGCTTCAGCACGACCGGGCCGCGCGGCTCGATGACGAGGTCGGGGTTCGGGTGCGGGCCCTCCCCGGCCGTCATGGCGCCGTCCTCGACCACCGCGTGCACGATCATCTGATCGCCGTAGTGCAGTTCGAACGCGCAGTCGATGCCACGGGCCGCGTCGGGCTGGAACGTCGTGTACAGCGACAGGATGGCCGCGTCGAGGGTGAACAGGTCGTCGGCGGCCGGGTCGGTGAGCGACCGGGCGCCCCACAGGCCCAGCTGCAGCAGGATCTGGTCGAGGTCGTTGCCGTATTCGGTCAGCTCGTAGACCACCCCGGCGTCGAGCTGCGAGAGCACGCGGCGCTGCACGACCCCGTGCCGTTCGAGTTCGTTGAGCCGGGTCGACAGGATGCTCGTCGGGATCTTCGGCAGGCCGTGCTGGAGCTCGTCGAAACGTTTCGGCCCGAGCACGAGGTCGCGGATCACGAGCAGGGACCAGCGTTCCCCGATGATCTCGAGCGCGCGGGCGAGGCCGCAGAACTGGCCATAGGTGCGAGCGGTCATGCTTGACTCCTCAGTTTCCTTGATCTGGTGGTGGCGGGTGGTGCTCGTTCAGCGGACCGGATGTCCCTCGGACAGCAGTTCGCGATGCAGCTCTCGCAGTTCGGCGCAGGGTGTCACCCCCAGTTCGTCCTCGAGCCTGGATCGCAGCCACTCGTAGGACGCCAGCGCGTCGCTGCGCCGTCCGCTGAGCCCCAGCGCGCGGATCAGGTGGCCGTGCAGGGTTTCGTCGAACGGGTCGGCGGTGGTCAGCGAGCGCAGCACGCCGAGCATCTCCCGGTGCCTGCCCGCCCGGATCTCGGCCTCGATCCACAGGTCGCGGGCGTTGCGCCGATGCTCCAGCAGATAGACGGTGTAGGCGGCCAAGGTCGGTCCACAGTGGATGTTCGCCAGCGGGGGACCGGACCACAGGTCCAGCGCGGTGCGGAACGCGTGCGCGGCCGCCGCGTTGTCGCCCGCGGCCAAGAGGTCGCGGCCGAGCCGGTGGAGCCGCTGGAACTCCGACACGTCGACCACGCCCGCGTCGATCTCGAGCCGGTAGCCGGGCGAGCTGGTGACCAGCAGGCCGCCGGTGCCGCCGGGGTCGAGGTGACGGCGGAGGTGGTGGACGTAGGTGTGCAGGGTCCGGCGGACACTGCGCGGGGGCGCGTCGTTCCACAGCTCGTGGACGAGGGAGTCGACGTGGACCGTCTTGCCGGGACGGATGAGCAGCATCGCGAGCAGTTGCAGGAGTTTCGGCGTGCTCGGCGCGCGGTCGGCGCCGCCGATGTGCAGCTCGACCGGCCCCAGTACCCTGGCCGTGTCACCCGGTCCGATGGTCATCGCGTGCATCCCTGCCCCTCCGGCGGAGTCCCCCTCGATGACGGTGACAGAGGCGGAACCTTCGGAACAGTGCCGGAAACACCCGGCCGGCCGTGATTTCTTCGTTGCGCGGTATGCGATCGTCACGACCTGGCGCGATGAACCGGTTGTGGCAAAAGAGAAGACGCGGAACGGGTCAGAGCCAGTCGGAATCGGTGGCGATGCGGATGGCGTCCACCCTGTTGCGGGCGTTCAGTTTCGTGACCACGGTGGCGAGATAGTTCCGCACGGTCCCCGGCGACAGGAACAGCTCCGCCGCGATGTCGGCGACCGTGCGCCCGTTCGCGGCGAGCCGGAGGATCTCCGCTTCCCGCGGTGTCAGCGGGCAGTCTTCCGTTTCCCAGGCGGACAAGGCGAGTTCGCTGTCGATCACCCGGCGGCCGATGGCGACCGAACGGACGGCGTTGGCGAGTTTGTCGGCCGGCGCGTCCTTGAGCAGGAAGCCGTTGACCTTCGCGTCGAGCGCGCGGCGCACGGTGCCCGGGCGGCCGAGTGAGGTGAGGATCAGCGTGCGCACGCTCGGAAGTTGCTGGCAGAGCTCGGAAGCGGCCGCGAGCCCGTCCTTGGCCGGTAGATCGATGTCGATGATCGCGACGTCCGGGAGATACTCCGCGGCCATCGGGAGGATCTTGTCGCCGGAGCAGACCTCGGCGACGACCTCGATGTCCTGTTCGAGGTTCAGCAGGGCGACCAAGGCGCCACGGACCATGTGCATATCCTCGGCCAATAGGACTCGGATCACTCCGACCTCCTCTTCCCCAGAAACGCGCTAACTCTCAGTGTACATAGCAAACCCGGAAGAGTGAATCGGAATCGCACGATCCAAGGTTGCGCTTTTCCTCGCGACCTGCCCGCCATGATCAATGTGCCGGTGAGCTGCGACGATGCTCCGGCTTCGAGGGTGCTGAAACTGCGAGCGATCGATTACCGACCGTCAGGTCAGAAGAAGGTAAAATTGCTACCTCGAGTGGTTTTCTTTCTTCGCCGAGTACGTTCCATTCCGGTGAATCAGCCCGGCGAACGGGTGAATTCCCGCCTTTCCGAAGGTGGCGATGGACTGTTCGGCGGTACCGGCGCCGGCCTCGATCGGACGTCGATCGCGGCATGGTCTCCTCGGCAGGAGGTTCGCGCGAAGCCGCCACTATCCACAAAGGACGTATGATGAGCTCATTGCTGGGTGCCCTGCGCAAGGTCATGTTCGCGCCTTCGCTGGCTTCGGTCGGCTTCGAGGGGCGAGGCTTCGGAGTGCCGAGGACGCCGTCGACCGCGCGGCTGGAGTCGATCCCGCAGGCGGTGGTGTGCGGCTTCGAGTGGGGGATCGACGCACCCGCGCTGTGGGAGGCCGAACGGCGGCTGGACATGGTCGAGCCGGAGATGCGCGGGTTCGCCTACGAAGGCGCGGCGATGGCGTTCACCATCCTCGACGTCATGCCCGGCGGCCGGAAGGACCGCACGGCCGAACTGATGAGCGGCCCCGGACTCCCGCACGTGTTCCTGACCTACATCGGCATCGGGTTCGCGATGGCCCGGCTGCCCCGGCCGCTGTGGAAGAAGGTGCTGCCGGATCTGGACGGCGTGCCGTTCCATCCGGCGATGAGCTGGCTGGCCGTCGACGGGTACGCCTTCGACCGCGCCTACTTCGACACCCGCAAGTGGGTCGACGAGCAGTTCGTCCCCCAGCCGTACCCGTGGGCGGGCGCCCCCGAGTACTTCCCGCGCGCCTGCGACCAGGGCATCGGGCGGGCGCTGTGGTTCATCAACGGCGGGGATCCGGTGAAGGTCGCCGCGGCGGTGAACCGCTTCCCGGCCGGACGCCGTCCGGACCTGTGGAGCGGGGTCGGGCTGGCCTCGACCTTCGCGGGCGGCTGCGACCGGGCCGGGCTGGTGAGGCTCCGCGAGGCGGCGGGGGAGCACCAGGACCAGCTCGGGCTCGGCGTCGTCTTCGCGGTGAAGGCGAGGACGTTCTCCTCGTTCGTCCCGCCGCACACCCGCCGCGCCGCCCGCGCGCTCGCCGGGCTGAGCATCGAGGAGGCCGTCGAGCTGGCCGACTCGACCGAGGTCACCGAGGACGCCGCGGACGGGACGCCCGCCTACGAGCTGTGGCGGCGGAACATCCGGGAGGGGCTGGCCCCTGCGGCGGGCCGGCTGTCCGCCTGAGGGTCCGCAGATGTCAGGAAAGGGGCGTTCAAGACGTTTTCCGTCCTGAACGCCCCTTTCCTGACATCCGGGGTGAGGATCAGGCCGCGCGCTGGAACGGCTCCGGCCGGTGCCGCAGGTCGGGCAGCGCCAGCAGGACCGGCGGGTCGAACAGGCGCTTGGGGCGCATCCGCAGGTCCGCGAGCCGCGCGGTGACACCCGGCTCGACGGTGATCGGACCGTGGTGCCCGGTGTACCCGGTGCCGCGGCGCGTGAGCGGGCCGGTCACACAGTGCGCGACGAGGTGCCAGTCGCCCTCCGGGACCTCGGTCAGCTGATAGGGGCCGGGGGCGTCGATGACCGTGTAGCGCACGGGCGCGCCCTCGGGGATCCGCGTCGGGAAGAGACCGACGAAGACGAGGCCGGGTGAGATCTCCGGCGGCGCCGACACGAAACCGCGGACGATCGCCCGTTTCGGGCCGGGACGGGGCTCGCCGGCCAGGCGGCGCTGGAAGCCGCCCTGCCGCCGGTACGCGGACGGGGACAGGCCGACGCGGCTGCTGAACCGCGTGCTGAAGGTGCCGACGCTGTTGTAGCCCACGCGGTGGCTGATGTCGGCGACCGTGATCGAGGTGGTCAGCAGCAGGCGCTTGGCCTCGTCGAGCCGCAGCGCGGACAGGAACCGGCCGGGCGAGACCCCGGTGGCCTGCTGGAACACCCTGGTGAAATGGAATTTGCTGAAGGTCGCGGCGCGGGCGATGTCGTCGATAGTGAGCTCTTCGCCCAGTTTCTCGTTCATGGCCCCAATGGCTCGCTCCACGGCTCGCCGGACAGTCTCATCCATTGTGCCGTCCTTTCGCTCGAGGATTTCTGGCATGCTTTGCGGTTTCCGACAGTAGTGTTCGCCACGGCTTCTCCTGAAGTGCTTGATTCACCGCCGGATATGGATTCATGTGTGCGCCGACGTGAAAATTTCACGGGGTCGGCGAGCATGCGAAAACCATGCCCCGCCGGTGGTGCGCGCACTGGATCCCGGTGGCCGGTGGCCGCAGAATTCCTGGTAGCGCATTCACGCCGGAACCCCCCCGGCCGTGTTGGCGCGGTCCGAAGAACGTATTCCCGCGGCAACACAGAACCGGCCCTTGACCGCGTCCCCGCGGCGGTCAAGGGCCGGTTTCCATTTCGCGGAACGAGTGTGTGAGGATAGTATCGTCGGCTCGTGGGGCGAGACGCAGGCGAAAGGCAGATGGGGTCGATGATCAAGGTCCTGGTGGCCGAGGACATGCACATTGTCCGGGGGGCCCTGGTCGCGCTGCTCGGTTTGGAACCCGACATCGAAGTCGTCGCCGAATGCGCCAGTGGCGACGAGATCCTCCCACTCGCCCAATCCGCGCGCCCCGACATCGCGCTGATCGACATCGACCTGCCGGGCAAGGACGGCCTCACCGCCGCCGCCGAACTGCACGAGCAGCTGCCCGCCGTGCGCACCCTGATCCTCACCTCGCTCGGCAGCCCCGGCACCCTGCGGCGGGCGCTGGCCGCGAAGGTCAACGGTTTCCTGCGCAAGGACGCGCCCGCCGACCGGCTCGCCAACGCGGTCCGCGGGGTCGCCGCCGGACGGCGCGTCGTCGACGGCGACCTGGCGCTCGCCGCCTGGGACAGCGAGGAATGCCCGCTCACCGCCCGCGAGATCGAGGTGCTCCGGCTGGCGTCGGTCGGCTCCGACCCGACCGAGATCGCCGCCGAGTTGTTCCTGTCCGCCGGCACCGTGCGGAACTACCTGACGACGATCGTTTCCAAGCTCAGCGCCCGCAACCGGGTCGACGCCGTGCGGATCGCCCGCGAGTCCGGCTGGCTCTGACGTCGGCTCGACTACCGGGCCGGGACGTTCATCGTCGCGTGGGCGAGATCCGCGGCGAACTCGCCAGGAGAAGCCGCTTCCGCGAACAACCGGCGTTGCCGGGCCGCGCCGGTCCCGTGTTCGAACAGTGAGTCCAGCCCCCGGTCGACGTCGTCCGCGTCGCCCGCGGCCACGAGCGCCGGCCGGATGAACTCGACGAGTTCGCCGAGCAACTCGCGCTGATCGGCCTCTCTGCCGGTGAAGACGTCGATACCGGGCCCGTCGAGACCGCGACGCGCGGCGGCCGTCAAGGCGGCGTCGATCCGGGCACCGCGGACCCGCGGCGGTCTCGCCGTCCCGGCGCAGGTCGCGACCAGCCCGCGCACCAGGGCCGCGAGGAGCACCGCGTCGTCGACGGCCAGGCAGACGTCGGCGATCCGCACCTCGACCGTGGGATACCGCGGGGAAAGACGCGCGTAGAAGTACACGCCCGCCGCGTCGAGGGCGGCGCCGCGACGCAAGGCGTCCCCGATACTCCGGTCGTACGCGGCCGCACCGGTCCACTCGTCGGGCGGTTTCGCCGTCGGCCAGCGATCCCAGATCGGGAACCGCCTGCTCGACCAGCCGGAATCGGCGCCGTTCTGCACCGGGGAGTTGGCGCTGAGGGCGAGCAACGGGCCGAGCCACGGCCGCAGCCCGGCGAGGACGCGGGCGCCGAGATCCCGTGACGGCAGGCCGACGTGCACATGGCAGGCGCACGTCCCGGCCTCGCCGATCAGTTCCGGGAACGCCTGCGCCATCCGCCGGTACCGCGGCTCGGGCGTGAGCGTGTCTCCCCGCAGGTCACCGGGCGGGATCCCCGCTGCCACCATCAAGCAGCCGTCGGCCTCCGCGGCCGTCGCGACGAGGTGCCGCAGCCGTGTCAGTTCCGAGCGCACCTCGTCCAGGCCGCGGCAGACACCCGTCGCGGTCTCGATCTGGAACCGCATCAGCTCACCGGTGACGTCCGGCCCGGGGGCGAGGCTTTCGAGCAGCTCGGGCGCGCGCAACGCGACCGAGCCGTCCATCGGGTCGAGCAGGACGAACTCTTCTTCCACCCCGAGGGTGTAGTTCATGCCGTCGACGGCCATGGTTCCCCGTTCGTGGGTTTTCGCCGGTGAAGTTCTGAATCTGCCCCTTTCCGCGCGGCGAGGAAAGGGCCGGTGTGCTGAACTTCGTTGCGGCGAAAGTGTTTCGTGGCCTCACTGACGGTCTAGTCTCGGTTCATGATCGATCTGTACCCGCCGGCCGAGCCCTACGACAAGGGACTGCTCGATGTAGGTGACGGCAATGTCCTCTATTGGGAGACCTGCGGGAACCCCGCCGGGAAGCCCGCGGTCATGCTGCACGGCGGGCCCGGGCAGGGCTGTACGCCGGGCATGCGGCGGATGTTCGACCCGGCCCGTTACCGCGCGGTGCTGTTCGATCAGCGCGGCTGCGGGCGCAGCACCCCGCACGCGAGCGACCCGGCGACCGACATGCGGCACAACACGACGGACCATCTCGTCGCCGACATGGAACGTCTGCGCGAACACCTGGGGATCGAACGCTGGCTCGTCACCGGAGGTTCCTGGGGCACGACACTCGCGCTCGCCTACGCCGAACGATTCCCGGAGCGGGTCACCGAGATCGTCGTCAGCTCCATCAGCACGACACGGCCGTCCGAGATCGACTGGCTGTATCACGGCGCCCGCCGGTTCTTTCCCGAGGAATGGGCCCGATTCCGCGGTGATCTCTCCGGTGATCTGGTCGCCGCCTACGCACGGCTCATGGAAGATCCCGATCCGCGGGTGCGGATCGAGGCCGCCCGTTCCTGGTGCCGCTGGGAGGATACGGTGCTGTCACTGGAACCCGGTGCGACCGTCCATAATGGACCGATCGGTGAATGGGAACTCGCGTTCGCGCGCATCGTCACGCACTACTACTCCCACGTCGGCTGGCTCGAACCCGGCGCGCTGATCCGCGACGCGGGCCTGTTGCGGGACATTCCCGGCGTGCTGATCCACGGACGCCGGGACCTGAGCTGCCCGGTGGACACGGCTTGGGAACTCGCCCGCGCCTGGCCCGGCGCGGAGTTGCTGATCGACGACGATTCAGGCCACCATTCGAGTGACGTGAAGCGGGCCTGGAAGCTCGCGGCGCTGGACCGGTTCGCTGGTTCTTAGGTGGCCGCATTTAGTCGACTAACTGCGGCCACCCATCCCTCCCGACCCGGCCGGGATCACGCGGCGCGGTGAATGACGATGTCGTCCAGCCGCGTCCGGGCGTAAACCTTGACCCCCGCCTCGCTGTCGGTCGCGACGGAGTTGCGCACGGATCCCTTGGTGCTCTTGGCATCCACCGACGCGCTGTCCCCGTCGACGCCGACCTCGATGCCGCCGGACGCGTTCACCAGTTCGGCCTCGCCGCGCGACAGCCGCCCGATGCGGATCGGGCAGTTGGCCGCCTTCGCGACGATGTCTCCGTCGGCGCGGTCGATGTCGAAACTGCCGCTGGAGCCGGAAAGTTCGACGTCGGACCGGGCGTGCCCGATCCAGACCTTCCCGGTGGCGCCCGAGTATTTGACGGTTCCTTCGACCTCGCCGATCCGGACGCCGGCCGAGCCGCCGTCGAGGTCCACGGTCCCGGCGACGTGCCCGATCGCGATGTCGCCGGCCGCGAGGTTGCCCCGCACCGCCGCGACGCGCTCGATCCGGGCCTGGCCCGACGACATCTCCAGCGCGCAGTCACCGAACCGGCCGTCGGCCTCGACATCCGACCAAGCCGTGTTCAGGACCAGCCCGGAACCGGTGGGCACCTCGATCGTGATCGCGACCGAGCCGTTCTTGCCGCCGGCCTTCTTCGTCTCGATCGACAGCTTTCCGCCGTCGAAGCCGACCTTGGTGTTCTCGGCGACCTTCACGTCCGACTTGCTCGTGGCGTCGATCGGCTCGACCAGCACCACCGTGTCGGTGCGGTCGCTCGCGGTGAGGCGAACCCGGGCGCCGGCGACGGTCAGCGTGGCGGCGATCGGCTGCGGGGTGGGGAAGACGGACATCTCGAACTCCTTGGTGGTGGTGATCTCTCGTTGGTGAAGCAACGATCGCCGACCCGCCTGACACCGGACCGCCACGGCGCTGACACGCCGGAGACACCGGGCCCCTCGCGAGAACACGAGGGGCCCAGAGCTCACCGGAAGATCACTCCGCGTACGGCTGATCAGTGCCCTTCGCGCTGTAGCCGATGCTCCAGATGTAGCCGTCCAGGTCCGCGAAGGTGCCGCCGTACCCGCCCCACGGCAGAGCGCCCGCGGGCTTCAGGATCGTGGCACCCGCCTTCTCGGCCTCCGCGACGATCTCGTCGACGCGTGTCTCGCTGCGGACGACATAGGTGAGGACGAGCCCGCTGAAACCACTGCCTTCCGGGCTCGTGCCCACCTGGCCCGCGAGGCCTTCGCGGCCGTAGAAGCCGACCCGCGAGCCGCCGTCCGGCTCGAAGAACACCGAGACGCCGTAGTCGTCCTTGATCTTCCAGCCGAGCCCCTCGGTGTAGAACGCCTTGGACGTGGCCAGGTCCTTGACGCCGAGGAGGATCGAGCTGACGTGCGCTTTCATCATGGTCTCCTGGGGATTCGATACGGGTGGTCCGACCGGCGATGTCACATCGGGACGGGTTCGCCGGTCATTCGCTGTGACAGACCCGGACGGAGGAATGTGACAGATGGCCGAGCAGGATTGGGTGAGCGAGCGGTTCGCCGAGCACCAAGGTCGCTTGCGGGCGGTGGCCTACCGGATACTCGGCTCGCCGGGGGAGGCCGAGGACGCGGTGCAGGAGGCGTGGCTGCGGGTCAGCCGCGCGGACACCGACGACATCGAGAATCCGGCGGGCTGGCTGACGACGGTCGTCGCCAGGGTCTGCCTGAACATGCTGGAATCCCGCCGCGCCAGACGGGAGGAGTCCGCGGGGGCGATGCCGCCCGAGCCCGGCCTGCCGGACGTCGCCAAGGAAGACCCGGAGGACGAGGCGCTGCTGGCCGATTCGGTCGGTGTCGCGCTGATGGTGGTGCTGGACAAGCTGAACCCCGCCGAGCGGCTCGCGTTCGTCCTGCACGACGTGTTCGCCGTGTCGTTCGGCGAGATCGGCACCGTCCTCGGCCGTTCGCCGGCGGCGGCCCGGCAGCTCGCGAGCCGGGCCCGACGCCGGGTGCAGACCGCTTCCGACGAGACGGACGCCGCGCGATCCCCGAAGCGGGAGGTCATCGCCGCCTTCCTCGCCGCCGCCCGGAACGGTGACTTCGAAGCCCTGCTCGAAGTGCTCGACCCGGACGCCGTGGTCGGCGAGGTCCGCGGCGGCCACGCGGTCGCGGCCTTCTTCTCCGGACGCGCGGAGGCGGCCCGGCTGGCCCTGGTCGGCGGGGATCCTTCGGCCGTCTGGTCACATCGCGGCCAGGCGAAGGCCGTCTTCACGTTCAGCGTTCACGACGGGAAGATCACCAGGATCGACATCGACACCGACCCGGAACGCCTCCGCGGTCTCGAAATCGCCTTCCTCAGCGCCAAATGATCCGGTTCTTCTCGTGCACGCTCGCCGTCCACGATCTCGGCGGCGCGCTCGGCTTCTATCGTGACGTGCTCGGTTTCACCGTGTGGAGTGACGGGCCGGTGAGCGTCGGGCCGCCTTCGCAGCCAGACGTGCGGATCGTCCTCGAACCACCCGACGCGGGCCGTGGTGCCTCACCGGCCGACCGGTCCGCGATCGAGGACCTGATGTCCAAAGCCTTGCTGAACCGGCTCGTCTTCACGACCGACGACTGCGATGGCACCTTCGAGCGCATCGAGGCCGCGGGCGCCGAAGTGATGCAGGAACCGATCGACCGGCCAGGAGGAGTACGCGATTGCGCCTTCCTCGACCCTTCCGGCAATCTGCTGCGCTTCATCCAGAGGAGGGAAGCTTGACGTCCTCGGGCGTCTTGTCCGCCCGCAACCCCCGCCACGTCGTATGCCGCAGACGGCCGTCCGGGGTCCAGTTCCGGTGCACGACCTCGCCGACGAGTTCCGGCTCCACCCAGTGCACGCGCCGCGCCCGATCGCGCGGGACCTCCGAGGCGAAGGGCGGCTTCTTCCGCTCCAGCGGGGTGAGCCGGGCATGCAGGTCTTCGAGCACCTTGTCGCTGAACCCGGTCCCGACGTCGCCGATGTACCGCAGGTCCCCGGCGTCGTCATGGGCGCCGAGCAGCAGTGCGCCGAGCGTCCCGGAGCGCCGTCCGTCACCGGGGCGCCAGCCGCCGATCACGACCTCTTGGGTGTGCCACAGCGCCCGTTTGATCCACTGCCGTGTCCGCTTGCCGGGGTAGTAGCGGCTGTCGAGCTTCTTCGCGATCAAACCTTCGAGCCCGTGCTGCCGGACGACGTCGAGCAGCTGGTCGGGTGAGATGTCCTGGTCGGTGTACCCCGGTGGGATGGCGATGCGGCCGCCGGCGCCCAGGGACGTCAGCACCTCGCGCCGGGCCTCGTACGGCTCGTCGAGCAGGACGTCGCCGTCGAGAAGCAACACGTCGAAGGCGAAGAAGTGCACCGGGCTGCGTTCCAGCAGCGACGCGTCCGGCGTGCGCAGGTGCCGGGTCTGCAACAGCGGGAAGCTGGGCCTGCCCTGCTCGTCGAGCACGACGATCTCGCCGTCGAGGACGGCTTCGCGACCGTCGAGCGCTTCGCCGGTGACATCCGGGTACGTCGCCGTGATGTCGAGCCCGCGGCGGCTGGTCAGACGCGTTTCGCCGTCGCGCGCGACCCGCAGGCAACAGCGGTAGCCGTCCCATTTGTATTCGTAGGCCCACCCGCCGGTGGGCAGGTCGCCGTCGGTCGCCAGCATCGGGGCGATCGCGTCCGGCACGGTGCTCATGCCTCACGGTACCCCGGAAACCCCGCCGGTGATCTATCGTCGAAGGGTGCCTGAGGAGCGGATAACGGTCGAGGTCGAGGGTCGGCGGCTGGGGCTGTCCAATCTGGACAAGGTGCTCTATCCCGCGCACGGTTTCACCAAACGCGAGGTCCTCGACTACTACCGCCGGATAGCCCCGGTGATGCTCCCGCATCTGCGTGACCGCGCCGCCACCTTCCGCCGGTTCCCCGACGGTGTCGACGGCGAACCGTTCTACGAGAAGAACGTTTCCCGGCACGCCCCCGACTGGGTGCGCACCGCGCGGCTCACCAACCGCGGCCGCCGGGGCGGGGAGGAGACGCTCGACTACCCGGTGGTCGGCGACCTCCCGACGCTGATGTGGGCGGCCAATCTCGCCGCGCTGGAACTGCACGTTCCACAGTGGACGGTCGGCCCGCGCGGCGCGCGGAAATCACCCGATCTGCTGGTGTTCGATCTCGATCCCGGGCCGCCCGCGGACGTCGTCGACTGCTGCCGGGTGGCCGAGACACTCAGCGACCTGCTCATCGGGGACGGTCTCACGGTGTACGCGAAGACCAGCGGCAACAAGGGAATGCAGTTGTACTGCCCGGTGCGCACGCGCTCCGACGAACGCACCTCCGAGTACGCCAAGGCCGTCGCGGAGGAACTCGCGCGCCGGTCACCGGAAACCATCGTCGCCAAGATGACGAAGGCCATCCGCCCCGGCCGCGTGTTCATCGACTGGAGCCAGAACAACACCGCCAAGACCACCATCGCGCCGTACTCGCTGCGCGGCCGGGCCGTCCCGACCGTGTCCACGCCGGTGACCTGGGAGGAGGTCGAAGCCTGCCGCAAGGCCGCAGACCTGCTGTTCACCGCCGAGCAGGTGCTCGAACGCGTCGAGGAGATGGGCGACCTGTTCGGCGACATCGCGGAGCATCGCGCGGCCGTGCCCCAACGGTGACCGGAGTCATGTTTGAACCGCCGCCATCGGGAAAGCCTCAGGTCAGAGGAGTGACCCCGAATGACCGAACACACCAAAGACCCCGAAGGCTGGTCATCGCGAGCCCTGGCCATGCTGCGAGCCGTGGCACAGGGCAGGGCCGAGATCACCATCAGCCTGGAGCCCGATCTCTACGTCGACGGCCTGCCGTGCAGTGACCAGAGCACGGCCCACCGTCTGGCCCACGCCGGCCTGATCCGGATGCCGGACGGTGGTGTTCCCGGCAGCCGGGTACCCGCGGAATTGTCCGAAACAGGACAGGATCTGCTGGAGCCCTTGGCGCCCGCCGCTTAGCGAAGAGCAACCCGGAAAGACCACTGTGGACTCCCGCCCGTTCCGCATACGATCTGCGGAGCGGGTGCGCGGGGGTGCGCGCCCATCGGGCTGGTGCCTCCGGGACCGGTGAGGATGTGGCTGTTGACCGGGTATCACACGCTGGCCGAGACCGAGAACGCCGTCCGGGCCAAACTGGGCGGTATCCCGCTGCTGTGGGAGCGGATGGAGGCGGTGGCGAACCTCCACCGCGCCGCGACCGCGGTCCGGCTGCATTTCGAGAACTCGGTCCTGCGCACCGCGGGCCTCACCTGGACCGCGTTCGTGGTGCTCTGGGTGGTGTGGATCTTCGGCGAGAAGGAGACCAGGCACGTCGCCGCGGAGTCCGGGATCACCAAGGGGACGCTGACCGGGGTCATGAAGACCCTGGAGGCGCACGGCCTGGTCACCCGACGCAAACACCCCGTCGACGGGCGGCTGGTGCTGCTCGCGCTGACCCCGGAGGGCGAGCGGCTGATGCGGGAGCTCTTCCCGGAGTTCAACCAGGAGGAAGCGTTCGTCACCGAACGGCTCAGCTCCGAGAAGTGCACCGAGCTGGCCGCTTCGCTGCGGGAGATCGTTCGGCAGCTGGAGGAGAAGGGCGAAGAGCGGCGGGCCCGGTAGAGCCGGCCCCTACCGAAGACGGTTGCGCGGGACCTCCGGCGACTCCTACGTTTTTTGGAGCCGAACGAAGCGAAGGGCGCCCTTGATGGACTTCCGGTACTGGCTCGGTCAGGCGTTGACGTCGAACGAGGCGTGGGCGGAGACGTTCACCCCCGTCCGGCCGCATCCGTCGCTGGAGATCTCCGACGGGCGGTTCGAGACGGCGTTCGAGGAGCTCACCGAGCGGCTGAAGGACAACTACCCGTTCTTCCACCCGTCTTACGCCGGCCAGATGCTCAAACCGCCGCATCCGGCGGCCGTGGTCGGCTACCTGACCGCGATGCTGGTCAACCCCAACAACCACGCGCTCGACGGCGGTCCCGCGACGGCCGAGATGGAACGCGAGGTCGTCCAGGCACTGGCCACGATGTTCGGCTACCCGGAACATCTGGGGCATCTGACCACCAGCGGCACGATCGCGAACCTCGAGGCGCTGTTCGTCGCGCGGGAAACGCATCCGGGCAAGGGGATCGCGTACAGCGCGGAGGCGCACTACACGCACGGACGGATGTGCGGCGTCCTCGGCGTCGAGGGGCATACGGTTCCCGTCGACGCGCGTGGCGCGATGGACCTCGACGCGCTCGAAGACCTGCTGCGCACCGGGAAGATCGGCACCGTCGTCCTCACCGCCGGGACGACCGCACTGGGCACGGTGGAGCCGATCCACGAAGCGCTGGCGCTGCGCGAGCGCTATGGCGTCCGGGTGCACGTCGACGCCGCCTACGGGGGATTCTTCCGGCTTCTGTCCGGTTTGGACGGTCCCGAGGGGCTGCCCGAAGCCCCGTGGCTGGCCATCGCCGAGGCCGACTCGATCGTCATCGATCCGCACAAGCACGGCCTCCAGCCCTACGGCTGCGGCGCGGTGCTGTTCAAGGATCCCGGGGTGGGCCGGTTCTTCCTGCACGATTCGCCGTACACCTACTTCACCTCGGAAGAGCTGCATCTCGGCGAGATCAGCCTCGAATGCTCCCGGGCGGGGGCGGCGGCCGCCGCGTTGTGGCTCACCTTCCGCGTCCTGCCGCCCACCCCCGACGGACTGGGCCGGGTGCTCGCGGCCGGGCGCCGCGCGGCGTTGCGGTGGGCGAAGCTGCTGGAGGACTCCGAGCGGTTCGACCTGTACCAGCCACCGGAACTCGACATCGTCACCTACTTCCCCCGGACGGAGCCGCTTTCGCTGTCGAGGATCGACGAGGAGAGCGCGCGGATCCTGCGCACCGGCATGGCCGCGGCCAGGGAGCCGGTGTTCCTCAGCACGCTGCGGATCGGCGAGGCGCAGTTCGGTCTGCGTCACACCGGGGTCGACGCGGATGCGGACGGCGCGAGGATCCTGCGTAGCGTGCTGATGAAGCCCGAAAGCGAGGACCACGTCGACCGGCTGCACGAACGGCTGGAAGAGTTGTCCCGCGGTTGAGCTCGCCAGTACCGCAGACGAATGGATCCACCATGCCCGCACCAGGTCCCGCCGAACCCGTGACCGCGATCGAGCCGAAATCGCTCGGCACCGGGTTCCGGCGGCGGCACGTCACCATGCTGGCCATCAGCGGGGCGATCGGCGCCGGGCTGTTCGTCGGCACCGGCGCGGGGATCAAGACCGCGGGCCCCGGCATCCTGTTGTCCTATGTGGTCGCGGGCCTGCTCATGGTGCTCGTGATGCGCATGCTGGGCGAGATGGCGGCCGCCGAGCCGAGCAGCGGCTCGTTCTCGGTGTACGCGGAGAAGGCGCTCGGCCGCTGGGCCGGGTTCACCGTCGGCTGGCTGTACTGGTCGCTGCTGGTGGTCGTGGTCGCCGCCGAGGCGACCGCGGCGGCGGGGATCGCGAACGGGTTGCTGCCCGGCGTTCCCCAGTGGACCTGGGTGCTGCTGTTCATGGCGGTGCTGACCGTGGTGAACCTGTTCGCCGTGCGCTCGTTCGGGGAATTCGAGTTCTGGTTCGGCGCGATCAAGGTGACCGCCGTGGTCGCCTTCCTCGTGCTCGGCACGCTGGCGGTGTTCGGGATCCTGCCGGGGACGACGCCGGTCGGGCTGAGCAATCTCACCGGGCACGGCGGTTTCCTGCCCAACGGCCTCCAAGGCGTGCTGACCGGTCTGCTCGCGGTCGCGTTCTCCTTCGGCGGTATGGAACTGGTGACCATCGCGGCCGCGGAGTCCGACGATCCGGCCGGTTCGATCCGCCGCACCACGCGCACGGTCATCGTGCGGCTGCTGCTGTTCTACATCGGTTCCGTGGCGCTGATGGTGTTGTTGCTGCCGTGGGAATCCGCTTCGGCCAACACCAGCCCCTTCGTCACCATTCTGGACAAGGTCGGGGTGCCGTCGGCGGCGTTGCTGATGAGTTTCGTCGTGCTGACGTCGCTGCTCTCGGCGCTCAACGCGAACCTCTACGGCGCCTCGCGGATGGTGTTCTCCTTGGCCGAACGCGGTGAAGCGCCGCGCGCGATGCTGAAACTGTCCGGCGCGGGCGTCCCGCGGACGGCGGTGCTCGCGTCGGTGGCCTTCGGTTTCGTGGCCGTGTTGCTGAACTTCCTCGCCCCCGAACACGTGCTTCCGTTCCTGCTCAACGCCATCGGGGCGAACATCCTGCTGGTCTGGATCTTCGTCGCCGTCTCCCAGCTGCGGCTGCGGAAGGCGGCGGAACGCGACGGCACGGCCGCCGACCTGCCGGTGCGGATGTGGGGTTTCCCGTGGCTCAGCTGGGTCGCGCTGCTCGCCATGGCGGGCGTCCTCGTTCTCATGTGGACGGACGCCGACGCGCGGACGCAGCTGTTCACCAGTGGCGCGGTGGCCGTGCTGATCGTGGCGATCAGCCTGCTCAGGCGACGTCCGCGACGCTGAACAATTCGCGCTCCACCCGGCTCAGCGCCAGCCGGACCGCGCCGAGCGCGACCGCGTCTTCGCCGAGCGTCGACGTCTCGACGCGCACCGGGAACAGCGCCAGGCGGGCCAGTTCGGCGCGCAGCCTCGCCGTCAACAGGTCGTCCGGGCCGCCGATCACCACCAGCTCGGGGTCGACGGCGAGGACCGTGGCGGCGACGAGCTGGACGAAGCCGTCCGCCTGCCGCAGGGCGCCGATCTCGCCCGCCGCGCCGTGGTGGCCCGCGTGCGGTTTCCCGCCGAGCAGCAGGCCCAGCGAGACGGCGGCTCCGGCCCGCACGTAGACGACGTCGTCGAGGCCGTGCGCGGCGCCGCGCCAGTGTTCGGCCAAGGTCGCGAGGTCGGTGTCGTTCCCGGCCAGCACCGGGCAGCCGCCGCCGAACTCCGCGAGCAGGTCGACGCCGGTCCAGCCGGGAAGCCGGTAGTTGTGGACGACCTTGCCGCCGGACACCACGCCGGTGGTGCCGACGCCGAGCATCCGCACGTTGGCGTGGCCCTCGACGGCCGTGCCGAGCACCCGGTGCGCGGCGCCGAGCCGGTCCGCTGCGGCCGTTTCCGGGGTGAGCCCGGCCCTCGCCCGTCCGACGACGTCGCCCCGCAGGTCGGCGACCAGGCACAACGCCTGATGCGGGCCGATCTCGAGGCCGGCGACGTGCCCGGACTCCTGGCGGAACCGGTACCGCTTGGCGGGTCTGCCCCGCGGCCGCGGCGCGCCGGGGGAGAGCGGGACCTCCTCGACCAGGCCCTGTTCGCCGAGGTCCGCGGCGATCTCCTCGACGGTCGGCCGGGAGACCTCGCTCGCCTTGACCAGCTCCGCGAGAGTGAGCTCCTCGGCCGCGTACAGCGCGCGCAGGACGGCGATGGCGTTGAGCCGCCGCAGCAGTGACGGATCCCCTCCGGACAGCCTGGCCATGCGACTCCCTAGGTGGTGACGCGTTTGTCGTACTGGGCGCGCGCGAGGGCGATTTCGCTCTGGTGGTCCTCGGTCCAGGTGACCAGCGACTGGATGGTCTGGTGCAGCGTCATGCCCAGCGGCGTCAGCGCGTACTCGACCCGGGGCGGCACCACCGGATAGACGGTCCGGTTCACCAGCCCGTCGCGTTCCAGGTGGCGCAGCGTGGTGGTGAGCATGCGCTGGCTGATGCCGTCGATCTTGTACTTGAGCTCGGTGAACCGCAGGGTGTTGCGGTCGAGCAGCGCGATCACCAGGAGCGACCACTTGTCCGCCACCCGGTCCAGGATCTGGCGGACCTCGCAGTCCTCACGCGTGTCCCACTGGAAGGCCTCGTAGTCCCCTTCGGTGAGTTCACAACGACTAGGTGAGTTCAAAGTGCCTTCTTCCATGGTCATCGATAGTGACGGAAGATCCCCTTGGTTACAAGAGGGAACCGACCGGCTGATGAGTAACCGTCGGTCCCCGTTCACTGAGGGAGATCCGATCTTGAGCAACTCGCAAACGCTTCCGCGCGCCGACCGGATGGGCGGGCGGGCCTGGGGCGTGCTCCTGGTGCTGTGCGGCGCCATCTTCCTGGAGGGCATCGACGTCGCGATGCTGAACGTGGCGCTGCCGTCCATCCGGGCCGAACTCGGCCTGTCGACCGCGACGCTGAGCGGCGTGGTGAGCGCCTACGTGCTCGGTTACGGCGGATTCATGCTGCTGGGCGGGCGCGCCGCCGACCTGTACGGCCGCCGCCGCATGTTCGTCGGCTGGCTGGTGGTGTTCCTCGTCTTCTCCGGGCTGGGCGGTTTCGCCACCGAAGGCTGGATGCTGCTGCTCGCCCGGTTCGTCACCGGCGTCGCCGCGGCCTTCATGACCCCGGCTGGCCTGTCCATCATCACCACGAGCTTCGAAGAGGGCCCGAAACGCAACAAGGCCCTGTTGTTCTACGCCGGCACCGGGGCGGGCGGTTTCTCGCTCGGCCTCGTCATCGGCGGCCTGCTGGCCAGGATCGACTGGCGCTGGGTGTTCTTCACGCCGGTGATCCTGTCCGCGATCATCCTGCTCGCCGCGCTCTGGCTGATCAAGGAACCCGCTGGCGACGAACGCGGCCCGCGTCGCCTGGACTTCGCCGGAGCGGTCACCGTCACGACGGCGATGCTGCTGATCGCCTACGCCGTGGTCCGGTTGGAACACCCAGGGCAGGGCTGGGGCTGGACCGTGGCCTCGTTCGCCGGGGGAGTGGCCGCGCTGATGGCCTTCGTGTCCGTCGAACGCCGCTCGCCCGCGCCGCTGGTGCGCCTCGGCATCCTGAAATCGGGGCCGCTGGTGCGGGCGAACGTCAGCGCCCTGCTGTTCGCGGGTTCGTTCTTCGGGTTCCAGTTCCTGGTCACGCTGTACCTGCAGGAACTCCGGGGCTGGTCGACGCTGGAGACGAGCCTGGCGCTGCTCGCGGTCGGGATCGACGCGATCCTCGCGCCGACGCTCACCCCGCGGCTGGTGGCGAGGTTCGGCAACACGCGGCTGATCTTCGGCGGTTTCGTGCTCGCGGCCGTGTCCTACGCGCTCTTCCTGCCGCTGGGCATGGACTGGACGTACGCGGCGATGTTCCCGTCGATGATCATCCTGGGGCTGGGCTTCGCGCTCGCCTACGGTCCGCTGACGATCGTCGCCACCGACGGGATCGCCGAGGACGAACAGGGGCTCGCGGGCGGCCTGCTGTACACGGCGTTCCAGTTCGGCGCGGCGCTCGGGCTGTCCGCGGTGACCGCCGTCAACGTCGCCGCGCTCGGCGCGGGTGGTTCACCCGAGGTGGCGCTCGGCGGATACCGGGCGGCGCTGGTCGTGCCGCTGGTGATGGCCGTGCTCGCCGCGATCATCATCGCGTCCGGTCGTCAGCGCGTCTCGGCGAAGGAAGCCAAGTTGGCGAGCGAGGAGGCGATCCCGGCCTCGTGATCGGCCTGGCCGATCCCGGACGGCACGTCCGTCGCGGTGACGGTCACCTCGGTGCCGTCACCCGCGGCGGCCAGCTCCCAGGTCATCGTCATGGTGCCCGCGAACGCCGGGTCTTCGGAGTCGAAGACGGCCTTGTGCACCACGCGTTCCGCGGGCACCAGGTCGGCGAACCCGACCTCGACGACGTCCGTCGCGTCCGACGATTTGCCGGGCGCGGCGGACGCGTCGAGGTAGGTGAGGGTCATCCGGAAACCGCCGCCGGGCCGCGGATCCCAGTGCTCGATCCGGCCGCGCATCCCTTCGGGCGGCAGCCAGGCTTCGAGCGACTCCCGGTCGAGGAGTGCCTGGTAGACGGTCTCGGGCGGGGCGGCGATCGTCCGGCTGCCGCTGTCGATCCTGTCCATGGGCCGAGTCTAGGGCCCCATCACGCCTCGTCAGGGATGCCGAGGAGTGATGGTGTCGCGGGTGATGGACTCCACCTTCTCCTGCGCCTTCTTGGCGTCGGTGACCCAGAGCTTGTAGAAGTCGAACGGGCAGTCCGCCACGCCCTTGTCGCCTTCGTCCGCGTCCTGCACGCCCGTGTACCCGCGGTGCAGCAGTTTGAAGATGTGGTTCTGCGACTGGTCGTAGGTCCGCGCGTCACGGATCGCCGAAACCGAAAGCTGCGCGTACTGGATCCCGTATTCCTCTTCGCCGGTCTCGCCGAGCGTGCGCCCGTCGAAGCCGATGATCGCGGAATGGCCGAAGTACGAGTACACGCCGTCGAAACCGGCGGCGTTCGCCACGGCCACGTAACAGTTGTTGGCCCACGCCATCGCCTTGGCGATCAGGATCTGCTGCTCCTTGGCCGGGTACATGTAACCCTGGCAGCGCACGATCAGTTCGGCGCCCTTCATCGCGCAGTCGCGCCAGATCTCCGGGTAGTTCCCGTCGTCGCAGATGATCAGCGAGATCTTCATGCCCTTGGGGCCGTCGCTGACGTAGGTGTCCTCGCCGGGGTACCAGCCTTCGATCGGGCACCACGGCAGGATCTTGCGGTATTTCTGGACGATCTCGCCGCGGTCGTTGATGAGCACGAGCGTGTTGTACGGCGGCTTGTTGGGGTGGTCTTCGTGCCGCTCGCCGGTGATGGAGAAGACGCCCCACGTCTGGGCCTCACGGCACGCGGCGGCGAAGATCTCGGTCTCCTCGCCGGGAATCGTCGCGGCGGTCTCGTACATTTCCTTCGGGTCGTACATGATGCCCTGCGTGGAGTACTCCGGGAACACCACGAGGTCCATGCCGGGAAGGCCGGATTTCATGCCCACCACCATTTCGGCGATCTTGCGGGCGTTGGCGAGGACTTCGGCCTTGGTGTGCAGCCTCGGCATCTTGTAGTTGACCACCGCGACGCCGACCGTGTCCGGGCTGGCGGCAATGTCACCGTGTCGCATGAAGACTCCTTTTCTCCGAACGGTTTTTCAGGACGGGTAAACGCCGGTGAGGCCGAGGAAGGCGGGCACCGTGCACGTCGGCTGACTGAGCAGCAGGGCGGTCCAGCCGGTGAACCGCGCCAGATGTTCTTTTCCGAGGCCGAGAACCAGGAAGAACAAGGTCCACAACAGCGCCCAGGAAAGCCAGATGACACCGAACACCGGATCGCCGTCGTGCCAGAAGGCGATGCCCGCGTACACCACGGCGGCACCCGCCACGAAGAGCGAGAACCAGCCGATGCCTTCGAGTGCGAGGTCCGCGAGGTTCGCGATGCCGACGTACAGGTAGGTGAAACCGAACAGGTACAGGCCGGACGCGGCCAGGATCGCGTCCCGGTCGCCGCCCGCCTGCACGATCAGCACGGTCGGGGTGACGCATTGGAGCGCGCCGACGAACAGGTTCAGCACCGCCGCCGACCGCGGCGGTATCCGGCCGAGCAGCATCAGGCCGTTGATCATCAGAGCGGCGCCGACGTAGAGCAGGCCCACGTTGCCCACGCTCACCTCCGCGTAATCGACGTCACATGGAATAATTTCAAATGAAAGTATGTGGTGTGCCGGGGCGAGTCAAGAGTGCTTGCTCAGAGCCGGGTGAGGACTTCGAAGTCGTAGCCGTCGGCGACCGCGAGATGGACGTGCTGATCGGCCTGCCGCCCGCGGAATTCGACCGTGCCGCGAGGGCCGTGATAGGCGACGCCGTCGATCGCCGCGTTGAGCGCGGGAAGTTCCGACGTCCCCGCCCGGCGGACGAGTTCCGCCAGCGTGTGCAGCCCCTCGTAACAGGATTCGGCGGCGTTGTTCAGGGCCGGGGCGCCGGGACCGTTGCGGTCGACGTAGCGGCCGAGCAGGTCCATCGCGTCGGCGGTGACCATGGACCGGAAGTAGGCGGCGGAGACGTAGAGGTTGCCGGTGGCGCTCGCGCCGCTCGCCAGGAGCATGTTCTCCTCCATGAGCGGACTGAACCGGACCAGCCGATCGCTGAGCCCGTGCGCGGCGAAGGCGCGGTTGAAGCGCACCGCGTCCTGCCCGACCAGCAACATGAGCACACCGTCGCTTGTGGACTGTTCGATCCTGCGGACCACTGTGGACATATCGCCCGCCCCGAGCCCGACGAACGCCTCGCCGGTGATGCGCAGGTCGAGTTCCTTGGCGTACTGCCGGATCGCGCGGGTCGACCGGTGCGGCCAGACGTAGTCGTCGCCGACGACGAACCAGCGCCGGGCGCCGAGATGATCGCGCAGCCAGCGCAACGCCGGCTCGATCTGGCAACGTGGGGTCTCGCCCGTGCAGAAGATCCCCGAGCGGCGCTCGCCGCCTTCGTAGAGCGACGTGTACACGTACGGGATCCTGTCGGCGACGACCGGCGCGAGCGCGTGCCGGATCGACGAGATGTGCCAGCCGCTCACCGCGTCGACCCGCCCCGTGTCGACCAACCGCCGCAAGTCGCCGGCTACTTCAGCAGGGGTGCCACCGCCGTCGACCACCTCGGCCTCGACCTGGCGGCCGAGGATGCCGCCGGATTCGTTGAGCTCGTGGACGGCCAGGTCCGTGATCGCCTCGCAGGACGGGCCGAACAGCCCGGCCGGCCCCTGCAGCGGGACCACCATGGCCACGCGCCAGGTGTCGTCGCGGGGCCGGGTGGCGAGGCGTGGGGGCATGGCGCTCCGTGCGGTGGCCCGGTAAGGTCAAAGTGCTTTCACCTGGAAGTATTGCGAGGGTGTCCGGTTTTGGCAAGGGGACGGGATATGGGGACACGCGGCGTCACGACCGCCGGAACGTCGCTCACCGGCTCGCTCACCCGCGCCGCCCGGGCCGTCGCCGCCCGGGTCGAGCAGGTGCTCGCCAAGGAAGGTCTCACCCTGGACCAGTGGCTGGTGCTGGACGCGCTGAGCGGCAAGGGCGGCCTCGCCATGGCCGACCTGGCCGACCGGACGCTCGCCACCGCCCCGACGCTGACCAGGGTGGTCGACAAGCTGGTCACCACCGCGCAGGCCTACCGCGAGGTCGACGCCGCCGACAGACGTCGCGTGCTCGTCCACCTCAGCGCCCGTGGCCGCGCGACGTACCGCCGCGTGGCCGCCAAGGTGTCGGACGTGGAAGCCGGCCTCGCCGTGCCGGACGAAGTGCTAGTGGTGTTGCGGGGTCTCGGAGACTGAAGGTCCGGCGTACGGCAGCGGTTTCGGCTTGGCCAGCGCGACGATGCCGAGGATCCCGGCGACCACGAGCGCCACGAACACGAACAGTGCGGCCACGATGAAGACCACTCGGAAGCCGGTGGCGTCCGACAGCAGGCCACCGAGCACCGGCGCGATCACCAAGGCGAGCACCCCGAGCCCGGCCGTCACCCCGGCCGCGATGCCGCGACCGGCCTGAAGCCGGCGGATCAGCGCGACGGTCACGCCGAGGACGGCGCCCGCGCCGAGCCCGTTCAGCACCCGGCCGACCAGGAGCAGGCCGCTGCTGGGCACGAAGGCGACCAGCACCACGCCCAGCAGCATGAAGACGAGCGCGGGCACGGTCACCGACGTCGGAAAGCGCCCGCCGAGCAGCAGGCCGGCCGGAAAGGCGAGCGCGGCCGCTACGACGTACGCGACGACACCGCTCAGCAGCAAGGACTGGCTGGACAGGCCCAGATCGATCTGCAGCGGCGACTCACCGTCGAACCGGTAGATCACGGTGAGCAGGAACAAACCGATGAGCGCGGCGAACCCGGGGCCGATGACCAGCCACCAGGGCCCGGCGGTCGGCTGGGAGGCGCGCCGCGTCGGCGGGGGCACGTACATGCGCACAACCTATAGCGCCCGACGCCGGTGTTGGGTCACTTCGCGGAGACCTGTTCACGAGAAGCTCTCGAACGAAGGCCGGACGCCATGGTCATCCCCCCGGAGCGAGCCGCTACCCCCTCGTCAGGACTGCCGCGCTCTGGAAGCCGCCGAATCCGCTGCCGACGCTCAACACCACGTCCATCCGATGGTCCCTCGCCGTGTTCGGCACGTAGTCGAGGTCGCATTCAGGGTCGGCGTTGGACAGGTTCGCCGTCGGAGGGACGACCTGTCGGTCCAAGGCCAGGGCGCAGGCCGCCAGTTCGAGAGAGCCGATGGCACCGAGGGAATGGCCGATCATCGACTTGATCGAGCTCACCGGGACTCGGTAGGCGTGCGTGCCGAGGCTGCGCTTGAACGCGGCGGTCTCGTGTCGGTCGTTCTGCTTCGTGCCGGATCCATGAGCGTTGACGTAGCCGACATCGGTTGGGTCGATTTCCGCCTGCTTCAGCGCGTGCTTGATCGCCTCGGCCATCTCGGCACCGTCGGGCTTCAGCCCGGTCATGTGAAAGGCGTTACTGCGACTGGCGAAACCCGAGACCTCCGCGTAGATCCGCGCCCCGCGGCGGCGCGCCGCGGCTTTGTCCTCCAGCACCAGCACGGCGGCACCTTCGCCGAGGACGAAACCGTCCCGATGCGCGTCGAAGGGGCGTGAGGCGTGTTCCGGGTCCTCGTTGTTCGCCGACGTGGCACGGATCGCGTCGAAGCAAGCGGACGTGATCGGCGACAGCGGGGCGTCGGTGGCTCCTGCGAGCACCACGTCCGCCGACCCTTCCCTGATCAGCGCCGCCCCGTGCCCGACCGCGTCGAGGCCCGAGGTACAGCCGGTCGAGATCAGCGCCACCGCCCCTTCGGCGGCCACATCCCGCGCGACCTCGACGGCGAGCGTGCTCGGGACCATGTACCCGTACAGATGGGGGACGCCGTAGGTGTGATCGACCAGCCACTTCTTGCCGTCGTCGGCCAGTACGGCGTACTCCTCCTCCAAGCCCATCGTGCAGCCGACCGCGCTGCCGATGCTGACCGCCACTCGCTCCGGCTCGATCCCGTCGAACGCCAAGCCGCTGTCCGCCACCGCCTCTCTCGCCGAAACGACGGCGAACTGGGCGGCGCGGTCCATCCGCCGTATCTCCTGAGCGGACAGTCCGGCCGAGGCAGGGTCGAAGTCCGCTTCGGCGGCGATCCGGGAACGGAAGCGGCCGGCGTCGAACAGCGAGATCGGTCGCGTGGCGGTACGTCCTTCCGAAAGCAGGTCCCAGAACGCCACCCGGCCCAACGCGCCGGGCGACACCACGCCGATACCGGTGATGACGGCCGTCCTCGTCATCGGCCCGCTCCGACGTCGGGGCCGGACTGGTCCGGATGCGCCGGCGTCTCCGTGTCCACGTGCCCGAGATCGGGCCTGGGAGCCAGCGGTGACAGGTGGAACACCACCTGCGCCGGTAGGTCGCCCACGTTGACCAGCCGATGCCGCACGCCGATGGGCACGAGGAGCGAGTCTCCCGCCGTCAGCCGCGCCATCTGGCCGTTCAACGTCATCTCCAGATCCCCGGCGACGACGTGCAGGAACTCCTCGGAATAAGGGTGGTAATGCTCGGTGACGAGCTCGCCGGGATCCAGCCGCAGCAGGCCGCCGAAACCGGAGGTGGACCCCACGGTCTTCGGACTCAGCGTGACCCGGATGTCGCCACCGCGCTTGCGATTGGACTCGACGTCTTCCGCTCGTATCTTTCCCGGCCGGGTGGTCGTCATACCGTTCGCCCTTCCTCGGCGGTCCACACGTAGAGAGGTTCGGCCATCGCGTCCTTCGGCTCCTGCCAGCCGGGGTCGTAGGGCGAGACCAGTTCGGCGAGGGTGGTGTTGAGTTTCCGGTAAAGCGGATGTTCGCGGGCCTGGTACAGGGCCGGTGAGATGTCTTCGTCCGCCTCCACGAGGTGGAAGTACAGGTCGTGGAAGGTGAACAGCGTCCGCCGGGAGACGCCGATCATCCGCGGCAGCTCGGTCGCGTCGGATTCGGCGAAGGCGTCGGCGATCCGTTGTGGCCTGTCGGTCCGCAGCTTCGCCACTATCAAAGTGCGGTGCACGGTCGTCCCTTCTGCAGAGATTCGCTGGGCCAGCAGATGATTTCCCGCGGTGGTGGGGAACATCTGAAATCACGCTCGACACGCGCGGCTACCACGGAGTGGGCAGCCGGTTCCGGAGGAAGACCCCGGACGGTCCGTCGTCGGGAAGCGTCGCCGCGTGGACGATGTCCCCCGCGGCTTCCTGGACCGGTCGCCCCGCTTGCGGCATCATCCTGGTCCGGGTCCTTCCGGGGTTCACCGCGTTCACCAGTACCCCGGTGCCCTTGGTGTGCGACGCGAGCATCATGGTCAGTCCGTTGAGCGCCGCCTTCGACACCGAATAGCCAGGCGCTCCGGTGAAGAGTCCCTGGTCGACGGACCCGGTCCCGCTGGAGACGAACACCACGCGGCCCCAGCCTCTGTCGATCATGCCCGGAAGAAACAGCTGAGCCACCCGCCAACCGCCCAGCAGGTTCACTGCCAGGGTGCGTTCGACGAGGTCCAGGGGGACCGACAGCGGGTCGCTGCCGGAGTCGAGCAGGACGCCCGCGTTGCAGATCAGGACATCGACGGGGCCGATCTCGTCTGCTGCTTCGCGGACACTGTCGGGGTCAGTGACGTCGAGTATCCGTGACCCCGCTTCGTCCGGTTGCCGTGTGGTGGGCACGACCCGCAGCCCCCGTCGGGAGAGTTCGGCGGCGACGGCTTGACCGATTCCCCGGTTGGCTCCGGTGACCAAGGCGGTGCGCTTTCCGGTCATGATGCTCCTCGTTGCTCGACAGAGTGTCCGGACGGCACCATCGCCTCGTCGCGTGAGGCGCGGCTGGGGCTGGGATGAAGCGGGGCGCGCACGGGCTGCTCAGAAACCCAGGTATTCCCCAGATCGCGCCGATATCTCTTTCTCCGCAGGACTTCCGGCGGAGGGACAAGGTGTGGATGACGCGGCGGTACCCACTACTCGTGCCGAGGACGGAACCCGGGACGACGGACCGGTTCGCCTGGCGAAGATGCCGCGCTGGTACGTGACGCTGTTCACCAGCGACGCGATGGAGCGCTTCGGTTTCTATGGCCTGCAGGCGATTCTCGTGTTGTACGCGGCGGCGCCGGCGGCGCGCGGGGGTCTCGGCCTCGCGATGACGGACGCGGCCGCCCTGTTCGGGGCGTGGATCGGCTTGATGTTCATGCTGTCGCTGGCGGGTGGCTGGGTAGGGGATCGCTGGCTCGGCAACCGGACCGCGCTGCTCGCGGGATGCGCGGTGAACGTCGCCGGCTACCTCATCCTGGCCGTTCCGGCCGGCTGGACGGCCGCCGTGGCGTTGCCGCTGCTGGCGATCGGCGGTGCCGTCTACAAGCCGAACCACCAGGCGATGATCAACAGGATGTTCGGCGGCAACCGGAGCAGGGAGTCGGGCATCTCGTTGATGTATGTCGCTTCCCAGGTTTCGGCACTGCTCGCACCGTTGATCGCGGGCTACCTTGGCGAGCGGGTCAGCTGGCATCTCGCCTTCCTGACGATCGCCATGGTGCTGCTGGCCACCACGGTCCAGTTGTGGGTGACCGCGGGTCAGTTCCGCGGCGTCGGCACCACGCCGATCCGGCCGCTCGACCCGGCGGAGCTGCGGACGATCGCGCGGCGGCTGGCCGTCTGGTGTCCGGCGATCGTCGTGGTACTGGCGGCACTCGCGATCGCGGGTCTGCTCAGCGCCACCGTCGCGATCGGAATGATCGGGCTGCTCAGCGTGGTGACACCGATCGTCTGCTACGTCCGGCTGCGGGGTGATCCGGCGCTGGCGCCGGTCGATCGCAGGCGGCTGGCCTTCTTCCTGTTCGTGTACCTGGGTTCCGCGTTGTTCTGGATGATCGTCGCCCATGCGGCGTCGTTGCTGAACCTGTTCGCGCGGGATCACGTGGATCTCGACGTGTTCGAATTCGTCGTGCCCGCGAGCTGGCTGCAGGCCGCGACTCCGCTGTTCATTCTCTTGCTGGCCCCGGTGATCGCTTCGGCGCTGCCGCGCTTGGGAGGAAGGAACAACGTCGGCACCAAGTTCAGCGCCGGCCTGCTCCTGGTGGGGATCGGCTTCCTGGTGATGTCGGTGGCCACCTCGCTGGTGGGCGAGGACGGCACCAAGATCTCGCCCTGGTGGATGGTGTTCGTCTACCTGACGCACGCTTGCGGGGAAGTGATCATCGCCGCGGTCACGATCTCCGCGGCGGCGGACGTGCTGCCCGCCGGCTTCCTGGGGCGGACGCTGGGAATGTTGTGGCTCTTCGCCGGACTGGGCGGTGGTATCGGCAGTGGCGTGGTCCGGCTCGGCACGGTCATGCCGGAACCGCTCTATTACTCGCTTCTCGGTTCGGTGGCGATCCTGTGCGGGCTCGCCTTCTGGACGGGACGCCGCGCGCTTACCCGTGGCCTGTCCTGACGCGACACATTCGTGAACAGGTTCCATGACGCCAAGGAGATGACGGTGGATCAGGGATTGTCCGGGAAGAGGGTGCTGCTGACCGGAGGCAGCAAGGGAATCGGCCGGGTCACCGCGCTGGCGTTCGCCGATGCCGGTGCGACGGTCGTCGCGGGCCATCGCACGGACGACGAGGACGCGCAGAGCCTGAGCCGGGAGTTCAAGGAGCGCGGCGCCGGGCATCGGGTGGTCCGAGCCGATGTCACCACGCGGACGGGAGCGGAGGCCCTGGCGTCCGCCGCGAGGGACGCGCTCGGCGGACTCGACGTTCTTGTGAACAACGTCGGAGTGGACGGGGCGGTGCCTTTCGGAGAACTCCCGGAGGTGGAATGGCACCGGGTCTTCGACCACAATGTCACCTCCGCGTATCTGGTCACCCAGGCCGTACTCGGCCTGCTGGGCTCCGGAGCGTCGGTAGTGAACGTCGGTTCTTCGGTGGCTCTCCGCGGCCGGGCCGGCGGAGTGCACTATTCCGCCTCCAAGACCGCGCTGACGGGATTCACGCGGGCTCTCGCGAAGGACCTCGGCTCGGAAGGCATCCGTGTGAACCTGGTCGCGCCGGGGCTCACCGAGACCGAGCCGGGGGCGGGCCTGCCCGCGCCCGTGCTGGATCGCATCAAGGCGATGACCGCGCTCGGCAGGCTCTGCGGTCCGGAGGACGTCGCCGGAGCGGTGCTCTTCCTCAGTGGAGACACGTCCCGCTGCATCAGCGGGACGACCTTGAACGTGGATGGAGGAATCTGATGTACGCAGCCATCACCTACCGGGTCAAACCCGGCCATGAGGCGGAGATCGCCGAGATCTTCGCGGCCTTTCAACGAGTGGACGATCCCCGGTTCCGGGACGACGAAGGCAAGCAGGCCGGGCGGCTGCTCGGCACCGCCGTGTTCATCAAGGACGACGTCATGGTCCGGGTGATCCACTACGAAGGCGACTTCGCCGCGATCGCCAAGCATATGGCGGGGCAACGCGGTGTCCATCTGATCGAAGAGAAGCTGGCGCCTTACCTCGAGTCGCCGCGGGACACGAGCACCGAGGCCGCATTCGGCGCCTACTTCCGCGACGCCACCATGCAGGTCATCTCCCAGTTCTCCGTGGAAACACACCCCGCCGCGGGCTGAATTCACGCGATCCCGTCCGTCCAGCGGGTTTGGAGGGACTTTCCAGGTGGTCCGCCCAATCTGAGGTTACTCCGAAGAACACGCGATGACTGATATTCGGAAGGGTCTTTCGATGAACGAATCTGGTGCGGCCACCAGCCCGGTCGTGACGGGTATCGGTGTGGTGGCGCCGACGGGTATCGGCGTCGCGGAACATTGGCAGTCGGTTCTGGACGGCAAATCCGGGGTAGCCCGGATCACCCGGTTCGATCCGTCGGCCTACCCGGTCCGCCATGCCGGGCAGTTGCCGAATTTCCTTGCCGAGGAGCAGGTTCCCGGAAGGCTGATCCCACAGACGGATCGCTGGACGCATCTGGGGCTGGCCGCGACCGAAGCGGCTTTGGCGGACGCCGACGCGCGTCCGGCGGCACTGCCCGACTACGAGATGGCCGTCGTCACCGCGAGCTCGTCAGGTGGGACCGAGTTCGGCCAGCACGAAATGGAGCGGCTGTATCTGGACGGGCCGTCGGGAGTCGGGGCCTACCAGTCGATCGCCTGGTTCTACGCGGCGACCACGGGACAGATTTCGATCCGCTTCGGCATGCGCGGGCCCAGCGGCGTGCTGTGCTGTGAACAGGCCGGTGGCTTGGACGCGCTGAACCAGGCCCGCAGGCTCGTCCGGGGTGGTTCTCGTCTGGTGGTCAGCGGGGGCACCGACGCGTCCTTGTGTCCCTACGGTCTGGTCGCTCAGCTGTCGAACGGAAATCTCTCCACTGTGGACGATCAGGAACGTGCCTACCTTCCGTTCGATGTCGAGGCGAGTGGCTACCTGCCGGGCGAGGGCGGCGCGATCCTGATCGTGGAAAGCGCGCGCGGTGCCCGGGAACGCGATAGGGGTTCCGGCTACGGAGCGATAGCCGGCTACGCCGCCGGTTTCGATCCGCCGCCGGGTTCGGTGCGACCACCGGCGCTGCGGAGGACGATCGAGCGAGCACTCGCCGACGCGCGCACGAATCCGGACGAGGTCGACGTCGTTTTCGCCGACGCCGCGGGCGTTCGGGCGGACGACCTTTCCGAAGCCAGGGCCATCAGTGCAGTCTTCGGACCGCGTGGTGTACCGGTGACAGCGCCTAAGACCCTGACCGGACGCCTGTACGGCGGAGGCGCTCCGTTGGACGTGGCCACGGCGCTGCTCGCGATCAGGGACGGCGTGATCCCGCATACGGTCGGGCCGTCCCGGCTCGCGCCCGGCTGTGATCTCGATCTGGTGACCGGACAACCCCGGGACGGGAGAGTGCGCACCGCGCTGGTGCTCGCACGCGGTCACGGCGGCTTCAACGCGGCGCTCGTGCTCAAGGATCGGCCCGAGGAAGAAGAACAGTGAAGGGGACGGGGAGATGACGGACAGTTTCACCTTCGAGGAATTGAAGGAAATCCTGAGGGCGAGTGCGGGAGTCGACGAGGAAGTGGATCTGAACGGCGACATCGCCGACGTCGAGTTCGGGGACCTCGGCTACGACTCGCTCGCCGTGCTGGAGTTCGCCAGGCAGGTGGAGCGTCGCTACGGAGTGTCCATTCCGGACGCCGCGATAGCCGAGATGCCCACGCCTGCGAAGGCCGTCGAATTCGTCAACGCCCAGTTCGCGGAGGCGAGGATCTGAAATGGCGGGGCATACCGAAAACGAGATCGTCGTCGAAGCACCCATGGAGCTGGTCTGGGAGATGACCAACGACATCGAGTCCTGGACGTGGCTTTTCAGCGAGTACTCGGAGGCGACCGTCTTGGAACGACGGGACGAGACGGTCGTCTTCCGGCTTTCGCTGCACCCGGACGAGAACGGGAAGGTGTGGAGCTGGGTTTCGGCCAGGACGCCGGACGCGGTGACCAGGACCGTGCGCTCCCAGCGAGTGGAAACCGGACCGTTCAAGTACATGTGGATCTTCTGGGAGTACGTGCAGACCGAGCGGGGCGTACGCATGCGCTGGGTGCAGGACTTCGAGATGAAGCCCGAGGCGCCCATCGGTGACGAAGCCATGCGCGAACGGCTGGACCGTAACACTCCGGTCCAGATGCGCTTGATCAAGGACAAGATCGAAGCGGCCGCACGCGACCACACGGCCGTCGGCTGATCCATCACGCGGCTGGAGGTGTGTGTGGTGCTCGGGATCGCGATCCCGCTGGTCCTGCTCGCGAACGGGCTGGCGGCAGGAGTGCTGATGGGAACCCAGCTGGGTGGCTGGCCCTTGCTGGAGACCCTGCCCGCGCCGCGCTACGTGCAGGCACACGGGTTCTTCTCGACCCGCTACGACCCGTTCATGCCCCTCTGCTTCCTCGGCACGGTGCTCGGCGACGGTGTGCTCATCCTGGTGGCCCATCCGGTGGGCGCTCGGGTGCTGTTCGCCGCGGCCGGCCTGCTGGCGGCGGTCACGATCGCCATCTCGCTGGTGAAGAACGTCCCCGTCAACAAATGGATTCGCACACTCGACCCGGAGAACCTGCCGATCGACTTCGCCGAGCGTGACCCCCGCCGTCATTGGGGCGGCTGGAACCGGGCTCGGACCGCGGCGGCGACGTCAGCACTGCTGGCCAACTGTGTCGCGGTGGGCTTGCTGTTGTGAAAGATCATCGATCCGACCAGGACACGGAGGGGAAGATGGACCTCGGTCTGAAAGGCAAGAAGGCACTCGTCACCGGAGGGACCCGGGGAGTGGGCCGCGGCATCGTGCTGGCGCTCGCCAGGGACGGCGTGGAGGTCGTCACCTGTTTCAGGCAGGACAAGGAAGCGGCCGCGTCGCTCGAACGCGAACTCGATGAGATCGGCGGCCGCCACCATGTGCTGTCGGCTGATCTCGCGGATCCCGCCCAGGTCGTGGAGCTCCTCGGTGAATGCAGGACCAGGCTCGGCCGGCTGGACATCGTGGTCAACAACGCCGCCGCGATCAGCCATGTCCCGTACCTGGAGCTGGAAGTCGCCGAATGGCAGCGCATCGTGGACACCAACCTGACGGCGGTGCATCTGGTCGTCCAGCAGGCGTTGCCGCTGCTCGCCGACGGTGGCTCGGTGATCGGGATCAGCTCGAAATCCATCGAGGTCGGCATCCCGTTACGTGCCCACTACACCGCCACCAAGGCCGCGTTGCACGGCCTGAACCGCACGCTGGCGCGGGAGTTCGGTCCACAAGGGATCCGGTTCAACGTGCTCTCGCTGGGCATGATCCACACCGAAGCCATGGAAGCCCTGCCACCGGAGCAGCGCGACGCGATGGTCACCCGTTATTCGGAGAAGACCTCACTCGGCAGGCTCGGTTCCCCCGATGAGGTCAGCGACGTGGTGAGGTTCCTGGCCAGTGACCTGGCCAGGTACGTCACCGGTGGAGTGATCCCGGTCGACGGAGGGATCTCGTGATGGGCGAGGCCGTTTTCCGCGTGATGCTGCGGATGCAGATCAAACCCGGTGCGGAACAGGACTTCGAGCGGGTTTGGCTGGAGATAGGTGATTCCGTGACGTCCCATCCGGCCAATCTCGGCCAGTGGCTCTCCCGTGCGGAAGGAGAAGGCGCGTACTACATCGTCAGTGATTGGGTCAGCGAGCCGTTGTTCCGCGAATTCGAGACCAGCGATCGTCATCTGGAGCACCGGCAGAAGCTGCATCCGTTCCGCTCCGGCGGCTCGATGACCACCATGAGCGTGGTGGCGTATCTGCCGGGCACGGCGAGCACGGAATCCCACGGTGACTGGGAACGAGCTCGGTGAGCGGCGAGGTACGGGTGCTGCTGTACCACGAGGCCGAGGAACCGCGCCCGATCGAGGCCGCCTACCACGAGTCCAGCGCCAGGCTGACCGGTGTTCCCGGTCTGCTCGGCAACGAGTTGCTGCGGTCCATATCGGACCCGAGCGGGTTCGTGGTCGTCAGTTCGTGGAGCGACATCACCGCCTTCCAGGAGTGGGAACGCGGAACGGAGCACCGGGGCCAGACAGCGCCGCTACGCCCATTCCGGGACAAGCGGCTGTCGAGGCCGTTCGATATCTATCAGGTCCGCGCAGCCTATTGAGCAGGAGAGCCGGGCATGCGTTCGCCCGTACCCGAACACCACGAACAGGAACGGCGCTCCCGCGGCCGGTGGCGCAGGGCCGGGGGAACGCTGGTGTGGTCGCTGAGGATCCTCGGCGGTTGCATGGGCGGATTCGCGCCATCGTCCGACGACGGCGAGCCACCACCATCGGCTCGGAACCCGAGGGAGGGAGGACCCGATGACGGCGACCATGGACACCGCCGGCAGTGTTCAGCGTGAGCCGGACCCCGACTGGGTGTCCTGCGGACAGTGCCGGATGCTGGTGTACGGCAAACGTTTCGCGCGGATGGCCAAGGTTTGCCCCGGCTGTGGCTGGCACAGCAGGCTGACCGTGCACGATCGGCTCGACGCGTTGCTGGATCCGGGATCGATCAGACCGGTGGAACCCGGGCCGGCGGTGCACGATCCGCTGGGGTTCGCCGATCTGGTGCCCTACCCCGAACGACTGGATCGCGCCCGGCGGGAAACCGGGCTCGACGACGCGGTGCGGGTGGTGTCGGCGACAGTGGGCGGCCACCCGATCGTCGTGGCGGCGATGGACTTCCGGTTCCTGGGCGGCAGTCTCGGCTCGGCGGCGGGGGAGGCGATCGTGACCGCGGCGGAAACGGCGTTGGCCACCCGGAGGCCGCTGCTGGTGATCACCGCCTCCGGCGGGGCGCGGATGCAGGAGGGCGCGCTCTCCCTCATGCAGATGGCGAGGACGAGCAACGCCATGGCCGCCCTCGGCGAGGCGGGACTGCTGACCGTCACACTGGTCACTGATCCGACCTTCGGCGGAGTGGCGGCGTCGTTCGCGACTCTGTCGGACGTGATCATCGCCGAACCCGGGGCGAGGATGGGATTCGCCGGGCGCCGGGTGATCGAGCAGACCATCCGGGAAGAGCTGCCGGAGTCGTTCCAGACCGCGGAATTCTTGTTCGGGCACGGCTTGATCGACGGCGTCGCGCCCCGGAAGGAACTCCCGCGGCTCCTGGCCGTTCTGGTGGGTGCGGCGGCGAAACCGGCGGACGGGTGGGCGGACGGGGTGACCGATCCCGTGCTACGGGATCCGGCAACCCTTTCGCCCCCGCCCGTCGACGAAGTGGTCCGGCGTGCCCGGGTCCTCGGCAGGCCGACCACACTCGACCACCTCGCGAACTGGACCGACGGTTTCGTCGAACTCCACGGTGATCGTGCCGGTGCCGACAGCCCGGCGATCGTGGGCGGCCTGGCCGAGTTGAACGGTCTGCCGGTGATGGTGATCGGTCACCAGAAGGGCCGCACCACCGAAGAGCTGGTGCGCCACGACTTCGGTATGCCGTCCCCGGCCGGCTATCGCAAAGCGGTCAGGTTGATGCGGTTGGCCGGCAGGCTCGGGGTACCGGTGGTGACCTTGATCGACACCCCCGGCGCGCATCCGGGCCCGGAAGCCGAGCGGACCGGGCAGTCGAACGCGATCGCCGAGTGTCTGCGAGTGCTGGGCGGACTTCCGGTGCCGGTGGTCGCCGTGATCACCGGTGAGGGCGGTAGCGGTGGCGCGCTGGCACTGGCCGTCGCGGACCGCGTGCTGGTGTGCGAGAACGCCACCTACTCGGTCATCAGCTCGGAGGGGTGCGCGGCGATCCTTTGGCGCGATTCGGACACGCACGCCGTGACCGCCGCCGCCCAGGCGCTGCGGGTGGAAGCGAAATCGCTGCTGTCCCTCGGGGTGGTCGACGGCGTGGTGCCCGAACCGCCGGGTGGCGCGCACCGCGACCCGGCCGCCGCCAGTGTGTTCGTGCGCGACGCGGTGATCCGCGCGCTGCGCGAACTGCACGGCCGGGACGGGGCCGATCTGGTGATGGCGAGACGGGCGAAATTCCGGCGATTCGGCTCGGCCGAAGTCAGCTCGAAGATCAGGGAGACGGTGAAATGATCGAAAGGCATCCCGAGTTCACCGCGAACCGGGACCTGTCGGACGTGCTGGGGCTCGAGACCGAAATACTCAAGCTCGGCGCCGAAGACGCGATGGAGATCCTCTGCCGCGGCTTGGCCGAGGTCGTCACCACGATCGAGCGGGTGCCCACGCGTGCGACGGTGCGGTTGGGCAGCGCGTCCATCGACGTGGAGTGGCTCGCCGCCGAAGGCTCACGAGCGCCTGCCGCGCCGGAGCCGGTGACGTCCGTGCCCTCGGTAGCTCCGGCCGAAACGCCAGTGATCCGTACACCGGTGGTCGGCACCTGCTACCTCGCTCCGGAGCCCGGTGCCAAGCCGTTCGTGAGTGTGGGTGACGTGGTCGAGCCCGGCAGGCAGGTGGCGATCGTGGAGGCGATGAAGCTGATGAATCCGATCGTCGCGGACCGGGCGGGCCGGGTGGCGCGGATCCTCGTCGCCGATGCCGAGCCTGTCGAATACGACCAGGCACTGATCGCCATCGAACCGGAGAAGCCGGAATGAAACCGGTCTTCGACACCCTGTTGGTGGCCAACCGGGGTGAGATCGCGCTGCGGGTCGTCCGGACCTGCCGCGAGATGGGTATCCGGACGGTGGTCGCGCATTCCACGGTGGACAAGGAATCGGCGGCCGTGCTCGCCGCCGACGAGGCCGTCCAGATCGGCCCCGGTCCGGCCAAGCGGAGCTACCTGTATCCGCCCGCGCTGATCGAGGCCGCCTTGCGGACCGGGGCGCAAGCGGTCCATCCCGGATACGGCTTTCTGTCCGAGGACTCGGATTTCGCGGAGATCTGTGTGAGCAACGGGCTCGTCTTCGTCGGCCCACGACCGGAGGTGATGGCGCGGCTGGGGGACAAATCCCTGGCCAGGCGCCTGATGAGCGAGGCGGGGCTGCCACTGCTCCCCGGCACGACGGAACCGGTGAACGGCACCGCCGAAGTGCTCACGGCGGCCCGGCGGATCGGCTTGCCGTTGATCATCAAGGCGTCGGCGGGTGGAGGTGGCCGCGGAATGGCGATCGTCCGCGACTGGGCGGAGCTGCTGCCGACCTACCGGTCGACCAGCGCGACCGCGCGGGCGGTGTTCGGCGACGAGCGCGTGTACCTGGAGCGTTTTTGGGAGCACGCCAGGCATGTCGAGATCCAGTTGGTCGCCGACGAGTACGGCGACGTCGTCTGTCTCGGCGAGCGGGACTGCTCGGTGCAGCGGCGCCATCAGAAGCTCATCGAAGAGAGCCCCGCACCCGAGTTGCCCGCAGGGGTGGCCGAGAGGCTCGCCGCGGCGACGGCGACGGGAGCGCGAGCCGTCGGCTACACCGGCGCGGGCACCTTCGAATTCTTGGTGTCCGGTGAGGAGGCGGCCTTCATGGAGGTCAATTCGCGTATCCAGGTCGAGCATCCGGTGACGGAAATGGTGACCGGTATCGACCTCGTCCGTGAACAGCTCCTGATCGCGGCGGGCCTGCCGCTATCCTTCCGCCAGGAGGACATCAGGCCGCGCGGTGTCGCGGTCGAGTGCCGGATCAACGCTGAGGATCCCGACCGGGATTTCGCTCCCTGTCCAGGCAGGCTCGTCGAATTCTCCCCGCCCGCCGGCCCGTTCGTCCGGGTCGACACGCACGCCTATCCCGGCTGGCGCGTGCCACCGGACTACGACTCGTTGCTGGCCAAGGTGATCGTCTGGGCACCCGACCGTGCTCAAGCGCTCGCCAGGATGGACCGTGCGCTGGCCGAGTTCCGGATCGAAGGTCCCGGCATCCGGACAACCCGGGACGCGCTCCGCGAGATCATCCGGAATCCGTCCTTCCGCGAAGGAACTCACGACACTTCACTGCTCGAACGAAGGGCCGGCGTCTCCGTCGCGCCGGCGAACTGACCCTCGAACAAAGGAGCCCGCAATGCCCATCACAGCGATCAGATACGGGATCAAAGCAGGCTGCGAAGACCAGATCGCCGAGATCTTCGCCGGCTTCAAACGCACCGGGACGCCGGTGGTGCTCGACGCCGACGGCAACGAAGCCGGGCGCATCCTGTCGACCGCGGTGTTCATCGAGAACGACATCATGGTGCGGTTCGTGGAGTACGAGGGCGACCTGGCCGACATCGCGCGATTCATGGCCATCCAGCCCGGTGTGCGGGAGGTCGAGCGCAGGCTCAAGCCCTATCTCGCCAAGCCGAGGGACACGGGCACCGTCGAGGGGTTCACCAAGACCTTCGAGAGGAGCACCATGCGCTGTATTTCCCAGCTTTCGGCCGACGAACCAGACGGCCCCTGATGCGCGGCGTGGTGACCGACCTGTTCGGCGTGCTGGCCGTGATGGGCAGCGGAACGGTGGCCGGTGTGTTGTTCGCGGTCGCGCTGAGCACCTTGCCCGCCTTGATCGCCATGCCGCCCGGCCGTTACGTCTACGCGCAGAAACTGCTCGGGCGCAATTGGGATCCCACCATGCCGGTGCTGGTACTGAGTTCGACCCTCGTCGAGATCGTGCTCGCGGTGACAGTGCCGGGGATCGCGGCCGTGCTGCTCTTCGGCGGCGCCGCGGTGTCGCTGATCGGCGTGTCGGTGGTGTCCCACTGGTGCAACGTGCCGATCAACCGGCAGACCAGGGAACTGGACCCGGATCGGATGCCCGAGGACTGGCACGACCCGAGACCCCTTTGGCGCCGATGGCACTTCCTGCGCACGGCGTTGGCGTTGATCGCGCTCGCCTGCACCGCCGTCGCCGTCACCATCACCTGATCACGACCGTCGCGTTCGGAGGAGATCCGATGAAACTCGGGGTGAACATCGCGCCCCACGGCGCCCCGGCCGTGGCATCGGCCGCGGAACGGCTCGGCTATGACGTCGCCTTCGTGCCCGAGGGGTACCGCACGGATGCGATAAGCGTGCTCGGGATGCTGGCGGGGCGAACCGAACACATCGGCCTCGCCACCGGTGTGCTCCAGATTCCCGCGCGCTCGGCGGTGATGACCGCGATGACGGCGGCCACCCTGGAGACCTTGGCCCCTGGGCGCGTCCGGCTGGGACTCGGGGTGTCCAACGCGCATATCGCCGAGGGCTGGCACGGCGTCCGATTCGACCGACCGTTGCGCCGGGCCAGGGAGTACGTCGAGATCGTGCGGCTCGCGTTGAATGACGAGCCCGTGAAATACCGAGGCGACTTCAACGAACTGCCGCTTCCCGGCGCGCGAGGTGAACCCTTCCATCAGTTCGGCGGGCCGCTGGGGGCGGAGATACCGATCTACCTGGCGGCCATCGGGCCGCGCAGCCTCGAACTCGCGGGCGAGGTCGCCGACGGCTGGTTCGGTGTCTTCTGTTCACCGGAGCGCATCGCCGAATCGGTTCCCCACATCCACGCCGGCCGTGACAAGGCGGGCGCGCCCGACAAGGGATTCGAGGTGATCCCTTCGGTTCCGGTCGTCGTCGGCCGGTCACCGGGAGAGGCGGCGGACGCCGTCCGGCATTACATCGCCCGGTTCGTCAGCCTCGGCACCAAGGAACACAGCTTCTATCACGCCCTCATGAAACGCATGGGCTATCCGGACGAAGCAGACACGGTGTACGACCGGTATGCGTCGGGTGATCGCGCCGGTGCCGCCGCGGCCGTGCCGTTCGGCTTCGTCGACGCCACGGCACTGCTCGGCCCCCTCGAACGCATCGCGGAAAAGATGACCGCGTACGCCGAGGCGGGAGTGACCACATTGGCCTTGTCGCCGTTCGCACGCACGACCGAGGAACAACAGTCCATCTTGCGTGTGGCCACGGAAGCGTTGGACCGCGCAGGACTCGCCTAACCGCCTTTCGCGAAGGAGTGCGCCATGTCCACGGGACTCACCGAACTCGACTTCCCCTTCCCTCAGCCGTCCGGGTTCACCCTGCCGGCCGAGTTCGCCAGGCTGCGCGCACGGCAGCCGGTGGCCAAGGTGACGCTGCCGTCCGGGGACCGCGCTTGGCTGGTCACCCGGTACGCGGATGTCCGTGCGATCCTCGGCGACGCCCGGTTCAGCCGCGCGGCCGCCGAACGACCGGGTGGCCCGCGGATGGGGAACACCAGCCCCGGCCCGGAAACGATTCTCGGCATGGATCCGCCCGATCACACGCGGTTGCGACGGCTGGTCGCCCCGGCCTTCACCTACCGCCGGATCGAAGCGTTGCGGCCGCGGGTCGAAGCGCTCGCGAACGAGCTGATGCTTGACTTGGCGAGCGGACCGAGGACCGCCGATCTGCTGGGGCAGTTCACGGCCGTGCTCCCGAGCAAGGTGATCTTCGAACTGCTCGGTGTGCCCTATGAGGATTTCGAGACCTTGCACGCTTGGACTGACGTGATCTTCAGCCTTTCCGCGCACACGCGTGACGAGGTGCGGACGGCGCGAGCCGCCATCGAGCGGTTCCTCGTCGAGCTGGTCGGGGAAAAGCGCGTCCACCCGGCCGACGACCTGCTCAGTGTGCTGATCGCGGCTCGGGACGAGCAGGACAGGCTGACGGAGACCGAACTGGTCAGCTTCGCGCTCATTCTGATCACCGTCGGCCACATGAGTACCGCGAGCACGCTGAGTACCGCGCTGTTCACTCTGCTCCGCTTACCCGAGCTGCTTGCACGGTTGTACGCCGCACCGGAGCTCGTTCCGAGCGCCATCGAAGAACTGCTGCGGCACAACACTTTCGCGTTGACAGGCACGCAACTGAGGGTGGCACTCGAAGACGTTCGGCTCGGTGGCGTGACCATCCGGGCCGGCGACGCCGTGCTCGCCGCGCTCGGCTCGGCCAATCACGATTCCGAGGTCTTCGACCGGCCCGAGGGGGTCGAATTGGCTCGCGCGAGCAATCCGCATATGGCCTTCGGCTACGGAATCCATCATTGTCTCGGCGCGCAACTGGCGAGACTGGAGATGCAAGAGGCGCTTTACGCACTTTTACGGAATATGCCGAACACCCTCCGCCTGGCGGTGGCCCCCGGAGAAATCGAACTCAAGACGGGACTCACCGCTCGCGCGCTGGCGAGCCTGCCGGTGCGGTGGTGAACGAACCCGCCGACGAGAACCTGAGTTCACCTCTGGGCTGGCTGATCCTGCCTTCCTGAAGAAACCCTGAAAAGCACGGTCGAATCGTCGACGTCTTGCTAAATTGGGCCACACAGGGGGCACAGATCATTCTCACCAGCGATCCCGGAGGGGGACATGGCTACTCAAGAAGAGGACCTGGCGACGAGGGATGAGGAAAACGGCACCGATCTGAGAACCCGCCCGCGCAGTCCGGAAGGGACTTGGGCGGTACACGTGACCTTCGCGGACGGGACCAGGAACGAACGCGGCTTGTTCGCCTTCACCGCCGAGGGCCTGCTCATCCAGACCAACACCGGAAGTCAGACCACCGGTATCGGAAAATGGCGGCGGACCAGGGAAGGATTCCGGTTCGCCTTCCGCGAGCAGGCCTTCGACGACGACAACAAGTTCGCTTTCGACGTGCACGTGGACCACGAAGGAAGCCTGACGTCGGAAGACACCTTCACCTCCCAGGGCACCGGTACGGCGGTGAACGCCGACGGACAGATCGTGCATGTGTCGGAGACGACGGTGACCGCCGAGCGTTATTGATCCGGCGGCGTTCCGGACGGGCGAAACGTCCGTCCGGAACGCCGTGTCACTACGGGTTCCCTTGACCGAAGAACGACTCCGCGCGCACCATTGATTCCCGTTCGCCGTCCGGCACGTCGCTTTCGAAGAAAATCGCCTCGACGGGGCACTCCGGTACGCAGGCACCGCAGTCGATGCACTCCACCGGGTCGATCACCATCTGAGCCCCCGAGTCGTGAATACAGTCGACAGGGCAGACGTCCACGCACGACCGATCCTTGACGTCGGTACACGGACTGGTAATCACATAGGTCACAGGATCGCTCCTCAGCTGAATTCGGCTCGCGACGCGAACCGTCCGGACGTACCGTCAGTCGACGGTGATCGCACGTACCACGTTCACCCGCGCCGCCCGGCGGGCGGGCCAGGAGGCCGCCAGCAACCCGCCCAGCGAAATTCCGAGCAGGGCCAGCAGAATCGTCGGCGGCACCACGAGGTCGAACACCCCGCGCGACAGGATGAAGTTCTGCATCATCGCGCCGAGCACGACGCCGACCACGACGCCGATCACCCCGCCCAGCGCGGCGATCAGCACGGATTCGACGCGGACGAGCCCTCGGATCTGCCGCCGGGTCATCCCGGTCGCGCGGAGCAGGCCCAGTTCCCGGCCGCGCTCGAGCACCGAGAGCGACAAGGTGTTGATGATGCCCAGGAAGGCGATCAAAACGGACAGCCCGAGGAGCCCGGTGACCGCACCGAGGTACACGTCCACCTCGCTGATCCGGCTCCGCACGTACTCCGGTGCGCTCATGACGGCGAGATCTGAACGGGCGGCGAGAGCTTTTCGCAAGGCCCCTTCCATGGCCGCCCGGTCGGCACCCGGCTCGGTCGCCACCACCATGGGGTTCCCGTCGCCCGGCCGGAAATGAGTGTCGGCGAGCGCGGGCGGCACCATCAGCTGCCCCAAAAACGTCGCTTCGGTGAAGATCCCGGTGATCTCCACCGGTGTGCCCGCCCCACCGGGCGAACTCAGTTCCACCCGCCGCCCCAGCGACCAGCCCCGCTCCTCGGCGACGGCCTTCGCGACGAACACGCCTCGCGGCAGATCCGTGAGGCTGCCTTGTTCGAGTTTCACGGCGACGGTGCGGCCGAACGCGGCGAGATCTGTGCTGCCGGCGCGAATCTCCTTGCCGTCGACGAGAACCTGATCGGTGCGCAGGGTGCTGACCGCGGTCACGGAGGGCACCTCCTCCACGAGCCGTTTCGTGTCTTCGCCGATCTGGCCGCCTGCCACGTTGGTGACCACGATCCCGCCGAGGAGGGCGCCGCCGAGATCGCGTTCGCTGATCGTGGAGATGGTCGTCGAGAAGATGGTGATGCCGATGGCGATGGCCACGCCGATCGTCAGCGCGGTCGCGGTCGCCGCCGTCCGCCGGGGATTGCGCTGGGTGTTGCGGAGCGCCATCCCGCCGAGAGTCCCCCGCCGCAGCGGCCTGCCGAGCAGGCCGATCACCGGACCACTGAGCCAGCGAGCGCAGATCACCGCGCCCAGCAGCAGCCCCAGGGCCCCGAGCATGCCGGACGCCCGGCAGGCGGTGCCCTCGCCCAGCGTGGCGACGATCAGCAGGAGGGCCGACAGGATCACGACCGCGAGCCCGGTCCGCAACAGCCACCGCGAGCCCTTTTCCTCCTCGAGCCGTTCGCCGCCCAGCGCCGCCACCGGAGGCACCGAAGCCGCCCTGCGCGCGGGCAACCAGGCGGCCACCACCGTGGTGCCGGTGCCGACCAAGAGCGTGCCGAGCACGGCGGGCAGGCCGATCACCACGCCGCCATCGAGGGCGGGGTTCAGGTCCGCCGCATACGTCATCACCGGAAGGGCGAGCAGGCTGCCGATGGCCAGTCCGGTCACGGAACCGAGCAACCCCACGACGGCGGCTTCCAGCAGCACCGAACGGCGGACCTGACGCCGCGTCGCGCCGACGGCGCGCAACAGCGCCAATTCACGCCCACGACGGGCCACCAGCATCGAAAAGGTGTTCACGATCAACGTGATCCCGACGACCAGTGCGATTCCGGTGAAGGCCAGCACGGTGGCGGACAGTGCGGAGGAGATCTCCGAGGTCGTCGCGCGTAGCGTGGCGCTGAGCCCGGCACGATCCACGGTGGTGAAGCCGGCGGGCACGGCACTCGCGACGGCATCCGCCACCGCGCTCTCCGGCGTTCCCCGCGCCGCGGTGATCTCGACGCTGGTGAAGCTCCCCGGACGTAGCAGCAATCGCTGCGCGGTCGCGGTGTCGAACGCCACGGTGGGGGTGGAGCCCGCCTCCCGGCCGTGGGGCCGGTAGTCGTAGACGCCCACCACCGCGGCTTGGAGCTTCCCGCCGCGGTAGAGCACGGTCGTCGTGTCGCCGACGGCGATTCCGCCTGCGGTGGCGACGGAGTCCGCCAGGACCACCTCGGCCGGCCCGGCCGGGACACGGCCGGTGACCATCGACATCCGGTCCGTCCCGGTCCAGTTGCTGCCGGTCATCCTGACTTCGAAGCCTTCGGACACCAGGACCTTGCCGTCCGCGCCCGCGACCGCGGCGTAACCCTCCACGACGCCGGTCGCCGCGGCCACCCCGGGAATCCCGGCCAGCCCGGCGCGTTGTCCCTCGGTCAGCGGTATCCGGTTCTGCCCGCCTTGGCTGAGCTGTGCCTCGTCTTCACCGACGCCGCGCCCCAGGGGCGTGACCAAGACGTCCAGGCCGTCCCGCAAGGGTTCCTGCCCCTCGGACAGGCTCGTGCTGACGACCAGCGCGCCGGACACGAAGGTCGCGCCCAGGAGCACCGTGATGAACGTGAGTACCAGGCGGGACCAGTTCCCCCGCAAAGACGCCATGACGGTTCGCCACATGTCAGAACGCCTTGAGGGCGCGGGCGGTGGACGACGCGACGCCTGGCCCGACCGCGCGGTCGAACTGGAGCATCCGCGCATGGACGCGCTCGGCCGTCGGTGCCTCGAGGCTGTCCAACAGTGCGCCGTCGGCGAGGAAGACGACCTGGTCGGCATAGGCGGCGGCGAGCGGATCATGCGTGACCATCACGACCGTCTGGCCGAATTCATCGACCGCGCTCCGCAGGAATCTCAGGATCTGCCCGCCGCTGCGGGAATCCAGGCTCCCGGTGGGCTCGTCGGCGAAGATCACTTTCGGCCGGGTGATCAGCGCCCGCGCACACGCCACCCGCTGCTGCTGGCCACCGGAGAGCTGTCCCGGCCGGTGATCGAGCCGTTCGGAGAGCCCGAAGGCCGCGACCAGATTGTCGAAGTGCACGGGATCCGCCTTACGGCCCGCGATCGTCAGCGGCAGCACGATGTTTTCTCGAGCCGACAGCGTGGGCACCAGGTTGAAGGCCTGGAAGATGAACCCGAGTTCCGTGCGGCGCAGCACCGTGAGCCGGTCATCGTCGAGCCCGGTCAGCTCGGTGTCGCCTACGAAGACCTGGCCGCCGGTGGGGACGTCCAGACCGGCGAGGCAGTGCATCAGCGTGGACTTGCCGGAGCCCGACGGCCCCATGATCGCGGTGAACCTCCCGGCCGGGATGTCCAGGCTCACGTTGTCCAGCGCGGTCACGCCGGCGCTCCCCTCGCCGTAGATCTTCAGCAGCGCGCGGGCCCGTGCTGCGGGCGGTTGCGTTTCCCCCATCAGTTCTTTCCTCCTCGGTAGTGCTCGGCGGCGGCACGATCCGGGGCGGGGACACGCTGTCCCGGCACGCCCGCGCTGTCGCCTGCCGTCTTCTTCTCCCGTGCGGCGCGTTCGCGCGCGACGTTCTTCTTTCCCCAGCGGGTTTTTCCGCCCGGCTTGAAAACAGACAGGTAGGTCGCCGTCCACAACGCGGCCGAGAACGCGATCATGCAGATCAGCAGCGTCAGCCCCGTACCACCGGGTTCGGCGGCCGGATCGACGGTCCGCTCGGCGAGTTCCTGCACCCATTGGCTTTCCACGATCGCGACCGCCGGGATGCACAGGGCGATCACGAGTTTGAGCAGCACCCACCAGTGCTTGACCAGGCCCCATTTACTGCCCAGCGAGACCACCAGGCCGGTGAGAATGGACAGCATCATCGTGGGAATGACGATGAAAAGATCGAAGACGTGCATCAATTCGTAGGCGCCGTGCCGCAGTCCGGCGTTTTCCGTCGTGTAGCCGACGGCGCTGAGCACCACCATGGACACCGCGATACCGAGCCAGCTCACCGAGAGCCCGACGTGCAGCATGACCCAGAGCTTCCGCTTGCCGGGGGACAGTCTCGGAAAAGCCGGACGCAGGAAGCCCAGGATCAGCGCCGAGAACAGCATCCCGACGAGCGGGAGCGGGCCGGGAAAGCTGAACAGGAACTGCACCGGAATGAACAGCAGATGGAAAACGATGGCGACCCGGCGCGCTCGCGAGGTTCCGGAGCGCAGCGCGCAATAGGCCGCGACGGCGGCGGCGAAGAGATAGCCCGCGAAGCCGACGCTCTGGACGAGCGGGAGGATGGCGTTCTCACCGGGGAATATCACCACGGCGTTGAGAGCCGAGAACGCGGCGAACGCCCATTGTGTCCGCGTCTGCGGGACGGTCAGTCCCGGGGCGATCGCCGGCCGTGTTCGGACATCGGCGCCCGTCCTGTCCGCGGGATCCATGCTGGTCACCTCTCCTGTTCTCGTCTCAGGCGGCCGTCATTCCAAGGTCCGTTTCGCCTGTGATTCGAATCTAGGAGCACCAGGGCGACGCCCGCGTCGCACGAAGTGATCTCATTGATGGGCCGGAAGTCGTTGGGATGGCGCCGTCGGCTACATCGATCGATTGACATCCGGCTCGAGCGGAACGCGAACGCGGGGCAGCCACACGGGCAGCAAGGCCACCGCCACCGCGGTGAGCGTGAGGTAGCTCGTCAGCGCCACCGCCACTTGGTCCCCGGCGGTCAGGTCGGAAGTGTCTTTGCCCAGCACCGACAGCCAGTAGACCGGCACCAGCCACCACAGCGTCACCACCGTCAGCACCACCTTCGGCAGCACGGACCCCGCCCGCCAGGTGGCGACCGAGAGCCAGGCCAGCAGGGGTACGATCCAGATCGCGTGATGGGGCCACGAGATCGGTGCCACCGCCAGCCCCGTGAACGCCGCCACCAGCAACCCGGCAAGGTCGTGGCCCAGTCCGTGCGCCCAGCGCGCGGTGAGCAGGCCGAGCAGGGCGACCACCAGGCAGGCCGGCAGCCACCAGCCGGGCGCGGTGGCGGAACCGGCGAGCCGCGCGAAAAGGCCGGGCAACGACTGGTTGACCGCCGCGCTGATATCGGTCACCCTGCCGGTGTCCAGCAGCAGGCCCCGTAGCCAGTACGCGCTGGAATCCCCGGGCAGGACGAGGAATCCGACGGCGACCGTGCCACCGAACGCGGCCGTGGCGCGCAAGGCGCTCTTGCGCCGTCCGGTGCACAGCAGATAACCGATGAAGATCAACGGGGTGAGTTTCATTCCGGCCGCGACGCCGATCAGCACACCTCGCCCTCTCTCGGGCATCCGCCGCGAGAAATCGAGCAGGACGAGCAGGACGATGAAGATGTTGACCTGTCCCAGCATCAGATTCATCAGCACCGGCGTGAGTACCGGCGCGGCGACCATTCCCAGCACCACCAGGCGCAGACGGCGGTTTCGGGCGGTGACCCCCGCGAGACCGAATGAAATCCACAGGATCACGCCGAGTCCCAGCAGCGAAGCGTACGTCCAGAGCACTTCCGCGAAGCCGGCGGGAAGCCAGGACAAAGGGGTGAACACCACCGCGGAGAAGGGGGGATAGGTGAACGCGACTCCGGTCAGAGTCGCTGTATCGACTTTCAGCTCGTACAGTGGAACATCGTCGAAAACCGCTTTCGCGACCTCGTGATAGACCTGGAAGTCGGCCATCCAGAGCGGTACTCCGCCCAGCGTCGGCACCACCACGGCGGTCATCACCAGAGCGACGAGCGCGATGACCAGGCCCGCCCGCCGAAGCGTGGGAATTCTCCCTGTTCCGGCGGGAACTCCGGCCACCCTCTCGGACATGTTCTCCTCCAGCTGGATTCTCGCCGACCGCGGGTCAGTCCAGGGTCTTCCGCCGGAATCACGGAACGCTGGTAATTCGCTCCAAAGGGGGCGACCGACCCGATACGCCAGGACGCTTGTGCCCGTTCCACTTGATCATTCCTCTAGACTCGGAGAATGACCTCGCCGAGCTCCACCCCACGGTGGTGGGCGTGGAAACCATCGGGACGCCGTCACGCGATCATCGATTCCGCGGTGGCACTGGCGTGTGTGATCGGCACCTTCGTCTGGTCAGGACCACAGCAGTTCGCCCCCGACTTCGGTTTCCCCCTGATCGGCGGCGACAACCGGCTCGTCGCCGCGATCCCGATCGCCCTGCTGACGGGTGCCGCGGCGATGGTACGCAGGCGCAGGCCGTTGTTCCTGGTGGTGGTCAGCCTGGTGAGCTGGACGATGCTCTCGGCCATCATCGGTGTGGTCTTCGGCCTGTACGCGCTGGCTGCTTTCGAGACGTCGCGACGGCTGATGGCGGTCACCGCCGCGATCGCGCTGGTGACAGTGGGCTTCCCCTTCTGGCGCCTCGGCGGCTTCGACGCGAGCGTTCCGATCAGCACGGCGCTCTGCCTGGCACCGACGTTGCTCGGCCTGTGGAGCTTCACCCATCGCAAGCTGGTGGGCAATTTGCTCGAACGCGCCTCCCGGCTGGAGCGCGAACGCGATCTGCTCGCAGAGCAGGCCCGTGCCGAGGAACGCACCCGCATCGCCCGCGACATGCACGACGTGGTCGCGCACCGGGTCAGCCTGATCGTTTTGCACGCCGCGACCGCCGAAGTCTCGGGGGACAGCGAGAGGCTGCAATTGACCAAGAAGATCCGGTCCATCGGCAGGGACGCGCTCAGCGAACTCCGCCAGGTTCTCGAGGTGTTGCGGGTCGGTGACGCCCCGCTGTCACCCCAGCCCCGTATCGAGGACATCGCCGGGCTGGCCGCTCAGTCGAGGGCCGCGGGCGTCCGGGTCGAGGTGGAAACCCTCGGAGAGGTCTGCCCCTTGCCCTCCATCGTGGAACAGGCAAGCTACCGAGTCGCCCAGGAGGCGCTGACCAACGTGCACAAGCATGCGAAGAACGCCGACACCCGAATCCGCATGATGTACGGCCCGGAGGAGTTCCGGCTGACCATCACCAACCAACGGCCGGCGTCACTCCGCGTGCCGGACACCTTGCCCAGCGGGGGTTTCGGGATCATCGGCCTTCAGGAACGGATCAGGTTGATCGGTGGCACGCTCAGTTGCGGGGCGACCTTCAACGGCGGGTTCGAGGTCGAAGCGGTCGTTCCGCTGCCGTCGGCGGGATCCGGCTCGTGATCCGGGTGATGGTGGTCGACGACGAATGGATGGTGCGTTCCATGCTGCGCACCATCCTGGAGGCGGCAGGCGACATGTCGGTGGTGGCCGAGGCACCCGACGGGATCTCCGCCGTCGTGGAGGCCGAACGACACCAGCCGGACGTCGCCCTGGTCGACATCCGGATGCCGGAGTCGGACGGGCTGGCCGCGACAGCGCGACTGCAATCCTTACCGCGGCCGCCGAGGGTCATCGTCCTGACCACGTTCGATCTGGACGAGTACGTGCAGACGGCGCTTCGTAACGGCGCCGTCGGCTTTCTGCTCAAGGACTCCGCGGGCGATGACATGATCACCGCGATCCGAGCGGTGGCCGCGGGCGACGCCATGCTCGCACCGAGTATCACCCGGCGTCTCCTGCACACCTTCACCGAACGGGAGCCGTCCCGTCAGGTCACCGCCCTGGAACAGCTGGACGTGCTGACCGACAAGGAACGCGAGGTCCTGGTCGCGTTGGCGGAAGGGCTCGCCAACGCCGACGTCGCGAGCCGGTTGTACCTGAGCGAAGCGACCGTCAAGACGCATGTGAGCCGCATCCTGAGCAAACTGAAGCTGACCAACCGCGTGCAGGCCGCGATCCTCGCCCACCGCGCGGGCCTGGTCAGCTGAGCGGGAGCGCGGTCCACCGAGGTTCAAGCGCGATCCCAGGCCGCCCCCTGAGCATCGGTCAGCACGCTGACGCCTCAGGAAAGTCGGCCGATGACCCCCTTGGACCTCCGTATCACCCCTGGCACCCACCACCCCCGGCGCTGGGCGGCACTGGTTCCCGCGTTGCTCGCCTGCTACATGGATCTGCTCGACGCGACCATCGTCACGGTCGCGCTTCCCGCGTTCGAGGAAGACCTCGGTGCGAGCCCGGCGATGCTGCAATGGGCCTCCGCCGGCTACACCCTGGCGTTCGCCGTTCTGCTGATCACCGGTGGCCGGGTCGGGGACATCTTCGGCCGGAAGCGGGCCTTCCTCACCGGAATGGGCGCCTTTCTGCTCACTTCGGCGTTGTGCGGGCTGGCGTCGAACCCGGAAACGCTGGTGGCCTTCAGAATCCTGCAGGGGGCGGCAGCGGCGATGATGATCCCCCAGGTACTGAGCTTCATCCAGGTCGGGTTCCCGTCACCGGAACGCCCGCGGGCCTTGGCGATGTACGGGATATCGCTGGCGTTGGGCGGGATGACCGGTCCGGTGCTCGGGGGGCTGCTGATCCAGGCCGACCTTGCCGGCCTCGGCTGGCGCGCCGTGTTCTTGATCAACCTTCCGGTCGGCGCGGCCGCCTTGCTCGGCGCGATCCGGCTGATGCCGGAATCTCGGTCCGAATCGTCGCCGAAGCTGGACTTGGTCGGTGTACTGCTGGCCACCGCGGCCTTGATGGCGGTGATGTATCCACTGGTGCAAGGGCACGAGATCGGGTGGCCACTGTGGACATTTCTTTGCTTCGCGGCCGCACCGCCGATCTTCGCGCTCTTTTTGCGGCATCAGCGGTTCCGTGAACGCGACCGAGGCGCTCCGCTCATCCCGCCGCGGATCTTGCGTCATCGCGGTATCCGCGCGGGTCTCCCGCTCGCACTGGTCTTCTTCGCGGGTACCGGCCACACCTTCGTGTTTTCGCTTTACCTGCAGGGAGGTCTCGGCTATTCGCCCTGGATGACCGGGCTCACGCTGTTCCCGTCGTCCCTCGGCATCGTCGCGGGATCGATGCTGTCCATCCGGCTGGCTCCGCGACTGGGCAGACGAGTGGTGTCGATCGCGGCGCTGGTCAAGATCGCCGGCGTGCTCGGCGTGATCTATCCGATTCACGTCCTGGGGCCGGCCTTGACCCCGTGGGCGCTCGTACCGGGCGCGATCGTCATCGGGGCCGGTATGGCCATGGTCAGCGCGACCCTGGTGAACATCGTGCTCAGCAGAGTCCCCCTGCCGGACGCCGGCGCGGCGTCCGGCCTGATGACCACCGCACTGCAGGTGGGTTCGGCGATCAGCATCGCGGTGCTCGGCACGGTCTTCTTCGGATCGCTCACCGGCACGGGTGACCACCGGCGGGCGATCGAGGCGGGCCTCTGGGTCTGCGTGGCGTTGTTCTTCGCCAGTTTTCTGATGAGTTTCCTGCTTCCGCCGTCCATGAACGACCGATCCCGAGGTGATGATCATGTGTGATGCCGACTGGAAGACCGTTCGGGCGACCGCTTTCGACGGTGCCCCGGTACTCGGCCCACCGGCCGTCCAGAAGGTGATGGAGCTGGCCTGGGGTATGTGGGCGAGCGGCGTGATCCAGGCCGCGGCGAAACTGCGGATCGCGGATTCCGTCGGCGACGAGCCGGTGCGCGTCGATCGGCTGGCGGAAGCGATCGGAGCCGACCCGAGTGCCTTGTCGAGGCTGATGCGCGCGCTTTCCGCCTACGGCGTCTATCGCCAGCTCGAACCCGGGCTCTACGAGCACACGGAGGCGTCCCGGGCGATGCGCTCCGACGCGCCGGTGCGCGTCGGGGACGTGATGCTGACCGGCTCGTACTGGGGCTGGCAGATGTGGGCGAAGCTCGATGAGAGCGTCCGCACCGGTGAATGCGCTTTCCGGGCCACCTATGGCAAGGACCTCTTCAGCTACTTCGCCGAGGACGACAACGAGGCGGGCGCGGCCACTTTGCGCGGATACGCTGCCCAGTCCGTCGCCCTGCATCCGGCGCTGGTCGGCGCACTCGATCTCTCCCGCGTCGGCACGGTCGTCGACGTCGGTGGTGGACACGGTTCCCTGCTGCGTGCGCTGTTGGAGGCGAACCCCGCACTTCGGGGAATCCTCTTCGACCGGGCACACACCATCGAGCACGCGGATCCGGTGCTGAGTACCGGTGCGCTCGCGGACCGGTGCGAACTCGAAGCGGGAGACTGCCTGGTGACGGTGCCGAAGGCCGACGTCTACCTGTTCCGCCAGGTGCTGCACATGTGGGAGGACGACATGTGCGTGCAGGCGCTGAGCAATGTGGCGAAGGTGGCCGAACCGGGCGGCCGGGTGATCCTGCTGGAGCAATTGATCTCCGATCCGCCCGCCAACCCCTGGGACGCGCTGATGGATCTGCACATGCTGCTGGTCATGGACGGCAGGGAACGGACCACGTACGAATACGCCGAACTGTTCGAGCGGGCCGGTCTGCGGTATCGGGGGACCACCGAGACGGGAACTCCGCTTCGGCTGATCGAAGCGACCGTGGGGGAGTGATCGCATGCGGGTCTTGTTCTGCACCTGGGCCTGGCGGTCCCACCTCTTTCCCATGGTCCCGCTCGCCTGGGCGTGCCGCGCGGCCGGGCATCAGGTGCGCGTCGCGAGCCAGCCGGGCTTGACACCGGTGATCCGGCAGGCGGGACTGGACGCGGTTCCGGTCGGACACGACGTCGACGTACCGGGTTTCGTCCGGGAGTACCTGCTACGGCCCGACGGACGGCCCGCCGCGCGGCGGCAGGGAAGGCCGCGGGCGTTGGACATGCTGGTCGAACTGGCCGATTCGATGGCGGACGACCTGGTCGGGCAGGCTGAACGATGGCGGCCGGACGTGATCGTCTACGAGCTGACCACTTGGGCGGGCCCGCTCGCGGCCGCCGCGATCGGGGTGCCCGCGGTGCGCGTGCTCTACGGCGTCGACCTCCTGGAACGGGCGGTGGATTTCCTGCCGGACGCGATCGAGCCGCTCGCCGGACGACTCGGGCTGTCCGGGGTTGACGTACGCGGCAGGGTGACGGTGGATCCTTGCCCGCCCCGGCTGCAGGTCCCCACCGGGTATCGTCCGCAAGAGATCCGCTATGTCCCCTACAACGGGCCCGGTACCGTTCCAGATCCCTTGCCCGCCAAGGGAAACAAGACCAGGATCTGCGTCACGTGGGGGACGACGATGGCCAAACTCGGATCGCGGCGAATGCTGGCGGAGAGGGTGGCGAAGGCCGTGGCCGGCTTGGACGCGGAGATCGTCGTCGCGGTCGCGGAGGAACACACGGAGCTGATCACCGGCCTGCCGGAGGACGTGTGCCTCCTGACCGGTGTACCACTGGATCTGGTGCTGCCGTCCTGCGATCTGGTGCTGCACCACGGCGGGGCGGGTACGACCCTCACCGCGATGACCCATGGCGTGCCCCAGCTGGTGATCCCGCAGCTGCCCGATCACCAGCTACACGGCAGGCAGCTGGCGGCCACCGGCTCCGGGCGGGTCATCGCCGAGGAGGACGCCGACGCGGCGTCCATCCGTGAAGCCGCCGCTGAAGTGCTGGCGGATGGGAGTGCCGGCCGGGCGGCCGCGACACTGGCGGCCGAGTCGCTGTTGCGGCCTCCGCCCGCCGACGTGGTGGGCGTACTGGAGAAGCTGGCCGTCGACCGTGATTGACGCCGATGCCGTGCGGCGGCCGCACCGCCGCACGGCATCGGCGTCAGTGCCCACCCGCGACGTTGACCACGCTGCCGGTCACGTGGCGGTTCGCGTCGGACCCTAAGAACACCACCACTTTCGCCACGTCTTCGGGAAGACCGAACCGCAGCTGCGGGATGCGCTCGTTGAGCACGGCCTGGATTTCGGCCGGACTCAAGCCGGCCAAGGTGGACCGGATCTCCGGCGGCACCTTCGGCAGCAGATTGGCCGTCACGGTGGGCCCTGGCGCCACGGCGTTACTGAGGATGCCGTGCGCCGCCAGTTCGGTGGCCAGGGTCCGGTTCAGCCCGTGCAGCGCCGCCTTGCTCGCCACATACGCTTCCTCACCACGCATCCCGCGATTGACGATACTGGCGGACATCAGCACGATCCGGCCCCAGCCGCGTGCCTTCATCCCCGGCAACACCGCCTGGACGGTGTGGAACGCGCCCTCGACCTCTTCGCGCAGCTGCGTCCGCCAAGCCTCGACGGGCACCGTCTCGAAAGGGCCCCGACGTTCGTCAGGTCCCCGCGCCGGGGAAGCGTTGACCACCAGAACGTCGATGCCGCCCCATTCCGCGGTCACGGTATCGGCCGCCGACCGGATGGACTGTTCGTCGGAGAGGTCGTACGGCAGTGCCAAGGCCCGCCCGCCACTCCTCTCCACAGCTTCGACCACTTCCACCGCGGCGCTCTTGTTGCGGTGATAGGTGAGCGCCACGTGCGCGCCTTCGGCGGCGAAGACCTGCGCCATCGGCCCGCCGAGACCGCCACTGCCGCCGGTGATGAACACCGATCTGCCTGCGAGCCCGAGATCCATTCGTGCCCTCCTTGTCCTCTGACGTGGATTTCACCAGGCGAGCGGGAGCTCGTCCGGCCTGCTGAACGCCAACCCGACACTCCAGTCGAGTTCGTCTTCCGCCACGGCGAGGCGGAGATCCGGGAACCGTGCCAGCAGCGAACGGAGGGCGACCTCCAGTTCGATCCGGCCGAGCTGTGCGCCGAGGCAATGGTGGATGCCGTGTCCGAAGGCGACATGAGGGTTACGGGGGCGGGAAAACCGCATCTCGTCGGGCTCGGGGAACACCGACTCGTCGCGGTTCGCGGCGTTGATCGAAGGCAGGACGGCGTCTCCCGCACGGATCACCACGTCGCCGAACCACACGTCTTCCGTCGCGATCCGCAACGCACCGATACCGCCGCCTGCTTGGGAAAGCCGCAGCAGCTCTTCCACCGCGCCGGGGAGCAGACCGGGTTCACGGCGCAGGTCGTCGAGCCGTGCCGGGTTTCGCAGCAAGGTCAGCACAGCGTGCACGATGCTCGCGGTCGTCGCGTGGTATCCGGCGCCGAGCAGTGTGTAGCCGAACGCCACGAGTTCTTCCTCACTGAGCCGGTCTCCCTCGTCCTGAGCGGAGATCAACACCATCAACAGATCCTCGGTCGGGTGCCGCCGTTTGTCCTTGATCAGCTCCAGCAAGTACGCGGAGAGACTGTCCTTGGCGGCCAGCACCTCGTCCTTCCGATCGGGCGCGAAGCCCAGCATGATGTCGGTCCACGCCCGGAATTGCCCGACGTCGGCCATCGGCACCCCCAGCATTTCGCAGATCACCGTGATCGGCAGCGGCTGGGCGAGACCGGCGACCAGGTCGGCGGGCGGCCCCGACGCGGCCATCGTGTCCAGGAATTCGTTCGTGAGACCTTCGATCCGCGACCGCAGCGCTTCGATCCGCCGGGGGCTGAACGCCCTGGAAACCAGCTTGCGCAACCTGCTGTGCTCCGGCGGGTCCATCACGAAGATCGAACGTGAGCCTCGGGCGATCGGCAGAAGCCGGGGTGCGCCGGGCGCGGTGATCGCCTCACGGCTGAACCTGACGTCCGCGAGGACGTTCCGCACGTCTTCGTGGCGGAGTAGCAACCAGGCCAGATCACCCGTCGGCAGCGTCACCTGACAGACCGGACGCTCGGCCCTCAGTTTCCGATACTCGGCGGGCGGAAGGATCGGATCGGCCACACGGAACGGAAAAGACGGTGCGGGATCGGCAGACATGACGTTCTCCTCGAAGTTCCGCGACGGACGGCGAAGGCACCACGGTGCGCGCGGACGTTGTAGTGCGGATGGAAACTCGCTGGGCACGTTCGATCTCCCGCGGTTCAACGGAGCACCAGCGCGTTTGGAGGCCATGTCGCGAACCTTCGATCCGACGCACGCCGGATCGACGGACGGAGGCATCCGATGTCAAAGGTCATCAGCAGGCCGGGGATCCGGGTATGAAGCCGACGGAAATCACCGTCGTCGGATTGGGCAACATGGGCGCCGCGATGGCGCACCGGCTGCTCGAAAGCGGATTCGCGGTGACGGTCCACAACCGCACGGCGGGGAAGGCGGCGCCCTTGGTCGCGGCTGGAGCGACTCTGGCCGAATCGATCGGTACCGTCGCGCGGGCCGAACTGATCCTGCTCAGCCTGAGCGACGAGGCCGCGGTCGACGAAGTGCTTTTCGAAGACCTGCTTCCCCGGCTGCGCCGAGGAACGTTCGTGATCGACACCTCCGCGGTATCGCCGGGGTACGCCCGCGTGGCGGCGCGTCGGCTGGCGGACGCGGGGGTGCGGCGGGTGGAGGCCAGCGTGGTCGGCAATCCCCGGATGGCCCGGTCCGGCGGGCTTCGGGTGTTCACCGCGGGAGAACGCGACGACGCCGAGTCCGTCCGCGACGTCCTGAACACGTTGAGCCAAGACGGCTTCGTCCATCTTGGACAGCCAGGTCAGGCGAGTGCGCTCAAACTGGCCTTCAATCTCCTGCTCGGCGCGCAGACGGTCGCCTTGGCCGAAGCGGTCGCTTTCGCCGCCGTCGCCGGGCTGGACCGCGGGACACTGCTGGACACCGTGCTGAGCAGCGGCGTCCGATCGCCGGTCTTGGCGTTCCGGGCCGAGTTCATGCGCACCGGAAGCTACGAGCCGGCCGCGTTCCGGGCCCGCCTGATGGAGAAGGACGTCCGGCTCCTGCTGAGCGAGGCACAGGGCGCGGGGGTCACCCTCCCGCTGGCCGACACCCTCGCCCATCGCTACGCCGGCGTCGTCGCGGCGGGCGACGGAGATCAGGACGCCGCCGTCGTCCTGGCGACACACGAAGCCGATGTGCAAGGCACGCTCCCCCGAAACAAGGAGGAATACCGGTAATGACAACCCACGCACCGAGCATCCAAGGCCAGGGCCCGAGTGCCGTTTTCGAGATCGGCACCGCCTTCTGCACCGCGAAGTGCCTTCTGACGGCGCTTGAACTGAGTTTGTTCACCGTTCTCGGCGACGGAGAGCTGACCGCGGAAGAGCTGAGGGTGAAGCTGGACCTGCATCCACGGGGAGCGCGCGACTTCTTCAATGTGCTCGCGGGGCTCGGTCTTCTCGAGAACACCGGTGGGCACTACCGCAACAGCCCGCTTGCCGATCGCCACCTCGTGCGAAGCAACGACGGATACGTCGGTGGCTTCCTCGAACGGGCGAACCACATGCTCTATCCGGCGTGGGGCCGGTTCGGGGAGATGCTGCGGACCGGCAAGCCCACCGCCGAGGCCGACTACATGGAGATGATCAAAGAACCGAACCGGCTCCGAAGTTTTCTCGGCATGATGGACGCGCTCACCAGCCTGATCGTGCCGGAATTGGCCAAAGCCCTCGACTGGTCCGCCTACCGTACCGTGGTGGACGTCGGTGGCGCACGCGGCAATCTCGCAGGCGGCCTGGTGAAGGCGCATCCGCACCTCGCGGGCACCGTGTTCGATCTGTCGGAGATGCGGTCGCCGTTCGACGAGCACATGCGTGCGCTCGGTCTCGAAGGGCAGATCGCCTTCCAGGCGGGTGACTTCTTCACGGATTCCATTCCGCCCGCCGACGTGGTGGTCATCGGCCACGTTCTGCACGACTGGTCGCCGGACGAATGCAGGATGCTGGTGCGCAAGGCTTTCGACGCGGTGCGCCCCGGCGGGAAGATCGTCGTCTACGACCGCATGGTGGACGAGCAGGGCACCGATCTGACCAACTTGATCATCAGCCTCGACATGATGCTGACCACGCCGGGGGGCGCGGAGTACACACCGTCGGAATACCAGAGCTGGCTCATCGAAGCCGGCTTCGACACGACAGAGGTCGCTCCGCTCGGCGAGAACGACACCGTCGTGATCGGCCACAAGGCGGGTTGACCTGGTGGAGATCGGAGTCGGCCTCCCCGCGGCGGTGTGCGGTGTGGCAGGTGAACAGCTGTTGGGCTGGGCCCGGTACGCCGACCAAGCCGGGTTCAGCTCGCTGGCGACACTGGATCGGCTCGTGTACGGCAACTGCGAATCCTTGACCGCGCTGGCCGCCACGATCGGTGTCACCCGGCGGATCCGGCTCGCCGCGACCGTGCTGCTCGCACCATATCGAGGAAATCCCGCTCTTCTCGCGAAGCAGCTCGCCACCCTTGACAGGATCAGCGGCGGACGTCTGGTGGCCGGTCTCGCGGCGGGGGGAAGGGAAGACGACTTCGTCGCCGCGGGCCTGCCTTACGCGCGGCGAGGCCGTACGCTCGACAAGGCAGTGGAGCGAATGACGTCGATCTGGTCGGGTGCGGAGCCCGACGGACTGATCGGCCCGGCGCCTTACCGAGGAAGCCCGCCACTGATCTTCGGCGGGCACACCGAGACCGCGATCCGGCGGGCGGCCCGGTACGGACAGGGATGGATCTCCGGCGGCAGCTCGGCCAGCGGGTACCGGGAACTGGCTGAGCGCGCTCGGCGCGGCTGGGCCGCCGAAGGAAGGGCGGAACGGCCGCGGCTGCTGGCACTGGCCTACTTCGCGCTCGGATCTCGTAGCACCGACGTGGCGCGGCGCTACGTCGGCGAGTACTACGCGTTTCTCGGGGAAAGGGCGACCGAACGGATCACGAAGGGCGTACTGACCGATCCGGCACGGTTACGCGAGGCCGTGGCCGCCTATGCCGACGCGGGCTGTACCGAGCTGATCCTCATGCCGTGCTCGGCGGAGCGAACCCAGTTGGAACTGCTCGATCGGGTCGTGCACTGAAGGCGTGCGCCGGACCTCTCACTGACCTCGTTTGCCGATGGCCAGCATCGCGTCGAGATCCGACACCTTACTCCGATCCCGGCCCTGCGCCCGGCCCCGGTTGATCTCGTAGGAGTCGAGGCGCAGCCAGTCCGACCAGTTCACGAACTCCGTGCCACGGCGATTCAGCAGACGTGGCACGGAGTTCGGATCCGATGCCCGGGAACGGTGTCCGTCCGCGAGATCCTCGATGACACAACGCGCCGTCTCGACCGCGTCCGCCTTGTTGGTCCCGATCACCCCTGTCGGACCGCGCTTGAGCCACCCCGTCACATAGCAGCCGGGGACCGGCCGTGCGCCGCCGTCGACGACCCGCCCCTTGCGGTGGGGCACCGTCCCGGTGCGCCCTTCGAAAGGAAGTCCTGGCAACGGATCCGCGCGATATCCCACGGCTCGGAGGACACTCTGGACCGGAAGCACCTCGTCGGCGCCGCCGCCCGGGCGAGTGTCGGCCAACCGCACTTCGCGCACCGCGCCATCGCCGTCGATCGCGGCCGCACTTCGCCAGAACCTCAGATGGATCCGCCGGGTGGCATCCGTCGTGGGGCGTCGCGCGAACTCTCGCAGAAGGTCGACGTTGGCTCGCGCCTGCCGGTTCGATTCGAGTGCTCGTTCGTCGGCCTCGTCCAACCGCAGCTCCTCTGGCCGCACCAGGACGTCGACACCGCGCAACAGGCCGAGTTCCCGGAGTTCGACGGTGGTGAACTTGGCTTGTACGGGGCCCCGCCTGGCCACCAGGTGGACGTCGGTGACACTGCTGCACCGAAAGCCATCGAGGACATGATCCGGAACGTCCGTGCCTACCAGTTCCCGAGGGTCCTTGGCCAGCAGCCTGGTGACGTCCAGCGCGACGTTTCCCGCGCCGAGCACGGCGACCTGCCTTGCGTGCAACGGAAAATCCACGGGCGCGTCCGGATGGCCGTTGTACCACGCGACGAATTCGCCGGCGGCCCTGCTGCCGGGCAGGTCCTCGCCGGGCACTCCGAGTTCGCGATGCCCGGGTGCTCCGGTCGCGAAGATCACCGCCTCGTAGTGGGTGAGGAGATCGTCGAGGCCGATGTCCAGGCCGAACGTCACGTTGCCGAAGAATCGAACGGCGGGATTCTCCAGCACCCTCCGCAAAACGGTGCTCACCGACTTGATCCTCGGATGGTCCGGCGCCACGCCATAGCGAACCAGTCCGTACGGAGCGGGTAAACGGTCGAACACGTCGAAGGCCCGACGGCAGTTTGATTTCAGCAGGGCCTCCACGGTGAACACCCCCGCGGGCCCCGAACCGACGACCGCTATCCGCGGCGTACCGGCTGACGACACGGTTCTTCCCCCTTCTCCGATCTCCCTTGCCGTCAACGCTAGGTGCGTCGTCGCGCACCGGCATCGGCCGTCGGTCGACCGCGTCCGTGCGGAAAGTCTTGGGGAGCGGGAACCCGGCTACATCGATCGGATGACGCCAATGGGGCGACAACGGATCGCGGGGCCCGCAGGAAGCGGCCGTCTTCCACGTCGCCTGCGGATAAGTGCTGGTCATCGGCTTGCGAAACGTTCGGCCATGGGCCCGAGCGCGGGTTCGGTCAGCCGGTAACAGTCTAGGATCCGCTGTAGTAAGCCACCACCGAACTTCAAGGGCGGGAGTCGTCATACCGGATAGATTGGTGGCACTCACAAGGGCGCCCGAAGGAAATCGATATCCGCACATTACGTACGGGCCGTCGAGTTACCGACAACTGGGGGAGCGTGCTGACGATGGAGGTCAATCTGCTGGGCCCGCTCGAAGTGTCTCGCGAAGGAGTGGTGATCACTCCGTCCGCGCCGAAACTTCGTCGAATGTTCAGCCTTCTCGCGCTGCAGGCCAACAATCTCGTCCGAACCGATCAGATCATCGACGAACTCTGGGAGGACAGGCCGACGACGAGTGCCGCCACGACCTTACAGACCTACATCTACCAACTGCGGAAGTTGCTGGGGCTTTCGCCGGCGCAAGGGGTGCGTTCCGCTCGTGCGGCCGACGTGGGTGGTGCCGCGTTGCACACTCTGACGAACGGCTATGTCCTGACGCTGCCGTCGAATTCGCTCGACTCGAGCCGCTTCGAGCGGCTGGCCCGGCGCAGCCGGGCAGAGCTGGAATCGGGAGCGGTCGAGACCGCGGCTGAGACCCTCGCGGAGGCCTTACGGCTGTGGCGAGGCCCGGCGTTGGCAGACGTCAGCACGGGGCCGATCCTGGACGCCGAGACGCGACGTTTGGAAGAACTCCGCAAAGGCGTCCTCGAGCAGCGCATCGACGTGGATCTCCAGCTGGGCAAGCACAATGAACTGCTCGGCGAGCTCACCATGCTGGGGGCACAGTATCCGACCCACGAGGGTTTCCAGGCGAAATTGATGCTGGCGCTCTACCGGGCGGGCAGACAGGCCGAGGCGTTGCACGTCTACCACCGCACCAGGGACGCGTTGGCGACCGAACTCGGCCTGGACCCCACCGAGTCGCTACAGCGGTTGCAACTCGCGGTCCTGAGCGCGGACCAGAGCCTGTCTCTGTCGACGTCCGGAGGGAGTACGGTCCTCACTCGGCGGGCGAGGCCCCCACGTCAGCTGCCTCCGGAGGGCGCAGTTCTCATCGGTAGACGAGCCGAGAGCACCGCGGCACTGGAGGCGTTGTGCACCGGACGGGGCCGGGCCGCGACGGTCGTCGTCATCGCCGGTGCTCCCGGTGTCGGCAAGACGGCACTCTGCAACCACGTCGCGCATCAGGCCGTGGACAAGTATCCGGACGGACAGTTCTACGCCAAGCTGCTCGACGGCGACGGCAGCCCGGTCGAGCCGGGTGAGGTGCTGGCGGGCTTCCTGCGGGCGGTGGGGGTGGCGGATGAGCGGATCCCCTCGTCGACGGATGAACGCAGCAGGATGTTCCGCACCTGGACCACGGAACATCGGGTGCTTCTCGTGCTGGACGACGCGGTCAGCGCCGAACAGCTGCGCCCCTTGCTGCCGTCGAGCGCGGATTGCGGTGTCCTGGTGACCAGTCGTCGGCGCCTTTTCGTCGCGGCGACGAGTATGACCGTAGAACTGCGGCCGCTCACCGAGCCTGAAGGAATCCAGCTGCTCACCGGAGTTCTGGGCAGTGACCGGGTTTCGAGGGATGAACAGTCGGCCCGGGAACTGGTGAAGCTGTGCGACGGCCTGCCGCTGGCGCTGCATTCGGCCGCCGCGCTCTTGCAGATTCGTCAGCACTGGGCGATCGCGAGAGCGGTCGGCCGGCTGAGCATGGAGATCTGCGAATCGTCGTTCGGCACTGACATTCTCGGCCTGTGGGGCAGTGTCGAACGGAGCTGTTCGGTGGCTCGCCCGGATGCTCAAGAAGCCTTCCGAAGACTGGCCAAAATGGACACTGACTGCTTTTCGGCGGCTCTGGTGGCCGGTGCGTTGGAGGTCGACGAGCAACACGCCGAGTCGCTGCTGGAGGATTTGGCCGAACTGCGGCTGATCGAGGTGGCCACGTTCGACGAACGGATCGGCCATACCCAGTACTGGTTCCTACCCAGTGTGCGGGCGGTCGGCCGCGCGCTGGCCACGCAAAAGGACCTCTGCCTGCTGGCTTGAACGAGCGACGTCGGCCCGGTGCTCAGCCGGGCCGACGTCGGCGCCTATGCGTACAGAACCGCGCTCGGTGCCGCCGGATCGGTGGGCGGCGGCGTGCGGCGTCTTCGACGAGTTCTTCGGCGTAGCAGCGAATCAGCGGATGGAACTCGTAGCTCACTGCCGAATTCGTTTCTCCGGATATTCGAAGGAGCCCGTGATCGACGAGCGTGAGAAGAATCCTGCCGATCTCGAACCGGTCGTAACCGAGAGAGGAGGCTGCCTCGGCTTCGGTCAACGTGGCAGTCCCGGCGGTGGCGAACTTCCGGAACGCGAGCTGGGCTCGTCTCGGCATGTCGCGGTAACTGCCGGCGATCCGTCCTCGTACGTCCAGGTCGTGAAAGGACAAGGTGTCGAGCCTGCGTACACCCTGTTCGAGCTGGTGGAGCACGGTCCGGATCGGCCAGCCGGGCACGGCACTGAGCTGGGCGCCGACCGCTCGCAAGGCCAAGGGAAGACCGCCGCACAACTGGGCTATCCGGTCCACCTGGGCACGTTCGCGTGCGATCCGTTCCCTGCCGACCATCGCAGAGAGGAGCTCCGCACTCTCGGCCGGTTCGAGCGGGTCGAGGCCGACCAAACGTGATCCCACCGCCGGGTGGATCCCCCGTCGGGAGGTGACCACGACAGCGCACCGCGGCCCCGCGGGAATCAGCGGTTGTATCTGTTCGGCGGAGCGGACGTCGTCGAGCACGACGAGGACCCGCTTCATCGACGTCCAAGTGCGGAAGAGCGCTGCCCTGTCCTCCAGGTCGCCGGGCAACCGTCCTTCGGAAAAGCCCGCCGCCCGCAAGAAGGCGCCGAGGATGTCCGCCGGTTCTCTGGCTTCGTCGCCACTCGCACCGAGACAGGCGTACAACTGTCCGCCCTCGAATCGGGCTCGCACCCGTTGCGCGACGCGTACCGAGAAGGCGGTCTTGCCCACTCCCGGCATACCGTGCACCGACAACACTCTCGGTGCGAGGTCTGCGAGTCCGGCTGACGTCAGCCACAGGATCGAGTCCTCGACGAGGCCACCGCGGCCGACGAAGTCAGCACTGTCACTCGGCAGTTGCGCGGGACGTTCGGCCGCGATGACGGCCTGTGCTTTCCTCGGGGCGGTGTTCGGCACCGGCTCGCCCGCCAAGATGGCCTGATGCGCCTGCTGCAGGAAGTGCGAGGGCTCGAGGCCCATTTCCTCGACCATTTCGCGGCGGAATCGCTGGTAGACGCGCAAAGCTTCGTCACGGCGGTGGCAGCGATGCAGCGCGAGCATCAGGTGACCGTGAAACACCTCGCTACGTGGGTTCGTGATCACGAGTTCTTTCAGCTCGCTCAAGAGCTCACGGTGTCGCCCAAGCTGCAGATCCGCTCCGATGCGGAGCTCGAGGGCCCGGAGCCTGCTCTCTTCGAGACCGGTGACATGCGCGGCCAGCACTGCACCGGTCTCCATGGCGCTCATCTCCGGCTCTCTCCACAGGCGCAACGCTTCGCGGAGCGATTCCGCGGCCAGCCGCGGCTCGTCACGCTCCAGCGCGCTCTCTCCTCGTCGTACCAGGTACTGGAACCGGTGCAGATCGAGGCAGGGCGGCGGCATCTCGAGGAAATAGCTCTGCTGTCTGGTGTGCAAGGCGAAACCATGTCTCGAAAGGTGGGCGGGGAAGAGCAGCGAACGCAGTTTATGGATATAGGTGTGCACCGTCGTGCGTGCGCTGGGCGGGGGCCGGTTTCCCCACAGCTCCAGCACAAGGTCGTCAATGTTTACCGGCGTGTTGCTCCGCAGTAGTAAAAGTGTCAGAATTCTACGCATTTTCGGTGCGCTCGGCGTGACATCTTGCCCATTTACCCTGACTGCCAAAGACCCCAGAATTTTGCATTGCAAATCCACCAGTGGATCCTCCCCCCAGGCACGATAAAGGCGAGTCTTTTGACTTTCATGCATATCATGCCAAGAAAGGATGGTATAGGTTTCGGTGTCCCTGTGTCAAGAAACTCAATCAATGGTGAAAGGGCTTCGGTTTTGTGGTCGAGCAGCGAAGCTGAAACCGCGGTTCGCGCGCTGGTCGCAATGAATTCCACGGCGGCAAAGCTCTCTGGAGGCCGAATTCGCAGCAGGTGAGCAGGCTTGTCAGTGTGGTTCCCTTGTTGGGTCTATGTGTTGGACGGCAGCGTGTTCGGCAATCGTCCGGGTGATCCTTGTGCGGCCTGCGTAGCCGGCTCCTGCTGCCGAGTTCTCGCGAAGTCATCGACGGGTGAATCACCGTCACGTACTTGTCACCCTGCTTTAACGTCGCATCGGCTGGGTGTGATGCCCGAGCATGTCGGGCTGTGGGATATGTGCGCAGTTCGGGTTTGGCGCGAATCGCGGCAGTGGTCAATCGACGTCTCATTGTGGTGACTCCATGGGCGCTGAAGTTCCTGCAGAGTCACCGTTCGGAGCGATAGTGCGCCGTGGTGGTCTTTCCGCACTCTGTTTCGGTCTTCGTCGAATAGTGCCGAACCGTTGCTCTTCCGGTCGAGACTGTCGGCAGTGCCTCTGGAGTCATGCTCTCACTGGACGATGTCACTAATCTCCCCCATTCAAGTCGATCACCCGAATGGGGCAGTTGTTCGCATGTATAGTCGAGATGGTGACCGCTTCGAAGCCTCGCCGGTCGCCAAAGCCGCAGAAACGACAGCGGGATGCGGACCGTACGCGCCGGTTGATCTTGGATGCGGCCATGGCGGAATTCGCCGCGCACGGGTACGCGGGTGCCCGGATCGCGGCGATCGCGGCTCGTGCCGGCGTCAACCAGCAGCTGATCTCTTACTACTTCGACGGTAAAGAGGGTCTGTATCAGGCGATGTCGGAAGGGTGGGGTCGGCGGCAGAGTGAGCTGGTGGCACCGGGGACTCCTCTTCCGGAGCAGTTGCGCCGCTACGTTCTGGAAGTCCTCTCCGGTCGAGAAGGTATGCGTCTGCTGGCATGGTCCGGTCTGGAATACGACGGCCCGGACAGCGATCCGGACCACGCGTCCAGGGCGAGGCGCTTGGGCGGGGCCGTGGAGCAGATCGAGCGGCTGCGGACTTCAGGAGAGCTGCCGGCCTGGGTCGACCCGGAGTGCTTGACCGTGATGGTGATGGCCGCCGCGATGGCCCCTGTGACCCTGCCTCACGTCATCGAAGGCCTGGCGGGGGCCGATCCGGAGTCTCCCGAGTTCGTCAAGCGCTACGCCGACCAGCTCGCTCAGCTGATCGACCATCTGAACCCGGCGAGTCGCGGTCGATAGCGCTACGAGATCGACCGGTAGCGCAGGGTTCTCCGAGACGATGCGAAGGAACGGTCCCGAGGTGAGGTTGACGAGCAACCGAGCCTGGTCCCGGTTGAGTACTTTTTCACGAGCGGTGGCCGGTTTCGGCCCGAGGGCATCTTCGGCAAGGTTGGTGGGTATGCGGGATCACAGTGCCCAGTCCAGGTCGGAGGGGCCTGTCCGGCCCCTCCGATCCCGTTCTCCTCTGCGACGTGCCCCCGGCAGGACTTGAACCTGCGACCTAGAGATTAGAAGGCTCTTGCTCTATCCAGCTGAGCTACGAGGGCCGACGTCGGCGACGTTGGGTGTCGCCCAGCATCGGCAGCTTAGCCGTCGCCAACCTGTCGATCGTTCGACACCGCCAGATCGTTTCAGGTCGAGCCCACCGTTTTTTGGAACACCCGTGAGCGCGTCACGACGCGGGGTGACGCGCTCACGGGCCGGGGCCGCTTCGGGGGAGCGGCCCCTGGGTTCGTGCAGGTCGCGAGTCGACTCTTCCGCGAGCGATCGGCACGAACCGCCGGGGTGGTCAGTCCCAGATCTTGAGGGCGCGGATCACGAACGGCCCCTGGGGTACGTAGGTGCCGCCACCCGGATAGGTGATGAAATCTCCCTCCGTCGTGCATTCCTCGCTCTGGTAAATCGTCACGTCACGGCTCAGCCGGTTGACGAACGAATGCCCGTCGAAGCCTTCGGGCAGGGGAATGCATTCCTCGGGATTGGAGGTGCGCAGGTCGAATTTGTGCACCGCGCCGCCGTATGATTCCGCGCCCCATACGCAGAACTCGCCCTTCTGGCAGCCGGGCTGGGGCGGCGCGGTGGCGGCACCGGCGACTCCGGCGCTGGTCAGCAAGCCCGCCAGGGCGAGCAGGAGCACGTGCGGGAGGCGGGCGCGCAGGTTCGTCAAACGTCGTTGCATGGCTGGGTTCTCCCCCGTGAATCGGCGGCTGGATCGCCGTCGGTGAATGTGTGATTCCACGATGGCGCGCGGGGAAGGCTTTGTCTGCCCGCATTTCTACTTCTGTGGATAAGTAGTTGTGCGCCGCTCGATCGGGGCGAGTTGTCCACATATCGCCGGGAGCGCCTTGTGTTCGCCGAAAGCGGCTGCTACGCGGGCGCGGTGGAGTCCCTGACGACCAGTTCGGCGGGTATCTCGGCGGGGGCGGGGACCTTCTCCCCGCGCAGCAGGCCCAGCACCAGCTCGCCGGCCGCCCGGCCCTTGGCGGCGAGATCCTGCCGGACGGTCGTCAGCGGTGGTTCGGACCACCGGGCGGGCGGGACGTCGTCGAAGCCCACGACCGAAAGATCGCCCGGCACCGACAGGCCGAGATGTCTGGCCGCCGAGATCGCCGCCAGCGCCAGCAGATCCGACATGCACAGCAGCGCCGTCGGCCGCGGATGCCGGTCGAGCAGGCCGAACGCACTTGGCAGCGCACCCTCGACCGAGAGTCCGGACGCCTCCCAGATCGGCACGTCCGCCGCCGGGATCCCCGCTTCGGCCAGTGTCTCCAGGTAGCCGGCCATCCGCTCGCGGTTGTCGTGGAACCGGCTGTTCCCGGCCTCGGCCACGCTCAATTCCCCGCCGCGCGGCGCGGAGAGGCACTGCGCCGAGAAGATCCCGATCCGCCGGTGCCCGAGTTCCACCAGATGCCGGGCGGCGGCCGCCGCGCCCGCCCGGTCCGCGACGCCGATCCTGGCCGAACTGCGGATATGCGGCTGGTCGATCACCACCAGCGGCATCCCCCGGTCGCGGACCGCGGTCAGCGCCGGCGCGCCGTCTGCCAGCGAATACGCCACCGCGATGTCGGCTTGCGCGGTCAGGATCCGCTCCGCGCGCGGGCCGCCGCTCTCGCCGTCGCCGGGAAGCAGCAGGAGGGCGTGGCCTTCGGGATCGACGACGGTCGAGAGCGCGTCGAGGGTGAGCGACAACGCGGGATCCGAGAACGCCGTCGAAAGGTTCGCGTCGAGCAGGACGGCGATCGCGCCGGTGCGGCTGGTCGCGAGACTGCGCGCGGTCGGGTTCGGCCCCGCGTACCCGATCTTCTTGGCCGCGCGAAGCACCTCGTCCCGCAGCTGGGCGGACAGCTGATCGGGCCGGTTGTAGGCGTTGGACACGGTCGCCCGCGACACCCCGACGGCGTCGGCGACATCGTCCAACGTCGGCCTTCGCCGTCGCGTGCTGGTCACCGGCGCAGTGTAGTCCGGGGGAACGCCGGTGGACTTTCTGAAGCGCTTAAGTCATTCTGGGGGAAGAGGAATCGGAAGGAGACTGGGGTCTATGCGTGACCGTACGGCCGTTTTCGTCGTGTTCGCGCTCAACGGGGCCGCGCTCGGCTCCTGGGCGCCGCGGACTCCGGCGTTGTCGGAAAGGGTGAACGCCTCACCGGGCGTTTTCGGGCTGGCCCTGCTGGGCGCCAGCGTCGGCATGCTGATCGCGGCGTCGGTTTCGGGGCGGCTGATCGAACGCCACGGCGCCCGCGCGGTGGTCGCGGGCAGCACGATCATCGCCTGCGCCGCGTTGCCGATGATCGGCTTCTCGACGTCGGTCGCCCTGCTCGCCGGGGCGCTGTTCGTCCTCGGTGCGAGCGTCGGCGCGCTGGACGTGGCGATGAACGTCGCGGGAGTCGAGGTGGAACGCCGATCCGGGCGGGCCATCATGCCGACCCTGCACGCCGGATTCAGCTTCGGCGCGCTGGCGGGCTCCGTCGCCGCCGGATTCGCCGCGTCACATCAGTGGTCGCCGGGACGGCATCTCACGGTCGCCGCGCTGTCCGCCCTGGTCGTGCTGGCCTTCGTGATCACGGCCGTGCCCGGCGCGCGGCCCGTGCACACCGAGCCCGTCGGGAAACCGCGTGTGCCACCGATCAAACGTCCCGTCCTCTGGCTGCTGGCCGCCATCGCGTTGTTCTCGGCCATCGCCGAGGGTGCGAGTTCGGACTGGTCCGCCCTGCTGATGACGTCTGTGCACGGCGTCGGCGACGGCGCCGCGGCCTTCGCCTATTCCGGGTTCGCCCTGGCCATGGCGCTCGCCCGGCTCGCGGGTGCCTGGCTGCAGAACCGTTTCGGCGCGACGCGGGCGCTCGCGGTCGGCGCCGGGATCGCGGCGGCGGGTCTGGTGCTCGCCGCGGTGGCGAGCCTGCCGGTGTTCGGGTTCATCGGCTTCGCGCTGGCGGGTGCCGGGCTGGCCGCGGCCTTCCCGATCGCCTTGAGCCTCGCGGGCGCGTCGGGGAAACGCGCCGACGGCACCGGAGGCGAGCGGGAGCTGGCGTTCGTCACGGCGATCGCCTACACCGGCTTCCTCGCCGGGCCGCCGCTGATCGGCGGGATCGCGCAGGTGACGTCGCTTTCGGTGTCGTTCCTCTTCGTCGGCTTGACCGCGGCGCTGATCGTGCCGTCCGCGGTGGCCGCGGCGCGGGCGCGGAACCGGGAGGAGGCCGCCGAACCCGTCGCCCGTTGACATCCTCGCCGGAGCCCGGGCAAGCTGATTGCTCGGTAAACTGAAATGAATGCGACTTTGTCGTCATTTCAGGAAGGCTGATCCGGGGGAGGGGCGGCGTGAGGGTGCTGATGCTCGGAGGGGGCGCCGGGATTCCGGCGCGGCTGGTGCAGACCACGTTGCCCTGGCTCATCCTGGTCCCGGTGGCGTTCCGGCTGGTGATGCTGGCGCAGGCGCTGTGGACGGCGGGCACCGGCGGTTCGGTGCTGTGGATGTTCGTGCTGCTGCACCTGGTGCCGAACGTCGCCGAAGCCGTCTGGATCTTCCGCCGTCCCCCGGCCGGGACGTGGCTGGTTCCGGTGGCGGACGCGGTGTTCGCCGCGCTGTTCGTCCTGACGGCCGCGCCGTTCACGCAGGACGGCGCGATCACGTCGATCACCTGGACCCATCTGATGGGCACGGTGATGATCTGCGCCCTGCTGCGTGGCACGCGCGCGGGCGTGTTCGCCATCGGGGGCGCGGTGCTGCTGAACATCGTGCTGCACCTCGGCTCGCCGCTCGGTCTCCTGCTCACCCTCGCGACCGCGCTCGTGGCGTCGCTCGCGATCGTCGGCGTGGTCGGCGCTTCGATGCGGTTCGCGCTCGGTTTCGGGGAGCAGCAGGGCCGGGCGGCGGAACGCGAGCGGCATCGCCGCGACGTCCACGACACCGTCCTGCAGGTGATGGAGTCGTTCGCGATCCCCGCGCCCGCCGACGAACTCGACCCGGCGGCCAGCCTCGACCGCGTCCGCCGGACCGCTCGGGCTCAGGCGATGCGCCTCCGGATCAGCCTCGAACACGAACCCGCCGAGGGAATGGGACTGCATCAACGGCTGCGGCTGCTCGCCGCCGAAATGGCCGCGGAGGGGTTGCGCGCCGAGGTGGTCATCCAGGACGACTGCGCTCCCGAACTCGCGGAGGAAGCGGCCGTGGCACTGCACGATTCGGTCAGGGAGGCCTTGCGGAACACGTTGAAGCACTCCGGGACCAGGCGGGCCGTGGTCAGCGTCGAGGAGATCGGCGGCGGGGTCTCCCTGACGGTGCGCGATCACGGCGCCGGATTCGACGTCGGCGACCGGCGGCGCGGCTTCGGCCTCGAGAATTCGATCATCGCGCGGATGGCGGAGATCGGCGGTTTCGCGCGGATCGAATCCAGCCCGGGACTGGGAACGAGAGTGGTGCTCCTGGCTCCCTCAGTCCTGCGTCTCCCCGTCGGGTGAGTCCCGCCACTGACGGAACGGGCGGTCGAGCGTCCATTTGTCGCCCACCCGCTCGACGACCCGGTATTCGCAGGTCGTCGGGTTGGACAGGGACTCGAACAGCTCGATGCTCCAGCCGAACAGCCGGCGGCACAGCAGCCGGATGGTCAGCCCGTGTGAGACGACCAGCACGGTTTCGGGGTGATCTTCGCCGCAGGCCGCCAGTTCGCTGAGGAACGCGGCGACCCGGTCGTCCACGTCCGCGCCGGACTCGCCGAACGGCAGCCGGTAGAAGAAGTGCCCGAACTCGTGGCGCCGTTGTTTCTGGACCTCTTGCTCCCGCGGATCTTGGAGGTTGCCCCAGTCCTGTTCCCGCAGTCTCGGCTCCGGCACGATCCGCTCGCAGGAGTCACGAATGTCCATGAGCCGCAACGTTTCCCGCGTCCGCAGGTACGGGCTCACATAGACCGCCGGGCGCTGCCCTTCGAGCAGGTCCTCGATCTCCGGGCCCGCCAGCCTGGCCTGCTCGCGGCCGGCTTCGGTGAGCGGCAGCGCGTGGTCGGGGATCCGGGTGTAGGCGAGCTCGTCGACGTTGCCGAGCGACTCGGCGTGCCTCAGCAGGATGATCCGCACGCCGCCATCTTGCCGGTTGCGCGTCCGGCATACCCTCGTGACGTGCCTTCAGACCCCGAGACGAAACCGGCCCCATCCGCGCGGAAGGCCGGTGTCCTGCCGCTGGTGTCGATCGGGGCGCTCCTGGCCGCGGTGGTGGCCGTCGGCCTGGTCGCGCTGACCGGTGGCGCCGGTTACGTCATCGCCGGACTCCCGGACCCGGGCCTGGTGACGCGCTACGGCATCACCGTCGTCCGCGTGCTGGCCGAGGCGGCTTCGGTGCTGTGCGTGGGTTCGCTGCTGCTCGCCGCGTTCCTCGTCCCGCCGCAGAAGTCCGGCACGCTCGCGGCCGACGGTTACGCGGCCATCCGCGTCGCGGGTGTCGCCGCGTGGGTCTGGTTCTTCGCCGCCGCCGCGTCGATCTTCTTCTCGGCCGCGGACGGCGCGGGGCGTCCCTTCACCGAGGTGCTGTCGCCGCAGGTGCTGATCGACCTCGTGGACGCCATCGAGCAGCCCAAGGCATGGCTGTTCACCGCGTTGATCGCACTGCTGGTCGCGCTCGGCTGCCGTCTCGCGCTGACCTGGGGCTGGACGACGGTCGTGTTCTTCCTGTCCGTCGGCGGTCTCGTGCCGGTCGCGGTCACGGGGCATTCCGCGAGCGGCGGCTCGCACGACATGGCGACCAACAGCCTGCTGTACCACCTGGTCGCCGCCGCGCTGTGGGTCGGCGGGCTCGTGGCGCTGCTCGCACTCGGCTGGCGCCGCGGCGAGAACCTCAAGCTCGCCGCGACCCGGTTCTCCAAGCTGGCACTGGTCTGCTGGATCGTGATGGCGGTCTCCGGCATCGTCAACGCGCTCGTGCGGATCAGGATCGCCGACCTGTTCACCACGGACTACGGCCTGCTGGTGGTCGCGAAGATCGTCGCGTTGCTGCTGCTCGGTGTCTTCGGGCATCAGCAACGGCAGAAGGGCGTCGCCGGGCTGGTGAACGGCGCCGGCGGCGGTCAGCTGCTGCGGCTCGCCGCGGTCGAGGTGCTGATCATGTTCATCACGATCGGCATCGCCACCGGGCTCGCGAAGACCCCTCCGCCGCAGGAATCGCTCACCCAGCCGTCGACCACCGAACTGCTGATCGGCTACGACCTCCACGGTCCGCCGACCGTGCTCCGGCTGCTGACGGATTGGCGGTTCGACCTCGTCTACGGGACCCTCGCGATCGTTCTCGCCGGGCTGTACATCGCCGGGGTGCGACGGTTGCGCCGTCGCGGCGACACCTGGGCCACCGGCCGGACCATCGCGTGGCTCGCGGGTTGTTTCGTGCTGCTGATCGCGACGTCGTCCGGCATCGGGCGGTACGCGCCCGCGATGTTCAGCGTGCACATGGGCAACCACATGTTGCTGTCCATGGTGGCGCCGGTGCTGTTCGTGCTCGGCGGCCCCGTGACGCTCGCCCTGCGCGCGTTGCCCACGGCGGGCAAGGACGCCCCGCCCGGACCGCGCGAATGGCTGCTCGCGTTCGTGCACTCGCCGCTTTCACGGTTCCTGACGCATCCGATCGTCGCGCTGCTGCTGTTCGTCGGTTCCTTCTACGGTCTGTACTTCTCGGGCCTGTTCGACGCCGCGCTGAACTACCACTGGGCGCATCTGGCGATGAACGCGCATTTCCTGCTCGCCGGTTACGTCTTCTACTGGCCGGTGATCGGGGTCGACCCGGCGCCGCGACGGCTCCCGCCGCTGGGACGGCTGGGGATGATGTTCGCCGCCATGCCGTTCCACGCGTTCTTCGGGATCGCGCTGATGAGCATGCAGACCGTGCTCGGACAGGACTTCTACCGCGGGCTGAAACTGCCGTGGGTCACCGACCTGCTGACCGACCAGCGGCTCGGCGGCGGGATCGCGTGGGCGTCCGGCGAGTTGCCGGTGCTGCTGGTGCTCGTCGCGCTGCTGGTGCAGTGGGCGCGTCAGGACGAGCGGGAGGCGCGGCGCCGGGATCGCCGCGAGGAGGCCTCGGGCGACGCGGATCTGAACGCCTACAACGCGATGCTGAAGAAACTCGCCGATCAGGGGCGAGGTCCGGGGTCCGGCTCCTAGCACACCCCGCCCACTGTCCTCGGCGCTCCGCCCCGAGTTGTCCACAACGCCCGGAGTTGTCCACAGATCCGGTTCACGTCCCTTTTCCGCCCTCGATCCGCGGCAGTCTGTGATCACGGACGGGAAAGTCCCGGAACGAGGAGAAGGGCGAGTGTGATGGCGATGGGCGAAACGTGGGTGACCATGATCGGCAACCTGACCAGCGAACCGGTCCACCATCCGGAGCGGGTGCACGGGCACGACGTCGTGTCGTTCGGCTTGCGGAGTGTCGAACGCCGGTACGACAAGGAAAGAGGCGAGTGGGGCGAGGGGCGGCAACTCGCGGTCAAGGTCACCTGCTGGCGCAAGCTGGCGATGGCGGCGTTCTCCTGCCTGAGCAAAGGCGACCCGGTGATCGTGGCCGGGCGGCTGCGCGGCGCGGAGACGGCGGAGGAGATCCCGGCACCTCTGGGTCTACCTGAGCTTGAGGCCTTCTCCATCGGCCCCAACCTCGCCCGGTGCTCGGCCGAGATCCACCGGATGGGACGGGATCGGCCCAGGGCGATCCCGTCGGCCCTGCCGCCCGCGGGGAATCCCATGGTCATCGCGCTGGAGGACGCACCCGTGGCGTGAGGTGCCGGTGCTCACTCAGTGATATCGGGCTGACTGTCGGTAGCTCGGTGGTGACCGCCGTCAAGGCCGCGATCGGCTCGCTCTACGATCGCTTGTATGGCCGAGTTCATCTACACCATGAAGAAGGTGCGCAAGACCGTCGGGGACAAGGTCATCCTCGACGACGTCAGCACCGCGTTCTACCCCGGCGCCAAGATCGGCGTGGTGGGGCCGAACGGCGCGGGTAAGTCCACCGTTCTGAAGATCATGGCGGGGATCGAGCAGGCCAGTAACGGCGAAGCCTTCCTCCAGCCTGGCGCCAGTGTCGGCATCCTCATGCAGGAGCCGGAGCTCAACGAGGAAAAGACCGTCCGCGAGAACGTCGAAGAGGGCCTTGGCGACATCAAGGTCAAGCTCAACCGCTTCAACGAGGTCGCCGAGCTCATGGCGACCGACTACAGCGACGAGCTGATGGAGGAGATGGGCAAGCTCCAGGAGGAGCTCGACCACGCCGACGCGTGGGAGATCGACTCCACGGTCGAGCAGGCGATGGACGCCCTGCGCTGCCCGCCGCCGGACGAGCCGGTCACCCACCTCTCCGGTGGTGAGCGCCGCCGGGTCGCGCTGTGCAAGCTGCTCCTGTCCGCGCCCGACCTGCTGCTCCTCGACGAGCCCACCAACCATCTGGACGCCGAAAGCGTGCTGTGGCTGGAACAGTTCCTGGCGAACTACGCCGGCGCCGTCCTCGCCGTCACGCACGACCGGTACTTCCTGGACAACGTCGCGCAGTGGATCATGGAGCTCGACCGCGGCCGCGTCGTCGGCTACGAGGGCAACTACTCGACGTACCTGGAGAAGAAGCGCGAGCGTCTCGAGGTCCAGGGCAAGAAGGACGCCAAGCTCGCGAAGCGCCTGAAGTCCGAGCTCGAATGGGTCCGGTCCAACGCCAAGGCGCGTCAGACCAAGTCGCGGTCCCGGCTCGACCGCTACGAGGAGATGGCCGCGGAGGCGGACAAGCACCGCAAGCTCGACTTCGAAGAGATCCAGATCCCGCCGGGGCCCCGGCTGGGCAGCGTGGTCGTCGAGGTCGAGAAGCTGCGCAAGGGTTTCGACGACCGCGTGCTCATCGACGGGCTGTCGTTCGACCTGCCGCGCAACGGCATCGTCGGCGTGATCGGGCCGAACGGTGTCGGCAAGACGACCCTGTTCAAGACGATCGTCGGGCTCGAGGAGCCGGACGACGGCCGGGTCAAGATCGGCGAGACGGTCAAACTGTCCTATGTGGACCAGAATCGCGGCGGGATCGACCCGAAGAAGACGGTATGGGAGGTGGTTTCGGACAAGCTGGACTACATCCACGTCGGGCAGACCGAAATGCCCTCGCGTGCCTACGTCAGCGCGTTCGGTTTCAAGGGCCCGGACCAGCAGAAGCCGGCGGGCGTGCTCTCCGGTGGTGAGCGCAACCGGCTGAACCTGGCGCTGACCCTCAAACAGGGCGGGAACCTGATCCTGCTCGACGAGCCGACGAACGACCTGGACGTCGAGACCCTGGGCTCGCTGGAGAACGCTCTCGAGCAGTTCCCCGGCTGCGCCGTGGTCATCTCGCACGACCGGTGGTTCCTCGACCGGGTCGCGACGCACATCCTCGCCTGGGAAGGCACGGACGAGAACCCCTCGCAATGGTTCTGGTTCGAAGGTAACTTCGAGGGCTACGAGAAGAACAAGGTCGAGCGTCTCGGTGCCGAGGCGGCTCGTCCGCACCGCGTCACCCATCGCAAGCTGACCCGCGACTGAGGGCCGGGGGTTCCCCGTGGAAGCCAGCAAGCGCCAACGGCCGGGCTCGCCCACCACCATGGTGGGTGGGCGGACGGCTGCCACCGGGGGAACCCTGTCCGCTGTCGGCAGGTTGATCGAACGCGCGGACGCCCTGCACCTGAGGGCGCCCGAGCTCGCCCTGGTGCTCGGGGAGCGCGCGGCAGCGCTCGCCGAGGCCGCCGGAGCCGACGAGCAGTGGATCCGTGCGGAAAGCCTGGTGGTGAGCGCCCGGGTGCGGCTCGGTGGCCGTCCTCGGACGGTCGGCCGCGCCGTGGCCGCCCTGCGCGCCGCGGAACACGCGGGCTACGGAGACATCGCCGCCCGGCTGAGGATCGACCTGGCGGTCTGCGCGCGCAGCGTCGGCATCCCGCTGACGGGGCTGGCCGCGTTGCGTCCGTTGCTGGCGGATCCGGCGGTTTCGCCGTCGCACCGGGCCGAGGCGTTGTGTCACCTCGTCGGCTGCCTGGCGCAGTTCGGCCGGAAGGCGGAACTGGACCGGGTGCTCGCCGAGGCGGACAAGCTCGTGCTCGGCGACGCCTCGATGACGGCGGACTCGCAGCTGCTGATCCGCGCGATGTTGCGGGTCGGGGTGTCGGCGCACCGCCGTCGGCACGGAGACCTGACGGCGGCCGCCGATGCCGCGCGGACCGGGCTGGGCATGCTCGAGAAGCTCGGAAACCCGGACGACGACGGCGGTCTCGTCCGGATCAGGCTGATCCTGCAACTCGTCTGCACGTTGCTGGACCGGGGCGACACGGAGATGGCGCTGGAGGTCGCGCAGCCGATCCTCGACGCCCCCGTCCGGGCCGCGGGGATCGCGCCCGCCGCCTGGCTGCGGCTGGCGGTGGCCACCCGGGTCCTGCTGCCCGCGGGATCCGGCGAGGCCGCCGGAATGCTCGTCCGTGAGGCGGTCGCCGGGACCGGTGACCACAACCTGCACGCCGTCACGGCACGGCTGTGGCTGGAGCTCGCGCAGATCGAGGAACGGCTGGGCCGGGCCGAAGAGGCCATCGGCTGCCTGCACCGTTCGCGGGCCGCCGAGCATCTGCACGCCCGCGCGCGCAGGCAGGCGTGCAACGTCCTGGTCGGCGAGTTCGGCTCGGCCGAGAACGCCGCTGTCGACCTCGACGACGTCTTGCGGGCCGTGGCCGCGCGGTCGGCAGTTCCGGCGCCGGAACCGGCCGAGGTGACCGCGGTGATCCCGCCGATCGACGTGGCGGCACCGCCGAAACGGGCCGCGGCCGAGCCGCCGGTTCGGCGTGAGTCGCAGCCTGTGCGGCAGACCAGGCAGCCGGAGCCCGCGCCGGTGCGGCAAACGCCGGTCGAGCCTGCGCGCGCGTCGGTACCCGCACGCCCCGCGGAGCCCGCGCGTCCCGCCGAGCCGCCGCGTCCGGTGGAGCGTCCCGCGACGCCGGTCGCCGAAAAGAGCGAAGCGCCGGTGTTGAAGCCGCCATCCCGTCCGGAGCCCGCACGGGAAGTGGCGGAGTCCGACAGCGACTGGCGTCGTCGGGTGCCGAAGAAGGCCAAACCGTCGATCAGGTTCGAGCCCAAGGCCGAACCCGCCGCGCCGAAACTGATGCCGCCGCCGAAACCGGAACCCGCGCCGGTGTCGCGTCCCGAGCCGGAGCCTGGGCGCCGTCGTCGTCCGGAGACGCCCGCGGCGCGTGAGACCGCCGCCGAACCCGTGGTCGCTCATCCCGAAACCCCGGCTCCGGCCGTACGGTGGCGGGCCGAAGCCGAAGCGCCCGCCCGGACCGAGGAGCCGGTGCCCGTCGCGGCCTCGGAACCCGTCGTCCCCGAACTGCTTCTCGCACCCGAGCCCGCCGCCGAGCCCCGGCCGCGGATGACGGCGGAGGCCACGCCGCCGCGTCCGCCCGGCACCGCCGCCCCGTTGTGGGAGAGCGACGAATGGGCGGCCGAAGAGCGGGCCCGCCGGTCGTCGGCGCCCGTCTCGCGCAAGACCAGGCACGACGCCGAACACGGTTCCGTGGCGGCGAAATCTGTGCTGGACCGGCTCGGGATCTCGAGCTCCGGTGGACAGGGCGGCGGCCGTCGCCGTGCGGACGCCGCCGCGGATCCCGTGCACCCCGAACCCGTCGCCGAAGAACGCGCCGAGACACGCCGGGAACAGCCTCCGGTCGAGTACCGCGAGCCCGCCGTCCCGCTCGCCCCGCCTCCTCGGGAAGATCCCACGCCACCGCGGACTCAGGAGAACGCCCGTCCGGCCGCCAAGGAAGAGGTCGCGGATCCCTGGCTGCCGCGGTTGCGGATGCCGCCCGCGCTGGACCCGCTGACCGACACCGGTTCCTGGCGGCCGATCACGCCGTTCCCGGAGAGCTACGCCCGCGCGATCGCGGAGGAGGAACCGCCGCCGGACGCCGGTCTCGCCGATTTGCTCGCCCGCGCGCTCGCCGAGCATCAGGCGGGCACCGCCAGCGCCGCCGCGCTCGTGAAGCAGCTCGGTTCCCAGGACTCGGGAAAGCGTCCGGTCAACGGGCACGACCGGCACCGCGCCAACGGGAGCGACTGAACCCGCGGTAGCAAAGGTCCCTTGCTCACCTCGGTGGGAGCCGCGCTCGGCTTGAACGATTCAGCTGGCCAGCTCAGGTCGCCCGTCGGGGCATCACGCGGCAATGGGTGCTGGTCACCCCGGTGCGGCGAGGCGTGGAAGGGTCCGGACAGACCGCCGATGTGACCGGCGAGTAGCTGAACCGATCACGGCGATTCCGGTATCTGAGCAGGGAAATCTTCGACGGGCGGGAATGACCCGGCCTTGTGGAGCCGACTGTCCGGAGCTGTAGGTTGGGTCTGGGCCGGTACAGAGTCGTGCCGGTCGCGGTGTCAATCTCGCTACAGTGGAGAGTTGCCTCAAATGAGCTCGACGGGAGTCTCGTCCCTGCCCGGAAAAGATGTCGGCACCGAGGATGGCGCCCGGCGCCGGTCGGCGAACCCGGAGCAGATCCGGGACGACCTGATCGACGCCGCCGCGGCGTACGCCCCGGAGATCGGCGACCTGATCCGCCTGTACTACCGGCACATCCCGGCCGAAGAGATTCTCGGTGACGACCCGGTCGACCTCGTCGGCGCCGTCCGCTCGCATCTGCAGCTCGCGAAGGACCGGATGCCCGGCCGTCCCGCGGTGCGGTTGCTGAACCCGACGGGCCCCGAAGACGGCTGGACGCGTGAGGCGACCGTGGTGCAGGTCGTCACGGACGACATGCCGTACCTGGTGGATTCCGTCGCGGCCGAGTTCGCGCGGGACGGGGTGCAGGTGCAGCGCATCGTGCACCCCATCGTCGTGGTGAGCCGGGATCTGACCGGTGAGCTGCTGGAGGTCCACCCGGACGCCGACCCGGCAGAGCCGCCGGCGAATTCGGCGGCCGAGTCGTGGATGTACATCGAGATCGACCTGGTCACGGACCCGAACCGCGCCCGCGAGCTGGACAACCGGCTGTCGTCGGTGCTGGGTGACGTCCGCGAGGTCGTCGAGGACACCGACAAGATGACGGAGACGGCGCGCCGTCTCGCCGACGAGCTGGACGGGAACCCGCCGCGGCTGCCCGCCAACGAGGTCGCGGAAGGTGCCCGGCTGCTGCGCTGGCTGGCCGAGGGCCACTTCACTTTCCTGGGCTACCGCCGTTACGAGCTGATCGACAACCCGCACCCGGACAGCGAAGAGCCCGCCCTGCGCGCGGTCCTCGCCACCGGGCTGGGCGTGCTGCGCCAGGACAGCCTGGCCGCGCGCAGCCTCACCGCCGGCCCGGACACCGCGGCCTCCGCGCTCGCGCCGACGCTGCTGGTGCTGACCCAGGCGAGCGCGCCGTCCACCGTGCACCGCCCGGTGTATCCGTACTACGTCGGCGTGAAAACGTTCGACGACAACGGGAACGTCACCGGCGAGCACCGGTTCCTCGGCATGTTCACCACCACCGCGCTGCACGAGAACGTGCTCGACATCCCGGTGGTCTGCAACCGGGTCCGCGAGGTCATCCACCGCGCGGGCTTCCCGATGGAGTCCTTCTCCGGCCAGCGGATGCTCGAAGTCCTGCAGAACTGGCCGCGCGCGGACCTGTTCTCGGCCGACACCGACTCGCTGTACTCGACGACGACGGGCGCGATCACGCTTTCGGATCGCAGACGGCTGCGCCTGTTCCTGCGCCGCGACCCGTACGGCCGTTTCTACTCGTGCCTCGTGTACCTCCCGCGTGACCGCTACACGACCCGTTCGCGGCTCGCGATGCAGGAGGTCCTGCTCGAAGAACTCGAAGGCACGCAACTGGAGTACAGCGCGCGCATCGGCGAGACCGTGCTCGCGCAGGTGCACTTCATCGTGCACACCGATCCGTCGCAGCGCTCCGAACCGGACACCCTGCGCATCCAGGAACGGCTCAACGAAGCCGTGCGCAGCTGGGACGACCGGATGGTCGAAGCGATCCTCGCCGAGCGCCGCGAGCGCGCCGGGGACAGCGGCGTCGCGATCGGCCTGCTGGTCGAGGAGTCCGCGGGCGAGCAGGGGCAGCGGTTCGCCGCGGTGTTCCCCGAGGGCTACAAGGAGGACTTCACCGCGCTCGAAGCGCTGGCGGACCTCCGCGCCCTGGAGTCGCTGACCGACGAGGGCGACCTGTCGATGTCGTTCTACCTGCCGGCCGACGCCGAGGCGGGGGAGCGGCGCTTCAAGCTGTACCTGCGCGGAGAGGGCGTCACCCTGTCCCAGGTGCTCCCGGTCCTGCAGCGGATGGGTGTCGAGGTCGTCGACGAGCGGCCGTACGAACTGCGCCGCGAGGACGGCGGCCGGTCCTGGATCTACGACTTCGGCCTGCGGATCGACCCGCAGGTCCTCGATCACGCGGACAGCGACCTGCGCACCCGCTTCCAGGACGCCTTCCACGCCGCCTGGCGCGGCGACTGCGAGGTCGACGGCTTCAACGGTCTCGTCCTGCGCGCCGGGCTCACCTGGCGCCAGGCGGCCATCCTGCGGGCCTATTCGCGGTACCTGCGCCAGACGAAGATCCCGTTCTCGCAGGAGTACATCGAGAACACCGTCCTCGCGCACACCGACATCGCCACCGCGCTGGTGCGGCTGTTCGAGACCCGCTTCGACCTCGCGCTCGGCGACGAGGCGCGCGCGTCGCAGGCCGATCAGCTCACCACCGAGATCGGCAAGCTGGTCGACGAGGTGACGAGCCTCGACGAGGACCGGATCCTGCGGCGGCTGATGTCGGTCATCCTCGCCACGTTGCGGACGAACTACCACGTCACCGACGAGGACGGGAACTCCCGCCCGTACCTGGCGCTCAAACTCGACCCGAGCGCGGTGCCCGAGCTGCCCGAGCCTCGGCCGAAGTACGAGATCTTCGTGTACTCGCCCCGCATCGAGGGTGTGCACCTGCGCTTCGGCGATGTCGCGCGCGGTGGCCTGCGGTGGTCCGACCGCCGGGAGGACTTCCGCACGGAGATCCTCGGCCTGGTCAAGGCGCAGGCGGTCAAGAACGCGGTCATCGTGCCTGTCGGCGCGAAGGGCGGCTTCGTCGTGAAGCGCCCGCCGACGGCCACGGGCGACCCCGGCCTGGACCGCGACGCCCAGCTGAACGAGGGCATCGCCTGCTACCGGATGTTCATCTCCGGCCTGCTCGACGTGACCGACAACCGCGTCGAGGGCAAGACCGTCCCGGCGCCGCGCGTGGTCCGCCACGACGGCGACGACAGCTACCTCGTGGTCGCCGCGGACAAGGGCACCGCGAAGTTCTCCGACATCGCGAACGAGGTCTCGGCGAACTACGGGTTCTGGCTCGGCGACGCCTTCGCGTCCGGTGGCTCGGTCGGCTACGACCACAAGGCCATGGGCATCACCGCGAAGGGCGCTTGGGAGAGCGTCAAACGCAACTTCCGCGAGCTGGGCAAGGACACCCAGACCGAGGACTTCACCGTCGTCGGCATCGGCGACATGATGGGTGACGTCTTCGGCAACGGGATGCTGCTCTCGAAGCACATCCGCCTCGTGGCCGCTTTCAACCACATGCACATCTTCCTCGACCCGAACCCGGATTCGGCGACGTCGTTCGCCGAGCGGCGCAGGCTGTTCGATCTGCCTCGTTCGTCGTGGGAGGACTACGACCGCTCGCTGATCAGCGAGGGCGGCGGGATCTACTCGCGGTCGGCGAAGACGATCCCGGTCAGCCCGCAGGTCCGCGAGGCGCTCGGCCTCGGTGAGGACGTCACGAAGCTGGCGCCCAACGACCTGATGCAGGCGATCCTGCTGGCGCCGGTCGAGCTGCTGTGGAACGGCGGCATCGGCACCTACGTCAAGGCCGAGAACGAGACCCACGCGGACGCGGGCGACAAGGCCAACGACGCCCTGCGCGTCAACGGCAACCAGCTCCGCGTCAAGGTCGTCGGCGAGGGCGGGAACCTGGGCCTGACCCAGCTCGGCCGGATCGAGTTCGCCCGCGCGGGCGGCAAGATCAACACCGACGCGCTCGACAACTCCGCCGGCGTGGACTGCTCCGACCACGAGGTCAACATCAAGATCCTGCTGGACCACCTGGTCTCGACCGGATCGCTGGACGCCGAGCAGCGCAACGAACTGCTCGAGCAGATGACCGACGAGGTCGGCGAGCTGGTGCTGGCCGACAACTACCGGCAGAACGCGGTGCTCGGGGTCAGCCGGGCGCACGCCGGCCCGATGGTCTCGGTGCACCAGCGGCTCGTCGCGGCGCTGGTCGCGAAGGGTGCCTTCGACCGTAAGCTCGAAGCGCTGCCGAGTTCGGCGGAGTTCCGCGCGCTGGAGAAGGCGGGCGAGGGTCTCACCTCGCCGGAACTGGCGACGCTGCTCGCGCACGTCAAGCTCGACCTCAAGGACGAGCTGCTGGCCAGCGAACTGCCGGACTCCGAGGTGTTCTCGCGCCGCCTGCCCGAGTACTTCCCGAAGCCGCTTCGGGAGCGCTTCGGCGACGCGATCTTCCAGCACCCGCTGAAGCGCGAGATCATCACGACGATGGTGGCCAACGAGGTCGTCGACGGCGCCGGGATCTCGTACGTCTTCCGCCTGATGGAGGAGATGAACGCGACCGCGACCGACGCCGTCCGCGCGTACGCCGTGGTCACCCACGTGTACGACCTGCCCTCGCTGTGGGCCCAGATCGACGCGCTGGACAACGTCGTGCCGACCGAGGTCGCCGACGAGATGATGCTGGAGACCCGCAGGCTGCTCGACCGCGCCGCCCGCTGGTTCCTCACCAACCGGCCGCAGCCGCTGGCCCCGCTCGCCGAGATCAACCGGTTCGGCCGGGTCGTCGGCGAGCTGGCCCCGAGGGCGCACGAACTGCTTCGCGGTGTCGAGTGCGCTTCGGTGGACGCGAACACCGAGCGGCTGATCGGGAAGGGCGTCCCGGCGGAACTCGCCGGACGGGTGGCGCTGCTGCTGCACACCTACGGCCTGCTCGACGTCACCGATGTCGCGGAGCTGGCCGAGCAGCAGGCGGGGATCGACGCGGTGCACACGCCGACGGAGACGGCGGGCCTGTACTACGCGCTTTCCGACCACCTCGGCATCGACAAGATGCTGACGTCGATCAGTGGTCTCGAACGCGGCAACCGCTGGCACGCGCTCGCGCGGCTGGCGCTGCGGGACGACGTCTACGGTTCCCTGCGGACGATCACGCTGGACGCCTTGCGGCACAGCGATTCGGGCACCGACCCGGACGAGAAGATCGCCCACTGGGAGAAGACGAACGCCTCGAGGCTGCAGCGGGCCCGGGTCGCGCTGGACGAGATCAGCCAGTTCGGCAAGCTCGACCTGGCGACGCTGTCGGTGGCGGCGAGGCAGATCCGGAGCACGGTGAGGTAGTGAGCTACATTTCCCTGATCCGGCCGCGCTGGTCGGATATGGACGTCTACGGGCACGTCAACCACGCGAACATGGTGACCCTGCTCGAAGAGGCACGGATCCCGCTGTTGTTCGGGGACGCCGTCCGCGCCGGGCTCACCGAACTGCCGAAGGGCATCGTGGTGGTGAAGCTGGCCGTCCATTACCGTTCGCCGATCGTGGTGTCCGATCAGGACATCCGGGTGGAGATCTCGTTGAAGGACTTGAAGCACGCCAGCTTCACCCTCGGCTACCGGGTGCATTCCGGGCCTGCCGAGGCCGACAAGGTCGCGGTCACCGCCGAGACGGTGCTCGCGCCGTTCGACACCGCGTCCGAGCGGCCCCGCCGGCTGACCGAGGACGAACGTGCCTTCCTGGAGAAGGGGTTCGCGGATGCCTGAGCTCGTCATCCCGGACGCGGGCGACCGCGAAACGCTCGGCGCGTTCGTGGCAAGGGCGGTCCGGCTCGACCAGAACACGCTGGTGCGGTTGCGGCAGCGGGGTGACGGTGTCGTCGAGGCGTGGTGCGCGACGCCGTTCGAGGTCCTGGCCACCAGGGCCGTCGCCGGTGACATCACGCCGTCGGACATCACCGTGTCCGGGAACGAGCTGCTCGCCGCGCTGACCGTCGCCGGTGGCGAGCGGATGGATCCGGGCCCCGCCCGCGATCTGATGTGGCATTCCGAGCTGCCCGCGCCGGGCCGCTGGCAGCTGGTGGACGAATTGCCGGCGACGGTGATCTCCGAGCTGGCCGATCGCGGGGTCACCCTCGCGCGCGACAACGTGGGCCCGCACGGCACGCCGCCCGCGTCGCTGATGGACCAGGCGGTGCTCACCGTTTCGGGCAACGAGCTGGAGATCAAGGTCCAGATGCGGTGCCTGTTCGCGTTGTCGGGGATGGGTTTCGTGGACTCGTCGATCGACGGCGACGTCGTCCGGGTGACCGCGACGGATTCGTGGATGCGCATCGACGCCCGGTACGGCGCCGTCCTCAAACGCCGCCACGCGCTCCTGCCGCTGCTGTTCTGACGGGTTTCTTACCGCATGACGCCGCGGGTGGCTTCCGGCCGCCCGCGGCGTCATGCTGTCTCCATGAACGACAAGGACGGGGACGACCCGACCGCGGACTTCCTCGCCGAGGTCCGGCCGGAGGAGACGCCGTGGCGGACCGAGCGCCCGCCGGGTGAGGAGGCGCCCGAACGCGCCGAACGCCCGGAGAAGTGGGGCCGCGCCAAGAGCGCCGGACGGGCCGCGGCGAAGGCGGCGCCCTACGTCCAGGCCGCCGCGCTGGCGACCTGGATCGTCTCGGGCACCCTCGATGACGACTCCGGCGACTCCGGTTTCGGCGACATGGGCTCCGGCGACGCCTGACTCCCGCGTTTCGTCCTCTGAATGCGGTAGTTGGCGTTACGAACTACCGCATTCAGAGGACGAAACGCGAGGGATCAGAGCTTTCCGCGCATCGCTTTCATGCGCTCGATCTCGGCGGTCTGTCCGGTGATGACCTCCTGCGCCATCTCCTGCGCCTTGATCTCCACGCCCTTGCCGAGCTGGGCTTCGGCCATGGTCAGCGCGCCCTGGTGATGCGCGATCATCAGGTCGAGGAACAGCTTTTCGAACGCCGCCCCGTTCGCCGCGCGCAGATCCGCCAGCTGGGCCTCGGTCGCCATCCCCGGCATGAGCGCGTGATCGTGCCCGCCCCCGTGGCCCGCGTGCCCTTCGCCCGGCACCGGCTTGCCGCGATCGGCCAGCCAGGTCTTCATCATCGCGATCTCGCCGTCCTGCGCGACGGAGATCCGCCCGGCGATCGCCCGGATCTGCTCGTTGGCCGTCTTGCCCGGCACCAGGTCGGTCATCACCTTCGCCTGCTGATGGTGGGGGATCATCATCGTCATGTACTCGACGTCGGCCTCGTTGGGCTGATCGCGGTTCACCGGACCGCGGGAGCCGGTGCTCGCCTGTTCGCCGGGTTTGCCGGGGGCGATCACCGGCGCGCTCTGGGCCGGGGCGGCGGGCTCCGCGTCACCGGTGCAGCCCGAGACGAGGAAAGCGGCGGCGACCAGCGCCGATGTCAAACTTTTTCGCATCCCGGGAGTTCCTCCGTTGGTCGGTATCTGCTGAGCCTAAATAAGGAATAAGGTGCGCGTAAAGCTGGGTGGAAGGAGAGCCATATCGTGCTGCAGCCTGGGCTGAAACGTCGCTTGACCAGGGTCTTCGTGTCGGCGGCCGCGGTCGCCGCACTCGGGGCCTCCAGTGCGCTCGCCGCGCCGGCCGTCGTCGCCGAACCGTCGGCGGCCGCGATCCCGGGTGTGGACGAGATCGTCCACAGCCCGAATCTCCGGTCGATCGCGAACGTCCCGCAGCAGGGACCGTTCACCAAGGACTCGACCGGCACCGACATCGCGTTCACCAAGGGTCACGCGATCATCGGTACCTACGACGGGTTCAACGTCTTCGACGTCCGCAACCCGTACCGCCCGAAGATCGTCAGCCAGGTCCTGTGCCCCGGCGGGCAGAACGACGTGTCGATCTCCGGGGACCTGCTCTTCCTGTCGACCGACTCGTCGCGCAGCGACAACTCGTGCAACAGCGTCGCGAAGCCCGCGTCGGAGAAGTCGGCGTGGGAGGGCATCAAGATCTTCGACATCTCGAACCTCGCGGCGCCGAAGTACGTCGCGGCGATCGAGACCGACTGCGGTTCGCACACCAACACCCTGGTGCCGGACAAGCGCGGCAAGGACGTCTACATCTACGTCTCGTCGTACGCGCCGGCGGCGAATCTGCCCGACTGCCAGCCGCCGCACGACAAGCTGTCCATCATCAAGGTCCCGGTGAAGGACCCGGCGAAGGCCGCGCTGGTCGCGACGCCGGTGCTGTTCCCGGACGGCGGCAACGAAGGCGGCACCAACCCCGACGGCACCCGCCGCTCGGCGACCACCGGTTGCCACGACCTCACGGCGCTGCCGGAGAAGGACCTGATGGCCGGTGCCTGCATGGGTGACGGCGTCCTGCTCGACATCTCCGACCGGCTCAAGCCGCGGGTCATCAACCGGGTCCAGGACAACGTGAACTTCGCGTTCTGGCACAGCGCCACCTTCAACAACGACGCCACCAAGATCGTCTTCACCGACGAACTCGGCGGCGGCGGGATGGCGACCTGCCTGGAGAAGTTCGGCTCCACCCGCGGTGCCAACGGCATCTACCAGATCACCGGCCGCGGCGACGAGCGCAAGCTGGAGTTCGTCAGCTACTACAAGATCCCGCGGCTGCAGTCCGAGACCGAGAACTGCGTGGCGCACAACGGTTCGCTGATCCCGGTGCCGGGCAAGGACATCATGGTCCAGTCCTGGTACCAGGGCGGTGTCTCGGTGTGGGACTTCACCGACGCGAAGAACCCGAAGGAGATCGCGTTCTGGGAGCGGGGCCCGCTCTCGAACGAGAAGCTCGTCGGCGGCGGGACGTGGTCGACGTACTGGTACAACGGCTACATCTTCTCGTCCGACATCGTGAAGGGCCTGGACGTCCTGGACCTCAACGACTGGCGGACCTTCCCGGCGAAGCTCGTCCGGCAGAACCAGTTCAACGCCCAGACGCAGTACAAGCTGCACCCGGGCTTCAACAACAACTGACCCGGTAACGCGCCATGAAAGGTCCTTTCCTTGCAAAATTTGCAAGGAAAGGACCTTTCATGGCACGCGGGGGAGGGCTCAGACGAGCCAGGCGGCCGCGTCCGGCGGCAGTTTCCCGTTCACCAACGGCACGCTCGACAGCAGCACCTCGCCCGGCGGCAACGCGATCGGGCTCGCCGACGTGTTCAGCGCGCAGACCAGCCCGCCGCCACGCCGCCGGAACGCGAAACAGCCGGCCGGGGCGCCGTACCACTCCAGCTCGTCCCCGCGGAAAGCCTGGTGCGACTTGCGGATCTCGATCGCCCGCCGGTACAGCGAGAGCGTCGACGCCGGATCCTCGAGCTGCGCTTCGACGGTCACCGGCGCCCACGAGGCGGGCATCGGCAGCCACGTCCTCGGATTGCGCGAGAAACCGAACGGCGGCAGGTCGCCTTCCCACGGCAGCGGCACGCGTGACGCGTCCCGGCCGAACTCGGCACCGGAGATCTTGGCGCGCGGGTCCGCGACCGCGTCGGGCGGGATGTCGACGTTGCCGAGCCCCAGTTCCTCGCCGTTGTACAGATAGACCGCACCGGGCAGCGCCAGCTCGACGAGCGCCATCGCCCTGGCGCGCCGGACACCGCGTTCACCGCCGCCGTACCGGCTGACCTGCCGCCAGACGTCGTGGTTGCTCAACGTCCAGGTGGCGGGCGCCCCGGCGGCTTTCGGCACCGCCAGGGACCGCTCGATGGCCGTCCGCAGCGCGTCCGCGTCGAAATGCGTGAGCACGAGCCGGAAGTTGAACGCCAGGTGCAGCTCGTCCGGCCGCAGATAGCGGGCGAGGCGTTCCTCGTCGGTCACCCAGATCTCGCCGACGGCCATGGTGCCCGGGTATTCGTCGAGCACCTTGCGGATCATCTGGTGGATCTCGTGGACGCGGTCGTTGTCGAAGCGCGGATCGTAGAACTCGCTCGGCCCCAGCGGGTTCACCCGCGGGTCCATGTCCGGCAGGCCCGGCGGTTTCGCCATACCGTGCGCGACGTCGATGCGGAACCCGTCCACGCCGTGATCAAGCCAGAACCGCAGCGTCCGCTCCAGATCGGCGGCGACCTCGTGGTTGGCCCAGTTCAGATCCGGTTGCTGCGGCGAGAACAGGTGCAGGTACCACTGGCCGTCCGGCACCCGGGTCCACGCCGGGCCGCCGAACGAGCTGACCCAGTTGTTCGGCGGCTGGTCGCCGCGCGGGCCGAGCCCGTCACGGAAGATGTAGCGATCCCGCTCCGGGCTGCCCGGCGGCGCCGCCATCGCCGATTTGAACCAGGCGTGGGTGTTGCTGGTGTGGTTGGGGACGACGTCGACGGTGACCTTGATGCCGCGTTTGTGCGCCTCGGTCAGCAGGACGTCGAAATCGCCGAGCGTGCCGAACATCGGGTCGACGTCGCGCGGGTCGGCGATGTCGTAGCCGTGATCGGCCATGGGGGAGCGGTAGAACGGCGTCAGCCACAGCGCGTCGACCCCGAGCAGCTCCAGATACCCGAGCTTGCCGCGGATGCCTTCGAGGTCACCGACGCCGTCCCCGTCCGAATCGGCGAACGAGCGCACGTAGACCTGGTAGAAGACCGCCTGGGCCCACCAAGCCACGTCGCGTTCCATCACACGAAACTGTTCATCATGCTGTTGGCGGCCATCTCCAGGTACGCCCACAGCTGCCCGCGGTAGGGCTCCTCGATGTGCTCCTCGTCGACCGCGATCTTGATGCAGCGCAGCCAGGCGTCGCGTTCGATCGGGCCGATCTTGAACGGGGCGTGCCGCATCCGCAGCCGCGGGTGACCGCGCTGGTCGGAGTAGGTGTGCGGGCCGCCCCAGTACTGCATGAGGAACAGCCGGAAACGCTCCTCGGCCGGGCCGAGGTCCTCCTCCGGATACAGCGGGCGAAGCACCTCGTCGACCGCCACTTCGGCGTAGAACCGCGCGACGATCCGGGTGAACACCGGTTCGCCGCCGATGGCTTCGTACAAGGTGGTGGGATCAGGTTCGGTCACGGACACAGCTCCATTCTGCCCTTGTCCTACTGCGAGGCCGGGCCGGACGACATAAAGCGCCCCAGAGGTGGCTCGAAGCCGGCTTCGTCGAGCGCGGCGAGCAGGTGTGCCCGCAGCGCGCGCTGCACGGCCCACTGCTTGCCCGGCCGGACCTTCACCGTCAGCCGGAGCTTGATGCCTTCGGGCGTGACGGTTTCCACACCGAGCATCTCCGGCGGTTCCAGCACGTTCGGGGAGAGGCTTTCGCTCTCCAGGAGCGTCTTCGCCTTCTCGGCCATCAGTTCGGTGGCCTTCTCGACGTCGGCGGAGTAGCTGAGCGGGACGTCGACGACGGCCACCGCGAAGCCCTGGCTCGAGTTGCCGACCCGCAGCACCTCGCCGTTGCGGACGTACCAGACGGTGCCATTGATGTCACGCAGGGTGGTGATCCGGAGGCCGACGGCCTCGACGGTGCCGGACGCCTCGCCGACGTCGACGACGTCACCGACGCCGTACTGGTCCTCGATCATCATGAACATCCCGGACAGGAAGTCCTTGACCAGGTTCTGCGCGCCGAATCCGAGCGCCACGCCGACGATGCCCGCCGAAGCGATGATCGGTGCGAGGTCGATACCCAGTTCGCCCAGCACCAGGATGAACGCGAGGCCGTAGATCAGGAACGTGGCCATCGACTTGAGCACCGAGCCGATGGTGGCGGCGCGCTGACGGCGCCGTTCCATCACCGCCGACCCGAGCACTTCGGGAGCCTTCTCCCGCAGCGGTCTCAACAGGGCGGGCAGTTTCGACGATCCGCTCGGCATCCGCGTCACGCGGTTGATCAGGCGCCGCACCAGGTACCGCAGCAGGAACGCCACGGCGACGATCATCAGGATCCGAAGCGGCTTCGTCAGCAGCCAGCCCGCGGACGCGGAGAGCCATTCGTTCTTTGTGACCTGGAACACCTGGTAGCACAGGCTCCCGGCTTCGCGCGTGCAGGCCGGGGGTTCGGTGGGCAGCAGGTTCACGGAGAGGAAATGTCCTTTCGTACTCGGCGGGGATCGGTCACGCCACACGCCCCGGCGGATGCGAAACACCCAACTTCATGTGGCCGCCGGGTCGCGCGCATGTGACACGTCCAGTAACACACGTGCACTTTGGGGCTGATCTGTGGTCGACTATGCCTGCACCGGTGGAGGTGGTCGAGTGCCAGACCGACAACCCATCCCCCTCGGCGTCCCGAGCCAAGCCGTGGCCGGACAGGCGCCGGAGGTCGTGTTGCGCGCCCATCCGGGAGGTGCCCCCTCGCACGGGGCCCCACCGGGCGGGCCGGGAACGCGGCCAGGGGGTGTTGCCCGCCCGCCCGGACAGCGTAGAGGGCGGGATCCGTCGACTACGGCGGCACCCACTACGACTTCGTGGGGCCGCAGACGGGTATTGCTGTTGAACGCCACGTTCGAACCGCTCACGGCGCTGCCGTTGCGGCGCGCGGTGGTCCTCGTGATGTGCGGCAAGGCCGAGGTGGTGCACGGAGACCCGGCGGGGCTCGAACTGCACGCCGCCACGGTCTCGCTGCCCGTGCCTTCGGTGATCCGGCTGAGTACCTACGTGCGCGTGCCCTACCGCGCGCAGGTGCCGCTGACCCGGGCCGGGCTGATGCACCGCGACCGGTACCGCTGCGCCTACTGCGGAGGGCGGGCCGAGACCATCGACCACGTCGTCCCGCGCAGTCGCGGAGGGCCTCACAGCTGGACGAACTGCGTGGCGTGTTGCGCCAAGTGCAACCACCGGAAGGCGGACAAGCTGCTTTCCGAGATCGGCTGGCGCCTGCGCGTCGTGCCGAGGGCCCCGCACGGGCCGCACTGGCGGCTGCTCGCGCATTCGAAGGAGGCCGACCCGTTGTGGCGGCCGTACCTGGGAACCGCGGCCTGATCCGACCATGAACACGTCGGCGCCCCGGCTGCCTTTCGGCGGCCGGGGCGGGCCGATGACGCCGTGGTGAAGCTCGTTACGAGTACGCCGTTCCCCTACAAACCGGTCGCGCTCGGACTCAGGCGGCGAGAGAGAAGTCGCTCTGGCAGGTGACGCGGGTGCCACGGGTGACCCGGGTGCCGCGAGTGACACGCGTGCCGCAGGTGACGCGGGTGCCCGCCGTCACGCGGGTGCCACGGGTGACTCGCGTGCCACGGGTGACGCGGGTTCCGGCGGTGACGCGGGTGCCACGCGTGACGCGGGTTCCGCGGGTGACCCGGGTGCCGGCGGTGACCCGCGTACCGCGAGTGACGCGAGTACCGCGCGTAACCCGTGTGCCCGCCGTCACACGCGTACCGGGGACGAATCCAATTTCGAAGAGTGACGAAATGTCGTCGATGATCGCCTGGCCGGGTGTCTGGGTGCTCTGCATGACATATCCTCCTGCGACCGGTGCGTTACCTGCTGGGGTGGGGGAGCTGGGCGCAAGGCCCGTACAGGTGAAAAAGCTACGAGGATTTCAAGGCCGCGACAAGACGACAGCGCCGGGTGCGGCCGCCCGTACGTTGAGTTGCAACCTTTCGGCCTTGCGGGCTTCGCCCCAACGTGGGAGCGCTTTCGCGGCAAGCGGCGGACGGCCACCTGAGGACGATGAGCGGTAGGGGCCGTGCGAGCGGGTGCGGCCACACGCCATCGGATACGCTCACGCGCGTGAACCTTGTCGAGACGATCCTGGTCTTCGCGGTGATCCCCTTGGCCATCTACGCGCTGTGCGGGGTGGCCACGCTGCGGTCGAAGGGCGCGGGCGTCGCCCGGTACCGGCCGGGGCAGCCGTGGGAGTACCCGGCCATGTGGTGGAGCGCCAACCCCGAAGGTGTCGGCGCGAGGCATTCGCACGCGAACGAGGGCGGCGCGACCGCCGTCGTCGCCGCGGACGGAGCGACGGTGACGGGAGGCGCTCGTGGCAACTGGTGAACTGACCCATTCGTCCACCGCTGTTGACGAAGAGCCCGGTTACGGCGCCGCCGTTACCTCGAGCGGCCGGATTTCCGCCGCCAAGATGTACGAACCGGCTGGTCCGATCAGCCCATTCACGACCCAGCAGCTCGCCCGGCTGGACGAGGCGCTGACGCTCGCCAGCCGTGAGACCGGCCTGGACTTCAGTGTGTACCTGGGCGACCTCGGCGAGGACACCCGTGCCACCGCCGAAGGGCTGCTGGCCTCGACGGACAACGCGGCCGACGGTGTCGTCATCGCCGTGTCGCCCGGCCAGCGGGCGATCGAGATCGTGACGGGCTCGCAGGCCCGGCACCGTCTGCCCGACCGCGGCGCGAAGCTCGCCGTGGCCAGCATGGTGGCCTCGTTCAAGGAAGGCGACCTCGTCGGTGGCCTCGTGAACGCCCTCCGCATGCTGAGCGACCAGGCGGGCGCTCCGCAGCACTGACGCTCTTCACAGGTCCCTGAATGCTATGAACGGGCCGTTCCTTGCAAGATTTGCAAGGAACGGCCCGTTCATAGCGTTACGGGACTAGTTGCCGGCCTGCGAGTCGAACTCACGGGCGGCCAGCGCCCGCACGATCCCGGCCCGGCCTTCCGACACGAGACGGCGCAGCGCCGCCGGGTGTTCCCCGGCCAGCCACTCGTCCGACGCCGTGACGGTCGCCGGCTCGACGGCCCACGACGGGTACAGCCCGACCACGGTCGGCTGCGCCCGCTCGCTGGAGCGCCGCTGCCACACCTCGTCGATGATCTCGAAGTAGCGCGTCACGTAGTCGCCCAGCAGGTGCTTCTGGCCCGGGTGGGAGAAGCCGGTGATGAGCGAGTCGCTGACCGCGTTGGGCAGCTCGTCGTCGTACACCGCCCGCTGCCACGCGTCGGCCTTCGCCTCGGCGGTCGGCCGCAGCGCCCGCGAGCGCTCCGCCTGGCGCCGTCCGGCGGCGGTGTCGTCCTTGCCGAGTTCCGCGTCGATCTCGGGGTTCTCCGCCTTGCCGTGCGCGACCAGCGCGTGCAGCAGCCGCCAGCGCAGGTCGGTGTCGACGGTCAGGCCCTCCAGCGGCGCCGTGCCGTCCAGCCAGCCCGCGATGATCGCCAGCGTCTTGTCGTCGAGCACGCATCCGGCGAGCGAGTTCACGAACGCGAGCTGGTGGTCCGAACCGGCCTCGGCGCCCTGCGCCAGCTCCAGCAGCCGCGCGGAGAACTCCGGCCAGCCCTTGTCCGCCGCCCACTCCGGCTTCGCGTACGAGTTCAGCGCCGTCTGCGCCTGCAGCAGCAGCCGCTGCACCACGCCGACCTCGGTCTCGGTGTGCACGCCGCGCTGCACCAGCGTGACGAAGTCGCGGGCCTTGAGCTCGGCTTCACGCGTCATCTCCCACGCCGCCGACCAGCACAGCGTGCGGGGCAGCGGTTCGGTGATGTCGGCGATGCGGTCGATCAGCGTGGTCAGCGACGCCGGGTCGAGCCGCATCGTGCAATAGGTCAGGTCGTCGTCGTTGACCAGCACGAGCTTGCCCGCCGGGAGCCCGACCAGCCCCGGCACCTCGGTGCGCTCGCCGTCCACGTCGAGCTCGACGCGGTGCTTGCGGACGATCTTGCCGTTCTCGTCCTCGTCGTAGACGCCGACCGCGACGCGGTGGGTGCGCAGCTCACCGGCACCCGGCTTGGCGCCGGTCTGCGTGACGGCGAACGCGGTGTACGTGCCGTCGGCGCCGACCTCGTAGCGCGGGCTCAGCGAATTGAGACCGGTGGTCTCCAGCCACTGCGCGCTCCACCACGACAGGTCGCGGCCCGAGGCCTCTTCCAGCGCGCCCAGCAGGTCCGCCAGGGTCGCGTTGCCCCAGGCGTGCTTGCCGAAGTAGACCTTGAGGCCTTCGAGGAAGTGCTCCAGCCCGACATAGGCGACGAGCTGCTTGAGGACGCTCGCGCCCTTGGCGTAGGTGATGCCGTCGAAGTTCACCTCGACCGCGTGCAGGTCGACGATGTCCGCGGCGATCGGGTGCGTCGAGGGCAGCTGGTCCTGCCGGTACGCCCACGACTTCTCGATGTTCGCGAAACTGGTCCACGCGTTCTTGTACTCGGTGGCCTCGGCCTGGGCCAGCACGCTCGCGAAGGTCGCGAACGACTCGTTCAGCCACAGGTCGTCCCACCAGCGCATGGTGACCAGGTCGCCGAACCACATGTGCGCCATCTCGTGCAGCAGCGTCTCGGCGCGGCGCTCGTAGGCGTAGCGGGTGACCCGGCTGCGGAAGACGTAGTCCTCCAGGAAGGTGACCGCGCCGGCGTTCTCCATCGCGCCCGCGTTGAACTCCGGCACGAACAGCTGGTCGTACTTGGAGAACGGGTACGGGGTCGCGAACTTCTCGTGGTAGAAGGCGAAACCCTGCTTGGTCTCGGTGAACAGCTTGTCCGCGTCCATGTGCTCGGCGAGCGAGGCGCGGCAGTAGATGCCCAGCGGGATCGTGCGGTGTTCGTCGGAGAATTCGTCGCGCCACTCGCTGTACGGGCCGGCGATCAGCGCGACCAGGTACGTCGAGATCCGCTCGGACACCTTGAAGACGGTGCGGACGGCCCCTTCCGGGGTCTCCTCCGTCGATTCGACCAGCGCGTTCGAGACGACCTTCCAGTCCTTCGGCGCGATCACGGTGAGCCGGTAGACCGACTTGAGGTCGGGCTGGTCGAAGCAGGCGAACATGCGCTTCGCGTCCGCGGTCTCGAACTGCGTGTAGAGGTAGACGCCGTCGTCGACCGGGTCGACGAACCGGTGCAGGCCCTCGCCGGTGTTCATGTACCGGCAGACCGCGTCCACGACGAGCTCGTTCGACTCGGCGAGCCCGGGCAGCTCGACGCCCTTGTCCTCGACGTACCCGCTGACGTCGAGGTCCGTCCCGTTGAGGACGGCCGACTCGATCCCCTCGGCGACGATGTCGACCCACGACGCTTCGCCGCTTCTGGCGCTCGCGAACTTGATCGTCGTCTTCGACGTGAAGGTCTTCTCACCGGGACCGCCACGGCCGTCGGTCAGATCCAGCTCGATGTCGTAGGACTCGACGTCGAGCAGATCCGCGCGCAGCTTGGCTTGGTCTCGGGTCAGGTTGGGGGCGGGCACTGGCACCTCTGGTCATCGGTATCGGTTTTGGTTTCCAACTACAGGCATCCAATCATGTCGGAGCCCGTGCTGACGACGGGAACAACGCCGACGGCGGCGATGTTGGCCGCTGTGTAGCACTGTGTGTGTACCGGACCACCCCAAGACGATGGCACTGGGAGAACCTGATGACCGCCCCGTCCGAGAAGACCAAGGTCGACTTCTACTTCGACCCGATCTGCCCCTTCGCCTGGATCAGCTCGCGTTGGATCCTCGAAGTGGAGAAGCACCGCGACCTCGACCTGAGGTTCCGGATCATGAGCCTGTCCGAGCTCAACAGCGGCCGTGAGGACCTGCCTGAGCAGTACAAGGAGCTGCTGGAGCGCGGCTGGGGCCCCGTCCGCGTCGCCACCGCGCTGGCGCAGAAGAACGGCGAAGAGGCCCTGCGCGACTTCTACACGGAGTTCGGCACGCGCCACCACAACCAGGGCGACAAGGACATCCCGAAGGTCATCAAGGAGACCCTCGAGGCCATCGGTGCCCCGGCCGAGCTGGCCGAGGCCGCCGAGTCGACCGAGTACGACGAAGCGCTCAAAAAGAGTCACTACGAAGGTATGAATCCGGTCGGAATGGACGTCGGCACCCCGACCATCCACATCGACGGTGTCGCCTTCTTCGGCCCGGTGCTCAGCTCGATCCCGCGGGGCGAGGACGCCGTCAAGGTGTTCGACGGCGCCCGCGCGCTGGCGAGCTACCCGGACTTCTTCGAGCTGAAGCGCACCCGGTCCGGTGAGCTGAACTTCGACTAAGGAGTTTCCAGGGCAGCCCTGGTGACATCTTCGGGGTAGGAGGACCTCACGACGGCTTCGTCCGTCGTGAGGTCTCCCGCCGCGATCCCGGTCTTGAGCGCGATGAGTTCGCGCAGCCCGTCGCGGTGCTTCTCGATGAAGGCGGTGTCGACGGGGTCTCCGTGCCCGGCGACGATGATCTTCGGCTCCAGCGCGAGGATCGCGTCCATCACGTCCGGCCATTCGGCCAGGAAGCTGCCGTCGTTGAAGGAGAACGCGCTGAAGCCGGCTTCGGCGTTCTCGACGGCGTCGCCCGCGTAGACCACGCCCGCGTCGGGCACGTGCACGAACAGGTCGTGATCCGTGTGGGCTCGCCCGAGGAAGCGCAGCACGACGGTGCGGCCACCGAGGGCGATCTCGGCGGTGTCGACGACGGGTTTGTCCGGCAGGGTGATTTCGGTGCGCTCCAGCGCCTCCGCCATCTCCGGGCGGTTTTCGCCGAGGTAGTGCTGGATCCATTTGAGCCGTGCGCCGTCGCCGTAGGTGGTCAGCTCGGTCAGGCACCCTTCGTGCGCCCAGACGTCGCACGGCAGGAACGCCGTCGTGCCGAAGGCGTGATCGAAATGCGCGTGGGTGTAGACGACCGACCACGGTAGCGGCGTGATCTCCCGCACCGCCGCGGCCAGTTCAGCACCCTGGTCGACGTCACCGCGCACGTCGACGACCAGGCAGCGCTCGCTGCCCACGACGAGGCCGACGGTCAGGTCCAGCTCCTCGTAACGGCGGGCGTACACGCCGTCCGCGAGTTCGAGCCAAGTCACGAATCCTCCAGAATTCCGTTGCGCAGCACGGGAACCGTGCCGCTCGTGTCGAGCTCGGCTGCCAGCTTCACGTCGTTCGCATGCCCCGCCTCGGCGAGCTCGCGCCCTGAAGAACACTCTGTCAGTGCTTCGGCGATGTCGATCGCTTTTGCCGCGACGGCGGCGAGACGGGCTTCGGCGGACAGGCGACCGTAGCCGTCCAGGGCCGCGACGATCGCGCCCGCGCCGAGCTGGTCCTCGACGCACGGCCTCAGCGGCCCGAAAGTCTTGACCTCGGTGCGCATGTCGATGCCCCAGCGTTCCCCGGCCGGGATGACACCGATCGGTCGTCCGTCCGCGAGTTCCGCCGCGCGGGCGGCGACGGCGGACGCGTTGCGCAGACAGCCCGCCAGAACCCGGGCACCGGTCGTGGCGGCGGCGTCGCAGAGCGTGGCGCCGTTGGGAGACGGCAGCGCCAGAAGCGTGCCGGAAGGGATTTCCGTCACAGACGAAGGTCGCAAAGTCCATTCGCTTTCACCCGCGAGGATGGCGCCCCGCGCTTTCGCGGCCTCCTCGCCGCGGTGATCGCGCCAGCGGACCGGCAGCACGCGGCCACCGTTCCCCAGGACGAGATCCGTTGTGGTGCAGAAGGAAAGCACGTCGACCACGACGAGCACGGCGCAGTCCGCGCCCAAGGCGGTGGCCCCCTCGGGTCCCCATTCGAGCCTGATGTCCACCCCCACAGCATGCCCGCGCCGGAACGTGATGGCAGACTCCGCGCTGTGCGTGTTTACCTTGGCTCCGACCATGCCGGTTTCGAACTGAAGAACCACCTCGTGGCCCACCTCAAGGAGCAGGGCCACGACGTCGAGGACGTCGGCCCCTTCGTCTACGACGCGGCCGACGACTACCCCGCGTTCTGCATCGAGGCGGCCCGCCGCGTCGTCGCGGACGAGGGCAGCCTCGGCATCGTCGTCGGCGGCTCCGGCAACGGCGAGCAGATCGCGGCCAACAAGGTGAAGGGCGCTCGCGCCGGCCTCGCGTGGAGCGTCGAGACCGCGAAGCTCACCCGCGAGCACAACCACGCCCAGCTGATCGGCGTCGGCGCGCGGATGCACACCACCGAAGAGGCCACGGAGATCGTCGAGGCGTTCCTCGCGACCCCGCCGAGCCCGGACGAGCGCCACGGCCGCCGCGTCCAGCAGATCCTGGACTACGAGAACACCGGCTGGCCGCCGCCGCTTCCCGAGCACTGACATGCCCGAGGGGCACACGCTCCATCGCTTGGCACGTCTGCACAAACGCCGTTTCGCCGGTCACCCGGTCGAGGTGAGCAGTCCGCAGGGACGGTTCGCCGCCGAAGCGTCCCGTTTGGACGGCCGGGTGCTGGTGAAGGCCGAGGCGTACGGGAAACACCTGTTCCACGACTACGGTCCACACGGGACGGTGCACGTCCACCTCGGCCTCTACGGCACGTTCTCCGACGAGCCGCTGCCCGCTCCCGAGCCCGTCGGGCAGGTGCGGATGCGGCTGGCGGGTCCGACGCATTACGCCGACCTGCGCGGCCCGACGCGGTGCGAACTCCTCGACGCGCCGCAGGTCGACGCGATCAAGGCGCGGTTGGGCCCGGATCCGCTGCGGCGTGACGCCAAGCCGGACAAGGCGTGGGAACGGATCTCGCGGTCGAAGACGTCGATCGCGGCGCTGCTGATGGACCAGTCGGTGCTGGCGGGCGTCGGCAACGTGTATCGCGCCGAAGTGCTGTTCCGGCACGGTGTCGCCCCGCTCGTCCCGGGCCGCGCGCTCGATCGCGGGCTGTGGGACGACATGTGGGCGGATCTGGTGACGCTCATGCGGCACGGTGTCCGAGTGGGACGGATCGACACGGTCGCGCCGGAGCATCTGCCCGAGGTCACCGGCCGCGCGCCGCGGCAGGACCGGCACGGTGGCGAGGTCTACGTCTACCGGCGCGAGGGGATGCCGTGTCTCGTGTGCGGGACAGCGGTGCTGCGGAGCGATCTGGCGGCGCGGAACCTCTTCTGGTGCCCGACCTGCCAGCCCGCCTGAGGAACTTCCCGACGCTATGAAAGGTCCTTTCCTTGCGAAATTTGCAAGGAAAGGACCTTTCATAGCGCTTGAAGGGCGGGGCGCGGGCTAGAAGTCGAAGCCTCCGCCATCGAACCCGCCGCCGTCGAAGCCGCCACCATCGAAGCCGCCGCCGTCGAACCCACCGGCGTCCCCGCCCATGTCGCCTCCGGCGTCGCCCGCGTCACCGCCGGCACCCGCGTCCTCCTGGCCCGCGTCGTAACCCGACTCCCAGGCCGACGCGCTCGCGATCCCCGCCATCCCGGAGAACATCGCGCTGAACAGCAGCATCGAGCCGAGACCCCAGGCACCGGCGACGAGCGCGGGCTTCCACCACGGCTCGCTGTACCAGCCCTGCGGCACCGGACGGCCCGCCACCCGGCCACCGGGGTAGTAGTGCGGCGTGCGCTGGCTCGGATCCGGCGAAGCCTCGTAGTGCTCGCCCTCGACGTCCACCGAGCGGTACTCGGTGACCTTGCCCGCCCGATCGCGCTCTTCGCTGCCGGGCAGTTCCGGACCGGGGTCCATACCCATCGCCAGCCGCGCCGCGCGGACGTAATAGAGCCCCTCGATGGCGGTCTCGCGCACCAGCCGGGCCTGCTCGACGGTCTGCGCCTGCTCCATCTGGGAGCCGGCGGCGGTGAAACGTTCGGACGCGTCCGCCATCGCCTGCTGGGAGGCGGTGTCCGTGCCGGTGAGGTTCATGACCTGACCGCCCAGTCGTTCGACGAGGCGCCGTGCGTCCGCCTTCGCGTCGTCCAGCTGGCGTTTCTTGGCCGCCGCCTGGGATTTCGCGAAGTAGATGCCGCCGCCCACCACGACGACGAGGAGCACGATCAGGAAGATCGCGGTGCCCATGGGTTCAACTCCAGGAATCGTTCGGCCTTTGACCGGATCAACGCGGGGAACCCGCCGGGGGTTCCCGCGCGCACTGGCGGGCGAAACTAGAACACGTTATAGTTCGGCTCCATGAAGTTCACCCTGTCGATCGCGATGAATCCGCTCGATCAGCTGGGCGAGCTCGCCCGGGCCGCCGAAGAGGCGGGTTTCTCCTCGATCGCGCTCCCGGATTCCCTGTTCTATTCCGAAACGGTCTCGGCCGACTATCCGTACACGCCCGACGGCAGCCGCTTCTGGACCGAGGAGACGCCCTGGGCCGATCCGCTGGTCGCGGCCGCCTCGATGGGCGCCGTCACCGAGCGGCTCACCTTCTACACCTCCGTGCTCAAACTCGGCTCCCGCAACCCGGTCCTGCTCGCCCGCCAGGTCAACTCGGTCGCGGCACTGACCGGTGGCCGTTTCGGGCTCGGGCTCGGCGTCGGCTGGTCACCGGAGGAGTTCCGCTGGTGCGGCGCGCCGTACGAGAAGCGCGGCAAACGCGTCGACGAGGCCATCGAGGTGCTGCGCCTGATCCTCGACGGCGGGATGGTCGAGTTCCACGGCGAGTTCTTCGACTTCGACAAGCTCCGCATGAGCCCGACACCGCCGTCGCGGGTGCCGTTCTACATCGGCGGCCACACCGACGTCGCGCTGCGCCGGGCGGCCCGCGTCGCCGACGGCTGGTCTTCGGCGATGATGAAGTTCGACGACCTGGCCGACACGATCGCCAAACTGCGCGGGCTGCTGGCCGAACAGGGCCGCGCCGAAGATCCCTTCGAGTATCAGGCCGTCTGCATCGACAAGTTCGGTCTCGACGGCTATCGCGAGCAGGGCGACATCGGCGTCACCGACATCATCACCATGCCGTGGGTGTTCGACGGCCTCGGTTTCGACGCCGAGGTCGGCCCGAAGCTCGATTCCATCAAGAAGTTCGGCGACGAGATCATCGCGAAGATCGGAGACTGAACCATGGGTGTCGACGTCTGCTGGGATCCGGCCGCCGAGCAGCCGCCCGCGCGGCAGGCCGCGTTCGCTTCGATGACCGCGGTCACCGCGGGGGACAAGTCCGCCTGGCTCGGACTCTTCGCCGGCGACGCCGTTGTCGAGGACCCGATCGGCAAGTCGATGTTCGACGAAGAAGGCAAGGGACACCACGGGCACGACGGGATCAGTGCCTTCTGGGACAAGACGATCGCCAACGTCGAACGCTTCCGGTTCACCATCCGCGATTCCCACGCGGCCGGCGACGAGGTCGCGAACGTCGGCACGATCACCACGTACCTGCCCGGTGGCTACCGCGTCGACACCGACGGCGTGTTCGTCTACCGGGTGCGCGAGGACGGGCTGATCGTGTCGATGCGCGCGTTCTGGGAGACCGAGCGCGCCCTGGCCACGGCCCGCAAGGCCGAAGACTAGGCGAGCCGCTCCGCGCGCCGGGTCAGGTACTGCCGCTCGGGTTCGCTGGCCGTCTTCCCGGCCGCCCGGAGGTAGGCCTCGCGCGCGGCGCCGGTGTCCCCGGCCAGTTCCAGCAGGTGCCCGCGGACGGAATCGAGCCGGTGCGTCTGGCTCATCCGGCTGTCGTCGTCGAGCGTGGCCAGCAGTTCCAGACCCGCTTCCGGCCCGTTGACCTCGGCGACCGCGACGGCGCGGTTGAGTGTGACGACGGGTCCGGGCGAGACCTTTTCGAGGACGTCGTAGAGCGCGAGGATCTGGGGCCAGTCCGTGTCGGCCGCGGTGGCCGCCTCGGAGTGGACGGCGGCGATCGCGGCCTGCACCTGGTACGGCCCGACCGGACCCGACTCCAGCGCCTCGCTCACCAGCGAAACCCCTTCGGCGATCGTTTCCGCGTTCCAGCGCGTGCGGTCCTGCTCGGCGAGCGGGACAAGCGAGCCGTCGTCGCCGGCGCGGGCGGCCCGGCGTGCGTCGGTCAGCAGCATCAGCGCGAGCAGGCCGGTGACCTCGTCCTCGTCGGGCATGAGCCGCCGCAGCAGCCGGGTGAGCCGGATCGCCTCCGCGGTCAGGTCGGCGCGGTGCAGGTCGGGGCCGCCGCTGGTCGTGTAGCCCTCGTTGAAGATCAGGTACAGCACCTGGAGGACGACGCGGAGCCGTTCGCCGAGTTCCGCGGACGGCGGCAGGACGAACTCGGCGCCCGCCTTCTTGATGGTCTGTTTCGCGCGGCTGATCCGCTGGGCGAGGGTCGATTCCGGGACCAGGAACGCGTTCGCGATCTCGCCCGTGGTCAGCCCGCCGACGGCGCGCAGCGTGAGCGCGAGTTGCGACGGCGCGGACAGGGAAGGGTGGCAGCACAGGAAAAGGACGGTGAGGGTGTCGTCCGAATCGGACACCGTGGCCGGAGTGGGGTCCATCAGCGCGTCGTTCTCTTCGCGCCGCCGCCGTGCGCTTTCGCTGCGCCACTCGTCGACCAGCCGCCGTGACGCGACCGTCGCGAGCCAGGACTTCGGGCTGTCCGGGACGCCCTGCTCCGGCCATTGCTGCGCGGCCGAGAGCAGGGCCTCCTGGACGGCGTCCTCGCAGGCGTCGAACTGCCCGTGCTTGCGCACCAGCAACCCGATGACCTGCGGGGCCAGCTCCCTCAGGAGCGCTTCCACCTGACGATCGGTCTTCACGACGCCAGTCTTACCGCATTTAGTCCTCTGGATGCGGTTGGTACGCATCCAGAGGACTAAATGCGGGGATGTCAGGCGACGGGGGAGTAGTGCGAAGCGTCGCCTTCGAGGGATTCGCTGGGCACCCCGTCGATGCCCACCGGGACGTCGCCCGCCACGGTCACGCGGTTCAGGCGGCGGGGCAGGTCGTCGTAGTTGTCGACGGCGTAGTGCTGGGTGATGCGGTTGTCGAACAGCACCAGCTGATTCGGCTCCCAGCTCACCCGGACGACGTTCTCCGGCCGGGTCACGTACGACTGCAGCAGCCGCAGGATGTCCCGCGACTCGCCCTTCGACAGCCCGATGATCCGCTGCGCGAATCCGCCGATGTACAGCCCGCGTTCCCCGGTCACCGGATGCACCCGCACCACGGGGTGGACCGTGCGGAACTTCTGCGAGACGAACACCGCGCGGCGTTCCCGCTCCGCGTCGTCGAGGGTCTCGGGCGCCTTCGCGTAGTCGTAGTCGTTGGTGTGCTCGGCGCGCAGCGTGTCGGCGAACGCCCGGAGCGGCTCCGGCAGATCCCGGTACGCGGCGGCCGAGTTGGCGATCAGCGTCTCCCCGCCGTACGGAGGGACGACCAGGCTGCGCAGCGTGCTGGCCTTCGGCGGGTTGTGCACGAAGGTGACGTCGGTGTGCCACTGGTTCGCGCGGCCCTGTTCGCTGTCGACCGGCAGGATCGCGGGTTCGCCGTCCACCGACGGGACGGTCGGGTGCGCCTTGGTCAGTTCGCCGAAGTGCTCGGCGAACCGCTGCTGGCCCGCGTCGTCGAGGTCGACATCGCGGAAGACGAGCGCCTTGTGCTCGTGCAGGGCGTCGGTCACGAACGCGACGGTCGCGGCGTCGAGTTCCTTGGCCGGGTCGACGCCGAGCACCTGCGCGCCGATCCTGCCGGTGATCTTGCGGACTTCGACCTGGGTGTTGAGGGCGGTCATGCGGCGTGCTCCTTCACTGGGGTGCGGTGGACTGGGCGGGCGAGGCCGTAGTGGCCGCGCAAGGTCGTGGCGGTGTACTCGGTGCGGAAAAGGCCGCGTCTCTGCAGTTCGGGCACCACGAGGTCGACGAAGTCCTCGAGACCTCCCGGCAGCGTGGGCGGCATGACGTTGAAGCCGTCCGCGGCGCCTTCGGTGAACCAGTGCTCCAGTTGGTCGGCCACCTGCGTGGCGGTTCCGGCGAAGACGCGGTGTCCCCGGCCACCCGCCAGCCGCTCGATCAGCTGACGGATGGTGAGGTTCTCGCGTCGCGCCAGACCCGTGACCAGCTCGAACCGGCTCTGAGCGCCCTCGGTGAACGTGCCGACGTCGGGCAGCGGACCGTCGAGCGGGTACGGCGTCAGGTCGTGGTCGAGCATGTTCGACAGCTGCCGCACGCCGTACGCGGGCGTGATGAGGGCGTTGAGCTCGGCCTCGCGTTCCTTCGCTTCGGCCTCGGTACGCCCCAGGATCGGGCTGATCCCCGGCAGGATCTTGATCTCCTCCGGTGAGCGGCCGTACTTCGCGAGCCTTCCCTTGACGTCGTCGTAGAAGGCCTTGCCCTCGGCGAAGGTCTGCTGCGCGGTGAACACCGCCTCGGCGAACCGGGCCGCGTACTCCTTGCCCGTCTCCGACGAACCGGCCTGGACGAGCAACGGATGTCCCTGCACCGGACGCGGGATGTTGAGCGGGCCGCGGACCTGGAAATGCGGGCCGTTGTGGTCGATCGGGTGGATGCGGTCGGTGTCGGCGTAGACGCCGCTCGCCTTGTCGATCACCGCCGCGTCGTCGTCCCAGCTGTCCCAGAGTTTCTTGGCCACTTCGACGAATTCGGTGGCACGCTCGTAGCGCAGCGCGTGCGCCGGCCGGGCGTCGCGGTTGAAGTTGCGCGCCTCGTCCTCGCCCGCCGACGTCACGATGTTCCAGCCCGCGCGCCCGCCGCTGAGGTGGTCGAGCGAGGCGAACTTCCGCGCCAGGTGGTACGGCTCGTTGTAGGTCGTCGACGCGGTGGCGATCAGCCCGATGTGTTCGGTCGCCCCGGCCAGCGCGGAAAGCAACGTCAGCGGCTCGAACAGGGTGTGGGAGTTGTAGCGGACGTTGCCCCACAAGGCGACACCGTCGGCGAGGAACAGCGAATCCAGCTTGCCGCGCTCCGCCGTGCGGGCGATGTCGACGTAGTGCTTCAGCGTCGCGGCGCGGTGCGGATCCGTGCTCGGATGCCGCCACGCCGCCTCGTGATGACCGTTCGGCATCACGAACGCGTTGAGGTGTAAGTGCTTCACGCCTTCTCCTTGACACGCCAGGTGGAGAACCGCCGCTCCAGTGCGACGAAGCCCGCGTTGATGGCCAGGCCCAGCACCGACACCGTGATGATCGCGGCGTACATCTGCTGGATCTGGAAGTTGACCTGCGAGTTGTTGATCAGATAGCCGAGCCCGGCCTTGGCGCCGACCATCTCGGCGGCGATGAGGATGAGGATCGAATACGCCGCCGCCATCCGGATCCCGGTGAAGATGGTCGGCACCGCCGACGGCAGGATCACCTTCCGGAACAGGCTGGGGCTCGACAGCCCGAGTGAGCGCGCGGCCTTGACCAGCAACGGATCCACGGTGTTCACCCCGGCGATCGTGTTGAGCAGCACCGGCCAGACGCAGGCGTAGACGATCAGCGCGATCTTGGACACCTCGCCGATGCCGAGCAGGAGCGTGAACACCGGCAGCAGGGCCAGCGCGGCGGTGTTGCGGGCCAGTTCCAGCAACGGGTTCAGGAACTCGGCGAGCGGCCGGTACCAGGCGATCAGCAGGCCGAGCGGCACCGAGACGCCCACCGCGATGACGAATCCGGCGGCGGACCGGCCGAGGCTCGCCAGCAGATGGTCGGCGAGCTGCCCGTTGAGGATCAGCTCCCAGAGCGCGACGAGGTCTTCCGACAGCGGCGGGAGGAAGGTCCTCGTGCCTTCGTCGAGCAGGTATTGGGGAGCCAGCTCCCAGAGGGCGAGGAAGAGCAGGATCGCCGCCGAACTGCGGAAAGCCTTGCGTAACGGGTTCTTCTTCTTGCGGGGTCGCTCGGCGGCCTTCAGTCCAGTGTGGACTTTCGGCGCTTCGAGGGTGGCGGTCATCAGGCGGCCCTCCGGATCTCGTCGTGCAGCAGTTCCCACAGCCGATGGCGATGGGCCACGAAGGCGGGCGCCGAGCGCAGGTCGTCGTTCGAGCGGTCGCCGAGGTCGATGTCGACGACGTCCTTGAGCCTGCCCGGCCGGGACGTGAGCACCGCGACCTTCTGTCCTAAGTAGACGGCTTCCTCGATGCTGTGGGTGATGAAGACGATGGTCTTGCCGGTGCGTTTCCAGATCCGGCGCAACTCCTCTTGCAGGAGTTCGCGGGTCTGGGAGTCCAGCGCGGCGTACGGCTCGTCCATCAGCAGCACGTCCGGGTCGTACGCGAGGCTTCTCGCGATCGCGACCCGTTGTTTCATACCACCGGAAAGCTGATGGGGGAGATGGTCTTCGAAGCCGGAAAGCCCGACCAGGTCGAGGAATTCCCGCGCTCGCTCGGCGCGCTGTCGTTTGTTCAGGGTGCCGCCTTCGAGGCCGAACTCGACGTTGGCCCGCGCGGTGCGCCAGGGGAACAACGCGTACTGCTGGAACACGACCCCGCGATCCAGTCCCGGCCCGGTGACGGGTTTCCCGTCGATCAGGACCTCGCCGGAGGTGGGTTTCGCGAGCCCGCCGAGCAGATCGAGCAGTGTGGACTTGCCGGAACCGCTCGGCCCGACGAGGGAGAGGAACGTGCCGTCCTCGATGTCGAGGGAGACGTCGTCGAGCGCGGTCAACGCGCCGAAGGTCTTGGTGACCGAGCGCAGGCTGATCTTGGCGGTCATGCGCCACCGCCTTCGCGGTACGGGTTGAACTCGTTGGTGTAGATCTTCTTGAGGTCGAGCTGGTCGTTCTTGATGAACCCGGACTGCTTGAGCCAGTCCGTCCAGAGCGTGTAGTCGTTGTCGGAGATCAGCCCGCCCTTGGTGACACCGGGGCTCTTCCAGTACTTGAGCGTTTCGGTGTTCTCGTTGCGGCCGCGGTTCTGGATGATCTTGGTGAACCGGGCGATCACCTCCTCGCGCGGAGTGGTGCGCGCCCACTCGATCGCCTTGGCCACGCCGGTGACGAAGGTTTTCGTGGTCTCCGGGTACTTCTTGATGAAGTCGGTCCGCAGCACGTACGGCCCGCCGTTGTACGGTCCGAACGCCTCGACGTCCTTCACGATCGGCCGCACCCCGCCTCCCGCGAGGGCTCGGTCCTGGAGGACGCCGTTGAGCGCGGCGACGTCGATCTGGCCGTTGCGCAGGGCCTGTTCGGTGTTGATCGGGGGCAGGACGACGAGCTGTACCTGGTCGATCTCGGCGTCGGTGAGGCCGTTGCGCTTGAGCCAGGTGTCGAGGGCTGCCTCCAGGTTCGCGCCGACGGTGTTGACGCCGACCTTCTTGCCGATGAGGTCACGCGCGGTGCGGATCGGGCTGTCCTCCTTGACGTAGAAGCCCAAAAAGGTCTTCTCGTCGGAGCCGTAGTAGTTGACGACGGCCTTGATCGGGGCGCCGGCGTCGACGAGTTTGGCGACCGCGCCGGTGAAGGCGCCGCCGAAGTCGGTCTGGTCGGTCGCGGCGGACTGGATGTCCTGCGGTCCGCTGATCGTGTTGCCGACCCATTTGAGTTTGACCGGGCCGAAGTAGCCGAGGTCTTCGGCGAGTTCGGGGAAGGTGACGTTGTTCGCCGACCCCTGGTAGCGGAGTTCGAGTTTCTCCGGCTGCCCGGCCGCGCCCGCCGGGGTCGCGGAGGCGCCGCAGCCCGACAGCGCCAATCCGGCGAGGAGCGCGGCGATCAAGGGCACTGGTTTCTTCACGGTGGGCTCTTTCGTTCGGGTTCGCGTCGTTGAAGAAGATTCTTCGCAGGCCCGGCGGAGAGCGTCAATTTTGCGATTTAGTGAAGTAATTCAGGATGCGTTGGCGAGGTTCGTGAAAAGCGGATCTTCGTAGAGGGCGTTCAGCATGACCGCCGCGCCGGCCGTCGCCAGCTCGGTACCCGGAAAGCTCGACGCCACAACGTTTTTCTCCGCGTCCTGGCAGATCCAGGAGCGCTGGGCGACCTCGTCCCGGATCGTGGAAAGGCAGCCGTCGACGTCGCGTACACTCTGGTCGAGCACGATGAGGATTTCCGGATTGAGGACGTCGAACAGCAAGGCGGCGGCCTGTCCGATGATTCTCGCGCGTTCCCGGAAAAGGGCGACGGCGCCTTTGTTTCCCGATGCCGCCAAATGGAGCACATCGGTGAAATCCGGTTCTTCGATGATTCGCGCTTCGACGGCTTTGCGGGCGATCGTGCGCTCGGACACCGTCGCTTCGAGACAGCCGGATCGCCCGCAACGGCAAGGTTCCTCGCTGTCGTCCACCCGCAAATGCGCGACGGCGCCCGCCGCCGACCTCGGTCCATGATGGACGGTGTCCCCGGTCGCGAAGGCGGCGTCGACCACGTTGCCGGTGAACAACTGCACGACACTGCTCCGCGCTCGCGGTTGCCCCAGCAGACGTTCGGCGTGGATGAGCGCCCGCGAATGCCCGTCGACGCGGACGTCGAGACCGGTGACCTCCGTGAGCAGTTCGCGCAACGGGACCCCGCGCCAGCCGAGCAACCCGTGCTCCACCACCGTTCCCGAGGCCTCGTCGACCCATCCGCCGGTCGCCACCCCCAGCCCGAGTGGCGTCCGCTCCGGCGCGTGTCCCACGAGGAGGTCGTCGAGCAGCTCCGCGATCTGCGCCGCCTGCACGGCCGGCTCGGCGCCGTGATGCGGGGCTTCCAGCTGTGCCAACACTTTCCCGCGCAGATCGAGCAACCCGACGGTGAGATGGTCGACCGCGACATGTGCTCCGCACACCACGAACCGCTCGGTGTCGAGCTCCAGCGGCACATACGGCCTGCCGACCGCGCCCGCGACCTCGGGCAGCTCGATGAGGAACCCGCGGCGCATCAGCTCCGCGACATGCCCCGTGACGGCCGCGGCACTCAGCCCGGTGCGGCGCGCGATGGTGCTGCGCGCTATCGCTCCTTCGTCCAGCACCACGCGGAGCACCGCGCTGGCACTGGCGCTCCGCCTGCCGGTCACGGTGCCGATGTTCGCAAGCGGGTGGCGGTGGGCCTAGGGCTCTCACCATCCGGGAGCTGGTCAGGTGGTCAGTTCGCGGAAGAACTTGGCGCTGCGTTCGCACCGGTCCTCGTACCCCCGCGCCCGGTAGAAGGCGTGCGCGCCGGTCCGGCGGCGGGAACTGCTGACCTCCATCGCGCCGCAGCCCCACCGCAGCGCCTGCTCTTCGGCGGCGGTGATCAGTGCGCGGCCGACGCCGGTGCCGCGTCGCGTCTCGTCCACCACCAGGGCCACGATCCGTCCCACGGCGCCTTCCCGCTCGAGAAGCGGGATCGCGACCACCGCGATGACCCCGGCCACGGTGCCGTCGGACTCGGCGACGAACGCGGCACCTTCGGGATGACGGGCCCAGCGTTCGAGCCGGCCGCGTACGTCGGTCTCGGTGTTGTCGGGATAGCCGAGCTCGGCGAGGAGGGTGGTCACGGCGGGGGCGTCGGTGGCGCGGGCGTGGCGGATCTCCATGATCGCCATCATGCCGCTGACCCGGAGTGAGGGGTGTGTGGATCTCGGGTCATCGACAACCGGACCCGGCGGCAGCGAAACCGTGAAGGCGGAGGGTCGCTGAGCGCGGCGCCCACCCTCGAACCGGCGAGGTCAAGCCGAAACGCCGGTGAAACCGCAGGTCGATGACCTTGAGTCGGGCTGACAGGATTTGAACCTGCGACCCTCCGCTCCCAAAGCGGATGCGCTACCAAGCTGCGCCACAGCCCGTGGCTTCCCCGATCTCCCGGGGGGTGTGCGCACAGCCTAGCGGGTCACGCTAAGCTGTTTTCGCACCCGGTACTTCGGGGGCACGCGGGTGTAGCTCAATGGTAGAGCCCTAGTCTTCCAAACTAGCTACGCGGGTTCGATTCCCGTCACCCGCTCCACAGCTCCACATCAGAACCCGCAGGCGTCTGGCCTGCGGGTTCTTTCGCGTCCGGGGGCGGAAGTCCGCGTGTCCTGAAGGCCCCCTTTGAGACATCCAACGTCTCAAAGGGGGCCTTCAGGACAAGCGCCAGCAGGGGTCCAGGTGGTCGTGAGTGGCGTTTCGGGTTCTAACCCGAAACGCCACTCACGACCAACCCGGCCCAACGCCTCAGTCCGACTCGGCGGGTGCCACGGCCTGCGAGAGGCCGCTGGAGGCGGCATCCGCCTCCAGGTGGGCCGCGATCAGGTCCAGCAGCTTGTCGGTGTCGACCGGCTTGGTGACGTAGTCGTCAGCGCCCGAAGCGAGCGTCCGCGCCTTGTCCTCCGCGGTCGCCTTCGCAGTGACGGCGATCACAGGCAGGTCTTCGTGCGCGGCCTCGGCGCGGATCGCGGTGATCGTGGCGTTGCCGTCCAGTTCGGGCATCATCACGTCCATCAGGACGAGCGCGGTGTCCTCATGCCGTTCCAGCGCCCGGATGCCCGCGACGCCGGTCTCGGCGTAGATGACCTCCAGGCCGTTGCGTTCCAGCACGGCGGCCAGCGCGAAGACGTTGCGCAGGTCGTCGTCGACGATCAGGATCTTCTCGCCGTGGAACCGCTGCGACGGCGTCACCGGGATCACCTGCGGTACGGCCATGATCAGCGGGACACCACTCGCCGCGGCGGACGTCGGGACCACCAGGTTCGCCGCGCTCACCGGCAGGTACAGGGTGAACGTGCTGCCCTTGCCGGGCTCGCTGCGGACCCGCAGTTCGCCGCCGAGCAGTTCCGTCAGCTGCTGGCTGATCGACAGGCCCAGCCCGGTGCCGCCGTATTTGCGGCTCGTCGTGCCGTCGGCCTGGCGGAACGCGTCGAAGATGATCGCGAGTTTGTCCGGCGCGATGCCGATCCCGGTGTCCTCCACGGCGAACGCGAGGACGCCGGGGGCGTTGCGGAGCGAGTCGGCCTCGACCTCGCCCGGGTCGGCCATCCGGATGTGCAGGCGCACGCCGCCCTCGTCGGTGAACTTCGCCGCGTTGGACAGCAGGTTCCGCAGCACCTGCTGTACGCGGTGTTCGTCGGTGTGGATCGACGACGGCACCGGCGGGTCGATGAGGACGGCGAACTCCAGGCCCTTGTCCGAGGTGAGCGGACGGCAGATCGATTCGACGTACTCGACCAGCTCGGGCAGCGTGACGTCGGACATCTGCAGGTCCAGGTGGCCGGCCTCGACCTTGGCCATGTCGAGGATGTCGTTGATCAGCTGCTGCAGGTCGCTGCCCGCCGAGTAGATCGTCCGCGCGAACTGGACCTGCTTCTCCGACAGGTTCCCGTCCGGGTTCTCCGAGAGCAGTTTCGCGAGGATCAGCGCGCTGTTGAGCGGGGTCCGCAGTTCGTGCGACATGTTCGCCATGAACTCGGATTTGTACTGCGACGCCATGGTCAGCTGCCCGGCACGCTCTTCGAGCTCCTGCCGCGCCTGCTCGATCTCGCTGTTCTTGACCTCGATGTCGCGGTTCTGCTGCGCCAGCAGTGCCGCCTTCTCCGCGAGATCCGTGTTGGACCGGCGCAGTTCCCGTTGCTGCGCCTGCAACTGCTCGGACCGCGCGCGCAGTTCCTGTGCCAGGCGCTGGGATTCGGTCAGCAGCGCTTCGGTGCGCGAGTTGGACTGGATGGTGCTGACGTTGACCGCGATGGTCTCCTTCAGCTGTTCCAGCAGGTCGATGTGCACGGTGCTGAAGGCGTTGATGGTCGCCAGTTCCAGCACCCCGAGCACCTCGCCCTGGAACAGCACCGGCAGCACGATCACGTTGACCGGCGCGGCCGAACCCAGTCCCGACGAGATGAGCGCGTACTCCGGCGGCGCTTCGTGGACCAGTATCGTGCGCCGGTCGACGGCGGCCTGCCCGATGAGCGATTCGCCGGGGGAGAACCGCAGCCCGTTCTGGGATTTCGCCAGCCCGTAGGTGGCGATGCTCTCCAGGACCACCTCTTCCTGCTCGTCTTCGCGGGCCAGGAAGAACGCGCCCTGCTGCGCGGACACCAGCGGCGTCAGCTCGGACAGGATCAGCGTCGCCACCGACGCGAGGTCGCGGTGCCCCTGCATGAGAGCGGACAGCCGCGCGAGGTTGGTCTTGAGCCAGTCCTGCTCGCGGTTCGCCCGGGTGGTCTCCTTCAGGTTCGCGATCATCTGGTTGATGTTGTCCTTGAGTTCGGCCACCTCCCCGGACGCGTCGACGGTGATGTGCCGGGTCAGATCGCCGGCGGTCACCGCGGTGGCCACCTGCGCGATCGCGCGCACCTGGGTGGTCAGGTTCCCGGCCAGCTGGTTCACGCTTTCGGTCAGCCGCGACCACGTGCCCGCGACGCCGGGCACCTCCGCCTGGCCGCCGAGCGTGCCGTCCGTGCCCACTTCGCGGGCGACTCGGGTGACTTCGGAGGCGAAGGCCGAGAGCTGGTCGACCATCGTGTTGATGGTCGTCTTGAGTTCGAGGATCTCGCCGCGCGCGTCGATGTCGATCTTCTTCGACAGATCGCCCTGCGCCACCGCGGTGGTCACCGTCGCGATGCTGCGGACCTGGCCGGTCAGGTTGTCGGCCATGACGTTCACGTTGTCCGTCAACGCCTTCCACGTGCCCGCCACGTTCGGCACGCGGGCCTGGCCGCCGAGGATGCCTTCCGTGCCGACCTCGCGGGCGACGCGGGTGACCTCGTCGGCGAACGCGCGCAGCGTCTCGACCATGCTGTTGATCGTCTCGGCGAGGACGGCGACCTCGCCCTGCGCGTCGATCGAGATCTTCTTCGACAGGTCGCCGTTCGCCACCGCGGTGGTCACCGTCGCGATGCTCCGCACCTGGTCGGTGAGGTTGGTGGCCATGACGTTGACGTTGTCGGTGAGGTCCTTCCACGTCCCGGCGACGCCGCGCACCTGCGCCTGGCCGCCGAGCTTGCCTTCGGTGCCGACCTCGCGCGACACCCGGGTGACCTCGTCGGCGAACGCCGAAAGCTGGTCGACCATGATGTTGACGGTGTTCTTGAGCTCCAGGATCTCGCCGCGCGCGTCGACGATGATCTTCTGCGTCAGGTCGCCCTTCGCGACGGCGGTGGTGACCTGGGCGATGTTGCGGACCTGGTCGGTCAGGTTCTTCGCCATGAAGTTGACGTTGTCGGTCAGGTCCTTCCACGTCCCGGCCACGCCCGGCACCTGCGCCTGACCGCCGAGCCGCCCGTCGCTGCCGACCTCGCGGGCCACTCGCGTGACCTCGTCGGCGAACGACGAGAGCTGGTCGACCATCGTGTTCAGGGTGTTCTTGAGTTCGAGGATCTCGCCCTTGGCGTCGACGGCGATCTTCTGCGAGAGGTCGCCCTTCGCCACCGCCGTGGCCACCTGGGCGATGTTGCGGACCTGCGCGGTGAGGTTGTTCGCCATGAAGTTGACCGACCCGGTGAGGTCGCGCCACGTCCCGGCGACGCCCGGCACCTGCGCCTGGCCGCCCAGCTGACCTTCCGTGCCGACCTCACGCGCGACTCGCGTGACTTCGTCGGCGAACGACGACAGCTGATCCACCATCGTGTTGACGGTCGTCTTCAGTTCGAGGATCTCGCCGCGCGCGTCGACCGTGATCTTCTGCGTCAGGTCGCCCTTCGCGACGGCGGTGGTGACCTGGGCGATGTTGCGGACCTGGTCGGTCAGGTTGTCCGCCATCTGGTTCACCGAGTCGGTGAGCCCGCGCCACGTCCCGGCGACCCCGGGCACCTGCGCCTGGCCGCCGAGCCGGCCTTCGCTGCCGACCTCGCGCGCGACGCGCGTGACTTCGTCGGCGAACGACGAGAGCTGGTCGACCATCGTGTTCAGGGTGTTCTTGAGTTCGAGGATCTCGCCCTTGGCGTCGACGTTGATCTTCTGCGAGAGGTCGCCCTTCGCCACCGCCGTGGCCACCTGGGCGATGTTGCGGACCTGGTCGGTCAGGTTGTCCGCCATCAGGTTCACCGAGTCGGTGAGGTCGCGCCAGGTGCCGGCCGCGCCGGGGACCTGCGCCTGACCGCCGAGACGGCCTTCGCTTCCCACCTCGCGCGACACCCGGGTCACTTCGTCGGCGAACGCCGAGAGCTGGTCGACCATGATGTTGACGGTGTTCTTGAGCTCCAGGATCTCGCCGCGCGCGTCGACGTTGATCTTCTGGGTCAGGTCGCCCCGCGCCACCGCGGTGGTCACCTGGGCGATGTTGCGGACCTGGTCGGTCAGGTTGCTGGCCATCACGTTGACGTTGTCGGTGAGATCACGCCAGGTGCCCGCCACCCCCGGCACCTCGGCCTGACCGCCGAGCCGTCCTTCGGTGGCGATCTCGCGGGCCACTCTGGTGACCTCGGTCGCGAACCGCGAAAGCTGCTTGATCAGGCCGTTGACCGTCTTCGCGACTTCGGCGAACTGACCCTGCAGCGGCCGTCCGCCGACCTCCAGGGGCATCGGCTCGGACAGATCGCCCTCGGCGACCGCGCCGAGGACGCGGTTGAGCTCGGCCGTGGGCCTGCTCACGTCTTCGATCAGCCCGTTGACGACGTCGACCGCGGTCGCCCAGCCGCCGGGACCGATCTCGGCCGCGACGCGCTCGGTCAGCCTGCCTTCCTTGCCGACCGCCTCGCGGACGCGCAGGAGTTCGGTCACCAGTCGCTGGTTCCGTTCGGCGATGTCGTTGAAGGCGCCCGCGAGCTGGGCCGCGAGCCCGTCGCCGTGCGCCACCAGCCGCCGCCGGAAGTTGCCGTCCCCGAGGTCACGAGCCGCCGCGAGCAGGCGTTCCAGGGTCGCTTCGTCCACCTGGCCGCCACCACCTTCCACGGGGAGCCGGTCCCTTTGGGAGTGCTGTGTCATCTGTGTCGACCCTCTCCACCACGCATGCCAAGCCATGGTCGTCGCATCAGCGTGCCATGATTCGACCTACACTTCGAGCCAGTCCGCCCGCTCACACTGCGCTACCCGCCAGGCAGGAGGAGGTCCGGGAATGGTGTCACGGCCGGCCCCGGCCTCGACGTCGCTCCCCTCGGAGTCGTCGACGGCGACCAGCGAGGGCGCGCTGCCCGAATCCGGGCGGTTCTGGCGTGAGCTGCTGGAAGACGTCCGTGACGCGGTGCTCGTGCAGGACGTCGGCGGCGCGTTGCGCTGGTCGAACCCCGCCGCCCGCGAGCTGTTCGGCGGCGGCCGCCCGATACTGACCGCCGAAGGTCCCGACGTCGGGCATGTCGAGCACACCGGCCGCCGGTTCCCGGCCCGGATCCGGACGCTGCCCGGCGGCTGGCACGCGTGGACGGTGACCTCCGCGGTCGCGGCCGACGGCCCGCGCGTGGACGGATTCCTCGCCGCTTCGGGCCCCAGGCTCGCCTCCGCGCGAGGACGGCACGGAACGGCGAAGGTGATCGCCGAGGTCGCCGCCGCCGAGCTCGCCGACTGCGTGTTCGTGCTGCTGCCGACCACGCGGGGCCGGTGGGAATGGTGGAGCTGCGATCACCGCACCAACCACGGGCACGGCCGGATCCGCCGGGTCCCGGTCCAGCTCGCGCCGGTGCTCGCCGGCACCTTCGCCTCCACCGAGGAACTCGAAGCCAAAGCGGTGCCGGAGGAGGAGATCGCGACGCTACCCGCGATCGTCGCGGAACGGCTCGCCGTCCATCCGTCCGTGACCGTGGTCTCACTCGGCTTCGACGGCGGCGCCGGGGTCACCGGGGCGGTGGTGCTCGGCAGGCGCGGCGCGCCCGCGTTCGGCGAGGACCACCCGCGCGCGGTGACCGAATTCGCCCGTGCGGCCGGGACGGCGCTGGCGAACGCGCATCGCTACGCCCGCCAGGAAGAGGCCACCCGCGGCCTGGAGACCACCCTGCGCCCGACACCGCCGCCGGACGTCCACGGCGTCAAATTCGACGTCTGGTACGAGCCGTCGGGCGGTCTGCTCGACGTCGGCGGCGACTTCTACGACGTCCTGCCGCGCGAAAGCGGCGGCGCGATGTTCGTCCTCGGCGACGTCTGCGGGAAGGGCGCCGAGGCGGCCGCGCTCACCGGCCGGGTCCGGCAGACCCTCGCCGCGCTCGACCTCGTCGAGCACGACAACACCACGTTGCTGAGCCTGCTCAACTCCCTGCTCATCACCGGCGGCAGCGGCCGGTTCGCCACGCTGGTGCTCGGTTCGGTGCTGGCGAACGAAGACGGTCTCGGCGTCACCTTGGCGTCCGGTGGCCATCCCGCGCCGCTGGTGGTGCGCCGCCGTGGCGGCGTCGACGAGATCACCCTGCCCGGCACGCTGGTCGGGATCTCGCCGCAGGCCCGGTTCGCCGAGACGGCCATCCGGCTGGGCGAGGGCGATGTCTGCCTGCTCTACACCGACGGCATCACCGAAGCACGCCACCACGAGCGGCCGTCGGACCTGTTCGGCGACGAGCGGCTGCGTGAACTGCTGGCCGGCTGCCGGGGGATGTCCGGCCGCGAGGTGGTCGCCCGGATCCGCACCGCGGTGCGGGCATGGCTCGGCAGCGGGACGCACGACGACATCGCCGTCCTCGCCATCGAGGCCTCACGACCCGCTCAGTAGCCGCACCACCGCCCGCTCCACGATGTCGCGGGCCTCGTCGGGATCGGAGACCTTCCGCGCCCGTCGCGTCGCACGCGCGATCGTCCGGTCCCGGCGGTAGGCGGTGATCACGCGCGGGTCCACATAGGACCGTCGTGCCACGGCGGGCGTGTTGCCCAGTCCTTCGGCCACTTCGGTCATCACCGCCTTCTCGACCCGCTTCAAACCTCTTTCGCTGGACGGCTTTTCGGTCTCCGCGAAGGCCGAAGCGGCCAGGACGGTGGCGTTCCAGGTGCGCAGGTCCTTGGCCGTGAAGTCGTCGCCTGTGAGTTCCTTGAACCGCTCGTTGAGGTCTTCGGCCCGGATCTCCTGCCATCCGCGACCGTTCCGGTAGGCGAGCAGGCGCACCTCGTCACCGCGGGCCCGCCTGAGCGAGCGGATCAGCCGGACGAGGTCCTCGTCCCGCAGCCGGACCTTCCGCTGGATCCCGCCTTTCGCCGGATAGTCGCAAAGAAGGCAGCCCTCCCGGATCGAAACGTGCTCGCACAGCAGGGTCGCCACCCCGTGCGTGCCGTTCTCGTCGGCGTAGCTTTCGCCACCGGTCCTGAACACGCCGAGGTCGAGCATGCGGAGCGCGCCGGCGAGCACCCGTTCGCGGGTGAAGCCGCGGGAAGCGAGATCCTCCCGGATGGTCCGGCGCAGCCGGGGGAGCCGCCGCGCCAGCGCGAGGACGCGCTCGTGCTTCTCCTCGTCGCGGGCCCGTCGCCATTCGCCGTGGTAGAGATACTGCTTCCGGCCTGCGTCGTCGACGCCGACGGCCTGGATGTGGGCGTTCTCGTGCGGCGAGATCCACACGCGCCGCCACGCGGGCGGGATCGCCAGCGCCTCGATGCGCTCGATCGTCTCCTCGTCCTTCAACGGTTCGCCGTCCGGCGTCAGGTAGCCGAAACCCCGGCCTCTTCGCCGCCTCCCGATACCTGGGGAGCCCAGATCCGCTCGCCGCAATCGCATGCGCGGCGAATACCCCCGGTGATCGCGGTTCATGCCCATGGTTCGGCGAGGCCGCCACGGGGTAGCCGGGGGCGAAGACGACTTCAGGAGGGAACCGATGACGACATCGCTGAACGGACGCCGCGTGGCCATCCTCGCCGCGGACGGCGTGGAACAGGTCGAACTGGTCGAACCGCGCAAGGCGGTCACGGACGCCGGGGCGACGGCCGAGCTCGTCTCGCTGGAATCCGGCGAGATCCAGGCCATGAACGGCGACATCGACAAGGCGGACAAGTTCACCGTCGACCGGGTCGTCAAGGACGTCACCGTCGACGACTTCGACGCGCTCGTGCTGCCCGGCGGCACGATGAATCCGGACAACCTGCGCGTGGACGAGAACGCCGTCCGCTTCGTGCGCGACTTCGTGAACAGCGGGAAGCCGGTCGGGGTGATCTGTCACGGGCCGTGGACGCTGGTCGAGGCCGACGTGGTCCGCGGCCGCACGCTCACGTCGTATCCGAGTGTGCGCACCGACATCCGCAACGCCGGCGGCACCGTCGTCGACCAGGAGGTGGTCGACGACAACGGCCTGATCTCCAGCCGGAACCCCGACGACCTCCCCGCGTTCTGCGCCGCGATCGTGGCCCGATTCGCCGGATAAACGAGTGGCGCGCGTCACAATGATGGGGGATCGTGGTGGGCAGAGGAGGAGGTGCCGCGATGACCGTGCATGCCAGACGCTACGGCCGTTGGTGCCGTGAGCACTTCGAGACGGAGCACGCACCGGAGCAGCCGTCGGCCGAGACCGAGGCCGCCCCGGAGGTCACCGACGCCCAGGCCGAGCAGGCCCAGGCCGGTGACGCTCCGGAAGCGAGACCGGGCTCGCTCAACTGAGCGGTCGCCGGTACCAGACCCGCTTCGGGCCGGGCAGGCCGATCCGCGACACCAGATCGGTCACCACGCCGCCGATGATCAGCCACAGCAGTGCGGCGAGGCCGTCGTTGAACAGCGTCCGGGGTTTGATCCCTTCCGGGGTGAACAGGTTCCGCAGCCCGAGCGAGACCGCTCGCGACCACTGGTCGATCAGCTGCGCGAACCCGTTCCCCGGATTGGCTTCGCCGAACACCAGCAGGATGTGCACGATCAGCACCAGCGCGAAGATCCAGCAGATCGCGTGGACGAGGGCGTTGACGATCCGCACGACACGGATCCTGGCGGGCGTCTGTTCGACGATCTCTTCCGGTGGCTCACGCGGGTCGTTGATGTAGGTCATCGCCGTCTCCCATCATCGTCCACTGTGGACACCCGGCCGGGCGGTCGCTCAGTCGGGAGGGCCTGGCTTGCTCTTCGTCGGCGGGCTCGGCCGGGTCTTGCTCGGCTTGCCCGAGGTGCTCTGCCGCTCGCTGGCGGCGGTCGTTTCCCTGGGTGTCGAGGTGGCGTCGACGCTTTCGGTGGCACCGGGCGGATCCGCGGAGGCGGGCGCGTCTTCGGTCACGACGACAGTGGCGTTGCTGGCCTTCGGGCCGCGGGTGGCCACCTCGGCCACTTCCGAGGACCGGGGCCCCTGGCCCGCCACCGGGGCGGACGAGCCGGTCGCCGCGGGGGGTAGCAGGCCGCCCGGCAGGCCGGGCTGGTCCGCCGGGGTCTGGTTCACCGCGAGCAGCACCCCGACGGTGATCGCGGCGGCGGGCGCGCTGATGGCGGCGACCACGGCCGCCCGTTTGCGGGTGGCGGGCGCGAGATGGGCGACCTTCGTACCGGTGGAATCCTCCAGCAGGATCCGGGAGATCGCCGCGGCCGTCGGGCGCTGCGACGGTTTCCGCGCGGTCATCCCGCGCAACAGCGTGGTCATGGTGGCCGACAGGCCGGCGGGGATCCGCGGCGGCCGGTGCAGCCGTCCGACCGCGGCCTCGACCGGGGTCCCGGTGTACTCCCGTTCCCCGGACAGGCATTCGAGCAGGACCAGGCCGAGCGAATAGACGTCGGCGGGCGGGCCGACGTTCTCGCCACGGACCTGTTCGGGCGCCATGTACGCCGCCGTGCCGACGACACCGCCGGTCTCGGTCACCCTGGTCGCGTCGAAGGCGTGCGCCACGCCGAAGTCGCCGATCAGCGGGCCGTCGTCGGCGATCAGGATGTTCGCCGGTTTGAGGTCGCGGTGGGTGATGCCGTGCGCGTGGACGTGCGCGAGCGCGTCGGCCAGCCGGGCGGTCAGCTCGACGACCTCGTCCTGGGGGAGTGGTCCGGAGCGCAGCCGCTGGGCCAGGTTCGGCCCGTCGACCAGGCGCATCGTGAGGTAGGTGTAGCCGTCGTCGGTGCCCGCGTCGTACAGCGGGACGAGCCCGGGGTGGCGGACCGCGCTGAGCGTCTGGATCTCCTGCTGGCGGCGGCGCTCGTCCCGGGTCATCGTGTCGGCGTGGAACAGCTTCAGCGCCACTTCGCGCTGTTCGAGCAGGTCGCGTGCGCGGAAGACGCGTGCGGTGGCGCCGCGTCCGAGCAGCTCGCCGACCTCGTAGCGGCCGGCGAGTTTGCGCGGGAGATGGTCCGGGTCGTGGACGTTCAGGCTGAACCGGCGTTGAGTGGTCCCGGCATCGGGTTCCTCCTCGTCACCACCAGCACGCGAACCCGCGTCGTCCATCGGGGGTTACCTCCGTCTCACCGGCCGAACGCCGTATACCCGGTCCGGCCCCGGGCGAAACAAGGGTGGGGAGCCTACCGGAGACGATCCGCGGGTTCACCCCGAACAGCGGGCAACCCCGGCGGGGGCCGTACGTCTCGTGGTCATGAAGCCGAACCGGTGGGCCGCGCTCGCCGCCGCCGCACTGACCGCCCTGGCCGTCTTCACCCCGCCCGCCGTCGCCGATCCGCTGGTGCCCCGGGGTTTCGCTCCCGCGTCGACGAGCTGGACCGGGCCGTCGCGCGGATTCGTCCTCGGGTTCTCGCCGTGCGGGAAACCGGGATGGTGCGCGACCCTGCTGTCGACGACCGACGGCGGGAAGCGGTGGCGGCGCGCGGGCGAACCGCCGATCTCGTTGCCGGACAACCACAATCAGGTCAAGCTCACGGTGATCGACGAGCGCGACGTCTTCCTTTCCGACGGCACCCGGCTGCTCGCCAGCCACGACGGTGGCGGCAACTGGTCCGCGGTCAGGCTCGCCGGGGTCCGGGAACCCTTCTATATTTCGAAGATCACCGAAGCGGGCCCTCGGGTGTTCGCGATGGTCACCGGTTTCGGCAGCCCGTCGACGACGACGCTGTACGCCGGGATCTCCGGCACGCGGCTTCTCCTGCCGGTCCCGGGATTCACCGTCACCGGCTCCACGACCTACGGCGACATCGCCACGAGCGGCGGGGTCCAGGTGTCGATGGGGGCGGACTACCGCGTCCAGAAGTACTGGACGTCTTCCGACGGATTGACCTTCGCGACCGCGCCGCCGCCCTGCCCGGCGGACAGTTCGGCTTCGCTGAGCGGAGTACGGCGGGGACAGGTGCTCGCGCTGTGCAGCGGGGGACCGGGGACACCGCAGCCGGGCGCGACCGTCCGGCGGCTGTGGCGCGCGCCGAAACTCGGCGGGCACTTCACCGGGACGGCGCAGGCGCCGACCCTCGGCATCAACCAGAGTTTCAGCGCCGCTTCGCCCACGGCGGCGACCGTCGCGGCGGAAGGCGGCGGCACCGGCTTCCTGCACAGCACCGCCGACGGCGGGACGACCTGGACGACGACCGTGCTCAGCGGCCGCGGGGTCTGCCTCAACGATCTGGACTTCCCGGACGAACGGGTCGGCGTGGTCGTGGACGGCCTGCCGGACGCCGATGGCGGGTCCGCCGTGTACCGCACCACCGACGGCGGACGCACCTGGCGCGAACTCGGCTTCGGGTGATCGTCGCAGGTGGCCAAGGCCCTTGGGGAGGTTCACGGGGGTGCACGCCATGTCGTAATCTGTGTACGGTCCGTCGATGTCGAGGGAGCCGCGGGCACGTTCGCGTGGCCTGTGCGCGGCTGAAGGGTGGAACGTGTCCATGACTTCGGACGAGGTCCGGTCTGTGCCGAGGCGCCCGCTCCCCCTCGACTACAGCAAGCCCAATCTCGCCCGGATGAAGGACGTCCTGCTCGGCGGGCACGACCACTACGAGGTCGACAGGCGCGCCGTCGAAGACCTGCTCGCCCTCGCCCCCGACGCCGCCGCGATGGCCAAGGAGTTCCGCGCCTGGGCGAACCGGGTGGTCCGCTTCCTCGCCGACGCCCGCGGTATCGACCAGTTCCTCGATCTGGGCTCCGGGCTGCCCACCGCGGAGAACACCCACCAGGCGGCGCAGCGGTACAACCCGGACGCGCTGGTCGTCTACGTCGATCACGACCCAGTCGTCCAGGCGCACGGCCTGGCGCTGCTGGAGGACCACCTCGTCCACGTGAGCGGCGCGGATCTGACCGATCCCGCGCAGACCCTCGCCGATCCGGTGGTCACCGAGCACATCGAACTCGACCGCCCGGTCGCGGTGATCCTGAACTCGGTGCTGCACCACATCGAAGACCTCGACAAGGCGCGGGCCGTCGTGCGCGCCTACGTCGACGCGATCGCGCCGGGGTCCTACGTGCTGATCACGCACGACTTCACGCCCGGCGAAGGCTCGCGTGGCGCGCTCGCCCGGAAGCTCGACGACTTGATGGCCGGCACCGGACACCGCACGGTGCATCGCGGGCGCGACGAGATCGAGTCGCTGTTCGACGGGCTGGAGATCCTCGAGCCCGGTGTGGTGCACCTGCACGAGTGGTGGCCGGAGGGGCCGCGTCTCGCTCCGCTGACGGAGCTGAACCACCTGAGTCTCGGTGGAGTGGGGATCAAGCCTTAACGGCGTCAGGCTTTCAGCGAGCCGAAGAACGCCGTCAGTTCGTCGTGGGCGGCACCGAAATCCTCGGTGTTGCCGGTGATCGCCAGTTCCAGCGTCTCGCCGTCGGACAGCTCCAGCGTCAGGTACGTGGTCAGCTTCCGGCGCGGGAAACCGCCCGCGACGATGTCCGACAACGGGATCCGCCGGGCGCCCGGTTCCGCGCGCAGATCGTCGAGGCCGCGCTCGCGCAGCTTCCGGATCCGCTTGCGGTCCGACACCCCGCGCGCCCCGATCAGGCCGGCGAGGCCCCGGCGGATCAGCACCGAACGCGCCATCGGCAGCAGCACCACTTCGGTGTCGCAGACGATCAGGTCGTAGAGCTTCCGTTTGGCCTTCAACGCGGTGAACAGCCCGAGCATGCGGGCTTCGGCGGGATCCGGTTCCGGCTGGGGTTCCTGTTTGCAGAAGTAGGCGGCGGGCACGTTCAGCAGTTGCAGGTTGTGGACCAGTTCGTCGACCGCGCGCGGGCTGCGCACCGCCGCGCCGACGAGTTCGGCGACGTCGAACGGCTCGCCGTCGCCGAGGCACAGTTCCCAGCCGCCGCCCCAGTTCAGGCGGTGCGCGGCGACGCCGTTGTCGATCATCGCGGCGGTGACGGTGTCGGCGAACAGCTCGGTCAGCAGTTCCAGGCCCTCTTCGCGCGACGGGGCCCGCAGGGGTTTCGCGAGCGCGTCGGCGTCGCCGTCACGCAGGACCCGCACGACCTCGCCGATCGTGCCGCGCGGTGCCAGCCTGCTCTCGATCCCGGCCGCGGTCAGCAGCCGCGCGCCTTCCGCCACCGACGCCCGGCCCGCGCGTTTGACGACCTCGTCCCAGTCCGCGCGCGGCCCGACGTCGCGGATCAGCACGTCGAGTTCCGCCTCCGGCACGTCGATCTTCGGCGCGCCCAGCAGCGACCAGCCCGGTCGCGCGTCCGGCTTCACCGGGTTGTCCGGGACTCCCGCCAGTGCGGCGATACGCCGCTTCGTGGGCGGGTGGCTGTCGTACTTCGAGAGCTCTTCGCCGTCGATGACGTCTTCGGCGTACTCGGCCACCCAGTCCCGCTGGACGGGGTGGTTGAGGTACGACCGGAACCCCAGCAGCACCGGGGGAGTGCGCCGCGCCGCCGCGCCGAGCGAGAGATAGCGCTCGGAGTAGTCCTTCCACAGCGGGCTCAGCGTCGCGGCCTTCCGCAGTGCCGCGGCCGCCGTCCGGCTGCCCGCGGCGAGTACGGACGCCTCGTCGGCCTGCAGTTCCTGCCGCCGGTTCGCCGACCGCGCGACCAGGAGGTACAGCTTCGAGTAGGCGGAGAGCAAGGCCCTGGCGGGGCCGCCGTCCAGCCTGTCGACGGTGAAGGCGAGGGTCTGGGTGCCGCGATAGGTCAGCGCGAGCAGGCGGGTGTGGCCGCCGCTGTAGTGGCCGAGTTCGTGCGCGAGGACGGACCGAAGCTCACTGACGCTCATCGCCGCCAGCAGCGGCAACCCGATCAGCATCGTGCGGCGGCCCGGCCGCAGACCGAGGAACCGGGCGTCCTCGCTGACCGCCGCGTTGATCTCGCCGATCAGCACGATCTCGTCCGGCGGCCGCGTCTTCACCTGCGCGGCGAGGTCGTCGATCATCTCCCACAACGCGGGATGGGCGTCGCGGTCCAGCCGCGGCCCCTCGATCGGGGGACGCCGCGCCCGCAAGGCGCTCAGCAGCCCGAAGGCGAGCGCGACCATGATCGCCAGCCCGCCGAACATGACGTAGGTGCCGATCTTGCCCTGGATCCGCAGGCCCGCCAGCACACTGGCGACACCCACCGCGACGACCACCACCGGGAACGCCACGAGCAGAAGTGTCGCGAGGACGGCGCGTCCTCGGGCCTGCATCGTCGGTTACCTCTTTTCGCACAAGTGCCGTCTGTGCGGCCGAATAGTAACCGGCTACGCAGCGGGCTCGTGCGAAAACAAAGCGCTACGCCCGCTACCTGGGAAAGTCCGTGAAGGCCTCCTTGAGAGACCCAGAGTCCCTCAAGGAGGCCTTCACGGACTTGTGACTAGGCGACGTTGAAGGTGTCGGGATCCGGCCCGGTCCGCTCGCCCCGGTCCAGCACCGACAGCGAAGCGATGTCCTCCTCCGACAGCGTGAAGCCGAAGACGTCGAGGTTCTCCTTGATCCGCGACGGGGTCACGGACTTCGGGATCACGACGTTGCCCAGCTGCAGATGCCACCGCAGCACGATCTGCGCCGGCGTGCGGCCGTGCTTCGACGCCAGCGCCTTGACCGCGTCCTCACCGAGCAGGTCGCCGCCCTTGGCCAGCGGGCTCCACGCCTCGGTCGCGATGCCGTGCTTCGCGTCGTATTCGCGCACCTCGGCCTGCTGCAGGTACGGGTGCACCTCGACCTGGTTGACCGCCGGGGTCACGGAACCGGCGTCGGCCAGCCGTTCGAGATGCGCGGGCTGGAAGTTGGACACGCCGATCGCGCGCACCCGGCCGTCGGCATAGAGCTTCTCGAAGGCCTTCCACGTGTCGCGGTAGAGATCGCGCTCGGGCGTCGGCCAGTGGATGAGGTACAGGTCCAGCTGCTCCAGGCCCAGCTTGGCCAGGCTGGCGTCGAACGCCTTCAGCGTGGCGTCGTAGCCCTGTTCGCTGTTCCACAGCTTGGTGGTGATGAACAGCTCGTCGCGGGCGATCCCGGACTCCGCGAGTGCCTTGCCGACGCCCGCTTCGTTGCCGTAGATGGCGGCGGTGTCGATGCTGCGATAGCCCGCGTCCAGCGCGGCCTTGACCGCGGCGGTGGTCTCCTCGTCCGGCACCTGGAAGACGCCGAACCCGAGCTGCGGCATCTCCACCCCGTTGTTGAGCTTGACGGTGGGAATGTCGGTCACTTGTGTTCCTTTCATGGGTGTTTCCGGTTCAGGCGGCGGGGGCCAGTTCGGCGCGATGAGCCTTTCGCCGCCCGTGGTCGAGCATGCCTGAGATGACCGCGACCAGCAGTCCGGCGAGCGCGAGCCCGGCGCCGATCCAGTTGGGCGCGGTGTAGCCGAGACCGGCGTCGATGGCTTTGCCGCCGAGCCACGCGCCCCCGGCGTTGCCGAGGTTGAACGCGGCGATGTTGGCCGCCGAAGCCAGCGCGGGCGCGCCTTCGGCCTTGTTCATGACACGGGCCTGCAGCGGCGCGACGGTCGCGAAACCGGCGGCGCCGAAGACCGCGATGGTGATCGCGGCGGGGAGCTGGGCGTGCGCGGTGAAGACGAACACGACCAGGACGGCCGCGAGCACGGCGAGGATGACGTACAGGCTGGGCATCAGCGACCGGTCGGCCGCCTTGCCGCCGAGCAGGTTGCCGACGAACAGGCCGCCGCCGAACAGCACCAGCAGCCAGGTCACCGCGCCGGGGGAGAAGCCGGCGACCTCGGTCATCATCGGGGCGATGTAGGTGAAGGACGCGAACACCCCGGCGAAGCCGAGCGCGGTCATCGCCAGCGCGAGCCACACCTGCGGGCGCCGGAACACGGCCAGTTCGCTGCGCAGCCCGGCGCTCTGCGTCGTCGCCTGGACGGGGACCAGCGCGAGGATCCCGATCAGGCCGATCACGCCGAGCGCGCTGACCGCCCAGAACGTCGAGCGCCAGCCCAGTGCCTGGCCGAGCGCGGTCCCGGCGGGGACGCCGAGGACGTTGGCGACGGTCAGGCCGGTGAACATCATCGCGATGGCGCCCGCCTGCTTGGTCGGCGCGACCAGGGAGGCGGCGACGACCGCGCCGACGCCGAAGAACGCGCCGTGCGACAGCGCGGCGACCACCCGGCCGGTCATCAGCAGGCCGTAGGTGGGGGCCAGCGCGGACACGACGTTGCCGGCGATGAACAGGACCATCAGGCCGACCAGGACCGTCTTGCGCGGCACCCGCGACGCGAGCGCGGTCAGCAGCGGGGCGCCGACCACGACGCCGAGCGCGTAGCCGGAGATCAGCAGCCCGGCGGAGGGGATCGAGACGCCGAAGTCGCCCGCGACCTCGGGCAGCAGCCCCATGATCACGAACTCGGTGGTGCCGATACCGAAGGCACTGATCGCCAGTGCGAGCAGAGCGGCAGGCATTGGAGGCTCACTTCTTCCCGTAGAGTGGTGATGGCTGGCGTTGGCAACTACGGGCGTCTGAAATAGTTGCACGCGCCGTATATTGCACACGCTTGATGATGCATGACGCAACGAAGCTCGGGCAACCGGGGAAGAGGTGAACCGTGTCACTGGCCGACGACGCCGTGGAGGCACGCGCGCAGGGCTGGCGGACCCTCGCCGCGCTGCACGCGCGGATCGAGGACGCGCTCGAGCGCGCGCTGGCGCAGCAGCACTCGCTGTCCGTGAGCGAGTACACCGTGCTGGACGTGCTCGCCCGTCAGGACGGTTTCCACCTGCGGATGAATCAGCTGTCGAACGCCGTCGTGCTCAGCCAGTCGGCGACGACGCGGCTGGTGTCGCGGCTGGAGGACCGGGGGCTGCTGCAGCGGTACCTGTGCCCGGACGACCGGCGGGGGATCTACACGGAGGTCACGCCGTCGGGACAGGAACTGCTCGCGGCCGCGCGGCCGACGCACGACACCGTCCTCACCGAGGCACTCGCCGCCGCCGAGGAACTCCCCGAACTCGCGCCTTTGGTCGCCGCGCTCGGAAAGCTCACCTTCGCCCGCTCCTGACCCCCTCCCGCATTTCGTCCTCTGAATGCGATCGTTGCGCGCGCAAGGACCGCATTCAGAGGACTAAACGCGGCCGGGCTGGCAAGGTGAGGGCGTGGACGATCTTCTGTTGCGCCGGGTCCGGGTCGGCCTGGCGGGTTCCCTGTCGGACGTGCGGATCGAGGGCGGCCGGATCGCCGCCATCGCGGGCCCGGGGCAGGCGGGTGAGGCGTCGGAGATCCTGGACGGGCACGGCGGCACCCTGCTGCCCGGGCTGGTCGACACGCATGTGCACACCGCGCAGTGGTCCGCCGCGCGCCGCCGGATCCCATTGGGGGAAGCAACCTCCGCCGCGCACACGGTCGAGCTCGTGCTCGCCCATCTGCTGGCGAATCCCGCGCCGCCCGGCGAACTCGTGCTCGGCGCCGGGTTCCGCGACGGCCTCTGGCCCGACGCCCCGCACAAGGATCTGCTGCAGAAGGCGCTGCCCGGGCATCCGGTCGCGCTCTTCAGCGCAGACCTCCACACGCTGTGGCTCAGCCCCGCCGCGCTGAAGCTCATCGGCCGCGAGCATCCCACCGGGGTGCTGCTGGAGAACGACTGCATGAGCGCGACCGCCGAACTCCCGGTCGCCCCCGACGACGTCGTCGACGGCTGGGTCGCCGACGCCCTCGACGCGGCCGCCGCCCGCGGCGTCACCAAGATCGTCGACTACGAATACGCCGACACCGTCACCGACTGGCGGCGACGGCTGGCGCGGAAACCGCTGCCGGTCCGGGTTTCCTGCGTGATCGCGAAGTACCTGCTCGACACGGCCATCGAACGCGGCCACCGCTCCGGCGACGTCCTGGAGGGCAGCGGCGGGCTGCTCACGGTGGGCCCGTTCAAGCTGTTCGTCGACGGTTCGCTGAACACGCGCACCGCGTACTGCGTGGGCCACTACGCCGGGACCGAGTCCCACGGCCTGCTCGAATTGCCGCCCGAAGAGCTGGAGCCGTTGATGCGCAAGGCTTCCGAGCACGGTCTCTCACCCGCGGTGCACGCGATCGGCGATCACGCCAACAAGATCGCGCTCGACGCGTTCGCGAACGTCGGCTGCGCCGGCCGGATCGAGCACGCGCAACTGCTGCGTTCCGAGGACGTCGCCCGCTTCGCCGAGCTGGGGGTCGTGGCGAGCGTGCAGCCAGCCCATCAGCCGGACGACCGCGACGTCGCCGAACGGCACTGGCACGGCTGGACCGATCGGGCGTTCCCGTACGGCGCCCTGTACCGCGCCGGGGTGCGCCTGGAGTTCGGCTCGGACGCGCCGGTCGCGCCGCTGGACCCGTGGGACGCGATCGCGTCGGCGGTCAGCCGCACCGACGACGACCGTCCGGCGTGGCACCCCGAGCAGGCCATGCCGCTGGAGGCCGCGCTCGCGGCGTCGTCCGGCGGCCGGACCGGGGTGGCCGTGGGCGACGTCGCGGATCTGGTCGTCACCGCGGTGGATCCGGTGCGCCTGTCCCCGGCCGGGCTGCGGGACATCCCCGTCACCGCCACCGTCATGAACGGCCGGGTCACCTACGCCTCGTGACCCTTTCCTTGCCCGGGCGCAACGCCTTAATGGGAGGGCATGGATCACCGTCTCATCGACCGGCTCCGGGATCTCCACGGCTCCCTGGGCACCGACATCACCTTCGTCACCCGGATGGTCGAGGACGACGCGCCGCGCGCCGACGTCCTTCGTGATCTCGGGGAGCGGCTGACCGACCTCGGCACGGCGCTGCTCGCCCGATCGGACGACGTCGACGCGGACGTGCTCGCGAAGCTGCCCGACGACGGCTGGCTGCCCGAAGCGGGCGAGCGCCATCGTGCGCTGATGGTGGCCCATCACGTCGGCGAGCGGCCGCTGCGGTGCGGGCGGATCTATCTCGCCGTCTGCGGGGCGCCGTGCTTTCCGTTCTACGGCAGGGACGCCTCCGGCCGGACCGCCCGGCACGAACGATGCCCGACCTGCCGGGACCGCCTGTTCCGGTGACGGTGGCTGCGGACGGCGGCCCGGTGCGGCAGGGTGAGGTGACATGAGCACCGAGAAGCTGTTCCGGATCGCCATCACCCTGAAGGGACTCGACGGCGCGTTGCAGCTGGTGGGCGGGCTGGTGCTGATGATCGTGCCGGCGACGGTCATCTCCGGTTTCGCGCACGCCGTGGTCACCCGTGACCTGCTCGGCGACCCCGAGGGGACGCTGGCCCGGCACCTCGAACTCGCCGCCGGCCATTTCGCCGAGGGCCGGACGTTCGCCGTCGTGTACCTCGTCGCGCACGGCCTCATCAAGCTCGGCCTGGTGTGGGCGCTCGCGAAGAAGGTGATGCGGGCCTACCCCGTGGCCGCCGTGGTGCTCTCGGCGTTCGTGGTCTACGAGATCTTCCGCGCGATCCACACGCACTCGCTCGCGCTGCCGTTCTTCGCCGCCCTCGACGTCCTGATCGTCGTGCTGGTGCTGCGTGAATACCGTCAGCTGAAGAGGGATCGCGTCGCGGCCTGACCGCCCGGTTCAGGCCGCGACGCGAAACTTTTCCGTGGTGACGTCCGCGCCGGGCGGATCCACCACGATCGCGGTGGCGTTGTCGGAGCCACCGAGCGAGATCGCCGTCCGCACCAGCTCCGCGGCCGCCCCGTCCGGCATCCCGAGGATGTCGAGCATGGCCGGACCACTGAGCGTCTTGTGCACACCGTCGCTGGTGAGCAGAAGCCCGCCGGTCGTGACGGTGGCGGTGCCGATCTCGTGCGCACCGGCCGTGCGGACGCTGGTGGTGACGACGTGTTCCATCCGCGGTGTCACGGGTTGGTCGTGGTCGCGGAAGTACTGCGCGAGCGTATGGTCCTTCGTCACCTGCCGCACGGTGTAACCGTCCCAAGCGTACGCCCGCGCGTCCCCGACCCACGCGATGCCATACCCTTCGCCGGTCCGGACGGCCACGACGAGGACGCAGTCACCGGCCCCGCCGAGGGCGAGCACGGCCCGCTGAGCAGCGAGAACGGCCCCGACCGCCCCCTGATCGACCGGTGTCCGCGCCGCCGCCGATGCCGCTGTCCGGGCCGCTTGTGCGGCGTTCGGGTGATCTCCGACTCCATCGGCCAGCGCGAACACGATCCCGCGGCCGCCCGCCGCCGCGTACGCCGCGACGGCGTCCGCGTTGTACTCGCGCGGTCCGCGCGCGCTCGCCGTGTGCCAGTGCGGAAGCTCCCTCATCGTCCACTCCTCACCCCTGGGTGATGCCCTGCTTCCAGAGTGCGCCCGAATCCTGTGGGCGACCTGAGGGGTAGGTGAAAGGCAGCTGTCGGTCCCGCCTCGTGAGTGGTCAGCGCAGGCGGGTGATCAGGGTCCGCAGCCAGCTCTCCGCCATCGCCGGTTCCTTCCGCAGATGCCGCACGAGCAGGTCCCGCCCCGCCTTCGAACGCCCCGCCTCGACGATCGCGACCGCCTCGGCGAGGCCCCGCAGCCGGTCCTCGGAATGCTCCGGCGCGCGGCCGTTCTCGTCCGACCAGCGCGGCCGCGGGAACGACGCCGTGAGTTTCTCCTGCCGGTCGCCGAAGTAGTGCCAAACCGGCCAAGCGAGCGAAATGTTCCGGACGCCGTTCGCGGGCAGGTCGGCCGGCCAGTCGAAGTGCTGCTGCCAGCGGAACGCCGACGGTGTCGTGCGCTCTCGGACGGTGATCCCGAGGAACCGGAGCCGACCGCGGACGATGCTCCACGCCTCGCGCTCGTCGTCGATCCACTTTCGCAGCAGTCCGTAGAGTTCGGTGAACGTCTGTCCTGAGTGGACGAGGTCGACGAACACCTTCGGCCGCCCGCGGGCCAGGTCGTGCGGACTCAGGCCCGCCGAAGCGAGATAGCCGCGAAGAGTGTCCACATCGGACTCGCTCAGTCCGGATCGGGCGCCCGCGAACGACAGCGGCAATTGGTGGATCCGTTCCCGCCAAGGGGTTCCGCTCAGCAGATCGTGCACGCTGTCCGCGGAGCGGCCGACGAAGTAGAGATCCGCGTCTCCCGCCCGGGCGATCACCTTCGCGGCGCATTCGATCAATTCGTCCAGGAACCACAACCACGGTTCCCCGGCGCGCTCCAGTAGCGTCCCGAGCTGGTCGGGGCGCACGAGATCCCAGCGGTACGGCCGATTCACGCCGTCCAGGTTCCCGTGCGCCCCGAGGTTTGTCGACGCAATTTCAGGAGAGCAGGTTGTACACCGTCTGCTCGCCGACCGTCGTGGCGGTGAAGTTCTCGGCGACCCATTCGGCGATCTCGTTCGAACCACCGCCCGGCCCGCCGCCGCGGCCGCCTTCGACGTAATAAGTGATGTCGCCGTTCGCCACGTACCGCTGGAATTCGGCCAGGGTCGGTGCGGGATCCCCGCCACTCCAACCGCCGATGCCGATCACCGACTTCCCGCTCGCGAGTTCCAGGTTCGCCGCCGACTGCGAACTCGACGTCGCGGCCGCCCATTTCGTCGTGGTCGCCGCGAGCACGGCCCCGATCTCCGCCGAGGACCCCTCTTCCATGCCCATGCCCATTCCGCGCTCGCCACCGGTGGCCGGGCCGGAGATCGGGATCGAGCCGGAATGCGACTGCGAAGCGGTCTCGATGCCGTACGCGGTGGTCCCGAGGCCGATCGTCAGCACGGAGACCGTCGCGACAATGGCGGCGAGTTTGCGCGTCGGCGGGACACCCACCAGTACGACGGTCGCGATCACCAGGCCGAGGCCGACGACGATCCAGCGCAACGCGGGCAGCCAGTCCGCGTCACGGTCCAGGAGGATGTACGCCCACACGGCGCTCGCCGCGATCATCAAGGACAGGAACACCCGAGGCGCGAAGTGCGCCCGGCCGCGCCACAGCGAGGTCCCGGAGATCGCCACCACCGCGGCGATCGACGGCGCCAGCGCGACGGCGTAGTACGGGTGCACGATCCCGCTCATGAAGCTGAACACCAGCGAGGTGACGAGCATCCAGCCGCCCCACACGATCAACGCGGCCCTCGTCCGGTCGGTCCCGGCCGCCCGCCGGGTGAACCACAGTCCCGCGACCAGCCCGATCAGCGCGGCGGGCAGCAGCCACGACACCTCGCCGCCGAAGCTGGCGCCGAACATCCGGGTCAGGCCGCTCTCGCCGCCGAAGCCGACGTTCCCGCCGCCGGAGCCACCGGGGCCGCCGACCATCACGCCGCCGCCCATGCCGAAGATCCGGCCGAGACCGTTGTAGCCCAGGGCCAGTTCGAGCAGGCTGTCGCCGTCCGAGCCGCCGATGTACGGCCGCGAATCGGTCGGCCACAGATCGACCAGCGCGATGAACCAGCCCGCCGAGACGACGACCGCGACCACTGCGCCGAGGAGGTGCAGCAGGCGTTTGCCGAGCGACGCCGGCGCCGCGACCAGATACGCGAGCCCGAACGCGGGCAGCACCAGGAACGACTGCATCATCTTGGTCAGGAAGCCGAATCCGATGGCGACCCCGGCCAGCGCCAGCCAGCGCGGGCTCGCCGTTTCGATCGCGCGGATCGTGCAGTACCCGCCGGCGATCAGGAGCAGCGTCAGCAACGCGTCCGGGTTGTTGAACTTGAACATGAGCGCGGCGACCGGCGTGACGGCGAGCGCCGCCCCGGCGAACAGGCCGGCGATCGGTCCGGAGGTCCGCTTCACCGTCAGGTACAGCAAACCGACCGATGCCACGCCCATCAGCGCTTGCGGCGCCAGCACGGTGAAGCTGGAGAAACCGAAGATCCGGGCGAACGCCGTCGTCACCCAGAGCGCGGCCGGGGGTTTGTCGACGGTCAGGACGTTCCCCGCGTCGAGGGAGCCGAACAGCCACGCCTTCCAGTCCTGGGTGCCCGACTGCACGGCCGCCGCGTAGAACGAGTTGCCGTAGCCGGACGCGGTCAGGTTCCAGAAGTACAGCAGCGCGGTGGCGGCGAGCAGCCCGAACACGGCGGGCCGGACCCATCGGCCGGGTGGTTTCGTGGCGGTTTCCCCGACGTGGCCGGGTTCTGCCCGGGAAGCGAGTGCGGTGGTCATGGCTCAGCTCTCCATCTCGGTGGCGGGGCGGCGGCGGAACACCCAGCCCCGCAGCAGCAGGAAACGCAGGACGGTGGCCGCGAGGTTCGCGAGTACGAGCGCGGTGATCTCCAGTGCCAGCCCCGGCGCGGTCATCGTGTGCAGCAGCGCCAGCGCGCCACTGGTGAGCGCGAGCCCGAGCCCGAACACGATGAGGCCTTGGAATTGATGCAGCCCCGCGCCTTGCCTGCCGCGGATGCCGAAGGTCAGGCGCCGGTTGAGCGCGGTGTTGCCGATCGCCGTCACCAGCAGCGCGACGAGGTTCGCCGCCTGCGCGCCGGTGAACGTCCGCAGCAGCAGGAAAAGCACGAGGTAGGCGACGGTGCTGGCGACGCCGACGGCGGCGAACCGCACCAGCTGTCGCACCAGGCTCGGCGCCACTCCTGGCGCCTGTACCTGGATCGGCGCCCGGCCGAGCTGCTCGCGCAGGCCGCTGATCGGGATGCGGCCGGTCATCGTGGCTTTGGTCAGCCGTGCGATGCCTTTGAGGTCGGCGGTCGCGGTGGCGATGATGTTCACCGACGAGTCAGGGTCGTCCACCCAGTCGACCGGGACCTCGTGGATCCGCAGCCCCGCCTTCTGCGCCAGCACGAGCAGTTCGGTGTCGAAGAACCAGCCGGTGTCCTGGATGTGGGGGAGCAGCCGTTCGGCGACGTCGGCGCGGATCGCCTTGAACCCGCATTGCGCGTCGCTGAACCTCGCCGCCAGCGTGCCGCGCAGGATCAGGTTGTAGCACCGGGAAATGAACTCCCGCTTCGGTCCGCGCACCACCCGCGCGCCACGGGCGAGCCTGCTGCCGATGGCGAGGTCGGAGTGGCCGGACAGCAGTGGCGCGACGAGCGGCCCGAGCGCGGCCAGATCGGTCGAGAGGTCGACGTCCATGTACGCGAGCACCGGAGCGTCCGAAGTGGACCAAACGGCACGCAACGCACGGCCACGGCCTTTTTCGTCGAGGTGCCGGACTTCGACGGCGTCGAACTCGCGGCTCAGCCGTTCCGCGACGTGCAGTGTGCCGTCGGTGCTGGCGTTGTCGGCGACGGTGATCCGGAACGGGTACGGGAACTGCTCCACGAGGTGCGCGTGCAGCCTCCGGATGCACGGTTCGAGGTCGGCCTCCTCGTTGTAGACCGGGATGACGACGTCGAGCACGGGGGAGCCGTCCGGGGCGATGGCGGGGCGGCGGCCGGTTTCGGTGCCGGAGAGGATCGCGGTTGTCATGACGTCAATCTCGGCCATCGCGCTGAGGTCGCCTTGTGCCCGAGCTGTGCTGTCGCTGTGTCCTGTCACGGGATTCACCGGCTCAGGTCGTAGACGGTGACACCGTCCACAGTGGTCGGTTCGTAGGTGTCCGCGACCCAGGCGGCGATCCGCTCGGCGGCGTCGCTGCCGGTCTCCCCGCGCATCATCATGCCCTCGCCGAGGAAGTAATGTATCCGTCCTTTTCGGACGTACTCCTGGAACTGTTCGAGCGTGGGGGCGGGATCCGTGCCGTTGAACCCGCCGACGGCCATCACCGGCGTGCCGCTGCCCAGCTGGTAGCCCGCGGCGTTGTTGGAGCCGACGGTCGCCGCCGCCCAGGTGTAGTTCGCGCTGTCCTGCCGGATCAGCGCGGCCAGTTCGTCGCCGGGCAGGCTCGTCCCGAGCAGTCCGCCGCCGCCCATCCGCATGCCCCGGCCCGTATCCGGCCCGGCGGAGGGAAGCGCGCCGGAATGCGGTGTGGCCGCGGTCGCGACCGTGTACACGCCGGTGCCTGCGAGAACCGTGACCAGTGCGCCGAGGGCGACCAGACGCCTTGCCACGGCAGGCAAACGCGAGGCGAAGAACACCAGGAAGGCACACAGGAGTCCGGCCACGAGGACGGCGATCGCGAGCCCGGGAAGCCAGTCGGATTGCCGTGACAGCAGGAGATACGCCGTGAGCGCGGTCAGCCCGATCCCCGCGCTCAACGTGCCCGCGGCGGCCGGATTCCCCCGTGCGCGCCACAATTGCGTGCCCGCGATCCCGACGAGTGCGGCGACCGCCGGGGCGAGCGCGATCATGTAGTACGCGTGGATGATGCCGCCCATGTAGCTGAACACGACGGCGGTCACGAGGAACCAGCCGCCCCAGACGATCAGCGCCGCCCGGCCGCGGTCGGTGCGCGGGGCACGGCGCGTGAACCACAGCCCGGCGGCCAGCGCGACGGCGGCGGCGGGCAGGAGCCAGGCGATGCCGCCCGCCATCTCCTCGCCGAACAGCCGGTCCCAGCCCGTGCCGCCCCAGCCGCCGTTGAGATTCCCGCCGACACTGCCGACCTCGTCGCCGGTGATGCGGCCGAAGCCGTTGTAGCCGAAAGCCAGCTCCCACAGGCTGTTCTCCTGCGAGCCACCGATGTAGGGCCGGTCGGCGGCGGGCCACAGCGCGACGACGGCGAGATACCACCCGCTCGCGAGGAAGGTCGCGCTTAAAGCGCCGAGTAGGTGCAGCAGACGTTTGCCGAGCGAGGTCGGGGCGGCGATCAGGTAGGCGAGACCGAACGCGGGCAGCACCAAGAACGCCTGGAGCATCTTCGCGAGGAAACCGAAACCGACGGCGACTCCGGCCAGCGCCAGCCAGCGCGGGCTCGCCTTCTCCAGCGCGCGGACGACGCAGTACGCGCCCGCGGTCAGGAGCAGGACGAGCAACGCGTCGGGGTTGTTGAAGCGGAACATCAGCGCGGCGGCCGGGGTGAGCGCGAGGACCGTGCCCGCCAGCAGTCCCGCGGCCGGGCCGGACGTCCGGCGCACCGCGGCGTACAGCATCGCGACCGAGCCGACGCCCATCAACGCCTGCGGCACCAGGATGCTCCAGGCGTCGACGCCGAACAGACGCGCGGAAAGGCTCATCACCCACAGCGCGGCCGGTGTCTTGTCGACCGTGATCGCGTTCGCGGCGTCGCTGGATCCGAAGAACAACGCCTTCCAGCTCAGCGATCCCGCCTGCGCGGCCGCCGAGTAGAAGGCGTTGGCCCAGCCGGATTCCCCGAGGTTCCACAGGTACAGCACGGCGGTCGCGAGCAGGAGCGCGGCCAGCGACGGCCGGACCCAGCGCGGATCGGCCGGCGTGCCTCGGGCGGGGGGAGCGGTCCGATCGGCTTCGTCGCGGGAGGCGAGGAGGGTCATGGCCTCAGCGTCGGGGGCCGACCTGGGGGGTGGTTGTGCCGAAGCTGTGCACCCGCTGTGAGGATCCGATCACCGGAAGGTGGACGGCGAATTCGGTGCGGCCCGGACGGCTGTGCACCTCGATCGTGCCGTGATGGGCCACGACGATCGCCGATGCGATCGCCATCCCGAGCCCGGTGCTGCCCGCGGTCCGGGACCGGGAGGAATCACCGCGGGCGAAGCGTTCGAACACGCTCGGCAGGAGTTCCGGGTCGATCCCGGGGCCGTCGTCGGTGACGGTGAGCACCGCGGCCCCGCCGTGCGAGCGGGTCAGCGCGGTGATCACCGTGGTGCCCGGCGGGGTGTGCGTGCGTGCGTTGGACAGCAGATTCGCCAGCACCTGGTGCAGGCGCTGGACGTCGCCGCGGACGAGGACGGGCACGGGCGGGAGCCGGAGTTCCCAGCGATGGTCCGGACCCGCGACGTGCGCGTCGCCGACGGCGTCCGCGGCCAGCCTGGTGAGGTCGACATCGCCCGCTTCGAGCGGGCGCCCGGCGTCGAGTCTCGCCAGCAGGAGGAGATCCTCGACCAGCGTCGTCATCCGGGCCGCCTCGGACTGGATCCGCGACAGCGAACGCGCGACCTCCGGCGGCGCCAGCGCGCTGCCGCGGCCGGCGAGTTCGGCGTACCCGCGGATCGCCGCGAGCGGTGTGCGGAGTTCGTGACTCGCGTCGGCGACGAACCGGCGGACCCGGGTCTCGCTGGCCTGCCGGGCTTCCAGCGCCCGCGCGATATGCCCGAGCATGAGGTTCAGCGCGGAACCGACCTGGCCGACCTCGGTCCGCGGATCGGTGTCGATCTCGGGCACCCGCACGGAAAGCGCGACCTGACCGCGGTCGAGCCGCATCGCCGACACCCGGCCCGCGGTCGCCGCGACCCGGTCGAGCGGCCGCAACGTGCGCCGGACGGCGAACGCGCCGAGGAACCCGGCGCCGGTGACCCCCGCCGCCGCGACCCCGAACAGGATCCACCCGACGGTGGCCAGCGTGTCCTGCATCGGCCCGAGCGGGAGCCCGGTGACGACCACGCCGCCGGGGATCGAGGCGGCCTGCACGCGGTAGTCACCCAGCCCGCCGATCGTCAGCGTCATCGGCGGACGGTCCGCCGGGATCGAGAACAGCCCGGCCTCCTGCTCGGCCGACAATCCTTGGGGAAGTCCTTGCACGGTAAGGACTCCCGCGTAGAGCACGCGGTCGCCGGAGACCCGCACGCTGAGCGTCCCGGAGGCCTGGCCCGGCGCGTTGAGCGGATTGGGACCGAGCCCGTCCTCCGGCGGCCGGTTGGCGAAGTCCTGGGCGCGGGACGACGCGGCCGAGAGCTGGTCGTCGATCTGGCGGGTGAGGAACGAGCGCAGCGCGATCTCGCTGGCCACGCCGATCACCAGGCAGACGAACGTGAGCAGCAGCACCATCGAGCCGGTCAGCTTGGCGCGCAGGGAAAGCCGCCCGGGCCGGGGCCACCGGCGCGGGCCGGCGGTCGGACCGGATGCCATGACCCGAGCGTGCGCCGCCGTCGTATGCGCGCGTTGTGTCCCACCTGTGAGCCCGCTGTGTGCCGCAATGCCGCACTCGCTATCGGACAGCACGTGTGATCAGACGGACGACACGTGTGATCAGACGGACGACACGCGTGTCCAGCTGGACGCCTCGCGGCAGGACCGGTCGCGTCCGAGTGTCGTCCACCCAGTCACGCGTGTCGTCTGTCCAATCACACGTGCCGTCCACTCAGTCACGCAACCGACTCGGCCGGGGCCGGGGCCGATCAGCGGTCGTAGTCGACGCCGAGTTCGGGCGAGGTCGCCACCGCCCGGCAGGTCAGGATCCGGCCCGCGGCGACCTCGTCGTCCCCGAGCGCGTAGTGGACGTCCATCCGCGCGCTGCCCCGCACCACGGTCGCCCGGCACGTGCCGCAAGCCCCGCCGACGCACGCGTATGGCGCGTCGACGCCGTGCCGGAGCGCGGCGCTGAGCACGGTTTCGCCCACGGTCGCGGGGATTTCGACGGTCTTCCCGCCCGCGGTGACGGTCAGCGTCGGGCCGGGGCGCCGCGAGGGTCGCACGGGAAGCGCGCCCTGGAACAGTTCGAAGTGGACGTTTTCCTCCGGGACGTCCCGGTCGGCGAGCGTCCGGCGGGCCATGTCGACGAGGTCGCGCGGGCCGCACAGGAACCAGTCGTCCACCTTCGCCGGGTGCAGCCGTGCCTGCAGCAGCGCGCGGAGGCGGGTGCTGTCGAGACGGCCGCGCTGGTAGCGCTCGTGCGAGATGGCCAGCGCCTCGCCGACGATGTCGAACGGCTTCTCGAGCCGGTGCGTGCGCAGATCCGGGTCGCGTTCGTCGGTGCGGTAGTGCACGATGTGCAGCCGTCCGCCCAGCCGCGCGGCGAGTTCGCCGAGCTCGCCGGCGAACATCGTGCTGGCGCCGGAGGTGTTGATGTACAGCAAGGTCGCCTTGCTGTTCGGCTCGTTCCGCAGGGTCGCGGTCAGGATCGACAGGATCGGCGTGATCCCGCTGCCCGCGGCGAGCGCGACGTAACGACCGGCGCGGCCGCGCTCCGGGATCAGCGTGAACTCGCCGTCCGGCGGCAGGACGTCCAGTACGTCGCCCGCCGCGAGTTCCGTGGTGGCGAACGTCGAGAACGCGCCGCCGAGCTGGTGCTTGATCGCGATCCGCAGCTCACCGGAGTCCGGTGTCGAGCAGATCGAGTAGGCGCGCCGCACCTCTTCCCCGTCGACCTCCGCGCGGATGACGAGGTGCTGGCCGGGGGTGAACTGGAAGGTCTCGCGCAGCCGCTCCGGCACCTCGAACGTCACCGTGACCGCGCCCTCGCACAGCGGCCGGACCTCGGCGACCCGCAGCGAGTGGAACCGGCTCGGCCGCAGTGGCTGCGGTGCGGGCGGTTCCTCGTCGAACGAGCCGGTGAGCCGCCGCCATTCGCGGTACTCCGCCGCCGTCAGCTCGCGGCCCCACGGGGTCGCGATCGGGACGTCCCTGGCGAGGTAGGCGTCGCGGTTGTCCCGCCAGGTGCGCAGGTACCGGTAAAACGGGATGGCCGGGTGGAGATGGTGCACCAGGTGGTAGTTCTGGCACAGCATGATCGGCGTCATCAGCCATTCGAGCCCGACGCGGACGCGGGTGGCGCCGAACCGGTTCTGCCGCTGCGCGCCGAGGTCGTGATGCGGCAGCCAGTCGAACCACCAGGCCAGCACGGCCAGCCCGACGCGCTGCGGGATCAGGTAGACCATCAACAGTTCCCAGCCGTGGCCGCTGACGGTCAGCCAGGCGAACGCGGCGAGGCTCAGCGTGATGACGGCCGCGGTCTCGATCCGCTCCGACGGCGGCCGCGTGCGCTGCCGGGCCACGTAGAAACGGGCGTACCAGAAGTCGATGGTCAGCCAGCGCAGCGGCAACTGCCACCAGGGGCCGTGCGCGGTCCAGGCGTCGGGGTCGGTGTGGGCGTCCTCGTTGGTGTTGCGGTGGTGCTCCAGATGGATGTAGCGCACCAGGGGAAAGGAGCCGTAGGCCGCCACGAACGGCATCGCGAGCCTGCCGAGCAGTTCGTTGACCCAGGTGAGCCGCCCGGCCGCGTGATGCGTCGACTCGTGCAGCACGGTGAACATGGTGAAGGTGACGAGCGCGTGCAGGGGAATGGTCACCCACAGCGGCGCGGCCTCGGTGACGACCAGCCAGGTGGCGCCCGTCCAGACCATGACACCGCCGGTGAACAGCAGCACGGTCGGTACCGAGACCAGTGGCAGCGGCAGCCGCGGATTGGGCACACCGCGTCTCGGTCTTCTCTCGGGTGATTCCCCCGTGTCCTCGGACCGGGTTACGGCGACGGTCATCGATCGTTCCCCTCGGTCGATGGCTACCGGGACAAGCTTGCACACCGTAGACAATTAGTACTGGTTTGTAAACTTCATCCGATCGCCGAAACGCCTCGTCACGGCGTCCGATGGTGAAGCGTGGCACGCATCCGTGTCCAGGAAAGGGCCGGTTCGTAACAGAGAAGAACCGAAAACTGGTCCGATCGGGTGGTCAGGGGCCTGATGGTCCGACGTGGTTCGAAACCTGTGACCGGCGGGCGAGGGCGGGCTGATGGCCCCGGGACCGGGCCGGGAAGGGACACGGCCTAGACTCGGACGGCCCGGTCTGCAAGGTGACCAGGGCACATCCGCCGTCGAAGATGCGCGGATGCCCCAACACATCGTTTACCGCTCGAGGAGAATACGTTGAAGAGCACCGTCGAGCAGCTCAGCCCGACGCGAGTCAAGATCAATGTCGAGGTGCCGTTCGACGAGCTCAAGCCGAACTTCGACCGCGCCTACCGCAAGATCGCCCAGCAGGTGCGCATCCCCGGCTTCCGCCCGGGCAAGGCGCCGGCTCGCGTGCTGGAAAGCCGGATCGGGCGAGCCCCGGTGCTCGACGAGGTCGTCAACGAGGTCATTCCGGCCAAGTACATGGAAGCCGTGCGCGCGGGCGAGGTCCGCACGCTGGGCCAGCCCGAGTTCGAGGTGACCAAGCTGGAGGACCGCGAGGTCCTCGAGTTCACCGCCGAAGTCGACATCCGCCCGGAGATCTCGCTGCCCGACCTCGAGGGCTTCGCGGTCAGCGTCGACGACGTCGAACTGACCGACGCCGAGGTCGACGAGCAGCTCGACGAGCTGCGCGCCCGCTTCGGCACGCTGACCGGTGTCGACCGCCCGGCCGAGAACGGCGACTTCGTCTCGATCGACCTCGCGGCCACCGTCGACGGCCAGGAGGTCGAGGAGGCCTCGACCACCGGCCTGTCCTACGAGATCGGCTCCGGCCAGCTCGTCGACGGCATCGACGAGGCGATCATCGGCGCGAACGCCGGCGAGACCAAGACCTTCACCACGAAGCTGGTCGCCGGCGAGCACACCGGCAAGGACGCCGACGTCACCGTCACCGTGCAGACCATCAAGCAGCGCGAGCTGCCCGAGGCGGACGACGAGTTCGCCCAGATGGCGAGCGAATTCGACACGATCGAAGAGCTGAAGAACGACCTTCGCGAGCGCCTCGGCCGCGTCAAGAAGATGCAGCAGGGCGTCCAGGCCCGTGACAAGGTCCTCGAGGAGCTCCTCGAGCGCACCGAGGTCGCGATCCCGGAGAAGGTCCTCGAGGCCGAGATCGAGAACCGCAAGCACGACGCGATCCACCCCTTCGACCACGACGAGGCGCAGTTCGCGAAGGCGCTGGAGGCCGAAGGCCGCACGATCGAAGAGTTCGACACCGAGGTCCGCGAGGAGTCGGAGAAGGCGGTCCGCACGCAGCTGCTGCTGGACAGCATCGCCGACGCCGAGCAGACGTCGGTCAACGACGGCGAGCTCACCGAGCGGATCATCTACCAGGCGCAGCGCTTCGGCGTCAGCCCGGACGAGTACGTCCAGCGGGCGCAGCAGTCCGGTCAGCTGACCGCGATCTACGCCGACGTGCGCCGCGGCAAGGCGCTGGCCTCGGTGGTCCGCAAGACCACCGTGACCGACGCCTCCGGCGCCACGGTCGACCTCGAAGAGCTCTTCGGCCCCGCAGCCGAGGAGACGCAGGTCACCGAGGAGACCGCGAAGACTGCGGCCGAGTAGGGAATATCCGGTCCGGTCGAATCGGACCGTAAAGCTGTAAGCGAACTTGGGCGGTGTCAGGCATTCTGCACCGCCCAAGTTCGTTAGGGTCGGTTGCAAGATCCTCAAGCATCTGGACATACGCGGCGGCGAACGTTCCACCCGCCGCCGTCGGCGAAAAGGCAGGCATGACGTGACGCAGCACACGCCCCAGGCGCGGACCGGTACCGCAGGGCTCAACCTCACCGACTCGGTCTTCGAGCGGTTGCTCCAGGAGCGCATCGTCGTCCTCGGCTCCGAGGTCAACGACGAGGTCGCGAACCGGATCACCGCCCAGTTGTTGCTGCTCGACGCAGACGACTCCGAGTCGGACATCCGCTTCTACATCAACTCGCCCGGTGGCTCGGTCACCGCGGGTTTCGCGATCTACGACACCATGCAGCTGATCCGCCCGGACGTCGCGACCTACGCGATGGGCCTGGCCGCGTCGATGGGGCAGTTCCTGCTCTCCTCCGGCACGCCCGGCAAGCGGTACGCGCTGCAGCACGCGCGCATCCTCATGCACCAGCCCTCGGCGGGTGTCGGCGGCACGGCCTCCGACATCGCCATCCAGGCCGAGGTGTTCGGCAAGTGGAAGCAGGAGCTGGCCCGGATCACCGCCGAGCAGACCGGCCAGACGGTCGAGCAGATCGTCAAGGACGGTGACCGCGACCGCTGGTTCACCGCGCAGGAGGCGAAGGACTACGGCTTCGTGGACCAGGTCCTCACCCGTGAGAACCCGCTTCCCAACAGCTGATCCGCGCCCGGCACACAGGAGAATTTCAATGAGCAACTTCCAGCTTCCGATCGGGTCGCAGGCGCCCGGGATGCAGTCGCGGCTCCAGCTGCCGCAGTCGCGGTACGTCCTGCCCTCGTACGTCGAGCGCACGAGCTACGGCATCAAGGAATCGAACCCGTACAACAAGCTGTACGAAGAGCGTCAGATCATGCTCGGCGTGCAGATCGACGACGCGTCGGCCAACGACGTGATGGTCCAGCTGCTGCACCTCGAGCACGAGGACCCGGACCGCGACATCATGATCCTGATCAACTCGCCCGGTGGTTCGTTCACCGCGCTGATGGCGATCTACGACACGATGCAGTACGTCCGCCCGGACATCGTCACCATGTGCATCGGCCAGGCCGCCTCGGCCGCCGCGGTGCTGCTGGCCGCCGGTACCCCCGGCAAGCGGTTCACGCTGCCGAACTCGCGCGTGCTGATCCACCAGCCCGCCACCGAGGGCACGTACGGCCAGGTGTCGGACCTGGAGATCCAGGCCAACGAGATCCAGCGGGTGCGGCGCCAGATGGAGGTCATCCTGGCGAAGCACACGAACAAGGACGCCGACGAGGTCAAGAAGGACATCGAGCGCGACAAGATCCTGACGGCCGACGAGGCCAAGGCGTACGGGATCGTCGACGAGGTGCTCGAGTACCGCAAGGCTTCGAGCAGCTGATCGGGCGAGGGGACCGGTGCGTGTCGGGAGACGACACGCACCGGACCCCTGGTCTATGGTCAGCTTCTGGCGTGCTCAGATGTGACGTTGGTTCTCCCGTCGGCGGCATCGGACGGGTACCGTCAGTGGCAGTGTGTGAGGCTCCGAGAGGTCATCCGTGACCGGGGCGGTAAGACAGTCAGGCGCGTATCGCGCCGGAGGGGACGAGGTCAACGGCCATGGCACGGATCGGTGACGGCGGCGACCTGCTGAAATGTTCTTTCTGCGGCAAGAGCCAGAAGCAGGTGAAGAAGCTCATTGCCGGCCCCGGGGTCTACATCTGCGATGAGTGCATCGATCTCTGCAACGAGATCATCGAAGAGGAACTGGCCGAGGCCGGTGAGGTCAAGCTCGACGAGCTGCCCAAACCCGCCGAGATCCACGAGTTCCTCGAGCAGTACATCATCGGCCAGGACGACGCGAAGCGTTCGCTGGCCGTGGCGGTGTACAACCACTACAAGCGTGTGCAGTCCGACGACAAGGCCGGGCCGAAGGATTCCAAGGACGAGACCGTCGAGCTGGCGAAGTCCAACATCCTGATGCTGGGGCCCACGGGCTGCGGCAAGACCTATCTGGCCCAGACCCTGGCGAAGATGCTGAACGTCCCGTTCGCGATCGCGGACGCCACGGCGCTCACCGAAGCCGGGTACGTGGGCGAGGACGTCGAGAACATCCTGCTCAAGCTGATCCAGGCGGCGGATTACGACGTCAAGCGCGCCGAGACGGGCATCATCTACATCGACGAGGTCGACAAGATCGCCCGCAAGTCGGAGAACCCGTCGATCACCCGCGACGTGTCCGGCGAGGGCGTGCAGCAGGCGCTGCTGAAGATCCTCGAGGGCACCACCGCCTCGGTGCCGCCGCAGGGCGGCCGCAAGCACCCGCACCAGGAGTTCATCCAGATCGACACGACGAACGTGCTGTTCATCGTGGCCGGCGCGTTCGCCGGGCTGGAGAAGATCATCAACGAGCGGGTCGGCAAACGCGGCCTCGGGTTCGGCGCGGAGATCCGCACCAAGGCCGAGATCGACGAGAGCGACATCTTCTCCGACACCATGCCGGAGGACCTGATCAAGTTCGGGCTGATCCCGGAGTTCATCGGGCGTCTCCCGGTCGTGGCGACGGTGACCCACCTCGACAAGGACTCGCTGGTCAGCATCCTGACCACGCCGCGCAACGCGCTGGTGAAGCAGTACAAGAAGCTCTTCGAGATGGACAACGTCGAGCTGGAGTTCACCAAGACCGCGCTCGAGGCCATCGCCGACCAGGCCGTGCTCCGCGGCACCGGCGCCCGTGGCCTGCGCGCGATCATGGAAGAGGTCCTGCAGCCGGTCATGTACGACATCCCCAGCCGCGACGACGTCGCGAAGGTCGTCATCACCGAGCAGACCGTCCGCGAGAACGTGAACCCGACGATCGTGGCGCGTCAGCCGTCACGCCGTCGCAGCAGCGAGCGCGGCGAGAAGTCCGCCTGACAAAAAGCTGTTTCGTCAGCGATGCCCGGCCGGAAACTTCCGGCCGGGCATCGCTTTCTCCGGCCCGGTCCGGCCGGCGACCGGACCGGGATAGGATGCGAAGGTGCCGCTGACTCCCACGAAGGACGAGAACGAGGCTCCCGAGCTGGCAGCCGCGAGTCCACGCGAGGTCAGGGGACTCGTCGAACTCACCGAACGTATCGTCGTCGGGGCCTACCGCGGGCATCCGTGGCTCCCGCGCGCGCTGACGATCGCGCTGGGCGTGCTGGTGGCGACCTGCCTGGTGGCCGGGGTCGTCCGCTTGTCGCCGCTGCCGCTGATCCCGCTGCCGTTCTTCGCCGTTTCGGCGTACGCGCTCGTCCGGCTCAAGGCGGCGAAAAGCGCGGAGGCCAACCGATCGCTCGTCGCCTGGACCGGGTTGTTCACCGGTGCGACGCTCGCCGGATTCTGGCTGATCTCGATGGCGGGACGTTGGCTCGGCTGATCGGCCCGGCACCGTTTCCGCGTTTTCCCTCCGTTAGCAGGGTTTCAAAACCGTCTTCGCGGGGTAAGACGACACCGTGACAGTCACCGCGGGTCTCTTCTCCCACGTGGGCCTGCTCTACTCCGGTGACACCGAGTATCTGAACGGTACGGTTCCGTACATCCTGGAGGGCCTGAAACTCGATGAGCCCGTCGCGGTGGCCGTCCCCGGCCGGAATCTGGCGCTGATCGAAGCGGCCTTGGGCGATTCGGCGGCCGCGGTCGAGTTCATCGACATGACCGAGGCGGGCCGCAATCCCGGCCGCATCCTCCCCGGCGTGCTGCTCGCGTTCGCGGACAACCGCCCGGGTCCGGTGCGGATCATCGGCGAGCCGATCTGGGCGGGCCGGTCGGCCCTCGAATACCCGGCGTGCGCGCAGCACGAGGCCCTGATCAATTTCGCCTTCGGGGACCGCGAGCTGAGCATTCTCTGTCCATACGACCGCAACCGGCTCGAAGACGACGTCCTCGCCGACGCCGAGCGGACCCATCCGACGCTGTCCGGCGCCGGGGGAGACCGCCCGAGCGCTGGATACGCGCCCGACGCGGTCGTCGAGAAGTACAACCTGCCGCTGCCCGAACCGAGGGCGGCCGACGCGTTCCGCTTCGACCTCTCCCGGCTCGGCGCGGTGCGGAGTTTCGCGCAGGACCGGGCCGAGGAGTACGGGCTCGCTTTGGAGCGGGTGGAAGATCTCGTGCTCGCCGTGGCCGAACTGTCCGCCAACAGCGTGCTGCACGGCTCCGGCCACGGTGTCGTCCGCGTCTGGCGTGAAGAGGACTACGTGCTCTGCGAGGTCATCGACGAAGGCACGCTGAGCGATCCGCTGGCCGGCCGCCGTCCCGCCTCGCCGGGACAGATCGGCGGACGTGGCCTGGTGCTGGTGAACCAGGTCGCCGACCTGGTCCGGCAGTACTTGAGACCCGGGTCGACGGTGACCAGGATCTACTTCCGCGTCTGAGCTGCTCAGGCGTTCTTCGGGACGTGTTTGCCGAGGAACGCGATCAGGCTCGGCACGACCGTGCGGTTGAAGGCGTCGCCGTGCTTGCCGCGCGAGGTGTGCGCGACCATGGGCCGCGCCTCGGAGATGAACTTCCGCACCCCGCCGATGAACGGGTCTTCGGTCCCGCACCAGATCCCCGTCGGCACGCTTTTGGTGACGTCGATATGGCGCAACGGGTCCAGCGAGCCCCAGTCGGCGGCGTCGCGGAACGCGCGCCGTTTGCTCATCTCGGCCCACGACGTGATCAGCGCGGGCGCGAGGGCCGCGACCGCGGCGGGCGGGCGACGGCGTTCCAGACGGCGACGGGTGTACAGCAGCGCGCCGAAGCCGCCCATCGAAAGCCCGGTGGCGGCGAACGGCTGCCCGTCCCGGCCGCCGAGACCGCGCGCGGCCAGCCAGCGGGGGACCTCTTCGAGCAGCATCGCCATCGGGTTGTCGCCCGGCTTGTTCTCGTGCCAGTAGTGGTCTCCGCCGTCGACGGCGACGAACCCGAACGGGGGCACCGCCTTGCGGGCGACCTCGCTGCCGAGCTGTTTCAGCAGTCCCGTCGGGGCCGCGTGCCGCGCGGTGCCGTGGAGGCCGTGCAGCATCAGCGACATCGGCAGGCCCTTGGGCGGCGCCTTGGTCGGCAGCATGAGCACGAGATCGACCTCGCGGCCGCGGGCTTCGGAGTAGACGCGTTCGACCCGCGGGCTGCCCAGCTGGGTGGCCGGGGTCGGCGACGCGACACCGAGCGCCCGCTGGAGCGCTTCGCTGAACGGCAGGGCTCCGGTGGCCGTTCCGGCGGCGAGACCGGCGACGCCGAGGCCGGAGGCGCCCGCGATCAGCACGGAACGACGGCTCAGCCACCGGCGGGCGCCGTCCACCCCCGGCAGCGTCGTGTGCCCCTGGTCGTCCTCGTTCACCGATCCCCGTTTCCCCCGTAGAGCTTCCACCAGGTCAGACGCGCGTTTCCGCTCGAAGGTTGCACGATTCACCGACCTGTGACCGGGGTATCGCCGGATCAGGTGCCGATGTTTCCCTCTTTCGCGCGCCAGGCCTCGATCGAGCGGCGGGCGGACCGCGTCGCGGCCTCGTAAGTGTCGCCCAGACCGACGCCGAGGGCGGTGGCCAGGGGAATCAGGATGTGGTCCACACCATTCTCGCCGTCGCCGAAATGGCCGGCGACCTCCAGCGTGATGTAGCCGTGCACGGCGCTCCAGAGCTGCGCGGCGACCTCGAACTCCGGTGCGGGGCGGAACCGGCCGGCGTCGATCACCCGCTTCGCGGCGCGGACGAGGTAGCCGAAGGCCTCGATGCCCTCTTCGCTGGCGTTCTGGCGGGTCTCCTCGTTGGTCATGTCGCCGAGGGTCACCTTCTGCCCGCTGGGCTGGCTCTGGCCGAAGGTCACCGCGTAGAGCTGCGGGTCGTCCACGACGGTCCGCCGGTACGCCAGCGCCAGGGTGAGGATGTCGGCCGCCGGGTCGTCGGTCTCCTCGACCCGGCCCAGATTCGCCGACAGCCGCCGGAATCCCTCGCGCGCGACCTCGTCCACGAGCGCGCCCATCCCGCCGAAGTGGGTGTACACGGCCATGGTGGACGCGCCGATCTCGGCCGCCAGCTTGCGCGCCTGGAGCGCCTCCGGGCCGCCGTGCGCGAGCAGCCGGATCGCCGCCTCGATCAGCTTGCCCTTGACCTCGGCGGCGGAGGGTTTCGGTGCCATGCTTGCCAGTATCTCATAACCCTGTTATAAATGAGCGCATAACATCGTTATTCCAGGGTAGGGGTCTGTGATGGGCAACAAGTTCCTCGAGGGCAACTTCGCCCCGGTCAGCCGTGAGCACACGATCACCGAACTGAACGTCACCGGGCACATCCCGGAGTACCTGGACGGGCGTTATCTGCGGAACGGGCCGAACCCGCTGTCCGAAGTGGACCCCGCGACGTACCACTGGTTCATGGGCGACGGCATGGTGCACGGCGTCCGGCTGCGGGACGGCCGCGCCGAGTGGTACCGCAACCGCTGGGTGCGCAATCCCCGGCTCGTGCGGGAGCTCGGTGAACGCTGGGAAGGCGGCACGGCCGCCGGCCTGGGGGCCAACACGAACGTGATCGGCCACGCGGGCAAGACCCTCGCCCTGATCGAGGGCGGCGCCACGAGTTTCGAACTGACCGACGAACTCGACACCGTGGGTGCCTGCGATTTCGACGGCACCCTGCCCGGCGGCTACACCGCGCATCCGAAGCGGGACCCGGAAACCGGTGAGCTGCACGCCGTCTCGTACTTCTTCGGCTCGGGGAACAAGGTCCAGTACTCGGTGATCGACGCTCAGGGCCGCGCGCGGCGCACGGTCGACGTCGAGGTCGCCGGTTCGCCGATGATGCACGACTTCTCCCTGACCGAGAAGCACGTCGTCTTCTACGACCTCCCCGTCGCCTTCGACAGCGAGCAGGCCGTGGCCGCGTCCGTGCCGCCGTTCCTGCGCACGCCCGCGCAGCTGGTGGTGTCCGCGCTGGTGGGCAAGGTGAAGGTGCCGGATCCGCTCAGCGCGCGGCTGCGTCAGCGGATCTCGGGCAACGCCGGCCTGCCGTACCGCTGGAACCCGAAGTACCCGGCGCGGATCGGTGTCATGCCGCGCGACGGCGGCAACGGCGACGTCCGCTGGTTCGAGATCGAGCCGTGCTACGTGTTCCATCCGATGAACGCCTACGACGACGGCGACACCATCGTGCTGGACGTCGTCCGGCATCCGAAGATGTTCGACACCGAGCTGCTCGGACCGGCCGAGGGGCCGCCGACCCTGGACCGCTGGACCGTCGACCTGAGCGTCGGCAAGGTCGTCGAGGAACGTCTCGACGACCAGGGGCAGGAGTTCCCGCGCGTCGACGAACGGCTGGTCGGGCGGCCGCACCGGTTCGGCTACTCGGTGTCCACAAAGGATGGTTCGGCGTCGTCGGGTTCCCTGCTGAAGCACGATCTGTGGAACCGGTCGGTCCGGTCGCGGGAATTCGGCGACGGCGCGCAGGTGGGGGAGTTCGTGTTCGTGCCGTCCTCGGTGGACGCCGGTGAGGACGAGGGCGTGGTGATGGGGTTCGTCTACGATCCCGCGACGCAGAAGAGCGATCTGACCATTTTGGACGCGGAGACACTGGAGACCGTGGGCGCCGTGCACCTGCCGGACCGGGTGCCGAACGGTTTCCACGGCAACTGGGTGGGCACGGAGTAAAGGTCCCGTGACCGGCGGTGCCGAACCGGTACTTTCGCGTGATTACGTGGACGGCACGCGTGATCAGAAGGACGACACTCGTGATCAGCGGGACGGCGCGCTCGCGGCCGAGCCCCACCGCGAGCCGTCCGTCCAATCACGGGTGTCGTCCACGCGATCACGTGTGTCGTCCATCTGACCACGCGAGTCACGTGCCCGATCACGCGAGTCACGCCTTCGCGGACTTCGGCCAGTAGGTACAGGAGGACGGTTCCACCCGTCCTCGCCGCTCAGTCGAGGCCGAGCACCCGTTGTTCCCCGGTGTAGAGATTCATGCTGTCGCCGCGCAGGAAACCGATGAGGGTCATGCCGTTCTCCTCGGCCAGTTCCGCGGCCAGCGACGACGGCGCGGAGACGGCCGCCAGCAGGCCGATCCCGGCCATGGCGGCCTTCTGCACCAGTTCGAACGAGGCGCGGCCGGACACCAGCAACCCGGTGTCCGCCGCGGGGATCCGGCCCGCCTGCAGCGCCCAGCCCAGCACCTTGTCGACGGCGTTGTGCCTGCCGACGTCCTCGCGGACCACGTCGAGATTCCCGTCGCCGTCGAACAGGGCGGCCGCGTGCAGGCCACCGGTGCTGGAGAACACCTTCTGGTGGGCGCGGAGCGTGTCCGGGAGTTTCGCCAGCACGTCGGTGCTCACCGCGAATCCGGACTTCTCCGGGGAAAACCGGCTTTTCAGCTTCACCGCGTCGAGCGCGGCCTTGCCGCAGACGCCGCACGAGGACGTGGTGTAGAAGTTCCGCTCGACGCCGGTCTCCGGCGGGGCGACCCCTTCGGCCAGCGCGATGTCCAGGACGTTGTAGGTGTTGCGGCCCTGGTCGTCGACGCCGTCGCAGTACCGCGCGACCGCGACGTCCTCGCGCGAGGCGAGCACGCCTTCGGACAACAGGAACCCGTGCGCGAGTTCGACGTCGTTGCCGGGGGTCCGCATGGTGACCGCGAGTGCCTTGCCGCCGACGCGGATCTCCAGCGGCTCTTCGGCCGCGAGCGCGTCGGGCCGCCGCACGTCCTTGGTCGCGGAGATCTTCCGCACCGGACGCCGCACCGTCACCCTGCCCACTTGTCCACCCTTCTGACCGCTTATTCGACACTCGGATACTGCAACGTCGGGAATTAAGTAATACATTCCCAGTGCACATCCTCAGAGTACGGAGGCGCCGGATGGCTGTCGGCTTCCTGGACCGTTCCCGCATCGTCGCATCACCGGGCTGGAGCCGCTGGCTGGTGCCGCCCGCCGCGCTGGCCGTCCACCTCTCGATCGGGCAGGCGTACGCGTGGAGCGTCTTCAAACCGCCGCTGGAGAAGACCCTCGGCCTCACCGGGACGGAGAGCGCGCTGCCGTTCCAGCTCGGCATCGTGATGCTCGGGCTGTCGGCGGCCTTCGGCGGGACGCTGGTCGAACGCAACGGGCCGCGCTGGGCGATGTTCGTCTCGATGGTCTGTTTCAGCTCGGGCTTCCTGCTGTCCGCGCTCGGCGTGGCGACGTCGCAGTACTGGCTCGTCGTCCTCGGCTGGGGCGGGATCGGCGGCATCGGGCTCGGGATCGGCTACATCTCGCCGGTGTCGACGTTGATCAAATGGTTCCCGGATCGGCCGGGGATGGCCACCGGTATCGCGATCATGGGCTTCGGCGGCGGCGCGCTGATCGCCTCCCCGTGGTCTTCGCAGATGCTGGGCACGGCGCCGTGGTCCATCGGGACGGTCGCGACGGCCTTCCTCGTGCACGGCCTGGTGTACGCGGTCTTCATGACCCTCGGCATCCTGCTGGTGCGGGTGCCCGCCGACGGCTGGAAGCCGCAGGGCTGGGAACCGAAGACCGACCACGGCAACGCGATGATCACCACCGCGAACGTGTCGGCGCGCAACGCCATCAGGACGCCGCAGTTCTGGCTTCTCTGGGTGGTCCTGTGCTTCAACGTGACCGCGGGCATCGGCATCCTGGAGAAGGCTTCGCCGATGATCGCGGACTTCTTCCGCGAGACCTCCACACCGGTCGGCACCGCCGCCGCGGCCGGATTCGTCGCGTTGCTTTCGCTGACCAACATGCTCGGCCGGTTCGTCTGGTCGTCCACTTCGGACCTGGTGGGGCGCAAGAACATCTACCGGCTCTACCTCGGCGTCGGCGCCCTGCTGTACCTGGTGATCGCGCTGACCACCAACGCCTCGAAGCTAGTGTTCGTCCTGTGCGCGATGCTGATCCTATCCTTCTACGGCGGCGGCTTCGCGACCGTGCCGGCGTATCTGAAGGACCTTTTCGGCACCTACCAGGTGGGCGCGATCCACGGCAGGCTGCTGACCGCGTGGTCGATGGCAGGCGTACTCGGGCCGCTGATCGTCAACGCCATCGCCGACAGCCAGAAGTCGGCGGGCAAGGTCGGCCCGGATCTGTACACGACGTCGCTGTTCATCATGATCGGCCTGCTGGTCGTCGGTTTCGTCGCGAACGAGCTGGTGCGTCCGGTCAACCCGAAGTACCACGAGCCGGCGTCGTCCGGCGAGCCCGCGAGGAGTGAGGCCCGATGACCGAACAGGCACCCGAACGCCGCCGCACCGGGCTGATGGTCTTCGCGTGGCTGTGGGTCGCGCTCCCGTTCGCCTACGGCGTCTACGAACTGTTTCGCAAGGTGGTCCAGCTCTTCGGCGGCTGAAGTAGGGTCGGTTCCGTGGGAGTTCTGGTCACCGGGGCGTCGCGCGGCATCGGCCGCGCGATCGCCCGCGCCTTCGCGGAAAAGGGCGACCGTGTCGCCGTCCACTACGCCTCGAAGCGGGAGGAAGCCGAGCGGACGCTGGGCGGGCTGCCCGGTTCCGGACACGGCCTGATCCAAGGTGATCTTTCGGAACCCGAAGTGGCACAACGGGTCGCCGACGAGGCCGAGGCGCTGGTGGACGGGGTGGACGTCCTCGTGAACAACGCCGCCTTCGCGCCCTCCGCGGATGCGGCCCATCCCGTCGCCGAAGTGTCCTATGAGGACTGGCAGCGGGTCTGGCGGCGGATGCTCGACGTCAACGTGCTCGGCACCGCGAACGTGACCTACTGCGTGGCGCGGCACATGATCGAACGCGGCGCGCCCGGCCGCGTGGTCAACATCGGCTCGCGGGGAGCCTTCAAGGGTGAGCCCGAGTTCCCGGCGTACGGCGCGAGCAAGGCGGCGCTGCACTCGCTGGGGCAGTCGCTCGCCGTCGCCCTCGCCCCGCACGGGATCGCCGTGACCTCGGTCGCGCCCGGTTTCACCGCGACGGACCGGGTGGCGGCGAAGGTCGAAGGCGCGCGAAGCGAGAGCCCGTTCGGCCGGGTCGGCACGCCGGAGGAGGTCGCGGTCGCGGTGCTCTACCTGGCTTCCGGCGAGGCCGCGTGGGCGTCCGGGGCGATCCTCGACCTGAACGGCGCGTCGCATCTCAGGATGTGAACTGGATCACTGATGCAGCGGTGACGGCTTCCCGCGCGTCTATGGGACGTGCACAAGCTGGGGAAGGTCCTGGTCGCCGCGCTCGCGGTGGCGGTGTTCGGCGGGACCGCGTACGGATACACGACGCTGGAGTCGCTCGACGGCATCACCCGCGAGGACGTGATCGAGGCGCCGGATCCGGGGGAGCAGCCCGCCGACGGTTCGCTGGACATCCTGCTGGTCGGGCGCGACGCGCGCACCGACAACCAGGACCGGCCGCTCCCGCCGGAGATCCTGCGGGAACTGCGGGCCGGGGCGAACGGCGACGACCTGACCGACACGCTCATCGTGCTCCGCATCCCCAACGGCCAGCAGGCGGTGAAAGCGTTCTCGATCCCGCGTGACTCGTGGGTCGCGCAGCCGGGCACGAAGGACAAGAGCAAGATCAACGAGATCTTCGGCCGGACCAAGGTCGCCTCGGCGAACGAGCAGCGCGCGGCGGGCAAGACCGACAAGGCCGAGATCAACAAGCAGGCGATCACCGCGGCGCGGAAGGCGACCCTGAAGGCCGTCGAGGAGCTCAGCGGCGTCAAGATCGACCACTTCGCCGAGGTCAACCTGCTGAGCTTCTACGAGATCAGCAAGGCCGTCGGCGGCGTCGAGGTCTGCCTGAAGAAGGCCACCAAGGACCGTGATTCGGGCGCGGACTTCCCCGCCGGGCGGCAGACGATCGCGGGCGCCGACGCGCTCGCCTTCGTCCGTCAGCGCAAGAACCTGCCCCGCAGCGACCTCGACCGCGTCCGCCGCCAGCAGGTGTTCCTCGCCGGACTGGCGAAGCAGGTGCTCTCCGGCGGCACCCTCGCCAACCCGGCGCGCGTGTCCGACCTGATCGACGCGGTGAAGCGTTCGGTCGTGCTCGACGGTTCGTGGAACCTGCTCGACTTCGTGCGGCAGATGCGCGGGGTGTCCGGCGGCGGGATCGCGTTCGAGACCATCCCGGTGGTCAACCCCGACTACCGCTACGACCCCCGGCATCCGACGTGGACCGCCGTGCAGGTCGATCCCGCCCAGGTGCGCGCGTTCGCCGCCTCGCTGATCGGTGTCCAGCCGACGACACCGCAGGCGCCCGCCGGGCCCAAGGTCGACGTCGTCAACGCGAGCGGCAAGGACGGTCTCGCCGCCCGCGTCTCGGATCTCTTGGCGGAGAAGGGCTTCGGCAAGGGCGACACGAAGGCCGAGGCCGGACGGCGGACATCGGTCGTCCGGTACAGCGACGCGGCCGGGCCCGCCGCGGAGATCGCGAAACTGCTCGGCGGACTGGACGTCCAGAAAGCCGATTCGGTCGCGGCGGGCCAGATCGAGGTCGTCCTCGGCCAGGTCTACAAAGGACCGGGCGTCTCCGCGGGCGGGGGCGCGATCGGTGCGCTGGCGGAGCCGCCGATCACGGCCGATGGCGCCGACTGCATCGACTGAGCCGCGTCACTCCCTTGGCGGGATCTTCCCGTTCTTCGCGACCGGAAGGCCGAGCTGGACCGGCTCGGTGATGACGGCCGCTTCGCCGGGAAGGTGGCTCAGCACCGGATTCAGATGGGTCAGCTTCAGCGTGAGCGGTCCGACGACGCTCGGCGCGGTGCTGACGTCCGCCTTCGCCAGATCCAGCCACTGGACGGTGCCGAGCACCCCGGGCGGGATCTCGTCACCGCGTTTCGCCACCGGGACGCACACTTGCCGTGCGTTGCCGACCTTCACGTCCGTCTTCGGCCGGTCGGCCAGCACTGGGTTGAGATGGCCCAGCGTCAGCGGGAACGGGATGGTCGGAATGCCGAGGACACGCAGGGCATAGCACTCGAGGTCGATATGCCGCACGAACGACAGGATCTCCGGCGGCGGCAGCGTCCCGTTCTTCGCGACCGGGACGCACAACTGCTCCGGGGACAACAGGGTCACATGCGAATCCTGGACGCCGAGCTTCTGCACGACAGGGTTCAGATGGCTCAGCGTCAGCGGGAAGTCCACCGAGCGGCCTTCGATCCGGTAGCACGACAGATCCACCCAGCGGACGTAGTCGACGATCCCCGGCGGTGGGATCACGCCGTTCTTCGCTACTGGCACGCACAGCTGCTGGCGTTCACCGAGCTTGACCGTCTCCAGCGGCAGCTTCCCGAGTACCGGGTTGAGGTGCTTGAGGGTGAGCTCCGTCGGCGGTGGTTTGTAGCCTTCGGTCCGGTAGCAGGACAGGTCGAGCTGGGAGACGAACGGCAGCGGCGGCGGTGCGGCCGCGGCGGCGGTGGCCGCGCCGGGCAGCACCGCGACGAGCAGGAGCGAGGCCAGGGCGGCGAAGCAACGCGAGGTCGATCTTCGTGACATGGCAAGCCTTTCCGCGAAAGGGGTTGGCCCTTTCACGGTGGACCCCGTCCGGCGCCGCGCGGCACCGCCAAGCGGGCGGCCTAAAGTGCGGACACCGGCTCCAACCGCACCACGATCGCCTTCGACACCGGGGTGTTCGACTTGTCCGCCACCGAATCCAGCGGCACCAAGGCGTTCGCCTCGGGGAAGTACGCAGCCGCACAGCCCTTCGCCGTCGGGTAGGAGACCACGCGGAACCGCGGGGCCCGGCGGTCGCCGTCCCGCCATTCCGAGACCAGGTCGACCATCGCGCCGTCGGCCAGCCCGAGCGCGGTCAGGTCGTCGGGGTTGACCAGCACCACGCGCCGCGCGTCCTCGATGCCGCGGTAGCGGTCGGAAAGGCCGTAGATGGTGGTGTTGTACTGGTCGTGGCTGCGCATCGTCTGCAGCAGCAGCCTGCCTTCGGGCACCCGGGGGTATTCGAGTTCGGAGACGGTGAAGTTCGCCTTGCCGTTCGCGGTTCCGTTGAACTGCCGGGAATCGCGCGGCGCGTGCGGGAGGACGAACCCGTCGGGTTCGCGCACCCGGGCGTTGTAGTCGTGGCAGCCGGGGACGACGCGCGCGATCCGGTCGCGGATGAGGTCGTAGTCGGCGTGGAAATCCCGCCACGGCACGGCGTGCCCGGCGCCGAGCAGGGCTTCGGCGAGGTGGCAGATGATCGCGACCTCGGAGAGCAGATGCTCGCTGGCCGGGGCCAGCCTGCCGCGTGAGGTGTGCACCTGCGACATCGAGTCCTCGACGGTGACGAACTGCTCGCCGCCGGCCTGGACGTCGCGTTCCGTGCGGCCGAGGGTGGGCAGGATCAGCGCCGTCCTGCCGGGCACGACGTGCGAGCGGTTGAGCTTCGTCGACACGTGCGCGGTCAGGGAGCACGACTTGAGCGCCTTCTCCGTGAGCTCCGTGTCCGGTGTGGCGGAAGCGAAATTGCCGCCGACGGCGAAGAAGACCTTGCCGTGCCCGTCTCGCATCGCGCGGATCGCGGCGACGGTGTCGTGACCGTAATCTCGCGGCACCTTGATGCCGAACTCCGCGTCGAGACTGTCCATGAAGGACTCCGGCATCTTCTCCCAGATGCCCATCGTCCGGTCGCCCTGGACGTTGGAGTGCCCGCGCACCGGGCACAGGCCCGCGCCCGGCTCGCCGATCATGCCGCGCATCAGCGCCAGGTTCGCGATCTCGGAGATGGTCTGCACCGCGTGCTTGTGCTGTGTCAGCCCCATCGCCCAGCAGTAGATGGTGCGCTTCGACGTGGCGATCATCCGCGCCAGCCGCTCGATCTGCTCACGCGGCAGCCCGGTCGCGGCGCCGACCTCGTCCCAGTCGATCTCCCGCAGATGCTTCGCGTAGTCCTCGAACCCTTCGGAGGACGACTCGATGAAGGCGTGGTCGACGATCGTGCCAGGGGTCTCCTGCTCCCATTGCAACAGGAGATGACCGATCGCCTGGAACAGCGCGAGGTCGCCGCCCAGCCGGATCTGCGCGAACTCGTCGGCCAGCGGAGTGCCCTTGCCGACCACGCCGCGGACGTTCTGCGGGTTCTTGAACCGCATCAGACCGGCTTCGGGCAGCGGGTTGACCGCCATGATCTTCGCGCCGTTGCCCTTGGCCTCCTCCAGCGCCGACAGCATGCGCGGGTGGTTGGTGCCCGGGTTCTGGCCGACCACCACGATGAGGTCCGCCTTGTGGATGTCGGCGAGCGACACCGAGCCCTTGCCGATCCCGGTCGTGGCCGCGAGCGCCGCGCCGGAGGACTCGTGGCACATGTTGGAGCAGTCCGGCAGGTTGTTGGTGCCGTAGGAGCGCACGAGCAGCTGGTAGAGGAACGCGGCCTCGTTGCTGGTGCGGCCGGAGGTGTAGAAGATCGCCTCGTTCGGGTCGCTCAGCGCCCGCAGCTCGTCCGCGACCAGCGTGAACGCGTCGTCCCAGGAGATCGGTTCGTAGTGCGAAGCCCCTTCGCGCAGCACGAACGGCTCGGTGATGCGGCCCTGCTGGCCGAGCCAGTAGTCCGTCTTGTCCGCCAGCTCGTGGATGGAGTGCCGGGCGAAGAACTCACGGCCGACCCGGCGCTTCGTCGCCTCCTCGGCGACGGCCTTCGCCCCGTTCTCACAGAACTCGGCGAGTTTACGGTGCTCGCCGTCGACCTCGCGCGGCTCCGGCCAAGCGCAACCCGGACAGTCGAAGCCGTCGCGCTGGTTCAGCAGGCGCAGCGTCTTCACGGTGCGCGCGGCGCCCATCTGCTCCATGCCGCGCATCAGGGAGACGGCGACCCCGGGGATCCCGGCCGCCCAGCTCTTCGGTTTCCCGACCTCGAGCTGTGTCTCGTCAACGTCGTTCGCGGGTGCTTCGCGGGTCATGACCCCATCGTGCGCCTTGCCGTCTTCGCGCGCGACCGAGGGGTCAGGCGTTGGTGACGATCCGGCTGATCTGCGCTTCGTCGAGCGGGAACCAAGGTGTCTCGTTGACGCCGCGTTCCTGCACCGCGTTCACCGTCACCGCGGCCACGACCAGCACGATCAGGCCGACGAGCGCCGCGATACCCGGCCACCGGCTCGTCCCTGGCGCGGAGTAGCCGCCCGCGGCTGCCTTCTGCTGCTTACGACGCTTCTTCTTGAGTTCCTTCTTCGCACCCAGCCAGGCGTCACGTTCGGCGTGTTTCTGCCAATCCGGGTTCATCAGATCCGGATGGGTCTCGATCCGCCGGTCCTCTTCGTCCATCTCGGTCCTCTTCCCCAGGTTTTCGGTCGGCTAACCGCAGTTGCCCGTCGATGGCAGGGGTTTCGTCGGGTCGTAGGTGTCCACTTCGTCGACCGCGGGCGCACCGTCGACGGGTTTGCTCTTGTCAGCGTACTGGGGTGCGAGGATGCCGGCCTTGAACGCGTCGCACGCCATGTTCGAGTGATAACCCGCGCCTTCGCCGAAGCTGAGGCCGGCGTCGGCCTTGGCGAACGGTGGCGCTTTGCGGATCACGTAGTCCTGTTCGTCGCGGACGAACGGGACGATGTCCGACGGCGACCGGGCCTCGCCAGGATGCGCGTCGAAGGCGTAGGCGGTCGTGTAACTCGCGTGAACGATCAGTTCGCCCTTCTCGCCGGGTCTCGCCGTCAGGAAGCCGGTCATGCGCGGGCTCACCTGCAGCAGGCGGTTCGGGCCGATGAGGGTCAGGTACTTGCCTTTTTCGACGGTGAGCGGGCTGGTGAGGGCCGGTGCGAGCCGGACGCGTTCGTTCGGGGCCAGCAAGCGGAGCAGCTCCGAGCCGTCCGCGTACTGGAGCACCCCGGAACTCAGACGAGTCGCCGCGATGGCTTCCGTCACGGTCCGGTACGCCGCGTCGACCTCCGCGGTGGTGAAACCGCCGACGGCCTGCCCCGGCGGCACGATGACCCCTGCGATGCCTTCGCGCCAGTACGCGGCGGGGGTGCGGTCATAAGGCCGGTTCAGGTCGACCCCGCCAGACACAGGGGCGGCCTTCGGCGGCTGCCCGAAGCCGGGTACGTCGTTGACGCCGCGTCCCTGTACCCGGTGCACGACGACCGCCGCGACCACGAGCGCGATCAGCGCCAGGACGAACACCGGCCCACCGGAGACCCGGAACCCGCGGCGCGACGCCTGCTTCCGCCGCTTCTTGAGGTCCTTCTTCGAGCCCAGCCAGGCGTCCACTTCCGCGTGCTCGCGCCACTCCGGATCCATCAGATCCGGATGCGTCTCCAACCGCCGGTCTTCCAAGAGCCCGCCCCTCCCCAGTGCGTCACGACATCCCCTCATCGGCTGGGAACGGCGGGCGTTACGGCCGGTGAGGAACTCGATGGAGAGGGTTCGTAGACTTGTCAACTGTGACCGAGAACGCCCAGCCGCAGCAGACCGACCTTCCGGGTACCTGGAATCCGGCCGACGAAGAAGCCTCGCTCTACCAGCGTTGGGTAGACGCCGGCTACTTCACGGCCGACCCCACGTCGGACAAGCCGCCGTTCACGGTAGTCATCCCGCCCCCGAACGTGACCGGTTCGCTGCACATCGGGCACGCGTTCGAGCACACCCTCATCGACGCCATCACCCGCTACCACCGCATGCTCGGCGAAGAGACGCTGTACCTGCCGGGCATGGACCACGCGAGCATCGCGGTCCACGCGCTGGTCGAGAAGCAGCTCCGCGCCGAGGGCACCAGCCGCCGCGAGCTCGGCCGCGAGGCGTTCGTTGAGCGCGTCTGGCAGTGGAAGAACGAGCACGGCGGCAAGATCCTCGCCCAGATGAAGCGCCTCGGTGAGGGTGTCGACTGGACCCGTGAGCGGTTCACCATGGACGACGGCCTGTCCAAGGCCGTCAACACGATCTTCAAGAAGCTGTTCGACGACGGCCTCATCTACCGCGCCGAGCGCCTGGTCAACTGGTCGCCGGAGCTGCGGTCGGTGCTGTCCGACGCCGAGGTGAAGCACGAAGAGGTCGAGGGCGAGCTCGTCTCGATGCGCTACGGCGACGGCGAGAACGCGATCGTCGTGGCCACCACCCGGATGGAGACGATGCTCGGCGACACCGCCGTCGCGGTCCACCCGGACGACGAGCGGTACACCCACCTCATCGGCACCGAGGTCGAGCTGCCGCTGACCGGGCGCAAGATCCCGATCGTCGCGGACAAGCACGTCGACCCGGAGTTCGGCACCGGCGCGGTCAAGGTGACCCCCGCTCACGACCCGAACGACTTCGAGATCGGCCAGCGGCACGACCTGCCGATGATCACGATCATGGACGAGCAGGGCCGGATCGACGGCACCGGCACCGAGTTCGACGGCATGGACCGCTTCGAGGCCCGGGTCGCGGTGCGGGAGAAGCTGCGCGAGCAGGGCCGCATCGTCGCGGAGAAGCGTCCGTACCTGCACAGCGTCGGGCACTCCGAGCGCTCGAAGGAGCCGATCGAGCCGCGGCTTTCGCTGCAGTGGTTCGTCAAGGTCGGCCCGCTCGCGAAGGCCGCCGGCGACGCGGTCCGCGACGGCCGGGTGAACGTCCACCCGCCGGAGCTGGAGAAGCGCTACTTCGACTGGGTCGACAACCTGCACGACTGGTGCATCTCGCGTCAGCTGTGGTGGGGCCACCGCATCCCGGTCTGGTACGGCCCGAACGACGAGGTCGTCTGCGTCGGACCGGACGAGGAGCCGCCTTCGGGCGAGGGCTGGACCCAGGACCCGGATGTCCTCGACACCTGGTTCTCCTCGGGCCTGTGGCCGTTCTCCACCCTCGGCTGGCCGGAGAAGACCCCGGACCTGAACAAGTTCTATCCGACGTCGGTGCTGGTCACCGGCTACGACATCCTGTTCTTCTGGGTCGTGCGGATGATGATGTTCGGCCTCTACGCCACCGGCGAGGCGCCGTTCAAGACCATCGCGCTGCACGGCATGGTCCGCGATCAGTTCGGCAAGAAGATGTCGAAGACCGCGGGCAACGGCGTCGACCCCATCGAGTGGATGGACAAATACGGCACCGACGCGCTGCGCTTCACCCTCACGCGGGGCGCGAACCCGGGTACCGACGTGCCGATCGGCGAGGAGTGGGTCGCGGGCTCCCGGAACTTCACCACGAAGCTCTGGAACGCCACCAAGTTCGCGATGATGAACGGCGCGGACGCGAACGCCCCGCTGCCCCTGGCCGCCGAACTCACCGAGGCCGACCGCTGGATCCTCGGCAGGCTCGGCAACGTCGTCGACGAGGTCACCGGCTATCTGGCGGACTACCAGTTCGCGAAGGCCACCGACACGCTCTACCAGTTCACCTGGACCGAGCTGTGCGACTGGTACCTGGAGCTGTCGAAGGTCCAGGTCTTCCAGGGTGACGAGGCCCGCGTGACGGCGACGCGCGCGGTGCTGGGGCACGTGTTCGACACCGTGCTGAAGCTGCTGCACCCGTTCATCCCGTTCATCACCGAGAAGCTGTGGACGGCGCTGACCGGCCGCGAATCGCTGGTCATCGCCCCGTGGCCGGTGGCGGACGGCTCGTACGCCGACGCCGTGGCGGACAAGCGGATCGCGGACGTGCAGAAACTGGTCACCGAGGTGCGCCGGTTCCGCGCGGACCAGGGCCTCAAGCCCAGCCAGAAGGTGGCGGCGCGGCTGTCCGGCGCCGGGTTCGCCGAGCTCACCGGGCACGACGAGCCGATCCGCTCGCTGGTCCGGCTCACCCAGCCCGAAGAGGGCTTCGCGCCGAGTGCGTCGCTCGAGGTCGGGCTGTCGGCCGGTGTGGTGACCGTGGAGCTGGACCTGTCCGGGACGATCGACGTCGCCGCGGAGCGCAAGCGCCTGCAGAAGGACCTCGGCGCGGCGGAGAAGGAACTGGCGCAGGCCGAGGCCAAACTCGGCAACCAGGCCTTCATCGACAAGGCGCCGGAGCCGGTGATCGGCAAGATCCGGGCCCGCAAGGAGACCGCGGTCGCGGATATCGAGCGCATCAACGCCCGGTTGGCCGCCCTTCCCGCCTCCTGACCAATGTCATGAAAGGGTCGTTCAGGACAAAAAATGTCTTGAACGACCCTTTCATGACATTCAGCGAAGGTGACGAAGGATCACTCCGGTCACGCCCGCCATCCCCGTGCGATACGGGTGGTAAGCCGCCGCGGCGAGCAGCTTCGTGTGCTGCCCGTTGATCCACGCGGCCCCGTTCGGCGCGCAGGCGTCGTGTCCGGCGGACGGTCCGAAGGTGTCGATGAAGGTCGCCTTGCCGTCGGCCGCGACGGCCTTCTCGATCGCCGAGTTCAGCGCCTTCTCGACGTCGTTGAGCCAGGCGTAGTCGCCCTCGGCGAAGGGCAGGATCTTCGGGCAATAACCACGTTCCGGCGCGATCCGCGGGTAGCCGATGACGAGCACGTCGGCTCGCGGGGAGCGGGCGTGGACTCCGGCCAGCACCTTCTCGACGTTCTTGCCGGTGTCGGCGATCTTGGCCTTGATGGTGTCGACACCGCCGACGGTGAACCGCTCCTGGCACGGGTTCCCGGTGGGATCGCTCGCCCGCAGTGACGGGCAGGTGCCGACCAGCGTGCCGAAGACGCCGTAGTCGTTGCCGCCGATACCGACCGTGACCAGGTCGGTGTTCGCGCGCAGGGCGCTGAACTGGGGTGGGTTGCTGCCGAGCGTCACGCTTTGGCGTTGCGTCATGTTGGTGGTGTCGGCACCGCCGCAGCTGATGTCGGTGAAGGAACGGACCCGCAGCGCCGCGGCGAGCATCGACGGGTAGTTCTGCGTCGACTTGCCGCAGAAGAGCGGATCGAGACGGGGGAGCGGGATGAGCGGTCCGGAGGTGTAGGAATCACCCAGCGCGACGTAATTGCGGTAGGACCGCGTGGTGGCGGTGGCCGCCGTGGCGGAGGCGATCAGCAGGACGACGGTCGAGACGGCCGCGAACAGGACGCGTCTGTAGCGCATGAGGACCCCGATCTCCGGACTGGATGGCCTCTCAAAAATGAACCGGATCCGCCCCGGTCGGCGCCGCCGATCGGGTGGTCGAGCGCCGGTTTCACCCGCTTGGGGTGTCACATCGGGTGATCGTCTTCCGGTCTGCGATAGACCAGCAGATAGCGGTAGAAGAGCAGGTTCCGGACCTTGCTCCCGGGCAGCAGGCCGGCCGCGTCGCGCCGGATCCGGCTCATCGGCGGGAAGGTCTCCACGATCGGCGCCGTCGGCAGCGGGTCGGCGCCGCCGTTCAGCCGCTCGCCCGCGTACACGATCACCCTGGCCAGCGCGTTGACCGGTGAGGCCACGAGAGCGCGCGCGTAGTCGCCGACGGTGCTGGGCCTGCCGAGGCCGAGCACGGCGAGCACCCCGCCGGGGACCAGCGCGTCCCGCAGCTTGGTGACCGTGTCGAACGGCACGTGGTGGAGCATCGCGAGACAAGAGATGAAGTCGTACGCCTCGTCCGGCAGCTTTTGGGCGACCACGTCGGCCTGCCGGTACGAGATCGTGCCGGGGCCCGGCGAGCCGGCGGCGCGGGCGAGCTCGATCATCGGACCGGACCGGTCGATCGCCTCGACATGCATGCCGGTGGCCGCGAGCCGCCGCGCGAACCGTCCGCTGCCGCAGCCCACGTCCAGCGCCACGCCGGGGCCGGGAGGCAGCTGGTCGAGCAGCAGCGGGTGATAGTGGTCGTTGTGGTTGAACCCCATGCGTCGAGAGTGCCAGGAAAAGCCGCACGTAGACTCGGCGTGACAGGCAGCAAGGGTAAGAGGAGAGTTCGTGCCGCGAGGTGACGGCCGGGATTCCGAAGATTTCAGGGAATCCCCGGACCTGGCAGATCTGGACAGTTTCGCCGGTGTCGACGAATTGGGGGCCCGCGCCCACGATCCGTCCGACGACACCGACCCGGATCTGGACGCACCCGACGCCGCGTACCAGGCGGGCGGCGGCGCGCGGGGCGGTATCGGCGGGATCGGGCAGCTGGGGGACAACCTCGCGCTCGGCCCCGTGCCGGACCTCGTCGCCCCGGAGGACGTCGAACTGCACGAACTGGACGACCAGGGTGACGAGTTCGCCCCGTCGGACCCCAACGGGCAGCAGGCGCGCCGCGAACTGCTCGCCGTCGAGGCCGAGCTGAACCAGCGCTGGCCCGAGACCAAGATCGAGCCGTCCCTCGCCCGGATCGCGGCCCTGGTCAATCTCATGGGTGAACCGCACCGCGGTTACCCGGTGCTGCACGTCGCCGGGACCAACGGCAAGGGCTCGACCACCCGGATGATCGACGCGCTGCTGACCCGCATGGGCCTGCGCGTCGGCCGGTACACCAGCCCGCATCTGCAGCTGGTCACCGAGCGGATCGCGCTCGACGGCGCCCCCATCTCCGCCGCCGCGTACGTCGACCTGTACCGCGACGTCGCGCCGTACGTGACCATGGTGGACAACGCCGGCGGCCCGGACGCGGTGCCGATGAGCAAGTTCGAGGTGCTGACCGGGATGGCGTTCGCGGCCTTCGCCGACGCGCCCGTCGAAGCCGCGGTCATCGAGACCGGGCTCGGCGGCTCCTGGGACGCCACCAACGTCGTGGACGGCGACGTCGCCGTCATCACGCCGATCGGCGTCGACCACGTCGAGTACTTCGGCGGCTCCCCGGCCAAAGCCGCGGTGGAGAAGGCCGGGATCATCAAACCCGGCAGCGTCGCGGTCATCGCCGAGCAGGAGCCCGAAGTCCAGAAGATCCTGCTGGAACGTGCCATCGAGGTCGACGCGAGCGTCGCCCGCGCCGGCAGCGAGTTCGGCGTGCTGGAGCGCGAGGTCGCCGTCGGCGGGCAGATGCTGAAACTGCAGGGCCTCGGCGGTGTCTACGACGAGATCTTCCTGCCGCTGCACGGCGCGCACCAGGCCGCCAACGCCGCTCTGGCGCTGGCCGCCGTCGAGGCGTTCTTCGGCGCGGGCAAGGACAAGCAACTGGTCATCGAGGCCGTCCGTGAGGCCTTCGCCGAGGTCGAGACCCCCGGCAGGCTGGAGCGCGTCCGCGCCGCACCGACCGTGCTGCTCGACGCCGCCCACAACCCGCACGGCGCCAAGGCGCTCGCGACCACCGTCGCCGAGGAGTTCGCCTTCCGCCGCCTCGCCGCCGTGGTCAGCGTGATGGCGGAGAAGGACGCCCGCGGCATCCTGGACGCGCTCGAACCGGTGGTGTCCGAGATCGTCGTCACCAAGAACTCGTCCCCGCGCGCGATGCCGCTCGACGAACTCAACGACGTCGCCATCTCGATCTTCGGCGAAGACCGCGTCGTGGCCGAACCCAGCCTGGACGCCGCGATCGAGACCGCCATCGGCCTCGTCGAGCAGAGCGACGACCCCGAGGAACCGCTGGCGGGCGGCGGCGTGCTGGTCACCGGCTCCGTCGTCACCGCGGGCGAGGCCAGGACCCTGTTCGGTAAGGAGCCGGCGTGACCGACGAGACCCCGAAGCCGCCCGCCAAGGACCCGATGAAGTCCTTCCGCGGGGTGATGGCCGGTTCGCTGATCATGGAGGGCATCACCGTCGCGCTCGCGCTGCCGGTGGTGGCGAAACTCGGCGGCGGGGTCGGTTCGCTCACCGGGTGGTCGGTGATCGTGATCGCGGTCGCGCTGATCGTGCTGTGCGGTTTCCTGAAGAAGCCCTGGGCGGTGCCCGCGGTACTGGTGCTGCAGGTCGCGCTGATCGCGTTCTTCGTCGCGCTGCCCGCCGTGGCGATCCTCGGGGTGATCTTCCTCGGGATCTGGCTGTGGCTGCTGTGGCTGCGGCGGGACGTGGCGCGGCGGATGGCGGCGGGGACGCTGCCGAGTCAGCAACAGCAACCGCAGTAACGTCGTCGCTATCCAGGCCGACTCGGTGGATGTTCACCGGGGCGGGAGCCATGGATGGCCAGATCCGCCGCCTCTTCGATGTGGCTGGGCCGGAAGATGTCATGCTGGGGCGCCCTTTCTCCAGCTTTCGCCGAGTCGGGCATGCGGGTCGGAGAAGTGTTCCGGAGCGCCTGCGGGAGTGGCCGCTAGGCGAGGGGCGGGCCGTTGAAGCAGCGGTCGAGTCTTGATTTTCGCGCATGCCGAGGGGCCCGTCGCCATGTGGTCGGCGGGCTCCCTCGGGTTCAGCGATGGTTACGGCGGGGCGTTTGGAGCGGATCCAAGTACTGCGGTGGAATGAATTCCGGTCGTCCGTTGGTGATCTGGACTTTCCAGCCGGATTGGCCGTGGATGACCATGTGGTGATAGCGGCAGAGTAGGCAGAGGTTGTTGAGGTCGGTGTCGCCGAGCTGTCCCCACGGAAGTATGTGGTGGGCTTCGCAGTGTTTCGGTCTTCGTCGGCAGCCGGGGAACGCGCATCCGTGGTCGCGCAGGTTGAGGGCGCGTCGTTGGGCGGGGGTGACGCTGCGGGCGGCGCGTCCGATGTCGAGGGGTTCGCTCTCGCTGCCGAGGAGGGCGGGGATGATTTTGGCGTCGCAGGCCAGCATCCGGGCATGCCGGGCGGTGATCTGAGCGACCCCGTCGACGCAGGCCGCGCCGAGCCCGGAGGTCAGGGTTTCGAGCGGGATGGTGACGACGACGGTGGTGCGGTCTCCGGAGAGGGTGGGGGCTTTGTCGTTGGTCATCGCGTAGTGGATGGCGTCGAAGAGTGCGTCGCCGTTGCGTTCGCCTGGAGTGCGGGGGTCGCGGTTGCCGTCCTCGTCGAC